>CANLOV010000057.1 GCA_947492955.1 uncultured Cellulophaga sp. | reverse complement strand
TATATAAACTCCTGATGATGTATACCAATTGTAAGTTGCTCCACTAACACCACTAGCAGTTAAAGTAACTGTACCACTATTACATACTGCTGAGGATGTTACACTAGGTGTTCCTGGCACTACTAATGTAATAGTAGAATTTGTACTTGTGGTCTTAAAACCTGTACAGCTACTTCTATTGGTTCCTTCTACTTTATAAGT
>CANLOV010000056.1 GCA_947492955.1 uncultured Cellulophaga sp. | reverse complement strand
GTTTTTTATATAACTTGACGAGTATTAATTCTCTAACTCTCGGTTTTTATTCTCAATTTTTTTAATCTAAATTTATCGCTAAATTTAAATTACGCTGTCTCTCCAATATGTCTATGAACTTCTTATTCTTTTTACTATCGCTAGCACTCATGCGCTAAGCGGCTGCAAATATAAAACCTTTTTTATTCCTGACAAACTTTTTAAAACTTATTTTTAAAAAG
>CANLOV010000055.1 GCA_947492955.1 uncultured Cellulophaga sp. | reverse complement strand
CCTTCTGGTTGGTTACGGTATACTTTTACTGCATTACTAGATAAGCTATAGTCTCCTGATAAATCGCTTAATGCATTATTGCCTTGTGCTAAGCCTTCTAATCCATCTGCATAACTAATATGCCAGATTAGACATGTTCCTGCTCCTGCACCATCAAAGTTTACAGCTCCTGGGTATGGTGGTAATCCTAAAATCTTACCTTCCTCATCAGTTACTATCCA
>CANLOV010000054.1 GCA_947492955.1 uncultured Cellulophaga sp. | reverse complement strand
TCCCATGATATATCTACTGTCGTTTCTCCTATATTAGAAGACAACAAATTAGTAGGAACACTTGGTGATTCCGTATCTGGCGTAGCACTTGTTGTAACATTCAATATACTACTTAATACTGACCTATTACTTGCTCCGTCTATAGCTTGCACTGTAAAAGCATACCCCGTAGATGCTAATAATCCGCTAACAGCATAACTAGTTGCTCCTCCTGTTAATCCTATACTTATACCATCTT
>CANLOV010000053.1 GCA_947492955.1 uncultured Cellulophaga sp. | reverse complement strand
ATCTACTATCTCTATAATACCATCATTCAATGCGCAAGTAACTGCTGTTACCGATGGGGTACCTGCAGAAAGCGCTGAACTTGGTTGTGCTATATTAAAATGCTCTCTATTATCACACGTTGGTACTCCTACTTGGGTAACTGTTATATAATATCCTCCAGCATTTAATGCTCCAAAAGAATAATCTGTCTGGTCACCTGTTGCTACCGCTGCTCCATCATCAGTATAATTCGTTGGTGTACCAT
>CANLOV010000052.1 GCA_947492955.1 uncultured Cellulophaga sp. | reverse complement strand
TTTGTAATTACTAATGATGCCAAAATTTCTGAAGGATCTATAAGGTTTATATCCGCTAACTGTATAGGACAATCTCTCCTGTCTTTTACCCATACTTGGTAATCTGTTCCTGTTGCTACTCCGCCTGCAAGACCTGTAAATATAGGAGATGTCTGGTAATCGCTAGGTGTTGGTGCTGGTGAGCTTGTTGGTGCTACATAGTAACTATAATCTCCCCATCCGCCTGTAATATCTACTATCTCTATAAT
>CANLOV010000051.1 GCA_947492955.1 uncultured Cellulophaga sp. | reverse complement strand
ATTCCTAACAAATACATATCGTACATAGTTTCCTGAGCCGCCTTCTACATTGGTGCCCGTAGCATCCACGGTAATAAACGCATTACCCTGTACATTACCAGAAGTAGCTGTACATAAATACTCATCCACACTTACTGCACTAGCATTTACCACTATAACATCTGGCTCTGTGATGCTTTGGGTTATAGTTGCAGGACATGTATTTGCGCCTCTAACCTCAATCGTATACTCCACTCCTGCTCCAGAAGC
>CANLOV010000050.1 GCA_947492955.1 uncultured Cellulophaga sp. | reverse complement strand
TCGCCATCGAAATCAAAATCGTTCCCTTCATTATTATCCGGCACACTATCATTATCGCTATCTAAATCGATATAATCCAGTGTATCTTCTTCATCTGTGTTTACTGGGATAATGCCCGTATTGTCTTCATCGTCATACGCATTATCTAATCCATCGTTATCATCATCCTCTCCGCTTGGTGCAATATATCCTTCCGTTGTTTGACCTTCTACATTGTCTGGAATACCATCGTTATCAGCATCGATGTCTAAATGATTGGGTATACCATCTTCATCAGTATCTAGTGGAGTT
>CANLOV010000049.1 GCA_947492955.1 uncultured Cellulophaga sp. | reverse complement strand
GGTGATGGTATTAATACTGAGGATGAAGATGCAGATGGCGATGGCGACCCAACGAATGATGATACTGATGGCGATGGCATTCCAGACTATTTAGATCCAGACAACGGCCCAGATACCGATGGTGATGGTGTACCGGATGTTGTAGATTTAGATGATGATAATGATGGAATTATCGATGCAATCGAAGACCCAAATACCGATGGGGATAATGATCCATTAACAACTCCACTAGATACTGATGAAGATGGTATACCCAATCATTTAGACATCGATGCTGATAACGATGGTATTCCAGACA
>CANLOV010000048.1 GCA_947492955.1 uncultured Cellulophaga sp. | reverse complement strand
GCTGTAAACTTCGATGGTGCAGGTGCAGGAACATGTCTAATCTGGCATATTAGTTATGCAGACGGATTAGAAGGATTAGCACAAGGAAACAATGCTTTAACCGATTTAGCAGGATGTTACGATATCTCTAACTATGTAAAAGTAGTACGTACACCAGTAGCTATAGCAGGTGGCGAGTTAACAGGCGGACCTTATACATTCTGTGTAGGTGATGGCGAAGAGGATAATGTAAAGAATGTAGCGGTAACAGGTAACTCAGGACCAAATTCAGGCTGGATAGTAACTGATGAGGAAGGTAA
>CANLOV010000047.1 GCA_947492955.1 uncultured Cellulophaga sp. | reverse complement strand
TGGATAGTAACTGATGAGGAAGGTAAGATTTTAGGATTACCACCATACCCAGGAGCTGTAAACTTTGATGGTGCAGGTGCTGGAACATGTCTAATCTGGCATATTAGTTATGCAGACGGATTAGAAGGCTTAGCACAAGGCAACAATGCATTAACGGATTTATCAGGAGACTATAGCTTATCTAGTAATGCTGTAAAAGTATACCGTAACCAACCAGAAGGTGGCGAGTTAACAGGAGGACCTTATGAATTCACTGTAGGCGATGGTATCGAGGATAATGTAAAAGGAGTAGAAGTAAGCGG
>CANLOV010000046.1 GCA_947492955.1 uncultured Cellulophaga sp. | reverse complement strand
ATCTGTACCTTTTTGACCTATACAATTGTCATTGTTTACACTTTGTGTCCATGGACCCGAGGATAAATCTTCACAGCTTATTGTGGGAGTTGCTGAATCTCTAAAACCATCTCTATCGCCATCTGGGTACCAAGTTACACCTGGTGTAACTAATGCCTGAGTGCTTATTTGTGGCCCTTCACAATTACTAACTGTTGCTGATACTCTATAGGTTGTAGTACTATTTAAACTAGGTGTTGTATAGCTTGTACCTGATATTATATAAACTCCTGATGATGTATACCAATTGTAAGTTGCTCCACTAACACCACTAGCAGTT
>CANLOV010000045.1 GCA_947492955.1 uncultured Cellulophaga sp. | reverse complement strand
ATCGTTATCTCTCCATTTGGTGATAACGCACCAACACACTCTAATAACTTTGTAATCTCTGCTGATGTTGTTAACTCTTCATATAAAGTAACACTCGTAGTTGGTGTGCTTACACAACCCCATTGATCTCTAACTATTACTCTATATTCGCCCTCGCCAAGGTTTGAGAATACATTAGAGGTTTGTATAGCTCTATGGTTTACAAAAATTGTCCCATCAAAACGTTCCAATTCATAACTATAATTAGAACCTTGTCCTCCTGATACTGCATTCGTATTTGGAATACCCATTACTGTAATCTCTCCATCTATTACATCACAATT
>CANLOV010000044.1 GCA_947492955.1 uncultured Cellulophaga sp. | reverse complement strand
CCATCGCCATCAGTATCATCATTCGTTGGGTCGCCATCGCCATCTGCATCTTCATCCTCAGTATTAATACCATCACCATCGTCATCTAAATCTCTGTAGTTTACATCCTCAGTACCATCAGTATCTGGTAAATCATTCGCTGGGTCGTCTATCTCATCGTTTACATCAAAACCATCGGCTACATCTGAGCCTTCATAACCATCGTCTAAACCATCACCATCGGTATCTTCGCCTGTAAATGTCTGGTCGGGTTCGCCATCGAAATCAAAATCGTTCCCTTCATTATTATCCGGCACACTATCATTATCGCTATCTAAATCGATATAATC
>CANLOV010000043.1 GCA_947492955.1 uncultured Cellulophaga sp. | reverse complement strand
TTTTAACATTGACATTAGAAGATGGAGGAACACAGACAGTTAATTTTAGTGCAATTTTAGCTGCTGCAGATAACCAGAATGCTTCAGAGGTGCCATTTAGTCCTTATTTGACTATAAATTCTACGAATACACAAAGTGCAATTAATGAGATTAAGGATGAAATAGATGCTTTAGCATTAGCAGCAGGGTCAAATACCGATAATCAAATAATACAAGATTTTTCAGTTGACACTATAAATGGTAATTTAACTATTACTATAGAAGACGGAAATACTGTAACAGTACCTTTAACAGACATTAGTTCAGACAACCAAGCCATCACAGCATTTAGTTTAGATGATGCTACAGGTGTTTTAACATTGACATTAGAAGATGGAGGAACACA
>CANLOV010000042.1 GCA_947492955.1 uncultured Cellulophaga sp. | reverse complement strand
GCAACAGCAGCAACGACAACTATAAATGCCTTTGATGCATTAAATACAGCAAGTGCAGCAGTAACAACACCACTTACGTGTACACCGGGTAATGATGCCGTTATTACGATAACAGCTACATCAACAGTAAATGATTTATCGTTATTAGAATATAGTGATGATAATGGAGCTACGTATCAGTCCTCAAATGTATTTAGTGGATTAAGTACAGATAGTTATAATTTCTTAGTACGTCATACAGTTACAGGTTGTGTAATACCAGCAAATAATACGATAGTTATAACAGATCCAAATACGTTTGATGTAGATATTACCGGGACAACAGATGTGGTATGTTTTAATACGGCTACAGGAAGTGTAAACTTTACGGTTACAGATGCTACGTATACAGGGAA
>CANLOV010000041.1 GCA_947492955.1 uncultured Cellulophaga sp. | reverse complement strand
TCTAATGTCAATGTTAAAATACCTGTAGCATCATCTAAACTAAATGCTGTGATGGCTTGGTTATCGGTATTGTCTAAAAATGGAGTCAAATCTACTGTACCTCCATCTACTAAAGTTAAAACATTTCCTGCCTCTAAAGTTAATGCTTGGTTATCTGCAGCAGCTAAAATTGCACTAAAATTAACTGTCTGTGTTCCTCCATCTTCTAATGTCAATGTTAAAATACCTGTAGCATCATCTAAACTAAATGCTGTGATGGCTTGGTTATCGGTATTGTCTAAAAATGGAGTCAAATCTACTGTACCTCCATCTACTAAAGTTAAAACATTTCCTGCCTCTAAAGTTAATGCTTGGTTATCTGCAGCAGCTAAAATTGCACTAAAATTAACTGTCTGTGTTCCTCCATC
>CANLOV010000040.1 GCA_947492955.1 uncultured Cellulophaga sp. | reverse complement strand
GTACCTGAAGCAGGTGTATCGTTTTCTGTATCTACGGACCAGTTCCCATCAGCATCTGGTACTACATCATAAGTAGCTCCATTTACAGTTACAGTCATAGTTTCTCCTGCAGGTAAAGCCGTAGCCGTACCATTAGTTCCTGTGATTACCGGTGTAGTATCGCTAGTTGTTTGAGAAACTACAGTAGGAATTGCTGGGTCCGTCGTATCGATAGTTACTTCGTTATTAGAAACATCCACGGAGTCATTTCCTGCTGCATCGGTAATGGTAGTTACTACTTCATAGGAGTTACCATCTACAAAAGTACCAAGTGTACCTGAAGCAGGTGTATCGTTTTCTGTATCTACGGACCAGTTCCCATCAGCATCTGGTACTACATCATAAGTAGCTCCATTTACAGTTACAGTCATAGTTTCTCCTGCAGGTAAAGCCG
>CANLOV010000039.1 GCA_947492955.1 uncultured Cellulophaga sp. | reverse complement strand
GAGTTAACAACATCAGCAGAGATTACAAAGTTATTAGAGTGTGTTGGTGCGTTATCACCAAATGGAGAGATAACGATAACAGCAAGTGGAGGATCAGGTAGTTATGAGTATGAGATAAATGGTCCAGGCTTATCAGATCAGGCAAGAACAACATTAACATCTCCAGAGGTATGGAATGGAGCAAATGTAGATGGCGATTATGTTATATCTATCTATGATACAAACAATCCAACATGTGCTGCGGTAGTATATACAAGGACAGTAGCACCAACAATAGCACCTGTACCAGAGGTAGATTCGTTTACAGTAGTAACGTGTAATGGCTTAGATGATGGGACTATAAGTGTAAGTGCACCTGTGAATGAGTCAGGAACGCCGTATACATTTGTAATTACGGGATCAGATGTTGCAGTAACAGCAACCTTCCCAATAGCACCTACAACCACTACAGATAACACGGCAGTGTTTACAGGATTAGAGGGTGCTTCTGGAGCAGGAGTGGAGTATACGATTGAGGTTAGAGGCGCAAATACATGTCCTGCAACTATAACCCAAAGCAT
>CANLOV010000038.1 GCA_947492955.1 uncultured Cellulophaga sp. | reverse complement strand
CTTGTGTATGGAACGTAGCGTGCAAAAGACACTAACTTTTCGGGTTAACACAGAGCCGAATTTTTATATTTTGTTTTAACTTTTCTCTTTTTAAAAGCCAAATTAAAAATTTGGCGGACTTTCTAAATATACACAAACCTTTCGGTTAAGCACTTATTAGCTATGTTTTATACACCGTGTTGTAGCCAGTTTTTATTTCTAATTTGCTCCATTTTTCTTTCCAGTTTTTCTTTTCAATTCTATTCTTGTAAATAGTCAAATCAAATTTTGGTGTTGGTATGACTAAAAGATTAAATAAATCTTCTAATCCATAAGGTGCGATATACTCAATTTTGTTTTTGAAATTCAACCTAACAGCTATTGAAGTAGCAGTTTCAGGCCAAAAGGAAATAGCTTTATTACAATCAGTATATTGTTTGTGTCCATTTCTAATATGCATCCTTGCTTGATTCTTAACAGACCAATTTAGTTTAGGGTTCAGATTTCTCAGTTTGCTCTCTATTTCTAAGTCAAACTTTTTGGTCAAATTAGATTTGTCAAAATATATTATGTCAATATCATTAAGTTCAGTTCTGTCTTTTCCGTGCTTTTCGTCCCAAACTTTATTTCTAATAAAACCTGCTCCAATCCAACAATCTTTTAGGTTTAAACCTCT
>CANLOV010000037.1 GCA_947492955.1 uncultured Cellulophaga sp. | reverse complement strand
ACAATCCCACTGGTCACTTACTATAACTCTATACTCTCCTTCTCCTAAGTTAGAGAACACATTTGAGGTTTGTATAGTTCTAAAATCTACAAAACTAGCTCCATCAAAACGTTGCAATTGGTAAGAGTAATTACTCCCTTGTCCGTTCATAACATTAATAACCGTTACCTCACCATCTACAACATCACAATTTGGATTCGTAATATCTAATGCTGCCGTAATTGGCGTTGGATCTGCTAATACTACATTAGCT
The DNA here is from genome assembly GCA_947492955.1 of uncultured Cellulophaga sp. Taxonomy (GTDB): domain Bacteria; phylum Bacteroidota; class Bacteroidia; order Flavobacteriales; family Flavobacteriaceae; genus Cellulophaga. Next base: position 406 of record CANLOV010000037.1, on the reverse strand, counting down.
AATTGTGCATCACATCCATTGGCATCTATAACGCCTACATAGTAAGTACCTGGAGCTAATCCTGTTTCTTTTACATTACTTGTATAATTTAATGGATCTGTAACATCAGGATTTACAGTAGTACTAATGTAATACCTGTAAGTACCCCATCCGCCTGCAACATTTACTATCTCTATAGCTCCATCATTACCATTACAAGTAATATCTGTAACTAATCTTGTTCCTCCATTTAAAGCAATACTTGGGTTTGCTATATTAAAATGCTCTCTATTCTCACACGTTGGTACTCCTACCTGATTTACCGTAATATAATATCCTCCAGCATTTAGTGCTCCAAAAGAATAATCTGTCTGGTCACCTGTTGCTACCGCTGCTCCATCATCAGTATAATTCGTTGGTGTACCAT
>CANLOV010000036.1 GCA_947492955.1 uncultured Cellulophaga sp. | reverse complement strand
TGCTCCAAAAGAATAATCTGTCTGGTCACCTGTTGCTACCGCTGCTCCATCATCAGTATAATTCGTTGGTGTACCATTATCACTGAAAATACTCCAGTTATAGTTCCCTGTATACGTAGCATCTGTAACCGTAAAGTTTACACTTCCTGTAGCCGTATTAAAACATACCACATCTGTTGTTGCTGTAATATCTACATCAAACGTATTTGGGTCTGTTATAACTATCGTATTACTTACCGGTATAACACAATTTGTAACTGTATGACGTACTAAGAAATTATAACTACCTGTACTTAATCCACTAAATACATTTGAGGACTGATACGTAGCTCCATTATCATCACTATATTCTAATAACGCCGTATTATTTGCTGTTGATGTAGCTGTTATCGTAATAACGGCATCATTACCAGGTGTACATGTAAGTGGTGTTGTTACTGCTGCACTTGCTGTATTTAATGCATCAAAGGCATTTATAGTTGTCGTTGCTGCTGTTGCATTAACACAACCCTTATCATCATAAACAAAAATTTCATAACTGCCTCCCGCTAAATCAGTCTCCGTGTATATATTATTTGGACCGTCTTGTACTGTCACAGTATTCCTAACAAATACATATCGTACATAGTTTCCTGAGCCGCCTTCTACATTGGTGCCCGTAGCATCCACGGT
>CANLOV010000035.1 GCA_947492955.1 uncultured Cellulophaga sp. | reverse complement strand
CGGTCTCGGCTAAGCGTAGTTCGGGGACAAGGGAACTTTTCGTTTCCGTCTGAGCACATAGCAAAATCTTTTTGTTTTGTTTTTTCTTTTCCTCGTTTAAAGCAAAATCCCAAAGATTTTGCGGACATCATAAATATACGCAGACCTTTCGATTTAGCCCTAAAGCCCGCATTACGTTTAGCCATTGTTGTGCTTAGTTTTTTCCCGCGCAGTTTTTATATTCCGCCACTTTCAAACTTGTCCATAACCAACTTTCCGTTCACGTATTTAAAATAAGTTCTATCATAACCGCTGTATGATAAGTCCATTTTTGATTTCCCTTTGCGTTTAGCTCCGTATGGAATTACCGTAATGTTAAAAAGTCCATCTTTTAGAGTTAAAGGTGAAATTTCTACAAGCGTGAGACTGTTTTGGTTTTTTCTAAAATACTTCTTTTGATTAGCCTGTCCTAGTTGAATAATTTGGTATCCATTAATAATTTTCGGAACTCGAGAAAGGTAACTTTCGTACCGTAAGTAGATAATTTTGGAATTTGGTTCTTTTAATTGGTTTTCCTTATAAATCGTATCTGAATGTCGAGTATAATTTCGTATTGCTAATATGTATAGCGAGTCCGTTTCGGTCGGCTCGAACAGTTTTTTTACCTCGTCCGATTGTCCAAATGCAATACTTGCAAAAAGGAAAAATACTATTGTAAAGAGTGAGTTTCTGGTCATTTTTAAATTAAGCACAAC
>CANLOV010000034.1 GCA_947492955.1 uncultured Cellulophaga sp. | reverse complement strand
TTACATTTAGGTTATCATACCTAGCGGTTCCAGGTAGGTTATTGCCTTGATTAGCAAATAGCCATATGTCGATACTAGAAGCATCACTAGGGACAACTATATTAGTAGAATAATTAGACCATTCATCTCCAAAAGCATGGGAATCTAATCTTCCATTTATTGCATTGTTTTTTACAATTATAATGCTTGCATTACTTTTGTTATTATTTTTTCCATCTATACTAATATTTAATATATCTCCTGCATTAATATTATTAGCCTTAAGATCAATATTTATGGCATATCTAGCATTTTTTTGATTATTATGTATGTTTTCTATTTCAAGAGCACATAGAGAATTGTTAGTGTCAGTTGCGATTCCTTTTGCACTATCCAATCCTCCCATAAAAGTTCTTTTAGTTAATGGTAATAAGGTATTTTCATTTTCAATGTTATTTGAGCAAGTAAGGCTGCTTACATTTAGGTTATCATACCTAGCGGTTCCAGGTAGGTTACTGCCTTGATTAGCAAATAGCCATATGTCGATACTAGAAGCATCACTAGGGACAACTATATTAGTAGAATAATTAGACCATTCATCTCCAAAAGCATGGGAATCTAATCTTCCATTTATTGCATTGTTTTTTACAATTATAATGCTTGCATTACTTTTGTTATTATTTTTTCCATCTATACTAATATTTAATATATCTCCTGCATTAATATTATTAGCCTTAAGATCAATATTTATGGCATATCTAGCATTTTTTTGATTATTATGTATGTTTTCTACTTCAAGAGCACATAGAGAATTGTTAGTATCTTTTGAGATGCCTTTTGCACTATCCAACCCTCCCATAAAAGTTCTTTTAGGTAATGGTAATAAGGTATTTTCATTTTCAATGTT
>CANLOV010000033.1 GCA_947492955.1 uncultured Cellulophaga sp. | reverse complement strand
AAGAACTCTTGCTTTAAGATACCATTAATACGCTCAACTATTGCGTTTTGATATGGATCATACGACTCAGTCATACTACATTGAATATTATGCTTGCTAAGAACATCCTGATAAGCATTACTACAGTATTGTACCCTATCTATCGGAATGATGAATGAGCTTGTCGTTTGGATAAGACCTATTTTTTACAGCTTGTTTTAATGTCTTTAGTGAGACATTAACTTCAAGGGTGTAGTCTAGATGATAGCCTACTATTTTTCTACTATAAGCATCAGTTACCAAAGATAAACACATGGGGTTTTGCCGATTACCCACATAGGTAATGTCTGCAACCCACACTTGTTCTGGCTTTATTATAAGCTGATCTTGAATTAGATTTTTATGTTTTCTAAACCTATGATGCGAATTGGTTGTAATGTGATAGTTTCGTTTTGGTTTAATGAGTATCTTATTGACTTTTAGAATAGCAAATAAACGATCCCTACCAACACCTAATTCCTTTAAAGGTTCTAGCAAAATATAATATAGCTTTCTAGTACCGATGCGTGGTTGTTCCATACGAACCGATTGAACTAATGCTATAACCTTACCTGCAATGATCTGTCGTTTTTGTCTGGACCTAATAACTCTATAATATACTTGTCTACTCAACCCAAGTATAAGATACTCTCTTTGTAACTTACTCTATACATATCGATTACTTGGGTTTGGAGTTTTTTCTAATAGTAATATTAAATTCTTTTTCTGCCAAATCTATCATCATATCTAATAGAATAGCCTTCTTATCGGCACGCTCTGCCAAATGCTCGGCTCTGGCTTTTTGCTTTTCTAACAACTTAATTTTCTCTTCAATTTCAACAATCCGTTGTTCTGGACTTTTAGATATAGACATATTACTTTGATTCTCTCAATCAAAATTATCATATTTTTTAAGCCAGTTGGTAATAGTAGAATCTCCTTGAATACCATATTTAGATTTTGCTTGGCTTTTTGTGAGTTCTCCACGCTCAATTTCTGATACTATCTGGAGTTTAAAGGGCAAAGTGTAGTCCT
>CANLOV010000032.1 GCA_947492955.1 uncultured Cellulophaga sp. | reverse complement strand
GCATTTCAGTCTAGTCCAGAGTTTACTAATGCAGTAACAGTGGATGGAGATTATGTAATAAGGATGCGAGATGCTAATTATACTGCATCAAATAATTGTGAGATAGTATCTGCAACAATTAATGTAGCAGCACCAGCAAGTTTATCATTTACAGCCACACCAAGTACGTGTTATGATGGTAGTAATAATGGCACTATTACGGTAGCTGTAACAGGCGGTAATGGCGGATTGTTGTTTAGGATAAATGGCGGTGCTTATGTAGCACCAAGTCCGGCAACAGCCACAACTCATACGTTTACAAATTTAGGGTCAGGAGATTATAGTATACAAGTTACAGATGCTTATGGATGCCCAACTACGCCACAAAATATTGAGATATTACCAGAGTTAAGTGTATCCGCTTCGGCAAATGCTATAACAGCCTGTAACCCATCAACAGATGTAACAATTACAGCAACAGGCGGAGATATTAATTATGTGTATGCTATAGTAGCAGATGGAGTAACACCAGTAGCTGGTGATTTTGTTACTACGAACCCTATTGCAATAAGTGTAGCAGGCGATTATGATGTATATGTAAGAGACCATAGTGGAGGTACAGATTATTGTGAAGATATTTTTGATTTAAACATTACCCAAGATGCTCCAATAGTAATAACACCAACGCCTACACATGTTACCTGTTTTGGCGGGAATAATGGGGCAATAGCTTTAAGTATAGCAGGCGGAGATGCTCCATATAGGTATAGTTTAGATGGAGTTACTTACCAGACAGGTAATACGTTTTCAAATTTAACAGCAGGCAATTATACGGTTAGTATATTAGATGCTAACGATTGTCCACAGACCTTAGCAGTAACGATTAATGAGCCAGATGAGCTTATAGCAGAAGCAGCGTTAACAACGGCTTATACATGTATTGCAGATGGTGTAATTACGGTAGGTGGAGTAACAGCTACAACAGGTGGTTCTGGAAATTACCAGTATAGTTTAAATGGCGGTGCATGGACAGCAAGTACAACAGGCGGCACAACCTTTACAGATTTAGAAGACGGCACTTATACGGTACGCGTAAGAGATGCTAACAATACAGATTGTATCGTATCTATAACACCAAGTATTACTATAGCCCCATTACCAACAGAGCCAACTTTAGGCAATAGTATTGCGTATAATTGTGATGGAACAGGAAATATTACTATTACTCCTTTCGATGCTTCATATACGTATGCCATAGATGGAAACCCAGTACAAACGGGCGCTAATGGGAATGTATTTAGTAGAATAGCAGTAGGACCACATAACATAGTAGTAAACTATGGTAGCGAATGTTCTACAAATATTAATGTAACGGTACAGCTAGGAAATGAGTTAACGGCAGTAATTACAGATTTTACGAACCCTACGTGTAATGGCGCTAGTGATGGTACCATTACGTTTACGGTTAACAATCCAAGTGATGCTAATAATGAGTTTAGATATTCTACAGATGGCGGAACAAGTTTTACCTCAGTAACAGGAGCTACAGCAAGCAATGCAGTAGTAGTATCAGGGCTTTCAAATGGAGCTAATAGTATTATAGTTAGAGATATTACGGAAGATGGATGTGAGACTACATTGAATCAAACCCTTACCGAGCCAGCAGCTTTATCGGTATCGGGAATAGTAAGTAAGGA
>CANLOV010000031.1 GCA_947492955.1 uncultured Cellulophaga sp. | reverse complement strand
GTAGATGTTATATTTCCGTCCCCTGTAAGGGCAGCTACATCTACATCAAGAGCTCCTGATGTTGCATTTTGAGTAAGTCCAGCACCAGCTACATCGGCATTTATTTTCTCAGCAGTAATGGCATCATCTGCTACATCTAATTCTACATCTTCAAATGCAGCATTAGTAAATGTTCCGCCTAATGTAATCGTGCTTTGTGGTGAAGAAATATCACCATCTGCTAATGCATCTACATAATTTTTTGTAGCTACATCTTGTGGGTTTGTAGGGTCGCTTACTCCCGTAATAGCATTTGCTCCCATAGCTAAAGGGCCTGTCATTGCATCTCCTATGATATTTACATATCTAGCATCTGTAGCAGCTAAATCGGTAGAAACTTGTCGCCATATGCCTGGACCTGTAGGTGCTTGATCGTCATAAATATATGCAATACCGTTTCTGTCAGCATTTGGTGCTACTTCACCCGATACTATATAAATGTCTGCATCAATTGGGGCTGTTACTATATTACCTCTTACTATAGGGTCATCTAAGCCTGTATATACTCTTGATAATGCTACCACAGCATTACCGTCTGCTAATGGAGCAACACCATTTACAGTTCTTACAATACTAGAAATGTTTGTTACCCCGTTTGCTTCGTCTGTAAAACGAAGCGTGTTTTCTAAGCCTATTGGGCTTTCTAATCTTGTAACTGTTTCTTCTATATCTACTGCTGCGTTAGTTTCATTAGTATATGTTGCAATTCTATTTTTAGTAGTAGCCGTATTTGGATTTGATAATGTTGTTATTGTTTCATTAATATCTATGGCTGTTTGTCCTGTTTCTGTAATGGTAGCAATTGTATTGCCTGTGGTATTTGTATTTGTTATGTCTAAAGCATTAACATCCAAAGCTCCAGATGTATTTTGAGTAAGTCCAACACCAGCAACGTCTACATTTATTTTAGTAGCAGTAACGGCATCATCTGCTATTTTAGCGTTGGTAATACCATTTGTAGCTACACTAATATCAGTAGCGACTATTGTAGCACCTGTTCCATTGTTTATGGTTATAGAAGCATCTGTAGGGGTTAGGTTCTCACCATTAATAGTAGTTAGATCTACCTCTAAAGCTCCTGTAGTTGCATTTTTTGTTAATCCATCACCTGCAACATCTGTATTTATTTTAGTGGCAGTAACGGCATCATCTGCTATTTTAGCGTTGGTAATACCATTTGTAGCTACACTAATATCTGTTGCTAAAAGTGTTGTGCCTGTTCCGTTATTTATGGTTATAGAAGCATCTGAGGGGGTTAAGTCTTCTCCTTCTATATTATCTGCATTTAATAGCCCCCATTCTACTGTATTCCCAGTAGCATCCGTTTTTAATACTTCATTTGCTGCTCCGTTTTCTATTTTGATTGGAATAATTTCTCCATCAGCAATATCTTCGGCTAAAATAGTTTGATTGTTAATGTTTTCTGTACCTATAGCATTATCTGCTATTTTATCATTTGTAATACCATCTGCTGCTACGCTAATATCTGTAGCTACAATGGTAGTACCTGTTCCATTATTTATCGTTATAGAAGCATCTGTTGGTGTAAGGTCTTCACCTGCAATTGTTGAAACATCTACTTCTAAAGCACCAGTAGTAGCATTTTGAGTTAAACCATTGCCAGCTATATTACTATTTATCTTATCGGCAGTAATAGCATCATCTGCAACATC
>CANLOV010000030.1 GCA_947492955.1 uncultured Cellulophaga sp. | reverse complement strand
AATGGGCGGGAATCGAGAGGAACGAGATGTAGCCTATTGGGTCGACGTAGGAGAATGCAATTCATCGTCTCGTATAACCGTCAGTTACGGGTTAAATTAGCGATTATTTTCGGTTTAACACTGACGTTAGCAATTCCGAGTGGATTCGGACGTAGTCGAATCCGCCGTAATTGCGGTTATACATTGTTGTATGTAGTGCTTTATTTTCCATTGTACAGTTCATTCACTTTTTGTAAATCAGTCAAACCGTTTATTTTATAAAAATAATTCAGTTGCCATTTTTGAGTTCGTTCAGCTTGTTTGCTTTTTACAATATCCCAATTCGGATAAACTCTAAAAGCTCGTTTTCCTTCTTTCTTTTCGGTTGAGAGAATTCCTTTTTTAATCAACACAGATTTTGGGAATACGAACTGTCCAAATTCGTTTTCAGTCCGTACGTTTACAGTATAAAAATCAATTCGGTCATTTTCATTAAAAGGTTCAATCGGTCCATTTTCATTCCGTTTCCAAAAAGTAACAAATTGTCCGACTTTTTTTGGCGTTATTTTGGCGTTTCTACTTAAAATATTCAGTCCGTTGAGTTGAAATCGACAAGCGTTATATTCTTTACTTTCAACTTCAGTTTTAAAGTCTGAAATTTCAAGTGAGCATTTGTCATAAATTTCCTTTTTAATCTGATTCAAATTTTTGTCCATTTGCTCAATTTCATTCGATTTTTCAATTTTCATTGTTGCGTTTCGGGCATTGCATACAACGTTAAATATATGGCAAGTTGGGCAGAAAATAAGCGATTATTTTCGGTTTAGCCACAAGCCAAATCTTTTGTATTTTGTTTTAATTTTCTCTTTGATACCAAATCAAAAGATTTGGCGACTATAGCAAATAGATAATAACATTTAGATTAAGCACTAATCGCCCAATTTGCTATATATAGTGTTGTAAACAGTACTTTTTATGTTCCTTGAAAAGCCAAAATGACATTTTTAATATTTTTATTTTTTAATTCTTCAGGTTCAATTCCAAAATATATTACCATACTTCCGCCAAATCTACTTAAATCGGAATTTTTATCATTACAATCAAGTTGCAATAATATTCTATAGTTTTTTGAAACTTTGTCAATCTCTGTTTTTTTTGATTCGTAATCTTCAATAGTTTTAATTTGTAATTTTTTTGTTGCAAAATCAAATACAACACTTGACTGAACAGACCTGTCTTCTCCAAGGATTTGATGAAAATTATCAGTTTCTTGATTAGTCAGATTATCAATAAATTCAGTTACAGTTTCATAGAAATAACCAAAGTCATTATATTTTTTTCTGTATTTTTTTATTTTATAGTTTTCGTCATCTGGCAATGTGTAATATTCAAAATATTCAATTTTAGCAGACTTAAATTTACTTTCTAAAAAGTATTTTTCAGGAAATTCAGTTCTTTTTATATTTTCTGTATTTTCAAGATAAATTAGTTTGTAACTTGATTCTTTATTCATAAAACCAGGATAATCTTTGTCTATAAATACAAAAACATAAAGCATTCCATTTTTCGGAAGATCATTTTGTAAATCGTATTTACTTAATTCGCTTAAGTTATACTGTGCACAAAAAGTCAAATATTCATTTTCAAATTTGGGCCATTTAAAATTGTTTGGCAAATCTGGATTTCCTCCAATTTTAGACATTCCAATTTCAATTACATTATCAGTTTTCGACTTGGTTTTTATTCCAATTGTAGGTTTTATTAAATCAAGTATTTCTAATTTATCTGAACTTTCTATATCATAATTAGATTCGGTAATATGTTTTTTAATTTTCTCAAATTTACTCTGACCGAAACCAAATAGGGAAGATAATATTGTCATTAAAAGTATATGTTTTTTCATTATGGTTATGACTCCAGCGTATTGTTTACAACGCAGCGCTATGTGTAGTCCGCGAATTTTTATGGAAATATAGGAAAAAACTTTTTCGTTTTTTTTCATTTATTGGGAATAAAAATTGGCGACCAGATTACATATAACGACATGATGTGTTGCGTTATTTTCTTCCGTTAAGCGTCGTGTTAGGCAAGAGTTCTCTTGTCCTACGGCCATATGTAATCTGACATAGCGCTGCGATGAATTGCATTTTCCCAATGGGCGAGAATCGAGAGAAACGAGATGTAGCCTATTGGGTCGACGTAGGAGAATGCAATTCATCGGTTAGGCTATGATTAGTACGGGAATAGAAAGTCAGTGACTTTCTGTTTAGCACGTAGCCGAAGCATTTTGTTTGTTTTTATTTTCTATCCAAAGACAAATCAAAATGATTTGGCGGACTCTATAAAAATACACTAAACTTTGGATTAAGCACCAAAACCCGTATTAATTATAGCCATTGTTAGGCATTGTTTTTTTTATCTGTTGGGTTTTCAGTAACTTCCTTAATAGACCTTTCTTGGTATTCAGTCATTCCAATATCTCCATCACCTGCTGTCAAGAAAAATAAATCGATAAAAATTCCCCAATATTTTCCCCATAGGGTAATAGGTTTCCATTCTATTCTTGAAATTTCTCTTTGCTTTAATTCATTTTCAATGTCAAAAATATTGTCCCAGTTCTTAATGTGTAATCTACCTAAAGTTTTAAATTTTAAGGTTTTCTTACTTTTAAGTTCAATCTCTGTTTTGTGCTTATCAAATTTTCTTTTTCTAATCGAATATTTTAGATTTGAGTAAGCAATTCTCTTTTTGTTTTTTTTAAAGTCAAATATTTCAATTCCAGTATTTTCAAAGTGTATTTCGTTAATTATATATCCAACTTTTTTGAAATAAAAAATATCAAAGAATAGATTAATTATTAAGGGAATTGAAATCAGAATTTTTGATATAATATGCCAATCAGAATATTTTATTATAAAAGTCAGTAATCCTAACCCTATTAGAATATAAATCAACCATTTTAATTTATCTGATTTGTTATTTTTCGCTTTATATTTTATCATTTACTCAATAATGCCTAACGCAGCGCTATGTGGAGTCCGCGAATTTTTATGGAAATATAGGGAAAAACTTTTTCGTTTTTTTCATTTATTG
>CANLOV010000029.1 GCA_947492955.1 uncultured Cellulophaga sp. | reverse complement strand
TGGGCGAGAATCGAGAGAAACGAGATGTAGCCTATTGGGTCGACGTAGGAGAATGCAATTCATCGGACTTGTGTATGAAACGTAGCGTGCAAAAAGACACTAACTTTTCGGATAAACACAGAGCCGAATTTTTATATTTTGTTTTTAACTTTTTCTTTTTTAAAAGCCAAATTTAAAAATTTGGCGGACTTTGTAAACATACACAAACCTCTCGAAAAGCCTTTAATAGCTATGTTTTATACACCGTGTTAGCAACAGTTTTTATTCGTAATATTCGTATTTATAATCTTCTTCTCGTCTTAAAATTCCATTTTTGTCTTTAGAAACTACTTTCGTTAATAGTCCTTTTGAATATTCGTAAACAGTACTAAATATTAAATTGTCACTATTATCTGTTTTCGTAGTTTTTATAATTTGTCCGATATCATTTCTGTCATATCTGAATATAATTGAATCCATATTTTGATAGACAAATTCCCCATTTTTGTATTTATATTTTAATTTTTTATCTGCGGAATAACCAAAAACAAAATCTCCTTTTTTCTTGTAATAACTTTTAAGTTCATTTTCTGCTGTTTTGACCTTAAATATTCGATTTTTTCGATAAATATAAATTAGACATTCTTCAAGAAGAAATTCGATTGTATTTGTTCTTTTATAATAATCACAACTCTTAATTAGTTTGTTGTCTGAATCGTATTCATATTCAGTTAAATCTTGGTCTTTATCGTCTAACCAAGTCCATTCTGTTCTTATGGTTTGGTGATTGTCATTGTACTTATATTTCACGTCCCAACCGTCAGTAGAATCTGAATTATAAAACTCACGTTCTCTAATTATATCTCCATTTATAGCAAAATCTTGGATTAGCTCGATATATTCTTCATTTAACTTTCCATTATCAAATTCCTTCGTTGATACTGTTAAGGATTTTACTTTTAGTTTGCTGTATAATTCGTGATAAGAATTATCTAAATCATAAAAATCTTTCTCTTGTCCAAATGAAAAAAGTGGAATAAAAATCAGTAATATAGATTTAAGAGATGAGTTCATTTAAATTGTTGCTAACGCAGCGCTATGTGGAGTCCGCGAATTTTTATGGAAATATAGGAAAAAACTTTTTTGTTTTTTTTATGTATTGGGAATAAAATTGGCGACCAGATTACATATAACGACTTGATGTGTTGCGTTATTTTCTTCCGTTAAGCGTCGTATTTGGCAAGAGTTCTCTTATCCTACTGCCATATGTAATCTGACATAGCGCTGCGATGAATTGTATTTTCCCAATGGGCGAGAATCGAGAGAAACGAGATGTAGCCTATTGGGTCGACGTAGGAGAATGCAATTCATCGTTTAGCTATGCGTAGTGCGGGAGCAAAAAAATCACTGGTTTTCGAACTAGCACTTAGCCAAAGTTTATATTTCGTTTTATTTTTTCTAAAATACTAAATTTAATACTTTGGCAACAAACCAAATAAGCAATTACCTTTCGATTAAACCTAAGCTCCGCATTATCGTATGGTGTTGTTACCCAACGTTTTTTATTGAACTATCTTTTTTAATTTCCTTTTTCCGTTATCTAATTCAGTCAGTTTTTCTTTTTTTAATCGAAACTGTAAATCATTAAAGTCAATCCACTTTGAACTAGATAAAGCAAAAGTCAAACTATCATTCCTGGTCAAAGTCTTAGAACTCAAAATCAGCGTATCATTTCGGTTTTTCCAAAAACCTTCGGTAAAATCCGAACAGTGTCTTTTTCTTTTCCAAAATTTAAATGTTCTATCTTCAGCCAGAATTAATTCAATTCCACTATTGCTTTTTCCGTAACCAATAAATTTCCCATAGAATCTATGCGTTTTTCCATTCGGTGGTTCGATTCCCATTAAAGAATACATTTTGTTATTGAATCTTTCAATGAAATTCTCGTCTCGATAAGAGTCAGTACAAGTATGGCAAAACTTTAGGTTGGTAATCTCAATACCTTTTAATCTAAAAGTATCAATCATCTTGTCTGGGCAACCAGAATAACCTCCGACCGCACTTATTAAAATTCTTTTCCCGTCAATAAATAATTCGGTTGCGATTTGGTCAATTCTATTTTCCAACCATTTTTTGTCATTATTAGATAGTTTAAAATCTTCTATAAACCCATTATATATTTTTAAAATCCCAATTGTATTTAAACCTCCTTCAAAAATTGGACTTTCGAGTTTATGAACGGTATCGGCTTTTAAATTTTTTGGAATATAATTTATTAAATCATAATACTCTTTTTCATATAAAGTAGATGATTCAGGATTTTGAGCAAAAATTAATGTGCTGAAAATAAAATTTAATATGAAAATAGTTTTTCTCAAATGTTGGGTAACGGTTCGGCTAAGCGTAGTGCGGAGGCAAGGAAACTTTTCGTTTCCGGCTTCGCATGAAGCTAAAGCTTATTGTTTAGTTTTATTTTTTCTTGTCCAAAGCTAAATCCATAAGATTTAGCGACTTCATAAATATACACAGACCTTTCGGTTTTGCCCTAAACTCCGCATTACGTTTAGGTTTTGTTGTAAATAGTGTTTTTATTCATGTGTAGAATTATTAAACTCCCCTCTATATAACCACTCCGGTATATAATCACTTTTTACTTTAATTTTAATACCTAAATCATAGGCTAATGCCGTAACCCCCAAAAGTCGCCAGCTTATCCAGCCTTTATAATCATCACAACGATTATCTTTTTTGGTATCATAATAGGTTTTGTGTCTTGTAAGTGCTTCTACTAACTGTGTATTAAAATCTTCTTCATTTTTTCGCAATAATGCTTCATATGTAAATAATAGTGGCTCATATAAATAGTTAACAAATTCAATTGCAAAACCCTCTTTTAAATAATCACCAGAATCTGGTTGGGTAGATTTTATTGCAGCTATTAAATACGCTTCTCTTTTTTTAGGCTCTTCATTTAAATTACATAAAAAGTAAAGCATATTTTTATCCAATTTGTCCCATGGCATTTCAGCTCTTTCCATAGCATCATCAGTAATTTGCTCTAGAATATTTAAGCCTTGTTGGTCTCTTAATACTCTAAAAATACTATAGGTATTTAACCAATATTCAAAGCCCATATAACTTCTATATGGAACACCCATATGTTGAACAGGGGTATCTCTAAAGGTTACTGAAACTTCAATACCTACATGATATGCTAAATGGTAAAAAGCTTTTGCTAGCTTAGACCAATAGAGCAATGATTTATGCTGTAATGCTCTATCTTGATTTGGGCAAGTGGTATACCTACTAAAATCTTCTAACATGAAAATAGCATAGGTTCCTAATGTATTTTTTGATACATCTTTTTCAAATTCCTCAAAAAATCTATCTTCAAGTCTTTTGATTCTCTTAGTAACATTATTCAAATACCTTTCACAATTTTCGGTAGAAACATAAGACGAAATAATAGTTTTATTGATTTCCATTTATTTTTTTCACATTATTTACAACGCAGCGCTATGTGGAGTCCGCGAATTTTTATGGAAATATAGGGAAAAACTTTTTCGTTTTTTTCATTTATT
>CANLOV010000028.1 GCA_947492955.1 uncultured Cellulophaga sp. | reverse complement strand
ATTCGGCTCTGTGTTAACCCGAAAAGTTAGTGTCTTTTGCACGCTACGTTCCATACACAAGTCCGTTAGCAGCAATAACCACTCAAGATAGAATAATGAATAAACAATTAAAATTTTTAGTTATAATAATTCTAACATTGGGATTTTTTTCCTGTACACAAAAAAACAATTTGGAATTAAACATTTCAGGTCTTGGAAATGATACAATTTATCTAGAGAACTATTTAATCTCAAATATTGAGCAAGACCCGATTTTAGATACTATTTATTCCATAGACGGGAAAGTCTCTTATAATTTACCAATAAAAGAACCTATCCTAACTATAATATCACCAAAAAAATCAGAATACACTCGTTTAGACAAAAGCCCATATAGACCAGCTGAAAAATCAATATTGCTTGTTTTAAATCCAGAAGATAAGATTAAAGTAAAAGGAAAACTTGATAATTTAAGTCTGAAATATCAAGCGAAAGGTTCTGAAATCAATGAAGTTTACAGCAAAAACAGAAATGAATATCTTAATTCATTAATTGAAAAATCGAAAATTGAACTGGACATTGACTCATCAATGTTCCATAATGCCAATAGAGAAAAAATTAATTCCTTATTTAAAAAACGTAATGAGCAATCAATCATAGTGAGAAATTTTCAATTAAATTATATCAAAAATAACTCGGATAAGGAACTTTCAGCTTATTATTTAACAAGACAACCATTAGACACGATAGGAAAGTATTTCAAGAGCTTAGATAAGTCAGTAAAAGAAAGTACATTTAGGGACTTATTGGAATATCAATTTACAAGATTTCAAAAATATACAAGAGTTAAAGAAGCTGAATCAAAAATTAAATTAGGACAAAAAGCACCTGAATTTTCGCTAAAATCTATCAATGGAGAAAATTATTCAGTAGATTTCTCAAAAAGAAAATTCACTATACTCGATTTTTGGGGTAGCTGGTGCGCACCTTGTATTTCTGGATTTCCAAAAATGAAAAAACATTTTGAAAGATATAAAAACCAAATTGACTTTATTGGGATTGCTTGTAATGATACAGAAATAAAATGGAAAAACTCAGTTGAGGAAAACGAATTGAAGTGGAAAAATCTTTTCAATAATAAAGAAATTGATAAAGATGTGTCTGTGAAATATGCGGTAAAAGCATATCCAACGAAAATAATAATAAATTCAAGTGGAATAATAGAAGGGATATTTAATGGAGAAGGAGAAGATTTCTATGAAAAACTGAATGAATTAATGAAAAATTAAAGCTGCTAACAATGGCTATAAGTAATTGCTTGTTCTCGCCTACTTCTGAAAATCCTCGCGGATTTTCAGTTTGGTATGTACTTGCAAAGTTAATCGCTAAACCACGCAACTACTCATAGCCGAGACCGTATGCAATTAACGAAACCCAAAAAACAATCTAATTGAATTGGATAATTCGAAATACGAGTAAACTAAAATATCACACTAATTTGAATGTTCTACTCGAACCAATTAAAGATGATATAAAAGACTTAAAATGGCTGATTTCAGATTTGGATATAAACACATCTGAAATGGAAAAATTGCCAATTAATCACGAAAAAGATGGGTTTATTATTTCATCAAAAGAAATGAAAATAATTTGTGAATCTGATACTCAAATTGTTTGGGGAGCTTTTTCAGGAATTGACGAAAATATTGAATTAAAAACTGACAGAATTAAATGTCCTTATGCAGAAGGAAATGCTGAAATATGGAAAAACGGAAATCTACAGGTTGAAAACTCTAAAATAGAAATAATAGCTTGGGACAGTTCATACACGATTGTAAAATTCACCGATGAAAAAATGTCTAATAAATTCAAAAAATATTTTGACGAAGCTATCGAATTGGAAAGTTATAAATGGAAAAAATAACTGCATACAACACGGTGTATAAAACATAGCTAATGAGTGTTTAACCGAAAGGTTTGTGTATTTTTAGAAAGTCCGCCAAATTTTTAATTTGGCTTTTAAAAAGAGAAAAATTAAAAACAAAATATAAAAATTCGGCTCTGTGTTAATCCGAAAAGTTAGTGTCTTTTTACACGCTACGTTTCATACACAAGTCCGTTGTGGGTAATGCCAATCCTCTGTTCAAAATTCAGTGTTTTATCCTCAATTTCTGCTTCAAAAGCTTATTGTAAATAATAATTTGACACACTATTTCTGACCTGACTCTTGTTGTTTTGACGAGATAAAAAACCAACTATTTTAAGACGGAACGCACTGGTTTTTGAGCAAATAACTATGACTGACATTTCTGAGCTGACGCTTGACATAGTAAACTAAAAAACTGAAGATTGACACTCGTTATTTTGATGGAGCAACAAACCAAATAGTCAAGATGGAAAGCTCTAAATTTTGACAAAATAAATAGCGATGATAAGCTGAATCTGACAAGCTAAATAAATAGAAAAAAATAGCACACACCCACAACAAAATGTAAATGCAATGCTTGGGGATTGGTGCGGCGCGAAGGTGGTTATTGTCTGCCGAGTCGCAAATACTTTTTTATTAAGCACTTAAACATTAAATTTACACTTAAACAAAAGTATTTGCTTGTGCTACGGGCGAAGTGCATCGCACTTCTACTCGCACAGACATTTACATTAAGCGTTGCCAGTAATGCAGAAAAACTTTTGACTAATAAATGAAAATCCCGAAATTTAAATCTGACTTACTTTTCTGTGTTGAAAAACCACTTCCGAAAGTCTATATAGAGGAATTACTAATTAAAAAGCTGGACGAAAAAAACTCACTTGAAATTACAGTTCAAGAGGTTGAAAAAGATACCACGAATTCTAGACTTGATTGGATTATGGGTTCATCAATGATGAATTTATATATCAATGATAAGTTCTTAGAAAAACATTTTAATACTGATTCAGAATCTTTAAATGATTTTCAAGATAAATTTCTAGAGTTTATTAAACCTTTGACGAAATTCTCAAAGATTAATGAATTGACTGACGAATTTCAGAGTAATCGACCTTTTGCAGTTTTTTCTGCTTTTTATAAAACAAAAGATAAATACATTCTTCACTTTTTATTTGAACTTAGCGGAGATGAAAATGTTTATTGGAAAGCATTAGTTGAAGTTTTAGAAACCATTAATTTATATAACGAATTAGAGGATAATGATTTAAAAAAAGCAATCAAAGAATCATATTCACCAAATAAAAAATTAAAATATTTAGTTTACAAAGAACACAAATGGTTTGTAATAAATCCACTTTTAGAGGTTGGAAAAGAAATTAATGACAAATACCGTGAGAATAAAGACTTTCGGATAAAAAAACCTCATATTATTCTTAATAGAGATGACTTTAGAAAATATTTCGTTTTTGATTCTAATTGGGTTCTAGTTTTTGACAATCTAGAAACACTAATGATACGACCGAATGATGTTTCTTTATATTCAAATATTTCGGACACAAATCTTAAGAAAGCTCAAGAATTCTACAATGACAAGATTCTGCCAAGGCATAAAATTTGGCACGGTGGTTTTCCTAGTTTAGAAATACAAACCGAATACTATAACTATTTTGAACTTATAATTTCCTCAATAATTTTTGCATATACAGCATTGGAAGCTTTTGCTAACATTTGTATTCCAAACAACTATGAATTTCTTATAGATAAAAGTGGTGTTAAAACAATCTATTCTAAGGAGGCTATTGAAAGAAAATATGCTTTGAGAGAAAAATTCAAAATTATTCTTAAAGATATTATGAACACCTCAGACCCAACGAAAGAAGATTGGTGGAATGACTTCATAAAACTGGAAGATTTGAGAAATGAAATTATTCATACTAAACAATCTAAATCAGAAGAGAGATATTCAAAGTTATTGCAAAAGGGAATTTTTGCACTCATAGAATCACATAAAACAATCATAAAGTTTTACGGAAAATTCATTGAAAAAAATAAAAAAGAGTTATTAGAAGAATACCCATATAATTTTGATTATGACGACTTTTCACCAGGATTAATGACTAATAAAAATTATGATAAGAGTTATAGAAGTATTCATAATATTAACTTAGACAAAAAGGATGAAGAGGAATAAGCACTACTGGCAACAACGTGTATAAAACATAGCTAATAAGTACTAAATCGAAAGGCTTGTGTTTATTTGCAAAGACCGCCAATTTTTTAAATTTGGCTTTTAAGATTGATAAATTAAAAACAAAATATAAAAATTCGGCTCTGTGTTAACCCGAAAAGTTAGTGTCTTTTTACACGCTACGTTTCATACACAAGACCGATGAATTGCATTCTCCTACGTCGACCCAA
>CANLOV010000027.1 GCA_947492955.1 uncultured Cellulophaga sp. | reverse complement strand
GATGGATGTGAGACTACATTGAATCAAACCCTTACCGAGCCAGCAGCTTTATCGGTATCGGGAATAGTAAGTAAGGAATTAACGTGTTTGGATCCAACGGCTACAATAGTAGCGAATACATTTAGTGGCGGACAAGCGCCTTACAGTTATCAATTAGAGACTTTAGCAGGAGCAGTAGTAGTTGCGTTTCAGTCGGGTACAGAATTTACTAATGCAGTAACAGTAGCTGGCGATTATGTAATAAGAATGCGAGATGCTAATTATACTGCGACAAATAATTGTGAGCTAGTATCAGCAACAATTAATGTAGCAGCACCAGAAACAATTACTTTAACAGAGAGTCATACAAATTGTTACAATGGAGCCAATAATGCTACAATTACAATAAATGTTACAGATGGTAATACAGGATATCAGTTTAATATTAATGATGGTTCTGGAGTAGGCCCTTGGTTAACACCAGATAGCGGGACTCCAAATGCTTATACTTTTACGGGACTTTCTAATGGAAGTTATACAATAAATGTTATAGATAGTAAAGGCTGTACTAATTCAGAATCAGTAACCATTGACCCACAATTAGTAGTAACAGTAGATGTAGATGATGTAAGTTCTTGTAATGATGGTTCTATTACCGTGAATGCATCAGGGGGTATTTCTCCTTTAGTATACTCAATAGTACCAACTGGTGATCCAGTAGGAGCATTTACAACAACCAGCACATTAACAGTTACTAATGCAATGGCAACTGCTAACCCAGCAGGTTATGATATTTATGTAAGAGATAATAATGGAAACACCGGATATTGTGAATTTACACAAACGGGTGTAGTTGTAGCACCTGCTACAACATTAACGGCAACAGGAACACCAACTGATCCAGAATGTTTTGATGGTTTAGGAACTATTGCTGCTGCTATTACTGGGGGGCAAGCACCATATACCTATACATTAGTAGATTTATCACCAGGAGATGGTATAAATTACGGAGCAAGTTATAGTAATATTCCAGGATTAACTTTACCTTTTAATGGTATAGGAGTTGGAGATTATCAATTAACAGTAACTGATGCTAATTCTTGTTCATTTACGGTTGCAACAACTATTACCATAAATAATGCAGTTGAAATTACAGCAGATATAGAACCTATTTTACCTTCTGACTGTGTTGGGTCTGTAGCTTCAGATTATGGTTTTGAATTTGACAATCTTATTACACCAACAGGGACAATAGAATATAGTTTTAATGGTGGTACTAGTTGGAATACAACAGGGATAGAGCAAAGAAGTATTGCTTCAGGAACAGAAGTATATCCTTCTATTAGAGTAGAGGTTTCTCCAGGAGTTTATTGTCAAAAAGATTTTCCTAGATACATTATTCCTTATCCTTTAGATAACTTAGATATTAGTATTAGCGCTATAGTTGTAGATTGTAATGATTTACAGGTAACAGTCCAAGGAACTGCTGGAGTTGCCCCTTATGAATATGCTTTTTCTGAAGACCCTGCAAATTTTAATGCAACAACAGCTACTTGGATTTTAGGAGGGACAACCAATAATGTGTCAGCTACTGTACCTGTAGGTCATGGAAATTACACATGGTTAGGTTTAACACCAGGTAGAACTTATGTTTTTTACGTAAGAGATGCAACAGGTTGTGTTCGTCAAAGTCTTGAAAATGTTAACGATTTAGTTGCTCCTTTACCAATAGATATTACTACTACTATTACACCAAGTTGTTTTGGTGTTTCGTCAGGAGAAATCACATATACATTAAACCCAAGTACTACAAGTACTCATATGAGATGGGAATTCTTTGAATTAGGTAATGCTACACCAATTAACGTAAGTGGTGGTGGTGCTTCAGCTATAAATGTAGCATACAATAACACAATAACAATCCCTAATCTTTCTCAAGGAGAGTATTATATAGAAATCGTTCAATCAGATGGAACAACTGATACATGTAGAGGAGGAAGTGAAAATGCTTTAATTGATGAACTAGATGCAATAGTTGCAACACCAAACAGAATTAGAGATATCTCTTGTAATTTACCAGGTCTTATAGAAGTAACTGGAATTACAGGTGGAGGTGGACCTTTGTATACATTTGATGTATCTGGTCCTGCAGGATTTACAACTTTAACAGGGTTAACGAGTAATCCGGTACAAATACCTGCAAATTCACCTGCAGGAAATTATACAATTACTTTGTATGATCAATATAACTGTCCACAACCTTTAGCTCCTGTAGCTATGAGCTTGTCTGCAAACCCAACTTTTACAAGTGTAACACAAGATAATTGTGCTAATCCTATAAGTTTAAATGTTGTAGCAGCTTCAGTAGCAGGTAACATACGTTATGCGATTGTTCCAGCAGGAGACCCTGCACCAACAACATATGTAGATAATAGTGGTACATTTAATAATGTTATTCCAGGTTCTTACGATGTTTATATTATCGATGGAAACGGATGTACAAACATGCAAGCTGCTTATATAGTAAACCCAGTATTAAATGCTAATGCAGAAGTAACTAAGCTAATAGATTGTACAGTTTCACCAGATGCTGTTATTACTATTGAAGCATTAGCTGGTTCTGGCGATTATGATTATGAAATTACTAATGATACGGGTTCAGTAGCTGCAGTTGGTAAAACGTCACTTGCAACAAACCCTTTAACGTATCAAACAGCAACACCTGGTAATTATACAATTACAGTATATGATAATAACACACCTAATAGTGGTGCTTGTAATAGAGAATTTGTAGTTAATGTACCAACTCGTTTAGAGCCTTCTGTTACAACAACAACACCTTCTAATGTTACTTGTAATGGAGGTAACGATGGTAGCTTTAGTATTACAGAAACAATAAATGGTATTAATCCATTAACTTATGAATTGCGTTATGCTACAGTAGGTGATCCATTAGTTGCAGCAACAGATTATACGTATACAGCAGCGACTAAAACATATTCGGCTTTAGTAGCAGATAATTATATTGTTAGAGCTATAGGAACTAATAATTGTTTTACAGATATTCCAGTTACTATCACAGAGCCAGATGTTATAGTGGTAAATGCTAGTGCAATAAGTGTGGCTCAGTATTTATGTACAGCTACTTCTGGTAATGTACAGGGTAATGCGGTTATTACCGTGGATGCTACGGGCACCAATGTAGAAGGCGGCTCAGGAAACTATGTACGATATGTATTTGTTAGGAATACTGTTACAGTACAAGATGGTCCAAGTAATACATATACGGAGACCGATTTAGCGGGAGGCAGTTATGAAATTTTTGTTTACGATGATAAAGGTTGTGTTAATGCAACAGCAGCAGCAACAACTATAAATGCTTTTGATGCATTAACTAGTGCAAGTGCTGCAGTAACAACACCACTTACGTGTACACCTGGGAATGATGCCGTTATTACGATAACAGCTATATCAACAGCAAATAATACGGCATTATTTGAATATAGTGATGATAATGGAGCTACGTACCAGTCCTCAAATGTATTTAGTGGATTAAGTACAGGCAGTTATAATTTCTTAGTACGTCATACAGTTACAGGCTGTGTTATACCGGTAAGTAATACAGTAGTTATAACAGATCCAAATACGTTTGATGTAGACATTACAGCAACAACAGATGTGGTATGTTTTAATACTGCCACAGGAAGTGTAAACTTTACAGTTACAGATGCTACGTATACGGGGAATTATAATTGGAGTATATTTAATGATAATGGTACACCAACGAATTATACCGATGATGGCGTAGCCGTAGCAACAGGTAACCAGACAGATTATTCTTTTGGAGCATTAAATGCGGGAGGATATTATATAACAGTTACCCAAGTAGGAGTACCAACGTGTGATAATAGAGAGCCATTTAATATAGCACAACCAAGTGCAGCGCTTTCTGCAGGTACCCCATCGGTAACAGCAGTTACTTGCGCATTGAATGATGGTATTATAGAGATAGTAGATATTACAGGCGGATGGGGAGATTATAGTTACTATGTAGCACCAACAAGCTCACCAGCACCTACACCTAGCGATTACCAGACATCTCCTATATTTACAGGTCTTGCAGGCGGAGTAGCAACAGGAACAGGAACAGATTACCAAGTATGGGTAAAAGACAGAAGAGATTGTCCTATACAGTTAGCGGATATAAACCTTATAGATCCTTCAGAAATTTTGGCATCATTAGTAATTACAAATCCAAATTGTGATGTAATAGATGGAGAGATTACAGTAATGGGTATTCCAAATACGAATGCAGTATCAGGAGGACAAGGTTCCAATTATAGTTATGAATTGGAACGTTTTGATGGGACAATTTTTGTAAACCATAGAGCTATACAAACCTCAAATGTGTTCTCTAACTTAGGAGAAGGAGAGTATAGAGTTATAGTAAGTGACCAGTGGGATTGTGTAAGTGCACCAACGGCTAGTGTTACTTTGTATGAGGAGTTAACAACATCAGCAGAGATTACAAAGTTATTAGAGTGTGTTGGTGCGTTATCACCAAATGGAGAGATAACGAT
>CANLOV010000026.1:2500-5036 GCA_947492955.1 uncultured Cellulophaga sp. | reverse complement strand
TCCCCCACACTGGTACTGAGACACGGACCAGACTCCTACGGGAGGCAGCAGTGAGGAATATTGGACAATGGAGGAGACTCTGATCCAGCCATGCCGCGTGCAGGAAGACGGTCCTATGGATTGTAAACTGCTTTTATACAGGAAGAATAAGGTCTACGTGTAGATTGATGACGGTACTGTAAGAATAAGGATCGGCTAACTCCGTGCCAGCAGCCGCGGTAATACGGAGGATCCAAGCGTTATCCGGAATCATTGGGTTTAAAGGGTCCGTAGGCGGGCTAATAAGTCAGAGGTGAAAGTTTGCAGCTCAACTGTAAAATTGCCTTTGATACTGTTAGTCTTGAGTTATATTGAAGTTGCCGGAATATGTAGTGTAGCGGTGAAATGCATAGATATTACATAGAACACCGATTGCGAAGGCAGGTGACTAAATATATACTGACGCTGATGGACGAAAGCGTGGGTAGCGAACAGGATTAGATACCCTGGTAGTCCACGCCGTAAACGATGGATACTAGCTGTGTGGTTTTCGGACTGCGCGGCCAAGCGAAAGTGATAAGTATCCCACCTGGGGAGTACGTTCGCAAGAATGAAACTCAAAGGAATTGACGGGGGCCCGCACAAGCGGTGGAGCATGTGGTTTAATTCGATGATACGCGAGGAACCTTACCAGGGCTTAAATGTAGATTGACAGGTTTAGAGATAGACTTTTCTTCGGACAATTTACAAGGTGCTGCATGGTTGTCGTCAGCTCGTGCCGTGAGGTGTCAGGTTAAGTCCTATAACGAGCGCAACCCCTGCCGTTAGTTACCAGCATGTTATGATGGGGACTCTAGCGGGACTGCCGGTGCAAACCGAGAGGAAGGTGGGGATGACGTCAAATCATCACGGCCCTTACGTCCTGGGCCACACACGTGCTACAATGGCCGGTACAGAGAGCAGCCACTTAGCGATAAGGAGCGAATCTATAAAACCGGTCACAGTTCGGATCGGAGTCTGCAACTCGACTCCGTGAAGCTGGAATCGCTAGTAATCGGATATCAGCCATGATCCGGTGAATACGTTCCCGGGCCTTGTACACACCGCCCGTCAAGCCATGGAAGCTGGGAGTGCCTGAAGTCCGTCACCGCAAGGAGCGGCCTAGGGCAAAATCGGTAACTAGGGCTAAGTCGTAACAAGGTAGCCGTACCGGAAGGTGCGGCTGGAACACCTCCTTTCTAGAGAAAAACGATATTAAAACGAAGACTTACGAGTTTTTGTTCTCAAAGCTGTTACTTCAACAATCTATTAAAGTAGAGTCTCATAGCTCAGCTGGTTAGAGCGCTACACTGATAATGTAGAGGTCGGCAGTTCGAGTCTGCCTGAGACTACTAATTTATATAGGTTATAAAAGAAGGAAATTCTAGAAGTTTGAGTAGTAGTTAAGTACTAACTACTAACTACTATATGCTAACTACTAGTATATGGGGGATTAGCTCAGCTGGCTAGAGCGCCTGCCTTGCACGCAGGAGGTCATCGGTTCGACTCCGATATTCTCCACAAGAGTCAATTAACAATTGGCAATTATTAAATTAGCAATTATGTTGTTAATTGGGTATTGTAAATTGTTCATTGCAAAAGTTCATTGACATATTGGGACAGAAAGTATAATGTATCAGGCATTATAATTTTCTAAAAAGTTTAAAAATATAATTACGAGTTATATAGTAAAGCATAATAATACAAATAGGGCAACGAATACTTTAAGTATAATTGTTGACAAGTTAAATAAGGGCGTATGGGGAATGCCTAGGCTCTCAGAGGCGAAGAAGGACGCGATAAGCTGCGAAAAGCTGCGGGGATTGGCACACACGATATGATCCGCAGGTATCCGAATGGGGCAACCCACTATATTGAAGATATAGTACCCGCAAGGGGGCAAACCCGGCGAACTGAAACATCTAAGTAGCCGGAGGAGGAGAAAACAAAAGTGATTCCGTTAGTAGTGGCGAGCGAACGCGGATTAGCCCAAACCAATATTGTTTCGGCAATATTGGGGTTGTAGGACTGCGACATTCGAATTGTAATGAATTAGAATCCTTTGGAAAGAGGAGCCATAGACGGTGATAGCCCGGTATAGGTAAAGCGCAATAAGATAGCAGTATCCTGAGTAGTGCGGGGCACGTGAAACCTTGCATGAATTTGGCGGGACCATCCGCTAAGGCTAAATACTCCTGAGAGACCGATAGTGAACCAGTACCGTGAGGGAAAGGTGAAAAGAACCCTGAATAAGGGAGTGAAATAGATCCTGAAACCATACGCTTACAAGCGGTCGGAGGTCTTCGGACTGACGGCGTGCCTTTTGCATAATGAGCCTACGAGTTACTGTTGCTAGCAAGGTTAAGGACTTCAGGTCCGGAGCCGTAGCGAAAGCGAGTCTGAATAGGGCGATATAGTTAGTAGTAGTAGACGCGAAACCGAGTGATCTACCCATGGGCAGGTTGAAGCTTTGTTAACCCAAAGTGGAGGACCGAACCCGTTGACGTTGAAAAGTCTT
>CANLOV010000025.1 GCA_947492955.1 uncultured Cellulophaga sp. | reverse complement strand
CAATAAATGAAAAAAACGAAAAAGTTTTTCCCTATATTTCCATAAAAATTCGCGGACTCCACATAGCGCTGCGTTGTGCATAATTGTCAAAATGATAATAATTAAGAAAATATTTTCTATACTATTTGTTGGAGTTATAATCTTTCTATGGAACAAATATGCTGTAAGCAAAGTAATTGATAAAGTAGTAAAACTAAACTCAAGTAATAAATGGTTAGCTAGTAAACAAAAAATAATCACTAATGGATTTGAATGCTTTTATTGGTTATTTTTTATAATGTTTGTAACCGCTACAATATTTTCTAATTAAAAAAAGGAATCAAAAAATACTGTGAGTAAAAGAAAGAAAATTGCAAGCAATAGAAAAAAGAAAAAAACTGAAAAAAGGCAGAAAGTAAAAAAAACCAAAAAAACTGACAGGCTTTTTGTTTTTGGAGTTGGAACCTTAATGGTTTTATTCTTCTTGTTTCTTAAATTTTCATACAAAGGAAATATTACTGAATCGGAGTTAATTACTATCAAAGGCAAATTAAATTCTGATTTGATTCAGAAATCTACTGGAGGAACTAAAAAAACATATTATTGGGTTTTTTCAATCAAAAATCAACCAATTGAATTCTCTATCGGAGGGTCGACTAAATGGAGTTTTGATTCAAGCTTATTTAAAAGATTAGAATCAAAAAAATCTGATGTTACAGTAAAAGTTGATAAAAAAACTTACGAAAAAGCTGATAATAAAATTGGAATTAAATATTTAGCAACAAATAATAAAAAATATTTTGATTTAAATGATTACAATAAAAATAAAGAAACTGATATGAGATTTTCATATTTTTTATTGATACTAGGAATAAGTGCTTTAATTTATGGATTCAAAATGAAAATATAACTATGCACAACACTATATATAGCAAATAGGGCGGTTTAAGTCGGTTCGAAAGGGCTGTGTTTATTTGCTATGTCGCCAAATCTTTTGATTTGGCTTTAAATAAAAAAGATAAATCAAAATGCAAAAGTTTGGCTTAGTACAAAACCGAAAATAACTGTTTATTTTCTGCCCTAAATGCCATATATTTAACGTTGGGTTTAATTTGAAGAATGATTAGAACATTAATGATATTATTGATTATTTCAAACTTTTGTTTTTCACAAGAAAAAGAGAAGATTGAAGCCTACAACGGAATTTGGATTGCTGAAGAATATTACAATTCTTTTGAGCAAACTAAAAGTTGTCTTGAATCAAAAAAATCGTTTGACCCTAACGAACCTGTAGGTTTAAGAATAAATTCATTTGAAATTAAAAACGGAATTTTAAATATTGGATTTTCCAGCCTTCACGACCATCTCTTAAGACCAGAAGTGTCAGAATATATTATTAATGGAAAAGATACAATTAGCGAACAAGGTCACTTTAAAATAAATCTTTCGGAACAGAATAGTTTAAATGAATTTCCTACTACAGAAATTATGTTCTTTAGCGACAATTGGAAATCAAGTCTAATTCTTAACAATAACACAATAATTCTTTACAGACCAGAAAATAAAGATTTCAAAGAGAGAAAAATAAAATTCATCAGAGTAAAAGAAACATTTGAAAGTGATTATGAATTTCCAAACCCTATATACTATTACACAAGAAAAACCCTATTGGAAGGTAATTACACCTTGAAAGACAGTACTAATAAAATTATAACATCTGATTTAAAAATAAACTCTATTGGAATAATTAAAGGTTATGCAGAGTTTGAAAATAAAAAAATATACTATTCTACAGATATTTATTGTGGTCCACCAGCTTTAGATGAACTGATTTTAATTTGCGATAAAATTGAGGACTACAATCCAGATTGTAAAGGTTTTGTATTTAAAAGAATTAATGAAAATACAATTCATTTATTTAACAGATATCCTAGGCGAATTGAATATCCAAAAACTGAAACCGAAACAAAACAGGAATCGCTAGGGAATGTATATTATAAGCTAATAAAAAACTAAACCCAACAATGGCTATAAGTAATTGCTTGTTCTCGCCTACTTCTGAAAATCCTCGCGGATTTTCAGTTTGGTGTGTACTTGCAAAGTTAACCGCTAACCCACGCAACTACTCATAGCCGGAGACGTTGTAGCCAATTTGAGAAAACTAATGAGATTTAATTTAACAGTCGTTTTTTTATTAATTATTCAATTGATTTCTTCACAAGAGAAAAAAGCTGAATTTAAAGTTCAATTAAACAATAAAGGAAAAGTTGAATTCAAATCTGACTTCAATTCGTTTGAACATAAATTTGACTTTTTCTACGAAGATGAGAATTATATAGTAAAAGATTCTTGTAGAGGCGAATTCGGTGGAACAGTTGAATTTAGAAATAAAAAGACCAACAAAGTCTACGTTTCTAAAGCTACGTGTCCATCGTCTTTAATCAAAATAGACGGAAAGTATTATCTAACGACTTCATTGGCTCATATGTCTGGATTTTCTGGAATTTATGAAATTGTTGAGCCAACAAAACTGACTGAATTAAAAGAAGACGACACTGAAAAGGATAAATTTTTTAAAAAGAAATCAGATAGTGGACTTAAAGAATTGTACAGAAATATTGGCGGAACAATACTCGTCAGCTTTCCATATAAGGATAAACTTTATTTTATAACTTCTGACAGAGACGGAACTTATCTAACTGAAAGAAAAGAATCCGAATTGATTAAAATTAAAAAGTTACTGGACTTTAAAGTTTACACTTACGAAACTGGAATTAAAATTACAGATGACAATCACTATGTCAATAATTTTCAAATTGGATATGGAAAGGAAATCGGATTTTTTGATATTAAAGATAATGTCATCAATATAAATTTATATAAATAAAAACTGGCTACAACAACATGTATAATTCATTGCTAGTTACCGCCCACTTGGAAATTCCTTCGGAATTTCCTCTGGTTCGTTTTAGTTTATTAATTTAGTTGCTGAAACACGCAACGAAATCATACACAAGACCGTTGTAGGTAATTAAATAAAATCGTAGAAAATGACAGCTGATAATGAATTGAAAATTGAGTTGATTAATAGTGTGCTTGAATATGCTACCCAAATGAATACGCTTGAACTTAGTTTCTCAAAACTAGATGATGAAAACCCAGAGAAAGATTACTTTCCTGAATATAAAAAAAAGTATCTGCATATTTTTAAGAAATACTGTACCGATAAAAAAAGAAGTTATGGCGGACAAGGTGACTCTTATGGGGAACCCGCTCAATATGACGGAATAGAAAATTCCATTGAACAAAAAACTGAATTAAAAACAAAAAGCAGAGCTGAAGTTTATTTCAAAACTAAAAACTCTTTTGATGCTGAATATTTATTTGTCCTATTGAAAAAATCTGGAGAATGGAAAATAGATAGTGCAAAATATAAATGGTACAAACAGGAAAAATGGAAAACATTACACCTATAAAAACTACCTACAACACGGTGTATAAAACATAGCTAGTAAGTGCTAAACCGAAGGGTTTCTGTATATTTAAAAAGTCCGCCAAATTTTTAATTTGGCTTTTTAAAAGAGAAAAGTTAAAAACAAAATATAAAATTCGGCTCTGTGTTAATCCGAAAAGTTAGTGTCTTTTTGCTCGCTACGTTTCATACACAAGACCGTTGTAAGCAATTAAAAACACTCAAATTTGGGATTTCATATTATAAACATTGTAAACAGAAAACTAATTCATAACTATGCCGAAAATGAAGTTGAATTAGCCAAACTTGATATAAGAAAAGATACTATTATCTATCAAGGTGAATCTCATTGGATTCCTGAAAAAGTAAAAGATTCCGAAAAATATTCTTCTTGGTCAAATGGGTGGTTTAGAGCAGGAATAAAAGCTCAAGAATTATTTAAAGTTCAAGCAAAAGGTAAAGATTTAATCTTGGAAGAACTTTTTCAAGACCAAGAAAGTTTTAAATCATATACAAATACAGCAAAAAAGACATCTATAAAAAGAGGAGATTTTTTAATCAGAAATATAAAGAACTTAGAAATAGATATTAAATGTTGGAATTTTTATGAAATAGAAGGAGAAATGTTTTTTAACTTTAAAGTTCAGCATTACTATATGCACAGAAATATGATGGAATTTACTCAAACACCAATTTTAATAGCTGTTTATGAAAACATAGACGATAATCCTAATCCTGAAAACTTAAGAATGTTTGAAATTGACTGGATTAGAGAAAATAATCTTGAAATAATAAAAGTGAAAAATACGGGAAAATGTTTCCAAATTCCTGTGAAAAAGACATACGAGGGATTTGAACTATTAGAATTATACCGAAACAAAAAACAGCTTACAACAAAGTGTATAAGTAATAAGGATTAAGTGCTAAACCGAAAGTTAGTAATTATTTACAAAGTCCACCAAATTTGCAATTTGACGATTAAATAAAAAAGATAATAGTAAAATTACAAATTTGGCTAATTTATAAACTCGAAAATTATCGTATTTTTATTCCCTTACTACTCATACACAAACCGTTGTAAAACATTTAAAAAAAATGCAGAACGAAATTAAAAATAGAATTCCAATCTATATTGATTTAGCACCAAATCGAGATAAACTATATTCTGGAATTGGTTTAAAATCTAATGATGAAATTTTTATTTTTGTTTGCTTTAATGACGAAACTAAAGAATTTGAGGGTTATGCAATAGTTAGAAACTACGAAATTGATAAATATCGTGAATGGGATGAAGAAGAATTAGGCGAAATAGAGAATGACAATTCAGATGATTTTATAAATGAATTGCCACTTGAAAAAATGAACAATATATTTGAGTGTTTATCAGAATTAAAAAGTGATGAATTAATAGCGATATACACAGAATCAGATGATAAATCCTATTATGTTGGTAAGATTGAGAATCTAACAAAAAATAAAGTCGAACTAAAATTAATTGATGAAAATGCTAAATGGATTGAAAATGAAATCATCAATATAAAAGAGATAACTTATATCGGATTTAGAAGCAATTACGAAAGAGAGTTAGCGAAAAAAACGTTTTACAACACGATATATAGCAAATAGGGCGGTTTAAGTCGGTTCGAAAAGGCTGTATTTGTTTGCTGTATCGCCAAATCTTTTGATTTGGCTTTATAAAGAAAAGATAAATCAAAATGCAAAAGTTTGGCTAAGTGCTTAATCGAAAGTAATTGTTTTCTTTTAGCCCTAAATGCCATATATTTAACGTTGTAGCCAATTATCCAAAAATGCCTGAAGAATTAGAAAATAAACTAATCGATATTATTGAAAGTGATAAATGGA
>CANLOV010000024.1 GCA_947492955.1 uncultured Cellulophaga sp. | reverse complement strand
AAACAAAAAGATTTTGCTATGTGCTCAGACGGAAACGAAAAGTTCCCTTGTCCCCGAACTACGCTTAGCCGAGACCGTTGTGCATAATGCGGAAAAACGTGCTAAGCATCAATATTTGAACAAAAAAAGCCAGCCGCACAAACAGCACATTTGGTTTTTTGCCGACACATAAGCCAACGCTGAAAAAACCAAAAGAGCTGTTTTTTGCCAACGCTCAAAAACGTAGTTAAGAAAAAACTTTGCAACACCATTGCATTGATATTTATTTATATTTGTGCCAATGAAATTTGTTACTATCATATTAGCATTAATAATCCTTGTTTTGTCAATCAAACCTTGTTCTGACGGAAATAATACTGAAGACCTGCACCAAGACGAAATAACTGCTGAACACAATCATCAAAATGATAGTGATGACACTTGTCCAATAACTTGTATTTGTAATTGTTGCGGAATCGCAATTACATATCAACCAATTCAAACTTTTGAATTAGGCATTAACAATCAAATTTCTACAGAAATTCTAACTGTTTATCAATCAATTTACAGATTTAATTTCCATTCCAACATCTGGCAACCGCCTCAATTGATTAGCTAATTATCGACCAAAAGTCAAGAATTTTTAGTTAATTAATTTTTACATTTTCAATGAATAAATACATATTGAGCGCAATGCTCACAATTATAATATGCTTTTCAGTAAAAGCACAAACCTCTGATATCCTTATAAAAGTCCTTTCAGAATCCGAAAACGAACCCTTATTTGGAGCAACAGTATATTTTGAGGAATTAGAAAAAGGAGCAGTAACCGATTTTGACGGAATTGCAACTTTTACAGAAATCCCAAACGGAGAACATATTATAATAATTTCATTTTTAGGTTTTGAAACCTTAAAAACTAATATTCTAATCCCGAATAATTCAGATTTAATTTTCAAATTGGAAAGTGGAGGAAACGTATTGGATGAAGTTGTATTACAATCATCAAGAAGTACGAGAACCGTTAAAAAAATTCCAACAAGAATAGAATTTATTGGAGCAGAAGAATTGGGAGAAAAAGCCATTATGAACCCAACCAATATTTCAATGGTTCTTCGTGAAAGCACAGGAATTCAAATGCAACAGACCTCTTTAAGCAGCGGAAGTACAAATATTAGAATTCAAGGACTTGATGGACGTTACACGCAACTTTTGAGAGACGGATTTCCGCTTTATGGTGGTTTTTCAAGTGGTTTGAGCATCTTACAAATACCACCTTTAGACTTGCAACAATTTGAAATCATAAAAGGAAGTTCATCAACACTTTATGGTGGTGGAGCTATTGCAGGTTTAGTAAATATGGTTTCAAAAACACCTGACGAAGAACCAGATTTAGATATTATGCTAACACAAACACAAGCGTTAGGAAGTACTGCGAACATATTTTACAGCAAACGGAACGAGAAGTTTGGTGTTTCGCTATATGGCTCTAGTCATTATCAAAAGGCTTATGACCCTGAAGATGATGAATTTAGTAATTTGCCAAAAACAACATCAATTTCATTCAACCCAAAATTCTTTTATTTCCCTTCAGAAAAAACAACCTTTTGGATTGGTTTAAATGGAACTTACGATGACAGAATTGGTGGTGACATTACCAAAATAGAAAATGGCGAAAACGGAATCCATCAATATACAGAAGAAAATATTTCAAAAAGGTTGAGCAGTCAAGCAGTTTATAAATCGCAAATAGATTCAATAAGCTCTTTAAACATAAAAAATAGTGTTTCCTTTTTTGATAGAAACCTTACTATTCCAGATTTTAATTTTGACGGTAAGCAAATCAACACGTTTACAGAAGTTACCTATCAAAAAGCAACTTCAAAAGCTGATTGGATTTTTGGAGCAAACTTATACACTTCAAACTTTGATGAAAATGATAATGCAACTTTGCAACGTGACCAAAAAGACATCACTTATGGAATGTTTGCAAACAACATTTATGACCTTTCAGAAAATTGGATTTTAGAAACTGGATTGAGAGCAGATTACAACGCAGACTTTGGATTTTTTCCACTTCCAAGAATTTCATTATTGTATAAAAATGACAATGGATTTTCAAGCAGAATTGGTGGTGGTTTGGGTTACAAAATACCTGATATTTTTACAGAAGAAGCCGAATTCATTAATTTTGAAAATGTACTTGGCATTGATAAATCTAACTTAAAAGCAGAACGTTCTTATGGTTTAAATCTTGATTTTAATTATCAAACACGTTTAACTGATGAGATTGGTTTTTCTGTAAATCAATTATTCTATGTTACTGCAATTAATAACGGACTACTTTTAAATTCGACAAATAATGGTCTATTTCAATTTGAAAATGCACAAGATGAAATCTTTAGCAAAGGAGCAGAAACAAACATAAAGTTTACCTACAAAGACTTTAGATGGTTTTTAAACTATGCGTTTATTGACACCAAGCTAAATTATTTACCAGGTAATCCGCAAAAACCTTTAACAGCAAAGCATAACGCAGGAAGCGTGCTAATGTACGAATCTGAAAAATGGAGAATAGGTTATGAAACATTTTATACAGGAAAGCAGTTTTTATCAAATGGAACTGAAACAACAGACTTTGTAACAATGGGTTTACTATTAATGCGTAATTTTAAATTTGGTAGTGCATTTGTGAACTTTGAAAATTTCACAGATAGAAGACAAAGTAGGTTTTCACCATTAGTTTTACCACCTCACGAAAATCCAGAATTTCCCGAAATATATGCGCCAACAGATGGTTTTATATTCAGCGTAGGAATAATAATTAAACCATTTGGAAACGAAGACCACGATTAATTATGCAAACAATAGAAGAATTATTAGAATCTAAAAATATTCGTGTAACAGCAATGCGTTTGCTAATCTACAAGTTCCTTGCAGAAAAGCAAATTGCTGTTACTTTAAGCGATATAGAAAATGCTTTTGAGAAAGCAGATAGAACAACGTTGTACAGAACCGTCAAAACATTTGAAGAAAAAGATATTGTACATCAAATTGACGATGGTACAGGAATTACAAAATATGCTTTATGTGAAAAGGGTTGTAATTGCGAAATTGAAACCGATTTGCATTTACATTTTCATTGTAACAACTGTAACGAAACTGTTTGTTTAACAGAACATAAAATTCCTCAAATTAAAGTGCCTGATGGTTTTGTTTCAGAAAATGTAAACTTGGTAGTAAAAGGAATTTGTGATAAATGTAGTGGTCAGTAATTGCACTTCCATTGCATTGATATTTAGAGCACTTTTGTATCAAATTAGAAACTATGTTATTATTTACTTATCTGATATTATATTTTTTATTGGTATTTGTATTAAGGTCTATTTTGCTTTGGAGAAAAACAGGCATAAATCCGCTAACGTTTAAAAAAACAGATAATGCTCACGATTATAATGGTAAGGTTTTTACATTTATCACAATCTTTGAGCTTATTGTTGTTGGCATCTATGCTTTCAAAAATGAGTGGTACGAATATTTACTTCCTTTTTGGTATTTAGAAAATCCTATTTTACAAAAGATTGGTTGGACACTTTTGTTTATATCATTAATTGTAGTTTGGATTTCTCAAAGCCAAATGGCAAATTCTTGGAGAATTGGAATTGACGAAAAGAACAAAACTAAATTAGTAACAAAAGGAATGTTTTCAATTTCAAGAAACCCAATATTTCTTGGAATTATGATTGCGAATATTGGATTATTTCTTGTAATTCCCAATGCATTTACTTTACTCATAATCTCATTATCTACTTTAAGCGTGAATACACAAATAAGATTAGAAGAGGAATTTTTAAAAGGTGAATTTGGAAATGAATATATACAATATGTGGAAAAAGTGAGAAGATGGATTTAAACTAAAGACACAGAATTGCCAACGCTCAAAGCCATACACATTTCCAGTCGCATCAACCACGCTTCACCCAAACTGTAAAAGAGTATGTCTTGCCAACGCTCACTTTTGAACAAAATAACAAACATCCGAAAACCAAGCTGAACGAGAAAAGCACTATGCACAACAATGTATATAAAACATAGCTATTACAGGCTTTCCGAGAGGTTTTCGCTTATTTATTGAGTCCGCCAATTTTTTATTTTTGTATATTTAGAAAATTAAAGATAAATAGAAAAAATAAAAAATCGACTCGTGTTTAATCCGAAAAGTTAGCGTCTTTTTACACGCTACGTTTCATATACGAGACCGTTGTCTGTAATTGCAAAATATGACAGAAAAAGTTCTAAATATACTCAGCGAAAAAAGTAATTCTGAATTATTTGATGGAGTAACTGAGGCGGAGATAAATAATTTTGAAGATAAGACTAATGTAAAATTTCCTGAATTACTTAAAGATTTATATTTAGAAATAAATGGAGGGTATGATGGAGAGCTTTTAGAGTTTTATTCCCTTGACAAAGTAAATAATATAGATGATTTTGATTTTGGATATTATCCAGAAAACAAATCTAGAAAAAATAGTATTTGGGAATTAAGAGAACAAGAAATTCCAAAATGTTTTATAAAAGACTCTAAACATTATTATTCATTTATGAATTATAATTTTGGAGGAGGATACTGGTTTATAAACTTAAATAAATATGATGAAAAATATGGTGAGATATTATTGTTATATAATCATATGAATGAATATTACAAATGTCAACCTGATATAAATAGTTTCTTTAGATTATATACTGATTATGGAGCAATAGAAATATTACTTGATTCTGAAATCGAAATAGAAAAGTATATAAAAGAACTACAGACAACACGGTATAAAAAACATAGGGCGGTCTAAGATTGTTCGAAAGGTTTGGAGTGATCCGCTATGTCACCAAATATAAATTTGGCATTTCAATCTTGAAGATAAAAGCAAAATATTATATTTGGCTTAGTGTCAAACCGAAACGTATCGCTTATCACCTGCCCTACGTTTCTTATACTCACCGTTAGGCACAAGCTGAACTCACTCAAATGAAAAAACGAATTTCTAAAATACCGAATGACGTTCAAGACAGAAATTCTGTTGCTTGGAAAAAACTTTGCGAATATGTTGACCAAGTTGCTGAAAATGAAACTGACGAGTTTGTACCTAGAGAAGCTCTTGGAGATGAATTGTTTGCTCAAATCTTCACACTTCCAGAAACGATAGCAAAGCTTAAAAAAGTTAAGAAAGTTGGACTTTACGGAAGTAATTTAAAAAGGATTCCACCTGAAATTGGACAAATGGAATCGCTCGAATATTTTGACCCTTATACTTCGTATGACTTAAATTGGTTTCCTTTTGAGATTTACAAATGCAAAAAACTTAAAGACAGTCGAATTAGTACAAGAGCACTTTATGGGAATTATAAGAATCGAATGGGTTTTCCTAGACTTGACCATAATCCAGTACGATACTTTGGAGATAATTTAAAATGCAGTGTCTGCGAAAAGGAATTGACATACGAAACAACAAATCAAATGTGGATTACTGCACACGTTGGAACTGATAAAATACCAATGCTAGCAAATCTATGCTCAAAACAGTGCGAACAGAGTTTACCCAAACCACCTAAAAATTATGTTCAAATTCCTCATAAAGGCGGAGCTAATTTAGTTCAACCACCTGACGAAGATGAATTATGGGAAATTGAAATGGCAGAAAGAGAAAAAGCCGAAAAAGAAAATTTTGATAAGGATAAACCAACTGAGCAAATAAGTGCTGAATCGGAAAAGGTAAAATTGGATGTTTCTAAATTACCGATTTTAAAACTTGTGCGAAAAATATGGGAGAAATAAAGAAAGTGAGAGATAAAAATAGAATTCCGAAAATACTCAGTGAACTCGAACGGATTTGGAAAGCCAATCCTGACTTTAGATTAGGGCAATTAATAGTTGTCGGAGCAAAACCCAAAGAACCTTGTCCAGAAGTTTTTTACATAGAAGACGAGAACTTATTGGATGGACTTTTAAAATTTGACAAAAGAGCCGAATTAGACAATGAAGAACCAAAAACTGTTCCTGATTGGAAAAGATTTTCGAATGTCAGCAGAATGGACCCAAAAGAATTGACAATTGGATTATTGGAAAAACTAATAATTGAACTTAAAAATTCGGATAAAAAAATAGTCATTACGCCAATTAATCTAATGAGATTAAATGGAGCACCAGTTTCTGACCAAACTTGGTTGCTGAATCAAAAACCGAGAATTAAAAAGCTGAAAAAATTATTAATTGAGCTTAAAGAAAATGGAATGCTGAATGAGAGAAAGTCTAAACAAGATTTTCTTGGAATTAAAGAAGTGGGATATGACATTGTGGAATAAAAAAAGCCAGTGCCTAACAATGTATAAAAAACATAGGGCGATTTAAGCTTAACAGAAGGCTTGTGCTTATTTACAAAGTCGCCAAATATAAAATTTGGCATTTTCAACAAAAAAGATAAAAGCAAAATATTATATTTGGCTTAGTACCAATCCGAAATGTATCGCTTATCACCTGCCCTACGTTTCTTATACTAACCGTTAGCAACAATAACCAAAAAATGTCAGAAAAAGAGTTTCATCTTAAATATATTGCACCTTATTATATGAGTTTAATGAATTTAAACTTTACCTATAAACCGAAAGAAGAAACTGAAAAAATATTTTATTCTTTAAAAGAAGCGGGAAAAGAATTGAGCAATGAAAAGTTGATTAAAATGCTTAATGACGCTTGGAGACCAAGTAAAATATCTGCTTGGATTATTGGTCTTACTAAACCTGACCTTATCTCAGAACTAATTAAATCTTTAAATAATTCTGGAAAACAATACTCTGAACATATTCTTCTAAATTTATTAATTTTAGACAATCAGAATAGTGAACCGTTTGTAAAATTTATAAACCAACAAATGGATTATTTTATTGATACTAATGATTTTTTGATTGTAGAAAACTTATCTATTGACTGGACAATTTCAATACTAAACTATTTAGACATTAAAAATCAATCAAATCATATAGAAACTTTGAAGTTGTCTGAAAAATGGATAGAATTTGACAAAAAAATAAGTGAAATGAAATATGCAGATGGAATTAAGGAAAGCTTTGAACAGGAATATTATTTAGAGGAAATTAATATATTGATGGACAGAATTAACTGTTGCTAACATAGGCTATAATTAATACGGGTTTTGGTGTTTAAACCAAAGTTTAGTGTATTTTTATAATGTCCGCCAAATCTTTTGATTTGGCTTTTAAAATGAAAAGTTAAAACAAAATAAAAAGTTTTGGCTTAGTACTTAATCGGAAATTAATCGCTTTTTTATTCCCGTACTAATCATAGCCGAAGCCGTTGTGCTTAATTTAAAAATGACCAGAAACTCACTCTTTACAATAGTATTTTTCCTTTTTGCAAGTATTGCATTT
>CANLOV010000023.1 GCA_947492955.1 uncultured Cellulophaga sp. | reverse complement strand
TCCATCTTCTAATGTCAATGTTAAAACACCTGTAGCATCATCTAAACTAAATGCTGTGATGGCTTGGTTATCGGTATCCACCAAATTCGTTATATCAGCTAAAGCAATTGAAAAGGTATTAGCAGCACTATCTGTAATTACTATATTTTCATTAGTAGCATCTATCGCATAAGAAGTTATCGTAGTATTTGTATCTACTCCTGAAACAATATCTACCAATGGAACTGATACTTTTGTTAAATCCGAATCTGTTATAACCAAATTAGCACCTTCTACAGCCAATGTTGTGTTTGTAGTATTGGTATCCGTGAAAGAATCTTTTAAACTACTTAAATCAACAGTAACTGTATTACCATTAGTTATATCTAAAGACATAACATTTGTTGTAGTATCAAAAGTAAAATTTTGTAGTTGCTGACTATCCGAAGAAGTTAACTCCCATGAATCTCCGTCCCAGAAATATATAATTCCTGTATCTGTATTTACATATATATCACCAGTATCTGCACCGGAAGGTAAACTTAATCCTGGCGCTGTAACAGCAGTTCCTTTAAGCACTTCACAATTACACTGATCTTCTAATGTTACGGTAGTTTGCGAAAAAGCAATACCAGAAATTAGAAAAATGAATAGTAAAATCTTTTTATTCATGGTTATAGGTTTACTTATATTTTGGTATTTCATAACTTGATTTTGGGGCACTAAAAACATCATTTATACTATTTATAATTGTTAAAATGATCTATTTATACATTACAAAATTAACTTTAGTGTATCCTTAGGAAAATAATTGTTGTGTAAGTGTTAAATTCTAATGTATAGTGCCTAAAAGATGAAGTGTTGGTGTTTTTTAAGAGGTGCAATTGGTCGACAAGCACAATTACAATAAGGCTTCAGAAGAGTTCTATTGTAAGAATTTTATATTCTAATACTACTTAGATACTCTAATATTAGTTCTTTTTTACTCGGTAGGTTATTCTACGGTTAGTGATTACGTTTGCTACTCTAATTGTTAAAACAACTGTATTGGAAATATCTTGTATACATGCATATGTATTACTTGTTGTTATTACTCTATACTGATTTCCGTTTTCTGATACTGTTGGATTTGTAATACTTAATATATTTGTTACAGTTCCACTATATATACCCGTATCATTAAGATTTACCCATATAGTTCCATTAAATTGTTGCCATTGATAGGTATCTGTATTAGATGCTGTAACTTCAAAAGCACCGTTACACCTTGGACATATGATTGCATTTATAGGTTCCGTTGTTATTGAAGGAGCCATACCTACTTCCCTATAGTCATAAGTAAAATTTGTATCGCTATCTAATGGAGCTGTATAACCATCTATATTTCCTGTTACTAAACCTATTACTGAATTATAACCAGTTCCTTGTAATTCTCCTGATGCTGACCCACTTTCTGTAAATCCTGCTTCTACAACATCATTACACCCATCATTATCACTATCAATCTCTATATAATCATCATTACCATCAGTATCTGAATCTAATAAAGTATAATTTACAGTACCACTATCTTCTTGCCCAGAAATCTGAACTACATCTGGAACGCCATCCAAACCTACTGCTCCATCTACTAATCCGTTTGTATGTGATTCATTATGCCCTGCTTCTACCGCATC
The DNA here is from genome assembly GCA_947492955.1 of uncultured Cellulophaga sp. Taxonomy (GTDB): domain Bacteria; phylum Bacteroidota; class Bacteroidia; order Flavobacteriales; family Flavobacteriaceae; genus Cellulophaga. The sequence continues at coordinate 6,157 of CANLOV010000023.1, read as the reverse complement.
ATAAACACCATCATTATCGGCATCTAAATCCATGCTATTAATTATTCCATCTCCATCAAAATCTAATAATGTAACAACTCCATTAGAGTTTAATGTGGAACTATTTGCTATGGCATAATCTATATCTTTAAAATTAAGAATATTATCTGCATCATCATCTCCATTTGGATCAGAAGTTAAACATGAAAACGAAGATATTTCTATATCAAAATTAGTAATCTCATCATCTGTAAAACTTCCTCCTGAAGCTACTGTAGTAGCTCCATCTAAAATAACACTGTAAGACCCTGTACCATAAGCACAACAAATACCGTCTCCAAACGAGTCATTAATAGTAAATGTAAATGTTCCTGTTTCTATTGTATTAATTACTGCCGTATAAGTAGTTCCTTGATTTGCATATGGCCCGCCATTTGCTATTTGACCAGAAGGAGCATTTAATGTCCAAGTTGTTTCACCAGGGAAATTATCTGTTAATATTATTACTTCTATTGAGGTATTTGTTGTAGCCGGGTTTGTTCTACATAGTTCCTGCGTATCTAGAATACCATCATTATCATCATCAAAATCATCTACATCTAATATTAAATCTCCGTCTAAATCTCTATTTAATGTAAGTATAACTTCATTAGATATAATTGCTGCACAACCAGTTGTAGAGTTAGATACAATAACTCTATATCTATAATTATTTTTTTCTATACCAGCTGCAATTACTGTCATTGTTTGGGTTTGTGTCCCAGAATATTCTACCCCTTCTACAAGATTATTAAAACTAGTGCCTCCATCAGTACTAAATTGCCACTGATAGGTATTCGCATTAGAAGTAAATACAGAGAAAATAGCATTATTACCAACAGAAATAGTCAAATTTCCTGTTTGCGAAGTTATATCTACATGGTTAACAGTTATTGTTTGGGTTATATCTACAGTATTACCTGCATCATCAGATACACGATAAGTTCTTGTAATAACTTCAGGGTTTCTACCTCCATCACTTACATCACTAACAAATGTAACTATAGGGTTTACGGTACAATTATCTGCCTCATCATTCACCAATGTAATATCTGGACTTGGAATATCTGTAGTACAAAATACTGTTAAAGGGTTTATATTACTAGCAGTAGGGTTTATATTATCTATAGTAATACTTGTAGATGCAGAAACATCTATAATAGGATCTCCTGGCGTACCTCCGTATTCTACCACATAACCTTGAGGTGCATATGTTCCTGACCCTCCTGCAAGAGGCAAATCATTCCATGATCCTGGTCCACCCGTACCTCTAACTACAGATGGATCTGTTATATGTGCATAATGTTCTCCTCCGCAACAATTATTAGGTTCTCCTCCGTTCCAATACGCATATATTAACTCTGTTCCTCCTACACCTCCACTCCAAAACGAGGTTCCTGCTTCTGGTCCTGTTACCCATTGCCAATCTCCTTCTGTTGTTGCATCACTAGCTCCTATCCAACCAACACCAACTGCTTGTTCTCCTGAAAAAATTGCTTCAGCTTCACTTGTAAGAGTTACTAAATATCCTTGTAAACCATAATACGTTCGTAAGGCAGCTGCATCTCTTGCATCTGTCCATGTAATTCCTACATCTGGTATAAACTCATAATAATGCCCAGTAGAAGGTAAAAAATTGGGATCTCCAATTGTAATAGAAAAATCTCTTGTTCCTGAGGGGTTCGTAGCACTACTTGAATATTCTACAGCAGCTACTGCAGCTCCGAAAGCTGTTAATGTGGAAGGACCAGCAAGTGTTAATTTACCTTCTACAGCACTCCACGTTGCAGTTATTGTTGGGTGAGAACCTGTTAATGTTAATAAATCTTCTCCATTTATATATCCTGATGATATCTGAACCGACACTTCATTTAATGTAGTATCATCCATATCTGTAATACTAATAGTTTCTACTACAGGTAAATTACTCCCTGGACAATATAATTGATTTCCTGTTGCAGTAATTACTGGTGGTTCATTACTTGCTACAAAATCACCTTGAACTAATATATTATCTATTGTATATGTTTCATTTGTAAATGTATTATGAAAAGTAGCCCTAATTTCTAATGTACTACCAGATAAGCTATTTACTGTGTAGGAAGAATTAATAGGTTCACTTGTACTTCCTGAATCACTAAAAACAATATTCCATGAACCAGCATCTATTCTATATTCTATTGAAAAATTATCAGAATTTTCTAATTCTAAAGTATCAAAAGCATTTACATCTACACTAAAAGATATATTTACATAGGAACTAATATCAATTACATTTGTTGCCCATATTAATGGATTCGCACCTGAAGAACCATTACTATCTGTATCTGTTGCCGATATTAATCCTCCTAATATAGCGGCTCCTGTTTGCGAACTCCAATTCGTTGGACTTGCTCCAGTACCTGTTCCTGTTAGTACTCCATTTGCATAACTATCAAAGTCCTCGCTCCATATTGTAGTTTGTCCATAGCAAGTAAGTACTACAAAAAAGAGAAAGATTAAACAATATATTTCTTTTATTTTCATTAAGTTACAGTATCATACTGTTGTATGGTACATATTATTGGTTATAAAGTGAAATTAACTTTAAAATAGCACTATATAAAAAAAATGTTGTGAAGCTCTTGTATAGTCTTGTAAACAAGAAAAATATTGCTGTTTGTTGTTACTTAATTTAACTATAAATAGTTTTTGACACAAACAAAAAAACGCTACTATCTTAAATAGTAACGTTTTAAATTTTGTTTAATAATGAATTATTATTCTAAAATAATAAACTCTGATCTACGGTTTAATTGATGTTCTTTTACAGAACACTTAGTTCCATTTTTACACTTATTTACCAATCGTGTTTCTCCAAATCCTTCTCCTTGTAATCTTTCTTTACTTATACCCTGAGAAATCATATAATTTACGGTAGATTCTGCCCTTTTTTGTGATAACCATAAATTATAAGAATCTTTTCCTCTGCTATCTGTATGAGAATTTACTTTTATTCTTAAGCTAGGGAATTTCTCCATAGCCACAATTACTTTTTGTATTTCTATTTCAGCATCTTTACGTACGTCATATTTATCTAAATCAAAATATATAGTACTTAACTGAAGAAGTTTTGCTAAATCGTCTCCTAAGCCTGCTGTTACAGTATCTCTTTCTAAATAAAAATCTATTTGTAATGGTTTTCCATCTGATATTTTTATATACTCTTCCGAAGGAACATAACCATCCATTAAAGCTCTAATAAAATTACCTTTATTACAGTCTACTTCTATATTATATTCTCCTTTAGAATTTGTAATTACTGTTAAAATATCTTCATTATTTTCATTTATAACTTTAATTGTAGCTCCTACTAAAACCTCATTAGAAATTTTATCTCTAACCAACCCTGTTACATATTGCTTACATTCTAATTCAATAGGTGTTATCTCTTTAAAACCATAAATATCGTCATTCCCCATTCCTCCTTTTCTGTTAGAAGCAAAATAACCTGTTTTATCTTCTTCATTAAAAATGAACGTAAAATCATCCATCTTACTATTTATTGGCTCTCCTACATTAGCTATTACCCGTGTATAATCGTTATAAGCTATTTTAGTTGCAAAAATATCTAGCCCACCTATACCAACATGCCCGTCAGAAGAAAAATACAAAATTTCTTTACTACTTACAAAAGGAAAAGTTTCTCTTGCCTCGGTATTAATATTATTCCCTAGATTTTCTGGCGTACCAAAAGTATCATCATTATTAATAGCCACCTTAAAAATATCTGATTCCCCTATAGTACCTGGCATATCAGAAGCAAAATACAGTGTTTTTTCATCTGGACTCAAAGCTGGGTTAGCTACAGAATAATTATTACTATTAAATGGCAAATCTTCAATACTTACAACTATTCCATCTTCTATAGTAGCTCTAAATATTTTTAGTCTAATTACACCTTCATCATCTTTAACATATTTACCTTCTACAACATTATTTCTTGTAAAATATATGATACTACCATCCTTAGTAACCGCAGATGTAGACTCGTGTAATCTTGTATTAATTATTTTATCGCCATATTTAACTACATTATTATCAGATACACTATCTACATTAACTTTGTATAAATCTAAAAAGTCTTTTGAATTCCATGTATGCCTATACCTTGCTAAATTACCTGTATCTCTATCTGATGAAAACAACAATCCTTCCTTGTAAAAGGATGGGGCAAAATCTGAATATTTAGAATTATAATTAAAAGATTTTAGTTTATATCTTCCCGATTTTTTTGAAATATCCTCTAAATAATCTTTCTCTTTTTTATATACTGATGCCCTAAGGTCTGCTGAAGTTTCACTAGTAAATTTTGCCATTAAAACATTAGCACTATCATAATCCCCTAATGTCTTTAAAGTTTGTGCATACCTAAAATAATACTCTGGATTTACATCAGAGTCATATTCATCTACTAACTTTTTATACGTATCTGCTGCCGCTTGATAATCTGCATTAAAATAATATGAATTACCTAATTTTTGTAATAACTCTGCTGAAACGTAACCCTTATCTAATATTTTTTTATAAATATCTATAGCAGGACTAAACGAGTATTCTGCATATTTCTCATTTGCCTTAGTTACTAATTTCTCTTGATTTTTCACTTTTTCTTGTGCAGTAATATAAACTGTAAAAGAAAAAAACAAAACAACTATTAAAAGTATTCTTTTTATCATCTATATAAGTTTAAAAGAAACGTGGTGATACTAACTTCTTAAAAGATTTTACCAATTCTAATCTTAAAAACACTTCAAAAGAACCGTCATTAAATTGGGTACCTCCTAATTCAGTCGTTTCCTTATCATAAGCTAAACCAACTGTTACTTGATCATTTATCTGAAATCCTACCAATCCACTTAATGCAGCATCCCAACGATAGGCAGCACCAAAAGTAAATCTATCATTGAACATAAAATTAGCCGAAAAATCTAATTGTAATGGCGCTCCTTGTACTACCTTAGACAAAAATGCAGGCTTAAATTTTAAATCGCTTCCTATGTCAAATACATAGCCAGTAATAAAATAGAAATTAAGTCGCTCTTTTGATAAGAAAGGGCTTGAATCGTTATTCTGTTGAGAATTATCAAAATGTTCCGTTTCTAAAAAATTAGGCACGGATAAACCTGCGTAGAATTTATTGGTATGATAATATACTCCTGCTCCAAAATTTATATTAAATCTATTATCAATATTATCAAATGCTTCAATCTGACCTGGATTATTTGTGCGCTGTTGAAGTTTTAAATAATCTAAATTGAACATTTTACCTCCTACCTTTAATCCGAAAGAAAGTTTTTTATCTACACCTACATCTATAGTATAAGATACATCACCATCTAAATAAGTTTCTGCTACAGTACCATTTCCAATGGCATCATTAACAATAGAGATTCCATAACCTAAGTTACTATTACGTATAGGTGAATGTAAATTCACTGTAAACGTTTCTGGAGCTCCGTCTAAACCTACCCATTGCGTTCTATATAAGGCTGCCATACTTAATTGCCCTCTAGAACCTGCATAAGCTGGATTTACACTTATGGTATTATACATATATTGTGTATACTGTGCATCTTGTTGTGCATGTAAATCTTCACTTTTAAAAACAATTAATAGTAAAAACACAAATAGTACTATGCTTCTTTTTTTCATCATATTAATGATATTATTTACTTATATACATATAACCACTACTGGAAATATTCTCTTGGTTATTATTTTCGTATTCAAAAATATAGTAATAAACTCCTGCTGGAAGATATTCTTCTCTACTTAACGTAGACCTTCCTTTAGATCTACCATCAAAAACATTATTTTGATTGTTATAACCTACTCCTTCATAAACAGCTACCCCCCATCTATTATAGATACGAATTGAATTATTTGGAAAATTTTCTATTCCTTGAATCCATAAAAACTCATTCTTACCATCTCCGTTCGGAGTTATCAACTCTATAACTAAAACTTCATCTTCATTAGGTTCTTCTCTATCATCAATTGGATCTAAATAGTCTGGAATACCATCGCCATCAGTATCATCATTCGTTGGGTCGCCATCGCCATCTGCATCTTCATCCTCAGTATTAATACCATCACC
>CANLOV010000022.1 GCA_947492955.1 uncultured Cellulophaga sp. | reverse complement strand
AATAAATGAAAAAAACGAAAAAGTTTTTCCCTATATTTCCATAAAAATTCGCGGACTCCACATAGCGCTGCGTTAGCCACAAGCAGTAAAAACCGACTAAAATGGAAGAAAAACCAAGAATTTCGAGATTAACTGCAATCATTACACAACTACAATCAAAACAAATTGTAACAGCAAAGGAAATTTCGGAAAAACATAATGTTAGTGTCAGAACAATTTATCGAGATATAAGAACTCTTGAAAAATCAGGAATCCCGATAGTTACAGAAGAAGGAAAAGGTTATTCTATTATGGATGGATATAAAATTCCACCTGTAATGTTTACCCAAGAAGAAGCAAATGCACTTATTACGGCTGAACAATTAATAAAGAAGAACAAAGACCAATCGTTAACAGAGCATTACGAGAGTGCCATAACCAAAATAAAATCAGTTTTAAAATACAAACAAAAAGAAAAAACTGAATTACTAACTGATAGATTACAAGTCCGTAACAATCATAAAAATGAGAAAACAAGTAATTATCTCATTAAACTTCAATCTACAATTTCAAATTGCCAAATAATAAAAATTGACTACTTATCATTAGAAAATAATAGAACAATAAGAGAAATAGAGCCATTTGCTCTTTATACAACACAAGAAAACTGGATACTTATCGCTTTCTGCAAACTTAAAAATGATTTTAGAGCATTTAGACTTGACTGTATTGAGAAATTAGAAATTTTAAAACAACATTTTGAACCTCATAAAATGACTTTAGAAGAATACCTTGAAAAATGCAGAGAAAAATATAAAACCACCCCTGACATACCTTTGGCACAAGGCTAATTTACTTTTGCATTAAATCATAAAAAATTTAAAAATGCAAACAGTAAAAATTGAATCTTTTAACATCATCGGAATCTCGATAAGGACAACAAACGAAAACGGGCAAGCCTCTAAAGAAATTGCGGAACTATGGCAAAAATTTATTTCCGAAAACATAATATCTAAAATTCCGAATAAAATAAGTAATGACATTTATTCATTATACACAGAATACGAGAGTGACCACACAAAACCTTACACAACAATTTTGGGATGTAAAGTGGAAAATTTAGATAGTATTCCAAACGGAATGGTTGGGAACTCTTTTAAAGAAGGTAATTATATAAAAACTTCAACAAAAGGAGATTTAATGCAAGGTTTAATTGTAAACCATTGGGCAAAAATATTTGAAATGGATTTGGAAAGAGTTTATACGGCAGACTTTGAAGTTTTTGGAGAGAAAGCTCAAAATCCATCAGATGCTGAAGTAGATTTTTATGTTTCCATTAAAAACTAACTAAAAATATGCAAATAAAAAAGTTTGAAATAAAAACAGACCCAAGAGTAGAAACAGTATTTGCTAATTATCCCGATTTTGTTCGGGATAAAATGCAATTTTTGAGAGATTTGGTTATAGAGACAGCAGAAGAAATAAAAGAGATTTCAAAATTAGAAGAAACTTTAAAATGGGGAGAGCCAAGTTTTTTAGCGAAAAATGGAAGTACTTTAAGAATAGATTGGAAAGAAAAATCACCTGAGCAATATGCTATGTATTTTAAATGTACAAGCAGATTAGTTGATACTTTTAGATTGGTTTTTGATAACAAATTTAAGTTTGAAGGAAGCAGAGCAATTGTATTTCATTTAAATGAAAAAATTCCTGTTGAAGAATTAAAAGAATGTATAAAAGCAACTTTAACCTATCATAAAGTAAAACATTTGGAAACATTGGGAATATAAAAGCCAGTGGCTAACAATGTATAAAAAACATAGAGCAGTTTAGGCTAAATTTGAAAGTCTGTGCTTATTTACAAAGCCCGCTAAATATAAAATTTGGCATTTAGGATAAAATAAAAGCAAAATATTTATATTTAGCTAAGTAATAAACTGAAACGATAGTGCTTATTTATAGTTCTACGTTTCTTATACTGAACGTTGTGTGTAATTTGCGGAATGAGACAAACGATTACCAAAAACGATAAAAATTTAAGGATTCTGAACAAGTTAATTGTGAATGGATTCTATAATGGATATATCGGAACTGAAAAGTTTGAATTAATGCGGAATAGTTTCCCAAATAATCACAGACTAATCGGAATTGTAAATGACACAGGGAATTACGATTTGAAATTTGACTTTAAGTCACCCATGAATATTTTAGCGAAAGTTTTACTCGGACTTGGAATTCTGATTTCAATAATTTCACTGATTAGAGGGAATTGGATTTTGCCGATTGTGTTTGTTGTTTTTGGACTGATTATGTTTGCGGATTTTAAGCTAAAAGAGAAAAAAGAAATCAATCTTTTTACAGACAAATTATTGGAATTCCATAAAACTGAATATGACTAAAATAAAGAACTAATGTTTTTAAGGTTTGTAGTTGGTACAGATTCTCAATCACCAAGAGAATTAACAGGATTATTCACAGAAGTGGAATATTTAAGAAAAGAAGGATTTTTGTTGGATTATCAAGAAAATATGGTGAATGATATATTCGGATATTTTAACAAGAATCTTCCTTGCCCACCTTATTCAGAGACAAATTGGTCAATTAATGCAATATCTTGGTTCAAAGATTCGGCTTCTGTATTTATTAATAAGATGTGGGATTTAAAAGCAATCTTAGAACAAAATGACATTAGCGTAAGAATACTAAAAATTGAAAAACCTGGAATGATATTATATGAAGATGAATTCCAAGTAGTAGCGCAAGATAGAGTTCATTAATAAAAAAACTACACACAACAACGTGTATAAAACATAGCTAATAAGTCCTAAACTCAAAGTTTAGTCAATATTTGCAAAGACCGCCAAATTTTTAAATTTGGCTTTTAAGATTGATAAGTTAAAACAAAATATAAAAATTCAGCTCTGTGTTAATCCGAAAAGTTAGCGTCTTTTTACACGCTACGTTTCATACACAAACCGTTGTGCTTAATTAACAAAACGAATGATTGAAGAATTTACGACAAAGGATAGAAAAAAAGAGTTTGACAAGATATTTAAAGAAAAGATTGTAGTTTTTTTCAAAACACAAGGATTTGAAAGACATACTAAAACATCTAAACGGATATTTAAAGATTTGGGAAATGGCTTATCGGTATTTATCTTTTTTGAATATAAAACCTTTGGACATGGATTTTATGACATAAACATAGTGTATTTCGATTCCGAAATTGGAGATGTCTACGATGATGAATATTTAGCGATGGCTCAAATAAAAAAGCCTACAATTCGCGGACATAACTCAATAGAGTTAAATTCTTCGACTGATTTATGGATAGAAGAAATGAAAATGAATATAATTCCATTTATTGAAACAAATTCAACCCATAAAGCCATATTGAATTCGGATAAATTTTACTTTTCTAAAGCACGAGAAAATGAATGTAAAGAACTAATGAAAAGAAAATCTGAAAAGCAATAACTAAGCACAACACGGTGTATAAGTAATAGCGGTTTAAATGATAAAACGAAAGTATAAACATATAACAAAGGTCATTGCAAAACCGAAAGATTTGTGAGTAGAAATCCGCTACTACTCATACACAAAACCGATGAATTGCATTCTCCTACGTCGACCCAATAGGCTACATCTCGTTTCTCTCGATTCTCGCCCATTGGGAAAATGCAATTCATCGCAGCGCTATGTCAGATTACATATGGTCGTAGGATAAGAGAATTCTTGCCAAACACGACGCTTAACGGAAGAAAATAACGCAACACATCATGTCGCTATATGTAATCTGGTCGCCAATTTTTATTCCCAATAAATGAAAAAAACGAAAAAGTTTTTTCCTATATTTCCATAAAAATTCGCGGACTCCACATAGCGCTGCGTTAGGTGCAATATCACGGAACCGATAAACTGCTAATAAAATATGACTCAAGAAATCAAAGACGAAGCAATTGAACAACTCGAAAAAGATATTCTTTTTGGATTTGAGAATGGAGACGATTTACTTGAAAGTATAAGTGAAATGTTTTATGATGAAGATGACTTCGATGAAAATTGGCTGAAAAACGAAATTGAAATAAGGTTAAGAAAACACCAAGCTGAAAGTTTTAATTGGGAAAAACCAACTGATTTCGAGAAGCTAGTAAAGTCATTTGACGAATTGAATAAAGAAAAAATCGTATCGCTTCACAGAGCTGGATATACAAGGCAGGATGGCGAAAGTGATTGTTCTGAAATTATAGACGAATTAAAGACAATCGGGATAATGGCAAAAGGATATTGTTTCTATCATACTCAAGATTTAGAAAGAGCTATTGGAGACGAAAAAATGCTATATATCGGATTTGATAGTTATAACCGTGAAGATGAACTCGCAAAAGAAGTCGCTGAAAAAATAGTCGGAATTCTAAAAAAGAACGGATTTAATGTCAATTGGAATGGTTCATTGGAAAGTAGAATTGAGATTTTAAATATTAACTGGAAAAAAGCAGTTGACAATGTTGATTACAACTACAGTCGAGTTTTTGAGATAATGGAAAAGTATAATACGATTGAAAAACCTGAAGTGAAAGAAGGGAATAAAAAACCATTTTGGAAATTTTGGTAGAATAAAATACTGCACCTAACACGGTGTATAAAACATAGCTAATAAGTGCTTAACCGGAAAGGTTTGTATATATTTAGAAAGTCCGCCAAATTTTTAATTTGGCTTTTAAAAAGAGAAAAATTAAAAACAAAATATAAAAATTCGGCTCTGTGTTAACTCGAAAAGTTAGTGTCTTTTTGCACGCTACGTTTCATACACAAGTCCGTTAGGCACAATATGAACAAAACTTTGAGACAAATATTATCAATTGGAATTTTGACATTATTTCTGACCCAAATCGGATTTAGTCAATCAATAGAAATATTTGTCGATTCGACAATCAAAGTTGATAGTCTAAATGTTCCGACTGATTTAAAACAACCTTACTTTCCGAAAGAAATGTTTCCTGAAGTTAGTACTGATTGGGTTAAGGAAAATGACTCAAGCTATACAATTGAAACAAAAATAATAGAAGGAACTTATGACGAATTTGTTGTGAATTGGTATTCAAAACATCTTCATGCAATGAAAGAACCTTTGTTGTTTAATAGAAAAATTGATAAAGAAATTTATCGTTTTACTTGGCTAAGGACTTTTGACAAACCAATGACTTTTAGATTTGAAAAAAGAAATGACAGATATATTCTTTATTGGAAAGTGCTAAATGGTGCTGGTGGATATGAACCTGGAGAAATAGAAATTGAACGACTGAAAATACTAACCGAAAAAGAATGGACTGAATTTATCAAACTTATCGGAAAATCGGATTTTTGGAATTTGGATTTAGGTCGTAGCTCAATTGGAACAGATGGTTCTGAATGGATTATGGAAGGTGTAAATCAGAAGAATTATAGAGTTGTAAGTATTTGGTCACCAAGTAAAGGAAACTTTTATAACGCTTGTAATTATCTAATTTCCTTAACGAATTTGAAAATATCGGAAAAGAAAAAATATTAAAATACTGTGCCTAACACCGTATATAATTTATTGCTAGTTCTAGCCTACTTACGAAAATCCTCGCGGATTTTCTATTCGGTTTGTATTTGCTAAATTAGGTGCTTAAAACACGCAACAAACCATATACAAACACGTTGCCCACAATATGAAAAAACTGCTCGTAATAATGATAATTCTGACTTTGAACTCGTGTTTTATGTTCAAAGAAAACGGAATTGAAATGAAAATTCAAAATGACTCAAGCGAACCAATAACAAACGTGAAATTTACTACGACCGAAAAATTGGATGTGATAAGAATTGACCGAATTGAGCCGAATAAAAGCGTGACTGAATTCTTATCGATGCGGAAAAACAAAACTGACGGAGATTACTCGCTGACTTTTACTCGTGCGGACGGAAAAAAAGAAAAAAGTGGTGGCGGATATTATACAAATGGAGGCTCACTTGACCATTGGGTTGACTTTACTGTGAAAAACGATACAACGATTGTGAAATTTGATGGACCGATTTACTAAAAAATACTGTGGACAACAATGTATAACCGCAATTACGGCGGATTCGACTACGTCCGAATCCACTCGGAATTGCTCACGCCAGTTTTAAACCGAAAATTAACGCATATTAACCCGTAACTGACGGTTATACGAGACCGTTGGCAATAATAATGAAACAAACTTTTAGCATATTAATTACCTTACTGATTTCTATCAATGGATTTGCTCAATGTGATGATATTGACAAACTGGAATTAGGCGGAACTTATCTTTCGAGAACGCGAAACTATATTCCGTTTGAAGTAAAATATGAAGGTAAAATTGAAAAAGAGAATACTTTTTATCCTTACGATTTAAAAAATATTGAAGAATATTCCACTTATATTCTGCTCAAAACAAAAGAATATATAACCGAACGTGCTGGAATTGACTTTTACAATAAACTAGAAATGGGTCAATTTCAAGTAAACTTTCTGGATTCTGTAAAAGCGGAATATGATAATCCAAAATTATATGAATTATCGAATTATAATGTCACTTATTGGATTCTTTTTACATACCGGAATAAAGGCTTTGAATACGCATTTGGATTGGAATTTGATAAAGACGGAAAAATGGTTTCTGAAAACAAATTTCCTGACTTCTCACTCAATCCTGAATTTGAAAATCTAATTGAGCCTTGCATCGCATTGGAAAAAGTCAAAACGGATGAACGATTTAAAGACAAAGAAGTAGATTTTATTGAGTTAGCATATTTAGACGAGATAAATTCATTTTGTTGGTTAATCAGCGAAGATAAAGATGTACAAATGGCAAAAATTGATGTTAGCGACCATAAGTATCATAAATACGAAATCGAAAACTTTTTTGTTAATACCAATACATCAGTAATTGAAAAAATTTCAACTCAAAAAGGACAAGTTATTTATTGCACCTTTAAAGATATTTTCCCAGCTGATAAAAACTAAATTACTATTGCCAACACCGTGTATAATTCATTGCTAGTTATAGCCTACTTACGAAAGTCCCGCGGACTTTCTATCTGTGATTTATTTGCTAAATTTAGTGCTGAAACACGCAACGAAATCATACACAAACACGTTGTACAGCATTTGACGAATGACAAAAACAGATGAACAAATACAAGCTGATTACAAAAATCGAATCAATCGAGTTTTTGAATTCATTGATGAAAACTTGGAATCGGATTTATCTTTGAACACAGTTTCAGAGATTGCTTTTTTCTCACCATTTCATTTTCATCGAGTATTCAAGTTCATAACAGGAGAAACTCTGAACGGATACGTAACACGAAGGAGAATTGAAAAGTCTGCATCTGACTTACTGCACAAAAATATTACAGCAACTGAAATAGCTCACAAATATGGATTTAGTGATAATTCTTCTTATTCAAGAACTTTCAAAAAATATTTCGGAGTAAATCCAACTGAATTTAAAAAACAAAACCCAAACAGACATAGCAAGATTCGTCAACTTGAAAGCAAGAACGGACAAGAATATCCTGACTATGAAAAATATATTTGCATCATTGATAATCTAAAAAAATGGACAGAAATGAATGCAAAAATCGAAGTTAAAGAAACACCTGAATTGAATTTAGCAGGAATGACTCACGTAGGTGTAAACGGAATTGAAAACGCTTTTGAAAAACTTACAAAATGGGCAATACCAAAAGGACTTCTGAAAAATCCAGAGGCTAAAATGGGAAGAGTTTTTTTCGATAGCTTCAAATTCACCGCACCTGACAAAGTTCGGATGAGTATATTTTTGGTTACAAACGAACCTTTTGAGACCGAAGCTGAGATTAATAAGCTGACTATAAGCAAAGGAAAGTGTATTATTGGGCGTTTTGAAATTACACCAATGGAATTTGAAAAATCTTGGACAGGCCTATTTATTTGGATGAATGAAAACGGATATAAAAAGGGGAATGAAAATCCATATGAAATCTATCATAATGATTATAGAGAACATCCAGAGAATAAATTCATAGTTGATTTGTATATTCCAATTGAATAAAAAACGCTGTACAACACGGTATAAAAAACATAAGGCGTTTGGTGCGAACCTGAACGTCCTTTTCTATTTGTAAAGTCCTCTAAATATAAAATTTGTCGTTTATAGAACAAAAGATAAAAGCAAAATATTTATATTTAGCTAAGTAATAAACCGAAACGAAAGCGCTTATCACCTGCCCTACGTTTCTTATACGAGACGATGAATTGCATTCTCCTACGTCGACCCAATAGGCTACATCTCGTTTCTCTCGATTCTCGCCCATTGGGAAAATG
>CANLOV010000021.1 GCA_947492955.1 uncultured Cellulophaga sp. | reverse complement strand
AATAAATGAAAAAAACGAAAAAGTTTTTCCCTATATTTCCATAAAAATTCGCGGACTCCACATAGCGCTGCGTTGTAGCTAATTAAAACTCAAAATATTGAAATGATGAAAAATATTAATCTAAAATTGAATCTTGTAGTTTTTAGTCTAGCATTTATATTTATGTCCTGCAAAGACGATTCAAATAATAAAAATAACCCAACAGATGTTATAAAGTTAACATCTAAAGAAGAAGTGACTACTGAAAAAAAAATAGAAAAACTCAAGCTCCCTACTGTAAATATTCAAGAAAATGACAAATTAGTTTCTCCTGTAGAAATTAAAGTGAACTCTCAAGGAGTTTGGACTGCTAGCGAAGGTACTCTTGGCTACGTAGAACTGATTAACGAAAAAGGTATTGAATTAGCAAGTGGTATCTTAACTACTCAAGAAAATTGGATGACAAATAAACCTGTTGTATTTTCTACTGAATTAATATTTGATTCTAAAAATAGTATGGATGGGATATTAATTATACATAATGATCCAGGGTCAGGTGATGGAGATGAAGCTGGAGAAAAGATTAGTTTTAAAATCCCTGTAACCTTTTAAACGATTAATAAAAAAAACTAGCTACAACACGGTATAAAAAACATAGGGCATTTGTGACAACTGAAAGGTCTGTGTCTATTTATGAAGTCGCCAAATATAAAATTTGGCTTAGTACCAATTCGAAACGTATCGCTTATCACCTGCCCCACGTTTCTTATACGAGACGATGAATTGCATTCTCCTACGTCGACCCAATAGGCTACATCTCGTTCCTCTCGATTCCCGCCCATTGGGAAAATGCAATTCATCGCAGCGCTATGTCAGATTACATATGGCCGTAGGATAAGAGAATATTTGCCAAACACGACGCTTAACGGAAGAAAATAACGCAACACATCATGTCACTATATGTAATCTGGTCGCCAATTTTTATTCCCAATAAATGAAAAAAACGAAAAAGTTTTTCCCTATATTTCCATAAAAATTCGCGGACTCCACATAGCGCTGCGTTGTAGTGCATTTGAAAAATCGATGAGCAGAAAGAGAATAAACTGTATTGAATGTGAATCTGAATATTTTGAAGATAGTTCAGAAATGGCTGAATTATGTCCAGATTGTACTCATAAATTATATGATTATCCAAATTGTGAACACGATTTTGAGAACGGAAATTGTTTAAAATGTGGTTGGAATGGTGAAACATCCGATTTTCTAAAAAATCAAATTAAATAGTTTGAAAATATTTGCGATTAGCGGACTTGGAGCAGACAAAAGAGTGTTTAAATATTTAACTCTTGAACACGAATTAATACCTGTAGAATGGATTAAACCGAAAAGTAAAGAACCAATTATTGAATATTCAAAACGACTGATTAAAGAATATGAAATCGGAACCAAAGAAGAGTTCGGAATTTTAGGAGTAAGTTTTGGAGGATTAATTGCAACAGAAATCAGCAAATTAACTAAACCAAAATTCACAATTCTAATTTCATCTGTAGAAACAAGAACTGAACTGAGTGGACTTATAAAATTCGTTGGAAAATCAAAACTGATTGAATTAATTCCAGAAAAATTATTGAATCCACCAAAAGTGATTGCATCCCTTATGTTTGGTACTAAAAATACAGAATTATTGAATTCTATTTTAGACGATACAGATTTGACTTTTACAAAATGGGCGATTAGAGAATTATTGAATTGGAAAAACAAATCACAATTACAGAATTTGATTAAGGTATCTGGAACAAAAGACAAATTACTTCCTCCAAAAGGAGATAATAATATTTTGATTGACAAAGGAGAGCACTTTATGATAGTTGACAGAGCAAAAGAAGTAAGTGATATAATAAATAGACAGATAAAAACGCACTACAACACGGTATAAAAAACATAGGGCGTTTGTGCTAAACCGAAAGGTCAGTGACTTTTAACAAAGTTCGCTAAATATAAAATTTGGCATTTATAGTAGAAAGATAAAAGCAAAATATTTATATTTAGCTAAGTTATAAACCGAAACGAAAGTGCTTACCACCTGCCCTACGATTTCTTATACTAAACGTTCTCTACAAGCTAAAAGCCAACGCTAAAACAGCACATTTATTTTTCCAAACGCATCACCCAAAGCTGAAAAAATAAAAGAGCTGTTTCTGCCTTTGAGCTCGAGCAACTTTATCGACAAAAGAATGTGAACAAAAAAGCAGACTAACAGAACAAACTATCTAAAACTTTTTTAACTTGTGAAGTTGAATTTACAATGGTATGATAAAAGAAAGAATTGACATAGAAAACATTGACGGACAGCTATTTGAAATCAAAGTAGTTGAGCCAGAGAATTCTAAACCAGCTTCTTTTACTCATTATTTACATAATCATAAAAACGGAGTTTCACAGTTTTACAAAAAAGATGCTCTTGCTTTTGTAAAAGAAAGGTTAGTTAAGGAATATCCTAACGAACAAATTACAAACAAAGTTGCGGAAGATGCTCTTCAATACCTAATTTTTGATTTAAATAAAACTGTTCCTTTTCCAGCACCTGAAAAACCAAAATTCAAATTTATTGACCTTTTTGCTGGAATTGGCGGATTTAGAATGGCATTACAAAACCTCAAAGGAAAATGTGTTTTTACAAGCGAATGGGATAAATACTCAAAGCAAACTTATAAGGCCAACTTTGGCGAAATTCCTTTTGGAGACATTACTAAAAGTAAAACTAAAAGCTATATTCCTGATAATTTTGATGTGCTTTGCGCTGGATTTCCGTGTCAAGCATTTTCAATAGCTGGAAGACGTGGCGGATTTGAAGATACTCGTGGAACACTATTCTTTGATGTTGCAGAAATTATCAAAAAAAAACAACCAAAAGCCATTTTTCTTGAAAATGTAAAAGGCTTGCGAAATCACGATAAAGGAAAGACTTTAAAAACAATACTAAACGTTTTACGAGAGGACTTAAATTATTACGTTCCTGAACCAAAAATATTAAACGCTAAAGAGTTTGGCATTCCACAAAATCGTGAGCGAATTTTCATAGTTGGCTTCCGCAAGGATTTAGGAATAACAGATTTTAAATACCCAGAACCTACTGATAAAACTGCTGTTTTAGATGATATTTTGGAGCAAGAAGAAGTTTCGGTAAAATATTATTTATCTACAACTTATGTCCAAACTCTAAAAAACCATAGAGCAAGACACGAGAGCAAAGGAAACGGATTTGGCTATGAAATTATACCAAATGACGGAATAGCAAATGCAGTCGTTTGTGGTGGAATGGGAAGAGAAAGAAATTTAGTTTTGGATGATAGATTAACAAATTTTATTCCAGTCACAAATATTTCTGGCGAAGTCAATCGTGAAGGAATTAGAAAAATGACACCACGAGAATGGGCGAGACTTCAAGGCTTTCCAGATGATTTTAAAATTGTAGTTTCAGACGCACAAGCATATAAACAATTTGGTAATTCAGTTGCAGTTCCAGCAATTCAAGCAACAGCGGAAAAAATTATTGAAAAACTTAACTGCAAATGATTACAGGCAACAAGGGCGAATGGAGTGAAATTTATGCGCTGTTCAAATTATTAGGAGACAAACAACTTTTCCTTGGCGATAAAGATATTGAGAAACTCGAAGGATTAGTTTATCCAATAATTAAAATACTGCGTTCAGAAAATAATGGTAATTTTGAATATTCTATTCAAGACGAAATAATTTTGATTTCAGGCGATGAACAAGTTCTGAAAATTCCAATCAAGCAATTTAAAGAAAAGGCACTTTTCTTATTAAATGCAATTAAGGAAAATCAAGAAAGAACCTTTTCTGTTCCAGAAATAGAAGAGTTTATGCAATCAATTAATTGCATTTCACTTAAAGCGAGTTCATCTGCCAAAACTGATATTACCATAGTTGTTCACGACCAAAGAACAAATCAACAACCAACACTTGGTTTTAGTATAAAGTCTCAATTAGGCAGTCCTTCTACTCTATTAAACGCTGGAAAGACTACAAATTTCATTTTTAAAATTAGTGATATTGTGTTATCCAAAAGTGAAATAGAAGAAGTCAACTCTATTTCTTCTCGCAGTAAAATAATGGATAGAATTTCTGCAATTCAAACTAAAGGTGGCTCATTCAAGTTTGTAAAAACTGAAAGACAGATTTTCTCGAATAATCTTGTTTTGATAGATAGTTTGCTACCACAGATATTATCACAAATTGTATTTGACTTTTATTCAAGTGAGTATTCTCATTTAACAGATTTAGTAAATCAAACTTCAGACAAAAACCCATTGGATTTTGATATTGAAAATGAACATAAATTTTACGAATATAAAATAAAGCGTTTCTTAACTGATGTTGCTCTAGGAATGATGCCTTCAAAAGTTTGGAGCGGAAAGTACGATGCTACTGGTGGTTATTTAATTGTAAAAGGTAATGGAGATGTTTTGTGTTACCATATTTACAACAGAAATGAATTTGAAGATTACTTATTGAACAATACAAAACTTGATACTGCAAGTTCATCGAGACACGGATTTGGCGAAATTTACCAAGAAGATGACCAATTGTACTTCAACTTAAACTTACAAATTAGATTTACAAAATAATGAGACTTAAAGACGACATTAGAGCAATTCAACAAATGAAAGCGAATGGAGTCTTTAATAATTACATCGAACACATTAGATACCCAAAATTTCGAAATCTAGAACCAAATACAAAAATTGAATTTAATTTTCCATTAACGTTTCTTGTTGGTAAAAATGGTGGAGGAAAAAGTTCCACATTACAATCATTATATGGATGTCCATTAAACAAGAGTTTAGGTTCATATTGGTTTTCAACAGAATTGGACCCAATCAATGACTTAAAGAAAAACAGAAACTGTTTTATATACGGATATACAATTAATGGAGTTATCAAAGAGGTTTTAAAACAAAGAGCACCAAGAAAAGGTAATCTAGATTATTGGGAACCATCCAAACCAGTTAAGAAGTATCAAATGGATACTTCAGAACGTATTTCACCAGTCGAAAAGGAAGTAGAATACATTGACTTCCGTTCCGAACTAAGTGCATTTGATAAATATATGTACTTCCAAACTTTTAACTCTTCAAAAAGAATTAAATCAAAACAGGATTTTGTTAGACGTCATTCTTCTAAACTTAAAAAGGCTTTTGAAGAAAATATTGTAGTTAATTTCTACAACCAAGATATGAACGAAACCTCGTTGTTGATTTCCGAAGATGAAATTGAGGCAGTTTCATATATTTTAGGTAAAGAGTATAGTGAAGTTGCTATTTTAAAGCATAAATTCTTTAAAGAATGGGGATTTTCAGTACGTTTTAATAATGATAATTTAAATTATTCCGAAGCATTTGCTGGAAGTGGCGAAACTGCTGTTATTTTATTAGTAAATAAAATTCACAATTGTGATAATGAAACGCTAGTTCTTCTTGATGAACCAGAAACATCACTTCATCCAGGTGCTCAAATTAGATTGATAAGGTACATAGTTGAAAAGATTAAAACCAAACGTTTACAAGTGGTCGTTTCTACACATTCACCTTTTTTTCTAAAAAATATGCCTGCTAACTCGATAAAAGTTTTTAGCATTAATAACAGTGGTAATTTTCATATAGAAAACGATAGAAAGCCGAAGGAAGCATTTGTAGAATTAGAAATAGAAGAAACTAACGACAAAAATCAAATTATTGTTGAGGACTCTTTAGCAAAGGATATTTTGGAACATTGTTTAAAAAAACTTGGTAACGATATTTATGAAACATTTGAAATTAAATATTTACCAGGTGGAGCTTCATCAGTGAAACAGAGGCTATCAACAATAATAGAATTTGAAAACAAACCTTATGTTATTTTTGATGGGGACCAGAAAAAAATCCCTGAACACATAGATTTAGATAGCTTACCAAACAATCAAATAGATACATATCAGAAATTAAGTGCATTATTAAAGACTCAAACTGAATCAGAAATTCATTTTTATGTAGATGGAAATAATCAAGATGGCGGAAATGAAGAACAAAAGATAGAGTTTATACGAAATTACTTTAATTACTATAAAAATTATGTCAATTATCTTCCTTGTAAAATTCCAGAGGAAATAATATGGGATGATGATTATGCTGTAAATAGAATAACTGACCTCAATGGAGAACAAGAAGATAATGTCCTTGACGACATTAAAGTTGGTAATTCTAAAGAGTGGTTTATCAATTTATGCGAAAAAGTATATGGAGATAGAAGAAATCTAAATGCTCTTCATCAAGAATTTATAATTAATTGGCATAGAAAAGGCGATAACAATTTAAGCTCTATACTTGGAATTATAAATGCTATTCGAGAATAAGCCAACGCTACGAGCCATACACTTTCCCAGTCGCATCATCCCGACTGCGCCCAAACTGTAAAAGAGTATGTCTCTTCCAACGCTGAAAACCAATCTGAACGGAGAAAGCCAGTAGAGAACAATGTATATAAAAAATAGGGCGAATTTGGCTTAACCGAAAGGTAGTTTTGTATTTGCGATGCCACCACATTTTTAATTTTGTATTTTTATAATTGAAAAGTAAAAAAGAAAAATTAAAAATATGGCTTGTGTTTCAACCGAAAGGAAACAGCTTACATCTGCCCTACTTTTCATATACTAAACGATGAATTGCATTCTCCTACGTCGACCCAATAGGCTACATCTCGTTTCTCTCGATTCTCGCCCATTGGGAAAATACAATTCATCGCAGCGCTATGTCAGATTACATATGGCAGTAGGATAAGAGAACTCTTGCCAAATACGACGCTTAACGGAAGAAAATAACGCAACACATCAAGTCGTTATATGTAATCTGGTCGCCAATTTTTATTCCCAATACATAAAAAAAACAAAAAAGTTTTTTCCTATATTTCCATAAAAATTCGCGGACTCCACATAGCGCTGCGTTGTGGTTAATTTGAAAAATGAGCTATAGAAAACCAAATTTATACGAAATATTAGAACACCTTGAAAAAAGGAAAGCTATGTATTTAGGGAATGAGTATAATTTTCATTCTTTAGATACTTTTATTGCTGGTTTTGGAATTGGTTGTGACAAAAATCAACTTGAAACCGAGATGTTTAATAATTTTTCTGACTTCAATATTTGGATTCTTGGACATTTACCAGAACATTTCGGAAAAAGTGGTGGATGGTATTGGCAGATTTTAAATAGGAATCCAAATAATGACAAAAATGCTTTTAAAGAGTTTTTTGAATTTTTAGAAATATTTAAAATCGCTAAAAAAAAGAAAGAGAAAATTGAAATTAAAAAGTTTGAGTTTAATGTTTCGGAATATAATACTGACACCAAAATTGAGACCAATAAAATAGAAATAGTTGATTCGGTATATAAAATAACTATGGAACATTCTAAAGCAATTTGGATTGAGGGTTATAGTAAAGATAAACTGACTTATGAAAGTTGGTGCTTAACTGAAAAAAAGTTTGATGAAATAATAAGTGACATAGGAAATATCAAAATAACAGAATTAAAAAACTAACCACAACACGGTGTATAAAACATAGCTAATAAATGCTTAACCGAAAGGTTTGTGTATATTTAGTAAGTCCGCCAAATTTTTAATTTGGCTATTAAAAAGAGAAAAATTAAAAACAAAATATAAAAATTCGGCTCTGTGTTAATCCGAAAAGTTAGTGTCTTTTTGCACGCTACGTTTCATACACAAGTCCGTTAGCTTTCATGTTGATTTTCACGCTGAACAACTACCTTAAAAACCTAATAATCAATCAACTGATAGATTATTCGTTGTAAAATAGTCGTTTTTAAATGACTTTCTGAACTAATATTGAATAGTAGGTAACTGAGAAAATTTAATTGGGTGAAAACATATGAATTTGTAAAACACAAAAACACTTACTGAACAGAACTGTGAACATGATTCAGTAGCATTGTTGAACTAACGTAGCTAAGAAACATAATACAGTTATAAATTCATTGATAATTTAACTTAACTGAAAAAAGCAAGCAAATAGGAACAACGTTGAAAATCGTATCTATGAACATGATTCAGCAGCATTGTTGAATATAACGCTGCTAGGAAACGTAAAAATGTTATCAAATCGTTGATAATTTAAATTAACAGGAAAAATTAAATTGTAGTTACTGTAATGAAAAAAATAAGCTGTAAAAAGTAGCACTGAAAATCACGAAAAGCTAACAACGCATAAATTCAATTTTGGCTTGTCTCCTACTTCAAAGTTATGTACTTTTAACTTAATTGGTTTTCAGCTGAAACGAATCGGCTTGTTTAACCAAAACTGAAATATATGCAAACCCGATGAATTGCATTCTCCTACGTCGACCCAATAGGCTACATCTCGTTCCTCTCGATTCCCGCCCATTGGGAAAATG
>CANLOV010000020.1 GCA_947492955.1 uncultured Cellulophaga sp. | reverse complement strand
ATTTTCCCAATGGGCGGGAATCGAGAGGAACGAGATGTAGCCTATTGGGTCGACGTAGGAGAATGCAATTCATCGGTTTGGCTAAGCTTAGTGTGGGAGTTGATAAATCAGAGATTTATCGGACGAGCCACTTAGCTTAAACTTATTTTTAGTTTTTATCTTCGTCAGTTAAAACTAATCAAATAAGTTTAAGCGGACAAAGTAAAGAAACCAAAAACATCAAGAAAACCGAAAAACCCACATTAAGTTTAGCCGTTGTTATGTGTAGATATTATATCCTTTAATTCATTCATTCCATTAATTTTGTAGACTCCCTCAATATTTTCATGTACATACATAGGGTCGTATAAAACAGTTTTCATATTGGCAGCTAAACCTGCTTGAATACCTTTCATACTATCTTCAATAACTAAACATTCATTTGGGTAAAACCCCATTTCTTTTGCAGCATGAAGAAAAATTTCAGGGTCAGGTTTCCAAGAATTTATCTCATAAGAACTATAAATATTTTCATTGAAGTACTTTTTTAATCCAGTTATACTAAGAGCTTTATTTATTTTCTTAGTTGGACCACTAGAAGCAACACATATTGGTAAGTCAATATTTTGCAACATTTCATTAACACCTTCGCATGCAGTTAACTTCTTTTCAAAAAGTAATTCAATCAATTCTCTATAATTTTTAACGAAATTATCTTTTAGTACAATATTATGTTCTTCTTCTATTGATTTTAATATTTCAGCTAATTTTCCACCACGATATTTTTTCATCATATCGTTTGCTGATGTCTCAATATTATATTCTCTCAATTGAATTTCGAGTCCAAGATTACATATTAATTCACTATCTACTAGTGTACCATCGCAATCAAATATTAAACATTTTATCATTTTTTTCGTATTTGCACATAACGGTGAGTATAAGAAACGTAGGGCAGGTTACTAGCACTTTTGTTTCAGTTTATTACTTAGCTAAATATAAATATTTTGCTTTTATTTTTTCTACCATAAATTCCAAATTTTATATTTAGCGACTTTGTAAACAAACACAGGCCTTTCGGCAAGCTTAAAACGCCCTATGTTTTTTATACATTGTTGTAGCCAGTTTTAATTCCACATTCCATTTGATTCAGTCAAAACAACAGGGTTCTTATCCGTAATCAGTATTGTTTGTTCGTGTTGAGTCACATATCCACCTTTATTTCCTACTAAAGTCCAACCGTCATTTAATTCTACAGCAACAGTTGATTTTGTAGAGATAAAAGTCTCAATAGCTACTGTCGTATTTTTTTTAAATCTTTCTCTATTTGTTCTAACTCGGTAATTTAAAATATTTTCAGGTTCTTCGTGCAAACTTCTTCCAACTCCATGACCTGCTAAATTTTTAATCACTTTGAATCCAGACTTTTTTGCTTCAGTTTCTATTAAGTGTCCAATGTCAGCTATTTTCACTCCACCTTTAATATTATGAATTGCTTTATGTAAAATATTTTTAGATGCATCCACGAGAGGTTGATGATTATGAATGTCTTTTCCAAGAACAAAAGAACCACCATTGTCAGACCAAAATCCATTTAATTCAGCCGAAACATCAATATTTATTAAATCACCTTCTTTAAGTATTTTATTCTTCGAAGGAATTCCGTGAGCAGCTTCTTCATTTACACTGATACAAGCATAACCAGGAAAGTCATAAGTTTCATAAGGAGCTGATTTAGCTCCATAACTTTTTAAAATTTCTCCTCCATATTCGTCCAATTCTTTAGTCGACATCCCAACTTTCGCATATTCTCTCATCAATTTTAGTGTAGTTCCAACAACTTCACTAACTTTTTTCATTCCGATTAATTCTGATTCTTTTGTTATTGACATTCTATTTTGTTTTAATTGGCTACAACGGACTTGTGTATGAAACGTAGCGTGCAAAAAGACACTAACTTTTCGGATTAACACAGAGCCGAATTTTTATATTTTGTTTTTAATTTTTATCTTTTTAAAAGCCAAATTAAAAATTTGGCGGATTTCATAAATATACAGAAACCTTTCGGTTAAGCAATTATTAGCTATGTTTTATACACCTTGTTAGCCACTGGCTTTTATATTTCGTTTTCGTAATCATAATATTCAGTTGAGTCAATATTCTCATTTGCAAAATCATAAATCGATTGTTTAGTATAATCTCCATTTTCCAGAAAATCACTTCTCCAATATTTAATATCTTCTCTTAAATACTTAAAGTCAATTTTTAAAAATTTTTCTAATTCGTTTCGATTTATCTTAGAGTGATATATTCTCTTTAGACTGTCCTTATTAGCTGGGATTTTGATAATTAGAGTTTCTAAATCGCTAAAGTCTCTAAACATTCTAGCACTTTCCTTTATGATTTTTTTAAAAGCAAAGTATTCAGTGTTAGCAAAACCCTCTTTAAAGGTGATTATTCTTTTGTTGTAATCTGATTTGTTTATATCGAAATACCCTGAATTTTCTCTTGCTCTTTTAAATAACTCGTATTTTGATAATTCA
Organism: uncultured Cellulophaga sp.; assembly: GCA_947492955.1. GTDB lineage: Bacteria > Bacteroidota > Bacteroidia > Flavobacteriales > Flavobacteriaceae > Cellulophaga. Next base: position 10,348 of record CANLOV010000020.1, on the reverse strand, counting down.
AGGTTTCTTATTTTCTGATTTACAAAATAGTCAAAGGTCAGTTTGATTTTTTCTAATTCATCAAATTCGATAATGTCAAGCCTTAAATTACTGACGTTTGCTCTATTTCTTGCAGATGAACTAAATCCTTTATTGGTAATTATTAATCCAAAATTAGCCTTTGTGTCTTCTAGCATACCAAGAAAACTCTCGACAATTTTTATGTCAATATTTTTAGAAAAGTACTTACAGTCAATTATTCCAAGAATTTTATTTCCACCAATATTTCCACGTATTGAAATGTCAATTTGCCTATCAATTCTACTATATTTTCCGAAAATTTTATCATCAAATTGAAAATCACAGTCAGTAAATATCTTAGTTAACTCTTGGTGTATTTGTCTTTCGTATTTTCTCCAATTTTTATCTTCTATTGACATTTTCAGATGCTTGTGGCTAACGGACTTGTGTATGAAACGTAGCGTGCAAAAAGACACCAAGTTTTCGAATTAACACAGAGCCGAATTTTTATATTTTGTTTTTAATTTTCTCTTTTTAAAAGCCAAATTAAAAATTTGGCGGATTTTATAAATATACACAAACCTTTAGGTTAAGCGCTTATTAGCTATGTTTTATACACCGTGTTGGCGGTAGTTTTTATTTAGGTAAACAATATCAGGTAATTCTAGTGTATCCATTGTTCTAGGGTCAAATATCCAATTTGATGCGAGTCGTATGACAAAATCATTAATATATTTTCGATATTCGAGTTTTATATCTTGGTCAGAAATGTATTTTTCATTTTTACCTATCAGCGATATTCTGGTTGATTTAAAATTCTCTGATAGTTCAAATTCAGTTTCATATCCTGTATCAATTAATATCTCAAAATACTCTTCACGAAAAACTCTCTCTATTAGCCCATTATTAATTTTTGCCCAAGCAAAAGGTGTTTTAATATGGTTTTCAAAATAAAAAACGGTTCCTAATTCATTATTTAATTTAATGTAAAATTCTTTATGTTTTTCAATTTCGGGCAGTGACCACCCATAAATCAAGATTTTATCCGAAAGTATTTTAGATATAAATATTCCGTTTGTTCTAATAGAAGACTTTTTAAAACCTTCTTCCCAATTAGTCTTATCTTTTCTAGTGATTCCGAATTGGTTCAAAGCTTTCTGAATATCATTGGATTGTACTATTAACCATTTTGAATTTAAACCAAATACCTTTGATTTTTTTGCTGTTGAGTTAATTAGTCTTTCTTCCTTCCATTTTACTAGTTCTTCTTCAGTTGGTTTATTCTTCAAACTGCTAGAGAATGTTATTTTACTAATAGTAGATTCACGATTTTTAACATCAACAAAACTTATCATAATTAACTTATCATAGTAGTAGAAAACATTAAAATCATAATCGATTAAGTCAGGTTCACCAAAATTATCAGATACAGATTCAATTGTATCTGTTAGAACAATTCCGTATGGTAGCCATTTATCATTTGGTCTTATATGGAATTCATTAATTTTTTGTCTTCGTTGGTCTCTATTTTGAAACTGTAAAAAATCATTTTGGCAAATGAAAAGTTTATCATTGTATTTGTCTTCACAATCAATTTTATACTTATCAATAAAATTTTTGAGCTCATTATCTTTCAAACTTTTACCTAAGCAATTTATAATATCTGCCTGCAAAGACTTATACTCAATTTTATTTGTATTGAATAAATTAAACATTTGATTGTGTTTTTAATTACCGCCAACGCAGCGCTATGTGGAGTCCGCGAATTTTTATGGAAATATAGGAAAAAACTTTTTTGTTTTTTTTATGTATTGGGAATAAAAATTGGCGACCAGATTACATATAACGACTTGATGTGTTGCGTTATTTTCTTCCGTTAAGCGTCGTATTTGGCAAGAGTTCTCTTATCCTACTGCCATATGTAATCTGACATAGCGCTGCGATGAATTGTATTTTCCCAATGGGCGAGAATCGAGAGAAACGAGATGTAGCCTATTGGGTCGACGTAGGAGAATGCAATTCATCGGTCTTGTGTATGAAACGTAGCGTGTAAAAAGACACTAACTTTTCAGATTAACACAGAGCCGAATTTTTATATTTTGTTTTAATTTTTCATTTTAAAGCCAAATTAAAAATTTGGCGGTCTTCGCAAATAAACAGCAACCATTCGGTTTAGTAATTATTAGCTATGTTTTATACACTTTGTTGGCATTAGTGCTTTTTCGGCACTTTCTTCTTTTCTAAACGTTTTCTTTCTTTTTTTAACTTAGAGATATAAGCTTTTATCTTATCAGCATAATCATCTTCAATACTACTTATGAATGAAATATAGCCTGCTATACTTTTAAGATTTGTCTTTTTTCCTTTAATGATATAGTGATGAAGTTCAGCTCTCACTTGTCTTTTTAGTTTACTTTTAACCTTCGGTTTTCCGCTATTAACATTCACGCCTGTGACAGACATATTTCCTTTACCTGATAGATATCTAGTTTTTTTTGAATTTATATTAAATCCATTTTGATAAAGCAAATCACTAACAAATTTATAGGCAAACTGTAGAGAGTTTTTATTGTCAGATGAAAATGATAAATCATCAGCATACCTAGAATAATTTATTAATTCAGAATTGCAATATTTCATAATTTCATCATCAATTTTCTTGAATACTAAATTTGAAATAGCTGGTGATGTTGGTGCACCTTGTGGTAATCGTCTTTTGTAAGTGCATAATTTTGCCAGTTTCAATGCGAATTCTTTTTCTGGAAAATGCTCAATTAATGTTTCGAAAACTTGCTTTTGCGAAATGGATGTGAAAAAGTCTTTAATATCGAGTGTAAGGATGTGTTTTTTGTTTAGATGAAAAAGAGCATTACGTTTAATCCCTCTCTCTATGACAAAACCATTTGCTCTTTTATTTACTTCTATTTTGTTCAAGTATTTTTTTAAAATCCACCTTTGAATAGTTTTTAAATTTTTCCCAGGACAATCTATTGTTCGTTTTCCTCCAGACTTTTTTGATAAATAATAAGTATTATAATGTTTGTCGGTAAATGTGATATAATTTTCAATCACACTACGACTTAAACCAACCTCTAAAACTAATTTATCAATACTATTCATAATTTATAAAATGGATAAGGAAGCTTTTACTTAAATAAAGTGAGTTGTTGAAAAATCTGACTTTTTCGACAACTTAATTTATTGTAAAAATGTAAGTTATTACCAGCAAGACGAAACATCAAACTATTAAAGGCTACTTTAATTCTAAAAGCTTTAGTTCCTTATCCATATTTTTATTTTGTTTTTTTATTTGATTACTTAAAATTTTTAATCTAATATCAGAAAATTCATTAACAATTTGCAATTTTGGTAGAAGCTCTTCATAAACATAATTATGTCCTTCGTCTGATAAAGTGTAAACCTCTTTAAAATCAGAATTAAAATCTCTTTCTATTCTGTTTTTTTGAACTAAAATTTGAATCGAAGCGTCAATAAATTTTAGCTTGATTTTTTCATCTTTTATTTCATTTGTTAATTCATTTAATCTATTTATAATTTCTTTTTTCGTTAATGGTTGATAGATGGCTATTGTATAAAATAAATACCTAGACAAATTGAAAATATTTTCTAACTCATAAGTAAATCTTTTGCCATATCTTTTTGAGTTTATTTCTCTAAGTAAATCTGATAAAATATCTTTTTCTTTTCCTTTGGTGAAATAAAATAAATGGTTAGAATTTTGTTTTTTAATTAAATCGATAGGACCTAGATTTATGAAGCTTTTTGCATTTTTATATCTAATATCATTTATTGCTATAATTTTCGGAAGTAACTTTTTGTTTACAGTAAATGCTCCTATTTCAGCAAGAGTTCCTTGACCTTCTAAAGGTATAATTATTAAATCAACATACCTTGCTAATTCGTCCTCTAATTCAAGAAGATTGCTGTCTTTTCTATTCAATAATGTTGCAAAAATAAACTCCGGATATACTACATTAAACTTTGCATATTTTTTGAATTCAATATTCAATAAGTGTCTAAATGAATCTGTTCTTCCCGTATCAGCACCACATAAAAATATATTCAATGTATTGTCTACATCTTTCTTGTATAATTTGGAATATATTTTTTTTACAATGCTTTCTTTCATTTCTATCGCATTAATGCCAACGGACTTGTGTATGAAACGTAGCGTGCAAAAAGACACTAACTTTTCGGATTAACACAGAGCCGAATTTTTATATTTTGTTTTAATTTTTCATTTTTAAAGCCAAATTAAAAATTTGGCGGTCTTTCTAAATATACACAAACCTTTTGGTTAAGCACTTATTAGTTATGTTTTATACACCGTGTTATGCATTGCTTTTTTGATTACAGATTATTCCATATTGTATCTCGTGATAATATTTCTAAATCACCATTTACAATATTTTCAAGAACTTTTTCTTTTTCAAAACTGTCACATAATTTATCAAATATCTCTTTCTTTTGGTCTTTTTGTTGAACAACGACATATTTCAAGTCGGAAAGTTTAAATGATAATACTACGTCACTTGTAAAAGGTTTGTCATAAGACTTGGCTTCCTCATAAATTGGATTTGGTTTCCCATTTAGAAAATTTGTTTCAAAAATCATAGGATTTACATCTCCGTATTTATGAACAAAACGCCATTCTCTGTCGTTGTATGCAATGAATTCGTTCCCTTTTTTGTCTTTTACTTTTATTGGCTTAAGATACATTAACATATTAACGCTATTGTCAAGTATTGACCTGAAATCAGAAGTAATTGATTTGTTTATTTCGTTTTCTTCTAATAATTCCATTCTCACAACTTTGCGTCCAGCTATATTCATTGTTTCCATAAAGGACTTACCAGTTAGACTATTTTCATAAGTATAAATAACAGGCTCAAGTCCGTTTTCTTGTCCCCATTCTCTTGTCAATCCTAATGAGAAATCTCCGTAGTTAATCTGTGTTCGAGACTCAAACAAAGCTACATTACTAAAGCTAATCATTAATAATTTCACATTATGTTCTTCTATTTTTTCATCAGCATAACTTGCCTTAAATCCTTTATCATCTATTATTTTTAATAGATTTTCATATTTGGAGATAGAATGGAAAAGTATATTTGTTTGTTTTAATTCAGAACTCATTTTAAATCAGAGTTGAGTGGTTTTAAGTTATGCATAACGCAGCGCTATGTGGAGTCCGCGAATTTTTATGGAAATATAGGAAAAAAACTTTTTCGTTTTTTTCATTTATTGGGAATAAAAATTGGCGACCAGATTACATATAGCGACATGATGTGTTGCGTTATTTTCTTCCGTTAAGCGTCGTGTTTGGCAAGAATTCTCTTATCCTACGACCATATGTAATCTGACATAGCGCTGCGATGAATTGCATTTTCCCAATGGGCGAGAATCGAGAGAAACGAGATGTAGCCTATTGGGTCGACGTAGGAGAATGCAATTCATCGGTCTTGTGTATGAAACGTAGCGTGTAAAAAGACACTAACTTTTCGGATTAGCACAGAGCCGAATTTTTATATTTTGTTTTTAATTTTTCTGTTTTTAAAAGCCAAATTAAAAATTTGGCGGACTTTCTAAATATACACAAACTCTTCGGTTAGCAATTATTAGCTATGTTTTATACACCGTGTTGTATGTAGGTTTTTTATCTGTTTATCACTGAATTCCAATATTCACCCATTTGTCCTCTGTTATTATTTTCAAATTTTAAAGGCAAAATTTCGTCTTCATTTGAATATAATTTATAGTCAAACACATCAACGTAAATGTCAAACAAATTATCATTTAAGCTTAGATAATAATTTAACATCCATAATAATTCTTCGTCGGCTCTATTTGTATCTAATATTTTTTTTAGATTTAAAAGAGTCGCATTTTCATTTTCACGTTTTAAATTCCCAATTCCAGTTAGATATTGTGGTTCAGTATAACAATACCATTGTATAAAAAGTGCACGCTTCAGAGCTTCTATACTTTTTGAAGATAGTTTGGCATATTTAAAATGAACCTTTGAATACTCTTCAAATATTCCATTTTGAGTTAAACCAATTGAAGATTTTGGTTTGTCAGTTTTATATAACTCTATTATTGCTTTAAACAATTCATCTTCACGTTTGTTAAGTTCGTTTAGTTTTCCTGTAGTTGTAAATTCTTTAAAAAACCTCATATTGAATAATCAAAGTATTTTTATTTAGAGTTTTTGTACTTACATACAACGGACTTGTGTATGAAACGTAGCGTGTAAAAAGACACTAACTTTTCGGATTAACACAGAGCCGAATTTTTATATTTTGTTTTTAATTTATTTCTTTTTAAAAGCCAAATTAAAAATTTGGCGGTCTTTGTAAATAAGCACAAACCTTTCGGTTTAGCACTTACTAGCTATGTTTTATACACGTTGTTCTATGCAGTTTTTTCTTTCATTATTTTCGAAAATGTTTCTCTAAATATTATTGTGTTTTCAGCTAACCACTCAATTCCCATTTTCCAATTTTCTTTATTTTCCAATTCAAAATGTTTAGTTAGAGTAATTACTTTATCTCTATTATCTGGATTTGGATTCCAAACTAATTCAGACCCAATTTGGGCTTCAATAAGTTCTTTTTTGGATTCAAAATATGGAAGCCACTCATCTACTTTTTTATTTCCAATATAAACACGAACTCCAATTTCATTTTTGTCAGTATTGAAAGTGTTTGATAAATTAATTCCAGATTTTCCTAAAGCTACATCAAACCAATATTGTGGTCTTGGTGTTTGCAATGAGCGGACTTTTCCTGTTTCGGCTAATTTTTCTCTAAATGCTGTCCAAAATTCTAATTGCGTTTTTCTTGTATCTGTCAGTTCGCCTTGTTCTTTTCGTTTAGTTGCTTGTCTAACAACTGCATTTGGTTCGCTAACTACATTAAATCTCACAGCGGGTTGAGAGTTGTCAATTTGCCATAACTCTACTTTTATTCCATAAAATCCGATTTCATCTGAAGTATGGTCATTTAACCAATCCAAAGCTTTTTTATGTTCATCAGTAAATTTTGAAGCTATCCAAATAACAGCAGAAGCATCTAGAACAGAGGCATACGTAATACACTTTCCTAAATGGTCGTGATTAGTTTTTTCAAGTTGATTCTCAATTACTACAAATTTGTCAGTTCCTGCATCTTTTGCTAAAATATCCGCTGAATATGGTCCGACAGAAACTTCTTTGTCTTCAAATTCTAATTCAAGTCCTATTGCTTCTCCAACTTGTTCTAAATTTTCAGAAAGCCAAGGCGTGAAATCATAAGCCTCATTTTTCCATATTTTTCGTAGTTGTACTTTCTTTATTTCTCCTAGCATTGTTGGTTTGGGTTAAATTGCATAGAACGCAGCGCTATGTGGAGTCCGCGAATTTTTATGGAAATATAGGGAAAAACTTTTTCGTTTTTTTCATTTATTGGGAATAAAAATTGGCGACCAGATTACATATAGTGACATGATGTGTTGCGTTATTTTCTTCCGTTAAGCGTCGTGTTTGGCAAATATTCTCTTATCCTACGGCCATATGTAATCTGACATAGCGCTGCGATGAATTGCATTTTCCCAATGGGCGAGAATCGAGAGAAACGAGATGTAGCCTATTGGGTCGACGTAGGAGAATGCAATTCATCGTGTTTGTGTATGGTTAGTTGCTTCGAGCACTAAGTTAGCAAAAAAGAACTGCGCATAGGAAATTCGGCAGAATTTCCGTGATACTCTTTATCCACTCTTGAGCAATTAATTATACACGGTGTTAGCCATAGTATTTATTTGTCAATAGTTGAATTCACTTGTTCTATTGCTTTTCCAATATTTGTCTCGTTTAATGGAATTCGGAATGTAATATTTTCGTAAAGATGCCCTTTAAATTCAGAAGAGTTTTCAATACAATTATTTATTATTTTGATAATATGATTATTAAGTTTAGAATAAATTTTCACTTCCATTTTATTTTCTCCACTATATGAGTTTTCAGGTGAAATCAGATAATAATTTATATTTTTTATTTCAGCGTAATTTTTTTCCTCATACTGTTTTTCAGAATATTTCTTAAAGTCAATTGAAACCTCAATTAGGGATTCTTTATTCTCAAACTTTTTATTTATTCTATTCAGATTATTCAACACAAATTCGTAAGTGTCAAGTTGAATTTCTTGAATACTGCATTTCTCGGATTGACTATAAATCAGATTAGAAAAAGTAATTATAAAAATTAGAATTAGTTTTTTCATTAAACTCGTTTAGTAAAGAATATCAATTTCTGTTCCGTTTCTCATATTATGGCTAACGTTTAGCTATGCGTAGTGCGGGAGCAGAAAATCACTGGTTTTCGAGCTAGCACTTAGCCAAAGTTTATGTTTTGTTTTTATCTTTTCTAAAATACTAAATTTAAATCTTTGGCGACAAAGCAAAGAGGCAATGATTTTTCAATTAAACCCAAACTCCGCATTATCGCATAGGTGTTGTTACCATACGTTTTTTATTTTTCAGATTCATATCCGTGTACATTCCAAGTTTTTAAAAAGTCGTAACCTTTATGTCTTAAATATGTCATTCCGTCTATTTTGAATTTCGTTTTGGATAAAGATTCTATTTCGGTTGTATCTGAACCTCCTAAACCAACAAATTCTAATTGGACTTTACCATTCAGTTTTATCAATCCAGCGATTGTTGAACAAGAAGTCATCGGCAGTTCTTCTGTCCGTTTAATATCTTCTGTATAAGGTATTGTTTCCCAAGTTGCAAAATTCTTCACTTTATGAAAGTCAAGCCATAATATATTTTCTCCGTCAATATTATTTTCAAGAATCCAAAATCCGTTAAGATTTTCACGTACTGAATCCAATTCCGTCAAATCAATTTCAGAGTCATTTTCCACAACAATTATATTCCGTTTTGGATTTGAACATCCAATTAGTAAAAAAGTCAAAAACGATATATAAATTATTAATCTCAAGTTGCGGTTTTGAAATGTATGGTAACGGACTTGTGTATGAAACGTAGCGTGTAAAAAGACACTGACTTTTCGGATAAACACAGAGCCGAATTTTTATATTTTGATTTTAATTTTTCTCTTTTTAAAAGCCAAATTAAAAATTTGGCGGACTTTCTAAATATACACAAACCTTTCGGTTTAGCACCTTATTAGCTATGTTTTATACACCGTGTTAGTAGCTGGCTATTTCATTTAGTTATTTCCTTTTTTCAAGGTATACCAACTCCAATTTTTCGTTTATCGTTTGTTTACGAAATTCAGAATATCCAAGTTTATTATACAAAGATAAGTTTCTAACACTCTTGTGTCCAGTGAATAGCTCGAAACGCCTAACATTGTCAAACTCATTTTCAATCTGATTCATCAATTGTTTTCCTAATCCTTGATTCCGAAATTTTTTATCTACAATCAGTCTACCAATTTTACAAGTATTAGATTCTAAAAACCCTCTAACGGAACCTATTATTTTTCCGTTAGACTCAACTTTCAGAATTTTTTCTTTTTCATAGTCAAGTTCAATTGATTCTAAAGTTTGAGTTAGTGGAGGAATTGAAAAATCATCATATAATTCCGCCTCCTCCATATAACAAGACTTTTGCAATTCTAATATTTCTTTAAGGTCTTTCTTTTCAGCTATTGATATTTTCATTGTTCAGTTTGCTTGCTACTAACGGTTAAATGTAAGTGCTTTGCTGCAGAAAATCAAAGATTTTCGGAATTAACAGAAGCAATTACTTTTGTTTAATTTTTAAATTTAGTGCTAAAAAAATTAATAAAAAAGTAATTGCGGCTTCAAAAATCGAAAACCATTTTCGGACTGCCCGAACCTTAAGCATTGCATTTACATAGTGTTACCACCAGTATTTATTTTATCAGACCGAGCCAGAATTTGGCGGATTCGCTCGAGCTTTGTGGTCTATGACTAGACTAGGAGGGAAGTGATAATCTTTGGAGTATATAATCTGACCGAACAAGCGAGTTAATGGCGGGTGATTATTTGCTAAATGATTTGGAAAATCAGAATTAGAAACGCGAAAAGTTGCAGTTTGTATAACCGTGGATATAATCTTAATTTGGTTGTAGCACGCTCAATTTAGGCAAAAAGTCCCACAAAAAAGCGATACCACGATAAAAACGTCGATTCCATTTAGTTTAGTTTTTTAACTAGCTTTTTTGCTTTAGGAATAAGTAAAATGCTTTAAAAAAATGCACTGACAAAGATTGGTGGTAACGGACTTGTGTATGGAACGTAGCGTGCAAAAGACACTAACTTTTCGGGTTAACACAGAGCCGAATTTTTATATT
>CANLOV010000019.1 GCA_947492955.1 uncultured Cellulophaga sp. | reverse complement strand
GCTGTGAAGATTTATCCTCGGGTCCATGGACACAAAGTGTAAACAATGACAATTGTATAGGTCAAAAAGGTACAGATGACGGTTGTATTCCCGTAGGTCAAGTTTCAATATCAGGAGTCAATAGTTTTTGTCATGGAAATAGTAATACTTCGGATTATAATGCAACAGCCAGTAACGCTACAAGTTACGTATGGTCGTTGAGTGCAGTTACTACATTATCAGGAAGTTCACCAGGAACAATTAATAGCACTACAGGAGTTGTTACTTGGAATCCTAGTTTTATAGGAACTGCGCGCGTAAGTGTTAAAGCACAAGGGGGTAATAATTCGGAGACCAATGCAACAAAAACAGTAACAGTAGCTGGTCCGCCACCAACTCCTGTGTTAAGTTCTTCATCTATAATTTGTACCGCAAGTACAGGTTATGTAGAAGTAAACAATGTAGAAGACTGGGCAGATTATCAACTTTATAAGAATAATGCACTGTATTTAACCAAGAGGTCAGGAGAAGGAGGCGTTGTTCGTTGGAACAACTTAGGCAAAGGAACTTATAAAGTAGAAGGAACAAATAGAAGTAGCTGTACAGGCTTTAATACCACAAGTACAAATTCTACAATTACATTAGTAGTGCCGGGAACACCTAGTGTAACATCTTCATCTGTATGTGCTGGTGGTACAGTTACTTTAACTGCTAGTGGTGTTAGTGGAGCAACTTACAATTGGTATACATCATCAGGAGTTTATATAATATCAGGTACAAGCTTTACTACGCCAAATTTAAATAGTACTACAAACTACAAGGTATCGGCAAGTATAAATGGCTGTGAAGGAGAACTAGTTAGTACACAAGCAATTATTACTGCAAAAAAAATATGGTATGAAGATGGTGATGGTGATGGCTTAGGAGACCCAAATACATTGATAGAACAATGTACACAACCAGAAAATTATGTAGCGAATAGCGATGATATATGCCCTGAAATACCTTCTACCTTAAACGATTGTTCGGTATTAGACCCAGCAGACCAAAACTATGTATATACTCGTAGCTACCAAACAGAAACAGATACTGCCACAGCTTTTTTTGAGCAAGATGATGCTTTAATACAAAATATTACCTATTTCGATGGTTTGGGCAGGCCTATGCAACAAAATGCTATATCACAATCTCCAAATAAATTAGATATCATAACCCATATAGGATATGATGCTTATGGTAGGCAAACTAAAGATTGGTTACCCTATGTAGATTCTAATACAGCAACAGCAGGTACCGGAAAATACAGAACAGAAGATATAAAAACCGCTACCCAAGATTATTACAAACAAGCAAGTACTTATGGGGCAGATTTTCCAAACTTAACGGGGGTTAATGTTAATGCCTATTCCGAAAAATTTTTAGAAAAGTCGCCATTAAGTAGGGTGTTAAAACAAGCCGCTCCAGGAGAAGATTGGGCATTTTACAGAGATGCAGAGGGCAATATAATACCAGATGCAGACGACCATGCTATAGAATTTGGCTATGGCGCTAATGTGGCTAATGAAGTACGCTTTTTTAGAGTAACTACCAGTTTGGGTAATAATACCTATACGCCTACATTAGAATTTGGTGTAGTAGCCAATGATGAAACTACAACACAAGAATTTTATACCGAAGGCGAATTGTATAAAACCATTACCAAAGACGAAAACCATTCTGGAACTACTAAAAACCATACAACAGAAGAGTTTAAAGATAAACAAGGACGAGTACTATTAAAACGTACCTATGCCAATGTACCAGCTATAGATTTAAATAACGATGGTGACACTAATGATATTGGTGAGCAGGCGCAGGCAGAAGCCCCACACGATACTTATTATGTGTACGACGATTTTGGAAATTTAACCTATGTACTTCCACCTAAAATAGAAGCTACTGATGCTGACTTAACAGCTATTATAACAAAGCTACCAGAATTAGGCTATAGATATGTGTATGATGATAGAAACCGCTTAATAGAAAAGCAAATACCAGGAAAAGGGAAAGAAAGTATTGTATACAATAAATTAGACCAACCAGTACTAACACAAGATGCCAAGCAAAAAGAAACTAATGAGTGGTTGTTTACCAAGTACGATGCTTTTACTAGAGTAGCCTATACAGGTATAGCAACAGATACAAGAGAGAGAGAAGATTTACAAGAAGAACTCAATAGTTTTACGGGGCAATTATGGGTAACACAAGAAAGTACAGATAAAAATAGTGACTATGCAGATAATGTAAGCATATATTATAACAATGGCGCTTACCCTACCAGTACTATTACAGAGGTACTAACTATTAATTATTACGATACGTATAATTTTAATTTAGAAGGAGCAACTAACCCTGGTACTGTATTTTTACAAGATATAGATACGAGAACCAAAGGTTTAGCTACAGGGAGTAAAGTAAAGGTGTTAGATAATCCAAGAACAGACAAGTGGATCCATAGCGTAAGTTATTACGATGCTAAGGCTAGGCCAATTTATACCTATAGCAAAAATGATTATTTAGGAACGGTAGACATTGTAGCGAGTTTATTAGATTTTACAGGCAAACCACTAAAGGTAAAAACAAGCCATACCCGTAATGGTACTACTATTACTACTATAGATAATTTTACTTACGATCATGCTGCACGTTTGCTTTCGCAAACCCAATGTATAGGCGATGAAACTTTAGGAGATAGCTGCCCCACAGGTACAGTAACAGACACCAGTACTAATTTACCATTGAGTGGTAATATAACAGGAACGCAAGTACACCATGCCGCTATTACAGTAACTAATGCAACCATTACACCAGAAGCACATTTATTAATAAATGCAGCAGCCAATGGCAGTAGAAATGCAGAAGAATTAATTGTATTTAACCAATACGATAATTTAGGGCAATTAACAACCAAAAAAGTAGGAGGGGCAGTAGCTACAGATTTTGATACCGCCACAGGCTTACAAAATATAGATTATAGCTATAATGTTAGAGGTTGGTTAAAAACAATAAACGAAGGAACAACTGCAGGTACCGATCTGTTTGGCTTTGCAATTAATTATAATACCGTAACAGAAAATTTAGGAGCTACAGCACTTTACAATGGTAATATTAGCGAAACCAGTTGGCAAACCGCTAATGATCATACCAAAAGAGCGTATGGGTATACTTACGATGCCTTAAACCGTATTACCAACGCTACAAGTAGTGATACGGGTAAGTTTGATTTAGGAAGTATTGCCTATGATAAAAACGGAAACATTTTTAAACTACAAAGACAAGGGGCCATTGTAGCACAACCCAATATTAATACCAATACAGATTATGGGCTTATGGATAACTTATCTTATACCTATGATAATGGCAATAAACTATACAAAGTAGCAGATACAGGAAACGATAACCATGGTTTTAAAGATAGCGCAGTTAACGACCAAGACTATTGGTACGATGCTAATGGCAACATGACCAGGGATGATAATAAAGGCATTACGAGTATTAGCTACAACCACTTAAACTTACCTACCAGTGTAGCACTAAACAATAGTGAAGGTAACGGTACAATTTCGTATATTTATGATGCAACAGGTATAAAACAACGCAAAGTGGTAAGTACAGGAGCAACAACAGACTATGCCGGTAATTATGTGTATGAAAACAATGATTTACAGTTCTTTAGCCATGCAGAGGGCTATGTAAATGCAGAGGGTAGTACTTACGACTATATATACCAATACAAAGACCATTTGGGTAATGTACGTTTATCGTATACCAAAAATCCTAGTAACCCAAGTATACCAACCATTATAGAAGAGAATAACTATTATCCCTTTGGACTTGAACATAAAGGGTACAATAATGTGGTTAATGGTACGGAGCATCAATGGAAATATAATGGGAAAGAACTAGACGAAAGTTTAGGGTTGCATCTTTACGATTATCACGCAAGGTTATATGACCCAGCAATTGGTCGAATGATGCAGATTGACCCACACGCTGAAAACTGGACACCTGTATCGCCATATGTTTATACGATTAATAATCCTGTTAACTTTGTTGACCCAGATGGTAAAGATGCAAGAATCAGTTTTAATATTGATGATGACGGAAATATTACTATCTCTATTCAGACAACAGTTCATTTATATGGTTCAAGTTCATCAAAAGACTTTGCAAAAGAATTAAATAATATCGTTAGTAAATTTGGGTCTAAATCTTATAAACAAGATGATGGAACTTCTGTAACAGTTGATTTTGACATTAGTTATGAACATCACGATTCAGAGGAAAGTGCAAAAGAAGCTTTAGACGCTTCACCAGGCGACAATATTATGCAAGTTGATAAAGGGTTGAGTAATGATGGACTAACTAACTTTCCATATTCAGGCAATGCAAGTCCAGCAGGAGACACTACTTATGGTGTTACTATTGGAGGTGGTAAAGAAGCTAATACTAGAGGAAAAAACGGAAGTAAATTACATTTTACGGCAATACACGAAACATTCCATTTTTTTGGACTTAAAGACAAGTACACAGAAGGTGTTTTTAGTTCCTATTCTAAAAAAGGCTATGAAAACGATGTTTTAGGATTAGGAAATAGAATTTATTGGAATGATGGTACAGATGCAAATCCAAACAATTTATCAGTACATCAGTCTCACTACAATACTATGGGGCAATTTTTAATATCAAATAATCCAGCAGAATCAAAAAATGGTGGAACTAGGATTTATCAGACAGTTAGTCCAAATATACAATCAGGTTTACAAAATGCAGAAAAGAAGTAAAAATATAGTTTTGAAACATCTAATTATTTTAATACAAGTTTTATTAATGAGTTCTTGTGTAGCTCAAAACAAGAAAATACCCGAAAATGTTTTGGAAGTAGATAATTTTGGTGATTCTTATATTGTTTTTAGTAGAAATAGCTCTACATTATCTACGAAATCAAAACAAAATCTTGATTGCTACATAGATAAATTAAAAGAAAATGGTTTTATAACTAAAGAGATTGTTTTTATAGTTCATAATTATTTTAAAGATAAAGAAGATGTCAAGTCATACCTTGATGCAAAAAATAATATTCTAAATTATTTATCTAGGAAAGAAGAATCTATAATAAATATGCCTCATAGATTTTACTATGGAGCTGAAAAAAATCAAGATTTAGATAATTGGTTTTTTGAAGTTCAAATTATATTTGAGTATGAGGATAAAGAAGGTGTTTTTAAGTTCACCAATTGTAATAACTAGTAAAAAATGACCACTCTTCGGAGTGGTTTTTTTATGAAAAAGCTTTTTTAGTTTTAAAGTTCTGAATTACGTTATCGATAAGAAAGAATAGTTTACTTCTGGTCTCCCCGCTCGGGTATAGTATGTTCGCTACCGCTAGTATTTACTAGTGGCGTAGAGAGTTGGAGCTAAAAAGATAAATGAAGAACCACAGCAGTAATGTTGTGGTTTTTTTATGCAATAGATTTAAACTTCCCTTGATGGCGCTAGTATGTCAGATTAAAATGAGCGCTAGTGCTAGTATTTACTAGTACCGTAGAGAGTTGGCAAAGCAATAAAATAATTATAATTTATGCATAAAGCTATTCTAAGTAATTAGAGTAGCTTTTTGTATTTTAGAAGTATGAGTAGAAAGTATAAATTTTATAATAAGTTGGGGCTTTATTTTGTATCATTTATTCACTGCATGTTATTTTTATAGGAGTTCATGCATCCGCTCCGCTCAAGTGTTACGGTATATTGGCTAGATGTTTTTACGAGGCAGGCTTATTTTAATGTATTAGCAGAAAGTGTAGATTATTGCAGAGCAGAAAAAGGCATGGAATTGTATGCTTATTGTTTTATGCCTAGCCATGTACATTTTATATTTAGGTCTACTAAAGAACAACCCATGGAGTTACTAAGAGATTTTAAAAGGCATACAGCCAAGAAAGTAATAGAAGCTATAACAGATAATCCACAAGAAAGTAGAAAAGAATGGTTATTATGGATGTTTGAGAGAGCAGGTAAAAAACAAGGAAATATATCTAAATATCAATTTTGGCAACATCATAATAAACCAATAGAGTTATGGAGTGAAAAAGTTATTAAACAAAAAATAGATTACATCCATAATAATCCAGTAGCAAGTGGTTTTGTTACCAATGTTATAGATTGGAAATAGATGCTACTGGTTTTTTTCAATAAAATAGTAAAGCAGGTACGGCACTCGTTGTAAACGAGCGCTAGCAATAGATATTAGGCTTTTTGTACCACGATGTATTGGGCGGGAACGACCAAATGAGAGTAAATGCATCTTGGACTACGAATATTAAAAAATAGAATTATATGAAAAAAAACATAATATTTTTCTTGTTTGTATTATTATCAATGAATTGTAATTTCATTGAGCGTAATGATTTAAGTGAATCTGATAAAAACTATATAAAAGGCTTAGGACTTATTGATGATAAAGAAGAAATTATATGGTTTGACAGTCAACTGTCATTAAAAAAGAGTGGTAACTTTTTATCAAACAAGAGATTAGCATCTTATTTTTTAGCAGGTAGTGAACAAGATAATTTTAAAGAATATGCTTATTTAAAAGAAATAGATTCTATTAGATTATCAGATAAATCTGAAAGTATCTCTTATTCATCATTTATCGAAGTGTTCAAAAAAGATGGAAAAAATTTCAAAGTTTACATTGACCAAGATTCCATTAAAGTTATGGAATATTATAATAATACTATAAAAATGTTAGATAACTAAAAAGCCTCCAGCTGGTCATCGTATATGCTAGTGCTCGTTTGCAACGAGTACCGTATTGAGTAAGAAATATTAAAGAGAAGAAACCACAGCAACAATGTTGTGGTTTTTTACTATAAATATTTAGCAAGTTTATGTTCCCCGCTCGGGCATAGTATTAGCTACCGCTAGTTTTCAAAACTAGTGGCGTAGAGAGTTGGGTTAAAAAGAATAATTTTTGAACCAAAGCAGTAGTGTTGTGGTTCTTTTATGCATACTGTCTTGTCCTAAAAAAGTTTACCTATTTTACAATAATCCTAAAATAGGTTTACAGTTTGTATTTTATAAGTTGTAATACTTATTATGTAAAAATATAAATATCTCAAAAACGTTATATTTGTTATATAAGTAAAGTTAAAATTACTATGGATATTCAATTAGAAAAATACAAGTTAATGGAGTGGTTAGTTAATTTAAAAGATGAATCAATTATTTCTAAAATAAAGAATATCAAAAAGGAATCTTCTACTGCTTCCGATTGGGGAGATGATATTTCTGAAGCCGAAAAACTATTAATAAATGCAGGTTTAAAAGACATAGAAAAAGGGAATACTTTTACTCACGAACAAGTAGCGAAGCAAATTAATGACACTTACGGTATTTAGTAAATGGAAATAGTTTGGACTAGGCTTGCCAATATAACTTATAAGGAAGTTTTTGAAAATCTTGAATTTAGATGGACAAAAAAAGAAATGATAAACTTTAGGGATTTAACAAACGAACTTTTAGAAAAAATAAAAGCAGAAAAAGTAAAATATCCTCTTATAAATAAAAAATTAGGAATTAGAAAAGCAAAGGTTCATAAAAATGTTTCACTCTTTTATAAAGAGGATAAAAAAACTAATAAAATTTATATAGTTACATTTTTTAATAACCGTATGAATCCTGATATATTAAAAAAATTATTAGAATAGAAAATTAATTGTTATTTCCACTTACGTTAGTACTTATTAGTACCATAGAGAGTTGGCAAACCAACAAAATATTATAATTTACGCAAGAAAGCTACTCTAAGTAATTAGAGTAGTTTTTTACATAAAGTTAGTCTTGATAATAAGCGTGTAAAAGTAATAAAACAGTAGTCTTTTTAATCTATAAACCATATTATATTTAACAAGCTTTTACAGTCATTATGGTTCTTACTTAAATTTATTTCTTTATTTTTAAACGTTGAAAATTCTCATATAAATGAAATATTATTTCGTAATTTGTAGTGTTGTTATTTTAACCCTAACATCCTGTGCTACTTACAAAGCAAAAATGCAAAATGCAGCAATTACATTTCCAGAAATAGGGAGTATTGTAAATGCACAAGGAAAAGTTTTATATACCCAAACAGAACAAATAGGAGTACCTAGTTTTAGTAAACCTTTAAAATTACAAGTAAAAAAACTACCATTTAATACAGCTACATATGCTAAGTATAGTACGTATATGGCAAAGGCTAGTAAAATAAATAGTATAGCGTATGTAGATTCTTTACCCTACAAACCCAAATACATACAATTACAATTAGGTAATAAAGTAGCAATAAGTACTATTTTAAACAATGAGGAAAATGCAGCATTAAAAAACTATATAGCTACTAATGCAGCTTATAAAATAGTAACCACTATAAATGCAGCCTTAACAGAGGAAATGATTGCAAGTTTTGTAGCTGCAGATATGGTATTATTAACGCAAGATAGTTATAAGAATATGCATGTTGTTTTACAAAGTAAGGGACAAAAGAAAAAAATAGCGTTATCAGAATTAGAAGTATTTAGTTTTAAAACGGCTTCTTTTTGCTGGGGAGAAGATAGGTACCATCATAAAAAAATTAAAACTATTTTAATGCAAGGAGATAATTGCCCTAAAAACACCTATAAAAAGGCGCATAAAATAAAAGCAGATAAATCGTACTTAAAATTATAATATGCGTATAAAATTAATAATAGCTTGTATTAGTATTTTATGTGTAAGCATAGCTTGCGAAGATATTTTAGAAGTAGTAGATATTTCTAATGAAAACGTATTAGTACTAGCACCTTTAACAGGTGCTGTTTTAAATGAAAATAAGGTACACTTTAATTGGGAGAGGGTAGAAGAAGCTACGGCTTATAAAATACAAGTAGCAACGCCTAATTTTAGTAATGCTAACCAAATCGCATTAGATAGCGTAATAGCAATAGATACGGTGGGTGTAATTAAAACAACCATAAATAGTACACTTGCTAATGGTTTGTACGAATGGCGTATAAAAGCTTTAAATAGCGATTATGAAACCTCTTTTACAACTAATACGTTTACCATACAAGGAGAGAATGATATTACGCCTCCTAATACGCCAGTATTAGTAGCTCCTACTAATGATAGCTCGCAAGACGAAACAACAGTAAATTTTTCATGGACAAGAGAAGATATAGTGGGGACAGCAGAAAAAGATAGTATCTATATTTATACAGATGAAAGTTTGCAAACATTACAACTAAAAGCTTTAGGAGCCAATAAAGCTTTTAGTACAACACTAACAGCAGGTACATACTATTGGGTAGTACAAGCTTTTGATGCTGCAGAAAATGCAAGTGATGATTCTGCTACTTTTAAAGTAACTATAAATTAGCGTGAAAAAAAACACAAAAACATACCTGCTTTTAGCTGTAGTTCTTGGCATATGGGGAATAATAGGTTATAAGGTCTTTAATACTATAGCTCCCGAGCCAGAACAAAATACATTGGCAGCAGTTACTAAGTTTACACCAAAAGCCATAAAAGAAAAAGATACGTTTAGTATTATAGCAGATTACAGAGATCCTTTTTTAGGAACCATAAAAAAAAATAAAAAAGTTAAAAAACTAAAAAAACCTGTTGTAAAAAAAGAAACACTTCCAGAAATTAAAGTCTTATACACAGGGCATATTATGGACGATACTACAAACGAGAAAATATTTTTTGTAAGTATAAATGGCAAGCAAGAATTAATGACTATTGGTACTAGTATTAATAAGGTTACTTTACTAAGTGGTTCTAAAACAAAAATTAAGGTAAAAGTCCGTAAAAAAGTTAGTACTATTCTTTTACAAGAATAATATATGATAAAAAGAATAAAAGCAGGAGCATTACAATTTGTCCTTTTTATAGGAGTTGTTATTGCTGTATTGCTATTTACGTTTGTAATGCTAAGCCATACCCATTCTTTTTTTGGAAAAAAAACCAAAGTTCTTATAAATACAGTTAAACAAACAGATTTGGCTTTAGATTATGCTATGAAATCTTCTATGGTTTTTAACGATTCTGTTCCTATAGATTTAGGCATAGATACACATACAAAACTACAAGCTATAAAAGAATACTGGGGTATTTTTGAGAAGTATACGGTAACAGCAAAGACAAAAAAAAATACTTTTACTAAAATAGCTTTAGTGGGTAGTAATACAGAAAAAGATTTCCCAGCCCTTTTTGTAAAAGAAAATCAGCGTCCTTTAATCATTGTTGGTAAAACAAAAATTACGGGAGATGCTTACATTCCTAAACAAGGAATAAGACCTGGTAATATAGCAGGACATTCGTATAACAAAAGTTCGTTAATATTTGGTAATACACGTACAAGTACTACAGTATTACCCAAAATAGCAAGTACACTTAAAACGAGTATAGTTAATACAAGCAGTAATACTTTTAAAACAACTAATGATGTTCCTGTGTCTTTAGAAAATAATAGCATACTTAGTAACTCTTTTAAAGAACCTACAAAGTATATTTATGGAACTATAATTAATTTATCTGGAGTGTCTTTAACAGGAAATATAATAGTACAAGCTTCAGAAAAAATTAGTGTAGATGCTTCTGCTAAATTACAAGACATACTATTAATAGCTCCGGAGATAGAATTTAAAAACAATGCAGAAGCTACGCTACAAGCATTTGCAAGCCGTTCTATTAAGGTAGGAAAAAATTGTAAGCTTCATTATCCGTCTGCATTGGTGGTACATAAAAAGGAAAAGCATCAAAAAAATACAAATACTAGAATCCCTCCAAGTATTTCTATTAATGCAAACACAACTATTAAAGGCGTAGTTTTATATTTAGATGATAGTAAAGAGCAACAATTTAATTCGCACGTAAAAATAGATACAAACGCACTTATTATAGGAGAATTGTATTGTACCCAAAACTTAGAGCATAAAGGAGCGGTTATGGGAAGTGTAACCACAAATAATTTTGTAGCCCTAGAAAATGGTAGTATTTATCAGAATCACTTATACAACGGAATTATTAATAGTGATAAATTATCTAGTAAGTATGCAGGATTGTTATTAGAGCACAAAAAAACCACAAAAGCGATATCTAAATGGTTGTACTAAAAAAAATAAAAGCATCAACCTTAATGGAAACTATGGTGGCAACCGTATTAATCGTAGTTGTTTTTATGATAGCTAGTATGCTGCTAGATACTATTTTTTACAATAACATAAATAATAATACTCAAGCTATTACAGAAAAATTTAACGAATTAGAATATAAATACACTAATAAGCTTATAAATACTCCTTATTTTGAAGAATGGAATGCATGGGATATAGAAATGTTGGTAGAGAATAAAAAGGGAGCTAATTATATTATTTTACAAGGAGAACATACAAAAACAAAAAAGAAAGTAACAACAATTATTACAGAAAATGACTAAGCTTAAAAGAATAAGGTCTTTTACCATAAGCGAAATGATTGTGGTACTTTTAATCACTACAATTGTAGTGGGTATGGCTTTTTCTATTTTAGCATTGGTACAAAAACAAATGGCGGGCATAAGTACTAATTATGAAAAAAGTACCCAACTAAATTTAGCTCGGCAAGCATTTTGGATAGATTTTAATACCTATAATAGTATTTATTATAATGATAAAACAAATAGTTTAATATGTTCTAATGAGTTAACTGCAATTAACTATATTTTTGATGAGGAATGGATTCTTAGAAATAATGATACTATACCTGTATCAATAGCAAGTAAAGTATTTTATTTTGATGGCGTAAAAACACTTTCAGGACCTATTGATGCTATGGAATTATTTACCAAAGAAAAGGGAGAAGCAAAAAAGGTTTTTGTATACAAAACAAATACTGCTAGTACATATATAAATTAATATGGGTTTTAAAATAGAAAATACGCAGGTAGGTACAAAGTCTAATTCTTCAACAGAAAAGGACATTACTTCTATTTTACAAAAAGAGATCAGTTTTTTTGGAAGTGAATTTTCTAACAAAAAGAAAGAAGATTTTTATACGGAGTTAAGTGTATTATTAAAAGCAGGTATTAATTTAAAAGAAGCACTAATTCTTATAAAGGAAAATCAAAAAAAAGAAAAGCAACAACTTTTTTATGCAGAAATGGTAGATGGTTTGGTGGCAGGAAATAGCTTTTCTTCTATAGCTCAAGGAAAAAAAGAAATTACGGAATACGAGTATTATTCTTTAAAAATAGGAGAGGAGACAGGTACCTTACATAAAATAACAGAAGAATTAGGGAAGTTTTTTCTTAGAAAAAACGAACAACGCAGAAGTTTGGTAAACGCACTTATGTACCCTGTAATTATATTAGTTACCGCTGTTTTGGTAGTTGTTTTTATGTTGCGTATGGTAGTTCCTATGTTTCAGGATATTTTTAAACAAAACGGAGTAGAGTTACCTGGAATTACTAAATTTATTATTAGTGCCTCTGATTTTGTTAAAGACTATGGGTTATTAATATTGCTAATAATAATAGCGCTTATTTTATTTAGAAAATTATACACCAAAAACGAAGGTTTTAAAAAACGAAGAGATTATTTACTCTTGCGCTTACCTTATGTGGGTAATTTTATAAAATCGGTATATCTAGCGCAGTTTACACAAGCGGTAACCTTACTTACATCTTCTAAAGTTCCTGTTTTAAACAGTATAGAGCTGGTAGGGAGAATGATAGATTTTCACCCTTTAAAAGATGCTTTAGCTACTGTAGAAGGTAAAATACTTAAGGGTAGCGGACTCAGTGATAGTTTAAAGGGAACTAAGGTTTTTGATCATAGAATGGTTTCTTTAGTTAAAGTGGCCGAAGAAACCAACCAAACAGAGTTTATTTTTGAAAGATTAAATCAGCAATATAGTATTGAGGTGCAACAAAAATCTAAAATGCTGTCTACATTATTAGAGCCATTAATTATTTTGTTTGTAGGTGTATTGGTAGGTGTAATTTTAGTAGCTATGTACCTGCCTATGTTTAAGCTAGGAAGTGTTTTAGGAGGATAAAATTAAAAGAGCTAACTTTTATCCTGAAGTTCTTTATCTTAAACTTAATCTCTTTTAACCATTTTAGAGTCACCAGTTATTTGTTTACTAACAATAGTTGCATTTCCTTTATAAAAGAAAGAACTATCGCCTGCAGCCTCTATATTTATGGTATTGGTTACTGTAAGGTGTGCTTGTGAATCTCCAAATAATTCAATATTTATATTTTCTACAGCCAAATCATAATCGTCTAAATTACTATCTCCTGTAAGCTTTGCACTTAAGTTTTTTATGCTACCGTAAATGTCTGTTTTAGAATCTCCCTTTAATTCTAGATCTAATTTATTAGCTATTATTTCACCAGAAAAATAACTATCTCCAAATAGTTTTATTTTTGCGGCTGTAGTTTCTAATGTATTCTCTAATTCTATTTTAACATCTCCATATGCTGAAAAATCGTTTATATTTTTGGTTTTTATATAGATGTTTAATGTTTCTTTCCCCTTAATTATAAGATTGTTCTTTAGCTTTATACGTAATTTATTATCCGTAATGTTTGTAACAATATATTCTTGTAAGTTATCATTAGCTTCTATTTTAACTTCTTCTTCTATATCAGAAAATGTTATGTAAACGTTAAAATCATTTGCCACTTCTAAAGCAGTATAATCTAAAACTGAAATAGATTTTGTGCTAATTTCATTAGAAACCTTTATTGCTTCATGATCACAAGAAGATAAAAATAAAACTGCTAGTATTAAGGTAAAAGATATAATTTTTGCTTTCATAATAGTGTTATTTATTAGGTTTACACAGGAACCCATTTAAAAGTAATTGGCCTCCATATATATTTTTCTTTAGGGTTTTCTTTTTTTATAAAAACCTGATTATTAATGGCGTATACAGCGGTGGTTTGTATTTTATTTTTTTCCATCTTTTAAATGTTTTTTATATCTATTACGTCCTAAATTAAAAACACCAACTTTTAACCCTATGCCCGTAGAAAAGCCATCTATTCTATTTACACTCCTTGGGTTTATTGCCATTCTACTAGCAAATCTATACTTAACCCCTGCTTCAATTTGCACATATCTGTTAATGTTAAATAGTAGACTTATGCCTGGTTCTAGAACAAAAAAATCGTCCCAATCTTTCTCATTTTCATCAAATTCAATTTCTACATCATTATCCTTTTCTACTATATCTCCATCAACATACTTAGCCGCACCACCACCTATTAATACAGGGAAAGAGAGGTTAATTAATGATTCACTAAAAAATATAGGTTCTAAATGTATTCCTGTGTATACCCCAACTAAATCTTCATTAGTAGAAAGCAATCCTGTAAAATTTTGCTCTGAATAGAAAGCTGTTGTTTGTAGGCCAATCTCAAATTTACGATTAGCTACATAAGCAATTTTTAACCCACCTATGTAAGTGTCTTTGCTGTTTATTTCTCCGTAATTTAAATTAAGTCCTATATAAACTCCATGAACAATATTTTTACGATCATTAAACTCTATATAATCTCCATTATCTTCTTGTGCATAAAAATTAATGGTAGTTAGCGAACAAATAAGAAATAGTATGTATTTAATTTTTGCCATTTTGTTTGTTGTGTTGTTATTAGTATTGTCAATATAAAATTGTAAGGGTTGCATATCTTTTAAAAAATAATTAATCATTTAAAATAATAATCCCTTTTTTTCCCTGAATAGTAAACCTCCCTGAGGGATTATTACCGTATGAGGCTGTAATTTCGCGTATTTTTTTTCCTTTATCTATTACATTATTGTTAATGTTTTTAAAAGATTTTGGAATACGTAATAAACCTTGTTCTAAATTTGCTTTAAATTGAAATGCCATATTAGCTATAGCAATGTTTATTTCGGACGATTCTTGATGTATACTTACCACAGCATTAGAATTTGTAATTGCATTTACTTTTAAATCTGCTAAATTCATTGTAAGTTTAATTTCTTGTGCTAAGGAGTTGATATTGATATTGCTAAACTTAACTTCTCCGTTTATTTTATCTATTTCTTCTATAGTTATTTTATCCTTACTAGAGTAGAGTTCTAATAAAGTAACCTTATTAATTTTCATGGTTGTTCCACTACTACTAATTCTTAAATTATCGGAGTGTTCTAAATCTAGTTCACCGTTTTTTAGTTTAAGGCTACCGTATAGAATAGATTTTGCATGTAATTTGCCAAATTTCATATCTATAGATACATTAACCAAATCTTCGTTAATCCACATATCTCCATGCTGTAAATTGGCTTTTAATTTTCCTTTGTAGTCATCAAAAATTATATCCCCAAACTTATTATTAACATCTATTACAGCGTTTGATGGTAAGTATATTTCGTAATTTATTTGAATATTACTTTTGTCATAATCAAAAGGATTTGCCTTATTAAAATATTTAGCAAAAAAGCCAGTATTCTTATCGGCTATTTCGGAACTTACATGTACAAAGTCGTTTGAATTTTTAATTAAGATATCAATGCGATCTAAAAGGCTTTTTGCATTTTCCTTTTTCTTATGTTTTACATTAATATTTGTTACTATTTTAATGGTGTTTTTATCCCAACCATTAATAATAATATCTCCATACTTATTGTCTAAGTATAATTCACCTGCATTGGTCATTGCATACGTTTTCTCTATTTTTTTAGAGGCTACCTCTTGCGCACATAACCAATTGCTATGTATTGCTATTATAAATAGTAGCATTGTTTTATAAAATGTATCCATCTGTAGTAGTATTATTTGTTTTTTTAGAGCTATTTATTCTATGTAATAGGTTCTCTATAAGTTCTATTCTTTTTTTATAATTACTAACAATAGCTTCTAGTATAAGCTCACTGTCTAAATTTTTATTCATTTCAATTTTTAGAATTTTATATTCTTCATCTAATTCATCCATAAATGATAAAAACTCTTCCTTTTCTTCTAATGATAAACTAGTATGGTTTTTTACTAAGCTAACTTGGGTAGATACTAAATTTTTATAATGCATATCTATTTCTTGTAACTCCTTGTTAGCATAACTATTTTGTTGGTTATAACTACTATTATTTGTTAGAAAACGTATGGTGGTAAATAAACCAAAAAGTAATATAACACTAGCCGCTATTTTTAATGCTGGTCGTTGCCATAAACGTATTGTTTTTGGCTTATTTGCAGGGAGCTGGGCTTCTATTTCTGCCCACATTTTACTTTTATCAGCTTTATGCTCATCAAATAAATGCCTGTTGTTTTTTATATGTTTTTCTAAATTATCCATTATAATGTCTTTATAATTTCAATTAATTTTTTCTTTGCTCTATGGTATTGCGATTTAGAGGTAGAAGTACTTATTTCTAGTATTTCTCCTATTTCTACATGGTCGTAACCTTCTATTAAATACAAATTAATTATTTGTTTATACCCTGTAGGTAATAATGTTATTCCTTTTTTTATAGATTCAATATTTGGTTCTAAATCAATATTTTCTTGTTCATTTTCACTTAAA
Organism: uncultured Cellulophaga sp.; assembly: GCA_947492955.1. GTDB lineage: Bacteria > Bacteroidota > Bacteroidia > Flavobacteriales > Flavobacteriaceae > Cellulophaga. The sequence goes on along the minus strand of CANLOV010000019.1, from coordinate 11,096 downwards.
TGATATTCATGTTCATCTATTCCTGTAACAGGTATTTTTTTTAGTTTTAAAAAGTTAATGCTTTTATTTACTACAATTCTTTTTAACCAAGAACCAAAAGTGCTCTCGTACCTAAAGGAGTTTAAATTTTTAAAGGCATCTATAAAACTTTCTTGCACAATATCTTCGGCATCTTCTTTTGTTCCTAATATTCGCATACTAACATTGTACATGGCATCTACATAGAGCTCATACAATTGATATTGTGAGTTTCTATGGCCAGACTTGCTTTCTTCTACAAGACTTTTATGCGTATATAGAATGTTGTTTTCCAATTATTTACTATCGAATGTAAATTTCTTTAAAAATATTTAACCTTCTGTTGCTATCCAAGATTTAAGCGATTTGTATAACTTAATATCATTTTCATAATTTTTAAAATTTAAACTTTTTATTAAAATTTTAGCGATAACTATTTTTACTCTTTTTGGAGCTCTCTTTAGTTGTATTTTACTTAAAATTTTAATCATTTTAAAAGTATAAACTTATATGCTTTCTTTTATAGACAGTACAAAATTTAAAGGGTTGCATTTATAATTATTATTTTTAGTATTTGGGTTTAATTATTTTATAATTACCACCAGATAATAAAAAACTTTTCAAAAATATTTGTTGTTACTTTACGCCATACTAAAGGAGATTTTTGTTGTTGTTTATACTTCTTTAATTCTTCTAAAGTTATATCATAGTTTTTCCATGCCACATTTTTGTAAGGAGCTAATAGCCACTCTTTTTTAGTGGGTATATAAAACTGATTTAATTTAAATTCATCATTTAAAAAATCAATATAATTAACCCAAAAACCAACAATACAGTCTTTATTATGCTTAAAATATGTAAGCTGATTTTTATAAGGACTAAATAATTGAGCTTTAAAACACACTTTCTGTAAAATGTTATTAGAACTAATTCCATTGTCTTTTAAAGCTTTTATGGCTTCGGGTGTTTGTAATAATGGAAATTGCGTAGTATTAATTTTGTTCATTTTAGTAAAGAACGCATCTTTTTTATTAGGCCCAATTAATTGATAATCAATAGTATTTTTAGATAAATCAATAATATAAAATTTATAGGTAAGTTCTATATGTGTTAGCTGCTTTGTTAATTTGTTTTCAACAATAAAATCTATCTCACCAAGTGTTCTTGTGGCATTCCTAATAGGTAAATTATGAATTAAAATAGTATATGCTTTAGAATGATTTATGAGCTGTAAAAAAAGATATTCTATTTGATGTCCAAGTCTAATATTATTAGGAATAGGAGTAGGGCTAAGTGTTTTAATATCAATAGTCGGAATTATAAACTGTGCTATTTTAAATGTATTTTCTTCCCATAAATATGGAGTATTAAAAAAAGCGCTTAAATATGTATCTAAGTTATTGTTCATAGCCTACTAATTTATAATAAACCGTTAAGTTTTCATTAAAACAGAGCAAAGAACAATAGTAAAATCGTTATTTTTATAGTATGGCTATGAATAAAAGAAAAGGATTTCGTTTTTCAACTTACGAAGCTCCGCACCAAACACCTTTTGAAAAACTTTTTGAGATTTTCAAAGAATTAATAACGCATACTTCTGGAGATGTGGATGAAGCATTGGATTGGCTTCGCGAATTAGATGCAGAATACGGTCTTACCGATAGTAATTATACTATGGAAGATTTTATAGAAGATTTAAAAACCAAAGGGTATTTACAAGAAGAATTAAATACAAATTCGGGAGATGGTAATGGAGAAGGGGGAGATTTAAGTATTACAGCAAAAATGGAGCGTGCTATACGCCAAAAAGCATTAGACCAAATTTTTGGAAAATTAAAGCGAAGCGGCTCAGGAAATCATAAAACAGGAAAATCTGGACCGGGAGATGAATACACAGGAGAGTTTAGGGCATACAAATATGGAGATGGCTTAGAACATATCTCTATGACAGAGAGCTTAAAAAACGCTCAGATAAATCATGGTTTAGATAGTTTTTCTTTAAGTGAAGAAGATTTAGTAGTAGAAGACACACAATATAAAGCACAAATGAGTACCATACTCATGATAGATATTAGCCATAGTATGATATTGTATGGAGAAGACCGTATTACACCTGCAAAAAAAGTGGCTATGGCATTGGCAGAACTTATAACCACACGTTACCCAAAAGATAGTTTAGAAATATTAGTTTTTGGTAACGATGCTTGGCCTATTCCTATAAAAGATTTACCATATTTAAAGGTAGGTCCTTACCACACCAATACAGTAGCGGGTTTACAGTTAGCTATGGATATGTTGCGTAGAAAAAGAAATACCAATAAACAGATTTTTATGATTACGGATGGTAAACCTAGTTGTTTACGAATGCCAGATGGTACTTATTATAAAAACAGTGTTGGTTTAGACGATTATATAGTAGAAAAATGTTACGCAATGGCATCACAAGCACGTAAATTACATATACCCATTACTACATTTATGATTGCCAGAGATGCTTATTTAATGCAATTTATTAAAAAGTTTACCCAAGCAAATAAAGGAAAAGCATTCTATACCGGTTTAAAAGGTTTAGGTGAAATGATTTTTGAAGACTATGAATCTAATAGAAGAAAAAGAATAAAATAAACTTTTTAGTTATAACTTAATTACGAACACTAAAAAAAGAAAATTGAATAGAAAAGAAATTACAACTCTTGGAGCGTTAAAACAATTGGGCTACCAAACTAAGAGTATAAAAAATGAGTTAAGGGACAACCTTCGTGAGAACATAAAAAATGGGATTAATAATTTTGAAGGAGTTTGGGGTTACGAAGATTCTGTAATACCAGAATTAGAAAGAGCCATACTTTCTCGTCATAATATTAACTTATTAGGACTTAGAGGACAAGCAAAAACAAGGTTAGCAAGGTTAATGATTAATTTATTAGATGAATGGATACCTGTAGTAGAAGGTTCAGAAATTAATGATGACCCTTTACAACCAATGTCTAGATACGCTATAGAATTAATAAAAGAGAAAGGAGATGATACTCCTATTTCTTGGTTGCATAGAAATGACCGTTTCTATGAAAAATTAGCTACTCCAGATGTAACAGTAGCAGATTTAATAGGAGATGTAGATCCAATAAAAGCTGCAAATTTAAAGCTATCTTATGCAGATGATAGAGTACTACATTTTGGAATGATTCCTAGAGCTAACCGTTGCATATTTGTGATTAATGAGTTGCCAGATTTACAAGCCAGAATACAAGTATCTTTATTTAATATTTTACAAGAAGGAGATATACAAATTAGAGGGTTTAAATTACGTTTGCCATTAGATTTACAATTTATTTTTACGGCAAATCCAGAAGATTATACCAATAGAGGGAGTATTGTAACTCCTTTAAAGGACAGAATTGGTTCTCAGATTTTAACTCATTATCCAGAGGATATTGCCACTGCAAGAAAAATAACAGAACAAGAATCTAAATTAGATCAAAGACAATCTAGTATTGTTTCTGTTCCTAATATAGCAAAAGATCTATTAGAACAAATTAGTTTTGAAGCAAGAAAAAGTGAATATGTAGATGCTAAAAGTGGCGTAAGTGCCAGAATGAGTATTACTGCTTTTGAAAATTTATTAAGCGCAGCAGAACGTAGAGCACTAGTAAATAAAGAAGACACTACCACTATTCGTTTAACAGATTTTATGGGTGTAATACCAGCTATTACAGGAAAAATAGAATTGGTATATGAGGGTGAACAAGAAGGAGCGGGGAGTGTAGCCGAAATTTTAATAGAAGAATCGGTAAAAACATTATTTGAAAGTTACTTTCCTAAAATAGAAAAATTAGAACGCAAAGACGCAGAAAGCCCTTATGATGAATTAATAAGTTGGTTTTTTAATGGCGAAGGTTTTGAACTTTTAGACGATTATACCAATCTTGAATACCAAAACGAATTAGATAAAATAACACCATTAAATGATTTAATTTTAAAATATCAACCTAATACAGAAAAAGGAGAAACTTATTTTCTAAAAGAATTACTGTTATGGGGCTTAGTAGCCTATAAAAAATTAAATAAAAATAGATTTACAAAAGGATATCAGTTTAAAGATATCTATGGTAGTTACATAAACGGATTATAAGAGATTATAGTCTTAATAAGGGCTCTTATATAATATTTATAATGTTTTTAGATATTCTATAAGAGCTTTTCTTTCTTCATTAGATAAATTATCTCCAAAGGTATGCCCTTGATTACTATATCCTTTTATGGTAGTATCATACGTTTTTGTATTAGATTGGGTAGTTTCAACAGTATAATTCCACCCTAATTTATTTTTATTATAATCAGAATCATCAAAAGTTCTACTCCAAAGGGTAGGTCTTTCGGTACTATTTAAAACATCTTCAACAGTAGGAACAGAAGCATTATGAAAATATGGTGCAGAAGCCCATATACCATCTAAAGGAGGTGCAATATAACCACCCTGAGGAACCAATTCTAGAGGATTTTCACTAGATCCAAACCAACCATTGTTAAACCAATCTAAAAAATAATCGTTATTAGTAGTACTTGTTGTATAATGATTCGATAATTCTGAATCTGTATTTACAGTTTCTAAGGAAACTAATAAATTAGGATAAGAAGAGTCTTCACCATAGGTACCATGACAAGTAGAACAGTTATTATTAAAAATAATTTTACCTTCACTAGCCAAATCATTATTTATTTCAAATGGATACTTGGGAGCTTCTAAGCTATAAATATAGGCCAATACATCTACCATATTTTCATCTACTTCTATGGCTTTATTTACATCTGCCATTGTAAGTAAACTTGCTCCAATAAATGATTTACAAAAATCTTTTCTACCCATTGCATTATAAAACATGGCATTTTTCTTTTTTAATAACCACCACGCAGGCACATCAGTAGGTATTACTTCATTAGGTAAATTTACATTAGGTTCATCTATCCATTCCAATGTATTTTTATCTCTATGAGAAACAAGTACTTCTGCAATTTTATTGGCAACATTTACACCTCTATTATTAGTAATAGTTTTTGGTCCTATAGCAATAATACTTTTTTTAAATATGGCAGTAGCTTTCTCTTCTTCACTGTTAGGACCATAAAGTTGATTTATAGCCAAATCCAATAATGGCATAGCATCTGCTCTGTTGTTTGTAAAGTCAGAACTATGGTTTCCTAAACCAATTACATAAATATCATTAATTTTTGAGGAATGACAATTTAAACAATTTGGAGCAACCACTCTAACACCATTAGGTGCTGTTACAGCAGTATAATCATATGCTATTACAGCATTATCTCCTGTTCTATTTAATAAATTATCATTGTCTTCTCCATTAGCTAAAATATAGGCATCGTATGGAATTCCAGAACTCATAAAATTTCCAGAAAACAAATATTCTTTCCCTTTTTCTATATTTCCTTGTCTTTGGTTAGAAGTAGGAATTCGGGAGGTATTATAAGTTATTGGCTCTGGTTCATTAACTATGTCTACACTTTCTATAGAACCATTACTAGAACATGATATAATAATAGAAAGTAAGACATAAATTCCTAATGAATAAAAACTACTCAAAAATTTAGAAGAATAAATCATTTTCAGTGTAAAAATTATTTAGCTAAGCTACATATATATTTAGTTATTTATAAATAATTAGCTACAAGAAGTGTTTTTTTACCGATTAGATGTAATTAGTGAAAAGCCTTTCTATACAAAGAAAGGCTTATAATAGTGTATATCAAGTTAGTTTATACTTGTGCTTGATACGTAGGTAGGTTAAAAATAAAGGAACTACCTTTTTTGGGTGTGCTTAGTACAGTTATAGTTGTATCGTGTAAATCCATAATTTTTTTAACAATAGCAAGTCCAAGACCATATCCTTGTTTTTTTGTACTCTTGTTCACTTGCTTATAACGGTCAAAAATATAGGGTTGTTCTATTTTAGGAATACCAACTCCGGTATCCGTAATATTAATTTCAATATTTTTTGTTTTGCGCTGTAATTGTAGTGTTATTACTCCTTTTGGTTCTGTGTACTTAATAGCATTTTCTATTAAGTTTTGTAATGCCCTTTCTACTAAGCTAACATCTGCAAAAACAACACTATTTTCTTCTGGTTTTTCTAATTTTAATGTAATATCTTTTTTTGCTGCAATTAATTCAAACTTCGCAATTAAATCATGAGATAATTCAGTAATAGAAAAAGGCTCTTTTATGGGAACTACTTGTTCTGCTTCTAATTTAGAATATTCGAATAATTGGTTAATCAGTTTTGAAAGTTTATCTATATTATTATGAGTTATTTGTAAATACTCTTCCTTTTCCTTTTCAGATAGGGTATCTTTTTTTATTTGCAATGTTTCTACATACCCCTTTAAGATGGCTAGTGGAGTACGTAAATCATGAGATACATTAGCAATAAGTTCTCTTCTTAATAAATCTACAGATTGCATTTTCTCCATATTATCAACAATAGTATCTGCCATTTCATTAAAAGAATGAGCAAAGACTTCAATATCAGAATTTTCAGGGTTTTCAATTCTTGCTGTCATATCTCCCTCTTGAAATTTACGAACAGTGCGCGTCATTAAACGCAAATTCTTAGTAAGAAACCAAATACTTGCTAATCCAATTAATGCAGCAAAAAGCATCGTTAATAATATAGCTCCAACACCTAATTTAACAAAATACTGTGCTAGTAAATTTTTACTGATATATTGAAATTCTTGACCCGCAAGAATAATATATATATAACCACTTCTTCCATTGGCTTCGTATGGTGCAGCAGAAAATATTTTTTGAGTCCCTGGGTTTTTGGGGTCATCACCTAAAATATATTTCTGCCCATCATTTGCTATAAAAGACTGTATGGGTTCTAAAGAAACTTTTTTAGCAGGAGTATTATCATTGTGATCTAATACCACAGAATATAGAATCTCTCCAGTATTTTGTAATAAATAAACTTCAATACTTCTATTTACAGCCATCATATCATGCATAATGTCTCCAAACAAAGGTTTGTTTACACTACCATCCTCTAAAAAAGGAGAAGAGTTTTGAAATTTTTCTTCTATTAAATAATTAGCAACATTTGCATTTACACGCTGTGCCGTTGCTTCGTTATGTTTGTTTGCAAAATATCCTGTTATAAGAATATAAGATGCTCCCATTAAAAGTATAATAAGAATAAAGACAAACAATAATCTTTTTATAAGTCTTGGAGTTAATGTTTTTTCAGTATTCATTACGCAATATCTTCATTAAATTTATAGCCAACACCCCAAGAAGTTAAAATATAATTTGGAGTGGTCATATCTTTTTCAATTTTAGCTCTTAAACGGTTTATATGAGAGTTTACAGTATGCTCATATCCTTCAAAATTATAACCCCATATAATATTTAATAATTCTGTTCTAGAATAATTTCTACCTGGGTTAGATGCCATTAATACTAAAAGCTCAAATTCTTTTGGAGACAGTTCTATTTTTTCATTATTTAATACTACTTTTCTCTTATCTACATTTATAGATAAACCTTCGAAAGATAAAGATGTATTATGTTCTTCAACTACATTAGTAGAGTTTGTTCTTCTTAATACAGCTTTTATTCTAGCTAATAACTCACGAATACTAAAAGGTTTAGTAATATAATCATCAGCTCCAATTTCTAAACCAAGAACACGATCTATTTCTTCAGATTTTGCAGTTAACATAATAACAGGAGTATCTTTTTTTGTTCTAAGTTGTTTGCAAACCTCAATACCATCCATACTTGGTAAAGTTAAATCTAGTAAAATAAGGTCATAGTCATCTTTCAATGCTTTTTCTAAACCTATTTCTCCATCAGTAGCAATAGATATGTTGTATATAAAATCGGTAAGATGAATTTCTAAGAGTTTAATAATCTCTAAATCATCTTCTATAATAAGGATTCGTTTCATAATCATAGGTTTAGCTAATAAATAAAAAAAGTATCACAGAGATATCACAATAGTTTTCAATTAGAAAAATCTACTAAAAACCCTCTGTTTGTTATAGTTTTTATAATAATTCACCAGATTATAGCCGAAAAATTCACAAAAAACTTACAAAAGATATAAAAAGTTTATGCTTTTGTGACATTTCTGTTACACTATATGGCTTAGTTTGTTACAAATTATAAAACAAAATAAAATTATGAAGAAGTTATTTTTATTATCAAGTCTAACATTATTATTTTTTAGTTGTAGTGATGACAATGATGATAACGCACCCACAACATCTAATTTAGAAATAAATATTGATGGTTTAGAAGATTTAGGTGCAGATTATGTTTACGAAGGATGGATTATTGTTGATGGAGCACCAGTCTCTACAGGTACTTTTACTGTAGATGAGAACAATACATTATCTAAATCTAGTTTTACTTTAGATAAAGATATGTTAGAGAGTGCAACAAAATTTGTTTTGTCTATTGAGCCAAACCCAGACCCATCACCAATGCCTGCAGATACAAAACTATTTGTTGGTGATTTTAATGGAAATACTGCTAGTTTAACAACAGGAACTGTAGCTTCATCTTTTGATGCAATCTCTGGAGAGTATATTATTGCAGCGCCAACAGGAACAGGTGCTCCTGAAGAACAATATAGTGGTGTTTGGTTTTTAAACAATAGTAGTGGGTCTCCTGTTGCTGGTTTAGACCTTCCTACATTAGAAGCTGGTTGGAAATATGAAGGATGGGTTGTTGTAAATGGTGTTCCTCTTAGTACAGGTACATTTACATCTGTTACTGGTAACGATGAAGGTAGCCCTTTTAGTGGTGCTAATCCTGGCCCTCCATTTCCAGGTGAAGATTTTTTAGAAAATGCTCCTAGTGGAGTAAACTTTCCAATAGATGTTAGAGGAAAAACAACAGTTATAAGTATAGAGCCTTATCCAGATAATAATGCAAAACCATTTGTATTAAAACCATTGGCTAGTATGGTAGCAGAAGATGCTATGGGAGTACAAACAATAGGTTCTAATGTTTCTGCTAGTTTCCCTAAAGGTTCAGTTTCTAGATAAGACTATCTAAAAAGTAGATTTACCTACTTAATAATGATATAAAGTCTTATCAAATTAATTTGATAAGACTTTATTTTTTATTCCCCCATATAGAGAATAGTATAGTACGCATGCATAAATATTTTTTAATTAACTTAAAACCTATATGAAATGAAAACAAAATTACTATTGTTTAAAAATGTAAATCATGTACCCATTTTAATAAAATGGCACATGATTTTTTCTGTTCTAATGGTATTACTAGTAGTACCTAACTTATTTGCTTTTCAGCAAGCGAATGAAGATATTATAATTGATGGAGGTGTAATTAGTACTACAGATGAAACAGATATTTGTATTACAGATAAAAGTAAACTTATTAAGTTTAAGGTAAACGAAGCCAAAGGAGAATATAAGAAATGGATTTTAGCAGATAAAGGTAAGATAATTTATGTGAAAGATGAAGGTTCATTTTATTTTGGTAATCAAGGCGTGTGTGATATATATCATATTTCATATTCATCGGTAAATGGTTTAGAAAGAGGAAAATATTTAGAAAACCTTACAGGAGAGTTCGATTTGTCTAACGTGGTTACTATTAATAGAACCGAATCTAAAGGTGGCGAGTTAACAGGAGGTCCTTATGAATTCACAGTAGGTGATGGAAAAAAAGACAATGTATGGATTGGTATATCTGGTAACAAAGGCGATAACTCAGGCTGGATAATAACCGATGAAGAAGGCACTATTTTAGGTTTGCCTAGCGATATTGAAGGCGTTGATTTTGATGGTGCAGGCGCAGGAACATGTCTGATCTGGCATATTAGTTATGCAGACGGATTAGAAGGATTGGCTAAAGATAACAATGCTTTAACCGATTTAGCAGGATGTTATGATATCTCTAATGCTGTAAAAGTAGTACGTACACCAGTAGCTATAGCAGGTGGAGAATTAACTGGAGGCCCTTATACATTCTGTGTAGGTGATGGCGAAGAAGATAATGTAAAGAATGTAGCGGTAACAGGTAACTCAGGACCAAATTCAGGCTGGATAGTAACTGATGAGGAAGGTAAGATTTTAGGATTACCACCATACCCAGGAGCTGTAAACTTTGATGGTGCAGGTGCAGGGACTTGCTTAATTTGGCATATTAGTTATGCAGACGGATTAGAAGGCTTAGCACAAGGCAACAATGCATTAAGCGATTTATCAGGAGACTATAGCTTATCTAGTAATGCTGTAAAAGTATACCGTAACCAACCAGAAGGTGGCGAGTTAACAGGAGGACCTTATGAATTCACTGTAGGCGATGGTATCGAGGATAATGTAAAAGGAGTAGAAGTAAGCGGAAATAGCGGAGCAAACTCAGGCTGGATAGTAACCGATGAAGAAGGTAAGATTTTAGGATTACCACCATACCCAGGCGCTGTAAACTTCGATGGTGCAGGAGCAGGAACATGTCTAATCTGGCATATTAGTTATGCAGACGGATTAGAAGGATTGGCTAAAGATAACAATGCATTAACCGATTTATCAGGATGCTACGATATCTCTAATGCTGTAAAAGTAGTACGTACACCAGTAGCTATATCAGGTGGCGAGTTAACAGGCGGACCTTATACATTCTGTGTAGGTGATGGCGAAGAAGATAATGTAAAGAATGTAGCGGTAACAGGTAACTCTGGACCGAACTCAGGCTGGATAGTAACTGATGAAGAAGGTAAAATCTTAGGATTACCCCCATACCCAGGCGCTGTAAACTTCGATGGTGCAGGTGCAGGGACTTGCTTAATTTGGCATATTAGTTATGCAGACGGATTAGAAGGCTTAGCACAAGGCAACAATGCATTAAGCGATTTATCAGGAGACTATAGCTTATCTAGTAATGCAGTAAAAGTATACCGTAACCAACCAGAAGGTGGTGAGTTAACAGGTGGCCCTTATGAATTCACAGTAGGCGATGGTATCGAGGATAATGTAAAAGGAGTAGAAGTAAGCGGAAATAGCGGAGCAAACTCAGGCTGGATAGT
>CANLOV010000018.1 GCA_947492955.1 uncultured Cellulophaga sp. | reverse complement strand
CCAAATGCAATACTTGCAAAAAGGAAAAATACTATTGTAAAGAGTGAGTTTCTGGTCATTTTTAAATTAAGCACAACGGACTTGTGTATGAAACGTAGCGTCTAAAAAGACACTAACTTTTCGAGTTAACACAGAGCCGAATTTTTATATTTTGTTTTTAACTTATCAATTTTAAAAGCCAAATTAAAAATTTGGCGGACTTTCTAAATATACACAAACCTTTCGGTTAAGCATTTACTAGCTATGTTTTATACACCGTGTTAGCCACTGGTTTTTTAATTCTCAATCAAATGTTCAATATTAAGTCCTGAATAAAGATATGATAGTCCATTTCCGTCTCCACCTGTTGATTCAGAATCGGCAATTGTTATTTTTAGTTTTTCAAAAAAATAATTCCCTTGCTCAATTTCTTTAAAGTCATATCCTTTTGAGCTTAGCTGATTTAAATAAATATTAATATCCTTTTCAAACTCCAATTCGATATTATCAATCGAAACTTTAATTCCCCAATGAACTTCTAATTCACTAAGGAAGTTGTCTTTGTCATAGCTTAAAAAGAAATAATTTTTAGTTCCATTTATGTCTTGATAAATATCTCTTTTTTGATCAATATCGTGACTTGTGTCACCATCAAAAAATTGAGACATTTCGATTACTCTATCATCTTCTTTGTGTCTATTATTTAGTTTATGTCTGATAGATTCTCTTTCTTCGCTCCAATTAAAAATATCAGAGTTCAATTCAAATCCCTTATTTGGTAATATCTTTAATTTCATTTTCTCAACTTGTGGCTAACGGTCTAGTATATGAAATGTAGGGCAATTGATAAGCACCTATTTTCGGATTTATACTAAGCCATATTTTTTCTTTTATTTTTTTCTAAAATACAAATTAAAAATGTGGCGGACTTTGCAAACAAATACAAACCTTTTGATTTAGCACTTTCTGCCCTGTTTTTTATATACATTGTTACCTGTAGTTATTTTATCTATTTATTTTTCTGAAACGGAATAAATTTCTAAAATATTCTACATAAACATATTTCCACGGTATTACCAAAATATCCAAAATAATTCCTACAGCCATTGGCATAAACCATGATTCGAAATTTTCATCAATTAAACCAGAATTTTTAGCAGGTATATAGACTCCTACTATCCAAGCAGATTTATAGATTAGCTGTGTCAAAAGTAGTGGGATGAACTTTAAAGGGAACCTAATTCCCAATATACATAGTAAAGAAAAAGCTGCGTAGAAACTAATTCCCACACCTTTTATAGGACTTAACTGTTCTTGCGGAAAAAGAATTGTCGACCAATTATTAAAAGCCAAACCAACAAAGTTTAAAAAGAATAATGCTCTCATAATATGGCGCCTCCATTTTGAAGTCGTACCTACTGAGTTTTTTGATGCTAAATCCATAATTATAAAATATAGTTACAGGGTTAAAAATTAAAATATAACGATATGTAAATATGCTTTAATTATTTTATTATTAGGCTTCACATTTGTGAGAAAATAATATTATTTCGTTAATTCCTGTCTTATCCTGCTCAGGCTACCTGCATTAATTCCTAAGTAAGAAGCAATATAATTTATTGGAAATGATTTAATTATTGAAGGTTGATTTTTAAGCATTTTTAGATATCGTTCTTTTGCTGATAAAGTCTTTAAATCGATAACTTTTTGTCTGTTAGATTCCAAAGAATGCTGTAATATTTTCTCGATATATTTTTCAGAACTTTTCCCAAGTCTGGTTATAGTTTCATTATCTTCTCTGTTAATTCGAAGTAGCTTACAGTCTGTAATACAATGAAGGTTTTCCTTAGAAATTGTTTGATGAATAAAACTATAATAAGACGTAAAAAACCGTTGACCATCATTTAAGTCAGTTGTAACTTCTTTTCCATCTTCATCAACATGAAAAATCCGCATACGTCCTGATACAATAAAATTATGATACTTATGTACTGTGCCTTCTGACTCTAAAAGAGTCCCCTTTTTCACAGAATAAGGCTTAAAGTATTGTCGACAAAGTTCTTGATCATTTTTTGGAATATCAATTAACAATCTAATAAAATCAAATAAACTTTTGAACATTTCAGAAATTTCATCTGAGTTATCTATTATTCTCAAATTACTGTTTGGGTTACTCATTTTACGTATTCTAATTACAGGTAACGGTTTTGTGTATGGCTCGTTGCGGTAAATCAGCTATGATTTTCCGCTGTAGCCTAAAGATAGCAAATTGCAATGAATTCCGATTAGGAATTCAGCCGCAATGAGCTATACACGTTGTTGTAGCCAGTTATTTTTTATTCAGTTTTGCTTTTATTTCCTCATATAATTTCCATTCAGAGTCGTCAATTATTTCGAATTCAAAGTCTCGCTTATTTCCGTTTTGTTTTAGGAAATTCATTAGTCCATTTGCTCCATCTTTATCGTTTGTAACAAAGTAAATTTCTCTTTCTCCACTGTGTGTTGTTCTTCCGATATTATATGACTTTATTCCGTTTTGGTTTAGATTGTTCTCGATGAAAAGTTCCAAATCGTCCAATTCCTTATAGTCCTTTTCATTTGGCATTTTTGAGGTGTTGTCAATATCATAATTGCAATTAACTTTTATGAAAATTGAATATTCAGACTTGTGAGGAAATTTGTCGAAAGCTGAATTTGCTATAATTAGAAAAGGTACTCCGTTTTGGTCAAAATCGTTAGATTTAAACTCTTCTGGAACAACATATGTATCTCGTTCAATTCCCTTTGTTTTATCCGCATTTCCAACATCAAATCCATCATAGGATTTTATTGAAAATTTGTCAGCGATTTCATATAATTCCTTGTTCAGATTAAAAAGGCTTTCTGAATCGTGAATTTCAATTCTTTCCATATGCAACCAATATTGATTTGTTTCGTCAGGATAAATGTCCACATATTCAAATCCTTGCGTTTTTAATTCTTCCGCTACTTTTTCTAATTTCTTTGGTTCGTTGTTTGTGAAAAAATAGCCGTAAAGCATTTTGGTATTTGTATCAACTCCGTTTGATTTCATTCGGTCAAAAAATCCGATGATTTCTTCCTTTGGTATCATATTATTCTGTGAATTCGATTGGCAAGAAGTCAACAAAGTGATTAGTAGGATTATCAATAGATTCTTTGTCATTCTTGGTTTGGTTTAATTGGCTACAACGATTCGTATAAGAAACGTAGGGCAGGTGACAAGCGATACGTTTCGAATTGGTACTAAGCCAAATATAAATATTTTGCTTTTATCTTTTTTCTCGTAAACGCCAAATTTTATAGTTGGCGACTTTGCAAATAAACACTGACCTTTCGGTTATGCCCAAAATCCCTATGTTTTCTTATACATTGTTACCTGCTGGCTTTTCTTTTTTCAATTTTATATCTATCCATTCCGCAATTTGCATTGAGAGCTTCAATTTCTTCTCCACTTTCGGTTATGAATCCAATGAACTTATTTTCATAGTCAATCCAATTTCCGCCAATTGGTGTTTCTCTGCAAGTTTCTACCAAACTGAAGACCTGTTTGCCATTTTGCGTTATCAGTCCGCCAGGTTTTGCTCCAATAGTTAAAACTCTAACTCTTTCGGCTATATCTCCGCTTAGGTCTTTTAAATCAGTAAACCCATATTTTGAGTCCAACTTTAATTGGTCAAAACTTTTTTGAGCGCTCTTAGAATTTTGGTATGTTACTACAAACAAGGTGAAATGCTCATAATAATTCGGCTCGGTTTTCTTTGGGTATTTTTTGTTTGAATAAGCCACTATTTTATCAAGGCCATCAGATTGAAAAGTTCTAAGGTATTTTGGGTTTTTCGAATTTGTTAAATCAAATAAATGAACTCTAATATTTTCTTTTAAAATCTCTTGAGCGAAAAGTTCAGCTGATTTTGAATAATCAGTATTCAATTCCGATTTCGGTTTTATTTCGGTTTTGGATTCAATTATTGGCTCTGATTTTGGCTCAGATTCCTGATTTTCCTTTTTTCCGTTACAGGAACAAAGAAGCAAAATCATTATTGTCAATATGTTATCTCGGATTATCATTTTTCAGCTTGCAGGTAACGGGTTTGGCTAAGCTTAGTGTGGGAGTAGATAAATCGAGGATTTATCGGACGAGCCACTTAGCTTAGACTTATTTTTAGTTTTTATCATCGTCAATTAAAACTAATCAAATAAGTTTAAGCGGACAAAATAAAGAAGCCAAAACTTCGAGAAAGCACTAAAAACCCACATTAAGTTTAGCCGTTGTTACCTAACGTTTATTCAACCTTAATTGTAAAGTCAATATTCATATTATTTAAAACCGAATTGAGTTCCTTTTTAGTTTCAATATTGATATTTTTATCAATTTTTAAAATATCAGGTTTTCGTTGATTTTTTGCTTTCTTGTACATTACTGTAAATGATTCAAATTGTTCAATAACCTTTTGTATTAAATCTATTCCTTTTGAATGATTGGAAATATTTTCAATTTCAAATATTTGTGGTTGTAGTTTATTTCTTATTTTCAGACTCAAGTTTCTATTCGTAAATCCATTTGTTTCATTTTTCAGACCGATACTGTTCAGAAGACTTATTCTTTCGATGTGTTCAATTTTTAGAACTGTTTTATTAGTATAGATTGATTCAATTTCTAAATGATTATCTATTTCTGTCAGTTTAATACTATTTAAAAATCGTCTTTGTCCTAAAAACAATATTGATAAGAAAAAAAGAACTATCAAAATTAGTATAAAAGATAAAAGAAATAAGTTTATTTCTGGAACTTGTATTTTTACATTTAAAAACACAAAAAGACCGATTACACTTGAGATTATTATATTCAATGTGATTGGATTCTTACCGTATCTTTTTAAAATAATCATTTTTTAGAAGCAATTTGTATAATGTTAGGTAACGAACTTGTGTATGAAACGTAGCGTGTAAAAAGACACTAACTTTTCGGATTAACACAGAGCCGAATTTTTATATTTTGTTTTTAATTTTTCTCTTTTAAAAGCCAAATTAAAAATTTGGCGGACATTCTAAATATACACAAACCTTTCGGTTAAGCACTTATTAGCTATGTTTTATACACCGTGTTGTAGAGCGTTATTCTTCATTCCATTGTTCTAAATCATCCACTGGATTTGGTAATCTTCCTTCTAACCATTTCATTAATGTTCCTGGTTTAAACTCCTTGTCTTTTGTCTCAATCACCCAAGATAAAAAATCGTAAGGTCCACCATTCATATATGGTGGTGGCGAAACAGGATAAAATACGGTAGGAAGTCTTTCATCTATTGAAATGTAATTTATTACAAACCCTAACTCTTGGACAACATTCCAAGCAAGTTTATTTTCAATATTCAATGAAAATTTCAGCCACCACATTCTGTCATCATCGCCAAACGAAATAGGCTTTTGAATACTTGGTATTCTTTCTAAATATTCGATTAATGTTTTAAATGCTCTTTCGTCCAATGTCATTTTTTTTAATCTTCTCCATCTATTGTTATTGGCAAATATTCAAGTCCAATATTTAATCCGAGTAATAAGTCAATTGAGGTTTCGTCACAATCAATAATAATCAGAGTATGAGTATCTTTTTCAGACGCCATTTCGATTTCCTCAATGTCATTTATTCTTACTGTAATTGCTAATCCTTCATTCAGTCCAATATTCACAAACCACTCTTTCTTTATTTTACCTTTTGTCAATTTTCCAATCAAGTAAAATTGGTTTCTTTTTCTAATTGCGAAACTGTCAATTACTTGGAAAACTCCTTCTGGTGATTTTGTCTCCGTGGTTTTTTTCATAATGCTCTACAACGCAGCGCTATGTGGAGTCCGCGAATTTTTATGGAAATATAGGAAAAAACTTTTTCGTTTTTTTCATTTATTGGGAATAAAAATTGGCGACCAGATTACATATAGCGACATGATGTGTTGCGTTATTTTCTTCCGTTAAGCGTCGTGTTTGGCAAGAATTCTCTTATCCTACGACCATATGTAATCTGACATAGCGCTGCGATGAATTGCATTTTCCCAATGGGCGAGAATCGAGAGAAACGAGATGTAGCCTATTGGGTCGACGTAGGAGAATGCAATTCATCGTGTTTGTGTATGGTTAGTTGCGTGGTTAAGCAACTAAGTTAGCAAACTTTAACGAGCCCGAGAAAATTCCGCAGGAATTTTCGCAAGTAAGCACGTAAAAAGCAATTAATTATACACGGTGTTGGCAGTAGTTTTTTATTTTCAGAGGGTTTTGTTTTTTATCGTATTAAAAGAAACATAGCTAATCCCAAAACAAGTATAATTGATAAAATTAAATATGTGATAAATGCATATTTTGGATATTTAAATTTTCTATTTTCATTATTTTGTCTATTAATATATACTAATTCGACAATCCAACCAAAAGTATAAATTATATTCAAAAACAATCCAATAACCAAATAGACTAAAGGAATTGTTACAAAACAAATATAGAAGCTCAATAATCCTATAAAGTACATAATAAAATTATATGGAATTCTTCTAATTTCCCACCATAATATGATTTCCCACCATTTTCTATTTATTCTTTTTATCTTGAGTAAATTCATTGTTTTCATTTAGTGGTTTACATTCCAACCGTTTCATAAATGTAACAAATTCCATTTTCAGGATTTACGAAATATCTCGAACGTTCAAATTCATCATTTTGGTTTCTTGTATATATTTTATAATTATTGTCAGTTTTAAACCATTCAGGTAATTCAGTCCATCCAGACCAATCATTTTTTATAGTATCAAGTTCAAGTTTATTGTATTCTACAAAATCATTAAACCATTTTTCGTCAGATTTGAATTTTAGAAACAGTTCATATTCGAGCGAGAAATGTGGTGATTGATAATATTCGCCTTTAATTAATTCTATTTCTTTTGGCGATTCACTTCCTGACCAATATTCGTATGCTTTTTCAGCATTTTTGGTTTCAATCGGAAGGCAACTAACTAAAAAAGTAAGCAAACTAAACATTAATAATTTCTTCATAAATTTCAATTCGTAAACGTGCTCTCAAATTACTGCCAACGGCTTCGGCTATGATTAGTACGGGAATAAAAAAGCAATTAATTTCCGATTAAGCACTTAGCCAAAACTTTTTATTTTGTTTTAATTTTTCATTTTAAAAACCAAATCAAAAGATTTGGCGGACTTTATAAAAATACACTAAACTTTGGGTTAAGCACCAAAACCCGTATTAATTATAGCCATTGTTGGCAAATCGTTTTTATTTCAGAATCAATATTTTTTCCATTTTATAGTCTTCAACAGAATGTCCATTTGGGAATGAGTTCGCAATCGATTCCACAATTTTAAATCTGTTTTTTAGATAAATATCAATCGTATTATTATTTTGTTGGTTAACAATTAGCTCAATTTTTTCAATTCCATTATCCGTTGCAAATCCGTCAACATATTCTAGTGCTATTTTTCCGATTTTTAATCCTCGAAACGATTCCAAAATATAGAGTTTGCTCAAATTTAGTATTTTATTCAGTTTTTGAATTCCTAAATAGCCAACATTTTTATTGTCAAAATTTAAGAGAAAGTAACTGAAATTTTCATTTTCAATTTGATTTCTAATTGCATTTTCCGATTGGAATTCTGTCAAAAAATAATCGGTATGTTCGGCAGGTATTATTGGGTCATAAACTTCGTGTAAAATCTCTTGTGTTAATTTTTCAATGATTTTAAACTCAGACGCATGATAAACTTTATTAATTTCAATCATTCTGTAAAAGTTCTTAATCTATAGGGAAGATTTCAAAATCGGTATACTCTTTCCAATTACTCGTCCATTCATCAAATAATTCAGGCTTATTTGTTTCCATAAGTTGGAAACAAATACTTTGTTCTTTGTTAACCCAAGAATTTAAATAGTAAAGACCTTCAGGAAGCATTCTTCCTTTCTTATTCCACAATTCATTATTTTTCTCCAAACAATTAGGTTTGAATTTTTCAACAACCATAAATTTTTTCATCAGTCTTTTTTTAAATGTTTGCCAACGTTTAGCTATGCGTAGTGTGGAAGCAAAAAAACAAAGGTTTAAGAGCCAACACTTAGCCAAAGTTTATATTTTGTTTTTATATTTTCTAAAATACTAAATTTAATACTTTGGCGACAAACCAAAAAAACAATGACTTTTCGATTAAACCAAAACTCCACATTATCGCATAGGTGTTGTTAGCCTTAGTTTGTTTTTCTCCACACTTTTTTAAGTTTATTGATAATACTAAACCTGTTTTTAGTTGCTTCTTGCTTAATTTCTTGAGTTTCTATAGAACTTGTATCTTTTTGGGTATTATTATATTCTTTTATCAAGTCTTTAATCTTAGGATTAAATGTTTTTAATTTTTCATCAAGTTCCATTTTTTTATCCCAATTATAATCAATATCATCTAACTTAATAGACAAACCATTATTTAATTTCATATACCATTCGAGATAATTTTTTATGTCAAACTGATAAAAATCAAGAGCAGATTTATAATTTTCTGGTAAAGGTTTTGGTGGTCCATATAATTGTATTTGCTTTACTCCATCACCAAAATCCCACAAACTATTATGTGGGTTAGCAGGAAGTTTAAGTTCCTCATCGTATCGGACAATCATATAATCTATTACAGATTCAATTTTTCCCCACCATTCAATAACCTTTTCGTTTGTCCAATACTTATTTCCGTCAATATAGTAGCCTCCTAAAGGGTCCACATCAGCGGATGATTTTATTTCTATCAGCTCTTTTTCGTTAAAAGGTTGCTTGAATATAAATTCATAATAATCTTCGTCTCCTCCAACATTATTAAGAGCTTCAGGTTGTCCAGTTCCACAATTGTCAGTTTGAGTTGTGTAAATTGGCCCAGGAGTGTTCAACCAATATATTTCTTCATTTTTAAATCCTCCTAAATCATTTATATCCCAATCTAATCCAACCAATTGTTCTTTGGTTAATTCACCTTTAAAAAGATATAAAATTGATTCTCTCGGTATATTCATTTTATTTGTTGGGTAATTAAGGCTAACGGCTTCGGCTATGATTAGTACGGGAATAAATAAGCGATTAATTTCCGATTAAGCACTTAGCCAAAACTTTTTATTTTGTTTTACTTTTTCATTTTTAAAGCCAAATCAAAAGATTTGGCGGACTTTGTAAATGGCACTGAACTTTGGGGTAAGTGCCAAAACCCGTATTAACTATAGCCATTGTTGTGCATAGTATCATTCGGCACATATTACACCTTCTTGCGCTATTTTCCGTCCGTCATTTGTTGTCATTACAGCATTATAAAACATACATTTCCCTTCAATACGCGATTTGGAAACTACAATTCCATTATTCTCATTTATCCATTTTTTTTCGTCGCTTAATTCGGTTTTAGATGCGTCATAAGTTAATCGGTAGGTACAATCATCAATCCATTCAAGTATTTCATATTCTGGTTTGCCAACATTTATTCCGTTAATCCATTCAGTTTGAGTTTTATCCTCACGAATAACAATATAATTACTAATTGTTGAGTCTCTCGGCGTACTAACTTTACTGATAGAGTCATTTGAAGTAATCGTATAATTTTTCATTTCATCACTCGTCGGAATTATGAAAGTTCCAATTCTAAAATCAGCACAAGTCAATTCTTGTGCACTCATTTTAAGTCCAACTAAAGCGATTATAATTAGTAGGTATTTTGTTTTTTTCATATTATGCACAACGTTAAATATATGGCATTTAGGGCAGAAGGCAAACAATTACTTTCGATTAAGCACTAAGCCAAACTTTTGCATTTTGATTTATCTTTTTTATTTAAAGCCAAATCAAAAGGTTTGGCGACCTAGTAAATAGATACAGGCTTTTCGAACCGACTTAAATCGCCCTATTTGCTATATATAGTGTTGTGCAATGTTATTTATAATACTCAATAGTTCTTTTAGATACGTTAATCAAAGATTTACTTTTTAAATTCTTTTTAGAAATCCAATTATTTTGCTCGTCATATTCATATACTGTTTTTCTTGATTTTGAGATATCACCATTAAGTTTATAATTTTGATGAAGAATTATATTTCCAAATCTATCCCACTTCATTAATAAATTCTGTGTTGTAGTAGAGTCTTTTATTAATTGAATACTCTGTTCTGCAAGAACTCCATTATCATAATATTTTAAATTATCAACTTCATATGAAGATGACGATAAATCTCTAGTCTCTTTAGATTTTATTTTTCTATTTTGATAGTATTTGAAGTAAAATTGTTTCGTCATCGTATCTTTTTTATCTGCAAAAATCCATACTTCTTTTTCAACTTTTTTGTTTACTAAATTATTTTTATAACTGTATTTAGTTTCTTTCCAACTTGATTTTGAAGAGAAAATTTCAGAATCTTTTTGTCCAGTTATTAAATTCCTTTTATATATAAATGAATAGTCCAAAGAGTCATTGATAAAATGCTCAATTTTTTTGATTCTATTTTTAAAGTCTCTTTTAACCTTAGTCTCTCTATTAAAGCCTTTTTTATTGCAAATAATAGAAATAAGAGAGTCATTATTGTTGTATTTATATATACAAATTTGCTTACTTCTTGGATATTTTTCTAATTTAATACTTTTAAGAAGCTGAGCATTTTTATTGAATTCATAATCTGATTGCTTTATTATTATACTGTCTTTGGCAAAGTCTATTTCTTTTATTAGTCTTTTGTTTTTATTGAAAATTTTTAGATTTCTTTTATTATTACCTGTATAACCATCATTTGCAAATTCTGTGGTAACTGATTTTACCTTTCCAAATAATAAGTTGTATTCTAAATCATTTTTAGAGCTTTTTTCTACGTTTTTTTTGTGATTACAGCTAGTAAATAAAAAGAATAGAATAAGTAAATTTATAATGTATCTCATTTATCTAATATTGCACAACGTCTCGGATATGATTAGTGCGGGAATTAAAAGTAGTGAACTTTCGATTAAGCACTTAGCCAAAACTTTTTATTTTGTTTTAATTTTTTCATTTTTAAAGCCAAATCAAAAAGATTTGGCGGACTTCATAAAAGTACACTAAACTTTGGATTAAACACTTAAACCCGTATTAATTATAGCCATTGTTGTGCGTTCGTTTTTTATTCTAATTCATAGTTCCGTTCATAATCATTCCGATTTTCAATTCGGCTAACTCTATACAGCATTTCATCTCTAATTATTGGGTCATCAGATTCCGTCAATTCTCGTATTGAGTTTATTGCTTCATTAGTTCCAATGCTCCACAATGCGTGTCCACATTGATTTATAAATTGTCGAGTTCCTGTTCCATATGATTCCAAATAATCATATCGCTTTTGCATTGCTGTTTTTAGAGGTTCAACACTTTCAGGTT
This sequence comes from uncultured Cellulophaga sp., assembly GCA_947492955.1. Taxonomy (GTDB): domain Bacteria; phylum Bacteroidota; class Bacteroidia; order Flavobacteriales; family Flavobacteriaceae; genus Cellulophaga. Next base: position 20,058 of record CANLOV010000018.1, on the reverse strand, counting down.
TCTTTTTACTCTGTAAATAATGAGCCATTTCCTCATAACTTCTGTGCCAAGGTTCAGTAATTAATTGATGAACTATTTCAATTACTTTATCATCGTTTTCGTTAGAGTAAGCATAGGTCATTAAATCCTCAACTTCGTCAGCGTTCTTATTCTCTAATATTTGACTCAATGGAATTAAACTCTTCGAACTTTTGTCAAAATCAGTATTATTGGTCAATCTTTCGTAAGCACTTTTTTTCTCAGATTTGTCTTGTTTTGAGGTAAATAAATATTTTTTTATCCAATTTATCATAAGTTCTCTTAAATGACGCACAACGGACTTGTGTATGAAACGTAGCGTGCAAAAAGACACTAACTTTTCGGATTAACACAGAGCCGAATTTTTATATTTTGTTTTTAATTTTCTCTTTTTAAAAGCCAAATTAAAAATTTGGCGGACATTCTAAATATACACAAACCTTTCGGTTGAGCACTTATTAGCTATGTTTTATACACCATGTTGTAGCCAGTTATTTATTTCTTCATTTACTACATCTGTTGTGTAAATTAAAAGAATTATACTTTTATCGTAAAGCTCTTTTAGTTCTTTAAAATTCAACTTATCGTTCATTTCAAAATCTGCTTTCATTTCAAAATTTGGTGTAATTCCATAATTTTCTACAGGGTACCTAAAAGAATATGAGACTTCGTCAAATTTGTGAAATAGCCTTTTAAGTGAAGTCAAATTTTCATTATGTTTATTGAATTGATTTTGAATTTCTTTATCTACAAAATACTTTTTGAATATTGCTTCGACTTGGATTTCAAATTCTCTATGCAAATCATCAATTTTATGAGCTTGTTTTCCACGATATTTGACATTTGCTTTTACCTCAGATACTTTTTCTAATTCTAATAGATTTGTTTTGTATCCCAGTTCAAGTGTGTGTCGTATTAAAAATGCTAACGGCATAGAAACAACTGTAATTTCTCCACCTTGCAATCTTTCAAATGTTAAATCGACTAAGTATTTATACTCAAGAAAATAACGATGCCATTCTCCTTTACTCGGTAAATCAATTTCATAGTTAAGCTCAGCCTTTCTTATCACGATATTTTCAGTTTATAGTTTCCGAAAAATGCAAAAACTCCACCAAATAAAATTGTTGCTACCAAAATATGAAGTGGATTACTTAAAAGTGAAGGAATATAAAACTCTTTGAATTTTAGCCAATACGTCCCTTTTCTACCTTTTGAAATTCCGTAAGATGGGTTATAATTTTCATAATATTCTTTTCCGTTTATCGGGTTTTCAAATTTAAAAGGTTGAGTATATAAATATTTTCCAAGTCCATAGTTTTTTTGACTTCCATCAGTTACTTGTCCACCACCACTTATTTTGCCAAAGTGTTGAATTATAAAAAGAGTCAAAATCGACAATGCGACCGATTTCAGAATCAATGTTAATAGCGATTTTTTTACTTTAATTTCTTTTTTCTCTGTCATTTCGTTTAATTGGCTACAACGTTAAATATATGGCATTTAGGGCAGAAGGTAAGCGATTATTTTCGATTAAGCACTAAGCCAAACTTTTGCATTTTGATTTATCTTTTATTTATAAATCCAAATCAAAAGATTTGGCGACATTGTAAATAGACACTGCCTTTTCGAACAAACTTAAACCGCCCTATTTGCTATATATAGTGTTAGCAGCTGGCTTTTTTCCTCTCACTTCATTTAGTTTCATTGTCATAGAAATAGCTTTGTTCTCAACCCATTCATTATATTCTTCGATAGTTTTTAATCTTAAATTATCATCTAGATACCCTTCTTTAACCATTTGGGTGGAATTAGCAACTTTAGCCCAAATTCCAACTTTTGATTTAAAGTCTATTCTATTTTTTTCATAGTGCTCATCTGAATTTATCTTTTCAATTTCTATCAGTCCTATTTCTTTCATAAGGTCAGGTAAATCATCAGCAATCCCATTATTCATTCCAGCATCTTTTCTCCATTGTAAGAAAGTTTTATAAAAGTCTCTCATACTAATTGGAGGGTTGGGATTCCATTCTAAATTATTATGATTGTAATCTAGAATTGAAATACTTCCATTTGGTTTCAATAAAGATGTCATTTTTATCAGTGCATCTTTGGGATTACTCAACCATTGAAGAGTCCTTGCAGAAGTAATCAAGTCAAATTTTTCACTAGTATCATAGTTAAATAAATCAGAATGTATAAGATTTAGGTTTTCTACATTATCATATGTTTGTCGACCACTTTCTATAAATACAGCTGTATTATCTATTCCTACAACTTTTCCAGATTTACCAACAATTTTGGCAATATCTTTAGAAATAGAACCAGTTCCACAACCGACATCTAAAACGGACATTCCTTCTTTTAAAATAGGCTTAAGAGTCCTATAGTCAATCTCTAAACTCCTATTGTCAAAGATTTTTGTAGTTTCTTTTCCTCTTTCTATATGCTTATTTATGGTCATTTATTTTGCTTGCTGCTAACGTCTCGGCTATGGTTAGTACGGGAATTAAAAGTAGTGAACTTTCGATTAAGAACTTAGCCAAAACTTTTTATTTTGTTTTATCTTTTTTTTAAAGCCAAATCAAAAGATTTGGCGGACTTGGTTAAAAACACTTAACTTTGGATTAAGTACTAAAACCCGTATTAATTATAGCCATTGTTAGCAAATCGTACTTTATTTAACTCCGTTTTCGGCAAGCAATTTATCTAACGCTTTTCCTCCCCAATCTTCATTCAGATTTTTATTTCGCTTTCTGGTTTTTAGAATTCGCTGGTTGATTTCTTTATTATCATACTCAATTAACGTTTTGACTAAATCTAAATAAATGTGAGCATTCCAAGCGTCCTCTAATCTTTCAAACAATGGTTCAATAAAAATATTCTGCTTGTTTACTTTAGAAGTATATAAAGATAAATTGTGAACGTTTGAATTTAAGATTTGTTCTGCAATTACTTTATTTGCAAGGTCTTTGTCATTTGCAGTTAAAACGTTTAACATTGTTTCATAAATACCTTTGGTAAACTCAACTCCATTTGAGGTTGGCACAAAATCAGATTTCTGTGGTTGATAGTTTTCTATCATTTCCTTTTTGGTCAGTTCGTATGTTTTTGAAGGGTTTTCATTAAATAGATATTTATAAATTTCTGGTGAAATGTTGCCCTCTTCTTCCCAAATTCTCCAATAAAGTTCATTATATATTGGGTCTTGGAATTCTTGGATTGCTCCGTAAACAAATCTTATGTGGTATTTTTTAATGTTTTGATGTTCAACTTTTGAGAAAGGTACTTTAAGCAGCTCTACCGCTTTTTTGTTTTTGTAACTAGCAATAGCTTTATAAAGTTCACGCCATTCATTGCTAAAGTGAGTATTGTCTAATGTTTTTTCCAAGTTGGTTTCTAGTAATGGAATAAATTCGGGTCTTGGAAATTGACTTATGGCAACATAGGTTTGATAATATCCGCTTTCAATCTTTTCATTTTCAGAGCGATTATTTTTAATAATTTCTATGTCTTGTTCTTTTTGATATTTTGCCAATGTAACCAAAGCACTTTGGTTTTTCTCTTCAATAACAAGTTCTCTAATTTTCGGATAAAGGTTTTCTGTTGGTTTTGCTCGATTTATCGCAGAATAGCGGGATGATAAATTGTTTGGTTGATATATGAGTAAACTATCTAATTCTGTTAATTCTGTAGAATTCATTTTTTCTGAATCTAAATCAACATACTCTGGTGTCAATACATCTATAAAGAAATCTCCAACTTTATCATTGCTAATTATGCATCCAAACATTGTACTTATTTCTTCATCATCGTTTATGTGTTCTTTTGCAATGGAAAATAAATCAACATCTTTTTTATGGGATAATGCCCAAAAAGAATAACTTCTAACAACTCCATTTGGATGATTTGTCAGTTCAATTAGTTCCTCTTTTGTTGCGGTTTTTTTCAGTTCTTCAAAGTTGTCCCATTGTTTAGGACGCATTCCACCTTCTCCAACTGCTGAACTCATTAATTGATTTACTTCCTCAATCTTTTTTACCGCCTTAATGGTTTGTTTTGAGATTGAACTTTCATCAAAAGTTGTTTGAGCACAAGAAATAAGTGTCGTAAAAAGAATTATGATGGTGAGCAGTATCTTCATTTAGGTATGTTTGCTAACGTGTTAGTGTATGATTTCGTTGCGTGTTTAAGCCTTAAAATTAGCAAATAATTACGGATAGAAAATTCCAGCGGAATTTTCGTAAGTAGGCTTTTACTAGCAATGAATTATACACATTGTTGGCAATAGTATTTATTACTTTATATTAGGGTTATATGGAATTCCAAATAGTCCTTTTTCAAATTCTAATTCAAGCTCTTGATTCTCATAAGCTAAATCATACTCTTTTTTAGTCAAATTTAATTTGTCAATTCTTCCGTCATACGTTTTGTTCAGTATTTTACCCCAAACCATATACTTCAAGTCATCATTCTTTTCTTTAAAAGCTACTTTGAATTTTTTGATAACAGTTCCATTACTCGATATTCCGTTAAGTTTAAGCCCAGTTGTCAAAACTATTTCTGAAGTGAAAGGATAGCTTAAATAACTCATTATTCCAATGTAAATTATATAGAATAATTTCGACAATTTTGTTCCTTTAAATTCATTAAGGTCAAAAACAATTAAAAATGCTATTATAATAGAAAAGATGATTGAGATTGGTGAGAATAAACGTTTAAATTCAGTCAAATCACTGTTTAAATAACTTAATGATTCTTTCGGTAAAATATTCTTGACACAAAGCCAATAAATACCAAAAAATAAAATTCCGATTATTATTCTGTTTCGTCTTTTCATATTATTGCCAACGTCTCCGTATATGAAACGTAGCGTGCAAATAGACGATATCGTTTCGGATTAAACACGAGCCGAATTATTATTTTTTCTATTTATCTTTAATTTTCTAAATATACAAAAATAAAAATTTGGCGGACTTAATAAAGAAGCGAAAACCTCTCGAAAAGCCTGTAATAGCTATGTTTTATATACATTGTTGTGCATAGTGCTTTTCACGTTCTGCTTGGTTTTCCGATGTTTGTTATTTAGTTCAAATGTGAGCGTTGGCAAGACATACTCTTTTGCAATTTTTGGTGTAGCGTTGGCTGTAGCGAATTGCGAATGTGTATGGCTTTTTAGCGTTGGCTATTCATACTCAATTTAACATATTCTAAAGGTATTTTCTCTTGCTCTAATCTCCAATTATTTTTTTTAATTTTCTCATATATACTTAACTCTGTACTTGTAAGATTCAATTGAACGTTAGATTTGGATAAAACGCCTTCATCTTTTTCAAAAAACTCATCAAAAGTTTTTTCATCCATTAGGAAACTTTTCGTTTGAGGAAAATAATTACGTACTTGAGATAATATTTCGAAGCCTTGTACATCTAAATCTCCCCAATATAAAATCTCTACAAATTTCAACCAATTAGCCTCTTTTAAATTTTCTACTTTGAATCCACTACCAAAAATGACCATTGTTTTTTTATACTCAGGCAATGTTAGAGCAATTGTGTAGAGATTTGTTTTGTTTTCAACAATCATTACTCGCTCAATGGGTAATGATAATTGGTTAAATTGGCTTACTGTTGTGGATATATCATTTAAGCCAGAAAAGAAGTCTTCAGATATTTTTGAGTCAAGAATTTTGAATCTTATTAATGGTTGGCTGAATTTAAGGTTAAAGCGTTTTTCAAATCTTTTTTGCTCTTTATTGCTAAATGGCTCAATTAATATGTCTAATAACTCACTTAAAATTGACGAGTTAGTTTCGATAAATTTTGTATGAACAGAAATTGGTAATTCTCTTAGATATAAATCTGGTCTTGCATTTAATTTAAAGTATGTACAAACTTTCATTAAATCTATCCATTTGGCTGAATTATCAATAACTTTTTTTGGAAACGTTTTAACCCAATCAAGCAGTTCAGGAAATTGTTTAATAATTTTGATATAGTCGATTTTAAATTGCTCAACCTCTTTTTCAACTTTTAAAAACCTTTCAAAATCTTGCTTTGTTTCAAACAAAATGCTTGTTGGAAGACTTTGAGTGCCTAAATTTTTAGTTTTTCTGACCTCATATTTTATATTATAACCATAACCTTTACGTTCCTTGGAAAATTTATTGAGTTCTTCTATTTCTCTTCTAAACTCTGGAATAGATATGCTTGGTTTTTTATTTCCAATAATTACCAATGGAAAAATATTTTCATTACTAATAATTGATTGAAGATAACTTTTGTATTTCCTTTCAGCCTTAAGTTTAATTTCCTTAGGGTTAATCATTCATTAATGTATTTTGACTTTTCTTCTTTAAATTGTTCAATTGGCATATCATATAACCAAGAAATCTTATTTTCTCTCCTTTCTACAAAATGAACAAAAGAAATATCATTTTCTACAATGTGGATATTGTCACTTGGTGTAACTACCAATAATTGTAAGTGAAGTTGTTTACACAAATTTATTAAATATTTTGCTTTTTCTTCATCTTGTGCCTTAAATGCTTCATCAATTGCTATAAAGCGAAATGAATTACTTTGCATACCATCTTTTGTCAAGCCAAATTGATAAGCAATTGCTGACCCTAAAATTGTATAAGTTAACTGTGCTTTTTCTCCACCTGAAAGTTGTCCCATTCCAGTATATGTTTTTGTTCTTTGGCTTGTTTCTCTATTAATTTCTTCAGCATTGTATTCAAACCAAGAACGGACATCCATTATTTTTCCTCTCCAATTTTCATCTTCAAGCTTCTTTATAAAAGGTTCTATATTATTATTAAAGTGATTTTTTTGAGCATCTATAGAATTTTCGAATTCTTTAAAATTTGGAATTGAGTCGTGTAGCAAACGTTTAAATTCTTTTACATTATCATTAATCTTTGTTTGTGCTTTAAGCTGGATATAAGTTGTAGTAGGGTAGTTGCTAAAATCTATAGCTTTTAAAGAATCATTTAAAGATGTGATATTTTCTTTTATATCGTCTGACCATTTATCAAAGAAGAATTTAAAATTTGCAACTTTATCTTCTATCGTGGTTTGTAAGTAACTATTGAACTTATCCTCAAAACGTGGTAAATCCTCATCAATTAAATCATTGTATTTTTTTTGATACTCACTAATAAATTCTATAGATGTAGGAAGTTGGCTGACATCTGAACGCCAAGATTTATATCTTTTCAGAATAGACTCATCAGGATTTTTAAATTCATTAATTTTTGTACTTACATCTATGCTTAATTTGGTTTTGTTGTTTTTTAATGCTTCACTTGTTTTTTCAATATGAGTTTGAAATAACTTTTGAGTTGTTGAAAAGTTATTGTAATTAATATTATTAAGTTCTGTATTATTTTCTTCAAAAACAGACAAATCTATCTTGTTTTTAGAGAATTGGTTTAGTAAATTAGAGTGTGATGTTATAAGCAAATCGGCAGATTCCCAATTATTATTTTGTATAAGTCTTGAATCTTTTTTAGAGTCAATATCCTCTTCGCTTTTATCTAAATCCTTTTGAGTTTGCTCTAATTGTTTTTGAAGCTCTTTGACTTTATCATTAGTACTTTCAAGTTTTGTTTTCTGCTCTTCTTTTTCTTGAATACTATTTGCATACGTTTTCCAATCTATTTCATCAAATTTTGTAAAAAGCTTAAACAAGTCAGATAAGTTTTCCTCTAATTTCTCTATTGATTTAATTTTTCGGTCAATTTCTCTGATTAATTTAATTTGTTCAGCATCTTTTTTTTGCAAATCTTTAATCTCTGCTTTCCAAAAGTTTATCTTGTCTTTATTGTCCCATCCTAACACGAAGTTTTTTCTGTCTGAGATATGCCTTCTATCATCTTTTTCGTGCCTTCCTTTTCTTTTAATTAAACCTTGTTTTGTAAGAGCCTTTTCCAAAGAGTTAAATTGCGTAAGATTGTCTGCACAGATGTAATTAAACTGCTTAATAATACTGTCCTCAATCCAATCTATATATTTACTGTTAGATTTAAAACTAATTTTGTTTATTAATAGACTTGTATCACTTGGGTAATCTTGTAATGATTTTAAAGAGGTAAAATCTTGATAACGTTCATATATAATTCTACCTTTCAAGTTAGTATTATTTACATATTGATTTACTAATTTGTAATATTTCTCAGGAACTATAAGTCTTAATGCAAAATTGTGTAGAACTTTTTCAATAGATGATTCCCATTCTAAATCATCTACTTTTATTAGTTCGCCAACAAATGGAATTTCATCTTTAGTTGCTCCAACATTTTGCAAAATTTCTTCTCTAATTCTTGCTGGATTTCCAGATATATTATTATCGTTTTTATTTAATGATTTTATAGTGTCAATTCCCTCTTCAATTTTTTCTTTAATATCATCACTCTTGTTTTTTGCAAGTCTCAATATTTCACTTTCAGCTCCAATATCTACTTTACATTGATTTCTTTTTTCTTGAGCTAAACTTCTTGTCTGTTTAAAAACATCTTCATTGGGATTTGAAGGCAATTTCAGTTTCTCAACTAAATTATTATAATCATCAATTTTGGCAATTCTATTATCTCTTGATTTTACAAGTCTTCCAATCTCATTTTCTAAATCTTTGATTTGCCTTCCTACTTCGTCAGCCTCTATCTGAACGGTAAGTTTAGCTTCTTTACTTTTTAGTTCTTTCTCAGTTTCTTTTAATTTTTCTATTTCTGAATCAATTTCCCCAATGATGAATGTCAACTTTTCTTTTTCTGTTTTAGCTAATTCTAATCCTTTTTTTGCGAACCAATAGACTGCCTTTTCTTTGTCGACTTGCAATACAATTAAATCTTTTTCAATTTTGTCTAATTCCTTTGCAATGGTGTCAATAGGTTCGAGTTGTCTTATTTGTTCTTTTGCTTTATCAATATCATTTTTAGCATTTATCAAAGTAGTGAAACTATCTTTTAATTGAGTGTATTCATTCTCTGCGTCACGCTTTTCAAGCATATTTGTTTTAATAAACTCGTCTAAATCGCCTAAAACCTTGATGCCTACAACTTGATTGAAAAGGCTTAAAGCTTTTATAGAACGCATACCAAAGCGTTCTCGCATTCTTTCAGCATATTTAGTTGGGCCATCGTAAAATTCTATCCACTTTTTATTAGCAATGTTGTATGTTTTATCAAGTCTTTTTTTCCAATTTCCTTTTGCATCAAATTTGCTGAAATCAGATTGGATATTTAGTTTTTTGTATGCTATTCCATACGTTCTTTTCATTACTCCATTAGCGAAGCTTCTCACTTGAAACAATGTAATAACTTTGTCATCTGTATTTGAAAAAGATGCTAATAGTACAGAATACGTATTTTTCTCTCTTAGTTTTTGAGTAGTAGTTCCGGTTCGACCTTCTTCTTGAACATCGCCATAATGACCAAGAACGTAACTATCTTCGTTTCGGTCTCCTTTTTTTTGAACTCCAGAAGATTGATTATAGAACCTATCACTACTCAATGGTACTAAGAGTGTTAATAAAGCATCTATAAATGTTGTTTTACCAGAACCATTTGCACCAGTTAACAATGAGTTGTTACCTTTTGGTTCAATTTTAAATATTTGATTATCAAAAGTACCCCAATTAAAGACTTCCATATATTGAAGTCTAAATCCAGAGGTATCTGAACTTGTACTAAATAGACTCCACATATTGCTTAAGATTTTCTTTAAATTCGTTTAAAATATCAAGAGTAATCTTCTCTTTAATTATTTTATGAATTTTGTATTTCTTTTCATTCAAATTTGTGCCTGATTCTTTAAGGTATCCAAGTTTAACCACGTTTTTAACGTAGTTGTCAAGTTGTTTTAGAAATTTGACTTTATTGTATTTTTCTGGTAGAAAAAAACCAATTTGTTCCTTTAACTCAGATTCAGTTATAAATTTATCTGTTACTTGAAAGTCTGTTGGGTCACTTTCGAATTCTTCAATTATTTGTCTTAGAATAACCAAAACTATACTGGTTTCAAAACCCACTTGTCGTCTTGATGCGATGCCGATGGTATTTTTATCATTATCAATTTCAAATTGTTTCAAAAATGCGTAGCCATCATTTTCCTTAATAATAAGTTCTAAGCCAATTTTACTTATATATTCTTGAATCTCGGTTTGGTAAAACAATATATCTTCCCAAACGATGTCATCGTTGTCAACTGTTTTCTTGAGCAATTTAACTATTGCTTTAGAATAAGGCTTTATATTTTCCTGTAATTGATTCATTTAACTATAATTATTTCAGGTATTTTAATTGACTTGTTATTTATTTTGTCAAATAGTATTTCTTGTTGTTTATCTGGATTAAAAGTATGCGTAAAGTCTTTTACTACGCCAAAATATCCAAATAACTCAGGCAAACCTTTTGTAATTCCATCATTGATTTCTATAACTTCAATAAGTGTAGTTTGAGATTTTGTTTTAAGGATTTCCTTAATTCTGTTCCTTAAAAGTTTTTTATCAATTACGTTTTCTTTAAAGATTTGATTTATTTGATTAGATTGAGCAATATCATTTTCTGCCAATTCAGGTTTTGTGTCATAAACTATTTCTTCCTTTGGCTCAATAGTTAACTTTTTATCAAATGGGATATTTATCTTGCTGTTTAGTTCAATTTCAATAGACAGTTCTGGTTTTTTTCTTGTTTTACTGATTTCAGTTAAATAACTTTTAATTTCCTGAATTACTTTTTTAGATAGTCTATTTTCTGAATTATCATTATCCCTAATGATACGCGTTAATTTTTCAGCCATTTTATCATTAGCTTGATAAACTTTATTTCCAGAAGAATGCAGATAGTTTTTCATACCTTTTAAAAAAGTATCTTTTATCTCAATATCTTTATCAGATAAAGTTTCATACAATTCGTTAGTTAGATTATTCCATTCTTCTTGAAGGTTCCTATCCATTAAAAACCTCCAAAAAGCGTAAAAGCTTTTTCCTTGGTAACTTTCTTTTATATCATCAATAGCATCAAATGTGTACATTAAAATGTCGCTTTTAGTTACATTTTCATCTGTATGTTTTTGATATATGTCTTTTGTAATATTCTTAAAATTATCTTCAACTTCCTTAAAATCTGTTAGCAGTTCTTTTGCTGAATATGTGAGTTGTTGAAATCTCGGAATTATTTCGTGTTCTTCAAATACCTTAATATCCTCTCCAATCTTAAGCTTTTGTATTTCTTGTTCAATACTTAATTTTTTGTCTTCAAGTATTTCAATCCTTTTTTCAATATCATCATTAGTAAATTCAACTAACTCTTTTAGCTTATTGAAAATATCTTTGAATTTTGATTCAGCTCCAACAAATTCAGTTTTTTCGAGGCTATAAAGCCAATTAATAGTTTTGTTTGTATGTGGTGATAATTCATAATAAATATCTCCATTTTCGTCCCTGTAATTTGTTAGAAAACCTTTATTAGTCCAACTGTTAATTGTGTTTTTAGCTTTTACTTCATAAGTTTCGATATTGTGATTATCCTCTTCCTCTAAACTAATATTATGATGTGAAATAAAGTCTGATAACAGTAAAGAAAGATTTTCAAAAGAGATAGTATGCCTATCTTTATTAAATGTTGTTAGAAGAAACTCAAAAATTAATTCTCTATTCCTTAGACGCAAAAGCTCAACACTTGGCGAGTCATTTAAAATTGAAGCTATTATGTTTTTTTCTATCATAGTTTAGCGTTGGCAAAAAACAGCTCTTTTATTTTTTTTTAGCATTGGTATTTCGCGTTGGCAAAAAAATGAATGTGCTGTTTGAGCGTTGGCTTTTTTAGTTCAAATGTTCAATTTTAGCACGATTTCCGCATTATGCACAACGGTCTCGTATAACCGTCAGTTATGGGTTAAATTAGCGATTATTTTCGGTTTAGCACTGATCTTTGCAATTCCGCGTGGATTCGGACGTAGTCGAATCCGCCGTAATTGCGGTTATACATTGTTGTACAGCGTATTATTCTATTTTCCATTCTACTAAAACAAGAGATAATATCACGTCATTCCATAGTTCATAATTGACTAAATTAGGTCTTATTGGAATTATACTTGTCGGAATCCATTCTGTCCTTCCATTGATGTACATTAAGGCTTCATATTTCAATGTTTTGTCAAATGGGTTTTTTACAGATAGTGTCATTCCATCGTGTATTCGTCCTTCCACTTTTTGATTAAATTCAACAATGATTGTTTTCTCTGGGTTTAGATTTTCTTTTACAACAGACATAGAATAAATCGAATCGGATTTAATTTCTGTCTCAATAAATATCTTTTCAGAAGGATAGATTTGTAAAATTTTATCTTTAACAAAATAAGGTGATTTCGAAACGTCTTGTTGGTAAAAGTTCACACTGTCTATTGCTACTTTTAGCTTAAAGGCATCTCTTTCAGATTTTTCGTTTTGCGCGTTTAATGAGATTCCGAAGAATAACATTAATATGAGGCTAAATGTTTTATTCATTTCGTTTTTCTATATGCTGTACAACGGTGAGTATAAGAAACGTAGCGTGTTAAAATACGCTGACTTTTCCGACTATACACAAGCCAAATTTTTATGTTTTGTTTTATCTTTTATTTTAAAAGCCAAATTTAAAAATTTGGCGACTTTGCAAATACACACGAACCTTTCGAAAAGCCTATATTAGCTATGTTTTATATACATTGTTGTAACCAGTACTTTTACGGAACTAAGCTTAAAAAGTCAGTGAACATTTCACTAAATTCATACCTCTGTGTACCATTATCATCGTAAAGTTCAACTTCTCTAATTTGAGCCGAAGTCATTCTCGTCCAGTAAGTTTCAAGAATTAATGTTTTCTTAGTTGACTTTTCATTAGCTATTAGCACTTTGGCATCACAAGTATCATTAAGCGTAAAAGTACTTCCAACTGGTAAATTTAAACAGTCCAAATGAACATAATTCTCAGGCTCTCGTTTTCTTGTAACATAGGCTTTAATTCCATTTCCTCTTAATTCGGTTATTTGGTCTATATTTTTTTGTTCTTCGGCTGTTCCTTTGTCAGAATCTAAAAGCACACAATAAGGAATGTCAAATTGTTCAGCAAGTTGCAATGTTCTCCAATGTTTTAGGTTTCCACAACCTCCAATTGGAACTAAAGCAATTCTTTTATCCTCAAATGTATGTGTGATATGTCCATCAGCTTTTAATTGCGATGCAGTATGATTAACAAAGGTGACATCGCTTTTTCCTTCAATTAATAACATTGCTGTCGCATTTTTTGAAACAGGGTTTGGTAATACACCAAGTGTTGTTGCTATTTTCTCAAATACTTCTTCTGTTCCTAATTCTACTGTTCTGTCATTTCCTTGTCTTTCTACAAATCTTAAGCTGTCTAAAGGTAGAAGCCCTGCTAATGCAGGTGTATGAGTAGTTAAAATAATTTGTGAATTCCCAGAATTAGATAAATCAGTAAAAGCTTGTATCAGCATTTCTTGATGGTCAGGATGTTGTGAAGTTTCAGGTTCTTCAAATGCAAAAATCACTTGGTTGCCTTGATGTTCATTTCTAAGTCTTTCAGCCTCTGCTCTGAAAAAATTAAGCAAAATTAGACGCCTTATTCCACTACCTCTTTTGTTAATTGGAATATCATCTTCGGACTTTATAGTGAGTTTAAATTGACTGTCAAATTTTGGTTCTGTTTTAAATTCTGGAATTAACTCGTTGGCTAAATCAGGCGACATTTCTCGTAATTTCTCTAATGTTCTATTCGCTGTATCAATAGCTCGATTTCTTACCTCGTTTTTGATATGTTCAATTTCATCATTTAGTTGTGCTAAAGCTTGCTTGACAGCTATTTTCATTGGGTCAGCAACTTCTTTGTCGTCGTCCTTACTTTGTCGGTCGGATTGAAACAAAGCGTAAACAGGCAAATAGCCTTTTAGTGTTTCGTAAACTTTTTTAGTATCTTCTTTATCAACTAAAAGTTCTGTTTCTTGTAAATCTAATTCGCCAAATGATGCCCAAATAGCTTGTCTTATGGTTGAGTTTACATTTCCATTATAATTCTCTGGTGGAATATCTAAGTTGTTAGCTCTAGTCCGTAATTCAGTTCTTTTTAAATTCAATAAATCATTACCGTTTTCAACAGTTGGATGATTACAAATGATAAAAATTTTCTCTTTAGGATTTGCGACCGTTGCGGAATAAACCTTTTTAATCTCTAGTTGTCCTTCTGCATTTAGCAACTTCTCTGCAATTAAAGTAGTAGGGTTCGCAGCGTCAATTACTATTTCATCTGGAAAGTCAGAAAACAAACAAGTTATTTCTATTAAGCTGTTATCAGCTTCTATGTTTAAATCTTCTCTTTCACATTTAACTATTGAATTGTTAAAGAAAATTTCAAGAGCTTCTAGCACAGACGATTTTCCTGCGTCATTTCTTCCAATGAATGCTGTCAAATCGGAAATCGGAATTTCTGTTTCGGTCTGATATCCTCTGAAGTTTTTAATTTTTACTTTATCTAATTTCATTAATTAGTTCAAATGTTTGTTGGTATTGCTGCTAACGGACTTGTGTATGGAACGTAGCGTGCAAAAGACACTAACTTTTCGGGTTAACACAGAGCCGAATTTTTATATTTTGTTTTTAACTTTTCTCTTTTTAAAAGCCAAATTAAAAATTTGGCGGACTTTCTAAATATACAAACCTTTCGTTTTAGCACTTGTTAGCTATGTTTTATACACCGTGTTGTAGAGCGTTTTATATTCACTAATTGGACTTTATATAGTATTTACCCTCTTTATAATTAATTTCAAATTTTCCTGTTCTATTTTCAGTATTCCATCCATTTTTAAGAGCAAATTCTATTGATGTCCTGATAAAACTTGGAGTTACAATTTTCGGTTCATAATCAGGAGGTTTATTTTTTTTATCTTCAACATATAGCCAATCATCATACCAGCCATAATCAATAAATAATTGATTGTTTTTATTTAAATCAGGTCTGATATCTATTCCGCCAGAAAATTTCCAGTTGAAAGAGATATTCTTAACGACAATTTTTCTAAAGCCTTGCTTCTTTTTAGGTGTAGCCATTTGTTACTCTTTCCTAATTCTTAACTTTTTATTTTGATTAGATATTAAAAAATCAATTATTAGTTTTAGGTCGTTTTTAGTTACAGTGTTATATTCCACCTTAGCTACTCCATTTATCATTCTCAAAGCATCAATTGTATCCATAACATCTAAAATTTCGGAACTTGTCTCGTTAATGTCATTAAAGCCAGAACATTCATTCCATTCTTTAAGTATCTGTATATATTTTGATTTTCCTTTTTTCCAATTTTTGAACAATTCCGATGTTAAAAAATTAAATTCTTCGGGTCGGATTAAAATTCGTTCATTTTTATCGCTTGATTCTATAATTACATAATCGTCAAAAGCTCCAAAGGGAGGGCTTTCTTTTGACCAATATGTTTTTATTTCTATCATTTTTCTCTAATGCTCTACAACGGCTTCGGCTATGATTAGTGCGGGAGTAGGGAAGCGGTAGCTTCCGAACTTGCACTAAGGCGAAGCATTTTGTTTGCTTTTATTTTTTTCTTTTTCAAAAGTCAAATCAAAATGATTTGACGGCATTATAAAAATACACTAAACTTTGGATTAAACACCAAACCCCGTATTAATTATAGCCTATGTTAGCGGGCGTTTTCAATTTTTCCTTTTTCTCTTTCTAAATAAGTTGTTACTCTTTCTCCTTTCCCACATTCGGCTTGGTAATCGAAACACAAGTAAATATTTCCAAAACTTACTTCTTCTTCAACTTTTGTAATTCTAATTGTGCAACATCCATCATCTCCATAAAAGTCCATTTTTTCCATTACACCGTGCTTTCGTCCTTTATTCAGTTTATATAATCTTCTTTCTTTTGTTTCTTTTTCAGATTTTTCATCTTCTTTGACTTCAATGATTTCTGCGATTATTGGTTTTTCTAAAAATCTATTTCGATATTTTAACGGAATAGTTGATTTATCAAATTTACTTTTTGGTGAGTATCCTCTTTTCCTTTTTGTGAAATATAAACCACTACTTTTTGGTTCGTAACCTGAATTGTAATAATCTGCAAAAGCTTCGAAGTCATTTTCATCATCTTCGTATCCCCAATTCGAATAATATTCTTCGGATAACAAATATCTGAGACTATCCCATTTTACGATTTGATACTCTTTTTTTATGTAGGTAGAATCACTTGAATGATATTTTACACTATCTATTTGGAAGTTTTTGGTATCAAAACCCATGTATTCAATATCAATCAGGCTTATAGGTTTTAATATTAATTTACTTTCATTTACTGCAAATTCTCCTCGAATTCTTTGAACATGACCTCCTCCTGTACATCCCCAATGTTGATTTTCGAAGATGAATTCTCCATTTTTTTGTAAATCAATCGAGACACCGCTATTGAATCCGCTAATTTCATATTTACCTATTATCTCCATATCTGAAAGTAGAATTACTTTTTCGGTCGAATCATTTTTTGATTGACACGATGCCAAAATTCCAATTACCAATATGTAGATTATTTGTTTCATTTTTTTCTTAATGCCCGCTAACGTTAAATATATGGCATTTAGGGCAGAGGACAAGCGATTAATTTCGGTTTTGCACTAAGCCAAACTTTTGCATTTTGATTTATCTTTTCTTTATAAAGCCAAATCAAAAGATTTGGCGACACAGCAAATAAACACTGCCTTTTTGAACCAACTTAAATCGCCCTATTTGCTATATATAGTGTTGTAGGTAGTTTTATATATACCCTATTTCTTTCCATTCATCGACTCCAAACCAATCATCAGCATTGTGTTTAATCATTAATTCTAATAAATCAATAAATGATTTAGCTATTATTGCGTGACATTCTTCATATCCAACTTCTTCGTGTGGGATATCTAGTATTCTTCCATTTCCCTCAATAGTTGAATCAAAAGCATAATAATTTGCATTTCCATCATCTACGATTTGCCACCAACTTTTTGATAAATCATAAAGAGGAGTTTCTTCATCTATATAGCCACAATCTTTAACAGATTGTATTTCGGATAAATTCAGTACTTTTATTTTATACTCTTTCCCATTTGGAGCAATTTCTCCATAGCCCTCTTCTTCAAATCCAATATAACAGCCATTAAAAATCTTATAAAACTCTAAAAGTGAATCAGGGATGCCTCTTTGTTTCGCTTCTAGTAATTCTTTTTCAGTAGCTCCGGGAAAAGCATAGAATAAGTCATTTATTTTTTTATGTAATTCTTTTATCATTTTAGTTAGTGATAATTACCTACAACGGTCAAGTATATGGCAAGTAGGGCTGTAGAAAGCGATAAACTTTCAAGTTTGCACTGAGCCAAAACGTTGTATTTTGTTTTTAATTTATTCATTTTTAAAAGCCAAATCAACGATTTGGCGGTGTTTGTAAATAGCACTGAACTTTCGTAAACCACCGAACACCCTATTTGCTATATACCTTGTTAGCTACAGTTTTTATTTCTGAATATTTATTTAAAGGTTTAGAGTGTATTAATTCATTTGGAATCAGTTCGTTATCTATTCTAATGTTAAATCCATTCATTTGCGCTATTTTTAGATATCCAACTGCTGGGTAAGAAATTAGTTCTGGAAAAACATCGTGTTGATTTCTGTATTTATGCTCTTTTTTTGTTAGAAACTTCTCAATTGATAATTGTATCAGTTTTGAATCTTTTTTTAGTAGGTTTTCATAGAATTCTAAATCCATAAACATCCGTTCATTTATTTTCTTTTTTAGAGTGATGTTTTTAAAAATATTTAGATTTTCTTCAAGTTTAGTTAACTCTTGATTCATAGAGTTCAACATTAAATTAGAATAGATACTTCCTTCTTCTCCTTCTTCAGCCCATTCTTTAAAACTTGTTGTAATGGTTTTATTTCTACTTACATAACTTATTGGATAATCAAAAGCGTTATACTCTTTAATCAAATTTGAATTATCAGAAATGGCAGTGTTAGATATTAGAGTTCTTGCTGTTTGAAAAATCCTAGTTCCTTCCGTTTGTTTTGCTTGTTCTAATCTATATTTACCAACTAAACTAAATAAGTCTTTCGCTTTACTTATGTCATTTTCTATATAATAAGCGTGAATAGCATAGAAAAATGAATTATTAGCAAAAACGCCATTTATATGTCCTAAATCGGTATTGTTTTTAACAACCTTTTCTTCATTACCTTTTAAAAGAGGAACTATCTCTGATATTTTTTTTAGCTTCTCTTCTTTAGTCATCTTTTTGTAATTGTAGCTAACGTTCCTTGTATGTTGCGTTTGCTTCCCAAAGGGAGCATATGCAATATACAAATTGTTGTAAGTAGTTTTTATATTATTTCTTTTTCAAGGAAAGGCTTTATTTCTTCTAGTGTCATTATTCCTTTTTTTACAAATATTTCTTTTCCGAAAAATCCACTTAAACAACTGCTCGTTTCTTGATTTCTCTGGAATATAAACAATGTAAATATCTCAGAATATTTATTGTTAGAATCCTCTTTGTAAAATTCAAATAGACGTTGTTGATGAAACTTGCTATTAGCTTTTATTTCGTCGATTGTAAGTTCATTTCGTACTATTTTACAATTAGTACCATTTATATTTATAATTTCATTCTTTTCACTATTTAATTTTAAGGCAGGGTGGTTGTCAGAAAGAGGTTTGTTAACTAAAGTTTTTTCATCTTTCTCAAACCAAAAACCTCTAGCTATAACTTCAATAAATTCATCGTGAAATTTGAATAAGTAATGGTTGAAATCGGTCAACATTTCATTCACGTCTCCTCCAAATCCATAACAATCTTCATAATGTTCTTTTTCGTATTGAAAACGTTGTTTTAGCCATTTAGAATTCTCAATTTTATAAACCCAAAAATAAGGGTCTTCTTCATTCCAATTATTTTCATAGGGAATATACTCTCCTCTGCTTACTCTTAAAGAATCAAGTTTATCAAAAGTAATTCTTCCATATTTTTCATCTTCAGTTAAAAAACAAATAGAGTTTAAATCTTCTGAATAGATAATATTTGGACTTTCCACATAATCATTTTCTATCGGCATTAAAATACCAATCGCTTTTTCCATATTTTTTGAGAATTACTTACAACGGCTTAGGCTATGATTAGTACGGGAGTTAATAAGCGATTAAATACCGATTAAGCATTTAGCCAAAACTTTTTATTTTGTTTTAATTTTTTTCATTTTAAAAGCCAAATCAAAAGATTTGGTGGACTCCATAAAAATACACTAAACTTTGGATTAAACACTAAAACCCGTATTAATTATAGCCCTTGTTGTAGGTAGTTTATTTTGCTTTTATGGACAATTTATTTATCATTTCATTATCCAGTATGATTTCAAGTTCAAAGTTTTTTTCATATTTCATAAACCAACTATTTTGGTTAAGGTCTTCACAAATGACTTTGACAAAATTCCCTATGAGAGTTAGTATAGCGATTTTAATTCCTTTATCATATTTGTTGAAATGAGGAAAAACTCCTAACATATTCCAGTCTATACTTTCTGTTTTACCAGCGTTTGGTTTATATTTTGTATTTCTTTTATTCCTTATTTCAGTACTATATTCGACTTCTGCTAAAGCATCATTTGTCACGGTCTTAAAATCAATTTTTATTTTTTCAATTATTTCAGGTTCTCTTAAAAAAATAATTCCGCCAGCAAAAGTATTGTGAACTGAATATCTTCCTGTTTTTCTGAATTTTTCAAAGCCTTCTCTGAATAAAGCCTTATGTTCTTCTTTTATTTCAGAACTAACTATTTCATAGAATTTATCTAATCCCTTAAGTAAGTTTTCTTGCCTTCTTGCTAATTTAATGCAATTTATTTTTTCAATTAGTGGGCTCATTTTTGGTAATTACCTACAACGGTCTCGGCTAAGCGTAGTTCGGGGACAAGGGAACTTTTCGTTTCCGTCTGAGCACATAGCAAAATCTTTTT
>CANLOV010000017.1 GCA_947492955.1 uncultured Cellulophaga sp. | reverse complement strand
CTTCTAATATAGGAGAAACGACAGTAGATATATCATGGGATGCATCTACAGATAATGTAGGAGTTGTAGATTATGAAGTTTTTCAAGATGGTATAAGTATAGGATTAACAGGAGGAGCAACTAGTTATGCTGTTAGCGGATTATTAGCATCTACGGGGTATAATTTTACAGTGCAAGCTATAGACGGAGCAGGCAATAGGTCTGTATTAAGTATTGTATTGTTTGTGACAACATCGGAAACTATAGATTACACATCGGCTAATGCTAATTTGGAAACAGTAGATTGGTATGCTAGAGATATATATGCTAGTCAGAATATAGGAATTGGAGTTACTGATACACAAGGCTATAGATTAGCAGTAGGAGGTAATATGATTGCAGAAGCAATTAAAGTTGAATTACAGGTAAATTGGCCAGATTTTGTATTTGAAAAAGATTATAAATTACCAAGTATTGAAGATGCTGAGAAGCATATAAAAGATAAGGGATATCTTATAAATATGCCAAGTGCAGAGGAAGTAGCTAATGAAGGAATAAATTTGGGTAATATGGATGCCAAACTATTGCAAAAAATAGAAGAGCTTACTTTGTATACTATTGAGCAGGAGAAGAAAATAAAAAGATTAGAAAAGAAAAATAGTGAATTAGAATTATTGTCTAAAAGACTTACTTTGTTAGAGAGTAAACTATTAAATAAAAAAGAATAGGCTAAGGTTATAATAATGTAAGTAAAAATAAGATATTGTTTACTATGAAAAAAAGTTACTTATTTATAATTCTATTATGTTTTTCAATTACTTTATATTCACAGAGTATTAGAAAAAATTATTTAGAAATGACTGATTATGAAAAATCAGAATTGGTAAATGCTTTTTATCAATTAAGACAAGGCCCAGATTTATTTAATGATTTGTCTAATTTTCATATGAATTTTTTCAACTTTGACAATACATCAGATCCAACAAGAGAAGATTTACATTTTAATTTGCCAGATGAATCAGAGAGAGATATATTTCTAGCTTGGCATAGAAGGCAAATGTTTGAAATTGAACAAGCAATGCAAGATATTAACCCTAAAATTAGCCTTGCATTTTGGGATTCATCTCAGGATCAATCAACTACAGGTCCTCTTTGGGATAACGTTTTATTAGGAAGTTTTAATACAAATTGGAGTTTAGGGAGGAATTTAGGAGCTAGAGGACCAATGCCAACAGCCACTGATGTATCTAATATCTTAACTTTTACAGATTTTCACGATTTTTCTAATGAATTAGAAAGAAGAGCAGTACATAGAGGAGCTCATGTTTGGACGGGTGGAGCTATGCCTACTCCTGTGTCTCCAAGAGATCCGGTTTTTTATTTTCATCATTCTTTTGTAGATAAAGTATGGAAAGACTGGGAAGAATTACATCAAGGTTCTTTTTTTACAAAAACATCTATGTTAAGATATGATGGCACCTATGTTTTTGATGGAGAAACTTTACCATTGGTTAATCCTAATGATATTATAGACACTAGATCTTTAGGTGTTTTTTATGGAGAAAATGGTCTTGCAAAGTTAGATAATTATATAGTTAGTAATTCATATAGGGCAGAAGAGGTTTTTTATTATCAGTATGAGATAGAAGTCGGAGATAATTTTATAGTTCCAGAAGGAACAAATAGTTCTATAGAATCAGTTAGCGAAATAAATTTTGAACCTGGTTTTGAGGTTTTTGCGGGAGCATCATTTGATGCATCTATAGATAATAATATAACTAATAAGCGTAAGATTAATCAAGAAAAAAGGGATTATATGCCATATGATGTTATATCAGATTTAAAACCAATTGTATGGGAAGAGGGAGATAATGAAGGTGATACAATATTAATAACAGCAAGCCCTAACCCTTTTACAGAAAAAATCACCATTACGTTAAGTAAAAAAATGGATTGTGCTATTGAAGTGTTTAATATGATGGGCATGTTAGTTAGAGAAGAAAGTTTTCAAAATACAGATAAATTGGTTATAAATAAACTATATGGGCTTTCTGCTGGTTTTTATGTTATTAGGGTTGTGGGTAATAATGGAGAAATTATTTTAGCAAAAAAAATAGTTAAACTGTAAATAAATGTTAGCCTTGAATATGAAGGAAAAATAGTTGTTATTATGGTTTTTTTACCTTTTTATGATTCATATGAATGCTGTTAGGGTCTCTATATTTACAGCATGCAGGTAGTGCATTATAAACTTCTTTTTTTGCTTCTAGGTTATAGGTGTCATGGCCAACACCAGTGATAGCTTTTTTAATTTTTAAAGTATCGCATTTAGATTCGTCAATAATTAAGGAAAGTTCTTTTGTTATGGGGCTCCATAATGCATATTTTACACCTTTTAGTTTAATAGAAGCTTTTTCTATTCTTGATTTGCACATACTACAATTACCCTCGACTTTTATTACGGCTTTTTTGTTTTTTTGCTGAGCATTTATAGTTAGTGTAATAAAGGTTAGAGTTAAAAAAAGAAAAATTTTATTCATTTTAAATTTTATTTAATATTAAATCTTAATCCGGTATAATAAATTGAACCGAGTATTGGTGCATATAGTAAAGTACTATCAAAATATGGGCCAAAAGGATTGCTGTTACTAACTATAGGTTTTTTTTGAGTTAAATTAGTTATATTTTCACCGCCAATATATAGTTCTAATTTATTTGAAAAAACTTTAGTTAATTGAAAATTTATGATGCTGTATGGTTTTGAAAAATTATCTAATTGATATAATTGCGGATTTGTATTTGTATTCGGAATTCTTTGCGTACCTCTAGAGTCTATTGTAAAATCCATGCGCCATTGTTTTCCTTCATTTTTCTTAATGGTTTCGTAGTTTAAATTTAAAAAAAATCTATTTCTAGGCTGTAAAGGCTTCTCTAAGTACCCAGATTTATAATCTAAATTAACATTGTAATTTTTATAGGTAAATCTTAAGTCTATATTTTGGACTATCTCATAATTTAAATCTACCTGTAAACTATTAGCACTACTTTTGCCATCTAAATTATAAAATGAAATATTTCTTGGGTTTTCCCAATCTATAATTACTTGGTCTTTAAATTGTGTCCTATATAAATCTATAGAGAATTCTAATGAACGGTTCCATAAATATAATTTTTGAACAAATCCAATTCCATAATTCCATGCAATTTCTGGTTTCAAACCATAAAATAGATTTTTATTTCTTTTATTAGTTGTTATGTCTATAATTCTAGAGGATGCAAATAATTGTTGGTTTTCAGAGAAAATATTAGCGCCTCTTTTTCCTCTACCTATTGATGTTCTAAGGCTTGCTTTATCCCATAAAGAATATCTTAAATGAAGCCTAGGTGTTATAAATGTTGATAATCTATTATGGTTGTCTACTCTTAGTCCAGCAACAAAGCTCAGGCGTTCTAGATTATCATAAGTATATTCAAAAAAAACTCCAAAATTATTGTCATTCCTTATGAATGTTTCTGTATTTACTATTTCATTAAAAGTATCATGTGTAAAGTTTATTCCAGTTTTAAATTTATGTTGAGTACTACCTATAATACTATTGAAAATTGCATTGGTATAAAATGATTTTTGAATAATATCATATTGATTAAAACCATAATAAGAATTTTGATTATGATTACTGTAGGATAATTGTAGCCCAAAACTTTGATAAGGTAATTCTGGAAAAACATAACCTAATTTACTAGAAATGTCTAATCTTTTAGTTTTTACTTCGCTACCCCATGCATTCTTTGTAAACTTATCAGTATTTTTATTGTATTGTATTTGTCCAGTTTGTTTGCTATCAGATAAAAATTGAGTAGTGAAGTAACTAACCCAACCTTTTTCAGTATTTACATATTGCCATCTATTCATTAAATTAATTTGGTTTGCTAATGGAATATCTAAGAAAGAATCAGAGTTATTATCAATTTTTCCATTTCTTAAATTGCTATGAATATATATTCCTGTAGCTAGTTTTTCGGATAATACTTTATTATATCTAGTGTTAAACTCGTATCTCTTGTAATTATTAGCATATAAATTTAAAAAGAACTTTTTATCAGTAAGAGGTTTAACTAATTCAGTGTTAATTTGGCCACTAATACTTTCATATCCGTTTAATATACTGCCAGCACCTTTTGTAATTTGTATACTTTCTATCCAGGAGCCTGGTATAAAAGAAAGACCATAAATTTGAGAAGCTCCTCTTATAGAAGGAGTATTTTCTTGAGTAAATAATAGATATGGACTGTTGAGTCCTAGCATTTGGATTTGTTTTGCTCCAGAAATAGCATCTGAAATATTTACATCAATAGATGGGTTCGTTTCAAAACTTTCCGACAAATTACAACAAGCGGCTTTAAGCATTTCTCTACTATCGACAGTAACAATATTTTGAACTTTAAAAAGAGATTTTTGTAAAGGATTTATTTTTTTTTTAATAATAACTTCTTCTAATTTAATTTCTGGGTGTAACCATATTTTTCCTAGATTAAGTCTGTTAACTGTTATCGTATCTGTTTTATAGCCTATATAACTAACTATTATTTTTTTTTGATTTTTAATATATGGAAGTGTAAAATTTCCTAAATAATCAGATGTAGTTCCTTTGTTTTTATTTAGCCAATAAATATTGGCATTAGAAATTAATATTTCTTCTCCTTTATTGTTTTTTTCTAATACGGTTCCTGTTATATTTAACTGAGAAAAAATTAAGATTGGAGATAAAAAAAATATAAAAAAATATTTCATTAATATTAATTATGGATATTTTATTTGTAACGTTTATATTAAATATTTCTTATTTAATCAGATGTGTTTTTATTATTGATATAGTGTAATAATGCTTTTCATAGTATTTATAAACCATTTGATAGAAATATCAAAAAAGTTAATACCTAATGTACATATATTTGTATATGTAAGTTACAAAAATATACATAATAAATTTGTTTATCTTTTTTGATTATTGGTTTTGTAATAGGGAAGGGTAATTGTGTTATATATAATAGAAATAAATAATAATATTTATATTTTTAATTACCTTTTAGTAATTTAAGTGCAAAAGATACGACTTCTTATAGGGTTTTCAATTACAACTCATTGGAAGATGATTTATTCTATGGGTAAAATTAATTTGAATAAATATGAGAGAATTCCTAGAAAGATTGAATTTAAAATGTCTTATGTTGTAAATAGTATAAAAATATAACTTAGTTTATTCTGTTATAGATAACTTAAGAATTATTATAAGTAGTATAAATTGTTCCCCCTGTAAATAATAAGTAATACTTAATTAAGCATAAATGTATAGTGTTCGTAAAGAATTATTCTGGATTATAGATTTTTTTAAGGGATCTAAAATTAAGAATCATTATGAGGAAATTAAAAAATCGCATGAGAATATGTCTTCATTTGGATTTGAAGGAAGACAAGTACATATAGAAAATCTTATTAAACATTCTGTAGATACGGTTCCGTTTTACAAAGATTTTATGAATGAAAAGAAATTGCAAAATTTCCCTGTAATTAATAAAGTTATTGTAAGGAAGAATTTTGATTTATTCAAGAGTTCTCTTTATTTAAATAAAAAAAACTATCAAGTAATGACAAGTGGGTCTACAGGAAACCCTTTTAAAATATACCAAGATGTTAACAAAAAAGCTAGGAATACTGCTGATACAATATTTTTTGGCGAAAAAACAGGTTTTACTATTGGTTCTAGGCTTTATTATTTTAGGTTATGGGATAAGCAGTATAAGAAGAATAGATTAACATCTCAGATGCAAAATTTAAGAATGTATTCCGTAGATAATTTTGGAGAGGATGTGATACAAGCTTTATTAGAAGATTTTTGTGGGAATAAAAATCCCAAAGCATTTCTTGGTTATTCTTCTGCATTAGAAGTTATATGTAAATATTTAGATAGAAAAAAATATCATCCAATAGATTGTAACTTAACTTCTGTTATTTCTATAGCAGAACCATTAAACGACTATATAAAGAAAGCAATTAAAAAGTATTTTAATGTTGAAGCAATTTCTAGATATTCTAATAGTGAGAATGGTATTATTGCACAACAATTAATAGACTCTAAATCTGATTATTTTGAAATTAATTGGTCTAGTTACCATGTTGAAATTTTAGATATACACTCTGATACACCTGTGAAAAAAGGAGAAATGGGGAGGATAGTCATTACAGATTTATTCAATTATTGTATGCCATTGATTCGTTATGATACAGGAGATGTAGGAATCTTAAACGATAACCCTTTGGGGGATAAAAAACCTATGGTGTTTACAAAAATTGAAGGTAGAAAAATGGACTTATTTACAGATACTAAAGGAAGAAGAGTGTCTTCACATATTGTGCATAAAATACTGCAATATGATGGTATTGATCAATTTCAGTTTGTGCAAGAAGATGCTTATAATTACACCATAAAATTAAAGTTGTTTAAAGAATATGTTTTTTTAAGTAGTGCGAAAATTATTCAAGAATATAAAGATTATTTAGGCCAAGATGCTCAAATCACAATAGAGTTTGTTGAAAATATACCTAGATTAAGTTCAGGGAAGAGAAAATTAGTCTTGAATAAATATTTAACAGAATTTAATTATTCTACAAAATAAACGTTCTTATAGTTTTTTCTGAAAATTTAACTAAAGTTATATATACAAGGCTAATCTAATTATAGAATATTTCTTTACAGTAAAATAAAAAACTAACAATTAAAATTTTATTTTATATGTTTTTTAAGTACTCTAAGGATAGTTTTATTCTAGGAGGGTTAAACACCACGAGGCTTGCCTCGCACGGAAAAAAACAGTAATCTTTGAGCGTGAGCTCAAGTATTCATATTCATAAAAGTCATAATGTATCATTGTTGCTATACCATTTGGTCTATTCAACAAAATATCGTCGCCTAGTGTTGAGCCCAAAAGTTGATAGAATTTTGAAACGTGTACGTAGAGATATAGAAAATAGATATGAGATTCATTTTCTGGAAATAGGGTCAGATAAGGATTATATTCATTTTCTTTTGCAGAGTGTTCCCAGTTATAGTCCAACTAAAATAGCACGAACAATAAAAAGTATAACCGCAAGAGAAATATTTTCTCAAGTACCAGGTGTAAAACTAGCACTTTTGGGAGGTGCTTTCTGTGGTAGTGGATTTTATATTAATACTGTATAGGGCGTCACAGTAATGAGAAGATTATCGCTCAATATGTTAAAAATCAAGGAAAGCAGCAAGAATATGAAGTGTTGCATAAAACAGACCAGTTAAATCTATTTTGAGTTAATGCCTCGTGGGCTTGCCTCGAGGATTATTTATTTTTTAAAATAAGTGTTAATGATAGAAGTAATTAACCTTTTTTAATTATTAAGAAGGTTAGGTTATTTATTATATAAGTATTTTTCTCCTTTTTGAATTTTTCTTATAATTTTTGAAGGGCATCCATATGATAGAGTGTAGTCTTCAATATTTCGAATCACTAATGAACCAGCTCCTATAATTGAGTGTTTCCCAATTGTAATACCTTGTATAATGTTTGTACCTAAAGATATTGCAGTACAATTACCAATAGTTACATTGCCACCTAGTGTAGCATTAGGTGCTAAGCTAGAAAAATTTTTCATTTCTCCGTCATGACCTAATGATGAATTAGTATTTAATATACAAAAATCTCCTATTTGTGTATCTGAGTTAACAATTACACCAGCCATAACAACTGTCCCCTTTCCTATAAAAACATCTCTTCCTAAAATAGCATTGGGATGAATTACAGATGAATATATTATATCAGGGAATATATTCGATATTTTTTTTTGCATTTTTTTTCTAACCCAATTATCTCCTATTGCTATGATAGCATGTTTAAAATTATATTTGTCAGACAATTCAAGAATATTTTCTTCTGTTCCTAATATTGAATAATTCAATAATTTTGATTCTTTGGGTTTATATGAGTCAATAAAACCTACAATATTATAGAGATCACATTTTTCTATTATATCAATAATAACTTTAGCATGTCCTGATGCTCCAATAATTATGATGTTTTCTTTACTAATTAATTGTTTTTTTTTCATGAGTAAATTATTGAATTACCAAAATTAATTTGTCCCATCAAAAGCAGCTGAATTCAAATTTTCATTTGCATTTACACCTTCTCTAATAAGGACTTTTTTTAGTGTTAAAAATAAAATCTTTACATCTAAAAAAAAAGATATATTATTCACATACCAAACGTCATATTCAAATTTTTTTTTCCAAGATATAGCATTTCTTCCGTTTACTTGCGCCCATCCAGTTATACCAGGTTTTACATTGTGTCTTTTGGCTTGTTCTTCGTTATAAATAGATAAGTACTGTACTAGTAGGGGCCTTGGGCCTATTAAACTCATGTCTCCTTTCAAAACATTTAATAGTTGTGGTATTTCATCTAAAGAAAGTTTTCTTATAAAATTACCAAATTTGGTAACTCTCAGATGAAAAGGTAAAAAATCACCGTTCTCATCTTTCCTATCAGTCATAGATTTAAATTTTATGACTTTAAATATCTTTCCATTTTTACCGGGTCTTTCTTGAAAAAAAAATGGTTTATTTTTATTTATGAATAGTAAAATTATAAATATGATTAAAAATATGGGAGATAATAAAATAAAAGCTATTAATGCGATTGAAGTATCTAAACCTCTTTTAAAAAAATGTGTATACATATTTTTATTTATTTTAATAAGTTATCAACTAAATTAGCAAACTGATTACATAGAATAGATTTATCAAATTTATTCTCAGCTAGAATTCTTGAATTCTTTCCCATTTCAGCGCAAAGAGAGGGGTTGTTCTTGAATTCAATTATTTTCTCTGCAAGTTCTTTTGGTTTTTTAGGGTTTACAAATGCACCACATTTATAATCTTCAACCATAGTTTTTGTCCAGCCAGGAGAATTTACTATTATTGGTTTACCAGCAGAAAGTGTATCAAAGAGTTTATTTGGAGAATTTGTTGCTAATATGGGTAAATCTGTAAAAGTAACTAATGAAACATCACTTAGATTAACTATATTAGATAGTCGTTTCATAGGTACTTTTCCGTAAAAATTAATGAAATCTAAGTTCTCTTCTTTACATTTTTTCTTAATTATTGGTTCCATAGCACCGCCACCCAAAAATATAAATTCAATGTCTTTTTCTTCTTTTAAATATTTTGCAGCATCTATAATATATTCCATGGCATTGGCTAACCCCATAGTGCCAAAATATACAACTTTAAAAGTATCACTTCTTAAGTTTAATTCATTTAACAAGCTAAGGTTTTTTTCTCTTGGCCAAAATTTATCTATTTTAGACATATTTGGTATCGTTGATATTTTTTCTATAGGTATTCCAGTAGCAGAAACTCCATCAAACATACCTGGAGATAAGGCAACTATATGTTTTGCATTTTTGTAGATGGTTCTTTCAAACCAATATAAAAATTTAATGGCATATTTATTTTTCACTCCTCCCATTTGTACAGGTACTTCTGGCCATAAATCTCTTACCTCAAATATATATGGCATTCTTTTTATTTTTTTTCCAACTAAAGCAGGGAAACCCACTGTTAATGGTGTAGAAGTAGCAATTACTAAATCATGTTTTTTTAGTTTAATAACTTGCCAAGAAGAAAGTAACATGAATTTTGTAAAAGCAATAATTCTTTTTAGAATACTCATTTTATTATTGTAAGGTATTTTTAAATAAATTACTCTTATACCATCTATAATAATTTCTTTTGGTTTACTTAAATCTTTAGATGTAGTAATTACTGTTACATCATGTCCATGTTTTATAAGTTCTTTACTTATCCAATAACTACGTGTACCACCAGGTTCTTCAGGTG
The DNA here is from genome assembly GCA_947492955.1 of uncultured Cellulophaga sp. GTDB lineage: Bacteria > Bacteroidota > Bacteroidia > Flavobacteriales > Flavobacteriaceae > Cellulophaga. Next base: position 27,671 of record CANLOV010000017.1, on the reverse strand, counting down.
TTACAAAATATTGATGTATATATAATATTTTCATTATTTTATTTTTTGAATCTTATAGGTTTAAAATAATTTTTTTCTTAATTACGTTGTAATCTAATATTTAGATGCTTCTTATAGAAATCTATATTTTTTGTATTGAATTATAAATCTTCGAATATTTTGTTGCTATTTCTCTCCAGTCAAAAGCAGAAAAGTTAATTTCATTAATTTCATAATTAATATAATTTTTAACTAATTTTTCTAGACTTAAAATTATATCATTTAAATTATTACTGTTGCATTTTTCTCCAATATTAATTTCAAATATTCCATCTATTCCATCATTTTTTGAGTAAAGTATAGGTAATCCTTGGGAAAGTGCTTCTATATAAACTAATCCAAAAGTTTCATTTCTTGAAGGCATGCAAAAAATATGGCTTGTAGAATATTCTAAAGCTAATTTTTGTTTATCTTTTATTGCTCCTAAATATTTAATCACATTTGGATTTGCGTTAGAAATTTCGATGACCTTTGGTTTGTCCGAACCACCATCACCAATAATATTTAAACTACATTTAATTCCTTTTTTATTTAATTCTAAAACGGCATTTGCAAGGTTAACTACGTTTTTTCGAGAAATTAGAGAACCCACATATACTATTTTAGCTGAAACAGGTTTAATATCATTTTTTACAACTCTATTATTTAACCAAAAATCGTCAATACCATTATAGATTACTATGCATTTGTGTTCTATATTTTTTTTATTTTTTTTAATCAATGGATGTGATAGAAATTTTTCTTTAAGGTTGTCACTGATAAAAATAATTTTTGAAGCTCTATTTATTATTTGATTACATTTTCTGTGTAAATCTTTTCTATATTTTAAAAACATAGTTAAATCAGTAGCTCTAACAGCTGCTATGAAGGGTATATCGTATTTAACACTTAATTCATAAGCTAAGGCTCCGTCACTAAATAATGTTGTTGCATGTATACAACTGACATCAGAAATATCTTTTTTTGACAATATATCTTTTTTTAAGAAGGATATTTTGCTTCGAAAAAGCACTCTATGATATTTTTTTAAAGGTTTTGAATATAATATAGAGCTATTTTTATTATTTAATATAATAGAATTATTATTAAGATTAACACCTTTTTTTATAGGATTATAGATTACTTGATCTACATTTAAATCATCTAATTCCTTATATAAACTACTGTGTACTTTAGATGAGTAAAAATCATTACATATATGTAGACATTTCATTATTTTTTGTTTATTAAATTTTTAAGTAAACTTCCCCCTTTTTTTTCAATCAAAATATAAGTTAATTTACTATAATATATTATAAATATTACAAATATTACAAGCACAGATATTTCTGTAAAAGTTGTTTGTGGCACATTAAATAAGTTAAAAACAATTTTAGGAATTATTAGTAAAAATAAAAAATGGTTTAAGTATAATGAGTATGAAATATCACCTAAAAATATTAATGATTTAGAATCTAATATTTTACTTATTAAACCATTAGTTTTTATTAAAATTAAGATTGAAACAGAAAAAAATAAAGGAATTACAAATAGAACAAACATTTCTTTGTTAAATCCACTTAAAAAATTATTCATAATATAAAATAGAATTAATAAAAAAAGAGGGATTAGAATTTCTATTTTATTATTTATTTTAATTTCTTTTTTTGAAAATAACCATACAAAATAACCTAAATTAAATGATATTAATCCTCTTACAAACCCATAATCTCCAGTATTAATATGACTTCCATTAAAAATTGAAAATGCTATACAGCTAATTATTATAGAAAGAATTAATATATTTTTCTTTTTCCCTATTGAATATATGCTAACTAATCCAAAAACAAAATATGAGATCATTTCTGATGAAATAGACCAAGAAACTCCGTTTATACCTGATGTACTGCCTAATATGGGAGTAGAATTCATGAATAATAATGTATCCATATAGCGAATCAACAAAATAGAAATTGTATCAACATTGTTAACTAAGTTTGGGAAATAAAAATTTCCTATTAAGTCGAATAATAACATTAATGTTACTGTGTAAAAGAGAAGAGGAAACAGTCTAATAAACCTTTTTTTTATATACGTTTTGAAAAAATCAAAATTTGATATGTTATTGTAATTAAAAGCAATAACATAACCTGATAAAACAAAAAAGAAATCAACAAAAGTGTAGGCTTCCCTAACAAAAAATATTTGACACATAAAATCTGGAAGATAATTTTCACGATAATGAAAAAAAACAATCATTAAACTAAAAATACCTCTAAGCCCATCTAATTTATAAATTCTCATACTTAATTTAATTAAAATTTTTGAAGATACTTTCCCATTGACTAATAATAAATTCGAGCTTGTATTCACTTAAAAAAAGTTTATTGTTAGAAGAGAATAAGGAACTTTTTTCTGAATCTAATAAAAGAGAGTTTATTTTATTTGCCATTTTTAAGTTTTCAAATGGCTTAATTAAATAACCATTTATGTCATTTCTTATTATTTCATTTGGACCTGTTTGAATGTCAAAACTTATTAAAGGAAGTTTACAAGCCATACCTTCTATTAAACTCATCGGAAAGCCTTCATACCTAGATGTCATGACCATTAATGAATAATTATTATACAAATTATAAAGATTATTACTTTGTCCTTTTAAAAAGACTTTGTTTTCTAATTTTTTGTCTTTTATTTTTTTAGATAACATTTCTTCATCTTCTCCAGAGCCATATATGTCCCATGAAAAACTAGTATTTATTTGTGATAGTTGAGAAGCAATATCTATTAATCCTTCAAAATTTTTTTGATGAGTTAATCTACCTACACTTATAATTTTATTTGTTTTAGGGTTATATTGATTTATACGATTATTTAATCTAGAATCAATAGGGTTATATATTTGAAAAACTTTTCTGGCTAATGTTAATTTTTTGTAATTTATTTGATCTTCTTTTGTTAAGCTAATAACATATTTAGCAAATATTGCGGTAAAATGCTCATTAATTACTCTATATTTGTTATTCGTACTACCTTTAAAGCTGGAATGAGACCAATATATTAATTTTGTTTTAGAAAGATAAGTACCTAAAGAAGCTAAAGGACCTACAATTGAACCAGCAGCTACTAATATTTTTATATCATTATCTTTTAAAATGACTCTTATATTTTGAGTTGCCTTAATTATGCCTTTTTTCATAGACATTCTTTTTCCTATCAAATTATGAAAAGTTATATTTTTATTCCATGAATAACCTTCATCCTCTTTTATAGAATAAGATATAATATGTATATCATATAATCCTGTTTTTTCTAATTCATCAGTTACAATAGAAGTTACCCTACCAATCCCACCTCTTTTTGTTATGACACTTAATAGAAATGCAATTTTTATTTTAGAAGGCATTTTTTATTTTTTTAAATTAATTATTTTATTCTTAATTTCTAAATATTCATTTATTTTATAGTATTCATTTAATAAGATAAAAACTAATAAACCAGATATTAATTGTGTAATAAACATTAAATATAAATTTATATTCAGTTGAGAAATTGAAAACATTGTAATAAATGTTAAGAATGAAATTTTGAAATAAATAAATAAATCTTTAATCTGTTCTGTTATCGAATAATTAATTATTTTTCTTGTATAGAAACTATTAATAAAAAGTTCAATAATAGAAAAAGTTACTAAACCATACAACATATATTTTATTCCGAAAAATGCAGTTGTAAATATTAACGGTAATAGTATTATTTTTTTTATAATTTCTAGTCTCAAATTCAAATTAGAGTAGCCTTTTATTAATAATAAATTTAAATGAAGTATTTGTAATGGATATAGTAATCCTGGAATACATAATATTTGTAAGTAGAAAATACTTGTGTGCCATTTTTCACCTAGTAGAAGTATAATAATAGGCTTTGCTGCTGCCATAATAGTAATCATAATTGGTAAGTTGATAAAAACACTAAACTTTAAAAATTTCAGAAACTTAGTTTTTAGATTTTTTTCATCATTTTGATATTCAGATAATATTGGGAAACTAATTCTGCGTATAGCTAAAGTTATATTACTTGAAAAAGGCATTTGAAATTGATCGGCCCTACTGTAATAGCCTAAAGTTGTTGGAGAAAAATATTTTCCAATAATGAAATAATAAATATTTTTATAAGCAGTATTAATCAAATTTGTAAATAATAGTTTGTAACCATAATCAAATAATTCTTTAAAACTATTTGTCGAAAAAATAAAACTAGGAGTCCATTTCGTTGTTATCCATAATAATATACTATTTATAAGAGGTCTAGTAACTATTAAAAAAACTAAACTCCATATTCCAAAACCAGAGTATACTAATGTAATTGAAGAAATTCCACTAATTATAGAGGAGATTATTGATATAATAGCTATTTTTTTGAAATTTAACAGCTTATTTAATAGTGTTTTTTGAATGATTGTAACAGCGTTTATTATAATTATAATTCCCGATATTTTTAATATTTTAGATAAAATATCTATTTCAAAATAAATAGATATTTTATTAGATAAAAAAAACAAAATGATATAAATTATTAAAGATGATAACAAGTTTGTATAAAAAACTGTATTATAATCATTATCGTTAGAATTTGTTTTTCTAATTAATGCACTTGTAAAACCACCTTCTATTACAGAGTTTAATACAGCTACAATTGCTGTTATTATTCCAATAATCCCAATGTCTTCAGGGGATAATTTTCTTGCTAAAACTATCCCTACAATGAACATGAACCCTTGACTGAAAACACCTTCTAGAGCTGTCCAACTAAATCCTTTTATTGCTTTTGATTTGAGTGATGACATAGTGTATATAATTGTTGTTTAGTTAAGCGTTTTGAAGTCTTTGTCATTTAACTTATTTTGTGTCATTACGATTAAAAAAAAATACATCATAGAAAAAGGAAACTTATAAAAAACGTATACATTATTAAATACTAAGAAAATTATGAAGAAAAATAAATTGCAGCGTAATATTTCATTTTTGATATCAAATCTTAAATTCATTATACTTTTGTACAAAGGTATCCCGAATAGTAGTAATAAGACGATTCCTCCAAAAAATCCTTGTTCTGCAAAAATTTCGATATATGAATTATGAGAAAATTGACCATGACTATTATAAAATGGAAATTGCCCTAAACCAACACCTAGTATGCTATTTTCAGAAAATATATGTATTCCTTCAGATATTAAAGTTTCTCTTGGGTCAACTTTATCGGAGTATGTAGATATTCTATTTTTAATTCTTGAATTTTGATATATGTCAATAAATTTTATTGATGCAATTGTAAATATTAAGAAAAAGGTTATGGTTTTAAATAATTTTTTTAATTTACTTTTATTTTCTGATTTATTTATAAAAACCCAAAAAATAACATTGATTGTAATGATAAGATATAACCCTGATCTTGATTGTGTGGTAAAAGATATGATTAAGAAAAGTATAGGTAAGAATATAAGAAGAACAGATAATAATTTATTTTTATTTTTTAAGTATAGATAGAATAAAGAAAAGTTTGCAAATACACTATAATAAGAATACGCATTTGCATTTAGCATGAATCTATCTCTATAATCAACAACAGAAGCGAAATTTACTAAACTTATATTTCCATTAATATACATAATGGCAAAAAGTAAAATAATTGATAATATGTATCCAATGTGAAAGAAAGAAATATAGTTATTTGTTTTGTTTAGTCCAACAACTATATATGCAGATAATATAGCTCCTAAAAAAATATACATACTCCTCATGTAACTATCATAATCAACATAATTGAAAGCCGTGGTGAAACTTATTAAAAATAAAAAAAGAAATAAATTAAATTCTGTTTTGTGTAGAGCAAATTCTTTTACATCTTTAGTAAATGCAATAACACTTAAGAGAGGAATTAATCCTAAAGTAATTAATTGTTGGAATTTAAAATATTGTCCTAAAGCATTTAAGCATATAATTACTATTATAATAAATATCCCTAAATAATAAGAGTTGTTTCCTTTTTTATTTTTAAGTATCATTTATTAGATGGTTTTCATGTAAAAATGAAAGTTAATCGTTTAGTTTTAATATGCCTATTTCTAGAATAAATATTAAGAGTTGCAAAGGTTAAAAAAAAACCTTTCATAATTTTAAAAAAACTACAAAAAGAATTTAAAAACGATTAACTGTTTTAAATTACATGAAATTAAAAGTTTAAATAAGGAGGCTGTTCGTATGATGATAAATATTAGCTTTAATTTTGAAGGTTTTTTGTTTTAATGGTTAGCTGTTTTAATGCATAGGAGTAATATGTACATGGTTTTTGGTACTTCAAAGTGAGTATTCTGATTATTTTATAATATACCAGTAATTTAGTAATTCTACTTTTTTGGATTCATACATTATTAGATTTAAGTAAGTTTTTTCATTAAAGAATATTTTTTTCTATCTCCTAATAGATTTAGACAAAACTACTGTTGTTGGTTTTTCTCTAATAGGGAATTCTTTCAGGGGTAATCCTTGATTATTTTTAGATTGCTCCTTTTTTGTCTTCTATATATGATGAAGATGTTTTAAAGGCTTCGCTATTTTATAGGTTTACCATTTAAAACTTTTTTAAGATGAGTAAATATAGAAAATTAACACATGTGTGCTACAAATGTGATTTTTGCTCCGAAATGTCGTTTTCGCGTTATATAAGGTATGGTAAAGTCATTAATAGAAAATGATTCGCAGATAATCAGTACTTAGAAAGATGTCATTATTCAAGAAATAAACGTACAAAAAAGCCATATTCATTTAGTTTGTTCGATTCCACCGAAGGTTTCCATATCGGAGTTCATGGGTGTTTTAAAAAGTAAGATGGTAATTAAGCTGTTTAAGACTTATCCAAGTTTAAGACAAAATCCATATTGAGGTAATCACTTTTGGTTGAGAGGTTATTTTGTATGCATAGTTGGTTTGTATGAGGACATGATAAAGAGATATATGAAATATCAAGAACATCACGAATGAGCTTAATGCCTCCCTTTGGAGCTAATCTGAAAACCAAAGCCTTCGTTTTTAACGGCGGAGGTTGTTTACAAAGAGTTTTTGTGTTAAGGAGTTGTTATGTGAGAATAAAAATATTAAATATGAAAAAAATAAACATTTAGAGTATCATCTTCTAATTAAAAATGGTACTCAAATTTTTATGTTACAATTATTTTTTATTACAAAATAACCAATAAAAATATTTTGTCGTATGTTTTTTTATTTAGAGTTAGTTTATAACTTGTAAAATAAATTAATTATGAATTTCTGGGTAAATAGGGTGGCCATCGCTTAATATCTTAGCATTAAGAGCAGCGATGCCTATAGGTTGTATTCCATAATAAGTTAAATTTTTTCCAGTATAATTTTCTCTAATTCTATTTTGAATTGTTTTGTCATATCTTCCTAAATTTAGCCATTCATGTATTCTGCCATGCAACTCATAGCCTCCTGTTCTATCAATATTTTTATAAAATCTTTGGCCATCAGAATCTTTCCATATTACATTTTTTAGAGTTGAACATAAAGCAGTAATATCGTCATTATTCCAATACATATTATTGTCGTATGCTTCTACCCAAAAGCTAATAATAGCCCCAGCATGACTAGTATCTTGTATTTGACTTCCATTCCAATCTAGGTTCCAAATATAAGCAGAGGGTTGATTAGGGTTATTTTTTAGTTGATTTCTTAAGCTAGATCCTCTATTAGGTATATTTTTAAATGATATATTATCAAAAACTTCTTTGTACTTGACTTTGTTAGTTATTATGTATAATTCCATTGCTATTCTTGCCCAATGCGATGTCATATGAGTGTTTATTCTGTATATGTTTTCATTTCTTTTTAAATCATATCTATTCCATATGTTTTTTTCTGTAAATGAAAGTAATTTGTCATATTCTTCTTGGTATATTCTATTTGATCTTAAATTTGGAGATTTATACATTATTCTTAATAAGGTAGCAACATGTCTCCAATAGAAACTATCCCATAATGGGTGGCCATTATTTTCAGAATTAGGCCATCCTTTATAGGTTTGATCAACATTAGAAGCATCGTTTATTGTTTGATTTATTAACTGTAATGCAGAATCTAAATATTTATCATCACCACTAGCTTGCCACATTTTAACTAGTCCATCAATATAATAGCCTAAAAAGTAATATTCTTGATTTAAGTTTTTACTTTTAGAAAGTCTAATGGCATCATCAAAATCTATTTGATTGTCATTGTCAATCCATTCTTTGTCAAAAAGGTTTTTCCAATATAATACATTAGAATTAATATTGTTATTATTGTTTTCTATTGTAATATTTATAGAAGCTGTTTCTGTAGTAATAATATTATTAGAGTGTATAATTTGAGTAGTATAATGAATAGTATCGAAACCTACTTCACCTTTATTAGGGGTATAAATTATACTATTATCATTTTTAATGGAAGCAATTCCCAGATTTGCAGGTTCAATTGATGATATACTAATATTTGACTCTTTGTTAAAAGTATCGTTCTTTAAAGGGAAAATAATAATTTCAGTCTCAAAAGATGTCTTTACATTATCATCAATAGCATCTTTTGATGATTTTATATATATGTTTAAAGTGTTTACTTGTTCAGTTATTCCTTCAGAGTCTTCTGTGTTTATGGTGTAGTTAAATATATCCTCTCCACTGAAATCAAACTCAGGAGTATATATAATACTTTCTTCTTTTATTATAGCTTTACCGTTTTTAGGTTGAGTAATATTTTTTAATGTTGAAGATTTGTTTAAGGTATCATCTTTAGAAAAATCTATAGTTATGCTTTCATCTTCATTTATTGTTAATGTGTTGTTTTCTATATCTTTAGTGGAATTAGGCGTGGTAGCAATTTCTTCTGTTACTAAATTAAAAAAATTTTCTCCATCTTTGGAACATGAATTATTGTTTAATATAATGAAGAAGGATAAGAATAATAAATTAATTTTTTTCATCAAAAGGTTTTTTGTGTTTATGTAAGCTTTGGGACTACAATGATATTTATTTTTTTGTTGAAAAGCTATTTTTTTCGATGAAATACATTGTAAGTGGTGTTTAGGAGGCTTTTTTGTGAAAAAATAAGATTTATTAGCCATAAAAATAGTTGAAGCTATCTTACTTTGGCTTCTAAAAAAAACTTCCTTTTTTTTTTGTTGTAGGATAAAAAGTAAATACTGATGTAATTTCTTGTCTTAATGATTTACATAATTTTGAGTGTTAAGTATCATTTTATATTATTTAGAGATGTTTAAAAGAATATATATAAGCCGTTGTGTATTTAGAAAAAGTTGTGCAAACTGTTATTAAAACAGTAAATTATACTTGCCACACAACAATTGAACATGCATAACTTCCAAGAAAATTACGATAAAATCCTCGAAGTATTAAACAAGTTAGATATTCCATCTAATTATTTATTTTAAATAAGAAAGCCTAAATTATCAGATAAAGAATTGGTTGCTATTAATTTAACTTCTAAATATATAAATTTTGATAGTGAATGCCAATTATTTAGAGTTTTACCTGAAGAGTTAAAGTAAAGAATAGAACGTTCTGTTTACAATCATAGAAAACGTAAACTCTTTGAGTTTCATGAAAGAGTTCGTCAAAAATAATCTTCAAATTTTTTAGAATTTGAAGATTATTTTGTCATCGATAGTATGTCTCTTGAAGTATATAAATTATCAAGATCTTCTAGAAGAACCATTTGTAAATCTAATTTTGAAACCAGTCCTGACAAAGGTTACTGTGTGAGCCAAGCAACTAGATATTATGGATATAGATTATACGCTGTTTGTTCTGTAAATGGTATCATTTCAAGTTTTGATTTTTCAAAAGCATAAGTCCATGATATTCATTATCTAAAAGATATTAAAAATCAAATGTCTGACTGAACTCTATTAGTAGATAAAGGTTATTTAACTACTGATTATCAACTAGGTTTATTTCAAAAGTGTAATATTAAATTAGAAACTCCAATGAGAATAAAACATAAGAATTATAAGACAACCATTTATATTTTTGAAATCTAGAAAAAGAATAGAAACTTTGTTTTTTCAATTATGAGACCAGTTTATGATTCGTAATAATTATGCGAAATCTTTCGAGGGGTACAAAACTAGAATACTTAGTAAAACAACTGCTTTGACTTTGATTCAATACATAAATAAGTTTATATACAATAGAAATGTCAATAAGCTAAAAATTAATATAGCCTAAATGTCCAATGGGTATATGTATTGAAAAGTAACAATTAGTAAAGATTATATGTTTGTAAATTTGTTCTTTACTGAATGTTGGTGCTATTGTAAAGAAAGAATTAATAGAGAAGAGTTTTAAGGAATTAAAAGTGAGGTTTCTTGAGCTAGGTAAGCGTTATTAGACTAAGTACTTTATGTTTGTAGTGTCTTAGAGTCATGGAATAGGAAATATATGTAATTAAATGACTGATGAGTATATGGATTATTCTAAGAAATAAAATGATAATTTCTTATTAAAGTAATAGCTTATGATTCCCGTATAGCCAACTTTAGTTTAAATTATAAAAGAACTCCTTGATTATAGGGATAACCAAATATTATATAATACAAAGATGTTAATGTCTATTGAGAAGATTTACTCGTTAAGCCATTTGTTTTTTGTAATTAGATTGAGTTGATTATTTTGTATGTAATAAAATTTGGTAATTAGAGTTATGATTTTGTGATAGTGTAATTTAATTAAAAGAATGTATCAAAGGTTTTAAAAATGTATGGTTTTTATTGCAAATCAATAATTAAACTCACTATTTTTGTCAAAAAAATATATAGATTAAAAGGAGATGTTGAAATAATATTACTGAATTAACAAAAAACAAGAATTTTTATAATTGTTGTCATTTTTTGTAAATTGATATATTTATTTTCATTCATTAAATTTTACATGGGTGATATGAAATTATTTTCGTTCAGCTTATCTAATTTTATAACCTTTTTATCTAATTTATAATAGTTAGATAAAATCATTTAACAACCTTTGTCACAATATAATTAGAAATAATACCATGAAAAAAATCACAAAAATTTGTTGTATCGGAGCTGGTTATGTAGGGGGACCTACTATGTCTGTAATAGCAAACCAATGTCCACATATAGAAGTAACAGTTGTCGATATAAATGAAGAGCGAATTGCCCAATGGAATGATTCAAATTTAGATAATTTACCGATATATGAACCAGGATTAAAAGAGATTATTCAAGCAACTAGAGGTAAAAATTTATTCTTTTCTACAGAAGTTGATAAGTCAATTGAAGAAGCAGAAATTATTTTTATATCAGTTAATACTCCTACAAAAACATATGGCAAAGGTAAGGGGCAAGCAGCAGATTTAAAATTTATAGAATTGTGTGCTAGAAACATAGCTAAGGTTGCCAAAAGTGATAAAATTGTAGTTGAAAAATCAACATTACCAGTCAGAACTGCTGAGGCAATAAAAAATATATTAGAGAATACTGGAAATGGTGTCAATTTTGAGATTTTATCTAATCCAGAATTCTTAGCAGAAGGTACAGCTATTGAAGATTTGCTTAATGCAGATAGAGTATTAATTGGAGGAGATGAAACATCAGAGGGAAAGGAAGCTAAAAATATTTTAAGTTCTATATATGAAAATTGGTTACCCAAAGAGCGTATTTTACAGACTAATGTATGGTCATCAGAACTTTCCAAGCTTGTTGCTAATGCGTTTTTAGCGCAAAGAGTATCATCTATTAATTCTATTTCTGCATTATGTGAAAAAACAGATGCAAACGTTGAAGAGGTTTCAAAAGCAATAGGTTATGATTCTAGAATAGGTTCAAAATTTCTAAATTCTTCTGTTGGTTTTGGTGGGTCATGCTTTCAGAAAGATATTTTAAATTTAGTTTACATAGCAAAAAGTTTTGGTTTGCCCGAAGTAGCAGATTATTGGGAGCAAGTAATTATAATGAATGATTATCAAAAAAAGAGATTTGCAGAAAATATTATAACTACATTGTATAATACAGTGTCTGGAAAAAAAATAGCATTTTTCGGATGGGCTTTTAAAAAAGATACTAATGACACGCGAGAATCTGCATCTATTTATGTAGCTGATGCTTTATTGGATGAGAGAGCCCAAATTACGGTATATGATCCACAGGTTTCTGAAAGAATAATATATAGAGATCTTGATTACTTAAATACAAGAAAACCTGAAGAAAATAGAGATTTGCTTAGTGTGTCTAAAAATTATATGGATAATATAAGTGGTTCACATGCTATAGCTATTATGACTGAATGGGATGAATTTAAGACATATGATTGGGAGGCTATTTATGATGAAATGTTGAAACCAGCATTTATATTTGATGGGAGAAGACTGTTAAATAAAGAAAAACTTGAAAAAATTGGCTTTAAATATTATAGGATTGGCCAATCATGATAATTTTGATTTAGGAAAAAATAGTATGAAATAAAGTTAAAGTTATAATATTTATCTCTATTTTATACTATTTTTTTAGATTTAAATATTAATTGTTTGTAATGTTTCATACAATATTAATAAATATATTGTACTTATAACTTTAACTGAGATATTTCTTTTTAAAAGCCAAATTAAAGATTTGGCAGACTTTATCAATATATACAACCCTTTTGTTTAAGCCCGAAACCCGTATTGTTTATAGGTTGTGTCAGCTAACGTTTTTTTATTAGTTTAAGAGTGTCAATTCCATCAATCCAGTTTCGGTCATGTTTATTATATCCTCTTTCAATTAATATATTTGTATCCGATATACTTAATATTCGCCATTTTTTCTGATAGCCTATTAAGGCGGTTCTTAGGCTTTTCAAGGTAATGATATTATCTCGTTTTTCTAAAATATAAGATGTTGAATCAATTCCTAAAAAGAAATGTTTGATTTGGTTATTGGATATTTAATAATAAGGAGGCCAAATTGAGTCATGGTCCGAAATTCGTGCTAGAGGAAGAGGTATATTTGAATTCTCAATACCAAGCCATAATTCATCAGTCCATTTACCTAATATTTTCTCAGAAATCAATTTTGATTCCTCATTCATATATTCAATTCTCTCTTTAGTTTCACTTACACTAATACCAGTCACCCAAGTGTGTAATATATTATGACTACTAAATATTATTCCAAATATCATCACTAATACAAGTGAAAGCAAAATATACTTTCCAGATTTATACATTCGAGAAATGGTTTTCCAATTAAACAAAAAAATAAAAATGGGAAGAAGAAAAGGTAAATACCCAAAACTTTCCTTTAAGTCTATTCCAAATCCTTCATGTCTAATGGAAGTACTGAATGTCAGATATTTTGAAAACACAAACAATACTAACATAAAAATGAAAATAGAATTAGTTTGTGCTATTCTATTTTTAAATCTTATTTTTTTACTCCTTGAAAAAGGTTTGCTCGTCCAAAAATACATTGTAAAACAAAAGCCAAGAGATGCTGAAGTTAACCCTATCAAAATTGAGTTATATGGACTTATCAAAAAACCGTCCAAAGCTATGCTATAATGGTTAAGCATGTCAAAGACTATAAAAAAGGCATAATCCAATAATCTGAACCAAATATTTACAATGAACCCATAGCCAATACCCAATAATATTCCAAAGTAAAACCTCAGTCCGCCAATTTCATCTATAGTTAGAATCGGTTTAATGTTTTTCAATTAATTCTGGTATTAAATGTTAGCTAACGCAGTGCTATATGAAGTCTGCGAATTTTTATGGAAATATAAGGAAAAACTTTTTTGTTTTTTTGCTGTATTGGGAATAAAAATTGGCGACTAGATTACATATCGGGACATGATGTGTTGCGTTATTTTCTTCCGTTAAGCGTCGTGTTAGACAAGAGTTCTCTTATCCTACGGCCATATGTAATCTGACATAGCGCTGCGATGAATTGCATTTCCCTAATGGGCGAGAATCGAGAGGAACGAGATGTAGTCTATTGGGTCGATGTAGGAGAATGCAATTCATCGGACATGTATAAGATTAGTTGCGTGTTTTAAGCCCTAAATTAAATAAATCACAGATAGAAATTCTGAGAGGACTTTTGTAAATTGGGTAAACCCAGCAATTAATTTTATACGGTGTTGGCGGTAGTTATTTTTTATTGACAATCAATTTTGTATGGCATCTAGAATAGGTTGTAAAATATAATTCCCAACTAAATACCAGACAGCAAATAAGAATGGAATAATATGAATAATAGTCCAAATGGATTTATTTTCAAAAGCAGATTGATTACTTAGAAATTTGTAAAACGAAAATATAATTATAAGTGAATATGGAATAATAAATATTAGAAATCCAATAGTATTGTATCCATCTACAATACCATTTCCAATTGCATCACTTCCTCTTGTATTTGGCGTGTATAAATAAATTAGAACAATAATTATAATAGCTATTAGTCCAAAAAAGGTAGAATATTTTAATAGATTTTTCATAAAAGGCTAAATATATCCAAGGTTATTATTCATTAAGTATTGTTGTTGATTTGGTTTTAATCTCGCTAACGTCAAATTTTTAAATCCAAATTTAGTCTAAAAATTCTTCCGTTAAGCATCGTGTTTGGCAAGAGTTCTCTTATCCTACGGCCATATGTAATCTGACATAGCGCTGCGATGAATTGCATTTTCCCAATGGGAGGGAATCGAGAGGAACGAGATGTAACCTATTGGGTCGACGTAGGAGAATGCAATTCATCGTGATTGTATATGGTTTTTTGCGTGATTTAAGCACCTAACTTAGCAAATAAAAACAGAATAGAAAATCCGCGAGGATTTTCGTAAGTAGCCTAGAACTAGCAATAAATTATATACGGTGTTACCCAACATTTTTATTCCGCAAATCTTATTAATTCATCTCTTTCAGTCCACAAATATGGTTTTGAAATTCGTTTAATCATTTTACCTTTTTGATTTATGAAATAGGAAATTCCGTCTTTCAGTACAATTGTTTTTTTGTCTTTGAATGGAAGTGCATTGTCATAAATAATTGGAATAATAATTTTGTTTTCTTTATTAATGAAACCATACTTATTATCTTTTTTCACAAGAGCTAAACCATTGTAAAAATCTCCAGATAAATTAAAACTGTTTTGTGGTTCAATAACAATTTGTTTTTCCTTATTAATGTATCCTGTTCCTTTGTTAGTTATGAGTGCTAAATCATTTTCAAAATGTCTAATTCGCCCGTATTCAAAAGGAATGATTACTTCGTTTTCAGTGTCAATAATTCCCCATTTATTATTTTTTTCAGCAGTAAACATTCCGTTTTTATAATCTAATACATTATCGTATTCTATTGGAATAACTACTTCTCCGTTTTCATTCACTATTCCAGCCTTTCTATTGTTTCTAACACGCATAAAACCGTTTATAAAATAACCTGAAATTTCATCATAAATAGGTTCAATAATGATTTTTCCATTTATGTTAATTAAACCTTCTTTTAACTGTAGTTTTTTAATCTGGTTTAGATACTCGACAAAAACTTGACTTCCAGTTCTATCTTCAGAGTGCATTCTTTTTCTTTTTTCTACTTCATTTCCAGAAACCATAAAGACAGCTTTATTGTCAATTATTGGTCGATAATTAAAAATCAAGCTATCAGAAAAAATGATTTGCCCTTGTGCGTTAATATAATTCCATTTGTCATTTGATTTTATTGAAGCATAAGCATTATAGAAAGGAAAAGCATCTTCATATTTCAATGGAATGATTATATCTCCATTTTTTTTTATAAAACCATACTTTTTGTCTTTTATAGCAACTCCTAAATTATCCTTGTACCAATAAGTTGCATCGTATTGCGGAAACAATTTCTCCGAGCCATCTTTAAGTAAAATTCCAGGGATGGAATCGATTATTATGTTTGATTTACCATTGAAAAAGTCAGAAGCGTAAGTGTATTTTGCTTTTATAAAAGTTTCCCCTTTTGAATTTAAGAAGCCATAATTTAGAGAATCTTTTTTTGAGAACATTGAACGCTCTGTTAAATCTGAATAGTAGTTATTTTGGTCTCCTTGAATATTGTCAGACATTTTTAAAAGCTCCATTTTAAAAACATCATTTCCGACTTTCTTTTGTCCGAAAGCATTGGTAGATATTATTAAAATCAGTAACAATATTTTTTTCATAAGTAGCTTTTTTCAAATGTTGGGTAACGCAGCGCTATGTGGAGTCTGCGAATTTTTATGGAAATATAAGGAAAAACTTTTTTGTTTTTTTGCTGTATTGGGAATAAAAATTGGTGATTAGATTACATATCGGGACATGATGTGTTGCGTTATTTTCTTCCGTTAAGCGTCGTGTTTGGCAAATATTCTCTTATCCTACGGCCATATGTAATCTGACATAGCGCTGCGATGAATTGCATTTTCCCAATGGGCGGGAATCGAGAGGAACGAGATGTAGCCTATTGGGTCGACGTAGGAGAATGCAATTCATCGCAGCGGCTATGAGTAGTTGCGTGGTTTAGCGGTTAACATTGCAAGTATACACCAAACTGAAAATCCGCGAGGATTTTCAGAAGTAGGCGAGAACAAGCAATTACTTATAGCCATTGTTGTAACACGTTTATCTTAAAATAATTTCAATTCTTCTATTCCAATCTCGATTTTTTCGAGGGTCGATAATACACCCTCTAGGTCTAGATTCTACCCAACCTTTTGTTATTATGAACTCAGAGCTAATTCCAAATTCAATCAGTAATATTTTTACACTTTCAGCTACTTTTTTTGAAAGTACAATATTATCTTCCATCTTTCCACGGGAATCTGTATGCGCCTCGATGCTAATTTCTTTAGGCTCGGATTTTAATATTTCGAATGCAATTTTCTTAAATAGATTTTTCTCATTTTTCAACTCTCCTGTTTTATAATCAAAATCAATAATTTCAGCTAGAGAATCAAGTTTAGTTTCAAAGTTTTCTTGTTCGGAGTAAGCAAAGAAAGTTGTCAAATTAAGAAATGTTATTATTAAAATTTTCATTTGTTTTAATGTGTTACAACACAGCGCTATGTGGAGTCCGCGAATTTTTATGGAAATATAGGAAAAAACTTTTTCGTTTTTTTCATTTATTGGGAATAAAAATTGGCGACCAGATTACATATAGTGACATGATGTGTTGCGTTATTTTCTTACGTTAAGCGTCGTGTTAGGCAAATATTCTCTTATCCTACGGCCATATGTAATCTGATATAGTGCTGCGATGAATTGTATTTTCCCAATGGGCGGGAATCGAGAGGAACGAGATGTAGCCTATTGGGTCGACGTAGGAGAATGCAATTCATCGGTCACGTGTATGAGTAGTTGCGGATTTATACTCACTAACTTTTCAGTTTTGTGCTGACCTTTATTTTATGTTTATACTTTCGTTTTTATCACTTAAACCGCTATTACTTATACACCGTGTTAAGCATAGTTACTCTCAGAATCCATTATTCAAAACATCTTTTTCATCTATCAATTTTCTAAAAAAATCTTCTAGATTATTAGTTATAAAACGAATTTTAGTTTCATCTGCTCCAAAGGCAATTACTTGTCCTGATGTACCTTTACTTCCAGGTGCATAATCTATCGCAATAAAGTTTCCACTACCTGTACTTAAAAAGGGAATCCAATATGGATTGGTGTAAATTCCTATTGTTTTTCTTCCGTCTGGATGAGTATTTCCTGTTAAATCAATTAACATCCAATCAAGGCTATCATAAATTTCTTTCCAGTTGTTCCATTCGTCAAGTATTTGTTCAGCAGTCAAAAATCCTGTATTTTCAATTCCGTTATGTAAACTGAGTAATAGTTTTAATTCTTCAGGGAATGCATAGCCTGATAATGTTTCAAACTCTTCATATACCTGTTCATTATTCTTTGACGGATTTGGCTTGATTTTTTTGGCTCTAATAAATTCATCAAATAACTTTTTCAAAAGAGCTTTGTTTATATTTGAGCTATGCGTAGTGTTAATATATTTTTTTATATAGTTCTGCTTTTCTTTGGCAATTTTTGCTTCATTGTATTGTTTAGGTGCATTTTTATATAAATAAGCTCCAGTATTTTTATAAGGTTTTTCATCTATCAACATTCCAGAGTTTACCCATTTTTGTGAAAACTGCCCTTTTCCTAGGGTAAGCATAAATTGTGGGTTATGATTAAGTTCAGGTTGTCTTTCAAATTGACCGTTGTTTCTATATTCTTCAAGTTTTTGATATTGGTCTTTAAAGATTATATCCATCCATAACTTGAAGTTTCCTTTATCCTCTAAATACAACCCAATTATTCTTTTATCAGATAAATAAGCGAAAACATCATAATGTGACTTCTCGCCTTTTGGTGTAATGATAATTAGTTTAAGAACTGTACTCTCTAAGTTTTTTGATAAGTGCTTTAATAAAGTATCTCTAAATCCCATTGTGTCGTAAGATTTATAGTTTCTTGCTGTCACACTTTTATGATGAGAGTAATCTTTAAAGTATGGTACGGGAATCTCTTCTAGTGAAATAGTATTAAATATAATGTCTAAAAGTTCTACTTTCTTTAGTTGATTGTTGTAAGGTATAGATTGGATATTCATTTTACTTGAGCAATTAGTTAATAATAATAAAACTAGGAATAACAAATATTTCATTTCAGGTGTTTCACTAATTATGCCTAACGTTAAATGTATGGCATTTAGGGCAGAAGATAAACATTTACTTTCGATTAAGCACTAAGCCAAACTTTTGCATTTTGATTTATCTTTTTCTTTATAAAGCCAAATCAAAAGATTTGGCGACATAGTAAAGAAACACAGACTTTTCGAACCGACTTAAACCGCCCTATTTGCTATATATAGTGTTGTAAAATCGTTTTTATTCAATTTCATCTCTAACTTCATTTCCCCAATAATAAGCAAAATTATCAGCGTAATTTTCTGCTCGCTGTTTTTTGTAATTAGGACTCCAATATCGTTGATAAACACTATCCATTTGGTGTCCAATTTCGTGAAGAAGTAATCCTTCTAAATAATATCTCTTAATTTTTTCCTCAGTCCATTTTAAAGTCCAATTTCCTTTCGAGTGAATTAATTCAGGCTCAAATGCAGAATACCATTTCAAAGTTTTATTAGATGGCTTTTTATTTCCAAATTCCATTTTTAAATCAGTCGGAAATGGATAAAGCACAATTAAATTCACTCCGCTACCACAAATAAAACAACCTTGAAAACTTCCTTCTTTTTCATATTCTTTGTTGGTCATTTTTCTTAACCATATATGAGTCAGATTTTCGGTATGTTCAGAAGGTAGTTTATTTAGAAACTCTTTTATTTCGTCAACTGTTACGGGAAAATATAAATCTCTTGAGGAATTATCCACTATAAATATTGGTGTTTCATCGTTTTTACTCGGTGTTAAAAAGTTGTGCTTTCGGTTGAAAATGTTATTAGCAAGTTTGGGTCTTTTTCGACCGCCTTTAACATCTCCAAATTTTCGGTTTTTTTTCCAAGCAGTTTCTTTTCGGGTTTGTCTCATTTGGTTTCTATCCTAATGTTTTACTACGCTTGAGCTAAACGTAGTGCGGAAGGCAAGGAAACGTTATGTTTCCGCCGTAGCACGAAGCTAAAGCTTTTGGTTTTGATTTGTTTTTTGTTTTATCCAAAGCTAAATCCAACAAATTTAGCGACACAATAAATATACACAGACCTTTCGACTTAGCCCAAAAACCCCGCATTACGTTTAGGTTTTGTTAGCCAACGTTTTTTATTCACAATTACTAGAATTCAGTCGTTTAATAAATCCATTCCAGAGTTCTTTTGGCTTTTCAAAATTTAGACTTTCATTAATTGGCTCCAGATTAATACTCCTTTTCGCCTCCAAAAGCTTCAATTCGATTTTGTTTCGTCCAATATATTTTATCTCTGCTGTTGCGGAGTCCCTCCATTCTCCCAACGTTTCAAGGTAAAGAGTATCATTTTTAACTTCTATTTTTCTCCATTCAGATAACGATACCCATTCACTATTCGATGCCATACTCATCGAGTCTTTTTTAAAGTAAACCTCGGAGTATTCTCCGTTAAAACAAATTGAATAATTTCCATCAAGATTTTGGTCATTTTGACAACCAAAAATTATAGTAAAAAATAGAATGACTAATATTTTGTAGAGTTTCATCAAAATGTTGGCTAACGTTAAATATATTACATTTAGGGTAGAAAATAAACGGTTATTTTCGATTAAGCATTAAGCCAAATCAAAAGATTTGGCGGACTCTATAAAATACACTAAACTTTGGATTAAACACCAAACCCCGTATTAATTATAGCCCTTGTTAGGCATAGTTTTTATTTTCCGATAATTAATTTACCTTCATCAAACCAACAATAATAACCCATTTTCCAAATTTCAAAATAAGGGGCGAATAAGTCAATTTTTAGTTTATGTTCATAACTTGGATGTTGAAAATAATGAGAGAGATTATAGTCACAATTGATTGAATAATATGCTTCATCCAATACTTCAATAATTGAGTCAAAATTAGTATTGTCTATAAACCAGTCTGATATTGATTCATAAACTATTGTATTAGTATCATTTTCATTAGTTCTTTTGTCAGAGTCTGTTATCTCGACAGTTTTAATTCCCGATATTGTATTTATAAACTCTTTGTCGGAAACAATTTCAGAGAATAATTTTAAGTTCTCTATGTATTTCTTACCGTTTAATATTAGTAACTCTTCGTTTTTTTCTGGATTTGGACAAAAATAACCTGGTGATTTTCCTTCTTTCGATAAATTATTAAATCTTTCTTCAGTTGCACTAAATATTTTAATTAATCTCTCAAAATATAAATCTCCGTTTGTGATAGGTTCAAAAACTTTTTCAAGTCCATTTCCATAAGGCATAAAAGATTGAAAATATCCATAAAATTGACAACGCAAATCATTAGAGTCAATATCAATATCATCATTAATAATTTCAGCCAAATGTTTTGCGTATTCTTTTTTTGTCATTTCTCGTCTCAGTTTTTAAATTATGGCTAACGCAGCGCTATGTGGAGTCCGCGAATTTTTATGGAAATATAGGAAAAAACTTTTTAGTTTTTTTCATTTATTGGGAATAAAAATTGGCGACCAGATTACATATAGGGACATGATGTGTTGCGTTATTTTCTTCCGTTAAGCGTCGTGTTTGGCAAGAGTTCTCTTATCCTACGGCCATATGTAATCTGACATAGCGCTGCGATAAATTGCATTTTCCCAATGGCGAGAATCGAGAGGAACGAGATGTAGCCTATTGGGTCGACGTAGGCGAATGCAATTCATCGGTTGAGCAATGAACAGCACGAGAGCCAATTATAGTTTGTTTTCCGCCACGGAAATAGCGAAATCTTTTTGTTTTGGTTTATTTTTTTCTTGTCCAGAGCAAAATCCAAAAAAATTGTGGACTTCATAAAAATACACAAACCACTCAAATAGGAGAGAAGCCTATATTGTTTATAGATTTTGTTGCATAAATTACTACTATTAAGAGAACTTTATAGGGAAAGAGAAAGGAATATTTACAGGTTGTCCTTTTTTTAACCCAGGTTCTATTGGTGGAAGTTCTTCAATAAATTTTATAATCTGTTTTTCATACTTTCCCTTTGTGTCATTACTTTTTAAAAATTTAATGTCTTTTAATTCTCCTGTCTTTGATATTGTGAATTGAACTAGCATTTCAATAGGTTGTTTGTCCAATAACGAACTGTTATGCCTTATTTTTCTTTTTAAACGCCCATAAAAGATTTTACTAAAACAATTTCGCCTTCCATCCGAAGATTTAATGGTGCTACATTTTTTAAATGTAGGCTCTCTGTCAACTCCGTAATCTGGATTAATAGGCTTAATTCCGTTTTTCGGCTTTATGTAATTGAACTTACTTTTTCGAATAGTGTCCTTTTCGTAATTATTTTTGATTACTGTTGAATCCTGAGCAAAAATCGAAATGCTCGAAAAAAACATTACAAATAATATTAAATCTAGAGTTTTCATTTTCAGTAAGTTGTACAACGAAGTGCTATGTGGGGTCCGCGAATTTTTATGGAAATATAAGAAAAAACTTTTTGTTTTTTGCTGTATTGGGAATAATACTTGGCGACCAAATTACATGTAAGGACATGATGTGTTACGTTATTTTCTTCCGTTAAGCGTCGTGTTTGGCAAGAGTTCTCTTATCCTACGGCCATATGTAATCTGACATAGCGCTGCGATGAATTGCATTTTCTCAATGGGCGAAAATCGAGAGGAACGAGATGTAGCCTATTGGGTCGACGTAGTAGAATGCAATTCATCGGTCTCGGCTATGATTAGTACGGGAATAAAAGTGGGCTTTTGTTTCCGTTTAAGCGATTAGCCGAATCTTTTTGTTTGTTTTTATTTTTTCTGTTTTAAAAGCCAAATCCAAAAGATTTGGCGGACATTATCAATATACCTAAACTTAGCGTTAAGCCCCAGAACCCGTATTAATTATAGTCATTGTTAGTTGTAGTTTTTATTGCAGTTTAAATGTAATAGGCATTGTTTTGTAGACCAAAACAGTTTGTCCATCCTTTTTATATGGTTCTAATTCCTTTAAAGAATTCATTATTGTAAAACATTCAGTATCTAGGGATATATCAGCCCCTTCTAGAATTCTTAGGTTATCAATTTTTCCATTCTCGTCTATCGTAAATTGAACGGTTACTTTTCCTTGAATTCCATTTTCTTGTGCTACCTCGGGATATCTGAAATGTTTTACTATGTGCTGCTGAATTTTTTTGTTATTGGAGTCCGATTGAATAGGTATTCCTAATTCCGAATATTTGATAGCATTTTCGGGAATAAATTCTCCATATTTTAGAGTGAAATTATAGTCTCTAGTTGATTCAATTTTACCTTTTTTATCATATCTAGTCCATAGTCCATATGGTTGTTTGCCCAGGTACGATTTAGTCCAGATTTTCTGACTATTTTTTGTTTTTGTAAAAACATGAGTAGTAACGCTATCATTTATCTTTTTTATTTCAAGCATGTATGGTCCACTTTCAGCCTCTGTCCGACCATATTTATCTTTAAAATATTTGATTTCGGAATCTACCTGACTTATAACTAAGTTTGAAAATAATAGTGTGAAAATTAGAATTCTTATCATAAAGGTTGATTTAAATTACAGCTAACGCTGCGCTATGTGGAGTCCGCGAATTTTTATGGAAATATAGGAAAAAACTTTTTCGTTTTTTTTATGTATTGGGAATAAAAATTGGCGACCAGATTACATATAGGGACTTGATGTGTTGCGTTATTTTCTTCCGTTAAGCGTCGTATTTGGCAAGAGTTCTCTTATCCTACTGCCATATGTAATCTGACATAGCGCTGCGATGAATTGTATTTTCCCAATGGGCGAGAATCGAGAGAAACGAGATGTAGCCTATTGGGTCGACGTAGGAGAATGCAATTCATCGTTAAGTATAAGAAATCGTAGGGCAGTTGATAAGCACTGACGTTTCGGTTTATTACTTAGCTAAATATAAATATTTTGTTTTTATTTTTCAGATAAATGTCAAAATTTTATATTTAGCGGACTTAGCAAAAAAAACAAAAACCTTTTGAAGAATCTTAACCCGCCCTATGTTTTTTATACCGTGTTGGCAACTGGCTTTTATTACCCGTTCGTTCTCAATCGACTACTCTATATTTCCTGTTTTTTCTTTTAAGAACTGTTATAATCATAATAAGCAACAGCAGACAAAAAATAATAAAAGTATCGCCTATTATAGAATAGATAGTTTTAATTCCTTTTGTTGGTAGTTGTGTAATGAGTATTTTACCATTATCAGAAAAATGATCCATTTCGCTAATTACTTTTCCAGTATAATCTGATCCTTGAGATAAACCAAAACTGGTTTGTCTAATCAAATTGAAACCTTGTTCTATAGCTCTAAACTTAGCCATATCTGTATGCAGAGGGTCAATTTTTTTCCAGTCATTACTTGGAGCTAGTAGAATATCTGAGCCTTTTGCCTGTTTTAAAAAATTGGGGAAATCTAAATCAAAACAAATAGCAGAGGCAACTGTCCCATAAGGCGTTTTTGTTTTTAGAATTCCAGTGTTTATCATATTGCTAACTTCAGATTCTCCACCAGGCACTGCTATGTTTTTCCAATAGTCAATAGTTTTTTTACCAGTTTGATCAAATAAAACAAATTTATTTTCAAGAAATTTATTATTAGTTGGGTCTATTACTGCTATACCTATACCTAAATAGATATTTTGTTCTAAAGCTGTTTTACTTGCTTTTTCATACAATTCAGTTTCATCTTCTTTTAATATTACACCATTACCTTCTGCCCAAAAAACTATTTTTGCTCCAGCTTTTGCTTCTTTGATGCTTCTATCAAATAAATTTTGATTTAATTTTGATGTGTTTTTTCTAGTTTCAATTTTTACATTATTTTCAGTCTCTTTGTTTTTCAACCCTTGTACATTAACAGAAACTTTAAGACTATCTAATGCAGAAATGGAAGCTATACGTATAGTTTCAGAATTAGGTTTTTGGAACTTAACTCTATAGCCTCCATAGATTAGTGTTAAACCTAAAACTGTACCATAAATTAAAATTCCTTTTTTTACATTTTTGAGTTCATTTCTTTGCTCGAAAATCCAATTGCCAACAGAAGCAAACCAAGTAATCAAAAACGTGATATAACCTAACCCGAAAACAGAGATAGACTGCAACAAAATATTTTGTGTTTGCTGAGTGTATGCAAAATGTCCCCAAGTTCCGTAAAGATTAAATTGATGATATGAGAATTCAATTAATACCGCGGAACACGGAAATATAAGCGTACTCAAAAATGAATTTCTATTTTTTGAAAAAAACGAGTCAATTAAATAGGGCAGTGAGGCAAATAAACTAAAGATTATTGCGATAATAACTGGAATAATAAAAGGTAAAGGAGTTACATCGAAGCCAATATAGTATCCTATGCTTATAGCTAGCCAAGCCACCAGAAACCCTTTCCATCTACTTAATTTACGGACTGTAAAAAGTAGCATAGTTGTGGAGATCCAAATGGCAAAAAAAACTGAAAATTGACCATTTGAGATTACAAGAAATAATAACAGTATTAATACAAATGTTATTTTTTTTAAAATTTGTGTTTTCATCTTTACAGTATTTGATAATCTATACCCCAAAAATGTGACATATTCCTATTTTGCACCTGACACCTATGTGACAAAACTATTTTTTAGCAAGCTTACTTCGAATTCTAGTTAAAGATTGTCTTTCAATTCCTAAATAGGATGCTAAATGTGTTAAGCTGATTCTGTTGGTTAGGCTTTTATTTTGGGCTAAAAAATTTAAATACCTTTCTTCTGCACTTTCAAATAATAGGCTTTCAACTCTGTCTGTTTCTCTTGTTAAAACACTTTCGGCTGCTAATCTCCCATACATTTCATTGTCTTTGTATATATGGTAAGCTTCTTGAAGTTTATTGTAAGGCATTTTAATAATTACTGATGGTTCTAAAAATTGTAGGTTATATTTAGAAGGTTTTTGTCTCAAGAATGAAGGGTAATCAGTTGCATATTCTTTTTCTTTAGAAAAACCTGTAATTATTTCATTACCCTTTTCGTTAACATAAAACTTTCTTAAAAGTCCTTGACATACATACCCTATTTCTTTTTGTACCTCACCACCTTTAAATAGAAATTCTTTTTTGTTATACTTTTCTATAATTAAACAAGAACGTGTAAATTTTTTAGCTTCAGAACTCAATGAAGGGAACTGTTCCATAAATAGATCAAAATAATCTTCTTTTATTTTTTTGATTTCCGTCATTTTAATTTTAGATCAGTATTTTTGCTTGTTGCCAACGGGTTTGCATATATTTCAGTTTTGGTTAAATAAGCCGATTTGTTTCGACCTTAAACTGAAGTAAGTTAAAAGTACAGAACTTTGAAGTAGGAGGCAAGCCAAAATTGAATTTATGCGTTGTTAGTTTTTCGTGATTTTCCGTGCTACTTTTTACAACTCATTTTTTCATTTGTGTGATTGTGATTTGATTTTTCCTATTAATTTAAATTATCAATGATTTTATAACAGTTTTACATTTCCTAGAAACGTTCTGTTCAACAATACTCAGCTACGATTTTCAACGTTATTGCTATTTCCTTTTAACTTAAATTATCAATGACTTTACAATAGTTTTATGTTTCCAAGCAACGTTCTGTCCAACAATACTGTTTAGTTATTCTCACAGTTAAGATTTTCAACGTTGTAACTATTTTTTTCACAGTTCAGTTCGTTAAGCATTTTACTCTTTTACGAATTTCTATGTTTTTAGAGAGTTATATTTTCTCTATTACGTTCAATTTAAAATTGTTTCTGAAAGTCACTTAAAGAACTATTACTTTACAACGAATAATTTATCAGTTGTTTGAATTTTAAATGTTTAAATCAATTTTTCAGCGTGAAAATCAGCATGAAAACTAACGTTAAATATATGGCATTTAGGGCAGAAGATAAGCGATTATTTTCGATTAAGAACTAAGCCAAACTTTTGTATTTTGATTTATCTTTTATTTATAAAGCCAAATCAAAAGATTTGGCGACATAGTAAACAAACACAGCCTTTTCGAACCGACTTAAATCGCCCTATTTGCTATATATAGTGTTACCATTAGTTTTTTATTTTGAATACCAATCTTTCCATTCTCCCTTGGCAGGATAAGTCAATTGGTATATTTTCTTTTCAGATTCGTTTAAATTGTCTAAATATTTGCCTAATTCGATTATATGAGTTTCTCCATATCCCATTCTCCAACCAATGCTATATTTATCTATTTCAGGATAAGCTAACCAGGGTGGTAAAATTGGATTTTCAAGAGTTTTAAATTCACCAATTTCATTCAGAATATCTCTTGTTGTCATTAAAGCATATCCAAGCAAATTTAGTCCATTCCAAAAGTACGGATTTTCAGCATCTTCATTATTTTGAGCGAGTCCAATTCCCCATATATTGTCAACAGGACTTGCCTCAACCAAGATTCGGTCATTTGTGTTTCTTAAAAATTCTGATAATTTTGGATTTTGGCTAAACTTATGAAAATTACCTCTTACAACTATTTCAAATCTATTTTCTTCCCAAATCTGTAGGTTAAAATTCTTAACTTGTCTACCAAGTTCTTTTACTTTACCAGCTTTAGAACTTTTGATTATTTGTTGGTAAATATCATTATCGTTAAATAATAAAGCCTTTTCAGCCATCATAAAATGCTCGGCTGTTTGATATTCAACTCCATTAACATCAAATTTTGATTCATACCATTGACTAAAACAAGATTTAGTTATTGAATCGGATTTAGTATGTCCCCAAAATAGTAGAAATTTTAGATTTTCACCTGATTCAAAACGTTCAATTATTTTCTCGTTTGTGTAGTTCATTTTAATTAATGGTAACGCAGCGCTATGTGGAGTCCGCGAATTTTTATGGAAATATAGGGAAAAACTTTTTCGTTTTTTTCATTTATTGG
>CANLOV010000016.1 GCA_947492955.1 uncultured Cellulophaga sp. | reverse complement strand
TTATAGTGTTATCGTATATACTCTTATCTTTATTATGTATAACATCGTACTTAAACCCAATGGTGTAATTGTTTTTTACTAGAAGAAAAATAAAATTATATAGAAAAAAGTGAAGTATAGGAAGGGGTAAAGAGGTTGTTAAATAATTATTTATTAATTATTTAAACTATTAAGGATAAGTATTCCAAAAAATAATATTGCCATTCCAAAATTAATAATGGCTGCCGCAATTTTTTTACTACTATCAAATTTATTCTCGTCTTTTAAAATTAAAAAAGAACCAATACATGATAATATTCCAGAAACAAATATTGGAATGCCTAATAAAACATTGAGACTATTACCAAATGTATTTAATAGA
Organism: uncultured Cellulophaga sp.; assembly: GCA_947492955.1. Classification (GTDB taxonomy): domain Bacteria; phylum Bacteroidota; class Bacteroidia; order Flavobacteriales; family Flavobacteriaceae; genus Cellulophaga. Next base: position 61,398 of record CANLOV010000016.1, on the reverse strand, counting down.
ACTATTAAAGAAGAAAATGTTTGTAATGTAATAATTACAATACTAATTAAATACGGTTTCTCAGAATCGTTAATACTAATATTCATGTCTTAGTTTTTTGGGGTTTGTAAAACATTATATAGCTTTTATATTTACTTTTAAACCTTCTATTATTCCTAAAATATTATTTACTGTTTCTCTTAGGTAATATTTTATAACAACATTAGGAATTCTAATAGTGGTAAATCCGTTTTTAAAAGAATGCATGGCTTCTTCTAAATCGTTTATTGCTTGTTTGTGAGTAATTATATTGTATTCGGTATCTATTTCAATATTTAATTTTACTCTAGATATCGCTAAGTCAATAGATTTTTTACCATCCCACCATTCTAACATGGGGGTTACACCTGCATTTTTAAGACCATAATATAATTTTATAGCCTCTATGGGAGTATTATTTTTCTTAACTACTTTTTCTAAACGAGTTTGGTGTTGAACACACAACTCTACTCCATAGTTGTCCATGGAATTTTTGTGGTCTATATAGCTAAGATTTCTGTTACATTCTATACATGTCATTTAAGTAGGTTTGTTTCAATTTGGGACTATTATAACCCTATATTTTTTCGAATATTATGTAAGATCGTTGAATAGCATACTACTTTTAGATGAACTGCAATTTTTTAGATGAACTGCATTATTTTAAATAATTTTTGTAGTACAAGGAGTTAAATTTGTAAGAGTTTTTTATTGGTGAAGATGTTATATTTACATAATGGATAAAGTATGTATAGATATTAATTGTGATGTTGGGGAAGGAAATATAAACGAAGCAAATTTATTCCCTTATATATCGTCTTGTTCTATTGCTTGTGGAGGGCATTTTGGAGATGAGTATACAATGATGAAATCACTTAAGTTAGCAAAGGAGAATAAGGTTAAAATTGGTGCACATCCATCTTATCCAGATAAAGATAATTTTGGTAGAATTTCTATGGTTATTACTAATAAAGAACTAAAGCAAAGTTTAATTTATCAATTACAATCTTTAGATAATTTATTAAAAAAAGAAGATATTTCTTTGCATCATATTAAACCGCATGGAGCGTTGTATAATGATATGATGTATAATGAAGAGCTTTCCAATGTTTTTTTAGATGCTATAAAAAAATATAAAGAAACTGTTTTTTTATACGTACCTCCAAAATCTAAACTAGAGAAAATAGCTTTAGAAAATGGATTTAAAATTAAAAGAGAAGCTTTTGCAGATAGAAACTATAATTTTGATTTAAGTTTGGTATCAAGAAAGTTAAATAATGCATTAATAGAAAAACCAGAAGATGTATTAAGCCATGTGTCCTCTATGGTTATTAATGGGCATTTAAGGACTATTGATAATGTTTTAGTGGGTATTAAAGCGGAAACCTACTGTATACACGGAGATACTTCATCTGCCTTAGAAATATTAAGATATTTATCAGAAGAATTACCAAAACAAAATATTTACATTAAAAAGTGAGTCGTTATTCTATTTCTATAAAAGCTTTTGGAGAACATGCTGTTTTAATTGAATGGCCAGAAAAAGTAGATGAATTAATTTTAGATGATATACTTCAATTTAAAAAATGCTTATTGGAGAATTATTTAAAAACTAATAGTTGGGAGTTTGTGATTGCTTATAACTCATTAACAATCATTAATAGAAATGAAATAATTGAATATAAAAGTTTTTCAGAATTAATTAATGTATGGTATGTAACAAAAGAAGAGGTACAATTAAAGCAGAAGTTTTTATGGAAGTTACCTGTTTGTTATGATTTGGGTTTTGGAATAGATATGTTAAATGTTTCAAGTGAACTAAAGCTGAGTGTTTCGGATATTATTAAATTACATACACAACATATTTATACCGTTTATGGTATTGGTTTTTTACCTGGTTTTATGTATTTGGGAGGTTTACACAAAGGATTAGATATTCCTAGGAAAGAAACTCCACGTTTAAAAGTAATGAAAGGAGCGGTTGGTTTAGCAGGTAAACAAACGGGCATTTACCCTCAAGAGTCTCCAGGAGGTTGGAATATTATTGGAAATTGTCCAATATCTATTTTTGATGTAAAAAAAGAGTCTCCATGTTTTGTTTCGGTCGGAGATAAAATTCAGTTTTATGAAGTTTCTAAAGCAAAATATGATTTGTGTAAAATAGAAATAGAGGTTGGTATTTATAATATAGAGAAACAACTTATAGATGCTTAGGATTATAAAAACAGGCTTTTTTACTACCGTACAAGATTTAGGTCGGTTTGGGTATAGGGATAAGGGAGTGCCAGTTTCTGGTGTAATGGATTCTTATGCTGTTACTACAATTAATAATCTTTTAGAAAATAATAGAGAAGCTGCCGTTTTAGAAATAACAATGACAGGACCTGTTTTAGAATTTAAAGAAGAAACATATATATGTTTGGGAGGAGCTCAAATGTCTGCAACTGTAAATGAAGAGCAGCTTTTGAATAATAAAGTATATCATATAAAAGCAGGAGATAAGCTTTCTTATGGTAAGTTACAAAGAGGATTAAGGGCTTATTTAGCAATTAAAGGAGGGTTTAAGTCTTCTAAGGTGTTAGGAAGTGTATCATATTATAAATCAATTACAACAAATTCTCTAGTAGAAAAGGAAACAGTTATTTTATATGATAAATGTAGTTTTTTTGATGCAGGAAAAGAAGTTAAAGAAAGTCATTTGTATTTAGATGAAAAGGTGTTGAAAGTGTATAAAGGCCCAGAGTTTAATCAGTTAGATGATAAGCAATTAGAAATGTTGTTTTTTAAAAGTTTTACGATAGCGAAAGAGAATAACCGAATGGCATATCAATTAAATGAAAAAATTAAGGGGCATAATGTATCTATGCTAACATCGGCAACATTGCCTGGTACGGTACAATTTACTCCTTCTGGAAAATTAATAATTCTAATGAAAGATGCACAAACCACAGGAGGGTATCCCAGGATATTACAGTTAACAGAAAAGGCTATTTCTATACTATCTCAAAAGAAATATGGAGATAAAATATCTTTTAAATTATTATAAATGTAATTTTTTGAGTGATATTTATTAAAATAGTAACAACTTTTTGCTAGTAATATATTTTTTACTAATATTACACCCGTGAAAACAAGAAACTTATATTCTATAGTCATTATCGTCTCCTAAAGGAAATGATGCATAACTTTATATAAAATATAGTAAGGCCTGTATCAAAATTAAAATTGATACAGGCTTTTTCATGATTTTTTATTTAATGTTAATATCCTTACTTTTTTTAAGAGTTATATTAATTATTGAATATGATAAAAATATGAGTTTATAATATTGGTTTTCAGTTATTTAGTCTTTTATTGGTGTAATTGGATTTGTACTAGTAAACAATGTTAAAAATATAGCAATATTGAAAGAATTATCTTTGAATTAAAGATTATATTCAATAGAATTTAAGAATAGAAATAAATAATTTAATGGCACTTAATAAATTCAGTAAAACGGTTACCCAGAATCCTTCACAGCCTGCATCTCAGGCCATGTTATATGCAACTGGTTTTAAAGATGAGGATATGAAAAAAGCCCAAATTGCTATTGGTAGTACAGGCTATGATGGAAATCCGTGTAATATGCACTTAAATGGGATTGCTCAGGAAATTAAAAAGCATGTAAATGAAACAGGGCAAATAGGATTAACATTTGGTACTATTGGAGTATCTGATGGTATTTCTATGGGAACACCTGGAATGAAATATTCTTTGGCATCTAGAGATATTATAGCTGATTCTATGGAGACTGTAGTTAATGGAATGTCCTATGATGCATTAATTGGAGTTGTTGGATGTGATAAAAATATGCCAGGAGCTATTATAGCTATGTTACGATTAAATAGACCTTCTATTATGGTTTATGGTGGTAGTGTAGCATCTGGAAAGTATAAAGGAAAAAAATTAAATATTGTTTCTGCTTTCGAGGCTTTAGGTCAAAAATTAGCAGGTGAGATTGATGAAGCTGAGTATAAAGAAATTATAAAAAAATCTATCCCAGGCGCAGGAGCTTGTGGTGGTATGTATACGGCTAATACCATGGCATCTTCTATAGAGTGTATGGGAATGGCATTACCTTATAATTCATCTATACCAGCAGTAGATTCTGGTAAGAGTTCTGAAACAGAAAGAACGGCGCATGCCATTAAAAATCTTTTAGAACTAGATTTAAAACCAAAAGATATAGTTACTAAAAAATCTATCGAAAATGCAATAACTTTAGTTAATGCACTTGGAGGTTCTACAAATGCAGTATTACATTATTTGGCAATAGCTTATGCAGCTGATATTGATTTTACTTTAGAAGATTTTCAGCGTATTAGTGATAGAACACCACTTATAGGAGATTTAAAGCCATCAGGAAAATACTTAATGGAAGATGTTCATGGTATAGGAGGAACTCCAAAAATTATGAAATATCTTTTAGAAAAAGGGTTTTTACATGGAGATTGTATGACGGTTACTGGAAAGACATTAGCAGAGAACCTTAAAGATGTTGAAGCAATGGAATTCGAGGATCAAGATTTATTATATACCGTAGATAAAGCTTTAAAATCATCAGGAAATCTTCAAATACTAAAAGGAAATCTTGCTGAAGATGGTGCAGTTGCAAAAATATCAGGAAAAGAAGGGCTAAAGTTTGAAGGGAAAGCGGTAGTATATGATAGCGAACCTGAAGCAAATGAAGGTATTTCTAATGGAGAAGTAGAAAAAGGAAATGTCGTCGTCATTCGTTATGTAGGACCAAAAGGAGGGCCTGGAATGCCAGAAATGTTAAAGCCTACCTCTATGATTATGGGAGCTGGTTTAGGTAAATCTGTAGCATTAATTACAGATGGTCGTTTTTCTGGTGGTACACACGGCTTTGTTGTAGGGCACGTAACTCCAGAAGCACAAGTAGGAGGAGCAATTGCTTTGATAAAAACAGGAGATATAATTACCATTGATGCTATTAATAATTCTATAAACTTAAACATTGCGGATGAAGAAATGGAAAAAAGAAGAGCAGAATGGCAAGCCCCTCCATTAAAATTTAAAAAAGGAATATTATTTAAATATGCAAGATCTGTTGCTTCGGCATCAGAAGGTTGTGTTACAGATAAATATTAAAAATAATAAGCTGAAAGTGATACACATTTAGCAAAAAAACGTCAATTGCTTATTTTAAAAAGCATAACGCTAAAAAGATGAATACAGACACATTAAAAAAACAGCAAAATAGTACTGTAAAAACAGAGCGTATTACGGGAGCAGAAGCAGTAATTCGTTGTCTTTTAGAGGAAGGTGTAGATTTAATCTATGGTTATCCTGGAGGGGCAATTATGCCTGTTTATGATGAGCTATATAAATATCAAGATAAATTAACGCACATTTTAACACGCCATGAGCAAGGAGCAACACACTCAGCTCAAGGTTATGCGCGTACTAGTGGTAAAGTAGGAGTTGCGATTGCAACTTCGGGGCCAGGAGCAACAAATTTAGTTACAGGTATTGCAGATGCACAGATAGATTCTACACCAATGGTTTGTATTACAGGTCAGGTAGCATCTCATTTATTAGGTTCAGATGCTTTTCAGGAAACAGATATTATAGGAATTTCTACACCTGTAACAAAGTGGAATATACAAATTACAAAGGCAGAAGATATACCTGCTGTAATGGCTAAAGCATTTTATATTGCTAGGTCCGGAAGACCAGGGCCAGTATTAGTAGATATAACTAAAGATGCTCAGTTTGCTGAGATTGATTTTAGTTATGAAAAATGTAAAGGTATTCGTAGTTACAAGGCTACACCAAAAACAGAACCTCAATCATTAAAAGACGCGGCTACTTTAATTAATGCTGCAAAAAAACCAATGATTGTATGGGGACAAGGTGTAATACTAGGTGAAGCAGAAGCAGAGTTTAAAGCTTTTGTAGAAAAAACTGGAATACCGGCTGCATGGACAATCTTAGGAGTGTCTGCATTAGAAACAGCTCATCCTTTAAATGTGGGTATGGTTGGTATGCATGGAAACTACGGACCTAATAAGTTAACAAACGAATGCGATTTGTTAATTGCTATTGGAATGCGTTTTGATGATCGTGTAACAGGAAATTTAGCAACATATGCTAAACAAGCTAAAGTTGTTCATTTTGAAATAGACCCAGCAGAGGTTAGTAAAAATGTAAAAGCTGATGTTGCTGTAATGGGGAACGTAAAAAACACCTTAGCTGCCATTTTACCAGAAGTAAATAAAAATACACATGCATCATGGTTACAAGAATTTGAAGCTCATGATAAAATAGAAAAGGAAAGTGTAATACAAGAAGAATTGTATCCTACAAAGGACGGAATTAGCATGGGAGAAGTAATCCGTAATGTTAATGAGGTTACTAAAGGTGATGCTGTAGTTGTTACCGATGTAGGTCAGCACCAAATGATGGCGATACGTTATGCAGAGTTTGTAAAAAGTAAGAGTAATGTTACCTCTGGCGGATTAGGAACTATGGGCTTTGCTTTACCTGCTGCTATTGGAGCAAAAATGGGAGCACCAGACAGACATGTAGTTGCAGTTATTGGAGATGGAGGATACCAAATGACGATACAGGAATTAGGAACTATATTTCAGAACAATATTGGTGTTAAAATATTGGTGTTGAATAATGAGTTTTTAGGAATGGTACGTCAGTGGCAAGAACTATTTTTTGAAAACAGATATGCCTCTACTGAAATGACAAATCCAGATTTTGTTAAGATTGCAGAAGGGTATAATATACCAGCAAATAGAGTAACAGAACGTGCTGATTTAGCAGATGCAGTAAAAACAATGTTTGAGACAGAAGGAGCATACTTTTTAGAAGTATGTGTAGAAAAGGAAAACAATGTTTTTCCTATGATACCAACAGGAGCATCGGTTTCAGATATAAGATTAAAATAATTAATAGATCTTTGATTATAGATAAGATGGAAAAAAAGAGATTTACCATATCGGTTTATTCAGAAAATAACGTAGGATTGCTGAATAGAATATCTGGAATATTTTTAAAGCGTCATATAAATATAGAGAGTTTAAATGTTTCAAAATCTGAAATAGAAAACGTATCTAAATTTACTGTTGTAATACATACAGAAGAAGAAGTAGCAAGAAAAATTGTGGGTCAGATAGAAAAGCAAATAGAAGTTATTAAAGCTTTTTATCATACCGATGAAGAAACAATTTTTCAGGAATCTGTATTATTTAAAATAGATTCAGCTTTATTGTTTGATGAGCGTCAAATACAAAATATAATAAAAGAGAGTAACGCTACTATTGTAACTGTTTCTAGAGATTATTTTGTTTTAGCAAAAACAGGAAGAAGACCAGAGATAGATGATATGTATAATAAATTAAAACCTTTTGGAATTATGCAGTTCGTTAGATCAGGAAGGATTGCAGTTTCAAAAGCAGAAATGCAGATTACAGCGTTATTAAAAGAAATTCAATAATAAATAAAACAAAAAACGAGAATAGAAATGGCAAATTATTTTAATACACTATCACTAAGAGATCAGTTGACTCAATTAGGAAAATGTAGATTTATGGATTCTACTGAATTTTCTGATGGTGTATCCGCTTTAAAAGGAAAGAAAATTGTTATTGTTGGTTGTGGTGCTCAAGGACTTAACCAAGGTTTAAATATGAGAGATTCTGGATTAGATATTTCTTATACTTTACGTGAAGCTGCTATTAAAGAGAAGAGACAATCTTACTTAAATGCAACGGAAAACAATTTTAATGTTGGTACTTATGAAGAATTGTTACCAACGGCAGATTTAGTTATTAACTTAACGCCAGATAAGCAACATACGCCAGTAGTTAGTGCAGTTATGCCATTAATGAAAAAAGGAGCTACATTATCTTATTCTCATGGTTTTAATATTGTTGAGGAAGGAATGCAAATTCGTGAGGATTTAACCGTAATAATGGTAGCACCTAAGAGCCCAGGTTCTGAGGTTCGTGAAGAATATAAAAGAGGATTTGGAGTACCTACATTAATTGCTGTTCACCCAGAGAACGATCCTCAAGGAAAAGGTTTAGCAGAAGCTAAAGCTTACGCTGTAGGAACAGGAGGAGATAGAGCTGGTGTTTTAGAATCTTCATTTGTTGCAGAGGTAAAATCAGATTTAATGGGAGAGCAAACTATTCTTTGTGGTTTGTTACAAACAGGATCTATCCTTTGTTTTGATAAAATGATTGAAAAAGGAATTGATGCTGGTTATGCTTCTAAATTAATTCAGTACGGATGGGAAACTATTACGGAAGGATTAAAATACGGAGGTATTACTAATATGATGGACCGTTTATCTAACCCTGCAAAAATTAAAGCTTTTGAATTAGCAGAAGAATTAAAAGATATTATGCGTCCGTTATTCCAAAAGCATATGGATGATATCATTGGAGGTCATTTTTCTAAAACAATGATGGAAGATTGGGCTAATGGAGATAAAAATTTATTAGGATGGAGAGCTGCTACAGGAGAAACTAACTTTGAGAAGACTCCAGCTGGTGACGTTGAAATTTCTGAGCAAGAATTTTATGATAACGGAGTATTAATGGTTGCTATGGTAAGAGCAGGTGTAGAATTAGCTTTCGAAGCTATGACAGATTCTGGAATTATTGCTGAGTCTGCTTACTATGAGTCTTTACACGAAACGCCATTAATTGCAAATACAATTGCAAGAAAGAAATTATTTGAAATGAACAGAGTAATTTCAGATACAGCAGAATACGGTTGTTATTTATTTGATCATGCTTGTAAGCCTTTATTAACTGATTTTATGAAAACTGTAGAAACAGATATCATAGGAAAAGCTTATGGAGAAGGAAAAGATGCAGGAGTAGATAACGCAAAACTAATAGAAGTAAATAAAGCTTTACGAGAGCACCCAGTTGAAGTCGTAGGAGCAAGACTTCGAGCATCGATGACGGCAATGAAGCCAATCGTTTAAAACTTAAAGCTCCCTAATTAGGGAGCTTTTTTTTTACCTTAGTTTTAACATGTTTAATTAAAATTGAAAGCTTGCAGCATAAAAAAATATCAGAGATATTAATATATCCTATTAAATCTACTACAGGTTATAGTATACAAGAAAGTTAGGAATTATTAAATTAGATGATGAATTAAAAATAATAGAATGGAAGTAAAGTTTCCTAGTATAAAGGATATAACAAAAGCATTAAAAACAATTAGGCAAGTGGCAGATATAACGCCTTTGTCTGAAAATATTAGGTATTCTAATATTTATGATGCAACCATTTTATTAAAACGAGAAGATTTACATAGAGTACGTTCTTATAAAATTAGAGGCGCTTTTAATAAAATAAGCTCACTGTCTAAAGAACAAATGGAAAAAGGTGTTGTATGTGCCAGTGCTGGTAATCATGCGCAAGGAGTTGCTTTTGCTTGTTTTTACCTTGGAATAGAAGGGACTATTTATATGCCTTCTGTAACTCCCAAGCAAAAAATAGAACAAACAAAAATGTTTGGCGGAGATAAGGTTCGTATTGTTTTAGAAGGAGATACTTTTGATGATGCCTCTAAGGCAGCAATGGAATTATGTGAAAAGGAACAGAAAACATACATACATCCTTTTGATGACCTTAAAATAATAGAAGGACAAGCTACTGTTGGTCTAGAGCTTATAAAACAAGTATCTAAACCTATAGATTACCTTTTTGTTGCTGTTGGTGGTGGTGGTTTGGCTTCAGGTTTGTGTAGTGTTTTTAAGGAGTTGTCTCCAGATACTAAAATTATTGGAGTAGAACCAGCAGGAGCTCCATCCATGAAAACATCTATAAAGAAGGGAATAAATACAACATTAAAACAAATAGATAAGTTTGTAGATGGCGCGGCAGTAAAGCGAGTAGGGGATTTAACATTTGCTATATGTAACTCATACCTTTATGATATGGTAACAGTACCCGAAGGAAAAGTATGTCAAACTATATTAGATTTGTACAATAGGGATGCTATTGTAGTAGAGCCAGCAGGTGCATTAACTATTTCGGTACTGGATACCTTTAAAAAAGAAATTAAAGGAAAAAATGTAGTATGTATTCTTAGTGGTAGTAACAATGATATTACCAGAACGGCAGAAATTAAAGAGAGAGCTCTTTTATTTGGTAAACTAAAACATTACTTTATTGTGCGTTTTCCACAGCGTCCGGGAGCATTAAAACAATTTGTAGTGGAAATACTGGGACCAAATGATGATATTACACATTTTGAGTATTCTAAAAAATCGAGCAAAGAGAATGCTCCAGCAATTGTGGGTATAGAATTAAAGAGTTCAGAAGATTTAGAACCACTAATACAAAGAATGAAAGCAGAGAATTTCTTTGGAGACTATTTAAACGATAAACCAGATTTATTTCAATATTTAATATAAAAGAGAGTATAGAAGAAGAACAAAGTGTAGTACTATAAAAGTTTTCTGATTGCAGAATTGGTACATATTGTATTTTATAAGCATAAAAAGAAATAAAAAAATGGCTGCTAGAAAATTCTACACAGCCATTTTCACTAAAAAAACTAAAATCACTTTACTTTAAATTGAAACACTTCTGAGCAGGAAGAGTTTCCAAGGGCATCATAACTAATTACTTTCCAATAATATATTTCACCAGTAGTAACTAGTGTGTTTATAAATTCATCAGTAGAACTTCCAATTATAGTAGTAGGTACAGAGTTAGTATCTAACAATATTTCATAAGAAGCTATATCATTATCGATATCGTTTCCTTTCCATTCTAATGTAATTGTGCCTGCATTGATGCTAGAACCCATTGACGGGCTAATAATACTGGCAGGAAATGGAACATGGTTTTCTACTGGTAAACCAGCATTGTAAAAGTTCCAAACAGTACTTTCGGCTGTTTCTTCAGTACCGTTGTTTTTTGATGTTATTGACCATGAATAAGAATTTCCTCTTAAAATTGTTACTGCTAGCTCATTTGTATTTGCATCATAACTTTTAGAAATATTTGTAGTTAAATTTAAAAGGTTTATAACATAAGAATCTGTGTTTTCAGATGCACTCCATTTAAATAAAACAGAACTTTGGGTAGCTGAAATTATAGTGCCTTCGTTACATATCGTATTATCTATTGGGAATACTAAACTAGAAGCTTCTGGTATAAGTACAGGCTCTTGGTCTTTACTGTTATTACTACAGCTACATGTTATAAATAAATAGCAGCCAAGTATAAAAAGAATAGGTTTAAGTTTTTTCATGATTTCATGATTTTATAGTTTAAAGTTTCTTTGGCCGTTTTAATTTTTACAATATATAATCCGGTTGCTAGCTTAGACATATCTATTTCAATGTGATTTTCTTTGATAGCATATTTTTTTGACGAAATAAAAGCCCCTGTGTTACTATAGATTTCTATCTCTACATTGGCATTACTTATTTGTTGTAGCTTAATAAAAAGTTTATCGTTTTTAACAGGGTTAGGATATAGAAGCGTTGTGTTATTTAAAAGAATAATATCCGTATACATTCCTTGGCACTCTTTATCTGTTTTTACACTTAATTTGTTATGGGTTGTATTTAAATCGAACGTAATTTCATTTTTAGAAGTAGTAATAATAGTGTCATTTAAGTTTATAATGTAATTACTACTACCGTTTAGTGTAAGTACTAATTTTTTAGATAAAGGGTCAACATTTGAGTTTACCAATAAATCTTCGGGTTCAGAAATAGAAACATTAAAGCATTGTTTGTAATTGGGCTCTTCTTTTAGAGTAATACAAAGTGTATAGGTATCTGCTCCAAGGTTTGTAAACTCTACATCAGAAGTAAAATCTTTTATAGTTTCATTAGTACCATTTACACTTAAGGTAGCTGTATATGCATAGTTTTCTACAGCAGTGATAGAAATAGTACCATTATTACTATTATTACACGTTTCACTTTGTGTTTTTAAACTAAAATTAGTAGCTGCTAATGAGAAAATTTCACAACCGTTTACGTCTACTGTTTTTCCTAGTGGTGTATTTGGGCAAGTGTCATCTTCATTACGAACACCATCACTATCATCATCAGGAATATTATCATCAGGAATATTATCATTAGGAAAAAGGCTGGTAGGATTGTTTCCAAATATTCTAAACTCACCTGGTTGTAATATGATATTCTTTTGTGTATCGGTAACCACATATTTTAGATTTCCATTTAAAAATTCGTACCATACACCGGTTTCTTGAAAATTAGGATTTATTTCTTGTTCTGTTGTTCCAAAATTACCAATGATGGTAACATATTTAATTGCTGTATCAGTACCATTATTATCTGTAAGATGTATTTGTTTTAAGCCATCAGTATCTTCTAGTTGTAACTGAAAATCAGATGTTTTAAAAATAGGTTCGTTTATTTTTAAATTAATAAGTTTACTCCAAATTGTATAAATAGCCTTTCGGTTGGTTTCATTTGCATACTCCCATTTAATAGGTTTATTACCTACACGGCCATTGAAATCTATAGAAACATCATATCCCAATTCTCCAAATTGCCATATCATTTTAGGCCCAGGAATACTAAAAAAGAAAGCACCTGCCAATTCCATTCTACTTAAAGCTGTATCTAATGATTTTATATCATAATCTTCTCCGGTATCACCAAATTCAATGTTTTTATACATTAAACGTTCTTCATCATGGCTTTCCATATAAGATATGGCAGATGGTTGTGTAAATCCTTTATTTAGATAAGAAGCTCCAGAGAAATTAGATTTATTATTTTCATGAAATCCTAAAGTGGCTTCATTGTAAGGTCCCGTTTGTTTATTCCATAATAGTATGCCTTTGCCTTCTTCTATTCTATAATTTGCCCATTGTTCCTCTTCTTCTAGAGTTCCCAAGTGTTCAAAAATAACATAGAAATCATTATCTAAAGCCCATTGTATATCTGCATACTCTTTTAATATATCAATTCTATCTGTTTGTATTTTATCGGTACAGCTATTGTCTGTGTTACTACAATTTTGGGTAAATCCTTTTGTTAAATCCCAGCGCATACCATCTAGCTTAAATTCATTAATCCAATAGCTAAGCGTTTGTTTAACGTAATCTCTTGTTGCAATAGATTCATGATTAAAATCATTAAACACACTATAAGAATGTGTTGCCGTAGCATTAAAAAATGGGTTGTTATCAGATGCTTGTCCGCCAGTACCACCATTATCTGTATTCCACATGCGATAGTATGGGTGCTGACCTGTAGCATGGTTATATACTACATCTAATATTACAGCAATTCCGCGAGCATGACACTCATCTATAAATGATTTAAGATTATTTTTTGTTCCATAGTATTTATCTAAAGCCATATGGAAAGAAGGATTGTAGCCCCAACTTTCGTTGCCATCAAACTCGTTTACAGGCATTAATTCAATAGCATTTATACCTAAATCTTGTAAATAATCTAATCTGTTTTTTGTAGCATTAAAACTATGTAATTCATCAAAGTCTCTAATTAACAATTCATATATTACTAAATCTGTTTTTTCTGGACGTTTAAAATCTGTTGTTTGCCATATATACTCTGGGTCTCCTGTTCTTAAAACTGTAATAGCTTCTGTTTGTTCAGCAGGATATGTCGGAATATTAGGAAATGTTACTTCATCTATAAAAGTATCGTTTCCATATCCATCTAAAATTAGAGTAGCGTAGGGGTCTGCTATAGACAAAGCATATTCTACTACATATTGGTAAAGGTGATTTGTCTGTGGAGTTAATCCATCTAGTTCTATCCAAAACCTATCTTTATTGCTATCTTTTTTCATAAGATAAGCACTGTTTATTTGCCAATTATTAAAATCTCCTTTTACATGTACAAATTCCTTTTCCGGGGCATATAAAACCAGAGTAGCTTTTGTATTGTCTTCTGTATTTAAATTAATACCATCTACGAGGTCATCTGGTAAAGCTTCTTCTACAGTGGTAGGCTTTATAAAGACATTAAACTCATTTGTTATGGTTTCTCCTGTATTAGTAGCAGCTAATTTATACGTAGTATTTTGAGTGATATTATTTTGTGTGTAATTGTAGGTTGCTGCTGCAGTATTGCTACTATTAATAATAACATCATTGGCAGATAAAACAAAATCTGCAGCCACAGATGTTGTTGCATTAATAGTAATAGAACCACCAGAATTAATAATTACAGGAAAGTCATTAGGACTTGTTATGGTAAGCTGAAATTTACCTACATCTACTATATTATCTTGTGTTTTTTTATCTCCGCTACCATCTTTTGCTTTTACAAGCATTCCTATACTAGTTATATTGGTATCGTTATAAAGTGTAGTAGGTATAAATGTAATGGAATGTGTACCATCTCCATTATTAATCATTTTTTGATTTTCACTGGAGTTTTCCCATGTGCCATTGGTTGGCGAATCTATTGCATTTGTAGCAGTAGGGCTATTAAAATACCATGTCCAAAGATATAGGTCTGTAACTCCCCACGTATCTATATTAATATCAGAAACTGTAATCGTAATTTCTTCATTTTTATTAAAAGTCGCTGGGCTAATGGAAAAGCTTCCATTTTGTTGCTGAGCATAGCTAATATAGCTTATACAACTTATAAGTAAGAGGAATAGTTTTTTCATGGTTTTCATAATTTTATAAAAAAAGAGGCTATATAGAATACAGCCTCTTTTTTGTGATTAAAAATATTATTACATAGATATTTTAATTATTATTTAGCTATTAACTCATATGTTATAGCATTAAGGTCATTAAAATCTAATATAATATCATAGGTGCCAGCTGTAACATTTATGTTATTATCATTATCTTGATCTAATACACCATCAGCAGTTAAGTCTCCATAATTTAAGTCCCAAGCATCATTTGTTCTAAATTTAATGGCACCATCTGTTAAAACAATGTCTTTTAAAATCCATATATTTTCTGTGCTAAAATCAATAGAGAATTTTGTGTCTGGACCGTCCCATCCATTAGGAGTAGCATCTCCAACAACACCCCAAATATCTGTTTCAACAATCGAATATGTTAGAGCTTCAAAATCGGCGCTAACAAGATAGTTGCCAGCAGTGATATTAATGTTATTATCATTTTGGGTATCTAGTATGTTATTAGGTTCTAAATCTCCGTAATTAACGCTCCAGTCATTATTTTGCCTAAATTTAAGACCACCGTCTGTTAACGAAACTAATTTTCTCCATTGGTTTGAAAATGGGTCATATTCTAAATTTACATCTGGGCCATCCCATCCATTAGGAGTAGCATCTCCTACTAACCCCCATGATAACTCTGTTATAGCATAAGTGAGGTTATTTATATTAAGGTCTATTTTGTATGTCCCTGCAGAAACATTTATGTTGTTATCATTATCTTGATCTAAGACTCCATCAGCTGTAGCATCTCCGTAATTTAAAACCCATGCATTGTTTGTTCTAAACTTAATAGCACCATCTACCAATGTAACATAAGCAACAAATACATTTTCTTCATTTGTTTTGTAGAATGGTAAATCTGGACCATCCCATGCATTAGGAGTAGCATCACCAACAATTCCCCAAATAGAAGAGACATCTATAATACTTGCAAAAGGTGTTGCTGTAAAAGGAATAGGTTCAGAACTTAAAAAGGAATCTGGAGATAGAATAACATCAACTCTAAGAATTAACTGTGTTTCTACATCAATTTCTGCGTCTAAATCCAATAATAAATCATTTAACTCATTATTTTCAAAAGTTTTAGAAAAATTTGCTATTCCAGAGGTAGTGTTAACGGCATTACTAAAATCTCCCCCAGCTATATCTAAAGCAACTCTATAACTAGTAGGTACTTTAAATCCGAATTCTGGTTCAGAAAAATTAACTGTTAAAACATCTGTACCTTCACTATCATTAGATAAGCTAACAGAACTAGCAGATAATGTAGCTACTATATCCGTATCAGGACTTAGTGTTGTTAATGAATCATTATCATCGCAAGACCCAAGAAATAATGATAATGCGAGTATTGCTACTATTTTATACATATTTTTTTTCATACTATTTTTTTATAATTAATATCCAGGATTTTGGTCTTTAATATTTGGGTTGGCAAGTATATCTGCATTAGGGATAGGGTATAAATCTCTAAAGCTATCTGTAGTTTTACCCGCAGCTATGCCACCTTTCCAAGGCCACACTCCATTATCGGAAAATTCTTTAAAACGAATTAAATCTGTTCTTCTATGGCATTCCCAATATAATTCTCTAGATCTTTCATCTAGTATAAAGTCTAAATCTAAATCTACAACTGAAATATTTCCAGAAGTGTTACCATATGCTCTTTCTCTTAAATCATTTATATAACTTAATGCTGTAGCAATATCACCACCTCCTCCTCTAAGGAAAATTTCTGCGTACATTAAATAGGCATCAGCCAAACGAAATAAAGGAAAATCTATATCTGAAAATTGTCCAGAAGGATCAGAACCTATATTTCCGTTTATATCTAGATTACGATATTTAGTAACCCCATATCCTTGTTTAAAATCAAAAGGGTCATCAATTTCTAATACTTGATCAAAAGTTTCGAACATAGCTCTTGAATCAGTTGCTCCAGTAATATCATTAAACTTAGCAACAAAAGTACTTGTAGATCTTAAACCGGCCCAACCATCGTCTACACCAAGGTTAGTCATAATATCTGGCCAATCATTATGAGAAGCCGCATGAGATATATAAGTAGTACCTCCTTCAGAAACATTATCAATGCCATCAAAAATGATAGAAAAAATAGCTTCATTTTGTGCTCCATTAACATCATTGTCGGCTAAAAATTGATAATTATATTTTGGAGTTAAAGAATAACCTGCAGAAATAACTTTATTAACATAAGTCATAGCTTCTGTATATTTAGAAGTTCCAGTATATACTTCTGCATTTAGGTAAAGTTTAGCTAATAACATCCATGCACCTGCTTTGTCTACTCTTCCTGTTTCGTTTTGGCGAGGCTCCATTAAAGAGCCTTCTATAGCTAATAATTCGGATTCTACATAATTAAAAATTTCACTTCTAGATACTTGCTCAGGAAAAAATATTCCAACGGGATCTTTCTCTGTTACAAAAGGAATATTACCAAAAGAGTCTATTCCGTGCCAGTAACTTAAGGCTCTCATAAATCTAGCCTCATCTCTAAAAATTGCAATGTCAGCTTTTAAAGCGTCACTTACACCTCTTCTATTTAATTTATCTTCAGTAGTTTCTCTTAAAAATTGATTGACAATTCCAACTTGAAAGTAAATCCTATAATACCAACCTGCAAGAAATTCATTTACAGGCGTCCAAACATGATTGTGTATGTTATGTATAGTACCATCATTCCATGCCATAATGGCTTCTTCTGTAGGTAGTTCTTGCACTGTAAATAATAACCTTAAATAATTGGAGAAATTCCCATCTATTCCTTGTATATCTACATTATTACCATCTTGTCCATTTATAGCTAAACCACCATATATTTTTGCTAAAAATTGTTTGTAAGCATCAGGATTAGCAAAAACTTCTGCTTCTGTTCTTTGTGTTATTGGGTCTAAATCTAACTCATCTTCGCATGAAAATAGTATAAGTATTACCGTTATAAGGCTTAAACCATATTTTAATTTGTTTTTCAATAGTTCCATTTTTTTTAATTAAAAATTAATATTAAGTCCTAATAAGAATGTTCTTGGTCTTGGAAATAAATTGTTATCAATTCCTCCATTTACTTCAGGGTCTAGACCATCATAATTAGTAATAGTAAAAACGTTTTGTACTGTAGTATACATTCTTAAGTTAATATTATCATTAGCAATTAGGTCATTAAAATTATAGCCTAATGTTATGTTGTCCATTTTTAAGAAAGAAGCATCTTGTACATAATAATCAGACCATAATTGTACATTATTAAATTCGGTATTTAGAAAAGAGGTATCTACATTTCTGTTAGAACCTAAAGAGTGTAACCCAAATTGGTTTCCATTAGCAGAAGCTACATTATTATACACATAATTTCCAATACTACCTCTAAGCGTAAAATTTAAATCGAATTTTTTGTAATTCATAGTCGAAGAAATACCAATTATATAGTCAGCATTTGGATTGTTAAAAATGTATTTATCTTCAGTTGTAAAAACACCATCACCATTTAAGTCTTCATATACACCATCTAAAGGAGTTCCGTCGGTATCGTATACTTGTTTGTACACTAAAAAAGAGTTTTGTGGAAGTCCAATTTTTTGAGTTTGTACAGTATTACCAATACCACCGGCAATTGTACCAGTAGCTTGCCCTTGAGAATCTGGATCGTCTACGGTACTTAATTTTACAATCTTATTTTCGTAATAAGAAATGTTAAAACCTAAATTCCAATTAAAATCCTTTTGTTGGATAATATCTGATGCTAAAGAAAATTCAATTCCACTATTTTCTAAGTCTCCAATATTAGTAAAAAGTGTATTGGTTAAGTTTGCTCCTGCTGGAGGATTTACATTATTTAGGATATCTTCTGTTTCTGTAAAAAAGTATTCAAGAGATCCTGTAATTCTATTATTAATGAACCCAAAATCTAAGCCTAAATTATAGGTGGTAGATTCTTCCCATTTAATGTTTACATCATATCCATTTGGACGAATAGTGTTAAAAGGTTGTCCTCCCAATGTATAGCTAAAATTATCAGCACTATCTTGGTATACTGGTAAAAACCCAAAATCAGAACCTATTTCTTGCTGTCCTGTTTGTCCGTATCCTAATCTTAATTTTAAACTAGAGATAGTTTCAGAATCTTTTAAGAATGCTTCTTCAGAAATATTCCAAGCAAACGCACCAGATAAGAAGTTACCCCAACGATTTTCTGGAGAGAATCTAGAAGATCCATCACGCCTGTAAGTAAAAGTTAGTAAATACTTACTATCATATGAATAATTTAAACGCCCAAAATAAGAAACAAGAGAATTATGCGTACGTGCAGAAGTTACATTTGGAACAACGCCGTTTCCATTTATATTAGACGAGTCATTAAACCTTGTGAATTTTTGAAAAGAATGTCCTAAGGTAAAGTCTATATTACTTTTTATACTTTCAAAGTCCTTTACATAGTTTAAATAGAAATCAGAGGTAGTACTTCTTCTAAGACTTGTATATGTACCAATATTTCCTACGGTGTTAAAACCTCCTGCCGAAGTAGCTAAAGTTTCTGTATCTCCTTCTACATCAGCATAATCAAAACCTAGATTTAAGTTGGCTTTTAATCCTTCTAGATAAGGGATAGAATAATCTAATTTAATATTTCCTAAAACCCTTCTTGTATCTGCAATATTGCTATTTTGCTTTAAAAGACCTAGAGGGTTTCTAGGAGCTAATCCAGATGGATCTCCATTAGATTGTAGCCACTCCCAGTAACCGCCATATAATTCTGAACCACTAAAAATAGGTTGTGTGGGATCAAAAGTTACCGCATTTCCAATAGCACCACCATTTGCAAAATGATCTTTGGATAGTGATCCTCTTATGTTAAGATCTATTTTTAAACTTCTGTCAAATAGATAATTTTTAAAGTTTATAGAAGCAGTATTTCTTTTAAAATTGGAAGTTTTTAATACCCCGGACTGATCCAAATAACCAATAGAAACACGATATGAAGAATTTTTAAATCCTTGGGAAAATGTTATATTGTTATCACTGCCATAAGCTTGTTGGTATATTTGATCTTGCCAATTTGTATTAGCATCACCTAATAATGAAATTGCGGTATCGTTACCACTGGCAATGGTAGCTGCTCTATATTGTTCTGGAGATAAAACTTCTGCTCTGTTTGCTGTTTTTCCTACAGAAACAAGACTCGATATTTCAACTTTAAAAGGAGCATTTAATTTTCCTGATTTAGTTGTAATTAAAATAACCCCTGCTGATGCTCTAGAACCATAAATAGCTGTTGCCGATGCATCTTTTAGTATTACAAAACTTTCAATATCATTAGGGTTAACAGAATTTAAAGCTGGACCATTTTGATCTATAGCAACACCATCTACAACAATTAAAGGGGATGTAGATCCACCACTACCATTTAATGATGAAGCTCCACCTCTAATTCTTATGGTAGCTCCTTGTCCTGGTTGTCCACTAGGAGGAATTACATTTACTCCAGCAGTTTTACCAGAAATTAATTGTTCTGGTGAAGCAATAGCACCTCCATTAAAATCTTTGGAAGTAACTTTACTAATAGCTCCTGTTGCATCTTTTACGGTAGTGGTACCATAACCAATGATTACAACTTCGTCTAATTTATTAGGAGATTCTACTAAGTTTATATCTAAAGTAGCAGTGGAAACTACAATTTCCTGATTTTGAAATCCTATGTAAGAAAAAACAAGGATATCTCCTTTATTAGCAGTAATTTCATATTTACCATCAAAATCACTAGTAGTACCTTTTGTAGTTCCTTTCAGAATTACATTTACTCCAGGTAAGGGTAAATTATTAGATTGTTCATAAACAACTCCACTAACTTTAATTTGTGCACTTATTCCAATATAGGTTAAGAGCATAATTAGTAGTAGTTTCATTTTCATTTTTTTCATAAATCGAATAGTTTAATAGTTGGTCTTTAGTTTCTTATTATTTTACTTCTCGATGTTAAATTTATGTAAAATCAACTATAAAAAACGCTCAAAACTACCGTTAAACCTAAGAAAACCGTTTTCGTAACACAAGAAAACCGTTTTCGTGTTAATAACTTTTTTTATTAATTTATTAAAATGAAGCTTAAAAAATGAAAATAATAGATTATTTAATCTATTTAATTATTAATAATATAATGCTAAAATTTGTTTTTTATGTATGTTTATACTCCTTACTAAAATAATTTAGTAGATTGTAGGTAATTAACCCTTATTATTTTGAAGAAAAAGATAACCATAAAGGAAATTGCTAGAGAGCTAAACGTATCAGTTTCAACTGTCTCTAAAGCATTAAGAAATAGAAAAGAAATTGGTCCAGAGACTACTCAAAAAATTCAGGCTTTTGCTAAAATGCTAAATTATAAGCCTAATAGTATAGCCGTAAGTTTAAAAAATAAAAAAACAAGAAATATAGGGGTTATTATACCAGAAATAGTACATCATTTCTTTACAACAGTTATTTATGGTATAGAAACAGTAGCGAATGAATTAGGTTATAATGTTATTGTATGTTTATCTAATGAGTCTTTTGATAAAGAAGTAATTAATATGGAGACATTGGCTAATAGTAGTATAGATGGCTTTATTATTTCTTTAGCGAAAGAAACACAAATGAAAAAAGACTTTCATCATCTTAAAGAAGCTATAGATCAAGGAATGCCTTTGGTAATGTTTGATAGGATAGTTGATGAAATTGAATGTGATAAAGTAATAGTAGATGATGCTTACGGAGCTTATAATGCTACAAATCATTTAATAAGGTCTGGGTGTAAAAAAATAGCATTACTAACAACTGTAGATTATGTAAGTGTAGGTAATTTAAGGACTTTAGGTTATAAAAATGCTATAAGTGATGCTGGTATGCAGGTAAATAATGAGTTAATCATTAAAATAGAGAATATAGAAAATTGCCAAGGAGAAATAGAAAAGCTTTTTAATGACTATGATTTTGATGGTGTTTTAGCTGTAAATGAAGTATTTGCAGTTACTGCTATGCGAGAAGCTTTAGAAAGGAAAATTAAAATACCAGAAGATATTTCTTTTATTGGTTTTACAGATGGGATGTTGTCTAAGCATTCTTACCCAAGACTTACAACAGTACAACAACATGGTTATAAGATGGGAGAAGAGGCAGCTAAATTGTTGATTAATAAGTTAGAAGAAGAGAAAGAAGAAGAGGTATATACTACCGAAATAATAAAAACTTCTTTGATAGAAAGAGAGTCTACTAGGGCAATATAATTTTTTTTACAAAAAAAATAACATATATTAGCGGCATCAAAACTTGTTATTTTACTTCTCAAAAATAATAATAACAACGGTTTTGATAAGTCTTACATAGCACTTATCATACAGTATTAATACAATACGAATATGATAAAGAAAAAGCCTGAATTAGGTTTTTGGGATATCTGGAACATGAGTTTCGGGTTTTTGGGTATCCAATTTGGCATGGCTCTCACGGGAGGGTTTATGTCCAGAATCTTTCAAACATTAGGAGCAGAAATAGATAGTATACCTATTCTTTTTATTGCAGCGCCATTAACAGGTCTAATTGTACAACCAATTATTGGTTATATGAGCGATAGAACTTGGAGTCCTAGATGGGGAAGACGTAAACCTTATTTTTTAGTAGGAGCAATTTTAAGTTCTATAACCTTATTTTTTGTTCCACATTCTCCCGCACTATGGGTTGCAGCAAGTTTTTTATGGATTTTAGATGCTTCTATTAATATATCTATGGAACCATTTAGAGCTTTGGTTGCAGATAAACTACCAAAATCTCAGCGCTCTTATGGTTTTGTGTTACAAACATTAATTATTGGTATAGGAACATGGGTTTCTAGTAGTCTTCCATGGTTAGTGTCTAAATTAGGAGCTAGTGACTCAGCAGCATCGGGAGTTTTACCTATGTCTGTAAAGGTAGCTTTTGCTATAGGAGCTTTTGTGTTTTTAGCAAGTATTCTATATACTGTTTTTACTACAAAAGAATATCCGCCAGAGGATATGGAAAAGTTTAAGGAAGAGAAAAAACAAAAAAATCGTTTTGTATCAGATATTATAGAAAATGTAGGTAGCATGCCACTGATAATGAAGAAGCTTGGTCTTGTTCAGTTTTTTAGCTGGTTTGCTTTTTTTTCTATGTGGACACTTTCTACTCCGGCACTTACAGAGCATGTGTTTAAAACCCCAGCTCCGATAGAAAGTGCTTATGATATGGAAAATCCGGCAGCTTTAGAAGCTTATAATATTGCGAATACGGCATATCAAAAATCATCAAATGAGGTAGGTTCATATACAGGTGTCCATGGCTTATCTTCAATGGTATTTGCTTTGCTATTGGTTTTTTATACTTCTAAGAGGAGAATTAATAGAAAGTTTGTACACATGTTCTCTCTTATACTTGGTGGTATAGGTTTTATATCTATGTATTTTATTCCTTCTCCAGAATATTTAGTTTTTTCTTTTACATTAATAGGTTTTGCTTGGGGTAGTATTTTATCTATGCCTTATGCAATGCTTTCTAGTTCTGTTAACCCTCAAAAAATGGGAGTTATGATGGGAATTTTTAACATGTTCATTGTTTTTCCTCAAATAATAGCAGCAATAGGAGGTATTATTTACATTTCTAAGCTTTTGGGTAATGAAAGTATTAATGCTATGATAATAGCAGGCTTAAGTTTAATTATTGCAGGTCTTTGTAATTTCTTAATTAAAGACAAAAATGCAATTACATATCAACCAGAATAGAAAAAAGATGAGAGAAATAGGAGTAATTTTCGATTTGGATGGTGTTATAGTAGATACAGCAAAATACCATTATTTAGCATGGAAAAAATTAGCAGATAAGTTTGGTTTTGAATTTACTTTAGAACATAATGAATTGCTAAAAGGAGTAAGTAGAAAAGCATCTTTAGAAATATTACTAGAAATTGGAAAAGTAATTATTTCTGATGCTGAAAAGGAAAAAATATTAGTAGAGAAAAACACTAATTATTTAGCACTTATTAATGATATGACTGCGGAAGAAATTCTTCCAGGAGTGTTAGATTTATTAAGTTTTCTAGAAAAGAATAATATAAAATATGCATTAGGGTCTGCAAGTAAAAATGCACCTTTTATTTTAAAAAAGATAGGGCTTTACAATAAGTTTAGTGCTATTGTAGATGGAAACCATGTTTCTAAAGCAAAACCAGACCCAGAAGTTTTCTTAATTGCAGCAAACCGTTTGCAAGTTAAACCACACAGTTGTATTGTTTTTGAAGATGCTATAGCTGGTATAGAAGCAGCAAATGCAGCTGATATGATTTCTATAGGTGTGGGCGATGGAGACGTATTAAAAAATGCAAATTATACTGTTAACAGTTTAACAGAATTAGAAATTAGTTACATGGAAAAATTACTTTCTGAAGTAAACAACCACGAGGCAAGACCACGAGGTATTCGTTAGAAAGTAATTTTATTTCGAGGCAAGCCTTGGAGCATTTAAATCTCGATTATCGAGTAAAAAAATAAAAAAATGAATCAGAATTATATAAAATCAAATAATTGGTCAATAATAGAAGAGGGCTTTGATGTAGAACGAGTTAAATCTTCCGAAAGTTTATTTAGTATAGGTAATGGCGCCATGGGACAGCGTGCTAATTTTGAAGAGCACTATTCTGGCGCTACATTTCAAGGAAGTTATGTAGCAGGAGTATATTATCCAGATAAAACTAGAGTTGGGTGGTGGAAAAATGGTTATCCCGAGTATTTTGCAAAAGTATTAAATGCTCCCAATTGGATAGGTATTAAAGTAGCTATAAATAAAGAACCTTTAGATTTATTTACTTGTAAAGAGGTTAAAAACTTTAAAAGAGAATTAAATATGCAAGAAGGTTGGTATAAAAGAACCTTTGAAGCTGTTTTAAATAATGGGGTAGAAGTTGCTGTAAATGCTACTAGATTTTTGAGTTTACAATTAGATGAGATAGGCGCAATTATATATGAAGTAACACCTTTAAATAGCAATGCAGAAATAGAACTTTGTCCTTATTTGGATAGTGGTATTACCAATGAAGATACCAATTGGGAAGATAAATTTTGGAATACTACAAGTGTTACTGATGAAGAGAACCAAGCATTTATAGTGTCTAATACCATGAAAACCAATTTTTATGTATGCACAAGCATGCAAACAGAATTAACATTAAATAATGAGTTTATATCTCAAGAAAAAAATGTTAATACTACAGAAAACTATATAGAGTTTCAATATAAGCATACTGTACAAAAAGGAGAAACTATAGCATTAACCAAATATGGAGGTTATACTGTTTCAGAAAATCACCCTAAAGAAAAATTAAAAGAAGCGTCTAAAAAGGTGTTGTCTAAAGCATCAAGTATAGGTTTTAAAGCCCTTTTAGAAGAGCAAAAGCAAGCTTGGGCAGATATTTGGAAAATGGCAGATATTACTATAGATGGTGATGTAGATGCCCAACAAGGCATACGTTTTAATATTTTTCAATTAAATCAAACTTATTTAGGAAAAGATGCCAGGTTAAATATTGGTCCTAAAGGTTTTACCGGAGAAAAATATGGAGGAAGTACTTACTGGGATACAGAAGCCTATTGTATTCCTTTTTATATGGCAACAAAGAACCAAGATGTAGCACGTAATTTATTAACCTATCGTTATAATCAATTAGATAAAGCTATTGAAAATGCTGAAAAGATAGGTTTAGGTAATGGTGCTGCATTATTTCCTATGGTTACTATGAACGGAGAAGAATGCCATAATGAATGGGAAATTACTTTCGAAGAAATTCATAGAAACGGGGCTATAGCTTTTGCAATCTATAATTACTATCGCTACACAGGAGATTATAGTTATATACCAGAAAAAGGTTTAGAGGTATTAATCGGTATAGCTCGTTTTTGGCAGCAAAGAGCATCTTTTTCAAAAGCAAAAGGCAAATATGTTATCCTTGGCGTAACAGGACCTAATGAATATGAAAATAATATAGATAATAATTGGTATACCAATTATATAGCACAATGGTGTATAAAATATACATTAGAGCAAATAGAAAAAGTTAAGAATGAATATAGAAGTGATTATTCTAGAATTTTGCAAAAGGTAAATATTACAGCAGAAGAATTAACACAATGGTCAGAGGTTGCTAATAATATGTATTATCCTTATTCTAAGGAGCATCAGGTTTATTTACAACAAGATGGTTTTCTAGATAAAGAGTTAATTACAGTATCAGATTTAAATAAATCTGAAAGGCCAATAAATCAAAAATGGTCTTGGGACAGAATTTTAAGGTCTCCTTATATAAAACAAGCAGATACATTACAAGGCTTTTATTTCTTCGAAGATCATTTTAGTACCGAGGAATTAGAGCGCCATTTTGATTTTTATGAACCATTTACAGTTCATGAAAGTTCTTTATCTCCCTGTGTTCATAGTATACAAGCAGCTAAATTAGGCAGAATGGAGCAAGCTTATAATTTTTATTTGCGTACCTCTAGGTTAGATTTAGATGATTATAACCATGAAGTAGAAGAAGGTTTACATATTACCTCTATGGCTGGTACTTGGATGAGTATTGTAGAAGGTTTTGGAGGAATGCGTATTGTTAATGATACCATGTCTTTTACACCCAGAATACCTAAACAGTGGAAAGGATATTCTTTTAATGTAAACTTTAGAAACCAAATTATAAAGGTAAAAGTAACCCAGACAGATACCAAGTTTGAATTAGAAGGAGATAAGGATATAACCATTTTAGTTAATGGTGAGCAAGTAAAAATTTCTCCAAATAATTTGGTGAAAGTATAGTATACTTTTTTATAAGAACATAAACAATAGCAGCTTACTTTATGTTAGCTGTTATTGTTTA
The DNA here is from genome assembly GCA_947492955.1 of uncultured Cellulophaga sp. Classification (GTDB taxonomy): domain Bacteria; phylum Bacteroidota; class Bacteroidia; order Flavobacteriales; family Flavobacteriaceae; genus Cellulophaga. The sequence goes on along the minus strand of CANLOV010000016.1, from coordinate 34,746 downwards.
GTTTATATTAAATATAGAGTAAATGAAATATTACATTCAAATAGTTTTCTTATGCCTAAGCATGCAGGTGTTAGCGTTTAAAGGAACACAAAAAGAAACAGCACCTATTTCTACCATAATACCTAGTAATTTTTTAGATAGGGTAGAACCTCCTAATTGGTGGGTAGGTTTTAAAGATTCTAAGCTACAATTATTGGTAAAGAAGCAAAATATAAGTAATGCAGTTCCAACAATTAATTACGAAGGAGTTACTATTATAAAAGTACATAAAGGTACAAGCCCTAATTATTTATTTATAGATTTAGAAATAAGCAGAACCACTATACCAGGTATGTTTAATATTGAATTTAAGTTTGATGATGGGCAAAAGTACGAGCATAGCTATGAATTAAAATCACGTTTAAAAGAATCAGAATTATATGATGGTTTTAATAGCTCCGATGCTATATATTTAATAACGCCAGACCGTTTTGTGAATGCAGATACCACTAATGATATTGTTCTAGGCTTAAAAGAGAAAACTATTGACCGAAAAAACGATTATGCAAGACATGGTGGAGATATAAAAGGAATTATAAATAGTTTAGATTACATACAAGATATGGGATTTACAGCTATTTGGTCTTGTCCTTTGCTAACAAATGATATGTATACACAATCTTATCATGGGTATGCTATGACTGATTTTTATGAAGTAGACCCGCGATATGGTACTTTAGAAGATTATAAGAAGCTTTCTTTAGAAGCTAAGAAAAGAGGCGTAAAACTAATTATGGATCAGGTTGCAAACCATTGTGGTAGTGAACATTGGTGGATGAAAGATTTACCTTTTAAAGATTGGGTAAACCATCAGGAAGTATACGAGAAAATACAAAAAGGGAAAAGCATTGATAAAGAGTATACAATATCTAATCATAAAAGAACAACAAACCAAGATATATACGCTTCTAAAGCAGATAAAGAAGGCTTAAGTAAAGGTTGGTTTGTTGCTACAATGCCAGATTTAAATCAAGAAAATACATTTTTAGCAACATATTTAATTCAAAATAATATCTGGTGGATAGAAACACTACAATTAGGAGGTATAAGACAAGATACTTATCCGTACCCTAATAAAGAGTTTATGTCTAATTGGGCAGGAGCTATAATGAATGAATATCCTAAATTTAGTATTGTTGGAGAAGAATGGAGTTACAATCCGTTATTGGTGGGGTATTGGCAAAAAGGAGCAAATAATACAGATGGTTATGAGTCTAACTTAAAATCTCCAATGGATTTTCCAATGCAATCATACATAGTAGCGGGTCTTAATGAGCCTGAAGCATGGAATACAGGGCTTATAAAATTATATGAGGGCTTGGCAAACGATTTTAGTTACGTTAAGCCTAAAGATATTATGATTTTTTCTGATAATCATGATATGGATAGAATTTTTACCCAGTTAAATGAAGATGTAACAAACACAAAAATGGCATTAGGTTATATGCTTTGTTTACCACGGATACCTCAAATATATTATGGCACAGAAATTTTAATGCAAAATACCGCTAAGCCTGGAGACCATGGGTTAATAAGAAAAGATTTTCCAGGAGGTTGGTTAGGAGATAAAATAAATGTATTTACAGGAAAAGGTTTATCTAAGGAACAATTAGAAATGCAATTGTATTTAAAAAAAGTTCTTAATTACAGAAAAACAAGTAAAGCAATTGCAACTGGTAAAACAATACATTTTGCACCAGAAAACGGAGTTTATACTTTATTTAGAATAGAAAGAGAGGAAATAGTAGTTGTAATTTTAAATAAAAATAAAGCTACAACATTAGACCTAACACGTTTTAAAGAGTTAGGGTTAAAAGGGAGAACTTTTAAAAACATAATTACTAATAAAGAGATAATTTGGAATAAGGATATAGAATTAAAAAGCAAAGGAGCATTTATATTAACAACTAAGTTATAAGGGTAAGATATGAAGTTTTTAAAAATAATCGCGGCTCTTTTATTGGTATTACAAGCATCCTATGCCCAAAATACAAATCGTTTATTTGTAGATTTAAAGGAGGAAAACACACATGTAAAAGTTAAAGTAACAGATGGTACTTATTTAATTAAACCATATACAGAAAAAATAGTAGAACTTAGTTTTATTCCGGAGCAAGAAGCTTTTATAAATACATCTCATGCTGTTGTATTAGCTCCTATAAGTTTAAAAACTACACTTGTAGAAACAGAAAAAGCAATTACGTATACTATAGAAAAAGACTTAGTTGTTTTTATTCAAAAAGCACCTTTTCAAGTTTCCTTTAATTATAAAGGAAAGCCAGTTATTTCGGAAAAACTTGGGTATACTAAAATAGCAGAAAGAGAAGCAATTCAATTTAATATAGAAAAAGAAGAAATCCTTTATGGAGGAGGAGCTAGGGCCTTAGGTATGAATAGGCGTGGGCATCGCTTAGAATTATATAATAAAGCACATTATGGGTACGAAACTCATTCGGAATTAATGAACTATACTATGCCTTTAGTATTGTCTTCAAAAATTTATGCTATTCATTTTGATAATGCTCCAATTGGTTTCTTAGACTTAGATAGTAAAAATGATAATACATTAACATACGAAACTATATCGGGGCGTAAAACATACCAAGTTGTAGTTGGAGATTCTTGGCAAGACTTAATAACTAATTATACCGCCTTAACAGGAAGACAACCCATACCACCACGTTGGGCGTTTGGTAATTTTGCTAGTAGGTTTGGTTATCATTCGGAAGAAGAAACCCGTAATACCATTCAAAAATTTAAACAAGATAGTATACCACTAGATGCGGTAGTTTTAGATTTATATTGGTTTGGAAAAGAAATACAAGGCAGTATGGGAGATTTAGAATTTTATAAAGATTATTTTCCTACTCCTAAAAAAATGATTGCAGATTTCTCTAAAGAAGGAATAGAAACAGTAGTAATAACCGAACCCTTTGTTTTAAGTACCTCTAAGCGCTTTAAAGATGCTGTTACTAAAGATATTTTAGCAAAAGATACTTTAGGGAATGCGTATACCTATGATTTTTATTTTGGAAATACGGGCTTAATAGATATATATAATCCTAAAGGAAGAAAATGGTTTTGGAATAGGTATAAAGAGTTATACAAAATGGGAGTTACTGGTTTTTGGGGAGATTTAGGAGAACCAGAAGTACATCCCAAAGACTTACTACATGCCATTGGTACTGCAGATGAGGTGCATAATATATACGGACATCATTGGGCACAATTAATACAAGAAGGTTTTAAACAAGATTTCCCCAATAAGAGGCCTTTTATTTTAATGAGAGCAGGATATTCTGGTTCACAACGTTTCGGAATTATTCCATGGTCTGGAGATGTTAATAGAACTTGGGGAGGATTACAATCGCAACCAGAAATAGCATTACAAATGGGAATGCAGGGTTTAGGGTATATGCATTCTGATTTAGGAGGGTTTGCAGGTGATTTAGACGATACAGAATTATATATTCGTTGGTTACAGTACGGCGTTTTTCAGCCTATATTTAGACCCCATGGGCAAGAGTCGGTAGCTCCAGAGCCAGTTTTTAAAGACCGCAAAACAAAATCTTTAGCAAAAAAGGCAGTAGAATTAAGATATCAATTATTACCCTATAATTATACTTTGGCTTTTGAAAACAACCAAACTGGGATGCCTTTAATGCGTTCGTTACTTTTTGAAGAGCCAGAGAATAAAGAAACTCAACAAATATCAGGCACTTATTTATGGGGGAAAGACTTTCTAGTATCTCCAATAGTAAAACCAGCAGTAACTCATAAAAAAGTTTATTTTCCTAAAAATAATATTTGGTTTAATTATTATACAAACGAAAGACAAGAAGGAGGCTCTTTTAAAAACATAGAAGTTAGCAAAGAATATATTCCCACCTATGTTAGAGCGGGGGCTTTTATTCCTAAAATACCAATTATACAATCTACAAAGCAGTATACTCTAGATAATTTAGAATTGCATTATTATTATGATGTATCTGTAAAACAAAGTACAAGGCAATTATACTATGATAATGGTGAGTTATCAAATGCCTACGAAAAAGGAATGTATGAGCTACTGACTTTTACTAGCGAGGTTGGTATTAAGGAAATAGACATAACAATACAGACCAAAGTAGGTGAAAATACAAAAGTAAAATCAAAAAATATAAATCTTATTATTCATAATATAACTAAAAAACCAAGAAAAATAAAGGGGTGTTATTACGAGTGGAATAAGGAAACTAAATTACTTAAAATTAATAGTAAGGATGAAGCGTTTTTATACAAAAAAATTAAAGTTAAGTTTTAAAATAATAGCAATATGTGCTGTTGTTTTGGGGTTTATATTTATTACAAAAAAAGATATAACTAAAGAACAACAAGCAGTACCATTTATATGGGAAAATGCAACTGTTTATTTTATGCTTACAGACCGTTTTTATAATGGCAATCATACCAATGATATTAATTTTAATAGAACCAAAGAAGCAGCAAAGCTAAGAGGTTTTATGGGGGGCGATTTAAAAGGAATAATAAAAAAAATAGAAGAAGGCTATTTTAACGATTTAGGTGTTAATGCCATATGGATGTCTCCATTTTTAGAACAGATAAAAGGGTCGGTAGATGAAGGAACTGGTGTTTCTTATGGTTTTCACGGTTACTGGACCAGAGATTGGACTTCATTAGATCCCAATTTTGGAACCAAAGCAGATTTAAAGAAATTAGTGCAAGTAGCACACGAAAAAGGAATTAGAGTTCTTTTAGATGCCGTTGTAAACCATACTGGGCCCGTTACTGAGAATGACCCAGTTTTTCCTAAAGATTGGGTAAGAACTACACCTAAATGTACTTATGCTAATTATGAAACTACAGTAACCTGTACTTTAGTAGAAAATTTACCAGATATAAAAACAGAGTCTAACAAAGATGTGCCTTTACCAAATTTTTTAATTGAAAAATGGAAAAAAGAGGGAAGGTATGAACAAGAACAAAAAGAGCTCAATAATTTCTTTACAGAAACAGGCTATCCACGAGCTCCAAAATATTACATTATAAAATGGCTTGCAGATTATATTAAAGAATATGGTATAGATGGTTATAGGGTAGATACCGTAAAGCATACGGAAGAGAGTGTTTGGCAAGATTTTAAACAAGTTTGCGATAATGCTTTTACCTATTACAAAAACAATAATCCTGATAAGGTTTTAGATGATAACAAATTTTATATCGTCGGTGAAGTATATAATTACAATATATCATCAAAACAATATTATGATTATGGAGATAAGAAAGTAAATTATTTTAATGAAGCTTTTAACAGTCTTATAAATTTTGAATTTAAATGGAATGCCACTCAACTTAGCTACGAGGAATTATTTTCTAAGTATGATACTATTTTAAATAATGAATTAAAAGATTACGGAGTTTTAAATTACATAAGTTCACATGATGATGGAGAACCTTTTGATCAAGAAAGAACAAAACCTTTTGAGGCTGCTACAAAATTACTTTTAACACCAGGTACAGCCCAGATATATTACGGAGACGAAACTTCCAGGCCATTAAAAATTGAAGGAGCAAAAGGCGATGCTACATTGCGTTCTTTTATGAATTGGGAATTTCTAAAAAATGATAATACAACAAAAGAAGTCTTAAATCATTGGCAAAAGCTAGGCAAATTTAGAGCAAATCATCCTTCTATAGGAGCAGGGCATCATAAAATAATATCTACTAGCCCTTATATTTTTAAGAGATCTTATACTAAAGAAAATTATACCGATAAAGTAATAGTAGGTTTAGATGTAACTAAAGGAGAAAAAGAAATAAATGTGTCTAATATTTTTAACGAAGGAGAACTATTAACCGAAGCTTATTCAGGTAAAAAAGTTGAGGTTATTAATGGAGAAGTAAAAATAGATACTCCTTATACCATAGTATTACTAGAAAATAATAATTCTAAATGAAAAAAATTACAATATCAATTTTATCACTGTTATTCATTAGCTGTACATCAGATAAAAAAGAAAGTGTAGCAGAAAATAAAAAAGGAAAAGTAGTTATCTATCAAGTTTTTACTAGGTTATTTGGGAATGCAAATACCACAAATAAACCATGGGGAACTATAGAAGAAAATGGAGTAGGTAAGTTTGCAGATTTTACAGAAACAGCTTTAAAAGAAATTAAAGAATTAGGAGTTACCCATATTTGGTATACAGGAGTATTGCATCATAATGTAATTAAAGATTATACGGCATACGGTATTTCTAATGATGATCCAGATGTAGTAAAAGGTAGAGCAGGTTCTCCATACGCAGTTAAAGATTACTATAATATAAATCCAGACTTAGCTTTAGAACCAGAAAACAGATTAGAGGAGTTTAAAGATTTAATTAAAAGAACACATAATTTAGGTTTAAAGGTAATTATAGATATCATCCCTAACCATATAGCCAGAAATTATGAAGGAAAAACAAATCCGATTGGGGTAAAAGATTTTGGGGCAACAGATAACATAAATGTAGTTTATGATGTAAATAATAATTTTTATTATAACCCTAAAGAATCTTTTTCGGTACCTCAGTTTAAGAATGGCTATTTACCTCTTGGCGGAGAACAACATCCCTTAGCTGATTTTGAGTTTTATGAGAAACCTGCAAAATGGACAGGGAATGGCTCAAGATTATCGCAACCAGATTTTTATGATTGGTACGAAACAGTTAAAGTTAATTATGGTATAAAGCCAGACGGCACAAAAGATTTTGAAATATTGCCATCTAATTATAAAAACAAAGATGCCGTAGTTCATTTTAAATTTTGGAAAAGCAAAAAAGTTCCAAACTCATGGAATAAATTTAAGGATATAGCACTATACTGGTTAGATTTAGGAGTAGATGGTTTTAGGTATGATATGGCAGAAATGGTCCCAGTAGAATTTTGGAGTTATATGAATTCTGCAATTAAAATGAAAAATAAAGACGCTTTTCTTTTAGCAGAAGTGTATACACCAAGTCTATATAGAGACTATATTCATTTAGGAAAAATGGATTATTTGTATGATAAAGTACAAATGTATGATACATTAAAAAGTGTAATGCAGGGTAAAGGTTCTGTAAAGAGCATAATACCTATTGTAGAAAGCTTAAAAGATATAGAGCATCATATGGTTCATTTTTTAGAAAATCATGATGAGCAACGTATAGCTAGTTCAGAGTTTTTAGGAGATGCAGAAGTAAGTAAACCAGGAATGGTATTATCGGCAACAATTAGTACATCGCCAACATTAATATATTTTGGTCAGGAATTAGGAGAGCCAGGAGCCGAAAATGCAGGGTTTGGAACTCCATCTAGAACATCTATTTTTGATTATATAGGGGTGCCTACTTACCAACGTTGGGTTAATAATAAACAATTTGATGGAGGACAGTCTACAAAAAAAGAAAAACAATTAAGAGATTTTTATAAGCGTTTACTAAACTTTACTATTAATAGTTCAGCATTAATGGGAGCGTATCAAGAGATACCTATTTTTACTAAAGATAGTGAGCATATTTTTTCGTTCGCTAGATGGTCTAATACTGAAAAATTAATTATTGTAACTAATTTTAGTACTGAGGAAATATTTAATCTTAATATGGAATTGCCTTCTTCTTTACTAAAAAAATGGAGTTTAGAAAACAATAATTATGTTTTAAGAGATCAATTGTATAAAAAGGATGAATCTACTCTGTTTGTAAAAGAAAATAAAGCTAGTTTTAAAGTAAAATTAAAGCCTTTGCAATCTTTTGTTTTTAAGGTAGAATAAACATTTATTTACAACAACCGTTTAATTGTATTTTATGTTTCGAATGTATAATTTTTGATAATAAAATATATAGTTCGGGTGGATTAAAGGGTTTACAAATAAGTCCGTCCATACCATATTTTTTAATTTTACTTTTAGTATCTATGGAGTTAGATGCAGATAATGCATATATAGGAGTTTGTTTGTTTTTTTCGGTTTCTCTTATTGCTTTTGTTGCATCAAAACCATTCATAACAGGCATTTCTAAATCCATTAAAACAATATCATAATCGTTAATAGTAGCTTTACCCAGAGCAGATAAGCCGTTTTCTGCAAAATCATAGGCTACTTTCCAAGAGGTTAGGAATTTTTTAATGACCATTATATTAATTTTATTATCCTCTGCAACTAATATTTTAACGCCTTTTAAATTATCCTGATTTTCAATATCTAAAACATTGGAAATATTATCTTCTTGAGAAAGATTAATATTTGTACTCTTTTTAAAGTTTAGAGAAAAGCTAAATTTAGACCCTCTATTTTCTTGACTTTCTAAAGTAAGCTGACTCCCCATTATTTCTATTAATTGCTTGCATATTGCAAGCCCTAATCCAGAGCCACCATATTTTCTTGTTGTATCTGAGTTTGCTTGTGCAAAGGATTTAAAAATTTTATCTTTCTTATCTTCAGGAATTCCAATGCCAGTATCAATAATTATAAATTCTATAAGATAAGAGTCTGAGGTCTCATTTATAATATCGACATCTAAAGTAACTCTACCTTCTTCGGTAAATTTAATGGCATTGTTTATTAGGTTGGTTAAAACTTGAGAAACTCGAGTACTATCTCCCATGACCATTTTTGGTAAAGAGAGATCTTTTTTTATAACGAAGGAAATATTTTTTTCTTTAGCTTCATTATAAAAAATACTTTGTAAACCATTAAGTATTTGTTCTAAATTAAAATCGGTTTCTTCTAACTCAAGTGAACCAGAAGCTATTTTATTAAAATCTAAAATATTATTTACTAAACTTAATAAATGTTCAGAAGAATACATTAGTGCATTTAAATTCTCTAACTGTTCTTCTTTTGGATTTTCTATGAGTAATAAATGGCTTATCCCTAATACTGCATTTATAGGAGTTCTAATTTCATGAGATATTGTAGATAAGAATTGATCTTTAGCTTTATTGGCTTCAGTTTCTTTTTCTTTTGCTTTAATTAAGGCTAGCTCTGTTTTTTTAAGGTTACTTATATCTACAATAGTTCCAATATATCCATTTGCAGTTCCATCTTCAGAAGTAATATTTTTTAAAGAGAAATCAAACCATTTTTTATGCCCATCATGTGTTACATAACTTATGTTTTCATTTATAATATTGTAATTAGGATTTTTTAAATCTAGTTTGTTTTTTAATGGGTTATAAATCTTATTATCTAAGAATTGATAATAGGGCTTGCCTATACTATCTTTTACTTTTAAGCCAGTAAGTTTTTCCCATGCAGGGTTTAAATACGACCAATTTCCTTCTAAATCTATCTCAAAAATTACTTCTTGAATATTTTCAGCAACATTAGATAATTTACTCTTGATAACCTCAATGTTATCTTTTAACTGCTGATTTGCCAAAAACAATTCTTGTGAACTTATTTCCAGAATATTTTCTAAATGATTATAATCACTATCAAAAGCTTTATAAGCTTCATTCACTTGTTCTAAGAAAGGAGTAATTTGTTGTTGTATGTTTTCATCCAAATTAGCCTTCTTTAGCTGTCTTTTTAAAAGTCTTTGTAGCTTATTCATTCTGAAAATGTTGTTATTGATATGGTTTGGTTATGTACTACGCAAGGAGAGTTTTTATCAAAGGGAGAAACTTCTCCATGAGAGTAAAAGCCAGTGGTACATATATTGTTTCCTAAAACTTCGTTTACTGCTTCTACTTCTTCTTCTACTAATTGTTTCATTACTAATCTTCTACCAAAAGAACTAATAAGAAATGCTAATTGAGGTTCTTCATTTGTATCATTTTTACAAACGATAGCAGCTTGTTCGGCTCCATTAATTAGTCGGTCAATATTCGATTTCATTCCTCTTAAATAGGACCCTTCGGGTATTTTTCCAACAAAAATTAGGCTTCGGTCTTTTTCATTAATATCTACAACAGATCTTACAACCGGGATAGTATTAACTTTATTTCTCATGCTAAGAGGAAACGCTAATGCGGAACTAGGTAAATCTTTAACTTTATCGCCTAAAAAAGATTTATACATGTCTAAAGCCGGTTGTCCGTCTACTTCATAAAGAACATTATCAATAGATTTAGTAACTTTCTTTTCTATACCAAAATTATCCCAGCCGCCTCTAGATCCTATAGATACTTTTAAATCTTTACCATACAGACCTAGGGCAATAATTTTTTTAGTTTTAATAGTACCATTGTGTATTACAAAAGGAACGTTTAATCCATTATTGTTTCCTGCTAAACCACCTGTTATGGTAACAGATTTTGATATTCTTGAGTTAAGTCCATCTATTAATTTGGTGCCATTACCAAACAAACTATCACTAAGGATAAAAATATGCTGTAAATCTGTATCAGCTAATTTTTCACTTATTTCACTTCCTTTGTTAAAGCTATCTCTTTTTTTACCATAGGATTCAAAGTCTACTTCAGTTGTTTTAATTCTTGTTTTTTCGAATTTTACAGCTGTTAATGATATAGTAGAATCTAGAACTTCATTACCAAAAATTTCGCCAGAGGTAGAACATCCAATAAGAATTGAATTATTATATTTTATACTTAATTCTTGTATGAATTTTTCTTTTTCAGGAAAAGTATGAGATATAAAAAGGAAGAAAATATCTGGTATAAATGAGATATTAATTTCTGAAATATCTTTGTATTTAGATACTTTGTATTGGTAGGTTTTCATTGGTTAAGCTTGGTGTTTTTGTAAAACTCATATTTATTGGTTGTTGCAAATGAGAATTACTGATATTTTTAACGCATAAAATTAAAATTTCGTATTTAAATATCAAGAATATATTGTAAGCTACCTAAATGATTGTTACATTTTTAGGGTATTTACAGACTTTAAAAACTATATTTTTTGTGTACAATCTTAGATAGCATAATATATAATTCAGGAGGGTTAAAAGGTTTACTTATATGGCCGTCCATGCCAAATTTTTTAATCTTGTTTTTTGTGTCTATAGAATTTGAAGCCGTTAAGGCGTATATGGGAGTGGTACTATTTTTTTTGGTTTGTCTAATAGATTGTGTTGCATCAAAACCATTCATAACGGGCATTTCTAAATCCATTAAAATAATGTCATAGTCATTAATAGCAGCTTTTCCAACGGCAACTAAACCATTTTCTGCAAAATGGTAATTTACTTTCCAAGATTTCAGGAATTTTTTAATTACCATTATATTTACTTTATTATCTTCAGCAACAAGTATTTTAATTCCGTTTAGATTATCTTGTTCTTTAATGTTTAGTGTGTTAGGAGGGTTAGTGTATTCAGAAATACTAGTAATATTACTTTTTTGTAAGTTTAGAAGAAAACTAAATGTTGAACCTATTCCAACTTCACTTTGTAAAGTAAGAGTACCCCCCATTATTTCTATAAGTTGTTTGCAGATGGCTAGTCCTAATCCTGAACCACCGTACTTTCTGGTTGTATCGGAATTTGCTTGAACAAAAGACTTAAATATTTTATTCTTTTTATCATCAGGTATTCCTATACCAGTATCTTCTATTGCAAATTTTAAATCATATGATGTATCTGTTTCATTAGCAACGACAACTCTTAATATTACTTTACCTTTTTCTGTAAATTTAATAGCATTATTTACTAAATTAGTAAGTACTTGTGAAATACGAGTACTGTCTCCAATGAGCATTTTAGGAAGTAGCGGGTCCTTTTTAACTATAAAGAAAATATTCTTTTCTTTAGCTTCATAATGAAAAATTGTTTGTAATCCATTAAGAATTTGCTCTAAATTAAAATCTATTTTTTCTAACTCTAATGATCCAGACGCTATTTTATTAAAATCTAATATATTATTAACAAGGCTTAATAAGTTTTCTGAAGAATATTTTAGTGCATTTAAGTTTTCTAATTGTTCTTCTTTGGGATTTTCTATTAAAAGTAAGTGACTAATACCTAAAACAGCATTAATGGGTGTTCTAATTTCATGAGATATTATAGATAAAAATTCGTCTTTAGCTCTATTAGCTTCTGTCTCCTTTTCTTTTGCTTTTATTAATGCTAACTCAATTCTTTTTAAATTACTGATGTCTATTATTGTTCCAATATAACCTTTAGGTTGTCCATTGTCATTCGTTACTACTTTTAAAGAAACATCAAACCATTTTTTTGTGCCTTTATTGGTAGTATAGCTTACATTTTTATTAAAATTATTGTTTGTTGGATTTTCTATATCTATTAATCCATTTAGCGATTTTTGACTTTCATCCTTTAAAAAAGAATAATAAGGCTTACCTATACTGTCTTTTACTTTTAAACCCGTAAGTTTTTCCCATGCAAGATTAAGATAAGACCAGTTGCCATTTAAATCTATTTCAAAAATTACCTCTCGTATGTTTTCAGCAACGTTAGATAATTTTCCTGAGATAATTTCGATATTATTTTTTAAAAGCTGGTTGGCGTTAAATAGTTCCTGAGAGCTTATTTCTAGAATGTTTTCTAAATGATTATAGTCACTATCAAAAGCTTTGTAAGCTTCATTAACTTGTTCTAGAAAAGGAGTTATTTTTTTTTGTAACTCTTCATCTATATTAGCTTTTTTTAGCTGTCTTTTTAAAAGTCTTTGCAGCTTGTTCATTCGGAAATTGTTGTTAAAGAGAATGTTTGATTGTGTAATACGCAAGGAGATAGTTTATTAAAGGGCGAAATTTCTCCATGCGAGTAAAACCCTGTAATATATATATTATTACCTAATACTTCGTTTACCGCTTCTACTTCTTCATCTACTAACTGTTTCATTACCAGTCTTCTACCAGTGCAGCTAACTATTAATGCTAATTCTTGTTTATTTTTAGAACTTTCTTTACATACTACAGCAGCCTCTTCAGCACCGTTAATAAGTCTGTCTATGTTAGCTTTCATGCCTCTTACATAAGATTCTTCTAAGATTTTTCCAATAAGAATAAGACTCCGTTCTTGTTCGTTAATATCCACAACAGCCCTAACAACTGGAGTTTTATTATTCTTATTTCTTATACTTAGAGGAAATGTAAGTGTTGAATTTGGCAGGTTTTTAGCTTTATCACCTAAAAAAGATTTATATATATCTAAGGCCGGTTGACCATCTAATTCATATATTATATTGTCTTTAGATTTAGTTACTTTTCTTTCAATTCCAAAACTATCCCAGCCACCTCTACATCCAATACCAATTTTTAAATCGTTACCATATAATCCTAATGCAATTATTTTTTGAGTTTTAACTGTTCCATCATGAATTATAAAAGGGGTATTAGCACCATTATTACCACCAGCAATGCCACCAGTAATACCAACATTTTTGTTTAATTTAGAATTTATACCGTTAAATAATTGAGTTCCATTACCTATAACACTATCACTGAAAATAAAAATATGTTGTAAATCTTTTGAGGATATACTTTCACTGATAGAACAACCTGTTTTATAACTATTACCTTCTATTTCGTATGAATTAAAATCTATATCGAATATTTTTATTTTTGTTTTTTCAAACTTTATGGCTGTTAAAGATATTGTAGCATCTAAAACTTCGTCTCCAATGATTTCACCAGAGGTAGAACAACCTATAAGAATAGCATTTTTAAATTTTTCCTTTAGTTGTTTTAAAAAAATATTTGTGCCAGGAAATGAATGTGAAACAAAAAGGAAGAACACATCTGGATAAAATGAAATATTAATATTCATTATATCTTCTGGTATTGTTACTTTTTTTTGATAAACTTTCATTAACAATATTTTAAATCTTTTTTAAAAGTAAGTAAAAAGCTACTAATATGGTAACGTAATTTTTAATTTTTTCGTATAACTCTTTTTTAGTTAGGTGTTTGATTTATAATTATTTAATTGTGCCTAATTTAATAATAAAAAAAGCTGTCTAATTTAGACAGCTTTTTAAAGTATGTGGTCAAATAATAAAGTGTTGGTGTAAATTTTTGTGTAAGGATAATTTAAAAAGATTTGTATACATTAGAAAAAGCATCAATAATAACACCATCTTTAATTACAATAACTTTATTAAGTTTATCAACAATTAATGCATCTGATAATACTTTATCGTTAATGGCTCGGTATTGGTTTTTTCTATCTAAGTCCTTGTTATCAATCATACTTAACCATCTCTTAGAATCGGTATTTAAGTTAATACCATAAAATACATATTCACTATTTTTTTTGCTTTCAAGAGATTTTACACGTTTTGTAATATTATTAAAATGTTTTTTTCTAGTACCAGACCAAAAATATAGGATAACATTTTTATCTTTACATATATCCTGTAAATAAACTTTTTTATCTTCTGTATTATAAACAGTTAAATTTGGAATCTTAAGTTTAGGCTGTAAGTTTTGTATACTTTTATATAAGCTATTAATTTCGGATATATGCTTATTGTTTTCGGAAAGATTATGGAATTCTTTTATAAATAAATTATTGTTAACATCGTTATCATGCGTGTTTAATAAATAATCCATAGCTACGAATCTAAACAAATTATCTCGTAAACCTTTTTCAATAACTAAGCTGTCTATGAGTTTTAATTTATGTTTATTGTAGTGTAATTGTTTGGTGAAAGATTCTGGGTGATTTTCACATATATTGGCGCAACTCATATAGGATAAATTTCCAAAATGGTATTTCATAAAGTTATAATAAGGTCTAAAATAAGTAAGGCTTTTTTTATTAAAATCTAAATTTTTACGATAATCATAAAAATTTTCTGGTAGTTTTTCTACTTCTTTTTTACCAATACGTTGTTTGTGTTTAAATGGGTACTTTTCTAAAAAAGCATAGTAATTATAATCTATGTTGGCATTTATAATTTCTAATGATTTATCAGATAGTTTTACTTCAGTTTTTAACTCTTGGAGTAAATTAAGTTTTATCTGTCTTAATGAATCTATTTTTGAAGAGAACTTTTTAGGATTTAATATATAGTAAGAATTAATTATAGGACTTTCTTCTTCATAAGCAAGAAACATTTCTAATAAAAAATTATTAGTTTCTTCACCTATACCCGAGAAAACTAAAGATTCGTCAAAATCAGAGGTGTTTAAACGTATCATTAAACTATCACCTTGTTTAAGATATACGTATTGTAATTCGGGATTATGGTCAAAATGGTATAACCCTTCTACAATAGAGTTTAAGTTAAAGGCAAATCTATTGTTTTTATCTAGCTTGCAAGAATCGATAATTTTATCATCTTTATGTAAAACTACATAATCACTAGTTGGATTTACAATTTCACCAGCAAAAAATGCGGTAGGGGACTTTTTCTTTTTCGTATTACAACTTATAAAAGCAGTAAATAAGATAATGTAAAGTAAATTTTTATGCATATAAAATATCTACAGATAGTATACAAAGCTAACAAACAGATATTAGCTACCCTGTTAATAGCTCGTTAAAACTTATAAAATGGTTTTAAATGTAGCTATTCTAAGATTGTTGGTTTAAGGAGGGGATTTTCACTATTTTTGCGCAAATTTTAAAATCTTAGTTATGTTATCTGTATCAAATTTGTCAGTTCAATTTGGGAAAAGAGTTCTTTTTGATGAAGTAAATGTTACATTTTCACAAGGGAATTGTTATGGGGTAATTGGAGCAAATGGTGCTGGCAAGTCTACATTTTTAAAGATACTATCGGGGCAAATAGAGCCAACATCTGGCCATGTACATTTAGAACCAGGAAAGAGAATGTCTATTTTAGAACAGAATCATAATGCTTATGATGAGTTTCCGGTATTAGAAACAGTAGTTATGGGAAATAAACCTTTAGCTAAGATTAAAAAAGAAATGGATGCATTATATGCTGATTATAATGATGCTAATGCAGATAGGATAGGGGAGTTACAGGTACAATTTGAAGAAATGGATGGTTGGAATGCAGATAGTTCTGCAGCAGCTTTGTTATCTAATTTAGGGATAAAAGAAGATATGCATTATACCCTAATGGGAGAAATGGATTCTAAATTAAAAGTTAGAGTGTTGTTAGCACAAGTTCTTTTTGGTAACCCAGATGTATTGATAATGGATGAGCCTACCAATGATTTAGATTATGAAACTATAAATTGGTTAGAGCATTTTTTAGCAAATTATGATAATACTGTTATTGTAGTATCTCATGACCGTCACTTTTTAGATTCTGTTTGTACAGACATAGCAGATATAGATTTTGGGAAATTAAATCTTTATTCTGGTAACTACACCTTTTGGTACGAAAGTAGTCAGTTAGCAGCAAGACAAAGAGCGCAGCAAAATAAAAAGGCAGAGGAAAAAGCAAAAGAATTGCAAGAATTTATTATGCGTTTTAGTGCCAATGTAGCTAAAAGTAAGCAGGCAACATCTCGTAAAAAAATGCTATCTAAATTAAAGATAGATGATATAAAACCGTCGAGCAGAAGGTATCCAGCAATTATTTTTGAAAGAGAAAGAGAAGCAGGAGATCAAATATTAAATATAGAAGGTTTAGCTGCAAGTTCAGATGAAGGAGATGCTTTATTTAGTAATGTGAATGTAAATTTAGCAAAAGGAGATAAAGTAGCTATTATTTCTAAAGACTCTAGAGCAACTTCTGCGTTTTATGAAATTATAAACGGGAATAAAAAAGCAGATTCTGGTTCTTTTCAATGGGGAGTAACTACAAACCAATCATATTTACCTGCAGATAATTCTAGGTTCTTTTCAGAAAATATTAACCTTGTAGATTGGTTAAGACAGTGGGCAAAAACAGAAGAAGAAAGAGAAGAAGTACACATAAGAGGCTTTTTAGGTAAAATGTTGTTTAGTGGAGAAGAAGCATTAAAAAAATGTACTGTATTATCTGGAGGAGAAAAAGTACGTTGTATGTTAAGTAGAATGATGTTAATGCGTGCTAATGTAGTAATGTTGGATGAGCCAACTGGGCATTTAGATTTAGAAAGTATTACAGCGTTTAATAATTCTTTAAAGAATTTTAAAGGAACAGTTCTATTAACAACTCATGATCACGAGTTTGCGCAAACAGTAGCTAATAGAATTATAGAAATTACACCAAAAGGAGCTATTGATAGATACTTAACTTTTGACGAGTATATGTCCGATAAAACAATAAAAGAACAGCGAGATAAGATGTATGCTGTTTAAATATAGTTTTCTTAGTCGGATTATATATAAGAAAAGAAATTATACCCTTATTTAGTTTCAGATTTTTTTCCATAAATATTACGATATATCTATTGCTAGATATTATTGTGTACTTATAAACTTGTTTTTTTATAGGTGTAATATTACATATTATATTACTTACTCTTTCTTTAATGATAGTGTTGTAAATAAGCAGCCTTAGAACTCAGATTTTATGAGTTATTTGCTAATAATTACATTTGTGGAATGTGCATTTTTGCTCAAAAAAAATATTGTATTCGCAAATGTTAATTGTTAATATTAATTTTGTGTGAATTCTATAGACTTATAGCGTCTAAAATGTTAAGATAATACGTAAATAGTTGTAAATTACCGATTAATATTGCACTTAATCGGTTTGTTATACTATTTATATTATGAAGTCCCCTAAAATCTACGCATTTTTATTATCTACTATTTTCTCTAGCTTTTGTTTTGCACAATATGATTCAGAAAAAGAAATGAATCCTGATTATTCTATTATAGAAAATGCAGAAGATTCTGGAAACCATAAAACATTATTAGCCGCTGTAAAAGCCGCTGATTTAGAATATCTTTTAGATGATGAAGGACCTTTTACAGTATTTGCTCCGTCAGATATTGCATTCGATAAATTAGATGATGCTACAAAAAAATCATTACTTAATCCAGAAAATAAGAGAGAACTACATTCTGTTATAACTTACCATATAGTGGCAGGTAATTTAAGTGCTTCTAAAATATTAAAGGCAATGTGTAGAGGAAATGGAAAAGCAACATTTACAACCGTTCAAGGAGATTTACTTACGGCTACTATGAAGGGCTTAGATATTGTATTAAGTGATACTAATGGAAATACCGCTACAATAACTACAGCAGATGCTAATCAGTGTAACGGTATTATACATGTAATAGATAGTGTTATTATGCCTCAACAAATGTAAATTAGCGTAATTCTGCACTTAATTTATTTTCGTAATTCTTTTGAAGCTTATTCATTATCTTATCTATTTGCTTATCGGTTAACGTACTATTATCGTCTTGTAATGTAAAACTAACAGCATAAGATTTTTTATTCTTTTCTAGTTTTTCTCCCATATAAACATCAAAAAGAGATACATTTTTAAGTAACTTTTTTTCTGTTTCAAACGCTATATCGTAAACTTCTTTAAAGCTTATTTTTTCGTCTAATAATAAAGCAAAATCTCTTTTTACTTCTGGATATTTAGGAATTCCCTTAAATGTAATTATATTTTCTTTAGCTAATTTTATTATGGTGTCCCAATTAAAGTCAGCGAATAAAACTTCTTGTTTTATATCAAAACTTTTTAAAATAGATTTTTTAACGATACCAAAGCTTACAATTTCTTGTTTTGCATATTTAAAAGAAATCCCTTCAGAAAAAATATCATTTTTTGTTGGCTGTGTTTTAATATTTTGAATACCTAAACGTGTTAAAATATTTTCTATGTTGGTTTTTAAGAAGAAAAAATCTGATTTCTTAGGTGTTATAGACCAACTATTTTCACTTCTATTTCCTGTAATTAAAAGCGATAGATGTTTGTATTCTTCTCTATTACCATTAAACTGATGATACGTTTTACCAAATTCGAAAAATTTTAAATTTTGTTTTTTTCTATTGATGTTATAAGATATCGCTTCTAAACCAGAAAACAATAGTGATTGTCTCATAATAGATAAGTCGCCACTTAGCGGATTTAACATTTTAATGTTAAATTCATCTTTTAAGCTATCTAGCAACGTATTGTAATTTGGAGAAGTAAGACTATTAGTCATAATCTCAAAAAAGCCTTGAGAAGCAAGTAGATTGCCAATTATATTTTGCAGCTTATAGTCTTCAAATTTTGATGTTTGTGCAATAGAAGCGTTTAATTTTTCTTTAAAGTTAATGTTGTTATAACCATAAACTCTAAGTATTTCCTCTATAACATCAACCTCTCTTTGTACATCTATCCTGTAAAAAGGTATTGTTAAGCCTAAACCAGATTCAGATACATTATTAATTTTAATTTCTAAAGATGTAAGAATAGATTTTATAGTATCTTCTGGTATTTCTTGGCCTATTAGCTTGTTTATTTTATCAAATGTTAAAAACACTTGGTAATCTTCTTCCTTCTTAGGGTAAAAATCTACAATTTCAGATGTAATTTCTCCTCCAGCAATTTCTTTTATAAGCAATGCTGCCCTTCTAAGGCTATATTCTACGTTATTTATATCTATACCTCTTTCAAATCTAAAAGATGCATCAGTATTTAACGCATGTCTTTTTGCTGTTTTTCTAACAGCTACCGAATTAAAATAAGCACTTTCTAAAAATATGGCAGAAGTGTTTT
Source organism: uncultured Cellulophaga sp. (assembly GCA_947492955.1). Taxonomy (GTDB): domain Bacteria; phylum Bacteroidota; class Bacteroidia; order Flavobacteriales; family Flavobacteriaceae; genus Cellulophaga. The sequence continues at coordinate 15,182 of CANLOV010000016.1, read as the reverse complement.
CGGTTACACCAGAATCTAAACCACCAAAAACACCTGCGATACATAGTGGTTTGTCTTCATCACATATCATTAAATCATCTTCATGCAATTCCCTTTCAATACCATCTAGTGTAGTAAATTTTGTTCCGCTTTCTAATGTTTTTACAGCTATTTTATTGCCTTTTATTTTAGAAATATCAAAAGCATGTAATGGTTGTCCTAGTTCATGTAGCACATAATTAGTAGCATCTACAACATTGTTTTTAGGAGTTAATCCTATGGCTTTTAATCTATTTTGTAACCAAGTAGGAGAGTCTTGTACAATAATATTGCTTATTGTTACACCACAATATCTAGGTGCTAGCTCATTATTAACAACTTCAACATCTATTTTTAGAGACCTATTGTCTATATTAAAACTGCTTATAGATGGTGTAATTAATTCTTTTTGAATGCCTTTTTGTAATAACCCTGCTTTTAAATCTCTAGCAACTCCATAATGGCTCATGGCATCTGCGCGGTTGGGTGTTAATCCAATTTCAAAAACTTGGTCGTTTTCTATATCAAAAATAGTACTACAAGGTGTTCCTGGCTCAAGGCTGTCTTCTAATATCATTATTCCAGAGGTGTCTTCCCCTAAGCCTAACTCATCTTCACCACATAGCATTCCATGACTTTCTTCTCCTCTAATTTTTCCTTTTTTTATTTTCCAAGCTTCTCCTTCTTTGGTGTAAAGTGTAGTTCCTATAGTTGCTACAGCTACTTTTATGCCTGTTTTTACATTTGAAGCTCCACATACAATTTGCAATGGAGTATCTAAACCTACATCTACAGTAGTAAGTTTTAACTTATCAGCATTTGGATGTTTGTCACATGTTAATACATTACCTACTAGAACACCTTGTAATCCTCCTTTTATAGATTCAAAAGAAGCTAAGCCTTCTACTTCTAAGCCTAAATCTGTTAAAAGTTCCGAAGTTTGTTCTGCGTTCCAGTCAATATTTATAAACTGTTTTAACCAGTTGTAAGAAATTTTCATTGCATAATTTTAAAGAAAGCAAAGATAGGATAATGTAATAAGAAGCCCAACAAGTATTTTATGATGTCCACTAATTATTTTAAAGAAATTAATTAGTATTTGTAATATTTCTAAAATTAATTTAGCTATTAATCATTTGCTACATCTGGTCTATATAATTCTGGTAATTCTTCTGCCAAATCTGTATGTTGAACTATATTAAAATTTAAACTTTCTTCGTATAATAATATATAATCTAAACTACAACCTTGAGCCCTTCCAGACATTGTAAAAGTATAGATTTCACCTTCTTTTAAATTGTATACAACTTTAGCTAGTTTTTTAACACCATTAACGTGTCCTTCTAAATTATATGTTGATCCCCATTTACGAACACCTCTGCCCCAAAATTTATGATTCTTTTTTAATTCTTCTGTTGGGTAAACACATGCTGTTGTAAAATCTCCTGCTAATTTAATCCAAACATCATTTCTTTTATCTCCAGCTTCTCCTTCAGCTAATGGTTGATACATACGCATTACTAGTCGGTACTTTCCTGACTTTGGACATTTAAAATTGTATTCTAATGGTGAAGTAGGAGGGCCGCTATTTAAATTATTTCCGGTAAATTCTAAATAATTTCTATTGATAGCCTCAATACCAGTACCCACATGGTATTTTGAATCTTCTGGGACTCTTTTTTTCCATAACCCTAAATCAGAAGTCGTTATTTGTGGTTCAAAAACAATAAAATTATCACCATATTTTACCCCATCAGTATCTTCTTTAGTATCCATACTACTATCATCATCATCAGAATTAGAGTCGTTATCCGTATTATCATCTTCTGTATTAGTATCCTCATCTGTATCAGAATCTGAAGAGTCTGGATTGTCTTTAGAATTTTCATTTTCCATTGGTTCGGGATCATTACCGTTTTGAGAACAAGAAATAGATATCATCATAACTAATAATAGGATTAAGCGTAAAAACTTCATAAGTATTAGATTTAGAGTTTATTCTACTCTAAATAAAACAAAATATTTTTAATTTTCTTATAAACTTATCCTATGTATTCAATAATAATATATTATTTGTTCTTGTAAAATTTCAAAAAAAAAGTACTTCGTAATTGAATAACTAGCGATTTAAGGTATTACTAAATCGATATCGTAATAAATTCTTTTAATGGTTTAGTATGAGTAAAATGTAAGAAATTTTTATTCGTCTAAATTTTCAATAAAAATAAAACGCCATATTACTTTTAGTAGTAAAATGGCGTTTGTTTATATTATATATTTAATCTTAAAAAATAAGATAGTAAATGCGGGGAAATTAACTTACAGCTGTCTTTTTAATTTCTATATTGCTATTATTAATAATAGTACTAATATCATCATCTAAAACTTCTTTTTTAGTATCAGCAAATTTTAGAAATTCTTGATAAACAACATCTAATTGAAGTTTTGTAAGCTCGTAACCAACTTTTTTAGCTCTGTAGGCTAATGCGGCTCTACCACTCCTAGCAGTAAGGATAATAGAAGACTCGTTTACACCAACATCTGCTGGATCCATGATTTCGTACGTTTCACGGTTTTTTATAACTCCATCTTGATGAATACCAGAGCTATGAGCAAAAGCATTAGAACCTACTATTGCTTTGTTTGGTTGCACTGGCATTCCCATTTTATTAGAAACCATTAAACTTGTATCGTACAATAGTTTACTATTAATGCGTGTATCTAAGTTAAGTGTTGGGTGTTGTCTCATTATCATCACCACCTCTTCTAAAGAAGTATTACCAGCACGTTCTCCAATACCATTTATAGTACATTCTATTTGTCTGGCTCCATTAGTAACACCAGCAATAGAATTTGCTGTTGCTAATCCTAAATCGTTATGGCAGTGACAAGAAAGTATGGCTTTATGTATATCCTTTACGTTTTCTTTTAAATATTTAATTTTTGCTCCATATTCTTCTGGTAAGCAATACCCCGTAGTATCAGGAATATTTAAAACAGTGGCACCTGCTTTAACAACTTCTTCGCAAACTCTTGCTAAAAACTCATTATCTGTTCTACCAGCATCTTCGGCATAAAACTCTACATCTTCTACAAAGGTTTTTGCATATTTTACTGCGGCTACAGCACGTTCTATAATAGCGTCTTTGTTAGAGTTAAATTTAAATTTAATATGTGAATCAGAAGTACCTATACCTGTGTGTATTCTTGGTCGTTTAGCAAACTTTAATGCTTCAGCAGCTACTTCTATGTCTTTCATAACTGCACGTGTAAGACCACATACAGTAGCATTCTGTACTAACTTAGAGATTTCTGTAACAGAAAGAAAATCTCCTGGGCTAGATACAGGGAATCCTGCTTCAATGATATCTACACCTAAAGTATCTAAACGCTCGGCAATAACTAATTTTTGCTGTGTGTCTAATTTACATCCTGGAACTTGCTCTCCGTCTCTTAAGGTAGTATCAAAAATTTGTACGTAATCTTTACTCATTATATTTGTGTAATTTTAGTAACCTATACGAATATATAACTAGTGTTGTTAACGAGTTTTGTTACACAAAAACATTTACAACGTTAAATTACTTTTTGGTATGGTTAAATATATGATTTTCAATTGATTAAACTATAATTTTTACGATGACAAATACCCACAAAGATGCTTTGTTTGTACTGGTTAAATCGCTTTCTAAATCAGAAAAGCGCCAATTTAAACTTTACGTAGGTAGGTTAGGAGTAAATACTGATGCAAAATTTTTAGCTCTATTTAATTTATTAGATAAAATAAAAGACTATGATGAAAAAACTATTTTGCTAAGCGGAATTGTAAAAAAAACACAGCTTTCTAATTTAAAAGCACATTTATATAAACAAATATTAGTGAGTTTACGCTTAAACCCAGTAAATCAAAATATTAGAGTGCAGTTAAGAGAGCAATTAGATTTTGCAACAATATTATACCAAAAAGGTTTGTACAAACAAAGCCTTAAAATTTTAGATAAAGCCAAAAGTGTTGCTATAGAGAACGAAGAGAAAAATGTTGCCTATGAAATTGTAGAATTAGAAAAAATTATAGAAACTCAATATATTACTAGAAGTATACCTGATCGAGCAGATGAATTGGCTTTACAAGCCAAAGATTTATCGGCTCAGAATGTTATGACAAGTAAATTATCTAACCTTTCTCTACAACTATATGGTTTAATGTTAAAAGTTGGTTATGTTAGAAATGATGAAGATTATAAGGGGGTAAAGGAATATTTTGAGAGTCATTTGCCTAAATACAATATAGAAACATTAGGTTTTAGAGAAAAGCTTTGGTTGTATAAAGCTCATTTATGGTATAGTTTTTTAATTCAAGATTTTTTATCATGTTATAAATATGCCAGTAAATGGGTAGATTTATTTTATGAGAACAAAGAAATGATTTATTTAAACCCAGTTTTCTTTTTAAAAGGGAATGTGTATTTATTAGAATCATTGTTTTATGTAAAATATAGATCTCAGTTTAAAGAAACTTTAGAGAAATTGGAAACTATGATTGGTAGTAGTGAGTTTCCTAAAAATGATAATATAGCATCATTAGCATTTTTATATATTAATTCTAATAAACTAAACTTACATTTTTTAGAAGGCAATTTTGAAAAAGGGGAGTACTTGGTAAAAATTGTAGAATATGGAATTAATAAGCATAAGGATAGAATAGACGAACACCATATTATGGTATTGTACTATAAAATTGCATGTTTGTATTTTGGAATGGGAGATAATAAAACATGTATCCAATACCTTAAAAAAATAATTAATAATAAAAATTTAAAAATGCGAGAAGACTTAATGTGCTTTGCTCGTGTTTTAAGTTTAGTGGCTCATTATGAGGCAGGTATGGACTATCATTTAGAAATACAATTAAAAAGTACTTATAAGTTTTTATTAAAAATGAATGATTTGCATGCGGTGCAAAAAGAAATGATTAAATTTTTAAGAAGTTTAGGTGATATTTATCCGCATGAGTTGCGTAACGAGTTTCAGAAATTATATAACGAGCTTAAAAAGTATGAAAACCATCCATATGAAAAGCGAGCATTTTTATATCTAGATATTATTTCTTGGCTAGAAAGCCATTTACAAGATAAGCCTGTGGGGCAAATTATAAGAGAAAAAGCAATAACAATTACTAGATAATCACATGTTTAAAAATCAACATTTCTCCAATCTTTTAGAATTAAATATTGCCATGCTTTTTATTAGCACTTCTGGTGCTTTGGCTAGGTATGTAAATTTATCGGATACTGTTACTATAGCCGCAAGGGCATTATTAGCATTTATATTTATATTTCTGTATTGTAGATGGAAGGGTATTTCTCTTAAAATTCATAAAAAAGATATTCCAATAATTTTAATTAGCGGTATATTAATGGCGATACATTGGGTTACGTATTTTCGTTCTTTACGGCTTTCTAATGTGGCTATTGGAATGATTTCTTTATTTACATATCCAATAATAACAGCTTTTTTAGAGCCTATTTTACTTAAAACAAAGTTTGAAAAAATTCATTTATTATTAGGAGCATTGGTATTATTAGGAATTTATTTTTTAGTGCCAGATTTTAGTTTAGAAAATTCTTATACTATTGCTGTTTTATTTGGTGTTTTTTCTGCTCTACTTTATGCATTAAGGAATTTAACTTTAAAAAATAAAGTAGGCACTTATAATGGCTCTATGCTTATGTGTTATCAGATGGCTATTGTAGGCGTATTATTATCGCCCTTTTTTTTAGAGGTAGAATTTAGTACAGTTTTAATGCAATGGCAGGGATTATTAGCTCTTGCATTAATAACTACAGCAATAGGGCATACTTTATTTTTAAATAGTTTTAAATATTTCTCAATAACAACAGTTAGTATTTTAGCAAGTATACAACCGGTTTATGGCATTGCAATAGGGGCACTTCTTCTGGGAGAAATTCCCGAAATAAATACAATTTTTGGAGGCATTTTAATTTTAAGCTCTGTAGTAATAGAAAGTGTTAGGTCTTTAAAAAAAGTAGCGATAGAAAATGTAAAATAAATATTACTAGTTCGTTATTATGCCTGGCGTATTATTGTTAAATTGTTGTATTAAGCCACTAGATAACTTATCGAACTCATTATTTTTAGCCATTTCTCTTACTTTTACAGGGTCAAAATCACCATTGAAGTATAAAAATGAACCGTTTAGATTGTCGTTTTTGTAGATGAGTATTTCTTTTACTACGTTCTTTTTTTCTCTAACAGATATAACATTACGTTTAAGATTATCATTTTTACGAAAAACTTCAATGAAATTATTACCCGTAATATTGTCTATTTGACGGTTTAGAAAACTAGTTTTCTCACTAGTAGAACTAGGAAACTGCATGTATCTTAAGTCTTTTGTTGTGCCTACTAGGGCTTTCATTTCAGGTGAAATACCGCTGATAAGACTCAGCATAAATTGAGGCACTCTAATAGCCGTTACCTTATTATCATTTTTATGTGCATTATAAAATGTGTCAATTGAGTTGTAGCTACTACAAGAAATAAAAAATGAGCAACAAAGGAGTATAATTATATATCTTATCATGGTTTGGTGTTTTCTTAAAAATACTAAAAAATTACAAACAAGCCTTCCATATAGCATCATTAGGAGGGGGAGCAATAATATGTATAGGTTCTTTTTTTACAGGATGTATAAAAGAAAGGCTCCTTGCGTGTAAATGTATACTACCATCTTTATTACTTCGGTCTGCACCATATTTTAAATCTCCTTTTATGGTGCAACCTATGGCAGCTAATTGTGCCCGTATTTGGTGATGACGCCCAGTTTTTAAATCAATAGAAAGCAATATATAATTATCTAGTTTTTTTATTGCAGTATATTCCAAAATAGCCTTTTTGCTATCGTTTACTTCATTTTTATGGGCGTACGATTTGTTTTGCTTAGTATTTCGTTTTAGCCAATGAACAAGTGTGTCAGATTTTTTTTTGGGTTGTCCTTTTACTACTGCCCAATATGTTTTTTGAGCTTCTTTTTCGGCAAAAAGTTTGTTTAATCTAGGTAAAGCCTTAGATGTTTTTGCAAAAACAACAATGCCAGTTGTAGGCCTATCTAACCTATGTGCTACACCTAAATAAACATTTCCCGGTTTGTTATATTTTACTTTAATATATTCTTTAACGACTTCACTTAAAGGAATATCGCCAGTTTTATCGCCTTGTACAATATCTCCGGCTCTTTTGTTCACTGCAATAATGTGATTGTCTTCATAAATAACCAGAACATTTTTAGGAGTAGAATATTTATTATTTAACAATGTATTTATTTTTTACTATTTAAATAAACTTTGGTTAGGCTTCAGATTTTTTAAATGAAATAGAGAAAAAAAGTATTATAAGGGCTCCTAAGGTAACAGATACGTCTGCCATATTAAAAATTCCTGTTTTAAAAAATCCCATTTTTATATGAAAAAAGTCGGTTACAGAATTGTATAAAATACGATCTATTAAATTACCAATACCACCACCAATAACAAAAGCGAATGCTATGGCTTGTAACTTACTTATTTTTTTGTTCTTTAAAATGCTAATGAGCATAATTAATAGAATGGCAATAGGTAGTAGTTGTAAGCAAAGTACTTTTAAAACAGGAGATAGATTTTGACCAAAACCTAGCATAGCACCAGTGTTTTCTACATTTGTTAAAATAAAATTATCTCCTAAAATAGTTATGTAATCGTTAGGAGTAACTTTTTCTCGTACAATGTTTTTTGAAATTTGATCACAACCAATGTTTAGTAAAACAATAAGGATAAGAATGCCTTTCTTTATCAATATTTCTAGTTTTTAGATTTAATATTGCTCATCGTTATTAGGAAAATCTCTTGTTTTAACATCGGTAACATATTGAGATATAGCAGAACTCATTTCTTCATATAAATTCATATATCTGCGTAAAAAACGAGGGTTAAACTCATGCGTAATTCCTAATAAATCATGCGTAACCAATACTTGCCCATCTACTCCGTTACCAGCACCAATTCCAATAATAGGAATAGAAACACTTTCTGCAACTTTTTTAGCTAATTCAGCAGGTATTTTTTCTAATACAATACTAAAACAACCTGCTTTTTCTAACAATAAAGCATCATTAATTAATTTTTCTGCTTCTTCCTCTTCTTTTGCTCTTACGGTGTAGGTGCCAAATTTGTAAATAGATTGCGGAGTTAATCCTAAATGCCCCATAACTGGTATGCCAGCATTTAAAATTCTTTTTATAGATTCTTTTATTTCTTTACCACCTTCTACCTTTACAGCATGGGCGCCAGATTCTTTCATTATTCTAATTGCAGAACGCAAGGCTTCTTTTGGGTCACTCTGATAGCTTCCAAACGGAATATCTACAACAACCAAAGCTCTATATATTCCTCTAATTACAGAAGAGGCGTGGTATATCATTTGGTCTAGAGTAATAGGTAATGTGGTTTCATGACCAGCCATAACATTACTGGCAGAATCGCCAACAAGAATTACGTCTACATTGGCGGCATCTACAATTTTAGCCATTGAATAATCATAGGCTGTTAGCATAGATATTTTTTCGCCGTTTTTTTTCATGTCCACAAGGGACTTTACAGTAACTCTTTTGTATTCTTTTTTTGCTGTAGACATTTAAGTAGTTTTATTTGGTTGGATAAAAGTAATAAAATTGTTTCTTAAAATAGCTTAGATTCCATAGATAAGAATTTTGTTTAATTTTAAATACCATATTCATAAATTTATATAAAAGTAAGAATGAAATTATTTTGGATATTATTATGCTGTGTATCTTTACATAACCTCACTGCGCAAGACAAAGAAAAAGCTGCTGTTAAGCAAACTATTGAAACTTTTTTTAAAGGCTTTCATAAAGGAGATACTTTACTTATGAAACCTGTAATGACAGATGATATTATTTTGCAAACAGCCTATAAAAATAAAGAAGGTAAAGATATTCTAAAGAATGATGATGTTGATAAACTTATACATGCAATAGCAAATAGACCTAAAGACCAAAAATGGGATGAGCGTTTATTAGAGTATCATATTAAGATAGATGGTAATATGGCTAATGCATGGGTATTATATGAATTTTGGTTTAATGATACTTTTAGTCATTGTGGAGTAAATTCTTTTCAATTGTTTAATGATGCTGGCAAGTGGAAAATTATTTATTTAATAGATACCAGGAGGCGTTCTAATTGTAATAAGAAAGGCCAATAGTTTTAATAGGTAGACTTTTCAAAGTATAAAACTGTCATTTTATACGCCATTATTAATTCTTAACAGTACTTCTTTTAAGCTCTTTTTCTAATATGTAGTTTAAAAATGACATCCTGTCAGTTTTTAGCTGTTGGCATATTGTTTGTCATTTACTTATCGATTAAAAAAAATAAATTAATTATTTAAGCAATATAAAATGAGTAAGATTATTGGAATAGATTTAGGAACAACCAACTCTTGTGTTTCCGTAATGGAAGGTAATGAGCCAGTTGTAATCCCAAATGCAGAAGGTAAAAGAACTACTCCGTCCGTTATTGCCTTTGTAGAAGGTGGAGAGATAAAGGTTGGAGATCCAGCAAAAAGACAAGCAGTAACAAATCCAGAAAAAACAATATATTCTATAAAACGTTTTATGGGGAATAAATTTTCTGAATCTAGTAAAGAGGCAGAAAGAGTACCTTATAAAGTAGTAAAAGGAGATAATGATACTCCTAGAGTAGATATAGATGGTCGTTTATACACACCACAAGAATTATCTGCAATGATACTTCAGAAAATGAAGAAGACTGCAGAAGATTATTTAGGGCAAGAAGTTTCTAGAGCCGTAATTACTGTTCCTGCATACTTTAACGATGCGCAAAGACAAGCAACTAAAGAAGCTGGTGAAATTGCGGGTCTTGCAGTAGAACGTATTATTAATGAGCCAACATCTGCATCTTTAGCATATGGAATGGACAAAAAAGATACCGATCAAAAAATAGTTGTTTTTGATTTTGGTGGTGGTACGCATGATGTTTCTATCCTAGAATTAGGAGATGGTGTTTTTGAAGTATTAGCTACAGACGGAGATACACACTTAGGTGGAGATGATGTAGATCAAAAAATTATTGATTGGTTAGCGGAAGAATTTAAGAAAGATGAATCTATAGATTTACGTCAAGATGCTATGGCATTACAACGTTTACGTGAAGCTGCTGAAAAAGCAAAAATAGAATTATCTTCTTCTGCACAAACAGAAATAAATTTACCATACGTAACTGCTACTGCTTCTGGACCTAAACACTTAGTGCGTACATTAACAAAAGCAGCTTTTGAGCAATTAATAGACGATTTAGTAAAAAGAACTATTGAGCCATGTGCAACTGCGTTAAAATCTGCAGGTTTATCTAAGAGCGATATAGATGAGATTATTTTAGTAGGTGGTTCTACAAGAATACCAGCGGTACAAGCAGCAGTAGAAAAGTTCTTTGGAAAAGCACCATCAAAAGGAGTTAACCCAGATGAGGTTGTTGCAGTAGGAGCAGCTATCCAAGGAGGAGTTTTAACAGGAGATGTAAAAGATGTATTGTTATTAGATGTTACGCCTTTATCTCTTGGTATAGAAACAATGGGGAATGTAATGACAAAGCTTATTGAAGCAAACACTACAATACCAACTAAAAAGTCACAAATATTCTCTACAGCAGCAGATAACCAGCCAAGTGTTGAAATTCATGTATTGCAAGGAGAACGCCCAATGGCAGCAGATAACAAAACTATAGGTCGTTTTCACTTAGATGGTATTCCACCAGCACAAAGAGGAACACCACAGATTGAGGTTACTTTTGATATTGATGCAAATGGTATTATTAAAGTATCTGCAACAGATAAAGCAACAAACAAAACTCAAGATATTCGTATCGAGGCTTCTTCAGGATTAACAGAAGAAGAAATTGCTAAAATGAAGCAAGAAGCTGAAGCAAATGCTGAAGCAGATAAAAAAGCAAAAGAAACAGCTGATAAATTAAATGAAGCTGATGGAATGATTTTCCAAACAGAAAAGCAATTAAAAGAGTTTGGAGATAAAATTTCTGATGCTAATAAAAAGCCAGTAGAAGAAGCTTTAGAAGAGTTAAAGAAAGCTTACGAAACTAAAGATTTGGCAGTAATAACTCCTGCTTTAGATAAAATTAACGAAGCTTGGAAAGGAGCATCTGAAGAAATGTACAAGGCGCAAGCAGAAGCACAAGGAGGTGCAGCACCAGAAGGTGATGCAGCACAAGGAGGCGGAGCTGCTCCAGAAGGAGACAATGTAGAAGATGTAGACTTCGAAGAAGTAAAATAATTCTATAGAATTATCGAAATTAAAAGGAGAGCTATTTAGCTCTCTTTTTTTTGTTTAAACAATTATGGTCGGAAGAAATTTCGACCATTTTTATGTTTTAAATGTATCTATTCTTTTGACTATGATTCTTCTTTTTTAACTTACTTTTTTAGTTTAAATATAAAATTAAAACACCTATTTTTTAACAATTAATTAAAGTTTAATTTTGTGTTTATGTAGTATTTTTACCCATATAAATGTTTAATGAAACACTAAAAAATGAGAAGACTGATTTGTATTATATTATTAATTATTCCTTTATTTTCTATAGGTCAAAATATAGTTGGACAAGCACTATTAACAGAATCACAAATAGCAGAAATAAATATTAGATTATCTAATATTGAAGGAGATTATGTCTCAACAAACTATAATAACAATGGTTTTTATGGTGATGGAAATGAAGTATTGTCTGGAGCTGAAACATTCTTGAATGAAGAAGAAAGTACGGGATATCATTGTCAATGGACGTATTTTACAAATTATGTATCTAACTCACGAGATAGCATAAACTCTAATGGAGAACCTTTTGCTAAAAATTTACCTGAATATAAAGGTGTTAATTGGAGAAGTTTATGTACTGAATATATACATTATGCTGCTTATATGGCACGTGTATGGAGAGACGAAACTGATAGAATTAATTTTTCTGGGATAACAAAAACGAAAAGAGAACATGCAATAGATTTAGCTAATGCAGTAATAAATGTATTGAACGAACAAGCTAATGATTCACTCTTAGATTGGGGTAATACGGCAAGGTTTGTACAAACATCTGCCTACATAGGAAATCCATTATTTATTTCAATGACTAAAATGTCAAAATATTTAGATTCTTATGCTTATGTGGCTCAAGTTGTAACCACAGATAATAATGATGTGTACGAAAAAATGTTAGGAATTGAACAGTGGATAAAGAATGCTGTAGAATATGCGTATTTAAAACAACAAATAAGAAACGAAAATGCATTTGGAGCAAAATTACCAGAAAACATTACAAATACAACATTGCAAACAGTGGGTTTAGGTTATAACAAACAACATAATAATACATATGTTTATTATGATATAAATGGAGTAGGGCAACAAGTAAGCACTCTTGGTGTAAGATATGCTATCAATAATAGAAATTGGGATTTTATAGGTTTAATAGCTAATTATGGAATTTTATTTAATCATACTGAATATAAGAAATTTGCTAAAGAAATGTTCAAATTAGCTTTGAAAGTTGGTGTAATGCCAGACGGAACTTGGTTTGAATGGGATAGAGGAACATTATCAAGCCCTACAAATGGAACTACTTATACTGGATTAACAATGTATCATCTTGCTAAAATAGCTTATAACCATGCTGTAGCGGTAGAGAATGGATTAGATGGAATGACAAATAAAGGAGAATTTTTTGATTATACTACTTCTGAAGGTAGTTCTGAGCTATATATGGGAAATTCTGGGTATGAAGGGCCTAATACTAGTGGAGGAGAAAAAAATTTAAAACTAATGTTGAAAAATTTTTTAAAACATTATAGAAATGAAGAAGATGGAGGTTTTATAGGAGTAAGATTTGCAGAGGGAGGTAAAGACCCAGAAACATTAACAAGAAACCCGTTAGTGGGTGTTGCAATGGCAAATACATATTATCAAGATCAAAATCTTAAAGATGGTTATTTGCAAAAAATAGAAAAAGGTTATAATGGAGCTAGGTATTATGGTGATGAAGGAATACCTGTTATAAAATCTTCTGGCGCAATTATACAATATAGTCTAGGAACAAGCTGGGCAGAGAGTGGAACGCATGCAGGTTATTTATCACTTGCAGAAATGGAGACACATGTTTTTAATAATTGTTCTAATGATTTGCCTAATGAGGACAGTTCAATAGTTCTTTCTACTGGTGTTACAGATGCATGGTCGGGCACTAATACTATAGTTGGAGTTTATAATAATACAACTGATTTTGATTGTGCATTAAAAATTAGAAAAGACACAATAGGCGATCAATGGGCTCGATATGCTATTGGATTAGATTTGGAAGAGAATAGTATTAATTCAGGAGATAAAATTTTTATTAGTATAGATGGTAAAAGTATTAATGGAAATCCAAGAATATTAGTTATGCCTAACATTAATCATGAACCAAATGTAGCCCCTCTTATTGATAAAGAGTTTATAGGAGAGGGAGAATGGATTACGGTTAAAGATACTATTACAGTTCCAGAAAATAGAACAACATTAGGTATATGGTTATTTCCTAATTATGGAAGTGAGGAGAAAGGAGAAGCGCTATTTGATAACCTTATAGTAAGAAAACTAGAAAATTGTTCTAATGATTTGCCTAATGATGACAGTTCAATAGTTCTTTCTCCTGCAGCTCCAGATGCTTGGTCAGGAGCTAAGACAATACAAGGGGTTTATAATAACACGACTGATTTTGATTGTGCATTAAAAATTAGAAAAGATACAATAGGGAATCAATGGGCAAGATATAGTATTGGGATAGACTTGGAAGAAAATAATATTATTTCAGGGGATGAACTTTTCTTTAGTATTGATGGGAAAAGTATATCAGGGAAAACAGCATGCCGAGTTGTTCCAGATAACACAACAGGTAATACGGCTATTATTAGTAATGATTTTACAGAACAAAATTGGGTTACTTATAAAAAAACTATTACCGTTCCAGAAGGAATAGAAACATTAGATATTTGGTTATTTCCTAATTATGGAAGTGAGGAGAAAGGAGAAGCACTATTTGATAACCTTATAGTAAGAAAATTAGAAAATTGTTCTAATGATTTGCCTAATGATGATAGTTCAATAGTTCTTTCTCCCGCAGCTCCAGATGCTTGGTCAGGGGCTAAGACAATACAAGGGGTTTATAATAACACGACTGATTTTGATTGTGCATTAAAAATTAGAAAAGATACAATAGGGAATCAATGGGCAAGATATAGTATTGGGATAGACTTGGAAGAAAATAATATTATTTCAGGGGATGAACTCTTCTTTAGTATTGATGGGAAAAGTATATCAGGGAAAACAGCATACCGAGTTGTTCCAGATAACACAACAGGTAATACGGCTATTATTAGTAATGATTTTACAGAACAAAATTGGGTTACTTATACACAAACTATTACCGTTCCAGAAGGAATAGAAACATTAGATATTTGGTTATTTCCCAATTATGGAAGCGAGGAGGAAGGAGAAGCACTATTTGATAATCTTATAATACGGAGAGTTAATAGTAGTAGCTCTTTAAAGACTTCCAGTTCTTTTTTAGATAAAACTCAAGTTATTTCTGAGGATATAATTTCTTTATACCCTAATCCAAGTTCAGATAGAATAAATATTTCTTTAGGTGCAGGTACTAAAAAAATAAATTATCTGCTTCATAGTATTACTGGAACCTTAATAAAACAAGAAAATATAGATACTACAAAAGTAGAAGATTTTACTATTGATATTTCTACATTAGTACAAGGGGTCTATATAATAACTATTATAGATGAAAAAGGAATGTATACATTTAAGAAAATTATAAAAGAATAGATATAAAGAAAGAGAGCTATTTAGCTCTCTTTTTTGTTTGTATGTCTTGTCCTGAAATAGCGTTACACAAAACTCAAGTGTAATGAAAATTAATTATGTAAAGCGTACACAAGAGGACTACACTTTGCCCTTTAAACTCCAGATAGTATCAGAAATTGAGCGTGGAGAACTCACAAAAAGCCAAGCAAAA
>CANLOV010000015.1 GCA_947492955.1 uncultured Cellulophaga sp. | reverse complement strand
TTTTATATTCTAACAACAAAATAATTCAACTTTTTTTGACGTTTTTTTTACAAATTCCATAACTCGCTGATTACACGCATCTAAGACACAAAAGTTTTTTTAACTACTCTGCATCAATCCCTATTCCTAAGTATTTCCATTACTTATATTATACTTCTCATTCTTTTTTATTCATATCATATCTTATAATTAAATCTTTTAAACACCATAGGTATACATTAGCAACCTATATTATAGATAAACCATAGCTATTATATAATTTACACCTAAAACATATTTAACTATAAACTTATATATTATAGCACCATAAAAACCATAATTACTATAACAAACCTAAGAACTCCCCATAATTTAAAGCATCACTAATAAAAACACGTATATATTGTACGCATGGATACAACATATTATCTTTGTTGGCTTATTGATGTTCACAACTTATGATTAAGATTACTTTACCAGACGGTACTATTAAGGAATATGCTAAGAACAGCACTCCTATTGATGTTGCTAAAAGCATTAGCGAAGGTTTAGCCAGAGGTGTTATCTCTGCAAAATTTAATGATACCACCATTGAATCTACCACACCTTTAACCACCGATGGTTCTCTTACCTTATATACATGGAACAATCCTGAAGGAAAAAAAGCTTTTTGGCACTCTTCTTCTCATGTTGTTGCACAAGCATTAGAAGAGTTATACCCTGGAGTAAAACTAACAATTGGACCTGCTATTGATAACGGCTTTTATTATGATGTTGATTTAGGAGACCAATCTATTTCTGAAAAAGATTTTCCTACCATAGAAAAGAAAGCTATTGAAATAGCCAGAGGTAAGCACGATTATAAATTACGTTCTGTATCTAAAGCAGATGCTTTGGCACTATATAAAGAACAAGGTAATGAGTATAAGGTAGAACTTATTGAAAACCTTGAAGATGGCACTATTACTTTTTGTGATCACGATACGTTTACAGATTTATGTAGAGGTGGCCATATTCCTAACACTGGTATTATTAAAGCTATAAAAATACTAAGTGTTGCTGGTGCTTATTGGAGAGGCGATGAAAAAAACAAGCAATTAACTCGTGTTTACGGTATTTCTTTCCCTAAACAAAAAGAGCTAACACAATATTTAGAATTACTTGAAGAGGCTAAAAAACGAGACCATAGAAAGCTTGGAAAAGAGTTAGAGTTATTTACTTTTTCTCAGAAAGTAGGTCAAGGATTGCCTCTTTGGCTACCTAAAGGAGCTGCTTTAAGAGAGCGTTTAGAGCAATTTCTAAAGAAAGCACAGAAGAAAGCTGGTTACGAAATGGTGGTAACTCCACATATTGGTCAAAAAGAACTGTATGTTACTTCTGGCCACTATGCTAAATATGGAGAAGACAGTTTTCAGCCTATAAAAACCCCTAAAATGGATGAGGAGTTTTTATTAAAACCTATGAACTGCCCACACCACTGTGAAGTTTATAATTTTAAGCCTCATTCTTATAAAGATTTACCAAAACGTTTTGCCGAATTTGGTACGGTTTATCGTTACGAACAAAGTGGTGAGCTACATGGTTTAACAAGAGTTCGTGGCTTTACACAAGATGATGCTCATATTTTTTGTACACCAGACCAATTGGCCGATGAATTTAAAAACGTAATAGATCTTACCTTATACGTACTAGGTTCTTTAGGTTTTGAAGATTTTACAGCACAAGTTTCTGTAAGGGATTTAAATAATCCCGACAAATACATTGGTTCAGTAGAAAACTGGGAAAAAGCAGAAAATGCTATTATTGATGCTGCTAAGGAAAAAGGTTTAGATTTTATTATTGAAAGTGGCGAAGCTGCTTTCTATGGTCCTAAACTAGATTTTATGATTAAAGATGCCTTAGGAAGAAGCTGGCAATTAGGAACTATACAGGTAGATTACAACCTTCCTGAGCGTTTTGATCTTAACTATAAAGGCAGTGATAACGGGCTACACAGACCTGTTATGATACACAGAGCTCCTTTTGGAAGTATGGAACGTTTTATTGCTTTATTGCTAGAACACACCGGAGGAAATTTCCCTTTATGGCTAATACCAGAGCAAGCAATATTGCTCCCAATTAGTGAGAAGTATGAAATATATGCGGAAAAAGTTTTAAATTCACTAGAAAATAACGAAATTCGCGCCCTCATTGATAGTAGAAATGAGACAGTTGGCAAAAAAATACGGGAAACAGAAATGAAAAAAATACCGTTTATGCTAATTGTTGGAGAGAACGAAGAGAAGGAAAATACTATTTCTGTACGTAAGCATGGAGGCGAGGATTTAGGTTCTATTTCGATAGAAGATTTTACAAACTTGATTACTAAAGAAATAAATAGTACATTAAAAACGTTTTAGAAAAAATTAGAAGTTTAATTTAAAAAATTTAAGCCATAGCAATACGTAAAAGATTTAGGCCTCAGCCAAGGAGAGAAAATAAAAATCCTCATAAAATTAACGAAAACATTACATCGCCTAATGTAAGATTAGTTGGTGATAATGTAGAAGTGGGTGTATACTCTTTAAGGGATGCAAAAGCAAAATCCGAAGAATTAGAATTGGATTTGGTGGAAATTTCGCCTAAAGCGGATCCACCTGTTTGTAAAATTATAGATTATAAGAAATTCCTTTACGAGCAAAAGAAGCGCGAAAAGGTAATGAAATCTAAAGCTACCAAAGTTATTGTAAAAGAAATACGTTTTGGTCCGCAGACAGATGATCATGATTATGAGTTTAAAAAGAAGCATGCCGAAAAATTCTTAAAAGATGGGGCTAAATTAAAAGCCTATGTATTCTTTAAGGGTAGATCTATTGTTTATAAAGACCAAGGTGAAATACTATTGTTAAGACTTGCCTCTGAATTAGAAGATTTAGGTAAAGTAGAACAAATGCCTAAATTAGAAGGTAAACGTATGACAATGTTTATATCACCTAAAACAAAAAAATAAGTTTGTTTTAATTCTTATTTTAAGATGATAAATAAATTAAGATAGTAAGCGAGATAAACCATAAATAGGAAGAAAATGCCTAAAATGAAAACAAAATCTAGTGCCAAGAAGCGTTTTAAGCTTACAGGTACTGGTAAAATTAAAAGAAAGCACGCTTTTAAGAGTCATATATTGACTAAGAAATCTAAAAAGCGTAAGCTTGCGTTAACACACTCAGGACTAGTTCATGATGCAGATGTTAACAGTATTAAAGAACAATTGTGTTTAAAATAATATAATTTTCTTTAACGGTAATTATTAACCCTGGAGTTAGGCAATTAAAAGTTCCATAAAGTTGGACGCCTACTACAAAAAACAATTAAATTATGCCAAGATCAGTAAATTCAGTTGCTTCAAGAGCTCGTAGAAAAAAAGTGATGAAGCAAGCCAAAGGTTACTTTGGAAGACGTAAAAACGTTTGGACAGTAGCCAAAAATGCGGTTGAAAAAGCAATGCAATATGCTTACAGAGACCGTAGAAATAAAAAGAGAAACTTCCGTGCTTTATGGATTACACGTATTAATGCGGGTGCCAGATTACACGGCTTATCTTATTCTCAGTTTATGGGAAAAGTAAAAGCAAATGGAATAGAGTTAAACCGTAAGGTATTAGCAGATTTAGCAATGAATCATCCAGAAGCTTTTAAGGCTATCGTTAATAAAGTAAAATAAATTAATAAACTTATCTCGTTTATAGAAAAATCCGATTCTCAATAGAATCGGATTTTTTGCGTTTATACAGTACCAATTATATTTAAATGGAAAACACGCTTACACCTATTAGCCCAAAACAAAGCCCTGAATTAAGAGAAGACAACTCTACTATTTCATTAATGCATTACTCTCAATTACTAAACTTTATGGGACCTTTTGGGTTAATTGTTCCTTTAATTTTATGGTCTAGTAAAAAACACGAGATTAAGGATATGGATGCACACGGAAAGCATGTGCTTAATTACCAGATAAGCTTACTTATATACACTTTAGTTTTCTTTTTTCTGTTTTTTATATCCTTTATATTAACCTTTGTACTTATAGGTTTTGTATTTATGTTCCTATTATTTTTAATTGGTATTCCTTTAGCATTATTAACTATTATACCTCCTATTTTGGGTGGTTCTGCCGCTACAAGAGGCGAGCTATACAAATACCCTATGACAATTAGGTTTATAAAATAAAGCTACGAACCCATAGCCGTTATTACAATATTTCTTCCAGAGGCATGGTTTCTATGTTCGCATAGATAAATACCTTGCCAAATTCCTAAATTTAAATTTCCGTTTGTAATTGGTATTTGCACCGATGCCCCCATTAAAGATGCTTTTATATGTGCAGGCATATCATCTGGTCCTTCGTAAGTATGTATATAATACGGCATATCTTCTGGGACCATTTTATTAATATGACTTTCAAAATCTACCCTAACCGTAGGGTCTGCATTTTCATTTATCGTTAAACTTGCAGAGGTATGCTTTATAAAAACTTGTACAAACCCAACAGAAATATTTCTAATTTCTGGGATAGCCCTCTGCACTTCTTCTGTTATTAAATGAAAACCTCTTTTGTACGATCTTAACCTTATTTCTTTCTGATAGCTTTTCATACTTATTACCTACGCTTATTTTGTATGTGTTTAAAAATTAAAGCAATTTAATATAAACTTTACCATGTTTAACTATAAAACTAGCGTATAAAAAATATCTTTGCATTTCTTTAAAAATAAGATACATGGATTTATCTAATATAAAAATGGTAGTTACCGATATGGATGGTACTTTATTAAACTCCTATCACCAAGTAAGCACCAAATTCTTTAATTTATTTAAAGAATTAAAAAAACATAATATCTTATTTGTTGCTGCTAGTGGCAGACAATACAATAGTATTATAGATAAATTAACGCCTATTAAAAACGATATTATTGTGGTTGCCGAAAACGGTGCTTATGCCGTGCAACAAGAAAAAGAATTATTTTCTACTCCTTTAACCCAAGAAAAAGTGCATCAATTAGTACAGATTGCACAAAAAATAGAAGGTGCTCATGTGGTCTTATGCGCCAAAAGCAATGCTTATGTTTTGGGAGATTCAGATAATTTTATTGAAAAAATGAAACAATACTATACCGAATTTATTGTTTTAGATAGTTTTGAAAATTTTAATGAAGAGATTTTAAAAATTGCTATTTATCATTCTATTAGTTCTGAACACTATATTTACCCTGAAGTACAACAATTAGAAGGTGATTTTAAAGTAAAAATATCTGGACAAAATTGGTTAGACCTATCTCATGAAAATGCTAATAAAGGATATGCTGTAGAAGAATTACAAAAACAGCACAATATACAAGCTAATGAAACTTTAGTTTTTGGCGATTATAATAACGATTTAGAAATGTTAGCTAATGCTACATACAGCTTTGCCATGGCAAATGCACACCCCAATGTATTAGAAATTGCCAATTACAAAACACATAGTAATGATGATTTTGGCGTAGAACGCATATTAGAACAACTAATTGCTAGTAAAAATTAAGTCTTTTGTTTCTTTTTACGAGCTGCCGGAAACAATACATTATTTAATATAAGTCTATACCCTGGTGAGTTAGGATGTAATTCTAACTCTGTTTTGGGGTCTCCTACCCTATGCTGGTAATCTTCAGGATCGTGTCCGCCATAAAAAGTAAAAAAACCTTTTCCTTTTATGCCGTGTATGTAACGTGCTTCTCCGTTTATTTTATTTTCACCCAAAACTAACACTGTAGGTTTTATTTCATCTCTTGCAAAAGCAGTAGTTTGTCCCATAAAACCTTTTACCAATGCCGTATGGTTTTGGCACAACATAGTAGGCACGGGATCCCATTTAGCCGAAAAATCCATTAATGTAAAATAATCAGATTCTTTAGGTACTCGTTTGCGCTTAGCCGTCATATCTATAGAAGAAAACTCGTATTTTATAGGGTTCCTTTCCAAAGTAAAATCGGTGAAAGCAAATGTTTTAGTAAAATCTAATTTGTTTTGATAACTAGCTTCCGAAGGGTCGCCATCGAACATAGCCTCACAAATATCTACACCATGGGCAGAAAGTGCAATATCAAAACTATCGGTAGCAGAACACATGGCAAACATAAAGCCTCCTCCTATTACATACTTTCTTATTTTTTGGGCTACCGCTCCTTTTTCTTCGGATACTTTAGCATAGCCTAATTTTGTTGCTAAAGCTTCCGCTTTTTCTTTTGCTTCTATATACCATGGTGCTGCTTTATAGGAACCATAAAATTTACCGTATTGCCCCGTAAAATCTTCGTGATGCAGGTGCAACCAATCATAAATTGCCAACTTATCATCTAACACTTCTTCATCGTAAATAGTTTCATACGGAATTTCTGCATAGGTAAGCGCCATAGTTACCGCATCGTCCCAAGGTAAATTTCCTTTAGGGGAATACACGGCTATTTTAGGTGCCTTTTCTAAAATTACAGCTTCTTGGTTTTTAGACGGACTACTAATACCCTCTAATATTTCATTGGCTTGCGCATCGGATACCACTTCAAAAGAAACACCTCTTATTTGGCATTCTTTACGAATACTATCACCATCTGGCAATAAAAAAGAACCTCCTCTATAATTTAATAACCATTGTACTTTTTGCTGTTTGCCTAGTACCCAATAGGTAATACCATAGGCTTTTAAATGATTTTTTTGCGACTCATCGTCCATAGGAATTAAAATTACCGACGCTGATAAAGGTGCCGTAATTAAAAATAAGAGTATTACAAAAAAGAATTTATTTACCAATAAGCTACGCATATGTACTTTACAATATTTCATCTTTTATAAAAGTACTACAAAAAGTACAATTTGCCAGTACTTTTATTTTACAGCTTATTGCTAAATTCGTAACTTGTAATAAAGTAATATAAAATGTTTGTTTTACAGGTGAAAAATGACCTAAAAACGCATTTTATGGTATTTTTTAGCTTTTAAAAAAAGCAAAAAGTTCTTATAAAGACTGATGTTTTGAGCCTATAGATTACTATCCTTTTGGTATGCTTTTACCTAACAGGCACGGGAACTCTTCAGATTATAGATATGGCTTCAATGGTAAAGAGAAAGATGATGAAGTAAAAGGTGAAGGTGTTCAGTATGATTATGGATTTAGAGTTTATGATGCAAGACTTGGTAAATTTTTATCAACTGACCCATTGTTTAAAGGGTTCCCTCATTACTCACCTTATCAGTTTGCAGGGAATAGTCCTATTCTTAATATTGATTTGGATGGTTTAGAAGAACTTCCTGTTACTAAATCACGATTAGTTATAAAAAATGTTGTTATTATTAATGGAAAACGAATAGAAGATGGAGCAACTGTAAAAGTACTATTGAATCATGATTTCTCTGAAGATAAGATTATCAAAGTAAAAACAGGTGCAAATATTATTAAAGAAGGTTATCCAGGAAGTCAAGCTAGTTATTACACAAACGTCTATAGAAATATTGCAAGACCTAGTTTAAGAGGAGTAAGGCAATTTTCTGTAGAACGAAGAATAGACAGTTTAGTTGATGCAACTAGTCCGCCACCTAATCCCAAAAATGAAGCAGTCCCAAAATTAGACACCCCAAATAAAGATGTTGTGGAAGCTGGTGTTTCAACAAAAATTAAAAATGAACCTCAAGAAACGATTAATGAAAATACGATTAATCAAAACCAAAGAACCTATAGCGAGACTGTTAAATCAGTAGAATTAGATGTTAAATTTGAAAGAGCTAAACCGAAATTTCAAAATCATAAAAGAGCTCGGAGAGCTTTAGACCCTATTTTTGATAAAGTAAAAGAACATCCAAATAACAGATTGGAAATTACAATTAATGTTCAAGTTTCTGGCGGACCTGAAACAGTAATTGAGCATAATTGGTTTAGTAAGAATTATTTAGCTAAAGATTTAGCAGCAGATAGAGTTAGGTTATTGCGAGATTATATTGAGAAATATAATGTTGACCCAAGTAAGGTGAAAATTAATTATACTATAGATAACAGTACAACCTATAAATTAAGAGCGAAGCTTACGACTTTTGAAGAAAGTGACGAACAAAATTAAGTAATGACATGAATTTTATTAAGAAAATCTTTTTAAGCACTTCTGTGTTTTTTTTAGCAGGAATATCCCTTTTATATTGTCAAGTGCCAAATTTAATAATAACACCATCTGTTGACGGTTGTATTTATATCAATAATACTGACAAAAAAATATTAATTCTTGATAAAGTATATGCGGATATTGAGTTAGAGGAAGATGAGATTATCTTTAATGAGCAAAATACTGTCAAGTATAATGATGTTTTTGGTATTAACAAATCAAAAAAATATCAATACTTTTTAGTAGAAATAATTAGGGCAGATTCTCAAGGTATTTATAATACAAGCGAAAGAGTATCAATTAAAAAGAAGAGTCCTATCCTCAATCACAAGTGGGAACTTATTGATTTTGATTTTGCTAGTTATTATAAAAAAGAGTATACAGAAAATTGTTCAACAAAAATAGACATATCTAACTATAATGAGTTATTATATTTAGAAGGGAATAATCAACTTATAATAGATATAAGTAACAATGATTCAAAATCTAGTTTTAAAGTTATATCTGAAGAACAGTGTAGAACTCTATATTATGAATCCTTTGATAAAGATGATGTTAAATTACATCTATTCAATAAAAACCTTTGCTTTATGCATTCAGGTCAATTACTGTACATAATAAAAATAGTTGATTGATAAATATAAGTTATAAAAATATGAATAGAAGCTTTTACAGAAATGTAAAAGCTTTTTTAATTATAAGCTAAACGAGTTTTAGCATCTCGTAGCAAAGCATCAAGATTATATAAAATAGCTTGTCTGTCTTTTTCTGGAAGTTCACCCCTGATGGCGCTAGTATGCTTAAAAAAGAATAAATGTGCTAATGCTAGTTTGTAACTAGTACCGTACCTGCTATGCCATAAGAATAAGAATAAGAAAACATAGTTTTTATAGAATCCCCTGATGGCGACAGTATGCTTAAAAAAGAATAAATGTGCTAGTGCTAGTTTGTAACTAGTACCGTACTTGTAATGCAATAAGAGTAAGAAAACATAGTTTTTAGAATTATATATTGGATTTAGATTTAATTGCTCTATTAAACAATACTGTGCTGCCACTAGTTGCAAACTAGCGGTGGCGTTTTAAGAATAATAAAAGAATTTTATAAAATTAGTACCATAGCTACTATGCCATAAGAGTAAGAAAACACAACTTTTACAATAGTATATAAATTAAAAACAATTGGGGTTGTTAAGAATTACGACCTAATGCCAACATTGAAATATTATAAAAAATATTTAGTTACTTAAAAAGGTACATCACTATCATCCTCAGATGTATTCATAGAACTACCGAAGGCCTCGTCTGCACTAGGTAAATTATTTGTTGCAAATGGGTTTTCTTCACCATCATTCATTTTAGATTGAAACTCAAAAGGAGAATCGAATTCTTCTAAATTATCAAACTTACCAAGGTTACCAATAAATTTAAGCCTAATATTTTCTAAACCACCATTACGGTGCTTAGCTACAATAAACTCTCCTTGCCCTGCTGTTGGCGAACGTTCATCATCATCCCACTCATCAATCTTATAATATTCTGGTCTGTAGATAAAAGATACAATATCGGCATCTTGCTCAATGGCTCCAGATTCCCTTAAATCTGATAGTACAGGTCTTTTAGTACCACCACGTGTTTCTACTGCACGCGATAACTGAGAAAGTGCTATTACTGGTACATTTAGTTCTTTAGCCAAGGCTTTAAGGTTTCTAGAAATGGTAGAGATTTCTTGCTCCCTATTTCCTCCTCCTTTTTGGCTACCACCAGCAGTCATTAACTGTAAATAATCTATCATTATCATTCGTATACCATGCTGTGAGGCCAAACGCCTTGCTTTGGCTCTAAGGTCAAAAATGGATAACGACGGGGTATCATCTATAAACAAAGGGGCTTTTTCTAATGCTTTTACTTTTACATTTAATTGTTCCCACTCGTGTTTTTCTAATTTTCCTGTTCTTAATTTTTCTGATGACAACCCTGTTTCAGAAGATATTAAACGAGTAATTAATTGTACTGATGACATCTCTAATGAAAAGAATGCTACTGGTGCACCCGAATTTACAGCCATATTACGTGCCATAGATAAGGTAAGTGCTGTTTTACCCATACCAGGACGTGCTGCAACAATAATTAAATCACTGGGCTGCCAACCCGAGGTTAATTTATCTAGCTTATCAAAACCAGAGGGGATACCACTAAGCCCTTCTTTCCCTGCTATTTCTTCAATTCTCTTTTTTGCCTGAATTACTAAGTTCTGAGCTGTTTCTGCAGAACGTTTTAAGTTACCTTGCGTTACATCGTACAACTTAGATTCGGCACCATCTAATAAATCAAAAACATCGGTACCTTCATCATAAGCATCTTGTATAATTTCATTCGAAATTTTTATAAGACTACGTTGTATGTATTTCTGAAGTATTATCCTTGCGTGGAATTCTATATGCGCCGATGAGGCTACTTTTTGGGTTAATTGCACCAAATAATAGTCGCCCCCAATAACTTCTATCTTACCATCTTTCTTTAATTGCGAAGAAACGGTTAATAAGTCTATTGGTTCTGAGCTTTCGAACAATTTAAAGATAGCTTCATAAATAAATCTATGCGCTTCTTTATAAAAAACATCTGGATGCAATATATCTATAACTTCATCCACACCCTTTTTATCAATCATCATAGCACCTAACACAACCTCCTCTAAATCAACAGCTTGTGGAGGAATTTTCCCTCTTTCAAGATTGATTACCGCAGGTTTGTTTACTTTTTGACCAATAACAGGTTTTACATTTTCCATCTATGCTAAGGTATACAATTATGTGCTTGCTAACTTACAAATGGACAATTACGATATCCACAGTTGGTTAACATTTGATTGTTAATAAGTTACGAAATTATGTTGATAACGAAAAAAAACTGAAGCTTTTACACTTCAGTTTTTAAAATTTTAACCTAAAAGTAGGTGCTAGCCATTAAAGACTCCCATTTCTGAATATTTATTCATACGAGATTCTACTAGTTCTTTTGGTGATAACTTTTTTAATTCATTATAATGACTCGTTATCTTATCTTTTACTGTTTTAAAAGTTTTTTCTCTGTTAGCGTGTGCTCCTCCTAATGGCTCTTTAATAATCTCATCTATTAACTTCTGCTTTTTCATATCTACAGATGTTAATTTTAAAGATTCTGCTGCTTGTTCTTTGTATTCCCAGCTTCTCCATAATATAGAGGAACAAGATTCTGGAGATATTACAGAATACCATGTATTCTCTAACATTAATACTTTATCTCCTACACCTATTCCTAATGCTCCTCCAGATGCTCCTTCTCCTATAATAACTACTATAATAGGGACTTTTAAACGAGTCATCTCTAATATATTACGCGCTATAGCTTCTCCTTGTCCTCTTTCTTCTGCCTCTATACCTGCATAAGCACCTGGTGTATCTACCAAACAAACTACAGGAACTCCAAATTTTTCGGCAGATTTCATTAAACGTAATGCTTTTCTATAGCCTTCTGGGTTAGCCATTCCGAAATTACGGTACTGCCTTGTTTTGGTATTGTGTCCTTTTTGATGCCCTACAAACATGTAGCTTTGGTCCCCAATTTTACCCAGCCCACCAATCATAGCTTTATCGTCCTTTACATTTCTATCTCCAAAAAGTTCTAAAAATGTTCCCTCGCACATTGCATTAATATAATCTAATGTGTAAGGTCTGTTAGGGTGCCTAGACAATTGTACGCGTTGCCAAGCAGTAAGGTTCTTATATATATCTTTACGTGTATCTGCTAGTTTCTTTTCTATTTGCTTACAAGTTTCAGAAACATCAACATCACTTTCCTCGCCAATAATAGCACATTTATTTAACTGCTCTTCTAGCTCTTTAATAGGAAGTTCAAAATCCAAATACTCCATGTATGAATTATTTTAATATCTATTAGCAGACAAATATAAAACATTAAACAAGGAACACTATATCCTTCTTCGTTTTTTTAATACGTTTTTATTCTTTAAAACACCATTTGCTATTACGGTACTTAAAATAAGTAATGCTCCTACATAAAATAAGGGACTCATTTTCTCACTTTTGCCAATAAATATAAAGGCTAGTATAATACCATAAACTGGTTCTAAATTTATAGTTAACATTACTGTATAAGGGCTTAAATACTGCATTATCTTAACCGAAGCAATAAATGCATAAGCCGTACAAGCCGATGCCAGTATAAAAATGTAAACAAAATCGTTTGACGATAACTGAAAAAAAGCGGCAGAGAAATCGCCCTTAAAGAATAAATAGAGTGATAAAAATACCACACCACTACCAATTTCGTAAAAAGAAATTACAGATGGTTTTAGTTGGTGAGCTAATTTGCCATTAATTAAAGAAAATAGGGCTACTAAAAAAGCAGATATTAAGGCCACAACAATCCCCATGACATAGGAGGTTTCTACACTAAAAATAAGATACAAGCCTATTATCACTACCAAACCAAAAACAACCTCGTACCAAATCATTTTTCTGCCATACCATATAGGTTCTAATAAGGCCGTAAAAAATGCTCCTGTAGACATGGTTGCTAAAGCAATAGATACATTGGATATTTTTATAGCCATAAAAAATGTAACCCAATGTAATGCTATTAAAATACCGGCTACTACTAAAAGACCTATAAGCTTTGGGTTTATTAGCTTTAGAGAATACTTTTTAAAACCTATAAAAAGTAAAATAATTACCGTTGCCATAAGCATGCGATACCATACTAAGGGTAATGCATCTATAGTAATTAGTTTTCCTAGGACTGCTGTAAATCCCCAGATAAACACTAAAAAATGTAAGTGAAGGTGGTTTTTTAGCTTAACGTTTGGCATTTTGCAACAAATACAATCCTACGATACCAAAAACCACATTAGGTATAATTACTGCTAATAATGGTGAAAACCCAGACTGTTCTGCTAGAGTTCCAAAAACCTTATCAAAAAAGATATATACAAAAGCTACAACAATACCAAAAGCCAAATTTAAACCCATACCCCCTCTACGCTTTTGCGCAGATACGGCAACAGCTATAATGGTAAGTATAAATGCTGTTATGGGTAATGCCCAACGTTTATACTTTACTAAAACATAAGTATTAATATTAGAGGCTCCTTTTTTTCGTTGTTTATCTATAAACTCATTTAACTCAAAAAGATTCTTAGTTTCTGCTACATAAGACACTTCTGCTAATTCATCAATCTTAAAATTAAATATAGTATCTAGTTTTCGTTTTTTTTCTACCTGCTCTACATCATTAACCAAAGTACGTTTTTCGTAATTTGTTAACCTGTAAATAGAATCTTTTTCTATCCAACGTATACTGGCAGCAGATATTCTATAATCTAGTGTATTATCTTCTTTAAAATGTTCTAAGGTAAAATTATTACCTACTTTTCTATCGGGTACAAAACTACTAACGTATAAAAAATCGGACTCATTTAACTGATTAAATATATTTTTTGTTTCTATATTTTTTCTATTCTTTTTAAGGTATTTAAACTGAAACTCGTTATAGCCAATACTTGCATAGGGCACTATAAACATCCCCATAAAAAACATTAAAACAGCCACAATAGATGCGCCTATTAAATACGGTCTTAAAAACCTACCATAAGAAACACCTGAGCTTAAAATAGCTACAATCTCGGTATTATTAGCTAGTTTAGAGGTAAAGAATATTACAGATAAAAATAAGAATATAGGAAACAAAAGACTTCCTAAATAAATAACAAAATTAGAATAGTAAACAACTATCTCGTTTAAAGGAGCTTCGTTATCTATCATTTTAGATATTTGTTCGGCAAGGTTTGCCAATATTCCAATAGGAACAAACAGCATTAACATTACCCCAAATGTGGCTAAATATCTTTTAAGTATATATTTATCTAGAATGGTTAACATTATAATCTTTTATCCATTTGCTTTACCATTATATTTTTCCATTCGTAAAAATCTCCTGCTAAAATATGCTTTCTTGCTTCACGAGTCAACCATAAATAAAATCCAAGGTTATGTATGGTGGCTATTTGTTTTCCTAAATATTCATTAGCCGCAAATAGGTGTCTTAAATAGGCTTTAGAATATTCGGTATCTACAAACGTAATTCCCATATCATCAATAGCAGAAAAATCGTTCTCCCACTTTTTATTCTTTATATTAATGGTTCCGTGTGCTGTAAATAACATACCGTTACGAGCATTTCTAGTAGGCATTACACAATCGAACATATCTATACCCAATGCAATATTTTCTAAAATATTAATAGGCGTACCAACTCCCATTAAATACCTAGGCTTATCTTCTGGTAGCACATCGCAAACCACCTCTGTCATGGCATACATTTCCTCTGCTGGCTCTCCTACAGATAGTCCGCCAATAGCGTTTCCTTCTGCTCCTACACCCGCAATATATTCTGCTGATTGTTTTCTTAAATCTTTGTAGGTTGACCCTTGAACTATAGGAAAAAAAGTTTGAGCATAATCGTATTTAAAAGGTACTTTTTCTAAATGTGTAATACAACGCTCTAACCATCTATGCGTCATATGCATAGAACGTTTTGCATAATTATAATCGCAAGGGTACGGAGTACACTCATCAAAAGCCATAATAATATCGGCTCCGATTGTACGCTGAATTTCCATTACATTTTCTGGCGTAAATACATGGTAAGAACCATCTATATGCGATTTAAACTTAACGCCTTCTTCTTTTATTTTTCTTCTCCCAGATAAAGAATATACTTGGTAACCACCACTATCTGTTAAAATATTACGATCCCAACCCATAAATTTATGCAAACCACCTGCTGCTTCTATTATGTTTGTTTTAGGACGCAAATAAAGGTGATAGGTATTTCCGAGTATAATATCTGGATTAATATCTTCTTTTAATTCTCGCTGATGTACTCCTTTTACAGAAGCCACAGTACCCACAGGCATAAAAATTGGAGTTTCAATTTTACCGTGATCTGTTATCATTTCAGAAGCACGAGCTTTACTATTAGGGTCTGTTTTTTTTATGGTAAATTTCAAATCGTAAATATAAGTGCGCAAATATAATCAACTCCTTAGCATAATGTACTTAAGGAAAAAATAAAGTTCTACAAAATTACCTTAAAATGAGTTAAAATATAACAAAATAGCCTTGTATAGACAAAAGATAGCAGTTAAATTTGTGGCTTACTTAATAATATAAGAAAAATGCCAAAACTGCAAGAATTACAGGATTTAACGATACAAGTTCGTAGAGATATTTTGCGAATGGTACACAAAGTAAACTCTGGTCACCCTGGAGGATCTTTAGGTTGTACAGAATTTTTAGTAAGCTTATACAATGAAATCATGGAACTTAAGGATGGTGAGTTCGATATGGATGGAAAAGATGAAGATTTATTCTTTTTATCTAACGGACACATTTCTCCTGTTTTTTATAGCGTATTGGCTAGGAGAGGATATTTCCCAATAGACGAATTAAACACCTTTAGACTTTTAGATTCTCGTTTACAAGGACACCCTACTACCCATGAAGGTTTACCTGGTGTGCGTATTGCCTCTGGATCTCTTGGTCAAGGTATGTCTGTAGCTTTAGGTGCAGCGCAAGCAAAGAAATTAAATAATGATAATAAACTTGTTTATTCTTTACATGGTGATGGAGAATTACAAGAAGGTCAGAACTGGGAATCTATTATGTATGCTTCTGCAAAGAAGGTAGATAATTTAATTGCTACAATTGACTTAAACGGACAACAGATTGATGGTTCTACCGATACTGTTTTAAACATGGGAGACCTTAAAGCTAAATTTGAAGCTTTTGGTTGGGATGTTTTAGAAATTAAAGAAGGAAACGATCTTGAAGCTATTTTAGAAGGTTATAAAGATGCAAAAAGCAGAACAGGAAAAGGAAAACCTGTTTGTGTATTGTTGTATACTATGATGGGTAATGGTGTAGATTTTATGATGCATACACATGCGTGGCATGGTAAAGCTCCTAATGATGAGCAATTAGCTACTGCATTTGCACAAAACCCAGAAACTTTAGGCGATTATTAATAGCACATTTACAAAAAGAAATTACAAAGATGAAAAAATATATAGATCAAGGTAGTAAAGATACACGTAGTGGATTTGGTGCAGGAATGACAGAATTAGGAAGAACAAACCCTAATGTTGTTTCTTTATGTGCAGATTTAATAGGTTCTTTAAAAATACAAACCTTTATAGATGAAAACCCAGAGCGTTTTTTCCAAATAGGAATTGCAGAAGCGAATATGATTGGTATTGCTGCTGGTTTAACTATTGGAGGTAAAATACCTTTTACAGGTACTTTTGCTAACTTTTCTACAGGTAGAGTTTATGATCAAATAAGACAATCTGTTGCGTATTCTGGTAAAAACGTTAAAATATGTGCTTCGCATGCTGGTTTAACACTAGGAGAAGATGGGGCAACACACCAAATATTAGAAGACATAGGATTAATGAAAATGTTACCAGGAATGGTAGTTATTAACCCATGTGATTTTAACCAAACAAAAGCGGCTACAATTGCTATTGCTGAATACGAAGGACCTGTGTACCTTAGATTTGGTAGACCAGTTGTTCCTAACTTTACACCTGCCGACCAAAAATTTGAAATTGGTAAAGGAATTATGTTAAACGAAGGTACAGATGTTACTATCGTTGCTACTGGGCATTTGGTATGGCAAGCGTTATTAGCTGCCGAAAACTTAGAAAAACAAGGGATATCTGCAGAAGTAATTAACATACACACTATAAAACCTTTAGATACAGATATGATTTTAAAGTCTGTTAAAAAAACAGGTTGTATTGTTAGTGCAGAAGAGCATAATTACTTAGGTGGTTTAGGAGAAAGTATTTCTGGTTTCTTAGCTAAAGAATTGCCTACACCGCAAGAGTTTGTTGCTACTAACGATACTTTTGGAGAAAGTGGTACTCCTGCACAGTTAATGGATAAATACGGGCTAAACAATAAAGCTATAGAAAGTGCCGTTTTAAAAGTGGTAAAAAGAAAATAATTAGGCATTGTATTTGATGCTGGTTAGTTTCAAAAAACAAACACTTATGAAAAAAACACTTTTATTAGTAGCTTTTGCTTTTGCAAGCATTACTACATTTGCACAAAAAGGAACAGGTTTTGGTATTAAAGCTGGTCTTAACTACAACCAAAACGGAGATTTAAACTTTACAGAAGTTCAGAACGCTGGTGAAAATATTCTAGAAGGTTCCGATGGTAAAGTTGGTTTCCATGTTGGTATTTATGGAAAATTAGATTTTCCTAAGGTATATATTAAACCAGAATTGGTGTATACTAAAACAAAAAGTAGTTATAGTATAGCTAATAGTTCTACCGATTATGATATTTCTAGGATAGATCTTCCTGTTTTAATTGGATACAAATTAGTGGGTCCTTTGCATGTTTTTATTGGCCCTGCTTTTCAATACACCGTAGACAACAAATTAAAAGATGTTGAGCTAGAGGATTTAAAAAGCGATTTTACTGTTGGTCTTAATGTTGGTGTTGGCGTAAGCTTAGGTAGCATTGGATTAGATGTTAGGTACGAAAGAGGTTTTTCTAAAAACGAAGCATCTTTTATAAATAATAACATTGCTGAGTTAGATAGTGGTAGAGTAGATTCTAGACCTTCGCAAATTACTTTTGGATTGTCTTTAAAGCTATAAAAGATTTTTTATACCAAATTACAAGCCCTCTAAATAATTTTAGAGGGCTTTTTTGTATCCTAATTTGCAGAACACTTTCACTTATGATTTAAAAACTAGAATTTTATACTACACATTTTCTTAGTCTTTTATATTTTCAACACAAATATTTTAATTTATACAAACTGAGTAAAAAGTTCTAATGTTTAAAAATGAATAACATATGGTTCATTTTAACCAAACACAAGAGCTAATTCACTCTTAATCATTATTTTGTATTCAAAATAATGATTTATGAAACGTTTACTTTTTCTACTCGTAACTATAATTACATTAAACAGTATTTATAGTCAAAATTTACCTTACGGTTTTCCTGATACAGATAGATCTAAAATTAGCCTTAATCAAGGATGGAAATTTCACTTAGGGAATCCAGAAGCAAAAAATTACACTAAAGAATTAAACGACTCTAGTTGGGAAACCATTAATGTACCTCATACCCTTGAGCTTACCTCGTTAACTCTAGATAATTTAGAAGATGAAAAAACACAATTAATTTTCCACAGAAAAGTAGGCTGGTATCGCAGAAATATTAGCGTAAGTAATAGCAATAAAAAAGTGTATCTAGAATTTGAAGGCGCTCATCAGGTTACAAATTTATGGGTAAATGGTAAACATGTAGGCAAACATGCTGTTGGAGGCTATACTCCTTTTCATTTTGATATTACAGCGTTTGTAAATAAGGGACAAGAGAACCAAATAACACTACTAGTAGATAATAGAAGAAACGAAATGATCCCTCCAGATCCTGGCCCGTTTGATTATGTTAAGTTTAGTGGCTTATACAGAGATTTATATTTAGTAGAAACCAACCCAATACATGTAACTTTTAATTGGGAGACTTTAAACTCTGGAGTTTATATTACAACACCTACTATAGACCCCGTAAACAAAAATGCTACAATAAATATTAAAACGGCCGTAAAAAATGAAAGCAAACAAGAGGAAAAGTGTGAATTGGTTACCAGAATACTTAATAAGGAAGGCATAACTGTATTACGCTTAATAGATACGCATATAATTAAACCTGGAGAAGAACATCAATTTAATCAAATAGGTAGCTTAGAAGATAATGTACATTTATGGGGAATAGATCATCCATATTTATACCGAGTAAATAGCGTAGTAAAAGTAAATAATACCGCATTAGATTATGTTGAAACCAAAATAGGGCTTCGGAAATTTGAACAAGACCCTGTTAGAGGGTTTCTATTAAATAATGAACCTATAGAGCTTATTGGCGCAAACAGACACCAACAATACCCTTATATTGGCGATGCTGTTCCTAATGCACTGCACTATAAGGATATGTTACAATTTAAAGAATATGGCTTTAATATTATGAGAACAGCCCACTACCCACAAGATAATGCTTTAATAGATGCATGCGACGAACTAGGGATTTTAGTATACGAGGAAGCTCCTACTTGGATTTCTATTTCTGATAAAAATGAATGGTGGAATAACCTAGAAAAATCTGCCAGAACCATGATTAGAAATCATAGAAACCACCCTTCAGTTATTATGTGGGGTGCTGGAGTTAACCATAGAGGCTACGTTCCTAGAATACACAATACTATAAAACAAGAAGATCCAAATAGGTTAACCGCATCGCAAGGTGCTCGTTGGACAGGCTGGCAAACCTCTGGCCTAACCGATATAAATGCTAATATGCTTTACGGACCTTTTATATGGGATCGCTCGGAGCCTATATTTGCTATGGAAGGCAGAAGAGGCCCCGCAGCAGTTGCCCCTTATAAGAACGACCCTTTAATGACTGGGCTAATTTCTTGGACAGCACACGCCTATTACACTTTTCATCCATCTCATAACAAGGCAAAAAACAAAATAGACCGTACACGTAGTGGTATGATGACTATTTTTAGATACCCAAGACCCGAATTAGAATGGTATAAATCAGAATTAAAAACAACACCTTTTGTTAATATTAAAGAAAACTGGGAACCAGAAATTAAAGACATTACCGTTTATAGCAATGCTGAAGAAGTTGCTCTTTTTTTTAATGATAAATTATTAGAAAAAACAAAAGCAAGCACAGACACCATTTACAAGGGCTTAGAGCATGCTCCTTTTCATTTTAAAAATATAAACTATGCAACAGGAAAGATAAGCGCTAAAGCATACTTTAAAAATGGAGATGTTTTAGAAACTTCTAAAAAGACCGCAAATAAACCCTATGCAATTAACCTAAAATTAGATACGGATGGCAGACAATTTACTGCAGATGGTTCCGATATATTAGTTGCTTATGCCACTGTGGTAGATAAAAATGGAACAACTGTACCCAACACAAAGCATTTAATACAATTTTCGGTTAAAGGAGATGCTAGTATAATTGGAGATAAGTCTCCAATAAATGCAAATCCAATGTTTACTGAATATGGAGTGGCTCCTGCACTAATTAAAGCTGGAAACACGGCAGAAAACATTACAATTACTGCTAAAGCCAAAGGATTAAAATCATCAAGCAAATCAGTTCATTTAGTTTCCCATAACAACAATATTATTAGCAAAATAGCAACTCCTATATATGATTTTACAAAAGAGCGTGTAGATTTAGGTGCAAATGACCAATTAGTCCAATTTGAATGGCATCCATGGTATGGAGCAGATGAAGCAAATAATAAATATACATTTTCATCCTTTAAAAATGCTACAGTAAGTATAGAGAAAGGTACAAGCAATGGTATTAATAGATGGCTAGGAGAAATGAATGTTATAGGCAAATATGGTTATGCTTATGGAGATGGTGTTTTAGCTATAAATGAAAAAGGAATTAATTTAGTTTTTAACAACCTACCTAACGGGGTTTACAAATTAAAAACGTGGCACCATGCACCAAACAGTAATTCCGATTCTATGGACCCCAACAAAGAAAAATTAAAATCGGTTACGATACATAAATTACCTTATGAGAAAGAAATAAAAATATCTTCTAAAGCGCAGCTAAAAGAAAAGGAAATTGTAATAAAAGTTACTTCGGGAAAAGAAATGCAATGGAAAAACCCTGGTTTAGGAGAAATTATTTTTAAATCTGATGGGAAAAATCCTGTAAAAATTAATTTCAACGGAAAAAAAGGTAAAGGAATTTGGTTAAATGCTTTTGAATTAAGCGAGTGGAATAAAATATTTTAACCTTTAAATTTCACAAAATATAAGATATAAAAAAAGCCTTAACAGATTTGTTAAGGCTTTTATTTTGTGACCGGGCTGGGGCTCGAACCCAGGACCCTCTCCTTAAAAGGGAGATGCTCTACCAACTGAGCTACCAGGTCATTATTTCAATGCTAACTTATATTCCCGTTAGCGGGTGCAAATATAGTACTCTTATTTTATTCTACAAGAGTTTTTTTTAATAAATTTTATTTTTTTTGTTTTCCATTTATTTTAACTCATTTTTACAAAAAAATTGAAGATGAAAATAGTCTTAGTAGGTTATATGGGTAGTGGAAAAACTACTGTTGGAAAAATATTATCTAAAGAATTGGGTATCAATTTCTTGGATTTAGATGATTATATAGAATCGTCTTTAGGGATGACGATTCCAGACGTTTTTAAGCAAAAAGGTGAGCTTTTTTTTAGAAAAAAAGAGTACGAATATTTAAAAGAAGTACTCACTAAAAAAAATAATTTTATTTTATCTACTGGTGGTGGCACACCATGTTATGGTGATAATATGAATACAATTATAGAAAATACCGCTGATGTTTTTTATTTAAAAGTATCTATACCAGGTTTAATAGAAAGATTATCTAAGGAAAAAGAGCACAGACCTTTAATAAAAGATTTATCTAATGAGGCTTTTCCCGAATTTATAGGCAAACATTTATTTGAAAGAAGTCCTTTTTACTCGCAAGCTAAACATATAGTAGTAGGCGATAATAAAACGCCAGACCAAATAACTAAGGAGATTAAAGAATTATTAGGATAAGTAAACCCCATCGTTCTTAGCTCCAAATTCTACAATAATATGTTCTTGTAAAGAGGTAGATAAAGAAATTCCTTTGTAATCTGCTTTCACAGGGTATTTTTTATGATTTCTGTTTACAAGAACAGCCGTTTTTAATTGTTTTAAAGGAACTTTTAAAAAATGATGTACACCATATATTAAAGTAGACCCAGAATTTAAAACATCGTCTACTATTACAATAGATTTATTAATATATTCTTCTTGCTTTATAGAAGTTTGCACACCACTTTCTAGCGGATTTTTTTTATCCATAACTACCTTGCAAAGTGTAATTTTTGCCTCGGTAATTCTATTAAGAACACGCTGTATTTTTTTTGCAAAAAGCAAACCTCCACCATCAATTCCCGCAATAATAATTTCAGGTTCTGTTACATTAGCCTCATAGATTTGATATGCAATTCTATTTGTTTTATGTTGTATTTCTTGGTGTGATAAAATTCTATTTTGCATTTGGATAACTTAGCGTGGTATCAAATATAAAGAAACTCTTTTATTTGTTTGTAATTACAATTAAAACAGAAGCTAATCATTAACTTCATTTATAGCATCTTCTGTATAATCATCTATATCTCTTCGGTCTTTTTTAGTAGGCCTACCGGTTCCTTTTTTTCTATAATAATCTTTAGAATACTTTAATAGCTCGTTATGCTCAAATGCTTCACTAGGAGTTGTATCTTTTCTATATATATCTACTAGTTTAGCACCAACCCTACTTTTTGGCGTATCTATTACCGTAAACTCATAGTTAATTTGGTTTTTACGAACCACTATTTTATCCATTGGATATACCTCTCTTGCGGGTTTAACCACTTGCGAGTTTACTTTTACATGTCCTTTTTTACAGGCCTCAGTAGCAATATTTCTGGTTTTAAAATAGCGCGTACTCCACAAGTATTTATCAATTCGCATAAACTATTGTAATTCTTTCTTAATGTATTCTACAAAAATAAGGGAAAATTGTATCTTGCTGCACTATAAAAAATGATATAGATGAAAATGAATAGAATAGTTGTATTTTTTTTATTTGCGATACTAATTACTTCCTGTAAAAAAGATGATGATGGAGGTATTACAATAATACCGCCAAGAGCTTTAACAGAAGTAAAAGCGGAGGACAAAGCTGAATTAGAAGCTTATTTAAAAACGCATTTTTATAATTACGAAGAATTTGCTAACCCATCTGCTGATTTTGATTATAAAATAAAGTTCGATACTATTAATGGTGATAATGCAGATAAGACTTCATTATTTGACCATGGAAATCTTAAAAGGATTGAGGTTGATGTTACTTCTAACGAAATAGGATTAGATGATGACGAAATCATTACACATACATTATATTATTTAGAAGCAAGAAAAGGAAGTGAAAACGGATTATCTCCTACTATAGCAGACTCTACTTTTGTTAGATACGAAGGCTCATTATTAGATGGCGATGTATTTGATTCTTCTAATTCTCCTATATGGTTTGATTTAACTCGTTTAGTTAGAGGGTTTACAAACGGAATTGTTAATTTTAATACTGGTGGTGATCCAATTATAAATCCTGATGGCACTGTTGAATTCCAAGATTATGGAATAGCTGCTATTTTTATGCCCTCTGCATTAGGATATTATTCCGTTGCGCAAACAGGAATAAGTGCATACTCTCCTTTAATTTTTAAAGTAGATTTATTAGCTGTAAATGATAATACTGATCATGATAATGACGGAATACCCTCTTATTTAGAAGATGTAAACGAAAACGGAAGAGTAACGGATGATAATACCGATAATGATTTTACGTTTAATGCCAATAGACAACAAGTAGCCACTTTTAACTACCTAGATGCCGATGACGACGGAGATGGCACTCCTACAAGAGAGGAAATAAATTTAAATGAAGACGGTAGTTTTAACAGTTTTCGCGATACCGATGGCGATAGTATTTATGATCACTTAGACAGCGATAGTTAAACAACTAGAATAAGTATATAAAAAAATGCCTCATAAAATTTTATGAGGCATTTTTTGTTAAAAATCAAATTTTATTCCTTGTGCTAAAGGCATTTCTGTACTATAATTTAAGGTACAGGTTTGTCTACGCATATAAGCTTTCCAAGCATCTGAACCACTTTCTCTGCCGCCACCTGTTTCCTTTTCTCCGCCAAAGGCACCTCCTATTTCTGCCCCTGAAGTTCCTATATTTACATTTGCAATACCACAATCTGATCCCGCATAAGACAAAAAGGTTTCGCTCTCTCTCATATTTAATGTAAATATAGATGATGACAATCCTTGTGGAACGGAATTTTGTATGGCTATAGCCTCCTCTAGCTCATTATATTTCATTACATATAATATAGGAGCAAAAGTTTCTTCTTTTACAATAGCCATATCTGGTGTTACTTCTATAATAGTAGGTTTTATATAGCATCCAGAAATATATTGATCTCCTGTTAATACTTCATTTCCACAAAGTACTTTAGCCCCTTGTGCTATTGCTTTATAAATAGCTTGCTTGTACTGCTCTACAGCATCAATATCTATTAATGGCCCTACATGATTATCTTGATTTAACGGATTCCCAATACGAAGTTGTGCATATGCTTCTACTAATTTAACTACCAAACTTTCATATTTTTTTTCTTGCACAATTAATCGTCTTGTAGAAGTACATCGTTGGCCTGCTGTACCAACAGCTCCAAATACAATAGCAGGTATTGCATGCTGCAAATCTGCATTATCAGTAACAATAATAGCATTATTACCTCCTAACTCAAGAATAGTTTTACCTAAACGCCCTGCAACAACCTCAGCAACATTTTTCCCCATTCTTGTAGAACCTGTAGCAGATACTAATGCTACACGTGTATCTGCAGCCATTTGTTTTCCTATATCTCTACCTCCTATTACTAGCCCACTTATGCCTTCTGGCAAATTATTAGCAACTAATACTTTTTTAAATATTTGCTGACATGCCAAGGCCGTAAAAGGTGTTTTTTCCGATGGTTTCCATACACAAACATTACCACAGACCCATGCTATAGCAGCATTCCATGCCCATACAGCTACAGGAAAATTAAAAGCAGATATAATACCCACAACTCCTAAAGGGTGCCATTGCTCCATCATCCGGTGTCCTGGTCTTTCCGAATGCATTTGAAGCCCATATAATTGGCGAGATAAACCCACCGCAAAATCACAGATATCTATCATTTCTTGTACCTCTCCCAGCCCTTCTTGTAAACTTTTGCCCATTTCATAGCTAACAAGTGTACCCAAATCTTGCTTGTATTTTCTTAACTCATCTCCAAACTGGCGTACTATTTCCCCTCTTTGTGGTGCTGGTTTAGACCTCCAGGTTACAAAAGCATGCTGAGCTTGGGTCATAACCTTATCAAAATCTGAACTTGTACTGCTCTTAATTGTTCCAATTTCTAAACCATCTACCGGAGATTTAATTTTAAAAACCTCTCCTGTTCCTTCCCATTCTTTTTGCCCTGTACTAACGCCTAAGTATGGTTCTTGAATATGAAGTTTTTCTAGTATATTTTTCATGATTTTAAATTTCTTTATTGGTTATAATAAGCTCCGTTCTCTGTCTTTAAAAATGTATCATAAGGGATTTCTTCTTGCTTAATAAACCCTTTTGATGGTAAACTTCCGTTATCTACCATTTCTACCACTGCTGCTATAGATGCTGCTGTTGTCCAAGAAATTGCCCTCCACTCATTACCATCTATTACTATAGGCGAAAAAGCTTTGTAATATTCATTTCTAAATAACTTATCGTCTTTCCACCCTTCTACAACGGCATAAATATATACAACATCTTCTTTTACAGGAGGTTTTGCATTTTCTAATATACTAGAAAGTAATTTTTTGTCTTCTTTTAAAATTAATTCCTGAATTAAAAATTTCATTAATTTACCATGCCCTGGATAACGTATGGTTTTATAATTTAGGGTATCTACTTTACCTTCATAAGTTTCGCACATTGTTCCTAAGCCTCCTGAGGTGGTAAAAGCTTCAAATTCTTTGCCTCCTATATTTATATACTCAATTCCGTCTAAAGAAGTAACCATCTTACGCTCTCCATTGTGTATCGCTTCTGCATCATTTATATATTCATTAATTACACCTGCTGGCGACCATGTAAAAGAATATGCCAATTGCCCATTAGGGTATTTTGGTAATGCCCCTACCCTTAATTCTATATCTCTAAGCTTTGTAAATTCTTTTGCTAAATCTGCTCCTATTATACCAATAACTCCTGGAGCTAATCCACATTGCGGTGCCATAACCGAAGTTGCTGTTTTACTTAAATCACGAATATAATTTGTAGTTTCTACATCTTCGGTAAGATCAAAATAATGCACTCCTTTATCATGAGCTATTTTCGCTATTTTTTTATTTAAATAATAGGGTAATGCAGATACTACAGCATCATTATTACTCATTAGCTTTTCTATAAAACCCTGATCTGTAACATCACCTTCTACAACTTTAAAAGGCAATTTAAACCCGTAATGTGGCTTTTTTATATCTACTCCTGTTACTTCATACTTTTTACTTAATAATACTCCTACTAGTGTTCCTACTTTACCTAAACCTAAGGTTACTATTTTTTTCATAACTGTTATTCTATTTTATTTCTTTTAGTTTGACTGGTGAATGTACTTTCGAAAATTTTATCTGCATTTGCCGCTTCAAAACCTTCTCTCCTATGCGCTTTTTTAATTTCGTTCATTGGTAAATGTTGATATGCTGGTAAAACCCTACGCTCGGCAAATTCTACATAACTACCTGGTATTAATTGCTTTTCTCCATCAAAAAAAATAGCCTCTCGCATTTCCGATATAGTTGCACTCTGTAACAAATTACCGTCTTTACTTTGTTTAATATAACCTCCTGCGTTACTTAAGTTTACCCCTAAAGATGTTACAAAAGCATTGAATTCGTTTAACGTATTATATCCTTTTGCTAGGTTATGCACACTAATAGTATAATGGTTTAGGTAATAACGGTTGTAAATAACCCAAGCTGCATACTCGCTTACAGCTTGTAGTTTCTGATAATGTTCCCAAGTTGGTACTCTCCATAAGGCTGAGTGTAAAAAAGTATCTACTTCAGCAGCATTATCTAAATCTAAACTATCTACAGGGTCTTTTTCTACCTCTCCTGTATATGATTTAATAATATCCTGAATTTCCTTTGGAAAATCGTCTACAATTAACTCACTAATAAAAATGCGAGGTAAGTCTTCTTTTGGCGGAGCATACCAACGTGCATTAACCTTTTTATTTTCAAAAAAGTAATTGTCTTTGGCGGTATATCCATAATGTAAAAATATTTTCTCAAAAGAAGCTATTCCTAATTGTGGTACTCCCATTGTTCTAAAAGCTATATGATCATTTTCTATATCTAATTGGCTTTTAATTACATTATTTTTAATAAGTGCTTCTGTAATTTTATTTACGTCTGCCACACGCTCTTTATAACGAAACATTAATCCGTTTAAAACTTTATTTAATACAACCATCTTTTAATTATTTAACATAAATAATACATTATTCTACTTTTACATTTCTCTTAAAAGCGCATCCAAAATCTATCATAGATACTGTTTTATATACTCCTGGAATTTTATCTATTTTTTCGTACAGCAACTCTCTTAAATCATCGCTATTTTTAGCTACTACTCTTAAGAAAAAAGTATAATCTCCTGCCACAAAATAACATTCTGTTACCTCTGGAATTTTTTTTAATGCTTCTATAACTGTACCATGCACATAATCTTTTTCTAGCGTTATTCCTGTAAAAGAACTTAAATCGTAGCCCATCTTTTTTTCATTTAAAATGGGTTTTATAGCGGTTATTACTCCTTTTTCTATAAGCTTATTAACTCGTTGATGCACCATGGTATTAGATACTCCTAATTCTTTAGAAATATTTAAAAAAGACATTCTTCCATCTTTATTTAAGATGCTTATAATTTTTTTATCAAACTCATCAATCAAATGCATAATCTTTATTTTACTTCATAAATTTAAGTTTTAAAATAATTAAAAACAAAATATAACTTAGAAAATGTTTTTAATAAGTCAATTTTAATTTTAAATAAAAAATTGTAATAAAAATGACTTTAGTTTACCCTATTTTGCAAGAGCAGCATATTTAAAATTTAAGGTGTAGACCTAGCTCGCAAAGTTTTAATTCATCTTTTAAAAAGAGCACTTTGTCTAAAATTTTACAAAAAACACCATAAAACAAAAAAAACAAGTTTATTTATGGTTCCTGAGTAAATTCCCGTTTACAAAGGAACCCAAATAATTAACCTATAAAATAAGACTATGAGACAAATTATACTTTGTTCTAAGTTTGCTATGTTATTGTTTTTCTTTAATACCATACAAGCTAAAATTCCAACTCTTGAAAAAAATGCTCTAGTAGATTTATATACTGCGACTAATGGAAATGAATGGACTACACCTTGGGATTTAAATAAACCTGTAAGCCTATAGTATGGTGTAAAAATTAAAGATAATCATGTTGTTGCAATTAGCTTACATAGAAATAATTTACAAGGTAATATTCCAAAGACCATTAATAATCTAAATAAATTAACTGTTCTTAATTTAGCTTTTAATAAACTTTCTGGAGATTTACCTAATGACCTTACAAAGCTTTCTTCTTTAAAAGTATTAAAGCTAGAAATGAACAATATAACTGGTTCTTTATTTACTGATTTTTCTTCTTTAAAGAATCTTGAAGAACTTAGCTTATTTAACAATATGCTAAAAGGAAATATACCTGAAAGTATTGATGGTGCTAAAAATTTAAAAATCTTAAATCTTTCTAGCAACTACTTTAATGGAAATTTACCTAAAAACATTGAAAATTTAACGAAACTTGAAAGTCTTGAGCTTTTTGGAAATGAATTAGAAGGTGCTATTGAATCTAACTTAGGTAATCTAAAAAATCTTTCTGACCTTATATTATCTTATAACAAATTTAATGGTGATTTAACTGCTAATATTTCTGATTTAACAAATTTAAAATTTGTACAATTACAAGGAAATAAATTTAAGTCTCTTAAAGGGCTTGAAAACCTTAAAAGCGAAGGTTTAGTAACTTTTGATAGTGATGATATTAACCTTAATAGAAAATATAAGAATATTAAATTCTCTAATACAAGAATGGCAGATGCAAAATTTGAAGATTTAGATAAGGATTAAGCTATTTAAATCTTAACAAAAAGCCCGATTAAAAATTAATCGGGCTTTTTATTTTTATAATTCTCTATTTATATCCCAAGCCTCTAAATAATCTGCAACTGTTTTTATAAACATACTACCTAAAGCTCCATT
The DNA here is from genome assembly GCA_947492955.1 of uncultured Cellulophaga sp. Classification (GTDB taxonomy): domain Bacteria; phylum Bacteroidota; class Bacteroidia; order Flavobacteriales; family Flavobacteriaceae; genus Cellulophaga. The sequence continues at coordinate 32,947 of CANLOV010000015.1, read as the reverse complement.
TACAACTCTATGATCGTAACTATGCGATAAAAACATTTTACTACGAATACCTATAAAATCTCCGTCTGGCATTTCTATTACCGAAGGTGTTTTGCGTATAGCCCCTAAAGCCAATATACCCACTTGTGGTTGGTTTATAATTGGTGTTCCAAATATACTTCCAAAAGACCCTACATTAGTTACCGTATAAGTACCTTCTTTTACTTCTTCGGGCTTTAATTCATTATTTCTTGCTCTTACCGCCAAATCATTAATAGCTTTAGCCATACCAACTAAATTTAACTGATCTGCATTTTTTATTACTGGTACAATAAGATTACCATCTGCTAATGCAGTTGCCATTCCTAAATTTATATGCTTCTTTTTAATAATGGTATCTCCATCTACAGAAACATTCATTAACGGGTATTGTTTTAACGCTTTTGCTACAGCCTCCATAAATATGGGGGTAAACGTAAGTTTTTCTCCTTCTCTATCCTGAAACGATTTTTTATGCTTATTTCTCCAAGTAACTATATTAGTAACATCTACTTCTATAAAACTTTGCACATGTGCCGAGGTTGCAACACTATCTACCATATGCTTAGCTATAAGTTTTCCCATTCTAGAAATAGGGATAAGCTCATCGCTACTATTTAATGCTATTTTAGGTTCTACTTTCGCTGCCTTTGGCTCTTCCGTTTTTGCAACAACGGGTATTTCTTCTTCTACTGCAATTAGCTCCTCTTTTTCTATAGTTTTTGCAGGAGTATTTTTAGAAGCAACATATTCTAATATATCTGTTTTAGTAACTCTCCCTTGTTTTCCTGTACCAACTATAGCATCTAACTCTGCTATAGAAACTCCCTCTTCCTTTGCTATATTTTTAACTAATGGAGAATAAAATTTTTCGGTTGCACTGTAATCTTGTACTGGAGCTGCTACTACTTCTGCCGCTTCTATAATATTATTTTCTAATACTGCCACCGTCTCTGGCTCTTCTTCCAAAGAAATTTCTGCCTCATTAACATCTGTAACAACAGCAATATCTCCTTCTGTTTGTATAATAGCAACTGTTTGCCCAACTTCTATAACATCATCTACATTAAAAAGTTTTTCTACTAAAACACCCTCTACTTCACTTGGCACTTCGGAATCTACCTTATCAGTAGCAATTTCAAAAACGGGGTCATCTAATTCTATTGTATCACCTACTTCTTTTAACCAAGATGTTAGTGTTGCTTCTGCAACACTCTCTCCCATTTGTGGTAACTTTAATTCAAATTTTGACATTTCTCTATTTAATATACTTTAATAGATTATTATTTTGCAAAAGTACTTTTATTTTAAACAAACAAATACTTTCTTTTACTAATTACTCTTTAAGGAATTTTCGAACGGAATTCTATTTACAATACTTCTTCCAAGGGTAACCTCATCGGCATACTCTAATTCATCTCCAACCGCTATTCCTCTTGCAATGGTAGATGTATTTACGTTATAAGCTTCTATTTGTTTGTAAATATAAAAGTTAGTAGTATCTCCTTCCATTGTAGAACTTAACGCAAATATGAGTTCCTTTATTTTACCCTCTTTTACCTTGTTTACTAGTGGCGCTATTGTTAAATCGTGAGGACCTATACCTTCCATAGGGGATATTTTACCTCCCAAAACATGATACAAACCATTAAACTGATTTGTATTTTCTATTGCCATTACATCCCTAATATCTTCTATTACGCAGACTACACTCTCATCTCTCTTGGGGTTTGCACATATTTCGCATAATGCAACATCAGATATATTATGGCAACTTACACAAAACTTTATATCCTCTCTAAGCGTTTGTAAAGACAAAGACAACCTAGATGTTTGCTCACTAGGCTGTTTTAACAAATGTAACACCAATCTAAGTGCTGTTCTCTTACCAATACCTGGTAGCTGAGACATTTCGTACACCGCATTTTCTAAAAGCTTAGATGAAAATTCCATAGTTGTAAAATTACAACTTTATAAGAATTTTTCTGTTGTTTTAAAGCTTTTTCATTGGCTTATTTTATGGCTTTATCTATTTCACTTGCTCTAATATCCAGTCAGCTATTTTAGCTAAGGCATCCTCTGAAAATGTTTCTTCCAAAATTCCATATTCACTTGGTGCACCTGTTTCACTTTTTTGAAATAAATGATTTAATTTTGGAAATTCCATAATAGTTACTTTTTTATTATTCGCTTTTTTTAAAGCTTCTTCTATAGCAGTAAGGTTTTCTTTAGGTGGTACTTGTAAATCTTTTTCTCCGTTTACTGCCAACACAGCACATTTTACTTTTTCTAAAGTTTTTGCTGGATTGTATTTTATAAAATTAATCATCCAAGAAGATGTCATTTGGCTTACATGCATTTTTATAAAATCCTCTTTAGCTACACCTTGAGGTATTTCTGTTTCTCTACTTTCTACAGCTTTATCCAAATAACTAAACATCTCTTCTTTTAAAACAACTACTTCTTTTGAACTTTTAACCATTTGAAGCACTTTAGCTCGTACTTGTTTAGACTCATTAATTTCTTCTTCTGTTTTTCCTGAAACTCTTTCTATTAATGCTCCTTGTAGGAGTAATAATTCGTCACCAGGAATTCCTGTACCAGCTAATAATACTATAAAATTTACATCTTTAGAATTAACTGCCACTATTGGCGCTATCATTCCTCCTTCACTATGTCCTACTAATCCTATTTTATTTTTATTTATCTCTTTTCTTGTTTTTAAATATGTTACAGCACTCTCTACATCCAAAGCAAAATCTTCTGAGGTAGCTGTTCTAAAATTCCCTGTAGACTTACCAAAACCTCTATCATCATATCGTAAAACGGCTATACCTTTCTTTGTAAAATAATCTGAGATTACTAAAAAAGGTTTATGCCCTACTAATTCTTCATTTCTATCCTGAGGCCCACTTCCTGTAATTAATACTACCACAGGAAATTTACCTTCTCTTTTAGGTAAAGTTAATGTGCCTGCTAAGGAAACATTAGCCTTTTCATTTTTAAAAACAACATCTTCGGAATAGTATGGAAAAGGTTCTTTAGGCTCTTGCGGTCTTTTTAATTTTTGCTTTTCATTTTTTTCTCTTGATAAAACCAACTGTAAGTTTAGCCCTCCTTGTTTAAAAGTGCCTTTAATACTTTTATCTATTAATTCCCCTTGATAACTTGCTCCTATAAGAACAGCTTCAAAATTTAAAACTGAATTTTTAAATGTTGTGGTTGTAACAGGAATAGCTTGTCCGCCTTGATCTAGACTATATAATTTAGACTTAAAACCCGTATCTGCTTTTTCTACATCTAAAACCAACCTGAGTTGAGTTCCTTGAATATTTAAAATTCCATTCCATTTCCCTGTAATTTCTTCTTGTCCTACTGTTGATGCAATAGCAAATAACATTACTATTGTAGCTAATATTATTTTTTTCATATTCTTTCTTTAATTTAAAATTTCTAAGTAAAACTTTTGGAATTAAACCCACAATATGGGATTAAAATTATTCCTGCATTATTTTTTTAAGACTCTCAATTTTTTCTAACCTAGGAGTTATATATTTCTTTGCTGACCATTTATTTAAATAATGAACAAAAACACCTAATGCAATTAACCCTATAATTTTCAAAGCAAGCATTTTAGCATCACCAGTACTTCCTATGAATACTATTAGAATGCCTATCCCGATTGGTAAGAAATACCAATAAATTACACTGTCTAACATTTTCTTCTGAACATTTAAATAGTTACCTGTTTTTTCTAAATAGTCTACATAATTTTCCGCATAAGAAGCTTCTTTATATTTCTTTACTCCTCCTAAACGAATAATTATATATATACTGGCAAGAATAATCCAAATATGCCCTATTATTAACACTATATCCGAAAGAAAATAGAGTTTATACCCAAAAAAAAGTATAACAATTATCGCCGCTATAGTTTCTCTTAGTTCCATATTCTTCCAAGATTTTTGAAAACTATTTAAACTATACTTAAGCTCAAGCATCAACTTTGATTTTTTAAATTTTATTTGCTCATGATTACTAGAGCTTTGCCATATTTTTATAAGTTCATCTTCTACCATAGCTTCTTATTTATACAATTCAACAATTTACTTTTAATTCGTTTTATCTTTACCGCAATAGTATTTTCTGTAAGCCCCAAAACATTAGAAATTTCTTTATACGGTAACTCTTCTAAATAAAGAGCAATAACAGCTCTATCTGCCTCATTAAGTGACTTAATACACTTTCTAAGACTTATTAATTGTTCGTTTTGGACTTCATCTATTTCTGTTTCTTTAATATTAGCAATCATAATACTATCCATTCTCATAGTTTTACTTTGCTTTTTTCCATTCTTATCTTTAAAACGAAGACATACATTAAGAGTTACTCTAAACATCCATGTTCCTAATGATGAGTTATTTTTAAAGTTGGGCATAGATTGCCATATAGCAATAAGCACTTCTTGGAAAAGGTCTTTTGTTGTTTCTGCATCAGTAGCATAAACAGAACAAATTCTATGTAACTTTTCTTTATTTAATTCTATTCCGTCTAAAAATGTATTTTCAAGTTCTTTTGTCATACGAATTACTTATCTCTACTATTTTAGTTACAAAAACTTTAAAAATGTGACACTTTATTTTACTTTTCTTTTTTAACACTCAAAATCTACATCCTATTCCTTAAAAATAATGCAATACATTGTTACGCTACTTTTTGTACTTTGGCATTTGAAATTTATACTTATGACAGCTACGCATATTTTACTCCTAATCGGATGCTATTTTCTAGTGCTTTTATCCATATCTTACTTTACAGGAAAAAACGACTCTAATGCCGATTTTTTTAAAGCTGGCAAAAAATCTCCTTGGTATTTAGTTGCTTTTGGTATGATCGGAGCTTCTTTATCTGGAGTTACTTTTATATCTGTACCTGGATGGGTAGAAAGTTCACAATTTAGCTATATGCAAATAGTCTTTGGTTACCTTGTAGGCTACTTTGTTATTGCCTACGTATTACTCCCCATATACTACAAGCTAAATGTTACCTCTATCTACGAATACTTAAAACAACGTTTTGGTATTGTAAGTTATAAAACAGGTGCTTTCTTTTTCTTTATCTCTAGAGTTTTAGGAGCTTCTTTTAGACTTTTTTTAGTGGCTATTGTTTTACAACAATTTGTTTTTGATGCTTTAAATATTCCTTTTGAAGTTACTGTTATACTTTCCATTCTTTTAATTTGGATATACACCTTTAAAGGAGGTATTAAAACTATTGTTTGGACAGATACCTTACAAACGTTATTTATGCTAACTGCTGTTGGGTTATCTATCTATTTTATAAACGAAAAACTACAATGGAGTTTTTTAGAGTTTTGGAAATCTGAGGAATTAAAACAATACAGCAAAGTATTTTTTATTGATGATTTTTTTGCTAAAAAACATTTTATAAAATCTTTTCTAGGAGGTATGTTTATTGCTATATGCATGACAGGTTTAGACCAAGATATGATGCAAAAGAACCTTACTTGCAAGAGTTTAAAAGATGCGCAGAAAAACATGATTTCTTTTAGTTTAGTTCTTGTTGTAGTAAATTTTATTTTTCTTCTTTTAGGCGCTTTACTATTTATATATGCTACTAAATTTAATATTACAACTCCTTTAATGGACGGAAAACCAAAAGCAGATTTACTTTTTCCAGAGATTGCTCTAAATAGTGGTTTAGGAATTACTGTAGCTATAACTTTTATGTTAGGGCTTATTGCTGCCGCTTATAGTAGTGCAGATAGCGCTCTAACTTCTTTAACCACCTCTTTCTGCATAGACTTTCTTTCTATTGAAAACAAAAACAAAAAAGAACAGAAGAGTATTCGTAAGCAAACTCATATTGCTATGAGCATTTTACTTATTATAGTTATTATAATTTTTAAACATTTATTAGATAAAAGTGTTATAGATATTTTACTAACCACCGCTAGTTACACCTATGGCCCGTTATTAGGCTTATTTGCTTTTGGGATTTTTACAAACTATACCATAAAAGACAAATATGTTTGGTTAATAGCGCTTACATCTATACTGCTAAGCTTTCTTATTACATATACCCCTACGCTATTTTCCTATTATGGTAATTATTGTGCCGATGGTAGTTGGGAATGTGCTAGTAGTTATGCAAAAGTAAACTTTTACATCTTTGGCCATGAACTATTATTAATTAACGGCAGCATTATGTTTTTAGGCCTCTTATTTATAAAAAATAGTGTTAAAATCAAAAAATAATTCACATTTATTAAAATCAAAAATAAATAGATTTAAAAATAAAAATAAACTATTATTTTAGTTAATTTTTTAAACATAAAACAACATCATTTAATTATATGAAAGAATATTACTATTAAAAAGTGCGTTTTTAATTCTCCTTGTTAAAAATTGAGCTATATATAAACGAAGAAAAACATGCATACAACTACTATATTTTGAAAGTACTATAAATTGATATTAATTTGCAGTAATAAATACATGATAACAATCATATAGGGTTGATTGTGTTAAAGTATGTTAATTAATGTAACCTTATATAGATAATTGCGTCTATTTATAATATAAAGAAAAGTTTGATTGTTGATAATACTATATTTTTATAGTTAATGGTTAGTGTTTAGTATAGATTATCAATAATAAAAACCCGAAGCTCTTGCTTCGGGTTTTGTGTTTATTACACTTTGCATATGAGGTTTAAAGTATATTGATGTTAAAACATGTTAAAATACAAATAGCTATGTAACATTTTCTTGAGATTATAGTCTTGTAGATAACTAATAAATCAAAAAACAATCAAAAAACAACGAATGAAAAAATTAATTACACTTTGCCTACTATTTATAAATAGTATGCTAATGGCTAATCCCCATTCATCCGAACTAATTAATGGTAGTATTACAGGTAAAGTAGAAGATAATAATCTAAAACAACCTATTGCTTATGCAGCTATTGTTATTAAATCTGCAAATGACAATAAAACAATTACAGGTGGTATTACTAAAGAAGACGGAACTTTTGAAATAAAAAAATTACCCGAAGGAAACTTAATTTTTGAAGTACAGTTTATTGGATACAAAACCTACAGTAAAAAAATTACTATCTCTAAAAGTAATTACAAAATAGCTTTAGGCACAATTTACCTAGAAGAAGATGCAGAACAATTAGAAGGTGTAGAAGTTGTTGCAGAACGCACAACTATAGAACAAAAAATAGATAGAAAAGTAATAAATGTTGGTAAAGACCTTACCACAGCTGGTGCAACAGCATCAGATATTATGAACAACATTCCTTCTGTTAATGTAGATCAACAAACAGGTGAACTAAGCTTAAGAGGAAACTCTAATGTTAGAGTAATGGTAGACGGAAAATTATCTAACGTTCCTATAGCACAATTATTAAGACAATTACCTTCTACCTCTATAAAATCAATAGAACTAATAACCAATCCGTCTGCTAAATATAACCCGGAAGGTATGAGTGGTATTATAAATATTGTGTTACACAAAAATGCTAATATTGGATTTAATGGCACTATTAACACTGGGCTTACTGTAGGTATAGAAGCTAAATTTAATAGTTCTTTAGACCTAAATTACAGAAACGGAAAGTTTAACCTTTACGGTAATTACGGTAATAATATTGGAAAATATGTCAATAATGGTAAAATCAATAGAATTAACCAAGATACAGAGTTACTATTTAATTTTGATAATAATAACAAGTCTCATCTATATAAAGTTGGATTAGATTTTTTCTTAAATGACAAAAACACCATTTCGTTTTTTACCAACCAAAATATTTTTGATGGCAAAGGGAGTAGCCTTAATAGCGTAGTATTTACTAACGAGCCTTCTAATGATTTAGCACAATCTACTATTAACCTTAATGATAATAAAAGTCAACAATACAATTTTGACTATAAGTTAGAATTTAGTAAAGAAGGCCATAATATTGAGTTAGAGGTAGACTACAATCAATTTAAAAGTGGAGATGATGTAAATTATATAAATACTGGTGCATCTGTTTTTCCTAGTTATGAAGATTTTACAAATACTAAAAGAGATCAAACTATAGCAAATTTAGATTATGTAAATCCTTTAGATTCTATTTCTAAATTAGAAGTAGGTTTAGAGGCAAGACTTTTTGAAACTAATATGGATTATAATTCTACTGGTTTTTCTTTTAATTCTACTGGAAATGTAATCCCTACTCCTAGTTCCGATTTTGTTTATAATATGGATATCTATTCTGCCTATGTTACCTATGGTCAGAACTATAAAAAATGGTCTTATCAATTAGGCGTTCGTGTAGAAAACGTAGAAGTAAAAGCAGATACTAATACTGTTAGAACATTTACAGATAAATATACAGAGTTGTACCCATCTGCATATATCACCTATTCTCCTAGCGAAAAGAACCAATTTCAAATTAGTACAACTAGGCGTGTAGACAGACCTGGTTTGGGGCAAGTAAACCCAATAAGACAATGGACCACACCTTTGGTATCATCATTCGGGAACCCAGAACTAGTGCCACAGTTTACTAATTCTTATGAGCTCAATTATACAAGAAGACTAAAAAAAGGAAGTATTACTTCTGGTGTGTTTTATAGAACCATAAAAGATAATATTAGCCGATCTGTAAGTTTAGACCGTAACGATTTAGAAAGTTCTAGAACCATACTATCTTTTGGTAATTTTAATAAAACCTCTTCCTATGGTGTAGAAGTATCTACTAATTATAAGCCTGTAAAATGGTGGAGTATAAATGGTAGTTTTGATTTGTTTTCGCAAACACAAACAAGCCTTAGAGAAAGAATAGAAAGTACGGTTACAAACCCAGTTGAAGATGATATTATTGAAGAAACAGTTGAGGTAGATAATACTGCTTGGAACCTGCGTATGAGTAATAGTTTTACAGTTACAAAAAAACTTACCTTACAAGCTTTTGGTATGTATAGAGGAAAAAACAGAGGCGTACAATTTATAAGAAAGCCTATGTATTTTGTAAATATAGGTGCACGCTATAGTTTTGCTAAAGGAAAAGGTACTGTGAGTTTAAATTATAACGATATTTTTAATACTATGCGTTTTGCTTTTGATGGTGATAGTCCTTTTAAACAAGTGGGGCAATTTAATTGGGAAAGTCAGACCGTAAATGCAGCTTTATCCTATAGATTTGGAAGCGGTAAAAATAGAGCTTCTAAAAGAAAAAGAAGAGATGGCAACACAAAGCAAAGTGGCGGTGGTATGCTATAAAAAAGTAAGTAAAACAAAAAAAGAGAGCTACTGTGGCTCTCTTTTTATATAGTTATTTTTACTACTACCATTTTATAATAGCACTACCCCATGTAAAGCCACTACCAAAAGCAGCTAAAACTACCAGATTACCTTCTTTTATTTTCCCTTGTTCCCAGGCTTCTGTAAGCGCAATAGGGATAGATGCAGCAGTTGTATTACCATATTTCATGATATTATTATATACTTGCTCGTCTGATAACTTAAACTTCTTTTGTATAAACTGAGATATACGAAGGTTAGCTTGGTGTGGCACCAACATATCTATAGCCGAAACATCTAAATTATTTGCTTGCAAACCTTCCATAATAACCTCACTAAAACGTACTACAGCATTTTTAAATACAAACTGTCCGTTCATGTGCGGTAAATAAGATTCATCATCTTTATCATTATCCTCAATAATATCTGTTACCCAACGCTTACCCATTCCTGGTGCTATTAAAGCTAATTCTTCTGCATGTTGCCCTTCGGAATGTAAATGTGTAGATAAAATGCCTTTGCTTGTATCTTCTTCCCTACTTAATATTGCTGCTCCTGCTCCATCTCCAAAAATTACAGAAACACTTCTGCCTCTAGTAGTCATATCTAAACCATGAGAATGTAACTCGGAACCTATTACTAGTATGTTTTTATACATACCACTTTTTATATATTGGTCGGCAACCGATATTCCGTAAATAAATCCTGAACATTGGTTTCTTATATCTAAAGCTCCTATTGTTTTAATTCCTAAATCTCGTTGCACCAATACTCCTGGGCCCGGAAAATAATAGTCTGGACTTAAGGTGGCAAAAACAATAAAATCAATATCATCTTTATCTATCCCAGCACGTTCTATAGCCACTTTTGCAGCTTTTACTCCCATTGTAGTGGTGGTATCTCCATCGCCCTTTACAACGTGCCTACGTTCCTGAATACCCGTTCGCTCTTTTATCCAAGCATCATTAGTATCCATAACTTTAGATAAATCATCATTAGTTACTATATTTTCTGGCACGTAGTAGCCTAAACCTGTAATTTTAGAATTATACATAGTTAACTTATTACAGCACTTACAATTAAGTACATTATTATTCTATTTTATTGATTAACGAGTGGCAATCTATATAACTAAGATAATTAAAAATAATATAGTATCTATATAACAGCAATCTACATATACTGCTTAAAGTTGTTTACAGTGACTGTTGCTTTAAGATCGTGTAGTAAATTATACAAACCAAAAAAAGTTCTATTGATGTATAAAAAATGCTTAGACCCCCTGTTTCCATTCATTTTTCTAATCTGAGGGTCATTAGAGTAACGCTCACTTAAATTAGCAATTCTATCCCAGAAATCGTCTCCACCAAAATTAAATGTTTCTTCGTTAAAAGGACTTGTAAAAAGAGACAGCATTTCTTTAAACAATTCTTTAAAAAACTGAATCTCTTCTTTGGAATCTGTACTAGATAATATCTCTAGCTCGTACAATTTATCTAAAAATATAGCATCGTTCTCTATATTTTCTTTCTTTGCTAATTCAAAATAAGGAATGTAAAAATCGTCTGGTATTTCTTTTATACAACCAAAATCTATTGCTATAAGCTTTTCATTAGCACTTATTAAAAAATTACCAGGATGTGGATCTGCGTGCATTTTCCTTAATCCATGCATTTGATACATGTAAAAATCCCATAAAGCTTGCCCTAGTTTATTTCCTGTAGCTGCACTAAAATCTGTTTTAACAAACTCACTTAAATGCTTACCAACCATCCAATCCATAGTAATTATCTTTTCACTAGATAACTCTTTATAATACTTTGGAAATTCTAAATTTGGTATTTTTTTACATGCTTCTGTTATTTCTTTACTTTGCTGTAGTTCTAACAAATAATTAGTTTCTTCCACTAATTTATTTTCTACCTCTTTAAAGTATTTATCAGAATCTTTCCCTTGAAGGTTAAACATTTTTATAGCAATGGGCTTTACTATTGCTAAATCGCTACTTATACTTTCTGCTACTCCTGGGTATTGAATTTTAACTGCTAATTCTTTATTACATTTCGTTGCTTTGTGCACTTGTCCTATACTTGCTGCGTTTATAGAATCTTTATCAAACGTATCAAATATATCTTCGGGGTATTTGCCTAAATACTTTTTAAATGTTTTACGTACTAATGGTGCTGATAAAGGTGGCACAGAGAACTGAGACAAAGAAAATTTTTCTACATAAGCACTAGGAAGCATATTTTTTTCCATGCTTAACATTTGTGCTACTTTTAGAGCACTTCCTTTTAAACTTTTTAAACCATCATAAATATCAGCTGCATTATCCTCGTTTAACTCATCTTTATTTAAGGTAGGGTTCACTAGTTTCTTACCATAATATTTAACGTAATTACCTCCTACTTTTACCCCAGTCTTTACTAATTTTCCTGCCCTTTCAATTTTGCCTGTAGGTATTCTATCTAATGTTTTCATGCTATAAAAATTATGTAAGAAGTGGAATTAACTATTATATATTAAGCAAACTTCTCTTTGTAAAGAAACTTACCAAAATCTATTACATTCTCTAATGGAGTGTATTCTAATAAATCAAAAATTGTATTTACAGATTTTTCGATTGCTACGTCTGTTTTTTCAAATTTTGCAGAAGAATCATCCATCCAAAATTTTAATAAGAATAAAAACTGAAACCAAGCGCCTTCCGAAGAAACTTTAGAAAGGTGTTTTGTTAATTTAAATGTTTTTTCTTCGGTATCATTTTCTAATAATACTGTTGCAAAACTTTTAATATGCGTTCTTAACTCTTTTAATTGAGCCATATTTTCTAAAACTCCTTTGCTTTTATCTAATGTAAATAAAACATAACTTCTATTTAGTGTTAACAGCTCAAAGAAAGTAAAGAAAAATGTTAGCATTTTATCTCTGTTAGAAAAAGAGTCGTATTCCTTGTTCTTTTCTATTAAATCTATTGTTTTTGTATAAAATGTATTCCAAATACTTTTTTGTAAACTATCTAAAGAACCAAAAAAGTTATAAAACTCCTCTTCTTTAATTTTGTTCTCTTTACAAAATTTATAAACGGACTTGGGTTCTTTTTCATGCTCTAATACATATTCCATGTACATTCCAAGTATAGTTTCTTCTGTAATTTTCTTTGCAGCCATAATAGTAAAATTTATATACTTAAAAATACAATTACGATTGTAATTAAAAGCTTTATTAATCTTAAAAATTGGTTAATAATTATTAAAAAACGTGCCGCCATGGCACGTTTTCCAATCAATCCAATAAAAACTTGCCTTGAGTATAATTTCTTTTTCATAGCAATTTTCTCTCGGCTATTCAAATATACAAAATGTTTAACTTATTTTCGTTTTTTTTAAACAAAATTTAAATAGTGTCAGTTTGTCATTAAACTCTACTGTGGTATTTTTTTTGACTATAGCTTATCAATAATTAAAAAAATAAATATAAAATATGGCTACAGGTAAGATTAATGTTTCTGTTGAAAACATATTTCCGTTAATAAAAAAGTTCTTATACAGCGACCACGAAATATTTTTAAGGGAGCTTATTTCTAATGCTACAGATGCAACTTTAAAACTTAAACACCTAACATCTATAGGTGAAGCTAAAGTAGAGTATGGAAATCCTAAGATAGAAATTAAGGTTGATAAGGAAGGTAAAAAAATTCATATCATTGACCAAGGTTTAGGAATGACCGAGGGTGAAGTTCAGAAATATATTAATGAAGTAGCTTTTTCTGGTGCAGAAGAGTTTTTAGATAAATATAAAGATTCTGCAAAAGACAGTGGTATTATTGGCCACTTTGGATTAGGGTTTTATTCTGCCTTTATGGTTGCAGAAAAAGTAGAAATAATTACTAAAAGTTATAAAGAAGAACCAGCTGCTCATTGGACTTGCGATGGTTCTCCTAATTTTACACTTGTAAAAGCAGATAAAGAAGAGCGTGGTACAGAAATTATACTGCATGTTGCAGAAGATTCTACTGAATTTTTAGAAGATGCTAAAATTAGCGAGCTTTTAACTAAGTATAACAAATTTATGCCTATTCCAATTAAATTTGGAACTAAAACAGAAACACTTCCTAAACCAGAAGGAGCAAAAGAAGAAGACCCAGCTCCTACTAAAGAGGTAGAAAATATAATTAACAATCCAACTCCGGCTTGGACAAAACAACCTTCTGAGTTAAAAGAAGAAGACTATAAAGGTTTTTACAGAGAACTTTACCCAACGCAGTTCGAGGAGCCATTATTTAACATTCATTTAAATGTTGATTATCCTTTTAACTTAACGGGTATTCTTTATTTCCCTAAACTTACGAACGACTTAAATGTTCAGAAAGATAAAATTCAGTTATATCAAAATCAGGTTTTTGTAACTGATAACGTAGAAGGTATTGTACCAGAATTTTTAACGATGTTAAGAGGAGTTATAGATTCTCCAGATATTCCTTTAAATGTTTCTCGTTCTTATTTACAAGCAGATGGTGCTGTAAAAAAGATATCGTCTTACATTACACGTAAAGTTGGGGACAAGCTAGCTTCTTTATTTAAAAATGATAGAGAAGAGTTTGAAGCTAAATGGAACGATATTAAAATCGTTATTGAGTATGGAATGCTTTCTGAAGATAAATTCTTTGAAAAGGCTGACAAATTTGCATTGTACCCTACGGTGGATGAGGCTTATTTTACTTTCGAAGAATTACAAGAAAAACTAAAAGCGAACCAGACAGATAAAGATGATAAATTAGTTATTCTTTATGCATCTGACAAGGTTGCACAACATAGCTACATTGAAGCTGCAAAAGCTAAAGGATATGAGGTTCTACTTTTAGATTCTCCTATTATATCGCATTTAATGCAAAAGTTAGAAACATCTAAAGAAAATATTTCTTTTGCTAGAGTTGATGCTGATCACCTAGATAACCTAATTAAAAAGGAAGAAGAGCAGATTTCTAAATTATCTGATGAAGAAAAAGAAACTTTAAAGAAAGATTTAGAAGAGACTATAAAAGACAAAGGATACACAATTCAATTAGAAGCAATGGATAGTAGTGCTTCTCCTTTTGTAATTACAGAACCAGAGTTTATGCGTAGAATGAAAGAAATGCAACAGTCTGGCGGCGGTGGTATGTTTGGTATGGGTAATATGCCAGAAATGTATAACTTAATTGTAAATACAAATCATGAATTAGTCTCAGAAATTTTAAATACAAAAACAGCTAAAAAGAAAGAGCGTTTAATTAGTCAATCATTAGACTTAGCTCGCTTATCTAAAGGCTTATTAAAAGGTGAAGAGCTTACTAATTTTATAAAAAGGAGTTACGAAATGGTAAAGTAATTTAAATCCCATTTTAGTACATAAAAAAAGCCGTTAAACGAATGTTTAGCGGCTTTTTTGTTAAAATTAGTATCTTAGTAATATGGAAATTAACTATAATATAAATTCTTTAATAGATATTATAGGTCTAATACAAGGATTAGTTTTAGGATCTATATTACTTTTTGTAAATAAAAAGAAAAAAAAATCTACAATTTTCTTAGGCCTATTCATCTTAGTTTTTTCTTATGGTTTTTTACCCTATATATTAAAAGATTTAAATTTTACTAAGAATTATCCTCATTTATTATTATTACCAAGAATTAGTGAATGGATTTTGAGTCCTCTTTTTTATATATACATTCATAAAATCTCTATTTTTTCTAATAAAAAAACTCCATATTGGACTTTGTATCCAGGGCTTTTTTTCTTACTATTTCAAGTTTCTTTTATTGTAACTCCTTTACGGTTAAAATTGTGGGTAATAGATGCTACTTGGTATAAATCGTTATTTCTAATTGGACTTTTATATTCTATCATTATATTAATTTATGCAATTATTTTTATAAAGAAACACATAGTTGAAGTTAAAAATCAATTCTCTAAAGTAGAATACAAATTGTTACTTTGGGCAAGACGTTTTATATACTTTGGATTTGGATTAATTGCTTTACACATTTTTGTTTTTTACAGTGAGGGTTCCGATTATTTTCAGATATTTTTCTCTCTTATTAATGTAGTAATGGTATATTGGATATCTATCCATGGTATATTACAATACAATATAAAACCTGTAATTGTAGAATCTGAGAATAGTAAATTCTCTGACACAAACATTTTTAATAAGAAAGAAATTGATAATGTAAAAGATTCTGATCAAGACTTAAAAGCACTTGTAAATAGTATTAATGAGTATATGAATACTTCAGAAGTATTTATGCATCAAGAACTAAGTATTGTAGATTTAGCAGATGCTTTAAAAGTGCACCCAAGACGTATTTCTTCTGCCATAAATAAAATATGTAATCAAAATTTTAATTCTTACGTTAACGAATACCGTATAAAAAAAGCAGAAACATTACTTAACCAAGAAGGCAAACAAAAATTAAGCATTGAAGGTATAGGCTTGGCTGTAGGTTTTCATAGTAAAAGTGCTTTCTATTCAGCTTTTAAAAAATTTACAGGTACTACTCCCTCTAACTACATTAAACTAACAGAAATTTAAGTAAGAAATTATTTTTATAATTAAGAAAAAAGCTATAAATTTTAGAACTTATTATACTTATTGTTAAGTAACAAATAATGATTTTAAACGCTGATATACCTTTTAATATTTTTGCAACATTAGACACGGTTGGCTTTATGCAAGGTACGCTGTTGGGTATTGTTTTAATTATAATTAGCAGAAATAAATATAAATGTATTGTATTTCTAGGCTTATTCTTATTATTATATTCTTTACAAAGAGTTCCTGTAATATTAAACGAACTAGATTTATTTAAAGATTATCCCAATTTATTATTACTACCTTTTAATGCAAATTGGATTTTAACTCCTCTATTTTTTGTATACACACAACAAATGTCTGTATTTTCTAATAAGAAAACCGTCTATTGGGTTCTCTTCCCTGGCATATTTTTTTATGTAGCTCAATTGTTTATTTATTTACTTCCGTACGAGACAAAAATTTACATTATACAATTTGTTTGGCTTAATGTGTTTAACATTGTAGGTGTATGCTATGGGTGGATAATTGTTTTATGGAATCTAAAATTATTATCTAAACATGAAATAGAAATAAATAACTTTTTTTCTTTAATAGAAAACAAAGAACTAAAATGGGCTAGGGCTTTTCTTATTTTTAATATTGTAGGATCTATACTTTATATGTTACAATATTACTTAATACAAGAAAATTTATATGCTAGAATATTTTTTATACTTTTTGATTTAACAACAATCTATTGGCTTTCTTATTATGGTATAAAACAACGCCATACATTATCTTTAATTACAAAGAAAGAAATGTTTTCGATGACAGAAAATAATAGTTTTGAAAACGAATTAAATAGTAATAAGTATAAAAATGTTATAAAAGAAATAGATAATTATATGATGACCTCATTAAGTTATTTACATAAAGAGCTTAGTGTTTTCGATTTAGCTAAGGCTCTAAAAATTCATCCGCGTAAAATCTCTACAGCAATTAACAAAGAGAAAAACGAAAACTTTAATACTTATGTAAATAAGTTTAGAATAAAAAGAGCAGAAATGCTACTTAAAGACGAAGAGACAGAAAACTTAAGTATTGAAGGTATTGGCAACGAAGTTGGTTTCCATAGTAAAAGTGCTTTTTACTCTGCTTTTAAAAAAATAACAGGTACTACTCCTTCTAAGTACAAAAGCGAAATAGCTTATTAGAATTTTATCAATTTTCGCAAAAAGCATTATCATAACTAAAATATTAGACTGAAAAAGTTTTAATCTCTGAAATTAAAACTACAACATGATCAGTTCTAATTCCTGAATTACGCATAAAAAACTAATCAAAACCTTATCAAAATCACTTCTGATTCTTGAATTTAGAAAACAAGTTCTAAAGTCTGAAATCCACACGTTTTTGTAGCCTTTTTCTCCTTTTAAATCCTAGATTTTATAAAACTTTGCACCAGAAATTAAAGTAACTAAAATTATGAAATGCGTAGAATTAAATCGCATTGGAGATTACAACCATTGGGAAATATCTAAACTAGAAGAATTAAAAAAAAACTTAGTAAGCAATTTTTTAGAAGATGAATTAATATTTGAAAATGATTTAGCAAATGTATGGGAACTTAAATTAGAACCTCAAGAACGACTTCCATTTAAAAGGATTAATACAAATTATTATTTTGTTGCATTAATAAATATCCTTGCTATAACAAGATGTTCTAATGCAGCTATAAGGCTTATTAACCTTAATAAAGGAAAATCTTATTCTATAGAATCTAAAAATGAGAATATGATTTATGACATTGAAAATATTGGTAATAAAACATTGCATATGTATGTCGTTGAGCTAAAATAAAAATGTAACATACATATTAAGAATTACAAACCTACTACTATGCTTAGCTTAGTAAAAGGGAAGGAACAGTTCCCCAAGACAACTTCCTTCCCTTATTTTTTTACATTAAACTCATTAACTATAACCACTTCTATATTATCTATTTTTTTATTTTTATGATATGAAAATAATCTCAACTAACATAGGAGCAAAAACCACTATTATTTGGAATAATAAAGAAGAAAAAACTGGAATATATAAGTACCCAACCAAAGAAGCTCTTTTTTTAGGAAAAACAGATGTTTTAAAGGATACTGTTATAGACAGAAAACACCATGGTGGTATATATAAAGCTTGCTACTTATTTTCTGCAAATAATTATGCCTATTGGAAATCATTATATTCTAATTTGGATTGGGACTGGGGTATGTTTGGAGAAAATCTTACCATTGAGGGTTTAAATGAAACTAAAATAAGAATTGGTAATATTTATAAGGTTGGAAATGCTCTAGTACAAATATCACAACCTAGAGAGCCATGCTACAAATTAGGTATTCGTTTTAAAAACCAAGCTATACTAAAACAATTTATAGCACACGAGCATCCTGGTACATATGTTAGAGTTATAAAAGAAGGCAATGTAAGCATTAATGACTCTTTTACACTTGTAGAACAATCAAAAAATGAATTAACCATACAGCAATTTTACACATTACTTTATGCCAAGGAGAAAGATAAAAACATTCTTAAACTAGCTATAGCTAATGATTCTCTACCAGAATATAAAAGGAAACAATTAAAAAAATATTTATAAATAAAAAAAGGAGACCACCACAGTCTCCTTTTTTAACTAAATTAACTAAACCAACTTAATTTTCAATAACAACCTCGTTGTAATAAGTGTTATTGCTATCTTCTACCACTACAGTATAGCTTGTTTCATATGCATTTGAAAAATTAAATACTTTTTGCACATTAAATCCTGTTGATGTCTCTTTATAAACCAACTCATTATCACTATTGTATACAAGTATGTCTACATCTTTTAAACTCTTATTTAATAGAGTAACATGTAACGCATTATCTTTCTTGTTAAATAAAGGTTTATTGATTTCTTTAGTATCTACAACATGTACATCATTATTATCTATACGTATAACATACTTTGTAATTTTACTATCGCTTTCTGCTTCTAAAAAATAGACTCCAGATTTTAAATTCTTAAAATCAAAATTCTTGGCGTAATCAGATTTTCCAGACAATTTTTCAGAATAAATAATATTTGAATCTGAGTCTAAAAGTTGCACAATAGTCTTTGTAGAAATGTTATTTAACCTAAAAACTAAATTTTTAGAATTAGGTGTTTCTAATAAAGAAGACTTTGTTTCGCTTGCCATGCTTACTACTGTAGTGAACATAAAGGCAAAAATTGCTGTTAATTTTAAAATTGCTTTCATAATAAATAGATTTTAATTTATAAATCTTTTACACTACAAATTTATATAGATGCTAAAGTCTCTACTACATCTCTTTTTTCCTATTTATGTGCTATTTTACCCCTATACCAATACTTGTGTTAATTTAAGGTTAACACAGTGTATTTTCAATATATTTAATAAAACTTCTTTATTAAACAGCCTACTTTAATTACTCTAAAAATTATGTGATAAATACGCTCATAGCATATATAAAGTCTTAAAAAAATAAAATTCGCTATAGACATACTACAGAGAATTTTTAAAAAATATATTTAATACTTTAGTATTACTATCTAGTAAGGTGATAGTAAATTTCTCCGGGGCAAGCCTAAGAAGCATTTTAGAGGAACACGTTTTCAAACTTTAAATATTTACTAACGAGGCAAGCCTCGGGATATTTACCCAATAGAGAATAAAAAAGGAGGCTAAAAGCCTCCTTTAATATATTATAAAAATTATTATATTAATTTATTAAAACTGTTTCGTGATAGCTCTTATCTTCTTTTTCTACCACAACAGTATAATTATCTTCAAAAGCAGATTCAAAATTAATAGCTTTCTCTACTACAGAATTATCTTTAATTGCTTCTTTAAATAATATTCTATTCTCACTATCGTATACTTTAATATATACTAGTTTAGAATCTAGATTTAAAAAATTAATATAAACAATATCTCCTGTTCTTTTAAAGATAGGTTTGTATGTTTCTTCTTTAGAAATAATTTTTACATCCTTGTCTTCTACACTAAGTTGATATTTAATAACCTTTAAATTATTTTCCATACTTAAAGAATATGTTCCTTCTTTTAAGTTTCTTAAATCAAACTTCTTTTTGTACTTCCTTTTATTATACACACTCTCCGAATACAATACTACTTTCTCTGTATCCATAAAGGTAATACTCGTCTCATTAGATAGTCCATCCAATTGAAAAATCATACTTTTTGCATCAAAAGATGCTATTAAAGAAGATTTTGTCTCATTTGCCATGCTTACTACTGTAGAAAGCATAAAGGCAACCATTGCCGAAAGTTTAAAAATTGTTTTCATAACGCTTAGATTTAAATTATTAATCTACACTACAAACATACATCACAAATATAATTAGGACTACAACACATTTTTCTTATTTATATGCTATTTTAACCATATAAACATTCACATAACTAATTAATGTTAATTTAACATATAGTTAAACTAATTTTAAAGATATTTGTAGGAATAAAACAATACATATTTATACAATTGCTACTATGATACAAAAACCAGCTTTTGAAGTTATAGAACCCGATTTTGGACATTCTTTTACATATCAAAAATTTGATGAAAGTATAGGAAACAAAAACAATGCATGGCATTTTCATCCAGAATTAGAATTAGTTTATGTAAATGGTGGTAATGGTAAAAGGCAAATTGGCAGCCATATATCTTATTACACTGGCGGAGATTTAATACTTATAGGTAGTAACTTACCTCATTGTGGTTTTACCGATAAGCTTACAGGCAATAAAAGTGAAACTGTTGTACAAATGAAACAAGACTTTCTTGGGAATGAATTTTTTAACATCCCTGAGATGAAAAAAATTCAAAATTTATTTGAAATATGTAAAGGTGGTATTGCTTTTTATGGTAATACTAAAATTAAAATAGGAGAAAAAATAGAAGTATTAGAATACCAAACAGATTTTCAGAGATTACTTTCTATTTTAAATATCTTAAATGAATTAGGAAATTCTAAAGAATTTAAAATTTTAAATGCGGAAGGTTTCTCTATGGAGACAGAAATTAAAGATAATGACCGTATTAACATTGTTTTTAACCATGTTAAAACCAATTTTAAAGAAGAAATTAGTTTAGAGGAGATTGCAGATTTGGTTAGTATGACGGTTCCTTCTTTTTGCCGATATTTTAAAAAAATAACCAATAAAACATTTACCAAGTTTGTAAATGAATATAGGTTAGTACATGCTTCTAAACTATTAGCAGAACAACCTATGAGTATTACGGAAGTTTGTTTTGAAAGTGGTTTTAACAACTTTTCTCATTTTAATAAATCGTTTAAAACATTTACAGGGAAAAGTCCTTCGGAATATAGAAATGAATTAAAAACAGTATTGCAATAATTAACCTTGTTTTTCTACTATTGTTCTAAATGTAAGATTAATTCTGGGCCTATGTACTTTCTTTGTTGGTGGTAACCTGTGTAACCAATTGGTTTGCGTTTTATCTTTCATTACTAATAAACTACCGCTTTCTAGCACCAATGCTATTGTTGTTTTTAACTCTTTATGTTTAAAGGCAAATTTTCTTTCTGCCCCAAAACTTAAAGATGCAATAGCCCCGTCTTTTTTTAAATCTTTTTCACCATCGCTATGCCAAGCCATACCCTCGCTACCATCATAGTATAAATTAAGTAAACAAGAATTAAATTGCTCTCCTGTTTTCTGTTCTACCAATTCTTTAAGCTTTAGCAACTCTGGAGTCCATGCTAATGCTTGTTTTGTGTTGTTAGAATACGTATACTCAAAAGGCTTATCTGCATACCAAGCTACTTTCCTTTTTGTTTCTATTCGTTTTCCAAAAATAATGGACACATCATTTTCCCAGGCTATTGTATTTAATAAACTTTCATAAAAAAGGCTGGCTTTACTCTTATTCAAAACTATTCCGTAATAGTTTACAGTACCATCATAAGGCAACAAATTATAATCAGAACTATTATTAAATAAATCCACCTGCTATTATACTGTTCTTTTATAAAACCTTATTTAAAAATATCATTTAATATTTTTGCCAAGCGCAAACCTCCTTTTTGTAATTGCGCTCGTAAAGTCCCTGTATATTTATAAGTATATTGGTACCCTAATTTTTCTCCTACTTCAACAGATTCATATATTTCATTTGCTAAATCTTGCGATTCTTCTACCCAAGTATAAATAGACCCTTCTTGTATTTTCTTTACTTCTTTTTTAGATAATTTAGGAAAAGTAGTAGCAAACTCTGTATAACTCATTCCAAAAGAATTTATGAGGTTAGAATCCCATACCCTATGCAAATTAGTACCTTCTCCAAACCATCTTACTTGTATATCGTTACCTCCTTTATCTTCTTTTCGTCCTGCGTGTAAAGGCTGGTGTAAATCTCCTACTAAATGCACCAGCATTTTTAAATAAAAAGACTTATCCTTTAATGTGCTGTTTTTATCTTTTATTATAACAATACATTTTTCTATCCCCTTTATTAAATCACCATGTTTACTAGGCGCAACATCGGTATATTTTTTATCAGCAGGAAAATTTACATAATGCCAAGCATTAAATTTAGAAAAACTTCTATCCGCCTTAATTTCGTCTGCAAAATTAGATACCAAAGCCAAACCTTCCCCATCTAATAATTTTAAAATTGCCTTTTCTGCTTTTCTTGTTAAATATTCTTGGGCAACTTCGCCAATAACTCTATGTCCTGTTTTGGACCAAAACATATCGTTTCCAAAACATATATTACTTACCAGTAAAATTAATATTACTATTCTTTTCATTTTACAAATTTTAATCAAAAATAAAGGTTTGTAAATTAAGTCACTGTTAAGGTTTCCGCTTAATTTATAAATAAAATAGGTATCACAAAAGGATACTTTTTTAAACTACTACAAACACTTAGTTTTGTTACGCTTAACTTTTACTGTTAAAAATGAATTATAAAACCCTATGTTCCGATTTAGACGGGACCTTACTATCTACTAAAAATGATGTTTCTGATTTTACAATTTCTGAAATTTCTAGAATAAAAAATAAGATTGATGTTATTTTAGTTTCTGCAAGAATGCCAAAATCTATGACCTATTTGCAAAAAAGATTAGGCATAGAAAACCAACCCATTATATGTTATAATGGTGCTTTAGTTTTAAATGGCACTAAACAAATTAGTTCTACCTATATCCCTACAAGTATATTATTAGATATTTATGAATTAGCAGAGCAACACCATATTAAATTAGGGCTTTATTATAATGATGAATGGTATGTGGAAGAAACTTCTGAACGTGTAGAAAAAGAAATAAAATATACACATGCTACACCAGTATTTAGAAATACTAAAACTACTTTAAAAGATTGGGAAAGTAGAAACATAGGAGCACATAAAATAATGATGATGTGCACAAAACAATCTGCAGATACCATATTCCCTATACTAAAAGAAAAATTAGGCCATTATATTCATTTATACCGTTCTAATGATACCTTAATTGAAGTTGCTCCTAAAACAGTTTCTAAGCTTTCTGCCATACAACTATTGTTACAAAAAGAAAATATCCAAGATGTTATTGCTTTTGGCGATAATTATAATGACATAGAAATGTTGCAACATGTAGGCTGTGGTGTTGCTGTAGGTAATGCTAGAGAAGAAGTAAAAGCTATTGCCAATAAAATTACATTAAATAATACAGAACATGGTGTTGCTGCATTTATAAAAGAACATTTATAATATTAAAAAAAAGCTTATGTTTATAAGCATTTAAATCATACACATGAAACAATTCCCTATAACAGAAGACACCGTAATATTTGGACTTTTAGCTTTATGTTTAGGTTTTGTTTTTTATACTTCCTCTATAAAAACAGGGTTTTGGAAAAAATTCTACAAATTTATACCAGGCGTACTCATGTGCTACTTGCTTCCTTCTATTTTAGCAAGTACGGGAGTTATAGATGAAAAAAGTTCTAAACTATATTATATTGCCAGCAGATACCTGCTACCTGCTGCTCTAATATTAATGACGCTTAGTATAGATTTAAAAGCAATAGCCAATTTAGGTTCCAAAGCTTTAATTATGTTTTTAACTGGTACGGTTGGTATTATCATTGGCGGACCTATAGCAATATTAATAGTTTCTATCTTTTCTCCCGAAACCGTTGGTGGTGTTGGATTTGATGCTGTATGGAGAGGACTCTCTACCATTGCTGGGAGTTGGATTGGTGGTGGGGCAAACCAAGCTGCCATGTTAGAAGTTTTTAATTACAACCAAGATAATTATGGCGGAATGGTGTTAATTGATATTGTTATCGCTAATTTATGGATGGCTATAATTCTTCTTGGTGTTGGAAAATCTAAACAAATTGATGCTTGGTTAAAAGCAGATACTTCTTCTATTGAAATATTAAAGACCAAGGTTTCTGAACACACAGCAAAAATAACTAGAGTAGCTACCTTAAAAGATTATATGATACTCTTAAGCTTAGCTTTTACTGGTGTTGGTTTAGCCCATTTTTTGGGGACTCACTTTGCATCTTTTTTAGAAAACACTTTTGAAGTTATTAGAAATAAAGAAAAAATACTTTCCTCTTTAAGTTCTACTTTCCTATGGATGGTAGTTATTGCAACAGCTGTAGGTATTGGTTTATCTTTTACAAAAGCTAAAAATTATGAAGGTGCAGGAGCTAGTAAAATTGGTAGTATGTTTATTTATATTTTAGTAGCTACCATAGGAATGAAAATGGATTTAGCTAAAATTTTTGAAAACCCGGGCTTAATACTCGTAGGTGTTATATGGATCACTATTCATGCATTGCTATTAATTTTAGTTGCTAAAATTATAAAAGCTCCATACTTTTTTCTGGCAGTCGGGAGCCAAGCAAACGTTGGTGGTGCAGCCTCGGCACCTGTTGTAGCCGCTGAGTTTCATCCTTCTTTAACTTCTGTTGGTATATTACTGGCTGTTTTTGGCTATGTAGTAGGTACCGTGGGAGCTTATTTATGCGCATTAGTCATGGAAATAGCTTCTAATGTTTAATCGATAATCTTACATAAAAATTTCAATATTTTTAATGATATTTGCCCAGCAAAATATATAATATGAAAAAAATAATTTTTATTATTCTTCTTAGCATAGCTATAAGCTCTTGTGGCGATTCTGAAAACACCATGAATATATCTGGTACTGTAAAAGGATTAAAAAAGGGAACCTTATATCTACAAAAAGCTATAGACACCGCTTTAGTAACTATAGATTCTTTACAAATAGAAGGGAATGGTGACTTTACTTTTAAAACTGAAATTGAAAGTCCTGATATATATTACCTTTATTTAAAAAAAGAGGATAACAATACAATAAATGATAGAATTACTTTTTTTGGTGAACCTGGAAATATAACCATTAACACTTCTTGGAATACTTTTGATGCTAATGCTAAAATTGAAGGCTCTGCTAGCACAAAAAAACTAGAAGAGTATAAAAGTATTATGTCTAAATTTAATACAAAGAGCTTTGAATATATAGGAGCTATTAATAGTCCTGATATTATAAATAATGAAGCTGCTAAAGATTCTATTATAACATTAAATAATAAGAATAACTTAAAAGGTTATTTGTACACCCTTAATTTTGCGTTAAATAACAAAGATTCTTATGTTACTCCTTATATCGCATTAACAGAAGCTGCAGATGTAAATGTAAAGTATTTAGATTCTATACATAAATCTCTTATCCCTAAAGTTGCGAATTCTAAGTATGGAAAAAAATTAAAAGCTCATATAGAAACTTTAAAAGCTAAATAAAAGATATTTATACATAACAAAAACATCCGCAATACGCGGATGTTTTTTTGTTTGTAATAGTATTGAATATTATTATACTAATTTATTCAACTTCTCTATTAAACCTTTTGCTTTTTCTTCTAATTCCGCTTTTACACTTTTAAGATGTGCTTTTTTATTTTCTACATCTCTTTTATTAACTTTTGAAATTAAGTCATCAAATGTTTCAATGGCACTATCTATAATTGCGTTTCCTTCTTTAGAAATTTCGTTAGCTCCACTATCTACTAGATAAACCCCTTCTATGATATCTCCTAAAACAAAATTAATATCTTTCTTTAAATTCTTTATATTTGCCATTATATTATTTTTTTGCAAAAGTACTCTTTTTAAAGAAAAGTACTTTTATGAATTAATATACTTAAAATTAAATTGTTACTTCTAACAACTTTGCTTCACTCGTTTTTAATACTATTTCTTTAGAGATTGCAGGTACTAATATAGTTTCTCCCTTTTGTATGTGTGCTTCTCCAAATTCATTTGCAATGGTAACACTACCAGATACGCACATGTAAATCGTAAAAGAATCTCTATTTACCACCTCTTGCTTCATATCTGCAGAAAGGTTTATATAATTTGTTTTAAAATAAGGGCAATCTACCATTGTATTTACCGCATCAGATTTTGAATCATAAGCTACTTTAAAATCATCCTTCTTTTCGTAATCTATAGCATCTAAGGCCATTTCTGTATGCAATTCTCTTAGGTTTCCGTTTTTATCTTTTCTATTAAAATCGAAAACTCTATAAGTTACATCAGATGTTTGCTGAATTTCTGCCAATAATACTCCTGCTCCTATAGCATGTATTTTCCCGGTATTAATAAAAAACGTGTCTCCCTCTTTTACAGACTCATAGTTCATTAAATCTACCAGTGTATCGTTCTCAATACTCTTTGCGTATTCTTCTTTAGTTACGTCTTTATTAAACCCTACAATAAGATTTGCGTCTTTATTAGCATCCATAACATACCACATCTCTGTTTTACCAAAAGAATTGTGTCGTTTTTTTGCTAACTCATCATTAGGATGCAATTGAATAGATAAATCTTTTTTTGCATCTATAAACTTAATTAATATAGGAAAATCAGTACCAAAACGTTCTGCTACGCTTTTCCCTAATAAATCTATAGTATTAGTATCTATTAATTCTTGTAATGATTTACCCGCTAAATCTCCATTAGAAACCACAGAAACATCTCCCTTAACAGTAGATAATTCCCAACTTTCTCCTGTTATATCATTCTCTATAGGCTTTCCTAATACATCTTTTAATTTTGTACCCCCCCAAAGGCGTTCTTTTAAAATAGGGCTAAACTTTAATGGATACATGTTTTATTTTTTTAATTTTTAACCACAATAGGTTACAAAATTACGTGGTGTCTCATAAAGAACTATTTCTAAATCTTTATCTTTAGGTATATATGGTCTTAATTTATCCCAAATAACTACGGCTATATTTTCTGCTGTAGGATTAAGGTTTTTAAACTCTGGCACATCTACATTTAAATTTTTATGATCAAAAGCTGCTTCTATTTCTTTTTCTATTAAATCTTTTAAAATCTTAACATCAATAACAAAACCTGTCTCTGGGTCAATTTTGCCCGTTACACTCGCTATTAACTCATAATTATGACCATGGTAATTTGGATTATTGCATTTTCCAAAAACGGCATCATTTTTTTCAAAACTCCAATCGGGTCTATACAATCTATGGGCTGCATTAAAATGTGCTTTCCTACTTACTTTAACCTTCATCGCTATTCGTTTAGTTGAATAAAATAATCGTAAAATTTTTCAAAAATAATTTTAAACCAAACCGTATAGTTTTCAGAGTTTGCTGCTATATCTTCTTTAATGGCTTCTGGTTTCATCCATTTCCAATCGGCAACTTCTTCTGTATTAATTTTTGGTGATTCTGAATAATAGCCTAACATTACATGATCTAATTCGTGTTCTGTAAGTCCATTATCAAAAGGAGCTTTATAGATAAAAGAAAAAAGTTCTTTTAAGTCTGTTACAAAACCCATTTCTTCTTGCAATCTTCTTTTACCTGCTTCTATATTGGTTTCACCATCTCGTTGATGACTACAACATGTATTTGTCCATAATAAAGGAGAATGGTATTTGTGTGCTGCTCGTTGTTGCAACATTGTTTCCCCTTTGTCATTCATTATAAATACTGAAAAAGCTCTATGTAGTATTGCTTTTTCATGAGCTTCCATTTTTGGCATTAAACCTACTTGCTCATTAAGCTCGTTTACCAAAATTACATTTTCTTCTTGCATGCAGTAAAAATAACACCTTTACCTAATTTATATACTAAGAGCATCATAAAAAAGTGATTTTCCTAAAAAAAAGAGATTATTGATATCGAAAACGTTTGTTTTTTTAAAAGAATCTAGGAGACCTTAAATTCTTCTTGTTTTTCTTTATAAAGTCGTATCTAAATAATACTTCAAAAGAACCATTATTAAAGGCTGCATTGCCTAAATCTGTTACTTCTCTATCATAGGCTAAACCAATCATTAGCTGATCTGTTACATTAAAGCCTACCAAACCACTTAAAGCAGCATCCCAACGATAGGCCGCTCCTAAAATAAGTTTATCATTATACCGAAAATTAGCAGAAATATCTGCTTGTAAAGGGGCTCCTTGCACTGCTTTCACTAATAATGTTGGCTTAAATTTCCAGAAATGATTCATATCAAATACATACCCAGTAATGAAATAAAAATTCATTTGCTCTTTTGCCGTTGACAAAGAAGATTCATCAAAATGTGAGGTTTGTAAAAATCGTGGTACAGATAAGCCCATGTAAAATTTTTGAGTATGATAATATACTCCCGCACCTATATTTGGCGAAAAACGATTGTCTATATTTTGCTGTAACGTTGGATCATCGACACCTGCTGCGTATTGATTTAATTCTGAAAACTTAATATCTAATAAATTAGCACTAGCTTTTAATCCAAAACTTAACCTTGCTTCTTTTGATGTGTATATGGTGTATGAAAAATCGATATCGAAATTAGTCTCAGATGTTGGTCCTATTTCATCTTGTACAATAGAAAACCCTAATCCTACTCCTCTATAACCTATAGGAGAATGCACATTAAAAGTTCTTGTAGTTGGCGCACCATCTAATCCTAACCATTGTGACCTATGCAATAACCCAACACTTGCATGCCCCCTAGATCCTGCATAAGCAGGGTTAACACTAACCGTATTATACATATATTGTGTATATTGAGCATCTTGCTGGGCTTCTATTTTTACACAGAAAAATAATAGGAACAGAAAAACCAAGTAGGTAATTGCTTTTTCTAATTTTTTATGTAGGCTAAGATTGGGCATCTTTTTTATCTGTTTATATAAATATATCCTGAAATTGATTTCATTGTATTTGTAGTATCCTCATAATCTATAATATAGAAATAGGTTCCCACTGGTAATTTATTATCCTTGTTAACAGTTACTCTTCCTGTTGATGTACCATCGAACACATTACCTGCTGTATTGTATGCTTTTGTAGTGTAGACTAATACACCCCACCTATTATAAATCTTAACGGTATTATTAGGGAAATTTTCTAAACCTCCAATACGTAACTCATCATGTATACCATCTCCATTCGGTGTTATTACATTAAATACTTCTATTTCTTCTCCTGTAGTTATTCTGTCTGGGTCTAAATAACTAGGAACTCCATTTACATCTTCATCATCATCTGAATAATCTCCATTGCCATTTACATCTTCATCCACAGTTAAAATACCATCATCATCATCATCGGTATCTCTATAATCTACCTCATTATCTCCATCTGTATTTGGTAAATCATCGCTTGGGTTATTTATTTCATCATTTACATCGGTATCTAAGGTTGAGTTTCCTTCGTACCCGTCATCTAAACCATCATCATCTTTATCAGACCCTATAAATACTACATCTGGAACACCGTCTTTGTCTAGATCGTGTGCTTCTATATTATCTGATACATTATCATTATCACTATCTTCATCTACATAATCTGGCAGTAAATCTCCATCTGTATCTTCTGGTATAATTCCTAAGTTTCCATTTTGTTCATATGCATCATCTACACCATTAGCATTTACATCATCTCCGCTTGGAGCAATATAACCTGCTGTTGTTTGTGCTTCTACGTTATCTGGAATACCATCATTATCACTATCTATATCTAAATAATCTGCAAAACCATCTCCGTCCGAATCTGTAATATTAGTAGACGGATCATTATCATTATCTGCATTTAAATCTTCAAAGCTATCTAGAATACCATCGTTATCGCTATCTAAGTCTACCACATCTACTGGATTTACTAATACTGTTACCGTTGCTGTACTACAGTTGGTATTTGTATCGCATATGATATAGGTAAATGTATCTGTACCATCAAAACCTAATGCTGGCGTATATGTAATGATATCATCTGAGATATCTAAAGGTGTACCACCATCATTTATAAATATTGTTCCGTTTGCTGGGTTAGTTGTTGTTATTGTTCCGTTTGCTGGAATGTCATTATCGTTATCTAAAACCAATATATTAATAGATGTGTCTTCATTTGTTGCTATAGTATCGTCCAAAGCATCTACAATTGGTAATACATCTATAGTTACTATTGCTGTACTACAATCTCCCAATGTATTACAAATAGTATAATCGAACATATCTGGTCCGTTATAATCTGTATTGGGTGTATAAGTTACTATATCATCTATTGGATTATTCGGTGTTCCGTTATCATCTATTGTTACTGTTCCATTTGCAGGGCTAGTTGTTGTTAATGTCCCTGTTTCTGGTAAGTCCAAATCATTTGTAAATACATCTACAATAACAGACTCATCCTCATCTGTAGAAACAATATCATCTTCTAATATTGCTGCTTCGTTTATACATACCACTGTAAAACTTGGCAAACTAATGGCATTACCTACTTTTGTTATAGTTGCTGTGTATTTTGTTACACTTTGTGTTGCTGTTACAGTAGGCTGTAATTCATCTCCACTTACTGCTGGCGACCAATTTATTGTTGCACCGCTTGGCACATTATCTGTAATATTTAATGTAACTTCATTATGGGGAGAATTGCAATTGGTTACAATAAAATAGCTTGTTGCATTTTTACCACATGCAGTACCATCGTAGGTTGCAAAATATACCCCTGGTATATTAACTTCATAAAAAAAATCTGTTCCTAATACAGAGCTTGTATCTTGAGCCTCGTACCATCTGTAATTTGTTTCATCGCCTGCATTAGGCGCTTGTAACAAAAACTGCGCACTTGCCCAATGACTACTAAGTAGTGTTAGCACTAAGCTAAGAAACAGAATTCTATATATAGGTATAATCTTCAAATCTTTGAAATTGGTTGTTTATTAGCTTCTTATTTTACTACAAATACTACATTGATTAATGAGTTATAATCTGATGGCGGAGCGTCAACATATATATTTAATTCACCATTAGCATCGATACTCATTGTTCTTGGGTCACCAACTGTTGTCGTTGTTGTGTCAAAAACAGTAGGATCTGCATAAGTAACATAATAGTATAATTCATCTGCTGCATATGTTGGTAATGACATTGGTGCTTCATTTGCTCCTCCTACTCCACTTCTTACCAGTGGGGAACCATATTGTGCTATGTATTGTGCATATAAATCTACCGTTTGTTGTCCCGTGGTTGATGCATCTATGGCTATAGATGGCGGATAAAATATTTTTGCTGCTTTAATAGCTGGTATAACTTCCGCTACATCTTGTATTACCTCCTCAACCGTTGTATAATCATCTGTATTATCTCCATCGATATCTATTGGGGTTGCTAAATTTACTTCAGAAGCGTTTTGGTTATCTGTACCTATACTTGCTAATGGTACATCGTGATTAACACCAGCTTCAGTAATACGTAAGTTTGTACCATTAACTCCAAAAGCTGTTATAGTTTCGTTACTTAAACTAGCATCGGCATCGTTTACATTAATTGTTACATCATTACCTCCAGATATTGCTACATAACCAGCTGCTCCTGTTGTTGATAATGTTTGACTATCTGTTCCTATTGATGAAGCGTCTACTTCTATTACATCACCATCTGCATCAACTCCTAATAAATTATCTAATGTACCGGTTACAGCTCCTCCTCCATAATTAGAGAATTTTACTGTTCCTCCAACTACATCTAAACGTGCTGCAGGGGCAGGTGTTCCTATACCTACGTTATCTGTAGATGCATCTACAAATAATAAATTATTTTCAGTATCTCCTTCTACTCTAAAATCATAATTAACTCCTTGTTCATTAAAAACTACATGGTTATCTACTCTAAAAAGGGATGATATAAGTACTCCATTTGCAAAATCACTAGAATTATTTATTCTTAACCAATCTCCTTGTGCCCATATAGCTTCTTTACCGTTCATATATAAACGATCATTTAGCTCTATATCTCCTTCAACATCTAAGGCTCTTCCTGCTGTAACAGAAGTTTTTCCTACAGCTACATTTCCTTGCGTAAAAATATTATCTGTTATAGCGTTTGGTGCAGCTGTACCTCCTACTTCATACCAATCGTGGTCTTCGAAATCTGACTTATCTGCCCATTCTACTGTTCCTGTTCCTCCTGTTGTTAATATTTTATCATTCCCACCTGAAATAATATTATCTGTATCAACTGCATTATTTGCTATTTTTATATTTGTTACTGCACTATCCGATAAGTCTGAAGTTCCTACTGCCCCAGCTTGTATTTTACCTGTTGTAATCGCATTATCTATTATTTCTGCATTTGTAATTCCATTTACGGAAACATCTAGTGTATACGGGTTTCCTGAAGTACCATCTCCTGAACGTGTAAGAGTTCCATCTGTAGCATTGGTAACTTCATTTCCGATTACCGCATCGGCATCATTTACATTAATTGTTACATTATTCCCATCGGCTATTTCTATATAACCTGCTGCTCCTGTTGTTGAGAGTGTTTGGTTATCTGCAGCAGCTAAAATTGCACTAAAATTAACTGTCTGTGTTCCTCCATCCTCTAATGTCAATGTTAAAACACCTGTAGCATCATCTAAACTAAATGCTGTGATGGCTTGGTTATCGGTATTGTCTAA
>CANLOV010000014.1 GCA_947492955.1 uncultured Cellulophaga sp. | reverse complement strand
ACTGATACTACTATTGATGTAGGCGGGGATGCAAATGCTTTATTAGGAGATGTTACCCTAGATGTAGCAGATGATGCCATTACTGCTGAGAAAATAAATAGTGATGTAGCTGGTGCTGGGCTTACTCAAAATGCAACATCAGGAGCTCTTGATGTAGATGTAGCCGCGCTTACAGGGGACGGAAATATAACATCTACTGATACTACTATTGATGTAGGTGGTGATGCAAATGCTTTATTAGGAGATGTTACCCTAGATGTAGCAGATGATGCCATTACTGCTGAGAAAATAAATAGTGATGTAGCTGGTGCTGGGCTTACTCAAAATGCAACATCAGGAGCTCTTGATGTAGATGTAGCTGCCCTTACAGGGGACGGAAATATAACATCTACTGATACTACTATTGATGTAGGCGGGGATGCAAATGCTTTATTAGGAGATGTTACCCTAGATGTAGCAGATGATGCCATTACTGCTGAGAAAATAAATAGTGATGTTGCGGGAACTGGATTAACACAAGCTGGTGACGGTTCTTTAGAAATAGCAGCAAACGGTGTTACTACAGCTGAAATTTTAAACGAAACCATTCTTTCAGAAGACATAGAAAATGGAACAATAACAGCAGATGATTTAGCTACTGATGCGGTTACTAATAATGATATTGCTGATAATGCTATTGATACAGCAGAATTAGTAGATAATGCTGTTACTACAGATAAAATTGGAACAGCTGGCGCAGGAGACGCCAATAAGATATTAGGAACAGACGCTTCGGGTAATCCTGAATGGCAAGATGCTAGTACTTTAGCTACAAGCCTTGGTGAGGACGTAACCTCTCCAAATGGATCTATAACTGGTGTAGCAAATAACGCTGCTCTTGTTGCAATGGGCTTAGATGTTAATGTAGATAATAGCACTATAGAAATTGATCCCGTAAACGGAGTGCAAGTAGCAGATAACGGAATCACATCAACTCAAATCCAAAATGAAACTATTGTATCTAACGACATCTTCAATGGTACTATTGCTACGGTTGATATTGCTAATGATGCTATTACAAACGCTAAAATAGCTAATGATGCGGTTACTACTACAGAAATATTAAATGAAACTATTCTTTCAGAGGATATTTTTGATGGCACAATTGCTACTGATGATATTGCATCGGAAGGAAACGATTTAGTATTAGTTACTAACGCATCGGGTACTGTAGAATGGATAAACAAAAGTGCCTTAGTCCCGGCGACAACAGTATCAAATACAAGTACTGCTAATACATTAACGACTACAGTAGATGGTATTACTGGAACTGGTGTTGATATAATTAATACCAATACATTAAGCTTAAATGGAAGTAATGAAATAGTAAGTACTGTAAATGGTATTGCTGCAACAGCCTTGGATATAACACCTGTGATTACAGCAAATGAATTAACAACAACTGTAGTAGCAGGGACAGGAGCTAGCGTAAGTTCTATAACATCAGGAAATAACACCGAATATACCGTAGCTGTTGATGCGTTAGAAATTACCAATACAATTACAGGTAATACTATTGCTACCATAACAGAAACCGGACAAACTGCTATTGATATTGAGGAAACTATTACAAAACTAGAAAGCCCAGTAGGTGCAGAAAGTAATTTAGTATTTACCGATGAGGCTAATGGTGTAACAACAATACCAAATATTGTAAGAAGTGTTAACGGATTTAATCCTGCTGCAAATGGTAATGTTGCTGTTGCACTATCAAATGTATCTATAGGTGTGGAAAGTGCCTTACCTGCTACTGGGGATGAAGGTGAAATTTATATTGTTACTGGAGATCCAGACCCAGATAGAGATGGAGTTGCTTTTATCTATGATGACCCATCTGGGTGGCAAGAAATTACTTCGGATTTATCTGCGTCTGAAGCTAGATATGTAAACGAAGCAGGAGATAGCATGACAGGTCCTTTAGCAATGGGTGCAAATGCTATTACTGGTGTAAGTGATCCCGTAAACGCACAAGATGTTGCTACAAAAAATTACGTAGACGGGCTTGCAGACGGAAGTATAACCTCAACAGATATAACTGTTGGCAATGGTACTAATGCTACATTTGAAAATGTAACTTTAACAATTGCAGACGATGCCATAGCTGGTGGTGCAGGAGGAAAAATAGAAGATAATACCATTACAGCTTCAGACTTAGCTCCTAATTCTGTTGATTCTTCTGAAATAACATCTGATGCTGTTGGTACTTCTGAATTGAAAGATGATGCTGTAACTACCGCAGAAATATTAAATGCAACTATTTTACCAGAAGATGTAGCTCCAAGTACAACAAATAATCAGGTACTAACAACAGATAATACTGGAGCTGTTGTTTGGGCTTCCCCTAGTATTACAGAAACAACTACAAATCTAAGTCAAGATACAAGCGCAACAGGAACAGGAGCTATCACCTATACTAACGAGGACAATACTAGCCAAACAGCTAATGTAGTAGGTGCAGAAGCTAACAACAGTATTTCTGTAGGTGCCAATGGCGGTGCTTTATACGAAAGCCCAATTAAGGCCTTTGGAAAAATAGGTGCCGATGGAACAGAAATAAAAGTTACTACAGGTGTAACCGTTACCCAATTAGGACCTGGGCAATATCGTGTTAATCTTCCTGCCGCCTTAGGTTTAGATGGAGACTATATTATTCAATTATCGCAACCCGGAAGAGGAGGTGCTGGTAATGATGACCCAGGAATATCATACAACAACCAAAACCCTACATTTTTTGATGTAATTATTGGTGATAATGATAATGGTGGTGGTGATAGAGCTACCTTCAATTCTGAATTTATGTTTACAGTGCTATCCTTTTAAAAAGCTGCTATGATGAAAAAAATAAAGGCTATTTTGTTTTTTATTTTAACAGCTATAAGTGTTAATGCGCAAATAGATGGTAATCTAGTATTGAATCTTATTAAGGCTACTACTGCAGAAATGAATGCTATCACAAATGTTACAGAAGGTTTAGTTTTATATAATACAGATGAAGAAAAAATGTATTTATATCAATCTTCTGCTTGGATAGAAATTCCAACTGAAAAAGTAACCCTAAACGCAGGTACAAACACCACAATAAGTGGAGATGGTGTAAATACTCCTTACACTATTAATGTACCTTCTCTAGATGACGATGATGCTGATACTAGTAACGAAATACAAACTTTATCTATTACTAACGACCAGTTAACTATTTCTGGTACAGGAGGAAATACTGTTACTATACCTCCTGTTTCTAGTGTATACACAGGTTCTTTTCAAATAACAGGTACCGGAAGTATAGATATAGAAGGTATTCCTTTTGAGCCTAGTGCTGTAACATTTACAGCATATGCAAATGTGGAAACTCCTAATATAAATTCGGATAATGGCACTGGCAATAACGTAAACACACTTCCAAATGCATTTGGTTCTATGAAAGGTTTTGCTAGAAAAGACGGAGCCACAAGTATTACAGAACAAGTAATATATGTAGGAGGGCATGGAGATTCTATAAACGATATTTCTAGATACGCATCTAGTTCTCATAGTATAGGACTTAGATATGGAAACAGAAATGGAGACCTCTTAGGATTAACAACAGCTACTGTTACTAGTTTTAATACAGACGGATTTACAATTAACACCGACAATTACTCAGATGGTATTGTCGTAATTTATGAAGCATATAGATAAACAACCAATGAAGAAGCTTACAACCATAGTATTACTATTAATGACTATAAATTTCTATGCTCAAGTAGACGGAAATTTAGTATTACATCTTATAAAAGCTACTACAGCTGAAATGAATGCGGCCACAAATGTTACCGAAGGTTTAGTTTTATACAATACAGATGAGGAAAAAATGTATTTATACCAATCTTCTGCATGGATAGAAATTCCAACTGAAAAAGTAAACCTAAATGCTGGTACAAACACCACAATAAGTGGAGATGGTTTAAATACTCCTTACACTGTTAATGTGCCTTCTTTAGATGATGCTGATGCTGATGCTAGTAACGAAATACAAACCCTATCTGTTACTAACGATCAATTAACTATTTCTGGTATAGGAGGTAATACTATTACCCTACCCCCTATTTCTAGTGTATACCCTGGCTCTTTTCAAATAACAGCTACAGGTAGTATAGATATAGAGGATCTTCCTTTTGAGCCTAGTGCTGTAACATTTACAGCATATGCCAACGTAGAAGTACCAAATTTAAATTCTGATAATGGTGTTGGCAATAACACCAACACAGTGGTAAATGCTTTTGGTTCTATGAAAGGATTTGCCAGAAAAGATGGTGCAACAAGCATTACCGAACAAGTAATATACAATGGTGGTAACGGAACATCTATCAATGATATTTCTAGATATGCATCTAGTTCTCATAGCATTGGTTTAAGATATTCGAACCAAAATGGAGATAATTTAGGTTTAACAACAGCTACTGTCACCAGTTTTAATACAGACGGATTTACAATTAACGTAGATAATTTTACCGATGGGATTTTAGTAATATATGAAGCATATAGATAGATAAAAAATGAATAAAATAATATACATACTAAGCTTAGGAATGTTTTGCTCCATGGCTTCTGCACAGATAGACGGACGCTTATTATTAGAGTTAACCAATGTATCTTCAGATGATTTAACAAACATTACATCACCTAGCACTGGTTCTATAGTATACAACAGAACCGAGGGGACTGTTTATCAATATAATGGAAGCATTTGGGAAAAAATAGACACTACAAATGCATTACCAACAGTTACTACAAAAACAGCCAGCTATACATTAACAGCTGAAGATAATGGCAATATTTTAAAAATTGATAGTAGTACCGATGTAAAAATAGAAGTCCCTAGTGGTTTACCTATTGGATTTAATGTTAGTGTATACCAAGTTGGCGAGGGGAAAGTCTATTTTGTAGAAAATTCAACTACATTAAAAAACAGACTATCTAGATTTATAACTGCAGGCAAAGATGCAGGAGTTGGTTTAGTAGCAACTGGCAGAGATATTTTTCATTTAACAGGTGATTTAAAAAAATAAGATGAAAAGGCTATTGATATTCTTTTGGGGGTTACTTGCTAGTGTACAATGCTATAGCCAAATAGCACAGCACAACCATTTTCCAACCATAAAGCCTTCGCATATACTAGACGAAAAATTAGAAAATATAAGTTTTGCGCTTTCAATGCGTGTGGTAGAATCTAACTACGATGGTCCTTTAGTTCGTTTACGCAGAGCCAGCGATAATGTAGAAATGGATTTTAAATGGGGAGATAACGATATTGTAGATGTTGCGGCTATTAATACATGGCGAGGAGCATCCAATGTTCATCTTGTTACTTGGTATGATCAAAGTGGTCTTAACAGAAATGCGGTGCAAACAGACGCAAACAGACAGCCTCAGTTTTTTCCTGATGCAGCACATCCCTACTTTCAAGGAAATGGTACAACACGTTTAGATATAAATACAAGCATACAAGTATTAACAAACGCTGGAGCCAATGGCTCTGTTCTAGGCATATTTACTGCAACTAAAAGAAACCAACATTCTTTTGGTGTGCTTAGAGGTAGAAATAGGTGGTCTACGCATATTAATTGGGGAGATAACAACATGTATTTTGACCCCGGAATATGTTGTAACAGTCCGCGGTCTTTTGATAACACAGCAAATGTAAATAAATGGAACCAATACACCTTTATACGAACTAATACTACAGTGTTTGCAAGACAAAAATCTGTTTTAAAATTTACAGGAAACCATACTACAGGTAGATGTACTATTAACAATAATTTTGGTATTTTATATGCAAATGGCACCAATTCCTCTGCTCATTCCACTATTAAAATTAGTGAAATGATTATGTACAATACCGATATTTCAGCCACTAACTATTCAGAAATTGAAGAGAATCAAATTAAATTCTGGGATTTATGAAACAAATTGGTATTATTCTTATTTTAAATATACTCCTCACTACTAAAGTAATGGGACAAATAGATGGCAGATTACTACTAAATTTAATAAACGCAACAACAACTGAAATGTTAGCTATAACCAACCCTTCTATTGGGGCTCTTGTTTATAATACTACCGAGAGAGCTGTATATGATTATAATGGTAGTTCATGGAACAAATTAGATGCATCTAACTCCTCTACAAATTGGGATTTATTTGGTAATAGTGGTATTAACCCTAATACTACATTTCTAAGTACTACAGATGATGTTAAAATGGAAATTAGATCTAATAATTTACCCCTTTTACGACTTGGCAGAAGACAAACATTAGGTTTAACTCAAAATTTTCCTGATTATAGAGATAATGACCAACCACTTGTATATGTAAATGGTGATGGCAGTGTATCTGCCTTACAATTTTCCGCCTCAGGAGCTGCTTTTTACAAGCCCATGTTTTTTACTACTGCCAATGGTAGTTTTAGATTAAAAGGAAGTGCAGGTAGGACTGATTTGTTTGAAATTGGTTCTGCTGGCCCATCTAATGATGGTAAATTAGAATTTACTATTGGTGATGATGGAGCAGAACCTATAATTTTTAAACGGTATGATTATAGACTAGGTCAATTCCACACCGAATTTTTTAGAGTACAAGGAAGTAACAATAGCCAAAATGCTAAAACAAGATTTGGTATTAATATTAATCCTCAACGAGTAGCTGTAGATGCAGATTATAATGATTCATCTGCAGGATTTAACATCGCTAATTCTACACTACAAGTAAAAGGGTCTATTGCTACTTCTATAATTAGCACCACAAGTAATTTAACACTTACGGAAGATCATTATACAGTAATAATAGGAGGAAATCATAATATATCATTACCTAATGCTAACACATGTACTGGTAGAATTTATATTATAAAAAATCCTAGAGGAAATAATATTTCAATTAGTACATATCGCAATGAAAGAAATAGTAATGATAGTACTGTAGATAGGCAATCTATTTTATGGATACAGAGTGATGGCACAAATTGGCAACAAATAAAATAATTATGAAAAACATATATGTATTATTAATATTATTTAGTTTAGGCTCAAATGCCCAAGAAACATTACATAACTATGGAAATTTAAAAATGCACGAAACCGCCCAAGTTGGCTTTTTTAGCAATTTAATAAACGATGGCATTTTTGATGACAACAGAGGTTTAGCTGGTTTTTACAATAATAATACAGCAACTATATCTGGGGCTTTCTCTCCTGTTTTTGAAGATTTAGAAATTGTAGTTCCTAATAATTTATTTTTAGATGTAGCTGTTGGCATTACTAACAACAGTAATTTTATACTTGGTAATGTAAATACGCCTAGAAACCTCACCGATATTAATTTAAATTATATTAATAATGCTTTTTACAATGGTGATTCTGATGATACAAAAGTAGATGGTTATGCCGCTATTACTAATAAACAAGAATTTATATTCCCAATAGGAATTAATAATAAACTAAGACCTTTAGAAATAAGTTCAGATATTATTAATGCCAATGCTAAAAGCGCTTATTTTTTTGAAGACCCAAACACACCAACTACATTCAACACTAGTTTTAACACAGATATACGAACAGACATTCTTTTATCCATTAGTGAATATGAATTTTGGGATTTAGATGCCACAACAACATCAAAAGTAACCCTAACATGGGATAGCGATAGCAAATTAAACACTTTTATAGATGCATTAAGTAACCTTAGAGTAGTAGGTTGGAACACACAAGATAATATCTGGGAAGATTTAGGAAACACAAATTTCTTTGGAGATTTTACATCGGGGAGTATTACTTCTGATACTTTTATTCCAAACGACTATACTGTAATTACTTTTGGAGGCAGTCTAAGCAAAGATAATGTTGAATTTGATAATGTAATTATATCTCCAAATGGAGATGAAATAAATGAAACTTTTGTTATTGATGCTGTAACCTTATCTCCAAACAACAAATTACAAATATTTAACAGATGGGGAAGATTAGTTTATGAAGAAGACAACTATAAAAATTCTTTTGCCGGTATTGCAAACACAAAAAGTGTATACATAAAAAAGAAAAAATTACCTTCTGGTGTATATTTTTATATTATAAATTTATTAGATATTAATATTATCCACCAAGGTTATTTATATATCAACCATTAATGGTAAAAAATACTTACTTTCAATTATAATTTTTTTTAATTGAAAAAACTCGTAGTAAAGCTCATAGATACCAAAAGTACGTACCCAGTAAGGCATGCTGTACTTAGACAAGGAAAACCATTGTCTTCTTGTGTTTTTAAAGGTGATGATTTAGAAACCACTTATCATATAGGCGGTTTTATAGCTAATAAGTTAGTAGCCATTGCTACTATATTAGAGCACAACAACAAAACACATAAATTTAATAATGCGGTACAATTAAGAGGAATGGCAATATTAAAGGAATATCAAAAAAAAGGGTACGGTAAAGAACTTATAAAATATGCCGAAAAAATAGCAAAAGAAAATAACAAGTCTATGCTATGGATGAATGCTAGAATAAAAGCAGTAGAATTTTATAAAAAATTAGACTATAATAAAATTGGCAACGTTTTTGAAGTA
Organism: uncultured Cellulophaga sp.; assembly: GCA_947492955.1. GTDB lineage: Bacteria > Bacteroidota > Bacteroidia > Flavobacteriales > Flavobacteriaceae > Cellulophaga. The sequence continues at coordinate 57,824 of CANLOV010000014.1, read as the reverse complement.
CTAGATGTTGGTGAACATTATGTAATGTTTAAAAAATTAATTTAAATCTCATGAAAATAAAATCATTTATAAAAAAGAGTTCTTTTTTTTATTTAGTACTAGCCTTAGTATCTAATACAGTAATATCTCAAGAAAGAGATACCCAATATTCCACATCGGAATTAATGGGAAAAGATGAAAACATTGAACTACATGGAAAAGGCATAAACCTTAGAAAAGAAGCTTATGATGCTTTTATGGAAATGAAAAAAGCGGCTTATGTAGATGGTGTGGCTATAAAAGTAGTCTCTAGCTATAGAGATTTTTACAGGCAAGAGGGTATTTGGGAGCGTAAATACTTAAAATATACCGAAGAATTAAATATGTCGCCAGATGATGCTATGGATAAAATAATTGAATACTCTACTATTCCTGGAACCAGTAGACATCATTGGGGGACAGATATTGATTTAATCGACGGTTATAAAAAAGTAAAAGGAGATGTTTTAGTTCCCGAAAAATTTGAAGAAGGTGGCCCTTTTAAAGAATTTAAAGATTGGATGGATAAAAATGCATCAAAATATGGTTTTTACTTAGTCTACACCAACAACCCTAAAAGAAAAGGGTTTAAATATGAGCCATGGCACTATAGCTATGCTCCTATTTCTAAACCAATGTTAAAAACATTCAGAAGAAAAAATTTAGTGCGTTTATTACAAGAAGAAGATATTATTGGCAGCGAGCATTTTACTTCTGGCTTTCTTAAAAGTTATATTGTTAATAACATTTTAGACATAAACCCTGAGTTACTATAATATTTTTTTTCGTACTTTGAACTCGTTTACATTGAAGATTTTATGTTATGAAAAGAGGAAGTTGGAAAATTAGAATTTTTATAGGTTTAGCTATTGTTGCCTTTGCTTTTATTCAACGATGTAGTAATAAAGAAGAAAACCCATATACCAAGAGAGTACAAAATATTAATATGACCTCTGAGCAAGAAATTGCTATTGGTATACAAAGTGCTCCTCAAATGGCACAACAGCATGGAGGTTTATACCCAGATGAACGCATGCAAGCCTTAGTAGATGCCGTTGGTAATAAACTAGTGCAAAATAGTATGGCTAGAGATACACCCTATAGATACGATTTTCATTTATTAGCAGATGATAGAACTATAAATGCATTTGCATTACCTGGCGGGCAAATATTTATTACCTATGCACTATTTTCACAACTTACCGAAGCTCAATTAGCTGGCGTTTTAGGACATGAAATAGGACATGTAATTGGTAGGCATTCCGCTGAAAGAATTGCAGATAGTAATTTTTGGAAAACTATTTCTATGGGAGCATCTGTTGGTGCAGACGCAGGCGGGCTTATAAACGGCATTGGGCAAACCACTTTATTAAAAAATGGTAGAGGTGATGAATTAGAAAGTGATGAATTAGGTGTTTTGTTTATGATACAGTCTGGATACGACCCTTATGAGATGATTAAAGTTATGCAAATTTTAAAGGCTGCCGCTGGCCCTAATAGAGTTCCAGAATTTCAAAGTTCTCACCCAGACCCAGAAAATAGAATTGAAAAAATAAAAGAAGCCATAAAAAAATATAGAGGAGAAAGCTAAATAACGAGTATTACTTCCTTATTTATTACCGTTCATCTAAAAAAAGAAAAAAACACACTTGCCTGTACAATAAATATATACATTTGTTGTACCCACAGTCTTATAAAGTATTTGTTACCAACCTACTAGCCTATAGCTATGATTTGCAATCATTTAAATAAAAGACTATATGGGAACAATTACAAACTTTAAAAATCTTTATCTAGGAGCATTTGAGAACTGCAGACCTAGATTAGCCGTAAAAATTTTACAATTTTATTCAATTTTTTGTGTATTAATGTTATCTTTAGCATTGTATGCATTTGTATACAGAGCTTTTACTGGATTTAATTTTTAAAATCCACTTTACTCTTTTTACTTGAACACTATATGAGAGTAGAAAAAATCCCCATGAATATATATTCATGGGGATTTTAAATATTACAAAAAGTTATTCGCTACGATAAAGATTTTAAATATGCTACAACTTCTTTAGCATTAGATAATTTAGCCTGTTTCATAACAGTAATACCTTTATCACTTTTCATTTTTAAATTAGCTCCTTTTTCTATTAATAATTTTAAAATTTCCACTTTATTATAACGTGCTGCAAAAATTGCAGGAGTCATACCCAAAGACTTTTTATTTACATTTTCTCCTAGGTTTATTAATTTTCTAACGGTATCAATATCTCCTTGTATAATTGCTTTACAAAAAGGGCTAACAGCTAATGTTTTAACATCAATAATTTCAGTATTAAAATTATTATTGTTCTCTTTAATTTCATTTGCTTTTACGCTTGCTACAGATAATAAAGAGGCTACGGCTACAACTAAGAATGTTTTTTTCATGATTATTGTTTTTTGATTTATAACTAAGAGACGGTCAACAATCATAATTGTTTCAGTACCAACACCTATATAACAAAACTTTAACAAATAGTTCTTTCTTACGTTTAATTTGAAACAAGCTTTAATTAGTATGTGAAAAATTAAAAAAAGATAGTAAAAGGTAGATAAATACTTGGGAAATCAACCTATTTTTGCAATTAGATTACTAAGACATATACAATGAATAAAAAAGTGATACTTATGATTTTAGATGGCTGGGGAAAATCTCCAGACCCTAAAATATCTGCAATAGAAAATGCAAATACACCATTTATAGATTCTCTATATACAAAATACCCAAATGCTAACCTTTTAACAGATGGTATGAACGTTGGTTTACCAGAAGGACAAATGGGAAACAGTGAGGTGGGTCATATGAATTTAGGTGCTGGTAGAATTGTATATCAAGATTTAGCCAAGATTAACCTAGCATTAAAAGAAGACACTTTTAAAGATGAAAAAGTATTGAAAGAAGCTTTTTCATATGCTAAGAAAAATAATAAAGCAGTACATTTATTAGGTTTATTAAGTAATGGTGGTGTACACTCACACATATCACATATAAAAGGCCTTATAGACGCTAGTGAAGCATATGGTTTAGAAAAAACATATTTACATGCTTTTACAGATGGTAGAGATGTAGACCCAAAAAGTGGAAAAAGCTTTGTAGAGGATATAAATAATTATTGTGCAGATAAAAAAGCAAAATTGGCTACTGTAATAGGTAGATATTATGCAATGGACAGAGATAAAAGATGGGAACGTGTTAAATTAACATACGACCTATTAGTGCATAATACAGGAGAAAAAACAGCAGATGTTGCTGGTCTTATTCAAAAAAATTATGATGATGGTGTTACAGATGAGTTTATAAAACCTATTGTAGCTACCGATGCTAATGGAAACCCAACAGCTAAAATTGAAAAAGATGATGTTGTTATCTTCTTTAACTTTAGAACTGATCGTGGTAGAGAACTAACACAAGTTTTATATCATGAAGATATGCCAGAGCATGATATGAAAAAGTTAGACCTAAATTTTGTTACCATGACTAATTATGGTGATATGTTTAAAGGAATAAATATTATTTATAATAAAGAAAATATTAGCGATACCCTTGGAGAAACATTAGCTAAAGCTGGTAAAAAACAAATTCGTATTGCTGAAACAGAAAAATACCCACATGTAACTTTCTTTTTTAACGGAGGTAGAGAAGTTCCTTACGAAGGAGAAGAACGTATTCTTTGTCCATCACCAAAAGTAGCAACATACGATTTAAAGCCAGAAATGAGTGCTTTTGAAATAAAAGATGCTATTGTTCCTGAACTAAAAAAGGGAGAAACAGATTTTGTATGCTTAAATTTTGCAAATCCAGATATGGTAGGACATACAGGAGATATGAATGCAGCTATTAAAGCTTGTGAAACAGTAGATACATGTGCAGAAGCAGTAATAACTGCTGGTTTAGAAAACGGATATTCTACATTGGTAATTGCAGACCACGGAAATTGTGATACTATGATTAATCCTGATGGGTCTCCAAATACAGCACATACAACGAACCCTGTTCCTTTAATCTTAGTAGATAATGAACTTAAAACTATCGAAGATGGTGTTTTAGGAGATATTGCCCCTACTATCCTTAAATTAATTGGAGTAGACCAACCAGCTTTAATGACACAAAAAGCACTGGTTTAATATAATATTAGAATATACAAGACAAAGAGCTTCATTAATATATTGAAGCTCTTTTTTTATGCTATTAAATTATAAAAAATCAAATATTCTATTTAAGGACATTAACGATAATAATAAAGTTATTAAAATAACCAACACTCCTAAAACATTAATAAGGGTTGAATTTATTTTATCTCCCAATAATTTCTTTGAATTAGATACATACAATAAATACATAGCAATAAAAGGTAACAAAATTGCATTTGTGATTTGTGCAAACTGAATTATTTTTATTGGCTTAATACCTATCATAGCAATAAAAACGCCAACTACTATAATTAACATCCATACACCTCTAAATCTTATATCTTTTTCATCATCTGACCAATTAAACAAACCTCTTGCTACATAGGCAGCAGCTATAGGTGCTGTTAGTGTAGAACTTAACCCAGCTGCTAACAAACCTATGCCCATAAATAATTTAGCAGAAACACCAAATAAAGGTTCTAATTGAATTGCTAAATCTTTAGCAGAACTTATTTCTACAACCTCATTTTTTGCTGCAACAGCAGTAATAATAATTAACATAGAAATTAGCCCTCCTATAATAATAGATACCGTATTTTCAACTCTTATATCCTTTAATTCTGCTCCTAGCTTCCATTTCTTTGAAATAGTAGCTGCATGTAAAAATAAATTATAAGGAACTACTGTGGTTCCTATTAATCCCATAACATGCAAGTAATTTACACTTGCAATATCAGAAGGTATAAAACCTTTAAAAACAGCTACAAAATCTGGTTTTACAATCACCACAGTAATAAAAAAACAAAGACTCATAAGAATAACCAAGCTAATAAATATTCTCTCTAAAACTTTATACCCTCCATAAAATAGCAGTGAAAAACTAATAATCCCTATTAACAAAGGCCATATTTTTAACTCACCAATGGTTAACTGTAATCCTAAAACCCCTCCAGAAATATTCCCTGCCTCATAAGCTCCATTGCCCACTAAAATTGCACTAATTATAAGAAAGAATACTAAATACCTAAAAACTCCTTTAGAAAATGTACTATTTATAGCTTCTCCCAATCCTTTTTGAGTTACAAAACCTAAGCGAGCTGCCATTTCTTGTAAAACAATTGTTGTAACAATAGAAAACAGCATAACCCACAGTAACGTATAACCACTTTTTACACCTACTATAGTACATGTAGTTATTGTACCCGGCCCAATAAAAGCAGCCGTTATTAATGTACTAGGTCCAAAATATTTATTTAATCCTTTCAGAGGTATTTTTTATTTTAAATGCATATAAAGCAAATGAAGCTAACCAATGTTGCCCTGCATAATCTCCATCTTTTATTTTAGACAAAGAAAAAGTTAAATGCTCATTCGCAATATTTTGCGCATTATTATTTTGTATTGGATATAAACACCATGCTCTAGAAAAATTTAACCCATCTAAGTGCACAAGTTTACCATCTGTACGGTCTAAGATTTCTCCAGGCTTTAACGTTAGTTGCTGCGTATAAAGTTCTGGTAAAAATAATTTAGACCACTTGTTAAATTCTTCTTTATCTAAAACTTTACGCATAATATCTAATTCTTGTAAACAAGGAGAAAGAAAATCATAACCGCTTGGTTCCCATGAAATTGGGCAACCAGCATCAGTATTATAAAATCGTATTGCACTTTCTTTAATGATGGCTTTTAAATTATCGTCTCCACTTATTTTAGCATAATCATAAGCAAAACTTAATCCAAACGCAGTATTACTATGTTCTCCTACTCGTATAGGATATGCTAATTTGGGTAGGTACGCAATATAAGCTTCCGAAATATACTTTACTAAAGGCTCCAAATTTGCTTGCCACTTTTTAGCCATGGGGTTGTCCCAAGTATACAACTCTTCTTGCAATTTTAACAACCAAGCCCACCCATAAGTTCTTTCAAAAGAACCTGTTAAACCATTCATGTAAAAATAAGCCAATTCTTTTTCTATATTTTCCTTTGTTAAGTTCTGATCTATCATCTGTATAGCTTCTTCCTTTTTACTAAGATTAGGAAATTGTTTCATTAAATATACTAGAGACCAGTGTCCATGTACAGCAGAATGCCAATCAAAGCAACCATAAAATGCTGGATGGTGTTCTTTAGGCATAGCCAAATCTTCTGGTTTTTCTATTACTAAACCTGCTTTATACGGCAAAGGATTACCAATACATCCTAAGGGTAAATCAGCTAATCTATTTGCTTCTACTAAATCTAAATTTATAGTGTAATCTTTAACTTCTGGAAGATTTACTTTTTCTACAGGCTTATTTTTGTCTTTACACGACAATAAAAAAACACAGAAAAGTGAGAGTAACAATAGATAACGCATATTAGTAAAGTTTTTTCTAAAGTACTAAATATAAGTATATGTCTATAATGGTTTTTTCATTACACTATTAAATGAGACATTTGTTTTTAGCTTCTTATTTTAAAGTAATGTTTTACATTTGCAATCTATGATTAAAATAAAAACGCCAGAAGAGATAGAATTAATGCGAGAAAGTGCATTAATTGTTTCTAAAACATTAGGAATGTTAGCTGCTGAGGTAAAACCAGGTGTTACAACATTACAGTTAGATGCACTTGCTGAAACTTTTATTAGAGACCACGGAGCAATCCCAGGTTTTTTAGGATTATACGATTTTCCTAATACTTTATGTATGAGTCCTAATGAGCAAGTAGTACATGGTATTCCTAACGATACTCCTTTAGTAGAAGGCGATATTATATCTATAGATTGTGGCGCTTTAAAAAACGAATTTTATGGCGATCACGCCTATACTTTTGCTGTTGGAGAAATAGCTCCAGAAACAAAAAAATTATTAGACGTTACTAGAGCATCATTATACGTAGGAATTAAAGAATTTAAAATCGGAAATCGTGTAGGAGATGTTGGCTATGCTATACAGAAATTTACCGAAGAACATGGTTATGGTGTGGTAAGAGAATTGGTGGGTCATGGTTTAGGGCGTAAAATGCACGAGGACCCAGAAATGCCTAATTATGGTAAGCGCGGTCGTGGTAAAAAATTTGTAGAAGGAATGGTAGTAGCTATAGAACCTATGACTAATATGGGTACGCATAGAATTAACCAATTAAAAGATGGTTGGACCATACTTACGGCAGACCGTAAACCTAGTGCACATTTTGAACACGATGTTGCCATTGTAAATGGCAAACCAGAATTACTGTCTACTTTTAAATACGTTCACGAAGCATTAGGAATTATTACTAATGAAGAAGATGAATTTAGAGCAGTTAACAACTAAAAACATTTAAACAATGTCTAGAAAACTAATAAGTTCTGGTTCTACTTTTGAAAAAGAAATAGGCTATTCTAGAGCTGTAGTCGATGGTAATTGGATTTTTGTTTCGGGAACAACAGGCTATAATTACGATACCATGAGTATTAATGATGATGTTGTTCTACAAACAGAACAATGCATGCAAAATATTGTAGCTACTTTAGAAAAAGCAGATGCAAAAATTAGCGATGTTGTACGTGTAACTTATATTTTACCCAATGCAAGCGATTTTGAAAAATGTTGGCCAACATTACGCAACTACTTTGGAGAGGTAAGACCCGCGGCAACTATGTTTTCAGCAGGCCTAGCAGACCAAAAAATGAAAATTGAAATACAGGTTACTGCTTTAAAAAAATAAAATTTGTGTCAAAAATTTTTAAATTCTTTTTAAATCTTATTCCAAGGCCTGTACTTATAAAGTTAAGCTACTTAATAAGACCTATTTTAGCTTTTTCGTTACGTGGAAAGACTTATGAAGACCCAATTGATGGAAAACAATTTAAAAAATTTCTTCCTTATGGATATGAGAGTCCTAGAGAAAACGTATTGTCCCCTTCTACCCTATCATTAGAACGACACAGATTGTTATGGTTATTTTTAAAAAACGATACTAATTTCTTTACTAAAAACCACAAAGTACTTCACTTTGCTCCCGAACAAGCGTTTTATAAAAGGTTTAAGAAACTTAACAATATAGAATATACTACTACCGACTTAAATTCTCCTTTAGCAGATGTAAAAGCAGATATTTGTAACCTCCCATTTAAAGATAATTCTTTTGATATTATTTTCTGCAACCATGTATTAGAACATATTCCAGATGATACAAAAGCAATGCAAGAATTGTATAGAATATTAAAACCAGGGGGTTGGGGCATATTTCAAATTCCACAAGATTTAAACAGAGCTACTACTTTTGAAGACAATACAATAACCGATAAAAAGGAGCGTGCTAAAATTTTTGGACAATATGATCATGTACGTATTTATGGTAGAGATTATTTTAACAAACTTAGAAATATAGGGTTTAAAGTTTCAGAAATAGATTACACCAACCAAATGTCTCCAGAACACTTAAACCGTTATAGATTGGCAAAAGGAGAAATTATTCCTCTTGTTAAAAAAGAATAACCACGTAATTATTTCTCTTAAAAATGATTAATATTACCTGCTTTTGTTTAACTTTTTAACAAAAATATAATATGTTTCTTACTAAAACATATTATATTTACTTTTTATAAAAGTTAGAAATAGGAATGACAAAGAACATAGTTTCTATATTTTTTTCAATAGTTTTTATGGTATCTATATCAGCACCTACTGTTATTTATATCATGAACGACTCTGTAGATATTTCTTTACTTTTAACCTCTAATGATGATGAAGAAAAAGAAGGTGAGATAAGTAACGACAAAGAAGTTCTTTTTCTAGAAAGCCTAAAAAATGATGTTCTTTTTTCTTCAAAAAAAGCAGAAAACAATTTAGTTTACTTTTTTAAAAAGTATACAAAACCTCATTTAAATTTAATTTTTCCTCCACCAGAATTTTACATATTATAATTTCGTTTTTCACAGATTTCTTCAAAAAATCTATCAATTAATCTTTAACATATTTTAGTTTTAACTAAAGAACTAAAGTATAATTTATTATTCTATGTTTAAATATATTAAGAATGACTTACCTGCGAGTATAGTCGTATTTTTTGTTGCTTTACCTCTATGTTTAGGTATTGCATTAGCTAGTGGTGCTCCTCTATTCTCTGGTTTAATAGCTGGTATTATTGGAGGTATTGTTGTAGGAGCCTTAAGTGGCTCCAACATTGGTGTAAGTGGTCCTGCTGCAGGTTTAGCTGCTATAGTTTTAGTTGCCATTACCTCTTTAGGGTACGAAAACTTTTTAGTTGCAGTTGTTATAGGTGGTGTAATACAACTTTTATTTGGTGTTTTACGTTTAGGTATTATTGGTTACTTTTTCCCTTCTTCAGTAATTAAAGGAATGCTAACTGGTATTGGTATCATTATTATACTAAAACAAATTCGATTCTTTTTTGGAATGGATAAAAATGTTAGCGGAGATATTGATTTTTTAAAGGTTGAATGGAACAATTTACTCTCTGGATTATTAAATGATATAAACGCTTTATTAAGTGGCAACATAAGTATAGGAGCCACAGTAATTGGTATAATAGCTATAGGTATTTTACTTTTATGGTCTAATGTACTTTCTAAAAAAGGAAAGATTTTTCAATTAATACAAGGACCTTTAGTTGCTGTAGTAGTAGGTATCATATATTATATTACAACCAAAGATGGTTCTATGGGACTTGTAGAAAGTCAGCTTGTATCTGTACCAGTACCAGACAGTTTTGATAGTTTTAAAGGGCAATTTAGCTTCCCTAATTTTGCAGTAATTAGTAAACCCGAAATTTGGATTACTGGTTTTACCATAGCATTAGTGGCTTCTTTAGAAACCTTACTTTGTGTAGAAGCTACCGATAAGTTAGACCCTTACAAAAATGTAACACCTACAAATAGAGAATTATTTGCGCAAGGAACAGGAAATATAATTTCTGGTTTAATAGGAGGTTTACCAATTACGCAAGTAATAGTTCGTAGTTCTGCAAACATACAATCTGGAGGTAGAACAAAACTATCGGCTATTGTTCATGGTTTTTTCCTTTTAATATCTGTTATTTTAATTCCAACATTACTAAATAAAATTCCATTAGCAGTATTAGCTGCAGTACTTTTTATTGTTGGTTTTAAATTAGCAAAACCATCTACGTTTAAAACAATGTTTAGCCTAGGTTGGAAACAATGGTTACCGTTTATGGCAACTGTTTTACCAATGGTAATTACAGGCGACTTATTACTTGGTATTGGCTTAGGTTTAGCTGTAGGGATTGTAGTTATATTATTAAAAAGTTTCCAAAATTCTCATTTCTTACATAAAGAAGGTGAAGATGTAGATGACGGTAAAATAAAAATGACTTTAGCAGAAGAGGTCACTTTCTTTAACAAAGGAGCAATCCTAAAAGAATTAGATAATTTACCAAACGATTCTGCACTAGAATTAGATGTAACCAAAACCAGATATTTAGATAATGATATTATAGAAATTTTAGACGATTTTGCTTTTAAAGCCAAGGAACGTAATATCAATATTAAGCTAATATCTGAAAGAGGTATTGTAGAAAATCCTGATAGTTACCTAGAGTTTTTTAAATTAAATAAAAAAAATTAATCCATTATTAAAAGAATAAAATAATGAAAGCATATACAAAAGAAACACAAGCTTTAATAACCCCCAATAAGGCAGTAGAATTATTAAAAGAAGGTAATGAGAGGTTCCAAAAAAAATCACAAGTAAATAGAGATTTACTAGAACAAGTTGGCGATACAAGTAAAGGGCAATATCCTTTTGCTACTATTCTAAGTTGTATAGATTCCAGAGTATCATCAGAATTAATTTTTGACCAAGGTATTGGCGATATTTTTAGCGCTCGTGTTGCGGGTAATTTTGTAAACGAAGATATCTTAGGAAGCATGGAGTTTGCTTGTAAACTTGCAGGAACAAAAGTAATTGTTGTTTTAGGACACACAAGTTGTGGTGCTGTAAAAGGTGCTTGCGACGATGCAAAATTAGGAAACCTAACAGCAATGTTAGCCAAAATTAAACCTGCCGTTAATGCAGTAGTAGAACCAGCAGATGCAAGCATAAGAAATTCTTCTAATATTGAGTTTGTTAATAATGTTGCTAAGAAAAATGTGCAATTAACTATAGATAGGATTGTAAAGGAAAGTCCTGTTTTAGCAGAAATGCAAGAAGAAGGAGCTATTAAAATTGTAGGAGCTATGTACCATATTGATAGTGGAGCAGTAGAATTCTACAATTAATTTTTATGAGAATTTTAAATTCAAAAATAAAGTTGGTAGCATTATTCGCAGTAGTAATGCTACCTTTTTTTGTACAAGCGCAAGACAGTAGTCTTGGTAATTGGCTTATTTATATTGGAAATAAAAAATTAGAAAATGGCTGGAACATCCATAACGAAGTTCAGTATAGAAATTACAATGCTATTGGAGATTTAGAACAGCTATTACTAAGAACTGGTTTAGGCTATAGTTTTAATGAAAATAAAAATAATATTTTATTAGGATACGGTTATATTTTGTCTGAAAACTACATTGCTAATACAGATGATAAAGTAGCTGTAAACGAGCACCGTATATTTCAACAATTTATATCAAAACAAAATATTGGTAGTGTAAAATTACAACATAGATATAGGTTTGAACAACGGTTTGTTGAGTCTGATTTTAAATTACGTTTTCGCTACTTTTTAGGCTTAAATATTCCTTTAAGCAAAAAAGAAACCATAGATAATACCTTTTATTTATCTGCTTACAATGAAATTTTTCTAAACACCAAAACATCAATTTTTGATAGAAACCGTGTTTATGGAGGCTTAGGTTTTCATTTAAATAAAAATATTAAACTAGAGGCTGGTTATATGAATCAGTTTTTTGAAACATCTGGTAGAGACCAATTTAATATTATTGCATTTGTGAATTTTTAACTCACCTATTTCTACCCAAAAAGTTAAGCCTGATAATTCATCTATTATCAGGCTTTTTTTATAAAACCATTTATCTATACTTCTTTAACCATTTATCTACAGAAGAGATAACAGCCAACCAATTAGGGCTATTATACCTAAACTTCATCCCTATTTTTGAGCTTTATAAGCACCCCAAATCAAAAATAACATGGAAAGAGTTTTACAATACAATGGCATCAATAGAACATCAATATATACATCAATCCTATTTATGTTATGTATTGCTATATACCAACTAAAAGCTCAAGATAATTTCTTATGCACTAGTGACCTCTACCAAGTGGTTAACGGAAAAGAATTAAAAAAACTAGACCCCGTGAAAGGTACCTACGAATTAATAGGCTCCTCTAGTTTTAGTTATAATGGCGCAGGGTTAAATAAAGAAGATGGTTATATCTATGGTATCTCCGGCAATAATTTAATTAAAGTAAATAATACAGGAGAAGGCACTAATCTAGGAGCAATTAGTAACTTTTCTGCATTAAGTTATTCCGGGGATTTTGATACTAATGGAAACTGGTATTCCTTTAAAAAAAGTGGAAGTTCATTTATAATGAATACAATTGATGTTAGTAACACAAACTCAATAACAGCAATAAAAGCTACTGCTACCGTATTACCTGGCGTTGGAACACCTGCTAATTGCGCAGATATATCGTACAATATACTTACTGGTAAGTTTTATGGGATGAATAGTGGTTATATAAATGAGTTTGACCCTATTAACAAAACAGTAAAAGTAATTGGCAATTATTACAACGTAGCAGATAGCGGAAGTTATGGTGCTGTATGGGCAGATAGCGATGGTAACGTGTATTTCTTTAATAATAAAACAGGAAACATATACAGAGCCTCTTTTAGCGCTAATGGTACTATAAACTCTTTTTCTTTTATATCTACTTCTGAGCCTAACGGTAGTAACGATGGTATCGGATGCTCATCGGCAACTGCGCCATCTTTCCCAGAAATATGCAACAATGGTATAGATGATGACAATGACGGATTAACAGATTGTGACGATCCTGACTGTTCCGAAAGTAGTAACTGTAAAATAACAGGCAACATTGTTTCTTCTAAAAAAGGAGTACATAATGCTATTGTTACCTACCAAGTATTTTTAACCAATGTTACTGGTAAAAAACAAACATTTACAGCCACAGAAACACTTCCGAACGGATTTAGATTTATACAAGACACTATTGATTTTGATGCTAAAGGGTTTTCAGACTTTAAACTGCAGCCTATAGAAAATGATGAAAATAATATTGTATGGGGCAATATAACATTAGAAGAGAACGAAACTGTTCGTATTGCCTATGATGTATTTATAGACCCAACTGTAGTAGCAGGAGAATACACGAATAATTTTACACTATCGGATAATTTATTGCTAGAGAACAACCTACAAACCACAATTGAGGTAAATAGCAATTATACCCCAAAAGCTTATGAGTGCGAACCTGCATTTTATCAGGTTTACAAGAAAAAAGGAAAAAATACGCCCAACATGTATGGCAAATTAAACCCAGCTACAGGAGATTATGACCCTATTGCTGTGGCATCTGACTATGCAAATGGTTTAGGATTCGATGTACGTACAGGCTTAGTTTATGGTGCCAGTGATAATAAATTTATTCAGTTAGATGCAGATGGTACTGTAATTTACAAAGGCATCAATTTTAACAAAAAAGTATACCGAGGAGATATCGATAATACAGGAAAATGGTATGGCGTAGATGGCAACGATATGGTAATTATAGATCTAAACACAATTTCAATAATAGCAAGACACAAAAATCAAGGTTTAATAGGTTGGGATATTGCCTTTAATAAAGACGGTAACTTTTATTCTGCTAGTGGTGGTAAATTATATAAATATGACACTACCACAAATACAAAATCTACCCTAGGTAATATTACAGGAGCAAATATACCTACAACAGGCTATGGAGCACAATGGACAGGTTCCGATGGTTTTCTATACGCATCAAACAATAGTACAGGAAAAATAATTAGAATAGATGTAAACACGTTAGATGCCAGAGTAGTTTCATTCTCTATAGATGGACTATCTAAAAACGATGGTTTCTCTTGCCCAACTACTATCCCAGCTATCTATGGTTATGAGTATGGAGACAACAGCAATATACCCGAGGCTAAAATTTTAACCTATCAGCAAGATATAGGCTCCGATAATATTCCGGAAAACAATCTAGTTTGGCTAGGAAGTACATCTACCTACGATATAAATAACCCAGCAAATGCATTAGCAAATGGAGATTTAGATGATGGTGTTCGTGTTACAAACGTGGTTACCAATGGCGAAATTACGGTAACTATGGGCTTAAATTCTAATTTTAGTGCCACAGCCTACTATCTTATAGGCTTAGATTGGGACAATGACGGTATTTTTGATACTATCATAAATAAACACACTGCAATTAATGGTGCAAAAACTGTAGCAGAAAAGATAAGTGTACCCACTAATTTTATGCACGGGAACGTAAACCTAAGAGCTATTATATCAGAAGACATACTTAACGATACTAATATTACCGGAAAAACCACTTCTTTAGGAGAAATAGAAGATTATGTATACAGTATAGCTATTCCAGAAATTTGTGATAATGGTGTAGACGATAATGGCAATGGTTTAATAGATTGCGACGACCCTTCTTGCGCAGCGGAAAACAACCACTGTACTTACACTACAACATCTGGTGGTAACGATGGTGGCTTAGAAAGTAATTCTAGATTAGCAGAAAAAATTGCAAAAAGAAATTACAATAGAACAAAAAACAATAAAACAAACTTAAAAATTAATACTACTAGCAGAAACTTTAAAACCTACAAGAGAAGTTACAAAACCAACGCTAAAGTAAAATACGACTTAGTAAATCTTGTACCTCAAGATGCTATACCTAATACAGAGGCGTTTTTAAGCACTCCAAACGATTTAATAGATATTACTAACGCTACAGAAACTTTAGCCGTAGATTACTTTAACAAAAACGCGCGTAGAGGTTCTATTTTATCTACAAAATCTAACGATGGTGTATACGAGCATACCAAAGTAATCTGCGACCGTGTTATTGGCACTTCTATAGTAAACATGTGGCATGTAACCATGTACAAAACACAAAAACTAATAGTAACCAAACAAGAAAACAAAGACGGTACTATTGAATATAGTTGTAGTTTCTCTTTTTACGAAGATGAAACTAATACAGTACAGATAGAAAGCCACTGGAATTTATCTGATTACACACGTAATTCAAAATACTACAACTTTCAAATATGGGCAGATAATACCGCGAATTTAAAAGCCGTAGTAGAAAAAATTATAGAAAATATTGTACGCACCTCTAAAACAACTGTAGCATTTAAAGTTACAGAACTACCTAAAGTTTTTGTTAAAAACGCTAGCTATAGCAACCATAAACTAAAATTAAATCTAATTAATTTATCGGGAGCTAAAGAAGTACAAATAAAAGGAAACTATTTAAGTACAGAAACAGATAACACTACACTGTTTAATAACAACTATAGATTATCTGGTGCAAAAGAAGAAACACTTATTTTAGATACAGATGGCGTTTATGCTATGGGTATTACGCTTAACGAATCTGACACTACGATATCTGATACTATTTATTTTGCTGATGGTGTTTGGGGCTTAGATGTTGATGAGGCCGTAGAAAAAATTACTTCTTTTGATATTTACAAAGATGTACAAAGCGAAAATCCTGAAGACTTATACATAGAAAGAAGCATACAATTAAAAGGCACACTAAAAAATAAAATTGCAATCTACCGTTCTCTAAAATCAAATTTTGAAGGCACAGACATTTCTAACTACAAAGCGTTTAGATTAGAATCTAAAGGACTTCAAGGACAAGAAGTAGAAATAGTTTTCGTAGATAATACTATTACTGCATGGGAAGAGCAAGTTAGAGCACACATTATATTATCTGATAAAAAACAAGAAAACTATATTGATTTTAATACTATTACTGAAGAAAAGAATCAATTAAAAAATATATTTATGATTGTTTTTATTCTTCATAACAATAAAGAAGAAAATAAAACAATTTCTTTGGAATTTAATCGTTTAAGTTTTACAAACCTACTACCAGAAGTTACAGCACCCATAATTACCGAAACGGAAAAAGCTGTTGGTATTTACCCTAATCCAGTTAAAACTAAAGCTACTATTAGATTTAATAATACAAAATCTAATACATACGAGTTTTACGTATATAATTTAAATGGAAAAGTAATTATTAACAAAAAAGGAGATATAAGTTCTGGATTAAATGAAATTACTATTGATAGAAAAAATAATCCATCTGGTGTATATATCTACAAATTAGTTTTAAATAAAGAAGATAGTAAAAAAGGAAAAATCCTTTTTCAATGATATGTTTTACCCCCCTATTTAACAACCATTTTTTTAAACCCATCGGTCATAAACTGTTGGGTTTTTCCTTTTTCATCTACATATATAATAAAAGCCTCTAATTCATTATTCTTAGATAGCAATTGCTTGGACTCTGGTAAATCCATGGCCATAAAACTGGTTGCATAAGCATCTGCAGTAGCACATGTATTGGCAATAACTGTTGTTCCTAAAATAGAAGAATTTTTGGTGTAACCTGTTTTAGGGTTTATAGTATGTACATACTTTTCTCCCGTTACTTCATCTATTCTAAATTTTCTATAATTACCAGAAGATGCCAAAGCCTTATCTTTTATATTTAATAATACCTTGGGGCTACTTCTATTTTCTCCTTCTGGATCGTCTACTCCTACCAACCAAGGCTTTTGCTTTATTGTATTTTGCCCTTTCGCTACAATTTCTCCCCCTAATTCTATTAAATAATTATCAATATTCTTTTTATCTAAAAATTTTGCTAAACAATCTAATGTATACCCTTTGGCTACAGCATTAAAATCAAAATAAATATTAGGATATAATTTTTTAACCGTATTAGCATTGGTTATACTTACTTTAGAAAAACCAACATACTGCAAAATACTATCTACCATGGCACTATCTAATTTCACTTGTTTTCCTGGCCCAAACCCCCAAGCGTTAGCCAATGCACCTACAGTAGGATCAAAATAACCGTTTGTAGCCGTATAAACCTCATTAGATAACTTAAAAACATCTTTAAACATAACATCTACTACAACAGTAGTATCTCCTTTATTTATTTTAGATATATCTGAACTTGGCATATACGTAGACATAGATTTGTTTACCACTGTAAATACGGAATCTATTTCTTTTTTAAAATCTAACTCTTTATTGGCTAAATAAATAATATTATACGATGTTCCTAAAGCAGGACCACTACTTGTATTTTTATATATTTTTGGCGCCTCTGTTTTACAAGAAACAATACCCATTAAAAATAATACAACTGTTATTTTTTTCATCTTAATCTATTTTTATAAGTCCATCATAATCCACAATATAGGGCTCATTTAAATATACTGGTAAGTTATAATCTTCTGCATTTACCAAACCAACACCAGCATAAAAAGTATCGGCTTCAAACTTTATTGCATGGTCTCTCATTTTTTCTAAAGCTAAACCATCAAAATCTTTTGGGTCGTTAGGATATACAATCGCTTTTACCACAATAAAATGAAGCTTTTTATCTTTTAAGCAAACATACTGTGGATTCTTTTTAAGCTCACTATTAATTCCCATAAACTCAAAGCCATTTTCTTCTAATTGCTTGCCAACAATATTCATAGCTAAATTATGTAATTCTTGCGCTGTAAGTGCTTTACTCATGCTGCAAAAATAATACAATAGAATGAGTAGTAACGGAGTCTTTCTTATTCATTTTTAATGGCACTATTTTTTATGTAATTGTTTTTTTAGTATTTTAATGTTTAAAATGTAGATTATGAAAACAACACCTCGTTTAGAAGCTGCTTTAAAAAAATTATATATTGCTTTTCATAACAACACATTAAATCCTGAGTGTTGTAAACAATGTGCTGTAGGCAACATTTTAGATCATACGGATGCATGGAAAAACCTGTCGGATGCGCATGGAAGTTTAACCCTTAACTATGTTGGCACAGTACACCAAACATTAGGCAGAAAATTTAATGGATATACCCCTTTGGAACTATTAAAAATTGAAGCTACTTTTTTAAAGGCCTGTGGTTTTAAATTACCATTACATCACAAGCACAAAAAACCTAATAACCCTACTGATAAAGAAGTTCTTTTTAATGGATTATCAGCTGTAGTTTCTTTACTGTGTAAATTAGACCATATCTCAAATGTAATGGACTACACCAAGCTGTTTGAATATAAAAATGAGGAAAAGAAACAGCCGGTAGAATTCTCTATCTAAAATAATAGATTTAATAAACGTAAAAACCCAACATTAAATGTTGGGTTTTTACGTTTATTTAGATTTCTGTCTTTACAGAAATAGTATTGTTTTCTATCCTCCAAAGTCATCAAAACGGATATGCTCATCTGGAATACCAAAATCCTCTCCCATTTTTTGTACTGCTTTGTTCATTAATGGAGGTCCACAAAAATATAATTCTATATCTTCCGGAGAATCGTGCTTACTTAAATAATTATCAATAACACAATTATGTATAAATCCTACGAAACCGTCTCCTGGTGCATCTATATCTTCTTTTACTTTCCAATTATCTTCTTCCATTGGTTCAGATAATGCTAGGTAGAACTTAAAATTAGGGAAGTTCTTCTCTAACTCATAGAAATGATCTAAGTAGAATAATTCTCTTTTAGAACGTCCACCGTACCAGTACGTAACTTTTCTGTCTGTTTGTAATGTTTTAAATAAGTGATATAAGTGCGAACGCATTGGTGCCATACCTGCACCACCACCTACGTATAACATTTCTGAATCTGACTCGTTAATGAAGAATTCTCCATAAGGTCCAGATATTACCACATCGTCTCCTGGTTTTAAACTAAAGATATAAGATGATGCAACTCCTGGGTTAACATCCATCCATCCATTTTTAGCTCTATCCCATGGTGGCGTAGCAATACGTACATTTAACATAATTTCTCTACCCTCTGCTGGGAAAGAAGCCATAGAGTAAGCTCTTTCTACCAACTCTGTATTTTTCATTGTTAAAGGCCAAAGATTAAACTTATCCCATTCTGCCTTAAACTTATCTGGAGTTTCATGTTCTTCTGGGTGTGCTGTAATATCTATATCAGCATACTTAATTTCACATTCAGGAATTTCAATTTGAATATACCCTCCTGCTTTGTATCCCATATCTTCAGGAATCTCAACAACAAATTCTTTAATAAAAGAAGCAACGTTATAGTTACGAACTACTTTTCCTGCCCATTTTTTAATTCCAAAAACTTCTTCTGGAATTGTAATTTCCATGTCTTGCTTTACTTTAACTTGGCAAGCTAAACGTGCACCATGGTTTAATTCTTTTTTAGAGAAGTGAGGTGTTTCTGTTGGTAAAGCTTCTCCACCACCAGATAAAACGTGACACTCACATTGGATACAAGTACCACCACCACCACATGCAGATGGTAAAAATACTTTTTGATTTCCTAATGTAGAAAGTAAAGAGCTACCAGAGGCTACTTCTATTTTCTTTTCTCCATTAATTGTTATGGTTACAGGCCCTGATGGCGATAACTTTTCTTTTGTAAAAAGTAAAAGTGCCACCAATATTAACAATAATATCATAAATGCTATTACTGTTATTGTTATTGTTCCTAGAGTACTTGTAGCTAAAATCATTCTTACTCGTTTATAGCATTAGTATAAGAAATTGCATTTTCATCAACTTCTTCGTTAATTTTCTTTTCTTCAACTTTTTCAGCAGTATTCTTTTCTACTGCTTCAGGAGCTTCATCACCACCTGTTAACATTCCACCAAAACTCTGGAAACCAATTCCCATTAAACCCGTAATGATAAAAGTAATTCCCAAACCTCTTAATGGTGCTGGCACATTAGAATATCTAATTTTTTCGCGAATAGCTGCTATAGCTAATATGGCTAAAAACCATCCTATACCAGAGCTAACTCCATAATTAAATGCCAAACCTAAAGTTTGAATATCTCTAGATTGCATAAATAATGAGCCTCCTAAAATAGCACAGTTTACAGCAATTAATGGTAAAAATATACCTAATGAGTTGTATAGTGATGGAGAGAACTTCTCTACCACAATCTCTACCAATTGTACCATTGTTGCTATGGTAGCAATAAAAAGTATAAATGATAAAAAACTAAGGTTATAATCCGCATATTCTGGTCCTAACCAAGCTAATGCACCATCTCTAAGCAAATACTGATCTAACAACCAGTTTAATGGTACTGTAACAGCTAGTACAAATATTACAGCTGCACCTAAACCAACTGCTGTTGCTACTTTTTTAGAAACTGCTAAATAAGAGCACATTCCTAAGAAGA
The DNA here is from genome assembly GCA_947492955.1 of uncultured Cellulophaga sp. Lineage (GTDB taxonomy): Bacteria > Bacteroidota > Bacteroidia > Flavobacteriales > Flavobacteriaceae > Cellulophaga. Next base: position 37,226 of record CANLOV010000014.1, on the reverse strand, counting down.
CAGCAAAAACCATGTTGTCTATAAAAATTGATTTAAAAAATAATTCTATATGTTCTAACATCTCTGTTTATTATTTTTTTATTAATTAGTTTTCTTCTACTAATGCAGGGTTACGAGAACGTTGTACCCAAATTATAATACCTACTACGATTAAGGCTGCTGGTGGAATAATCATAAAACCATTATTCTCATACCCAGTTGCGTATAATCCTGTTTTATTTACAGGGTCTCCCAATACTTTATAACCAAACAAAGTACCCGAACCTAAAAGCTCTCTAAAGAACCCAATAATTACTAAGATAATACCATATCCTAAAGAGTTACCAATACCATCTAAGAAAGATCTCCAAGGCTTGTTTGCTAATGCAAAAGCCTCAAAACGTCCCATGATAATACAGTTCGTAATAATTAAACCTACGAATACCGATAATGTTTTACTTAACTCATATGCAAATGCTTTTAACACTTGATCCACTATAATTACTAAAGTTGCAACTACAATTAGCTGCACAATAATTCTAATTTTAGAAGGAATAATGTTACGCATTAATGATATTACTACGTTACCCATACCTAATACAAACATTACGGATACTGCCATTACAATTGAGGCTTTAAGCTCTGCTGTAATTGCTAATGCCGAACATATACCTAATACTTGTATGGTTATTGGGTTGTTATCTGCTAACGGATCTAATATAAGATTCGTGTCTTTTTTTGAAAGTAGTCCCATAGTTTATTTTTTAGCTCTTATGGTTTCTAAATAAGGTTTGTAAAGATTTACACTCTCTTTTATCATTGCAGAAACACCGTTACCAGTAATGGTTGCACCAGCTAATGCATCTACTTCGTTATCATCTTTAATTTTGTTTACAGGATCATTATTTCCTTTGGCTACTTTAATCCCTACAAAAGAATCTCCGCTAAGGATTAATTCTCCTTTAAAGTCATCCATAAAATAACGTTGCTTAATATTAGCTCCTAAACCTGGCGTTTCTCCTTTGTGATCAAAGTATACACCTTGCACCACTAAGTTTTCATCTACCGAGATAAATCCCCATATAGCATCCCAAAGTCCTTTTCCGTACATTGGAATTACATATGATTTTTTACCGTCTTTTTCTCCTATAAACAAAGGTAACTTAGGCGTTTCTCCTTTTTTAGAAATTGCAATTTCTTTTTTAAGGTCTATTAAATATGCAGCGTCATTTTTGGTTACTTTATCACCTTCTATAACTATTTGCTCTTTAATGTACTTTGTAAATTCTGCTTCAACCTTATCTGTTGGTACAAAGTTTACACTTCCTTCATCATCTCCATTTTCACTAACTCCCATTGCGTAAAGAATGTTTTGTTGTTTTTCAAACTTTTCATTCTCACTAATTCTATCTTTTAGACTCGATGCAGCAAAGGCTAAAACCGAACCTACTATTACTACCATAACAGCTGCAAAAGCAACAGTATATGTATTACTATCTGTATTAACTGCCATAACTAAACTGTTTCTACTTTTAATTCTTCTGCTTTACCATCATCTGCTTTAGGTAAGATAGTAGCATTCTTTAAACGTTTCATTCTCTTTTTAACATTCCCTTGTACCACGTAGTGATCAATTGTAGGAGCAAAAACATTCATTAACAATATTGCTAAGAAAACTCCTTCTGGGTATGCTGGGTTAAAAACTCTAATCATAATAGAAATAAATCCTATTAAGAATCCGTATATCCATTTCCCTTTATTAGTTTGTGCTCCTGTTACAGGATCTGTAGCCATAAACACAATACCAAAAGCAATACCACCAACGATTAGGTGTTTCCAACCTGCAAGGCTCATTAAACCATAAAACTTGCTTGTTTCAGTTATCCAACCTGCATCTACAACACCATTAAAAATGTATCCCATTACTAAAGTTCCTGCTACTGCACTCACCATAATTCTCCAACTAGCAATTTTAGAGAAGATTAAGAATAGACCTCCTAATAATATTAGAAATGCTGATGTTTCACCTACAGAACCCGGAATAAATCCAAAGAACATATCTGAAACCGAATATGAGAATTCTTTATTCTGTGCTAAATATCCTAATACTGTTTCTCCTGAAATAGCGTCTGGTGTTCCTGCTAAATTTACAGCATCGTGTACCCATACTTTATCTCCACTCATCCATGTTGGGTAAGCAAAGAATAAAAATGCTCTAATAGTTAAGGCTGGGTTTAGAATATTCATCCCTGTACCTCCAAATACTTCTTTCCCTATTACCACACCAAAGATGATTGCTATTGTTAACATCCAAAGTGGTGTATCTACAGGAACGATTAAAGGAACTAACATTCCCGTTACCAAGTACCCTTCTTCTATCTCGTGTCCTTTAATAACACAAAAAATAAATTCTATTGTTAATCCTACTACATAAGATACAACTACTAGTGGAAGTACTTTTACAATTCCGATCCAGAAATTATCCCAAGTAAGGAAGTGATCCATTAAAGAAAAATCTTTTGGAAAACCATTTATTGCTGAATAATGCTGATATCCTGCATTAAACATAGAAAACAATAAAACAGGTATCAATGCCATGATTACCGTGTTCATTGTTCTTTTTAAATCATCTGCACCTTTTACATGCGTACCATTATGAGTAGTCTCATTTGGCATAAATAAAAAGGTATGAAAGCCGCTAAAAACAGGAAACCATTTTTTTCCTTCGTTTTTTACTCTAAACTTATGTAAGTTATCTTTTAAGCTCATCTTTTATCCTATTTCTTTTTGTAATAAATCTAAACCTTCACGAATAATCTTCTGGTGTGGTTGCTTAGAAATACACACAAATTCAGTTAAAGCAAAATCTTCTGGTGCTACCTCGTACAAACCTAATTGTTCCATCTCATCTAAATCCTTATACATACAAGCTTTTAGAAGCTGCATTGGAAATATATCTAATGGAAAAACTTTTTCGTATTGTCCTGTAACCACAAAAGCTCTATGTTCTCCATTTGTATTGGTATTTAAGTCATACTTTTTATTTGGAAACAACCAAGAGAAAGTTAATGCTCTTGTTGCAGAAACTTTATTAAAGATTGGCTTATTCCAACCAAAGAATTCATAATCGTCTCCTTCTGGTATAACAGAAACTGTATTGTTGTAATATCCTAAATACCCTTCTGGTGTTGTTTTAGAACCCGTAAGCACATCACCATTAATAATTCTAACATTATCATTATTAACACCACTAGCATAAACAAAAGTAGCTACCTCTGCTCCTATCTTGGTCGTATAATACTTAGGCTCTTTTACTGAGGCTCCTGCCAAAGCTATAGTACGCTCTGCATTAAACTTACCTGTTAATAATAACTCTCCTATAATTACTAAATCTTGCGGATTAATAGTCCAAACTGTTTCTCCTTTGTTAATAGGATCTACTTTATTAATTAAAGTACCTACTAAACCAGATGGATGCGGACCAGATACATTGTGCTTTTCTACACCTTGTAACGTTGCTAAAGGAGAATTAGAAGAACCTGTAGAAACATGCACCTTTCCTGGTGTTAGTTTTGCAACAGCAGTAATAGCTGCTTGGATTTCTTTTTCTTTTCCTTTTAAAACAAAGTCTAAATCCGCTGCTAAAGGAGCACTAGCATAACCCGAAACAAAAATTGCTTTAGGTGTTACGCTTGCATCTGCAATAACATCGTAAGGACGTTGCTTTATAAATGACCAACAGCCAGATTTTAACAATTGTGCTTTTATCTCTTGAGCAGAAGCACTTTCTACATTTACAGGTTTGTGTTCCAAACTCTGTTGCTCTTTATCTGCAAGAATTTTTAATGTTAGGATTTTTCTACGATCACCTCTCACTATCTCTACTAACTCCCCACTTACTGGAGATACAAACAACATACTTTCGTTGTCTTTGTTATAGAAAAGAGCTTCACCTGCTTTAACTTTTCCTCCCTGTTTTATTAACATTTTAGGAGTAATCCCGTGAAAATCTTGAAGATTTATTGCGTAAGTATTACTCAATGTAGCTTTAGAAATGGTATGTTCCGCTTCTCCTACAAGATTAATATTTAAGCCTTTTTTTACTCGGATGTCTTTAGACATATTATTGTAGACCTTTAGGTTGACAAATTTTTTGCAAAAATAAAATTTAAACCCCACAATTCATTAATTATAAGGATTAAAAAGTATACCTCTTCAATTATTTATATTTATTCTAAATAATATTAAAGTTAAATAAAGAAGCTATTTCCTCTAATAAAGCAAGCTATTATAAAGCTTTATAATTTTTAGGTACACTTTTTGCTTATTTTTACATTAAATGTTAACGACCAAAAATGACCTTAAGTATTAAAAATTATCTTTTTTTCTTATTTACCCCATTGCTTTTTGCACAAGTACAAGAAGAAATTAACCCACCGTCTAATATTAAAACCATTATATTTAAAGGAGCAACAGAAGATCAATTTCCTATTGTATCCTTAGGAGAATCTATTTTCTTGGAGTTTGATGACATCTCTGCTAGCGAACAAGATTATTATTACAAAATTGTGCATTGTAATTACGACTGGACTCCCTCTAGCCTTCTAAAATCTCAATACCTAAAAGGTATAGATGATTTAAGAATAACAAATTACGAAAACAGTTACTCTACTTTACAACCCTACTCTAACTACAAATTATCTATCCCTAATGATGATTTACGACTAAAAGTTAGTGGCAATTTTATGCTAGAAATTTACAATAACGACTATGAACTTCAATTTTCTCGAAGGTTTATTGTTTATAAAGACGCGGTAAAAATTGGAGCAACCGTAAAACGCTCACGAGATTTTAATTTTTTAAACACGAAACAAGTTGTACAATTCACCATTAACACTAGTAATTTTAGTGTTGTAAACCCCAAAAAGGAAATAAAAGTTGCCATACTACAAAATTATCACTGGCCCACTGCGATTTATAACATAAAACCACAATTTACTATTGATAATTCTTTAATATATAAATATGACAAAGAGACTAGTTTTTACGGTGGCAACGAATTTTACAATTTTGACACCAAAGATTTAAGAGCACCAAGCTCTGCTATTGCACGTATAGAACTTACAGACATATACCAGCATTATTTATTTGCAGATTACTATAGAAATGATAGACCATACACATATTACCCAGATGTAAATGGCGACTTTGTTATACGCACACTATTAGGAGAAGATAATTCTAGAGAAGCAGAATACACAAATATTCATTTTACACTACCTTATACCCAAGAGTTGGGTTTAAATAATGTTTACGTATATGGTAAGTACAATAATTATAGTTTAGACGACGAAAACAAGATGATTTATAATGAAGAAACTGGCAATATGGAGGCTTCCATAAAAATGAAACAAGGTTTTTACAATTATAAATATGTGATAAAAAATGATGATAACGTTATAGACCTAAACACCATTGGCGGTAATTTTCATTTTACAGAAAACAACTATACTATAATCGTATATTACAGAAATTTTGGAGAAGTTTATGATAGTATAATTGGTATTGGAGCTACTAATTCGAGAAACATAAATAATTAATCTAAGGACTACTGCAACATTTATCTATTAAAAATACAATTATACCGATAATCTTATCTTAAGTTTTTTAAATTAAGTGTAGTTCTATAACTTAGCCTTGGTTTTAAGCTCATAATCATTAAGATAGCGTTAAAATTATTTTAAATATAAAGGAGATCAATTATTTTTATATTAATCTTCATAAATTAGCTAAAACCTTAAAATTAGGTAATCCATATAATAGCAAATTAGATGACTACTCAAGTAACAAAAGGCATAAAAATATCTGTAAATACAAGTTTTGAAGGTACATTCTTTAAAAACTATAAAATGCATTTTGCCTTTGGTTACACTATTACTATAGAAAACCAGAGTAAAGATTCTGTTCAATTAACATCTCGCCATTGGCAGATATACGATTCTTTAAACGAATTAGAAATATTAGATGGAGAGGGCGTTATAGGAAAAAAACCAGTTATTAAACCTGGCGAATCTCACACTTACAGTTCTGGATGCCTATTAGCATCTCCTTTAGGCGCAATGAAGGGGCATTATAACATGGTAAATTTTAGTTCCACAGAAAAATTTAGAGTTTACGTACCTACATTTAAGTTTAGCGCACCTTTTGCCTTAAATTAAAACACTATAATCATAACAAAATACTTGTTCTTTGTTATATTTGATATTCCATATTAAATATAACAGACATGGCAAACGGATTTTTTAATGTTCCAAAAGCTTTAAATGAAGCTATTAAGACTTACGCTCCCAACACAACCGAGAGAGCTGCTGTTTTAAAACAGTACAAAGAATACTACACAAATTTTACAGATATCCCTTTTTACATAGGTTCAGAAGAAATTCGTACAGAGAATACAAGAACTATAAGTCCTCCGCACGACCATAAACATGCCATCGGTAAATACCATTTAGCAGAAAAAAAACATGTTTCTGAGGCTATCAGCAATACTTTAGAAGCCAGAGATTCATGGGCTAATTTACCTTGGGAACAACGTGCAGCTATTTTCTTAAAAGCTGCCGATTTAATAGCTGGTCCTTATAGAGCTAAAATTAATGCAGCAACTATGCTGGCGCAATCTAAAACCATACACCAAGCAGAAATAGATGCAGCATGTGAATTTATAGACTTTCTTAGATTCAATGTAGAATTTATGTCGGAAATATACCAACAACAACCAGAATCTGGAGATGGCATTTGGAATAGAGTTGAGTACAGGCCTCTAGAAGGTTTTATTTATGCTATAACTCCTTTTAACTTTACTGCAATTGCTGGTAATTTACCCGCTAGTGCCGCTATGATGGGCAATGTTGTTTTATGGAAACCTAGCGATAGTCAAATATTCTCTGCCAAAGTAATAATAGATATTTTTAAGGAAGCTGGCTTACCAGATGGGGTTATTAATATTGTTTATGGAGACCCAATTATGATTACTGAAACAGCTTTATCTAGTCCAGATTTTGCTGGGCTACATTTTACAGGCTCTACTTTTGTATTTAAAGAATTATGGAAACAAATAGGAAACAATATCCATACTTATAAAACTTACCCTAAAATTGTAGGCGAAACAGGGGGTAAAGATTTTATTATAGCACATTCTTCTGCCTTTCCTAAACAAGTTGCAACAGCCATTACCAGAGGTGCTTTTGAATTCCAAGGACAAAAATGTAGTGCTGCTTCTAGAGTTTACTTACCAAAATCTTCTGCTAACGAAATTATAGCACTAGTAAAAAAAGACATTGCTTCTTTTAACAAACCTGGCTCTCCAGAAGATATGAGTAACTTTATTACTGCCGTAATTCACGAACAATCGTTCGATAAATTAGTTACTTATATAGAACAAGCAAAAAAAGATACTAATGCTGAAATTATTGCTGGTGGAAACTATGATAAATCTATAGGCTATTTTATAGAACCTACAGTTATTATAACAACCGACCCTAAATATACAACTATGGAAACAGAGCTATTTGGACCTATAGTAACCATATACATCTATGAAGATAAAGATTGGAGCAAAACTTTAAAATTAGTAGATAGCACTTCTGAATACGCTTTAACCGGAGCTGTTATAGCAAAAGAACGCTATGCAATTAACGAAGCTACTATAGCATTACAAAATAGCGCTGGCAACTTTTATATTAATGATAAACCAACTGGCGCTGTAGTTGGCCAACAACCTTTTGGAGGCGCAAGAGCATCTGGCACAAACGATAAAGCAGGTTCTGCTCAAAATTTATTACGCTGGGTTTCCCCTAGACTAATAAAAGAAGTGTTTGTATCACCTGAAGATTACAGATATCCATTTTTAGGGTAAAAGTTAAAATCATTAACTTATTATAATAGCCGTTATTTTTTACTAAAGAAATAACGGCTATTTTTATGTTTTAAATTCATATGCAAAATAATTGTCCCTTAAAAGTATTCTTTCTTGTTCCTCCGGAAGTACAACTGTTAGACCTTACAGGTCCTGCTCATTTATTCTACGAGGCAATTAATTATGGTGCAAACATAAAAATGCATTATTTAAGTTTAGACGATAATTCAGAAACTGTTTCTGGCGCTGGTATCTCTTTAGGGAAACTAGAATTTTATAAAAATTTTGAGCTTCATAAAAATGACTTATTATTTATACCTGGATTAGAATCTCATTTATTTTTTGCTGAAAATTTCACAAATAAATATCATGATTTTTTTACTTGGTTAAAAAGGCAATATAAAAACGAAGTAAAAATATGCTCCGTATGTACAGGAACATACCTTTTAGCTTTTGCTAATATTTTACAAAATAAAAACTGCACTACTCATTGGAAATATTTTGAAGATTTTCAAAATAGATTTCCAAAAACACAATTATTATCTAATAGGCTTATTGTAAAAGACGACACTATTTATTCTAGCGCCAGAGTGTCTTCTGGAATAGATCTTGCCCTTTTTATATTAGATGAATTATATGGCTCTGTATTCTCTACTAAAATTGCAAAAGAAGTAGTTATCTATTTACGTAGAACAGAAAACGACCCTCAACTAAGTGTATTTTTACAATACAGAAACCACATAGATAATCGTATTCACACAGTACAAGATTTATTAGCTCAAAACTTCGCAAAAAAACCTATTATCAACGATTTGGCAAATAGTGTATGCATGAGCTCTAGAAATTTAACACGCCTTTTTAAAAAAACCACAGGAATAACCATAGGTAATTATTTAGAGGAACTAAGAGTAGAACACGCGTTAAAACTATTATCAACAAACACTAAAGTAGAATCTATTAGTATTGCATGCGGATTAAAAAGTAGCAATCAACTTAGAGCACTACTAAAAAAACACACCACTAAACTCCCATCAGAATTAAAGAAAAAATTGTCTTAATGCTGCGCACTATTGTCCTTTTAACAAGGCCTTAAAAGATTTAGTTTTGACTTATCTAAAAAAATAAAATGATACGTCAATTACTAATTTCAGCCATTATCCTTGCAACAATTCAGGCAAAATCTCAAAACACAATAACAAGCCTATCAAAATATGTTTGCCCTCCTTGCGGTGGTGGCATTTGTGATAGTATAACCTATAAAAAATTGGGCACATGCCCTCATTGTAATATGATATTAACAAAGAAAGAATCTATTAAAACTATTGCTTTTTATTTACAAGATGGTGTTGAAGTTTTAGATTTTGCTGGCCCTATGGAAGTATTCGCCTATGCAGGCTACAAAGTCTTTACAGTTTCAAAAAACCAGAAACCAATAAAATCACAAGGGATACTTACCATTGTTCCCGATTACAGTATTAAAAATGCTCCTAAGGCAGATATTTTAGCTTTTTTTGGTGGTAATTCATCAGCTGCATCCAAAGATAAAAGTGTTATAAAATGGGTAAAACAACAAAAAGGTATTGAATATTATTTTTCTGTATGCACAGGAGCTTTTGTTTTAGCAGAAGCAGAACTTTTAAATAATAAAGTAGCAACTACTTTTCATGATGCAATAGAAAATCTCGAGACAAATTATCCTAAAATTGATGTAAAAAAAGAAGCTAGATTTGTTGATAATGGAAAAATTATAACCACCGCAGGTATATCAGCGGGTATAGATGGCGCACTGCATTTAGTAGCCAAACTTAAAGGAATAAATACAGCCAAAAGAACCGCCTATTATATGGAATACGATAATTGGAATATTGGAGACGGCCTTATATTAACAAAAGATACTCCATATAAAGAAACAATAAATGCATCTAACCTAAAAGATTTTGAGGGTAAATATGAGTATAAAAATGAAAAACAGATTACAATATTTTTCAATAAAAAAGAGAATACATTAAACGCTTTAATAGATAAAATAAACTATCCTATTTATCATGAATATAATGATGTATTTTCAGATGTAACCAACCATGCAATCATTTTTAAAAGAAATAAAACCAATACAATAATTGGCTATTCAATAAATGAGAATGAAAAAATATTTAAAAAAATAGATTAAATAAGCATTAGTAAAGGAACTAATTAACCTTAAAAACACCTCCATTTAAATTGTTAACAACCTTCAATATGTGTTTTCTAAAATACATATTGAAGGTTTTTTCTTATTTTTTTTTAAAAATAAAAATTACTTATTAAAAATACTAAAACTTCATTATTTACAACGTTTACATCATTTTCAGTGTATTATATATAGCTAGTAAATAACTAAAACAGGAACTTGACATAAACTAAACCTTGTCATTTTGCATTAAATATGAGTGTATATTTATCAGAACAATGTATACAACACTAAAGCAATTACTCCATAATTAACTAAATACTAACTATTTAAAACACTCACTATGAAAACACAATTAAAAAAAGCATTAGGAGTAATACTCCTAATGCTAATGAGTAATTTTACTTTTGCTCAAAATGTAGAAGTAGATATTAACTTAGACATTGAACACTCTGTAGGCGGAGTTTCCGATTTTGGAAGAGAAAGACATATTACCATGCACTCAAGTCTCTACGAAAATGCATGGGAAGGAGAAATAGACAAAGCAGAAATTTTATTTAACGAATGGGATGTACAATTAGGGCGAGATAATGGAATTGCCTCTTTTTTACATCAGTTTTCACCAGAAGACGAGAACAACAGAAATCATCATGACCCAGATAGCTTAACTGTATTGCTAGATTTTTGGAAAGCAGAATATGAGCAAAGAGTTGATGACAGAGGACTAAGTCAGTTCAAAAGCGAACAAACTAGAGGTGCAATTATGGGTACAAATGCTCACCCTACCTATCCTACTTTATCCTATTATGACAACGGATTAAGTGGCTCTTCTTGGGGTAGAGAAAACGGTTTTGTATGGTTCCCTAGAGATATTGAAACATCTGCTGAATGGGTATCACAGTATATGGAAGATTTCTTTGTTGATAATGCAAGCCAAGAAGGAATTCCGATTCCTGAATATTGGGAAGTAATGAATGAGCCTGACTTTGAATTAAATACAGGCCAATTTATGATGTCAAGTTGGGAAGATATTATAGAATATCACAACTTGGTAGCTGAAGGTGTAAGAGAAAAACTAGGAAGCCGAGCTCCTAAAATTGGTGGTATGACTTGGGGATTGCACGACCTTTTTAGGGGTGATGGTTTTTCTAGGTTTAGAGACCCTAATTATGTAGCTAATTTTTATGGAAACACACCAGAAGATCAAATCGCAATTGATTATGCTAGAGACCAAGTAGACACTCCTTTATTTGCTTTACAAAGTGAGACTGACTGGTATCAATGGGATGTTATTTGGAAAGAATTTATAGATAGAGCTGGTGAAAATATGGACTTTTATGCGGTGCATTTCTACGACTGGCCCCGCTATCAAAACAATGGAGGTCAAAGGCGATCCGGAGGACATGTAGAAGCTACACTTGAAATGTTAGAGTGGTATGATGTTTTTAAATACGGAAAAAACAATAGAAAACCTGTTATCATTTCTGAATACGGCGCCGTAGCTAATGCATGGGATCCAATGCCACATGATACTAGGTATGATTGGGAAAACTTAAAGCCATTTAGTGCAATGATGATGCAATTTTTAGAAAGACCCGATTATATAGAATTGTCTATGCCATTTCATTTATTAAAAGCTCAGTTTAGAGATATCGACAATAATGGAGATGGTATTCCAGAAGTAGTATATCATTACAAAACACTTCGTGATGATGATGGTGATGGCGAATGGGAATTTAGTGAATTAACAAAATGGTATGAATTATGGGATGATGTAGATGGAACAAGAGTTGACACAAAATCTTCTGACCCAGATATCCAAGTTGATAGCTATATAGATGGCAATACTGTTTATTTAATTTTAAACAATCTACAAGAAGAAGAAACTAACATTAATTTAAACTTCTTTAAAGAAAGTAATAATAATCCAACAAGTGTTCGTATTAAACATTTATTCTTAGAAGGGGTTAGAGATATTATTTTAACAGACGAAACTACTAATGATATTCCTTCTTTTGTTACATTAAAACCGGAAGCAACAATGGTATTAAAATATACATTTCCTGATGCCATTGCCATAAACGAAACTTCTATTGAAAATAAATTTTATGGAGAACCTGTTAGCAATAATCAACGAGTAGATATTAAAGATGGAGACAATACATTTTTTGTAAATAATGTTGATGTACCTTCTAATCCTAGATTAACCGAGGCAATGATTAAAATGACGGTGACTCTTTTTGATGCTCCACAAACAGAAAATGGATTTTTATCACTCAAAAAATTCACATTCAATGGTGTTGAAATAGATGTGCCTTTTGATTGGAGAGGAGAACAACAATATAGATCAAAATGGTTTGGCGCATTAGAAATTCCTGTACCAGCAAGTTTAATTCAAACTAACAATACAATTGTTGTAGATTTTCAGCACGTAGGTGAAGTAAATATTGTAAACCTAATTACTTGGGATTTCTCTAAAGCTCCTGGAAGAACAAATCCTATGGATATGGAAATAGTTGATGTTACAGGAATAACTGTAGCTCCTTTAGATTTAGCCTTAAACATTGGAGAAATTAAAAGCTTAACTCCTACTATAGAACCTGCCAATGCTACTAATAAATCTGTTACTTGGTCTAGTAATGATAGTACTATAGCAACCGTAAATAATGTAGGTGAAGTTACAGGTATTACAGAGGGGACAACAACTATTACGGTAACCTCTAATGATGGCGACTTTACAGCTAATAGCACCATAATTGTTTCTGAAATTAACATGGAAGAAGGCACAATAGTTATAGAAGCTGAAGAGTTTAATACTACAAACGGAACATTTAATGATGCCTCTGCTGGCGGACCTGGATTAGGTGTTAACATAGCTGGATCAATTATTAATTATGTTAATGCAGGAGATTATGCCGAATACAATATTAATGTTACAGAAGCAGGAAGTTATTCTATTCAGTATTTAATTTCTACGCCATCAGATAATGCACAAATTCAATTGCTTGTAGACAATACAGTAGCTACTACTGACAACATCCCAAATAACGGAAGTTGGGATAATTATAATCTTGTTAGCGGAAGTAGTAATATAAATTTATCTTCTGGTTTACAAACTATTAGAGTTAATGCATCGGGCAGTAATCTTTGGCAATGGAATTTAGACAAAATTATATTAACCAAAGAAGATTCTATACCTATAATACCTGTAACAGGTGTAAGTATATCTCCAACATTATTAACCTTAGAAATTGGAGAAACAAGTACACTTTCTGCTACTGTTATACCATCTAACGCAACAAATCAGCTTATATCTTATAGCTCAAATAATAACAACGTTGCTACTATTAATCCTTCTTCTGGAATTGTAACTGCTATAAATTCTGGCACAGCAACTATTACTGCAACTTCTAACGATGGTAACTTTACAGCTAGTAGTACTATTACCGTAACATTAACTGATGATAATACAGACCCGTTAGTGATTGAAGCCGAAGATTTTAATACTACAAACGGAACATTTAATGATGCTTTTGCAGGTGGACCAGGTCTTGGTGTAAATGCCACAAGTCAGAATATAAATTATGTAAATGCAGGTGATTATACAACATATAATATTAATGTTACCTCAGCTGGTACTTATACTATAGAATATTTAATTTCTACGCCATCAGATAATGCGCAAATTCAAATCCTTGTTGATGATGTTATTATTTCTACTGATAATGTTACTAATAATGGGCAATGGGATAGCTATGTAACACTAACAGCAGCAAATAGTGTAAACTTATCTACAGGAAATCATACCGTTAGAATTAATGCAACTGGTAGCAATACATGGCAATGGAACTTAGACAAAATTACTTTAACTAAAAGTATACAAAGAACTAGTTTTAGTGCCAGAAATTTAAACATTACAGAAGAAAAAAGTATTGTAATATCTCCTAACCCAGTAAATAGCATTTTAAACATTAATGGCATTTACGGAAACAATATTGATTATAATATTTATAATACCAGTAGTGATATTGTAATAAATGGTACTTTAGAAAACAACACTATAAATGTAGAAACTTTAATTCCAGGAATATATTTTATTGAGTTTGTTATTGATAACCAAAAGCAAGACGCCTTAAAATTCATTAAAAAATAAACACTAAATCATTAATCTACAAAAAGCCTTGATTTCTATAAAATCAAGGCTTTTGTTTATTATGTAAAATCTAATATTTTCTTTAACTAGCTAAAATACAATCTAGCATGTATTTTAAACTATTTTCCTTTATATTTCATTGGTAAATAAACCACTTTTTTAGTTTCAAAAAAATCTTCTTTAAAATAGTCTGTTAAATCATAAATCTGAGTGGTTTTATAATCTTTTAACTCTTCTGTTAAATCACCACCTTTTAAATATAAAATTCCATTTTTACGTTCGTGTACAGATTCTTTTTTTATGCGTCCTTTTACCCAATGTACAAATGTTGGCATTGCTGCTACTGCTCTACTCACTATAAAATCAAACTGCTCCGATATTTCCTCTACACGTGTATGTTTTGCTACTACATTAGTAATACCTAAACCATCTACCACTTCTTGTACTACTTTTATTTTTTTTCCTATAGCATCTACTAACATAAATTGTGTTTCAGGAAACAGTATTGCTAGCGGCACCCCTGGAAATCCGCCCCCTGTGCCTACATCTAAAACAGTACTTCCTGGTTTAAACTGCTGAAATTTAGCAATTGCTAACGAATGTAGTACATGCCTAACATAAAGCTCATCAATATCTTTTCTAGAAACAACATTTATTTTCTGATTCCAATCTTTATATAAAAACTCAAGTTTTTTAAATTGTTCTTTTTGTTCTGAAGATAAATCCGGAAAATAATCAAAAATAATACTCGCTGTCATTCGTTTAAACCTTATTCGTTAGTACTTATCACCTACTCAATCTATTTTCTAAAATAAATATCCAAATGATAATTTCAGCAAAAATAGTACTTCCTTTCTACAAAAATTCTTTTTAAGAAATCATTATTATTAATACCGCTTTAAATCTTTTATCTTTACTAAAAATTATGGATAATGGATAATGGAACGATTCGGTTTTCTAGAAAAGACTCTGCTCAATTCTTTAAAACCTTGAATAAGCGCGTAAACGATTATTTTAAAGAAAATAAAATTAAAAAAACTGGAAACTGGAAATTACACGTAAAAACTGCTGTAATGTTTGCCTTATTTTTGACTCCATATTTTTTAATATTAACCTTAGGTTTACCTAATTGGGCTAATTTACTACTGACAATAGTAATGGGTATAGGTATGGCTGGTGTGGGTATGAATGTGATGCACGATGGTAATCATGGTTCTTACTCAAATAAAAAATGGATTAATAAGTTAATGGGGAGTAGTATATATATTCTTGCCGGAAATGTATACAACTGGCAAGTACAACATAATGTACTACACCACACCTACACTAACATTCACGAACACGATGAAGATTTAGAGGCGGGTAGAATACTTCGTTTTTCTAAACATGCAAAATGGCATAAACACCATAGGTTTCAGCATTACTATTCTGTATTTTTATATGGCTTACTTACTTTTAATTGGGCTTTAACTACAGATTTTCAGCAAATGTACCGCTATACCAAAAGAAAATTATCTTATGGAAAGTTCCCAAATATTATTTTAAACTGGAGCACTTTAGTCATTACAAAAATCATTTACCTATTTATATGGATTGTGATTCCAATGATTTTTATTGATATTACTTGGTGGAAAATCTTAATAGGATTTTTTGTAATGCATTATGTAGCTGGTGTAGTTTTAAGTGTAGTTTTTCAATTAGCACATGTAGTAGATGAAGCAGATACCCCTTTACCAGACAATACGGGTACTATGAAAAATACGTGGGCAGTACATCAATTATTTACTACAGTTAATTTTGGAACTAAAAACCGTATTGTAAATTGGTTTACAGGAGGATTAAACCATCAAGTAGAACATCATATTTTCCCGAATATCAGCCATGTACATTACACAAAAATTTCTAAAATTGTTAAACAAACAGCAAAAGAATTTAATTTACCTTATAACGAGTACAAAACTACCAGAAAAGCTATAATTTCGCATTTTAAACATTTAAAAGAATTGGGTAAAAAACCCGCATTACAGTATTAGTATAAAATTATAGTTATAATGAGCAATCAATTATCTGATAGAATTAATAATTTAGCCCCATCTGCTACCTTAGAGATGGCTGCAAAAGCTCGTGAATTAAGAGCTGCTGGTAAAGACATTATTGGTCTTAGTTTAGGAGAACCAGATTTTAATACTCCTGATTATATTAAAGAAGCTGCCGTTAAAGCAGTAAATGATAATTACAATTCTTACACACCAGTAGATGGTTATGGAGAATTAAAAGATGCTATCATTACAAAATTTAAACGTGACAATGGTTTAAGCTACGAAGCTTCACAAATTGTTGTTTCTACTGGTGCTAAACAAGCATTATACAATGTAGCCCAAGTATGTTTAAATAAAGGTGATGAAGTTATTTTACCATGTCCTTACTGGGTAAGTTACAGTGATATTGTAAAATTAGCAGACGGTGTTCCTGTAGAAGTCCCTACTTCTATTGATACTGACTTTAAAATGACTCCTGAACAATTAGAAGCTGCTATAACTCCTAAAACAAAAATGTTATGGTATAGTTCTCCTTGTAACCCAAGTGGTTCTATTTATAGCAAAGAAGAATTAAGAGCTTTAGCCGATGTTTTAGTAAAGCACCCACAAATTGTTGTGGTAAGTGATGAAATATACGAGCACATTAATTATGGGGTTACTGCACATGCTTCAATGGCAGAATTTGAAGATATGTACGACCGTACTGTAACCGTAAATGGAGTTGCTAAAGCATTTGCAATGACAGGTTGGAGAATTGGTTATATTGGTGCGCCAACTTATATTGCTAGAGCTTGTAATAAATTACAAGGACAAGTAACTAGTGGTGCTAACTGTATTGCACAGCGCGCTGTAATTACTGCTTTAGAAGAACCTGTTAGCCGTATTCAATATATGGTTGATAAATTTAAAGAGCGTAGAAAATTAATCTTAGGATTACTTAACGATATAGAAGGTTTTAAATGTAACGAGCCAGAAGGTGCTTTTTATGTGTATCCGGATATTACAGCCTTCTTTGGTAAAACACTAGGAGGTAAAACAATAAATAATGCGTCTGAATTTGCTATTTACTTATTAGAGGCTGCCAATGTTGCAACGGTAACTGGTGATGCTTTTGGAAACGGAAATTGTATTCGTATATCCTATGCTGCAAGTGAAGAACAAATTATT
The DNA here is from genome assembly GCA_947492955.1 of uncultured Cellulophaga sp. GTDB lineage: Bacteria > Bacteroidota > Bacteroidia > Flavobacteriales > Flavobacteriaceae > Cellulophaga. The sequence continues at coordinate 19,803 of CANLOV010000014.1, read as the reverse complement.
GAAGCTATAAGCAGAATTAAAAAAGCTGTTTCTTAATTAAGAAACAAACTTTATTTCTATACAAAAAGTCCTAACTTAAATAGTTAGGACTTTTTCTTTTTACACCTCCCCCGCTACAATGCTTAACAAAAAACTTTATTTGTAACACATATAGTTAAGTTATACTTATGAGATAACAACAAACTCCTTTTTTTAATACATTTATTACCATCTAATTTTTTAATTCGAATTTAAACATAGTATTATCTAAAATATAACCTATCACTAATGCTAAAAAAACACTTATTCATTTATCTATTAGCTCTATTTTTATTTACAAGTTCTATTCTGAATGCACAAATAGTATTATTAGGAGATAATGCTCCGCATTCCAATGTTAATGATGGTGATTTTAGTACTGTATGGGATTATTGGAGAAATGCAAAACAATCCCCTTTTTGGAAAACATATCCTGTTATTGGAGAAGAACCTATGGGGCTTCATTACGGAACTCTTTTTTGTAGTAATGATGAAGGTATAGCTGAATCTAAAATTTTAAATACTAATAAAGCATATCAAAAAACAAAAACAGGTGATATTCTTAATTGGAGTTTTGGGGCAGATTTAGAATACATTTGTAATGGAACAATTTCTTTAAGCTTAGTTTTTGGAGATTCTGAACGTATTATTGCAGAAAAAGTAAAACTTATTGGAGCAGATAAAACTGCAGAACATTTTAAAGGCACTTACACTTTAACAGAAGCTGATGCAAAAGCTGGCTTACCATTTGTTCGGGTACATTTTTATTCTGAGCAAGGAGTAAAAGTCTATCTACATTATGTAAATATTAATGTACTATCTAAAGAAAAAACAGGGCCACAACTTGATGCCGAAGTACCACAAAATGGTATTAGATTAAATTGGGTTGACACAAAATCGAATAACAATAGTAAATTCAATGTATATCGTAGTGACGGTAAAAAAGATAATTACAAAAAAATTGCGCAGACTTCTGAAAAACATTTTTTAGATACAGACTTAATACACGGTATTTCATACACCTACTTAGTAACCCGAATGGATAATTCCGAATCTGGTCCATCAAACAAAGTTAGTATTACCAAAAAAGATAACGAGAAACCTGCTCCTCCAAAAAACTTAAAAATAAAGGCCTATGATTCTGAATTAGCACTTTCATGGTCAAAATCCTTAGAACCAGATGTTGCATATTACTCTATACAACGTGGCAATGAAGATGGTACTAATATGAAAGAAATTGCTACAGAAATAAAAAGCGCAAATTACGAAGACATTTTACCGCTAAAAGAAGTTGAAAATAGCTATATCATATATGCACATGATTATAGTGGTAATAAAAGTATAGCATCGGAACGTATTAAAGGAAAAGTAAATATTATTAATGGTGCTTCCTTTAGCGATTTAATACAACCAATGCCCATACATAAAAAATTAAGCTCTAATTTATGGGGAACATCTGGTGTACTTCCTAGAGACCCAGATAATGGTATAGAACATCCAGATTGGTCTTATTGGGGAGGCAGGCCTATTCTAGATAAAGATAACAAATACCATATGTTAGTTACTAGGTGGCCAGAAGGAGCTTTAAAAGGACATTGGGAATGGCCTACCTCAACGGTTACACATGTAGTTTCTGATAAACCAACGGGACCTTACCTCGTAAAAGAAGATACTGCTTATTCTTTTAATGATGGATTGGGACATAATCCAGACATTATAAAACTTAACGATGGCAGCTATGCTTTGTATTCATTAATAGATTGGGAACCAACTATTTTTACTTCTAAATCAATGAACGGCCCGTGGAAAAGGCAAGGAATATTAACTGTAGCTTCTAAAGAAGCTAACCCTAATGATACTAGAGATTATCAATATTACCGTAATTTATCTGGCGTACAACTTAAGGATGGTCGTATTATCATTGTTTCTAAATTTGGCTGCATGCTTATTAGCGACAATGGCTTATTAGGACCTTATAATGTAGTCACTAAAACAATTAACCACAACACCACAATTCCAAAACGCTATAGAAAGTCTAACTACGAAGACCCCGTAATGTGGAAAGACGATGTGCAATACCATTTACTTATCAATGCCTTTTTAGATTACCGAGCTATATACTTACGTTCTGCAGATGGTATTCATTGGAAATATGACCCTGGTTTAGCATATACTCCTGATTTTACCTATTACGAAGATGGCACCAAAACATCATGGTATAAATTAGAACGCCCGCATGTTTTACAAGATAAGTACGGTAGAGCTACGCATCTTTCGTTAGCTGTTATAGATGTTCCTAAAAAAGATGATTATGCAAATGACAAGCATAACTCTAAAAATATTATTATTCCACTAACAGTACATAAACGAATAAAAATATTAAACAAAACAGCTGTTAACGCTACTACAAAACGCATTAAGATACACATCTTATCAGAAGATGGTTTTGATGCTCAAACAGCTATAGACATTTCTTCTTTAAGATTTGGAGCCTCCGAGGCTGTAAATTACGGTAGAGGCGCCAAAGTAGTTAAAGTAAAAAATAAAGGAAAAGATTTATATGTAGAGTTCAACGGAAACAAAACAGAAATTACCGATAATAATTTTGCATGTAAATTATATGGCAAAACAAAAAGCGGTGATTTAATAATTGCTTTTTATAAATTAAAAGCTGAATAAAAATTTATTTCTAGTTTAAAAAGAATACAGAACAGATTAATTTGTTTTGTATTCTTTTACTCCCATTATCATTAACCATAAACAGAATGAAATTTCTCCAATATCCGCTGGTATAGTTATATTTTGTAAAAAAACAGATGTAGTATCTGGAAATAAAAAATATACTACAAAATCTATTAAATCCCCTATACAGCCTAGCATTAAAAACACTCCTATTATTCTTGGCACCAAGCGCGAAGTATAAATCATATAACCTAAGGGAAATAAATACATTCCATAAAATATTTGATTTATTAAATACCCATTACTATGCATACTATAATAAAAAGTAGATAGTTTTTGTAATTGGTCTGCACTAAATGCTTCTGATAATCCGGTATTAACTAGTAAATCTAATCCCGAAAATTGATTTAACATATTTTGACAGTACATAGCAACAGATATAACTGTACACAAAAGCATTAACAAGGATATATTTTTACTTACAGATTTAAAAATTATATACAATATAAATGTATAAAAGAAGAAAGATACAGACATTATTAAATCGCTTACAAAACCTAATCTAAAAAGCCACTGATTATCAATAATGTTTTGAGCTGTGCCAGCTGTATCCCCAGGAATAAAAAGCTTCTGACGCACAAAAAAATGAGCAAATATGCCTGTAATAGCAAGAATAAAAAAAATAAAACCAGCTAACCTACCTTTTCCTTTATTAGAATTTATCATAATGTTTGTTATTTAGATTGATTGTTGATTTTATGACGATTCTGTATATTTTTTGTTACAATCTAACCTATAAACAAGCTATTTTAAACAAAAAAAGAGGTGTTTAAAAATATTCAAACACCTCTTCCTAAATTATAATATTACACTTCTACTCCAAAGCTTGTGCTATATCTGCAATAATATCATCTGCATGCTCTAAACCTACAGAAACACGCACCATACCATCTGTAATTCCGCAAGACAATCTATCCTCAGTAGATAATTTACTATGTGTTGTAGAAGCCGGGTGCGTAACAATACTTCTAGAATCTCCTAAGTTTGCCGATAGGGACAATAATTTTATACTATCAAAAAACTTACGTCCAGCATCTATTCCTCCTTTTACCTCAAAAGCAACAATACTACCCCCTGCTTTCATTTGCTTTTTTGCTATCTCGTATTGTGGGTGCGACTTTAGAAAAGGATATTTTACCCAACTTACTTTATCATGCCCCTCTAAAAATTCAGCAACTTTTAAAGCATTTTCACAATGCCTATCTACACGTAGTGCTAATGTTTCTAAACTTTTAGAAATTACCCATGAGTTAAAAGGTGATAATGCAGGCCCAGTAATTCTAGAAAAACGATATACCTTATCCATTAACTCACTACTTCCAACTGTAATACCCGCTAACACTCTTCCTTGTCCGTCCATTAACTTAGTTCCCGAATGAATAACCAAATCTGCTCCAAACTTTATAGGTTGTTGTAAATATGGAGAAGCAAAACAATTATCTATAATAAATATTAGATTATGCTTTTTTGCTATTTTTCCTATTACCTCTAAATCTAGTACATCTACTCCTGGATTGGTAGGAGATTCTGCGTATATAATTTTTGTTTTAGGAGTTATTAAAGCTTCTATGGTATCTAACTCATCTATCTTAAAATAACTAGTAGTTACATTCCATTTTGGCAAAAACTGTGTAAACAAAGTATGGGTAGAACCAAATATATTACGTGCAGATACAATATGGTCTCCACTATCTACCAATGCTGCAAAAGTTGAAAAAACTGCTGCCATACCCGAAGCAAAAGCAAAACCAGCTTCTGCGCCTTCCATTTTACATACTTTTTCTATAAACTCCGTTGAATTAGGGTTTGAGTATCTAGAATATAGATTCCTCTCCTTTTCTTCTGCAAACCCCGACCTCATATCTTCTGCATCCTCAAACACAAAACTAGAGGTTAAGTATAAAGGTGTTGAGTGCTCTAAAAATTGTGTGCGCTCTGTTTGTGTTCTTACTGCTTCCGTCTCAAAATTATATTTCTTCTTCATTATAATTCTATCCTTATTTCTTACTTAAATTATCCTTTTTCTACAATTCTTAATATATCTCCAAAAACGCCTCTTGCCGTTACTGCTGCTCCTGCTCCTGCTCCTTGAATAACTAAAGGCTTTTCTCCGTAAGATTCTGTGTATATTTCTATAATAGAATCTGAGCCTTTTACTTGTCCTAAAGCACTTTCTTTAGGAACAGATATTAATTTTACTTCTAAATTTCCTATTTCTTTTTGCAAATCTCCAGACAAATCGCCTACATAACGCAATACATGATTTGGTTTTTGTGCTGCTTTTATTTTTTCAAAAACCTCATCTAACACTTCTAATTTGCTTAAAAATGCATCAACAGTTCCTTTTTGCAATTCTTTTGGTATTAAATTCTCTATCTGAACATCTTCTAGTTCATTTCTTAAATCTAATTCTCTTGCTAATATCAATAATTTACGACCTACATCATTCCCCGATAAATCTTCACGAGCATCTGGCTCTGTAAAACCTTTATCCATAGCTTCTTTTAAAATAGCAGAAAAAGGCCTATCAACTTCAGAAAACGTATTAAAAATATAACTTAAAGACCCCGAAAACACTCCTTTTATTTGTGTAATATTTTCTCCTGATAAATGCAGTAACTTAATTGTATCTATCAATGGTAAACCAGCTCCAACATTAGTTTCATACAAATATTGCTTTTGATTTTTAGTTAATTCTGAACGTAGTTTACTATAGAACTCAAAATCTAGCGTATTCGCTATTTTATTAGACGATACAATATCAAAACCATTTGCTATTAAATCGAAATAACTTAAAACAAATTCTTGACTAGCGGTATTATCTACTGCTATTAAATTTTCTAAATGATGCTTCTTTACATAATCAAAAATGGTTCGCGGCGAATATGTAATTCCTTTTTCATCAAAATTACTTTCCCACTTTTTTGTAACTCCTTTTTTATTTAGTATTACTTTTTTAGAATTAGCAACAGCAAAAACATTTAGCTGAATTCCTTTACGTTCTTCTATAGCTTTAGCCGATTTTAGTAGCTGACTTATTAATGTACCTCCAACATTTCCATGTCCAAATACAGCAATATTTACTTTCTTACTAATTCCAAAGACCTGACCATGCATTACATTTAATGCTTTATATAGGTCTACTCTTTTTACCACCAAACTCACATTTTTTCCTGTTACCGTATTATTAAATAGTAAAGGAATTATTTGGTTTTTTATTAACGCATTAAAGGGCTTATGGAACGAACTTAAATCTTGACCAACTATTGAAATTACCGAAACGTCATCGATAACAGTAATCATGTTTACATCTTTAGTCTCAAAATCGGTACTAAACTCTTCTGTTAATACTTGTTTCGCTTTTAAAGCATCTTGAGCATCTACTACAAAGCCAAGACCACGCTCAGAAGAGCCTTGAGATATAATATTAACACTAATATTATTAGCGCTAAGTGCTTTAAATACACGCGCATCTACACCAACTTTCCCTAATAAGCCACGTCCTTCAAAATTAATAAGTGCTACATCTTCCATTACAGAAAGAGACTTTATTCCTTCCTTATTGGTTTTAGCGCTTATTAATGTTCCTTCTGCATCGTTATTAAAAGTATTTAATATCCTTAATGGGATATTCTTTTCTATTAACGGAATTATTGTTTTTGCATGTAAAATTGTTGCCCCTAAATTCGCAAGCTCATTAGCTTCTGCATATGATAACTCTTCTATCTTTTTAGCATCTGCCACATAATCTGGATTTGCGGTATAAATACCATCTACATGTGTATAATTTTGTAATTCAGCCGCATCTAAAAAGTTTGCCACCAAAGCTGCCGTATAATTACTTCCGTTTCTACCTAAAGTAGTTGTTTCATTATCTCTATTTGATGCTATAAAACCAGTAACAACAGGTACCACATTAGTTGCCAACTTTGCTATCTCGGACAATACATTTTCTTTAGAAATTGCTTCTAAAACCTGAGCATCACCAAAACTTGCATCTGTTTTTATAATATCTCTGGCATCTATTAATTTAGCTTTAACTTCTTGGGCTCCCAGTAATTTTACAACTACCTTTGCCGAAATTAACTCTCCATAGGCTAAAACCTGGTCTTTAATTTTTGCACTATAATCTCCTAAAAGAGAAACCCCTTCGAACAACTTTTCTAAATCTAAAAACTCTTGAGATAACTCAACATCTATATTAGATTGTTGGTATTTTTTAAAAGCATCAAAATCTTTAGTATACGTTTTACCTTGTGCTGCTTTCTTTAAAATACCTTCTAATTGGTTGGTTGCTTTCTCTCTTGCCGATAAAACAACCGCTATATTTTCCCCGCCTTTAACTTTAGTAGTTATAATATCTAACACACGGTTTAAGCCATCTCCATTGGCTAAAGATTTACCTCCAAATTTTAAAACCTTTACACGTTTACTCTTGCCTTGTTGGTCAAAAATCCCTTTTAACAATTGTTCCATTTGCTGAAACTCTATTAAAAAAGCATCATGCCCGTGTAATGACCTAATTTCTCCGTAGGTTACATTACTGTTTACTTGCGCCAACTGTTTAAAAGTATCTTTATTCTCTTTTGCCGTAAAAAACAAATCTGAATCTACACCGATAATATGTATTTTGGTGGCACTCTTTTCTATACTGTTAAAAGCATCTTTATTACCTCTTGTAATATCAATAGTCTTTAACAACTGATTCATTAATTTATACGCCGAAAGCTGAAACCTTTCTTGTAACTTTTTTCCATGATGTGTTAACCAGCTTTCTACATTAAAAACTTGTAATTCTTCGTTTGTACTTCGCTTAAAACGTTCTTTAAAAGATTCTGGAGTACGGTAACACAACATAGCATGCATACGTGCATCATGAACAGGTTGTTTAGAATTTATTAAAAACTGTTCCTGAATTTGACAATTGGCAATTAACCAATCTGTTGATTTCCAATCTGATGCTACAGGTATTAAGTTCTCCGCTAAATTAGGTTGTAACGCTACCATTTCCCAAGCAATACCACCACCCATAGAACCTCCTATAAGTGCAAAAACCTTTTGAATTGAAAGCTGCTCTAGACCTAACAAAAATACTTTTGCTATATCCTGAGCAACAAAATCTTTATAATTATCGATTACAAAACCATCATGACCATTACCTGGAACATCAAAACAAAGAATCGTATATTTTTGAGTATCTATACATTTACCATCTCCGATTAGTGCTGACCACCATCCGTTTTCTCCTGCTACATCAGAATTTCCTGTAAGTGCATGGTTCACCAATACTATAGGTGCTGTATGCAGTTTAGGACCAAACAGTTGATAAGACAACTCTAGATCTTGAGTTGTACCTCCATGATTGGTATAATTATTTATTTTTAAATGATGTAGCATAATCCTATTCTATATTAATTCTGTAAAGTATTTAAATAACTACTTACTAAAGTGCTTTAAAAGCTGCTTCTAAATCTGATTTTAAATCTTCTATATCTTCTAAACCAACAGACAAACGAATTAAATCTTGTGTTACACCAGCAGATGCTTGTTGCTCTACTGTTAATTGCTGATGCGTTGTACTTGCCGGGTGAATAATTAAAGATTTGGTATCTCCTATATTTGCCAGTAAAGAGAATATTTTAGTAGCATCTGTTACCTTCTTAGCAGCATCGAAACCGCCTTTTAATCCAAAAGTTACCAAACCACTTTGTCCGTTAGGCAAATATTTTTTTGCCAAAGTATTGTACTTACTACTGGCTAAACCTGGATAGTTTACCCATGCAACTTCTTCTTTACTTTCTAACCATTGTGCTAATTCTAATGCATTTGCACTATGTTGCTTAATCCTAACCGATAAAGTTTCTAATCCTTGAATAATTTGAAAAGCATTGTATGGACTTAATGCCCCACCAAAATCTCGTAAACCTTCTAATATTAACTTAAAAGTAAATGCCGCAGCTCCTAAGGCATCATGATACACTAATCCGTGGTAACCTGCACTAGGCTCTGTAAACTCTGGAAATTTACCATTTGCCCAATTAAATGTTCCTGCATCTATAATTGCTCCTCCTAAAGAATTCCCTTGCCCTCCTATATATTTTGTTAAAGAATGGATTACTAGATTCGCTCCATGTTTAATAGGATTTAATAATGCTGGTGATGCTACCGTATTATCTACAATAAAAGGTACCTCAGCAGCTTTAGCATGTGCAGCAATAGCTTCTAAATCTAATACATCTAACTTTGGATTTCCTAAAGACTCCACAAAGAAAGCGCGTGTATTATCTTGTACGGCTGCTTTAAACTCTTCTGGGTTAGAGGCATCTACAAACGTAGTTGTAATTCCTAATCTTGGTAAAGTTACATTCAATAATGTAAATGTACCTCCATACAAACTACTAGAAGCCACAATATGATCACCTGCTTTTAATAAAGTCATTAAACCTGTTGCAATAGCAGAAGTTCCCGATGCAAATACAACTGCTCCTACACCACCTTCTATAGCCGCTAGTCTATCTTGTAATATTTGATTCGTAGGGTTATTTAAACGTGTGTAAATAAATCCTAGTTCTTTTAATGAAAATAAGTTCGCTGCATGATCTGTATCATTAAAAACATAGGAAGAGGTTTGGTAAATTGGTACAGCTCTTGTTCCTCCTGTTAAAGTTGTGTCGTGCCCTGCATGCAAAGCATTTGTTGAAATTTTTTGATCACTCATGATTTTTGTTTTTTTCTAAAATTAATAATTAAAAAAGCTAAACAGCACACTACAAATATTTGCAGTATAAAAAAAATCAAAAAGTTATGAAGAAGAAAGTACAATTGTTTACAGCAATTGTTTTTTCGTTATCTGCCATAAGCTTATTTTACTTTGGTAGAATTTAGCACCTTCTCTGTGTAGACAGAGGGTTGCTAAGGCTTCAATGGGTCTAATCCCTCCACCTTTCTTGATAACTATTCAATATATGTTTGAACTTGCGACTGCAAATATAAGTACGAAAAAATTGAAACTCCTATTTTTTACACATAAAAAACAAGAAAAACATTATTTTTCTACATTTTCTATGGCTTTAAAACTAAAAATTCAATACTAGAATCTGTAAATACAGTATGTGTTTGTGTTTTAAAGTCTGATTCTTCTCCCTTAAAAATATTATCTACATAAGTCTGTGGATTTAAATCTATTAACGGAAACCAAGTACTTTGCACTTGTACCTGCAGCTTATGCCCTTTTTTAATCGTATGAAAAACATCTTGTAATTTAATATTTACTTCTGTTTTTTTATTTGGTATAAAAGGTTCTGGGTTTACAAAACTATTTCTAAACCTTCCTCGTAATACCTCACTACGCACCATCATATGATAATTACTCATTTTTAAATGTTCTTGCATATGCTCATGTGTAGGTTCATCTGCTGGGTGTACATCTATAATTTTTACAATCCAATCTGCAGCAGTTCCTGTAGTTGCTACTTTTAACTTAGCTAATATATCACCCGCTAATGTTACATCTTGTTCCATAATTTCTGTTTCATAAACTAAAACATCTGAACGGCGAGCTGCAAAACGTTGATCATCTGTCATATATTTTCTTGGCGTAAATACAGACTTTATATCTTCAGAATAAGGAACAGGTTTTTTTACATCACTAATAAATTTAATCCCTTTTTCAACACCTTGCTGCTCACTTAAAATTTGTTCATCAGACAAGAAAAACTCTTTTTTCACTACCTCTTTTGGAGGCCAACTATCATAAGTTTTCCATTTTTTTAAACCAGAATCGAATACATAAGCCTCTGGTAAGCCACTATTATGATCACCTTTTCCTTTTAAAAAGTGATTAAAAAATTTAGTCTCTATTTTCTCTTGAAAAAATTCTGAAATTGAATCTCCAAAATAATAATTACCTACTATATTTTTTCCTTTTCTACGTGCCCAAGCACCATGATCCCATGGACCAAAAACAAGTGTATTATAATTTTCTTTATTATACTTTTCTATGTTCTTATAGGTCTCTAAAGGCCCGTATAAATCTTCTGCATCAAACCAACCTCCTACAACCATAGTTGCAACACTTGGCTTTACATTTTTTAAATGTTGAATTAAGCCTTTGCTCCTCCATAACGCATCGTAATTAGGATGTTCTTTTAACTCATTCCAGAAAAAATCATCTACCAAACTATCATTTTCCACGCTAGTATTTCCTTCTATTTCATATTGAAAAAAGGAATCTAAATTTTTTAATGGTCCTGCATCTAAAAAAAATTGATACTGATCTTCTGAAGGTAATTTAGGCAAAGAATACCAAGCTGTATCAATAGGCTGGTCTCCATTGGGCCTTTTAGTTCCAAAAAGGGAAGTTGCTCTAAAATAACTTAATAAATAAGCTCCATTATGATGAAAATCATCAAAAAAGAAATCTCCAATACATGCTTGTGGCGAAGCTGCTTTTAAAGCTGGATGCGCATCTACTGTTGCATAAGTAGAATAATACCCCGGATAAGATATTCCCCAAATACCTACTTTTCCGTTATTATGCGCAACATTATTAATTAACCATTCAATAGTATCATAAGTATCTGAGCTTTCATCTATATCCTTATCTGTTTTTTTATTAGAAATATAGGCTCGCATATTTTCATAAGAACCTTCGCTTAACCAACGACCACGAACATCTTGATACACTATAATATTACCTTCTTTCATTAAATGAATATTAGGTCCTATATTTTTTTTAAACTTTCCCTCCCCATATGGTTTTGAGCTATAGGGTGTTCTTTGCATTAATATCGGATATACTTTAGAAGTATCTTTAGGAGTATAAATAGTAGTATGCAATTTTACTCCATCTCTCATTTTAATGGCTACCTCTTGTTTTGCGTAATTTTCTTTTACAAAAACGTCTTCTTCTAAAACTATGCTCTTTTCTTTGCAAGAAATAGCACCTAATATTATAAATATCAGTAATATTATATGTTTCATATTCTCAATATAATTAGTCACTCAAATGTACTAAAAACAAAAAAGAACCCGTTAAGGTTCTTTTCTTTTTAAAATTTAATACGATTTATTTATAAGCTAAATACTGATTTAACAGCATCTACCATATCTAATTTTTCCCATGTAAACAGTTCTACTTCTTTTTCTACTCTACCATTATAAGGAGACTCAAATACTTTAGTAATTGTTTTAGGTTCTTTACCCATATGCCCATAAGCAGCAGATTCTAAATATATAGGGTTACGAAGTTTTAAACGTTCTTCAATAGCAAACGGACGCATATCGAACAATTCGGAAACCTTTGCAGCTATTTCTCCATCACTAAAATCTACATTTGCAGTACCATAGGTATCTACAAAAATTGATGTTGGTTCTACTACTCCAATAGCATAACTTACCTGCACTAAAATCTCATCGGATACACCAGCTGCCACTAAATTTTTAGCAATGTGCCTTGCCGCATATGCTGCACTACGATCTACTTTACTTGGGTCTTTTCCACTAAAAGCACCACCACCGTGTGCTCCTTTTCCACCATAAGTATCAACTATAATTTTTCGACCTGTAAGTCCCGTATCCCCATGCGGACCTCCGATTACAAATTTCCCTGTTGGATTAATGTGATAGGTTATTTGATCATCAAAAAGTGCTTGAATATTTTTTGGTAACTGCGCTTTTACTCTAGGTATTAAAATAGCAACAATGTCTTCTTTTATTTTAGCTAGCATTAGCTCATCATCTGCATTAAAAGCATCATGTTGTGTAGAAACAACAATTGTATCTATACGCTGTGGTATATTATCATCAGAATACTCAATAGTTACCTGAGATTTAGCGTCTGGTCTTAAATAATTAATCTCCTCGCCTTCTCTTCTTAAGTCTGCTAAAACTTGTAGAATTTTATGAGAAATATCTAAAGCTAAAGGCATGTAGTTTTCTGTTTCTTTAGTAGCATAACCAAACATCATACCTTGGTCACCAGCACCTTGCTCCTCTTTTGTTCCCCTGTCTACTCCCTGATTAATATCTTGTGATTGTTCATGAATTAAGGATATAACTCCACACGAATCTCCACTAAACTGATATTCTCCTTTTGTATATCCTATTTTGTTAATTACATTCCTAGCAATATTCTGAACGTCTAAATAAGTATTACTTTTTACCTCTCCGGCTAATACAACCTGCCCTGTTGTTACTAATGTTTCACAAGCTACTTTACTTTCTGGATCAAAAGCCAAAAAACTATCTAACAATGCATCACTAATCTGATCTGCAACTTTATCTGGATGCCCCTCACTAACAGATTCTGATGTAAATAAATACGACATAAATGTTTATTAATTTTATTACTTAAGACTGATTTTTTGACGGAAACAGATAAAGAAAATTACAAACTGAAATAGATATTTACAGCTGCAACTGCTTTAGCATTTTTTTCGAGGTTGCAATCAGTCAAATTTTTCCTCATTAAATTGTGGCGCAAAGGTAAATATTTGTTTACGATATAAAAACATTATACTATTATTATTACTTAATTAACTTTTCATCAACTATTTTTTCTCTAACCCAAGAATCGTTGTATATTGCGCATCACTCTAATCATTAATTTTTTATTTAAATGCATATAGCCGTTGCAGGAAATATAGGGGCTGGTAAAACAACTTTAACGAGACTACTTGCTAAACATTACAAATGGGTAGCACATTACGAAGATGTTGTAGACAATCCTTATTTGGATGATTTCTATAGCCAAATGGAACGTTGGAGTTTTAATTTGCAGATTTACTTTTTAAACAGTAGATACCGACAAATATTACAGATAAGAGAAAGTGGCAAGAGTACTATCTTGGATAGAACTATTTATGAAGATGCTTTTATTTTTGCTCCCAACCTACATGCAATGGGGCTTATGACTAATAGAGATTTTGGTAATTACTCTAGCCTTTTTGAGTTAATGGAGTCTTTAGTACAAGCACCAGATTTATTAATTTACCTAAGAAGTTCTATTCCTAATTTGGTAAAACAAATACACACGCGAGGTAGAGATTATGAAAACTCTATATCTATAGATTATTTAAGCAGACTTAATGAGCGTTACGAAGCTTGGTCTGAAAGCTATGAAAAAGGGAAGCTTTTAATTATAGATGTAGATGAGATAGATTTTGTTAATAACCCAGAAGATTTAGGCTTTGTTATTAATAAGATTGATGCCGAAATAAACGGATTATTTTAATCTAAAAAGTATTAACCATTTAAAGTTTGATTCTCCACTTTATTTTTCTCTATAGAAAAATTAATTTGGATTTTATTTTGATGCCATAATTTTGGATATTTTGTTACTATATAATATGCCAACACTGAAGATATGGTTCCAAATAGAATTCCAAAATATACATCGTTAAAAAAATGTTGTATTAGGTAAATTCTAGATATTCCAACAAATAAACCTACAATAGCTAAAAGCCAGGCTAAATATTTGTTGTTTGCTAATAAAGCAAAGAAGGATACTAAATAAAATATACAGGTAGTATGCCCAGAGGGGAATGTATTAACATGTCTTACCTTTACACCTTCTATAAGATTTAACAAACATTCTTGATCTAAACTTCTATAATATAACAATGGTCTTAACGCTCCATCATAAAAGCCATTTTTAAATATTAGTATCCAAAATAAATGAAAAATAAAAGCTAATAAAAAAATAGCAAGCCATTTAAATCTAAAGCATAGTATCACAAAAAATAGCACAAATAGTATACTAAATCCGCTACCTATACTACTAGCTTTAATAAAAAAAGCATCTAAAAAGGATGTTCTTAAGGCATTTAGTTCTAAAACTAGCTTGCCTTTTTCTAAGAAATTAAAAGGAAAAAGAACTATTAACAAAAGAATAAAAGGAACTAAACTATTTTTTAGAGGTCTCATACTTTACATTTTTTCAAACGTAAATTATTTTTCAGTTTTTACTTACTACGTTTTTTTCAAATGTAGATTAAAAACTACCAGCTGTTGTTAATTAACCATGAACTGTTTTTAGGTAAAAGTTACCTAATTATTATACTTCCAAGTTTAATAGAGACAATTCAAAGGTATATTTAACAAATTACAAACTCCTCATTAACATTACTTTAATTAAAACATGTTTCAATATTTTCATTTGCTATATTTAGCTTTATACCAAACTTTTTGCCATTCTCTTTTTAATATTAAAAAAGAAACATGTTTTGCCACCTCAACTATATCATCTTCTTTTATGTCTTTAAACGCCTTTTCTGGAACATCTATAATGTACATAAGGTTTAAATATTCCATAAATTTCTCTAGAAGTAGAAAATATATTTTTTCTTGCAATTGATTTAAAAGACCTTTTGTAGAAGCGGTTGTAGAAAATTCAATATCAATATTTGCTAACGTAAAATCTTTCTGTAGTTGTGTAACTAAATTCACAAACAAGTTTTCTTCAGTTGCTTTTTTTAGCAATTCGTTACTCTCTAAAAAATTAGGTGTCATACATTGTATATTAGTTCTAAAAAAACAAAAAAGGTTTACCTAAAAACAGATAAACCTTTTTCTTAATTCTATATAAGTGTATTAGCTTCTTACTTTTACTTCCCAGTCCCAAGCAGATTTCATTGCTTCGTCTAAGGTAGATTCTGCTTTCCATCCTAACTCATTATTAGCTTTAGCTGTATCTGCATAAGCTGCTGTAATATCTCCTTCTCTCCTATCTACAATCTGATAATTTAATTTTTTACCAGAAACTTTCTCAAAGCTATTGATAACCTCTAAAACTGTACTACCTGTTCCTGTTCCTACGTTAAATACTTCGTAATTTTCCTTATTCTTTCCTTCTAACAAACGCTGTAATGCTACTACATGTGCTTTTGCTAAATCTACTACGTGTATATAATCTCTAACACAAGTACCATCTTTAGTTGGGTAATCGTCTCCAAAAACAGATAATTTTTCTCTTAAACCTACTCCTGTTTGTGTAATAAATGGCACTAAATTCTGCGGCACTCCAATTGGCAATTCTCCTATTTTAGCACTTGGGTGCGCTCCCATAGGATTAAAATAACGTAATGCTATTGCTTGTAAACTTGGTGTTACTTTACAGGTATCTCTTATAATTTCTTCTCCAACTTGTTTGGTATTACCATAAGGAGATTCTGCGCTTTTTACCGGTGCGTCTTCTGTAATAGGCATTTTATCTGCTTGTCCGTATACAGTGCAAGAAGAACTGAATATAAAACCAGCTTTATCTTTCTTAGATAATTCTTTTAATATATATACTAATGTTCCAATATTGTTCTCATAATATAGTAATGGTAACTCTACACTTTCTCCTACTGCTTTAGAAGCTGCAAAATGAATAACACCTTCTATATCATCATATTTTTTAAAGAAATCCTCTACTTTAGATTTCTCCTTTAAATCTAACTTTTCAAATATAGGAGTCTTACCAGTAATAGAAGTAATTCCGTTTAATACCTCTTCTGATGAATTAGAAAGGTCATCTATAATTACTACCTCAAACCCTACGTTTTGTAGCTCTACTACGGTGTGAGAACCAATAAATCCTAAACCACCTGTTACTAATACTTTCATTCTAATTATTTATAAATTCAATTACTTTATTTGTGATAAAAGCTATCTGCTCTTCATCTAGTTCTGTATGCATTGGAAGAGAAATCACTTCTTTTACCAATTGATTTGTTACCGGAAAATCTTCTTCCTTATAACGACTATCAGCATATGCTTTTTGAAGATGTAATGGAATTGGATAATACACGCCACATGGTATATCATTATCATTTAAATGCTGAACTAAAGCATCTCTTTTTCCATTTAAAATTCTTAATGTATATTGATGAAATACATGACAATCACAGGTATCGCATATTTCTGAACAATTACTTACTAATTTAGGAACAACAATATGTTCTTGCCCCTCAAAGGCTTTAGAATATTTTCTTGCTGCATTTCTTCGTTTGCTATTATAAGTATCTAATAAGGGTAATTTAGCC
The DNA here is from genome assembly GCA_947492955.1 of uncultured Cellulophaga sp. Classification (GTDB taxonomy): domain Bacteria; phylum Bacteroidota; class Bacteroidia; order Flavobacteriales; family Flavobacteriaceae; genus Cellulophaga. Next base: position 3,016 of record CANLOV010000014.1, on the reverse strand, counting down.
CTTAAAACAGCTGCCTGTATACTATCTAACCTAGAATTTACACCTACTACATCATGGTGATACCTTTTATACATCCCATGATTTACTATACCTCTTAGTGTATGCGCTAAATCATCATCGTTTGTAAAAATAGCTCCTCCGTCTCCATAGCATCCTAAATTTTTAGATGGAAAAAAAGAAGTGGCTCCTACATTACCTATTGTTCCTGATTTTTGTTTAGAACCATCTTTAGCTATATAATTAGCGCCTATTCCTTGTGCATTATCTTCTATAACAAACAAGTTATGCTTTTTCGCTAATTCTAAAATAACATCCATATTAGCACACTGCCCAAAAAGATGCACGGGTACTATGGCTTTTGTTTTTGGAGTTATTGCTTTTTCTAAAGCAACAACATCTATATTAAAAGTATCTATCTCTACATCTACTAATACGGGTACTAAACCTAATAAAGCTATTACTTCTACTGTTGCCGCAAAAGTAAAATCTGCTGTAATTACCTCATCCCCTGGTTTTAATCCTAAACCCATCATTGCTATTTGCAATGCATCTGTACCGTTAGCACAAGGAATTACATGTTTAACTCCTAAATATGTTTCTAATTCTTTTTGAAAACTTTTTACTTCTGGTCCATTTATAAATGCGGAAGTCTCTAAAATATTTGAAATGGAAGTATTTACTTGTTCTTTTATAGTTTGGTACTGACCGTTAAGGTCTACCATTTGAATTTTCTTCATTTGTAGAAATTAGTCTCACAAAATTACAAAATAAAAGACACTATCAATAATCAATTTATCTAAAGAAACGTATTTTAGCAGCAAAGATTTGTACGTGCATAATATCTATAATATTGTAATATACCTTGTTTCCTTTTTTTTAAAAGGTATAGCTTTATTTAATTCTAAAATAGCATTATTTGTTAAAGGTAGAAAAAACACTTTTTCTTATTTACAAGAAAAAATATCTAACGAAGATACTGTTATTTGGATACATACAGCATCTTTAGGAGAATATGAACAAGGCTTACCTATTATAGAAAAATTAAAGGTTAATTACCCTAACCATAAAATATTAGTCACTTTTTTCTCTCCTTCGGGGTATGAAATTAAAAAAAATACTAGTATAGCAGATTTTGTATGTTACTTGCCTTTAGATACAAAATACAACGCAAAAAAATTTATAGAACTTGTTAATCCGCAACTAGTCATTTTTGTAAAGTATGAAATATGGCCTTCTTTTTTAAAAGCGTTAAATGTAAAACAAGTCCCTGTCCTATTAACTTCTGCCATTTTTAATAAAAAACAGTTATTCTTTAAATGGTATGGAGGTTTTATGCGCAATAGCTTATCCTATTTTACACACATCTTTGTGCAAGACCAAAAATCTATACAACTACTAAATAGTATAGATATTAAAAACACTACTGTTAGTGGCGACACTAGATTCGATAGAGTTTCAGAAATTTTAACAAACGACAACTCTTTGGATTTTATGGACTCTTTTAGGCAAAAGAACCTTTGTTTTATAGCAGGGAGTACATGGCCACAAGATGAAAACTTATTAATACAGTATATAAACTCTTCTACCACATCTCTTAAATATGTTATTGCACCGCACAATATTAAACCAACACATATACAGGAATTAAAAGAGGCTATTTCTAAAAAATGTATTTTATATTCTGAGGTAAATAATAAAGATATTTTTTCTTATGATGTCCTTATTATAGATACTATTGGGATTTTAACCAAAATATATAGTTATGCCAATATAGGATATGTTGGTGGAGGTTTTGCTACGGGTTTACATAATACACTAGAGCCAGCTGTTTTCGGTATTCCTATTATCATTGGTCCCCAATTCGATGGTTTTAAAGAAGCAAAGGATTTAGTAGATAAAAAAGGAATTATACCCGTTACTAGTGCTTCTGACTTTAACCCTATTGTAGATAAATTATACATGGATAAAGAATTCTGTAAAGCTACAGGAGCAATAAATAAGGATTATGTTTCTATAAACACTGGGGCTAGTAATATTATTTTAGATTATATAAAGCAACAAACACTGCTTTAGTATAAAGCTTATGAGCCTTAATTAATAAAAATATCTATTCTTTTTACGATATACCGAACACCTTAATCTTTTAACCGTTAATCGAATGAAAAACCTATTCTATTGGTTTTTAGTTATTTATTTGTTATTTTAATGAAAACTATATGAAATATAACCATTATGGAAAATGCAACTTTTGGATCTAAAATTTTAAACGGGTTTTTAAGTGTTATGGTTGTTGTTCTAATTCTTATCATAATTGCAGTAATTGTTTGCTTAATATTAGCTGCTCTAGGTTTCTTTTAAACACTATCATAAGAAATACAACTACCCTTAAATGAACTTAACCTTATAATGTAGTTTTTATAACTAGCATATTCATTACTTCTTCTTTTCCTACAAAAAATATGATTTCTTAAAATCAATATTTAACTTTTAATCTGAGAGAAATACATAAAACACATCTACACAACATTTTTTTTAATTTTCACAACAACATGTGTAGTCTTTTTCTTATTTTTTTGTAGCTTTACATTAGTTAAGAAATATAGTTATATAATAAACACTAACCATTATGAACGAGCTAACATTTAAAGACGGGTTTTTAAAAGGATTACTTTCCATAGTAATTATCTCTTTAGATACAATTTTAGCTATTGTATTATCTGTATTGATTTTAGCATTTTTTTAGTATGAAACAAAAACATTAAAAATAATAATTATTGGTTGTAATTAGGTTACTTTGGTTAAAAAGGCTTCCTAGCAATAGGAAGTCTTTTACAAAAAAACTTATAAACCCATAATCAAAGGTATTGAAAATAATAATTATTGGTTGTAATTAGGTTACTTTGGTTAAGAAGGCTTCCTAGCAATAGGAAGTCTTTTACAAGAAAACTTACAACTAATAATCAAAAGTATTGAAAATAATAATTATTGGTTGTAATTAGGTTACTTTGGTTAAAAA
>CANLOV010000013.1 GCA_947492955.1 uncultured Cellulophaga sp. | reverse complement strand
GTATTGAAAATAATAATTATTGGTTGTAATTAGGTTACTTTGGTTAAAAAGGCTTCCTAGCAATAGGAAGTCTTTTATAAGAAAACTTACAACTAATAATCAAAAGTATTGAAAATAATAATTATTGGTTGTAATTAGGTTACTTTGGTTAAAAAGGCTTCCTAGCAATAGGAAGTCTTTTACAAAAAAGCTTGTAAACCCATAATCAAAAGCATTGAAAATAATAATTATTGGTTGTAATTAGGTTACTTTGGTTTAAAGCTTCTCACTTATGGGAAGCTTTTTTTATTTAATACTTAAAATAAAACCTATCTAATTCTTGGGTAAAAATACCTCAGCCATCATACAACGAGCACTACCGCCACCACACGTTTCTATTGTTTCTAATGAGCTATGTAGTATACTACAATATTTTTCTATTTGCTTTATTTGTGCTCCTTTTAAACTGTGATACGCTGCTGAACTCATTACTAAATACTTTTTTTCATCAGCCCCTAAAACTTGTAACATATTCCCAGAAAAACAATGCATTTGCTCCTCTGTTATAGTAATAATTTCTTTTTTGCTTTCTTTTAAATGCTGAACCACATTTTTCTTTTCTTTTTTATCATCTATAGTATCTAAACAGATAATTGCAAATTGCTCTGCTAAAGCCATCATAACATTAGTATGGTATATAGGCGAACGTTTTCCGTTAACAGATTGGTTTGCAGTAAAAAGTACTGGCATATAATCAAAATCTTCGCAGAACTCTATAAATAGCTCTTCATTAGCCCTTGCAGATAATGCACAATAGGCTTTCTTATATACTCTATCTAACAACAAACTACCAGTGCCTTCTAAATATACTGCTTCATCTTCTGCTGCAGTATAATCCATTACATTTTCTATTAGAAAGCCCTCTTCTTCTAACTTTTCTAATATATCTTCTCTCCGTTCTTTCCTTCTATTTTCTGCATACATTGGATATAAACCTACTGTACCATTGGCATGAAACGATACCCAATTATTAGGAAAAATAGCATCAGGAGTATCATATTCATCAGTATCATTAACAACAATAACATTTACTCCTTTGTCTTTTAATACAAAAACAAAATCATCGAACTCTTTTTGTGCTAGGGTATTTACTGCTCTATTTTCAGCATCTATATCTTTTTGAAAAAAATTATTAGCTACTGTTTGCTCGTTTTTTCTAAAATTTATAGGACGCACCATTAATATGGTGTTTGTTATCTGTTTCATTTACAATTCTATTTTTAATTAAAAATATAACTTAAAGCACGCGTAAAGTTATAATTTAAAAAGTATATTCTTCTATTGATTGTAAATGTTCTTTTAAAAAAATTTAGATATTGATAACCTTAAAAAACTATCATTTTTAAAATTACTTAAAATAAGCTCATTGGTATCTACATCATTAAAAATTCTAGCTTCTACCTCAGCTGTCCAACTATTTGCTATACGCCTAGATGCCTCTATGCTAAAAATTTTACTACTCTTTTCAATATCAAAAATACCTCCTATTAAGATAGAAGTGTCCTGTGTATCGTTAAATGCTATTCTGCTTCCAAAAAAGACATCATTTTGTAATGCACTTAAGGCTAATTCATCTCTCTCATCGTATAAATATTCTCCTAAAACCCCTATATCTAAACCGTTGCCATTTATATTACTAAAAGTATACTCTAAACCAGCAGCTAATGCTATAAATTTTTGCGCTTTTGCATTTCTATAAATAGATTCTAATTTCCAAAGAAAAGCACTGTGCGTAACCTGCACTTCTATACCTGTTTGGTTAATTACAGGATAAAAAGAATTTATATTTCCGAGGTTATCAAAAACAAATAATGGTTCTCTTCCGTTTCCATAAAAATGAGAAAATGCCACATCAAAAATGCCAAAATAATGTTTCCAACGTACTGCCATATCTTGCCTCCATTCTTGAGCGCCACTTTCATATGCGATATCATCTTTATCTATAACAACACCAAAACGTGTTCTCCCTTTTTCTCCTGGAAAAGTACGTTTGCGATGGTATGGTAAATAATAAAAATCAAAGGTTCCAATTTTATTTGTTATCCAACTAAATTGTACCATAGGTTGCCCTAATTTTTCTTCCCCATCAAATGTTTCTACGGCATCTGTTTGGTTTACTATATCTACCAAGTGATTACTCTCTGTAACTCCCCAATATACTTTTTTAAAACCTATATTTAACTCCCAATTTCCCTTTGCTTTCTGATAATACAACTCTCTAATATCCCAATGAGTTCTCTCTTTGTCTTTATCTAATCTTAAGAAACCTTTAAAATTTACACTCTCATATCCCTTATTCCAATCTAAAGCATACTCTGGCTGAAAGGAAACAGATGGATAATGATTCTCTTGCCCATTAAACTGACCTTCATCTATAAAATAGCGATATTCCGCTGCTATTTCGAATTCAAATTCTTGGCTTATTTTTTTTTCTTCCTCCTTTTGTGCTATCCCAGAAACTGTACAAAAAAGACTAAAAAAGAAAACTAAAATCTTATTGTTTTTCATAAATCATATGTAAAAAAGGTAAGATCAATAAGAATATATATTGATAGGATTAAAACAAAATAGCCCCCCAATACATGTACATATAAATTATTGACCTTACCTAATAATTAAGTTTAGTTTACTTATTTACCAGCTCGCTGTAATGCAACCTGAGAAAAATCTTCATCGGATAATTTTACATCAAAATTATACTCGCTAAATTTTAAAAGCGTTTCTTTATTACTTTGATGGTTTACCATAAGAAAAGTACCTGCTCTCCAAAATTTATTTTTATACACTACATAATCTGAATACGTTAGTGTTTTTAATAAAGAATTTTTTCTATCATAAAACTCAACCTTTTCTATCCTATACCCTTTGTCTTTATTGTATGTAACGATTCTTCTAGTATATCCAGATTTAGGATCTACAGGGTCTTGTTCTACAATAAGTAAACTTCCTTTTTCTTCCAAAAACTTATATTTATATTTTTCTACTTCCTGAGACGATAAATCTTCATAAGCAAACTCACTACCTACAAATGGTCCAGATTTATTATTAGAAGAAATTCTTTTTACTCTTTTTATAGAAGGCAAGTATAGCCATTGATCATCTGAACCTATTTTATGCGTAAACGTAAGAGTTGATGTACCTTTTACATCTTTTGGGCTATTAAAAACAATAAGAGACTTATCCCCGTCTTCTGTAAGTTCTAATGTTTTTGTAGATAAAAAACGTTCGCTTGTTTGTCCGTTTTTATTTTTTAAAGTCATTTTTAACTCTACAGAACTACTTCCAAAACCTAAATCTGCTTTTTCTGCTGCTTTTGCTATTTGTAAACCTCTCTCTTCTGGAGTTTGTGCATTTAATACTAATACTCCTAATAATGCTATTGATAAAAATATTACTCTTTTCATTTTATTCCCTTTTAATCTATGTATACTTAAATTTAGTTTATTTTTCTTCTATGTAATTATTATTTTTCTCTTTCTTACTCATTAATATTAAGAGCGATGGCAGTAATACAAAATCTATAATAAGTGCAGAAACAATAATAATAACTGTTATCCTAGCCATATAACTATTTAACGCAAATGATGATGTTGATAATACGGTAAACCCTGCTAATAAAACTATCGTTGTTGTTACTAGTGCTTTCCCTACAGTTTCAAATGCATAAACAACTGCTTGCGAGGCATTATAACCTAGTTCTCTCCTTGCTCTTAAAAACTTACTCATAAAATGCACTGTATCATCTACAATAATACCGAGAGTCATACCAAAAACAATAACCATCCCCGTGTTTATTTGCCCTTTGTATAATGCCCAAATTCCAAAACCTACTAATACCGGTGTTACATTAGGTATAATACTTAACAATCCTAATTTAAAATTTCTTAGGGCTAACATTAGTACTATAGAAATTAAAATAAGAGCTATTATATTTCCTTTAAACATACTATCTGCTTGTCTAAAGCCTAACTTAGAAAACATTAAAGTTGGACTCACCGCTAGTGCATGCATATATTCTGGTGTATTCTTTTTTAACCAATCTTCCCCTCTTTTAGAAAACTCAATCATTTCTGCACTAGAGACATTTTCTATAGTAACCGTAACACGTGTTTCAGATTTATCTACGTTAATTTGGTTATTTAAGTCTAAACCAAAGGGTAAAGACAACTCATATAGCAATAAATATTGAGCCGCTTCTTCTCTATTACTAGGAACTTTATAATACGATTCTTGATCACCATGCATAGAACGGTTTACACGCCTTGCCACCTCGCTAAAAGCATTTACATGTATTACCTCTGGTTGCTTATTTAACCAATCCTCGAAATCGTTTAATTTTGAAAGGTACTCAGGGCTATTAATACCTCCACTTTCTCCACTAGCCACCGAGTATTCTACATTATAAATGCCTGTTAAGTTTTTGCTTATGTAGTCTGTATCTGTTCTAAACTCTACACTCTCATCAAAATAGTTAATAAACTCATCATTAAATGTATTTTTTGTAGCTAAATATGTTAAACCTAATATAATTACAGATGAAATTATGGTAAGCTTTACTGGGCTTTTAACTACGTAATTACCAATAGCTGTATAACCATTCTTCCTTTCTTTTTTATCTCCTACTTTTACTTTCGCTTTTATTGGAAAAATTGCCATTAAAGCTGGTAATAATGTTGTTGAAAAAAGGAAAGCCATTGACATACCAAATGCTGTTATATTTCCTAAATGCCAAAATGGAGGAACGTCTCCAAAATTCATGGTTAAAAAACCTATAATAGTTGTTAAACTAGTAATAAATACTGGCATAAAATTTAATCGCATAGCTTCTTTAAGTGCGGCATATTTATCTAATCCGTCTATACGCATTTTCTGCAACATGGTTATTAAAATATGAATACTATCTGCCACAGCCAATGTTAATATCATTGTTGGAAATACTGCTGATGGTGGCGTTAATTTTAATCCTGTTAAACCTACAAAACCTACTGCACTAATAATAGATGCTATTACTACAATTGATGTGGCTATCGTTGCATAAATATTTCTGGTTAATATAAATGTTGTTATAATAACAATAAGTAACATTATCATTGTTAACATTAAATCTCGCATAGAGGCTTCAAAAAAAGCTGTATTTAAAGGTACTAAACCAGATGAATGTACCTTAAAATTAGGGTGCTGATCTTTAAATTTAGCAACCATAGATCTAACAAAGGCCGTTACTTCTGGAATTTCTTTAGAACTATCTTTCCCAGGCAATTTAACCGTAATATTTATTGCTGTAACACTTCCTTCTTTATTAATAATACGATTAACTAATAAAGGCTCTTTTAATGCATTTTTCTTTACTTCTGCTATTTCCTCGTTTGTTTTTAAGGAAGACTCATACGATAAATCATCTACATACAAATCGTCTCCATCTGCTCTTGTATGCTGAAAGTTAGTAATAGCATCTACTCTAGAAGAATAAGGTGTATTCCATGCTTCTGCTGTTAGCTCTTCTATAGCTACTAAATTTTCTTTAGTAAAAACATTTTCATTATCAGGAGACAATACCAAAATAACATTATCATCTTTGGTGTATTTTTCCTGTAGTGCATCAAAAGCTTCTAATTCGGGGTTAGATTCACTAAAGAATACATGGTAGTCTCCATCAAACTCCATTTTTCCTTGAGAACCTAATCCTAAGGCTAAAAGTAATGTTAGACCTAAAACAATCCATTTATTCTTAATTACAAATTCTGACCATTTTGCTACAAAGCTACTGGACGATTTTTCCATTTTTTTTAGTGCATTCATTTTTGTTGTTTGTTGTTGTTAATTAATCTGTAATTACCTTTTTTTACTTATTGACGATTCTATTTTTAATTAATGGACAATTATTTAAATTATTTTACTATAGTTGACCAGTCATCTACACAAATTGCAAAAAAAATTATCTTATAAAGATTGTTTTAATAACATTCATAAAATTATCTATAGGGTAAGAACTCTTCATCTCTTTCATTGTTGTCATAGCTCCTTTTCCTGCGTCTTCTATAAAAGCAGCCATATCTTCTGCTTTAATTGTTTTATTAATTTCTCCTAAATCTTGGGCTTCCTTTATTACATCTGCTATGAGAGATAAGACCAGTTGCTCTTTTACCATAATTGCTTGCCTAATATTCTCATTATGATCAGACATTTCTGTTCCTATGTTACATGCCAAACAACCTTTGGTAAATTCCATTTCATTCTTTAACATATCATATCGATACTGATGAAAATCTAAAAGTCTTTGTTTGGGTGAGATTAATTTGTTGTTTAATATTTGCTTTGCCGGACCAAAATGACAATCAAAATATTTCTCTATAACCTTTATAACAAAATCTTCTTTGCTTTTAAAATAAAAATAAAAGGAACCTTTAGGTACATCCGCAGCTTTTACAATATCATTAACACTGGTACCATTATAACCTTTGGACCATAGCAACTCTATTCCCTTTTCTATTAGGAAATCAGATTTTACTTCACTATTTAACATCTTCGTCATTTATTCAAACCTTAATCAAAATTATGACCACTCGTCTACAAAACAAAATTTAAAATGTTAATTTTATTTTAATACTATTTAATTCTTAAGTTTACTAAGCTTAACACCTAACCAAAGGCATTGTACTACAGCGCAATAGCCCTTCTTGCTTAGAAATTTCTGCATATGGAATTTCTTCTACTATAAACCCTTTTTCTTTAAGCCAATTATTTAATCTTGTAAAGCTACGTTCCGATACTACTACCTTTGGCGATATAGAAAAAACGTTACTATACATATTGTACATTTCTTCTTTTGTTATTTCAAAAATATTCTCCTCTCCAAAATAAGATACTAGCCATTTATATTCTTCTTCTATTAAAAAACCATTTTTATGTAGTATTGCTTTGCCTTTTCCTATGGGCTGAAAACAACAATCTAAATGTAATGCATTTTCTTTGGCATTGGTATTAGATTTTCTAAGTTCAAAAGATTTAATTGTTTTATTAGGGAATGTACTTCTAATAAAATCTACAGCTTCTTTATTTGTTCTTGCTGTAATATAATCTGCATAATCATCTCTTGTGTAAGTTCCTATAAATATATAATTGTTCCAAGGCATTACATCGCCACCTTCTACATGCACTTCTTTTGGCGGAGTTATAATATTTTCTGGGTTAATCTCATCTAGTACATGTAATATTGCTTCTAGTTCTTCTTCCCTATCGGGAAGTATATTCGCTTTTATTAATTTATCTTCAATAACAAATGCTATATCTCTAGAAAAGATTTGGTTACAATTTTCTAAAATCTCTGGTCGGTATACTTTTACATTATATTTTTTTAAAACATTGTCAAAAGCATCCATTTCTAATATCATATCTTTTTCTTTTGGATATGTACCAGCCAATATATGCTCTAACGACTTAGGATCGTATGCTTCTTCTGGTTTTGGAACTGGACCACAACTTTTAGCTGTTCCCAACAAAACAGCTTTTAATGTAGCTGTTTCGTTTATAATAGATAATTGCAACATTATACAATGTAAGTTTGGGGTTATTATTACTCATTTATAACATAAATATATGCTAAAAAAATAACCCCATTGCAAATACATTACAATGGGGTTTTATATAAATATACTTTATATTATTATCTTTTTTCTACCGCTACAAAAGGTCTTAAATTTTCTCCAACGTATACTTGTCTTGGACGACCAATTGGTTCGTTCTTTAAACGCATTTCTCTCCATTGTGCAATCCAACCTGGTAAACGACCTAAAGCAAACATTACTGTAAACATTTCTGTTGGTATACCTAATGCTCTATATATAATACCAGAGTAAAAATCTACATTAGGGTATAGTTTTCTTTTTACAAAGTATTCGTCATTTAATGCTTCTTGCTCCAAACCTTTAGCTATTTCTAAAATAGGATCATCTATTCCTAAATCATTTAAAACTTCATCTGCAGCAACTTTTATAATTTTTGCTCTAGGGTCAAAGTTTTTATATACTCTATGCCCAAAGCCCATAAGTCTAAAAGGATCACTTTTATCTTTTGCTTTAGCCATATATTTTTTAGTATCTCCACCATCAGCTTCAATAGCTTCTAACATTTCTAATACAGCCTGGTTAGCACCTCCGTGTAAAGGACCCCATAATGCAGAAATACCAGCAGATATAGAAGCAAATAAACCAGCATGAGAAGAACCTACTATACGCACTGTAGATGTAGAACAGTTTTGCTCATGATCTGCATGTAAGATTAATAGCTTATCTAATGCATCTATAACTATTTTATTTTTCTTGTATTCTTGGTTTGGTTTTTTAAACATCATTTTATGAATGTTCTCTACATAACCTAAACTATCATCTCCGTAATCTAAAGGAAGTCCTTTTTTCTTACGCATTGCCCAAGCAACTAACACTGGAAACTTAGCTAATAAAGTAACAATAGCATCGTACATTTCTTTTTCAGAAGAAATATCTACACTCTCAGGATTAAAAGCTACTAATGCACTAGTTAAAGACGACAAAACTCCCATTGGGTGAGCAGATTTTGGAAAACCGTCTAAAATTTTCTTCATCTCCTCATCTACATGAGATTCTGATTTTATATCTTGATGAAATTTATCTAATTGCTCTTTATTAGGTAACTCTCCAAATATTAAAAGATAAGCTACTTCTAAAAAATCTGCTTTTTCTGCTAGCTCTTCAATAGAATATCCTCTATAACTCAATATTCCTTTTTCGCCATCTAAAAAAGTAATAGCGCTCTCACATGAACCTGTATTTTTATATCCAGGATCAATGGTAATCATACCCGATGCACCTCTTAATGTTTTTATATTAATAGCAAGCTCATTTTCTGAACCTTCAATAACAGGAAACTCATACTTATCTCCTTTGTATTCTAAAGTTGCTTTATCTGACATTTGAATGTTTTACTGATTTTAATCTAAGCGTAAATTTAAGAAAAACACACAACCTTAACAATCCTTTGCAGACCATTTAAGTCATTATTAACAAAACTATTGATATATAGTTTTTTTTTGTGAGTTCTTAATTATTAGTGGGTAAAAATTACATTTTTATTGAATATAAATCGGTATAATATTGATTAACCGATTTTTCCCATGTAAATTTTACTTTCTTGGCATTGGATTTTATTTGTTTCCATGCATTTTTATCTGTAGAAAACGTTGTTAAAGCTACATCTACAGTTTCTAACATATTTTTAATTTTATCATCGTAGGTATCACCATTAAAACTAAAGCCTGTTTTTAAATTTATCACCGTATCTTTTAATCCTCCGGTATGGTGCACTAAACAAGGATTTCCATTTCTCATGGCCAACATTTGACTTATACCACATGGTTCAAATAAACTTGGCATAAAATATAAATCTGTTTCTAAATAAATAGAATCTATTACGTCTTCAGATTGTCCGTTTATAAATATAAAATTATCGTTCTCATAACTTATCTCTCTAAACAACTCTTCGTACTCGGGTATTCCTGTTCCTAAAAGCAGATAAACACCATTAATCTCTTTTAACTTTTTTAATATTGACTTAAGTATATCTGGAGACCTTTTAAAAAAATAAAATTTTTGCTCTGTTAAACGTGCTACACTAGAAAAAACAAAGCTTGGTGGCTCTTTTAAAAGCTTTACTACTTTTTCTCCAGTATGCGCTAAAAAGTCCGCTTTATATTTTTTAGATTCTTGTTGTAACCATTGAAAAATAGCTGTTATAATATTAGTGTACAAATTATTTTTCTTGGCAGTTCGTATATTACTATAATTACAACCATTAAGAATACCTATTAAACGCCCCTCACTATTTGCTTTTAACAAATCTTTTTCCAAACCTTCTCCTCCTATAAATTCTGGAGGAATGCTAGGTAATAAAATATCTTCCTTGTAAGATGGCGACACTGTATGTACTATATCTGCTAATCTAATCCCTACAGACATTAAATTAATACAATCCTGATATCTATAATCTTTTAACTTGTCTATATCTAATTCGATATTTGGGAACCAATTTTTTACAGACGAATAATTATTTTCAAAAGGTCGTATTCCTTGTATTGCTAAATTATGAATACTATATACGAACCTTATTTCCTTTAACAAAGTATACCTTGGATCGTACTCCCTTAAAAATAATAATAAACTAGTATGCCAATCATGCATATGAACGATATCTAATTTACCAAACTCTCCAATTTTTATAGCTTCCGAGATAGCAGTACAAAAAATAAAATATTTTATAGCATCGGTATAAAAAGGTTCTTCTGGATCGTTATGATACATATGCGCTATATCACCTGCTTCTATTTCAGGATGATGTATTACATAATGATGTATATTCTTTATGTCTTTTTTAGGCGCAACCTCATATAATTCTGCAGAATAATCTATTCCTCTTAGCTGAAAGTTCAAATGTGCTTTAAAAATTCCATCTACATGTAATCTAGAATATGCAGGAACTACTACATGCACTTTATCTCCACGTTCGGATATTTGCCTAGGAACATCTCTAACAACATCGCCCATTCCGCCTGCTTTACACTTAGGAATAGCATCGTTCTCTGCAGCAACAAAAAGAAAATTATTCATTAAATTTTTATGGATATTTATATTAATACTTTCAACGTTAAAAAGATAATTAATTAATTTTTAACTACAATTAATTTTATAATAAGAAATTGTATAAAAAAAGCCTTTCTAAATTTAGAAAGGCTTTTACATAACGAATAAAATACTCGTATTATTTTATTTTGAATGCATTTTCTTGTGGGAAATATGCCACACTACCTAATTCTTCTTCTATTCTAAGTAATTGATTGTACTTAGCCATACGATCAGAACGTGAAGCAGAACCTGTTTTTATTTGCCCAGTATTTAATGCAACAGCTAAATCTGCAATTGTATTATCTTCTGTTTCTCCAGAACGGTGAGACATTACAGATGTATACCCAGCATTATGTGCCATATTAACAGCAGATATAGTTTCTGTAAGCGTACCTATTTGGTTTACTTTAATTAAAATAGAGTTTGCTATATTTTCTTTAATACCACGAGATAAACGCTCTACATTAGTAACAAATAAATCATCACCAACTAATTGCACTTTATCTCCTATCTTATCTGTTAAGTATTTCCAACCAGCCCAGTCATTCTCATCCATACCATCTTCAATAGAAATAATAGGGTATTTAGCCGCTAATTCAGCTAAATAATCAGCTTGCTCTTCACTTGTTCTTACAACACCAGAATCACCTTCAAATTTCTTGTAATCGTATTTACCATCAACAAAAAATTCTGCTGCAGCACAATCTAAAGCTACCATAACATCATCTCCAAAAGTATAACCAGCATTAGTAACAGCTAATTTAATAGAATCTAGAGCATCTTCTGTACCTCCTTCTAAATTTGGTGCAAAACCACCTTCATCACCTACAGCAGTACTTAAACCTCTATCGTGTAATACTTTTTTAAGGTTATGAAAAATCTCAGTTCCCATTTGCATAGCATGCGTAAAGTTTTTAGCTTTTACTGGCATTACCATAAATTCCTGAAATGCTATAGGAGCATCTGAATGAGAACCTCCATTTATAATGTTCATCATTGGTACAGGTAGTGTGTTAGCACTTACTCCACCAACATATCTATATAAAGGCATTCCTAATTCATTTGCCGCTGCTTTAGCTACTGCTAAAGAAACACCTAAAATTGCATTAGCTCCTAATTTAGATTTGTTTGGTGTACCATCTAAATCAATCATTGTTTGATCAATTAAGTTTTGATCAAAGATTGAAAAACCTATTAATTCTTCAGCAATTACCTCATTCACATTAGAAACAGCTTTTAAAACTCCTTTTCCCATGTAATCTTTACCTCCATCACGAAGCTCTACTGCCTCATGCTCACCTGTTGAAGCTCCAGATGGTACAGCAGCTCTACCTAATATGCCATTTTCTGTTACAACATCTACTTCTACTGTTGGGTTTCCACGTGAATCAAGAATTTGTCTTGCATGAACATTAACGATGATACTCATATGATTTACTTTTATTTAATATTGTTAATTTTACGCCGCAAATATACAAAACCACACCTACAACTATAGGCTTTACAGTATGCTATTCGCTATATAATAACCTTAATTTAAAGCTATAACGTTTTAGTTAGAATTTGTTTTAATTAAATCGAAAAATTGGTCGAACAAATATGTTGCATCATTTGGACCTGGACCTGCTTCTGGGTGGTATTGAACAGAAAATACATTCTTATCTTTCATTCTAATCCCCGCTACTGTCTGATCATTTAAATGCTCATGTGTAATTTCTATATCTGCATTTGCTTCTGCTTCTTCTCTATTAATAGCAAAACCATGGTTCTGAGATGTTATTTCTCCTTTTCCTGTTAAGAAATTTTTCACTGGATGGTTAATACCTCTATGCCCATTGTGCATTTTATAGGTAGATATACCATTAGCTAATGCAATTACTTGGTGCCCTAAACATATTCCAAACAAAGGTTTATTGCTTGCTATAATTTCTTTAGCAGTTGCAATAGCTTCATTTAATGGTTCTGGATCACCTGGTCCATTAGAAATAAAATAGCCATCTGGGTTCCACTCTTTTAATTCGTTAAAACTAGTATTGTATGGAAATACTTTTATGTAAGCTCCTCTTTTAGCTAAGTTTCTTAATATATTCTTTTTAATTCCTATATCTAATGCAGAAATTTTAAACGTAGCATTTTCATCTCCATAAAAGTACGGCTCTTTAGTAGATACTTTAGAAGCTAATTCTAAACCATTCATACTAGGTACTTTTGATAATTGTTCTTTTAAACCAGCTATATTATCAACATCTGTAGAAATTACAGCATTCATAGCTCCATTATCTCTAATGTAACTTACCAATGCTCTTGTATCTACATCAGATATTGCAAAAAGCTTATTATCATCTAAAAAAGTTGGTAAACTAGAATCTGCGTTATCTCTAGAATACTCGTAACTAAAGTTTTTACATATTAAACCTGATATTTTTACAGAATCAGACTCATTTTCATCACTATTAGTTCCATAATTACCAATATGCGCATTGGTAGTTACCATTAACTGTCCAAAATAAGATGGATCAGTAAAAATTTCTTGGTAACCAGTCATACCAGTATTAAAACAAACCTCGCCAAAGGCTGTTCCTTCTTTATCTCCTACAGATTTCCCATGAAAAATAGTTCCGTCTGCTAATAATATTAACGCTTTCTTTTTAGTTTGATATTTCATTTAATTCTTGAAAAATTATTTAATTGATTAACATAAAAAAAAGGATAGACTACGAGGCCTATCCTTTTATGAATATTAAAAAAATAATACCATTTTTTTATTCTTCTGAATCATCAGTTTTAGTTTCAGCTTCAACAGCAGGAGCAGCAGCTTTTTTACTTCTACTTCTTCTTGTTGATTTCTTAGCTTTTTCTTTTGATTTGCCTACGCTGTATATTTCATTGTAATCTACAAGCTCTATTAAAGCCATATCAGCGTTATCTCCAAGACGATTACCTAATTTAATAATTCTTGTATATCCTCCTGGTCTTTCTCCTACCTTTTCAGCAACACCACCAAACAACTCAGAAACAGCATATTTATCTCTAAGATTTTTAAAAACAATACGTCTGTTATGCGTACCTTTTTCTGTTGTCTGATTATTTTCAGTTTTAGCCTTAGTAATTAATGGTTCAATAAACTGTTTTAAAGCTTTTGCTTTAGCTACAGTTGTATTAATTCTTTTATGCTCTATTAAAGAACATGCCATATTGGCTAACATAGCTTTTCTATGCGCTGTTTTTCTTCCTAAATGATTAACCTTTTTTCCGTGTCTCATTTTTTCTAATTTATCATCTTGCTACCAAATCCATTTATAGGAGAGCAAAATATGATTATTTAATCCTTATCTAATTTATATTTTGATAAATCCATTCCAAAACTTAGTCCTTTGTTAATGACTAACTCTTCTAACTCAGTTAATGATTTTTTACCAAAGTTTCTAAACTTCATTAAATCATTTTTGTTAAAAGAAACTAAATCTCCTAATGTATCTACTTCTGCTGCTTTTAAGCAATTTAAAGCTCTGACAGATAAATCCATATCTACCAACTTCGTTTTTAATA
Organism: uncultured Cellulophaga sp.; assembly: GCA_947492955.1. GTDB lineage: Bacteria > Bacteroidota > Bacteroidia > Flavobacteriales > Flavobacteriaceae > Cellulophaga. The sequence continues at coordinate 55,652 of CANLOV010000013.1, read as the reverse complement.
ACTGACGCATATGTAAAGATTCCTCATCATATGTTTCAGTCTGTGCTATTTCATCTGCTTCTAACGTAATACGCTCATCAGAGAATAACATAAAGTGGTGAATAAGAACCTTGGCTGCTTCTGTTAAAGCATCTTTAGGTGCTATAGAACCATCAGAAACAATTTCGAAAATTAATTTTTCGTAATCTGTTTTTTGCTCTACACGATAGTTTTCTATACTATATTTTACATTTTTAATAGGTGTAAATATAGAATCTATTGCTATGCTACCTAATGGAACACCCGATTTTTTATTTTCTTCAGCTGGTACATACCCACGGCCTTTCTCAATAATGATTTCCATATTGATACTAACTTTAGGGTCCATGTTACAAATAACTAAATCTGGATTTAGTACTTGATATCCTGAAATAAATTTCTGGAAATCTCCAGCAGTTAATTGTTGTTTACCACTAACTGAAATAGATACTGCCTCAGTCTCTACATCTTCTATTTGACGTTTAAAACGAACTTGTTTTAAATTCAGAATAATCTCTGTAACGTCTTCTACAACACCAGGGATAACTGAAAATTCGTGCTCAACTTTATCTATTCTTATTGATGTAATAGCAAAACCTTCTAATGAAGAAAGTAATACTCTTCTTAGCGCGTTTCCAACAGTTAATCCATAACCAGGTTCTAAAGGGCGGAATTCAAACTTCCCTTCAAAATCGGTAGAATCAATCATTATAACTTTATCGGGCTTTTGAAAATTTAATAATGCCATAATTAGATCAGTGTTGTTTATTTAGAGTATAACTCGACGATTAATTGTTCTTTTATATTTTCTGGAATCTGAATTCTTTCTGGAGTAGTAACAAAAGTACCCTCTTTCTTTTCAGTGTTCCATGTAATCCACTCGTATACACTACTGTTTGCTGCCAAAGAGTCTTGTATAGTTTGTAATGATTTAGATTTTTCTCTAACTCCAATAACATCACCAGGTTTTACTGAGTAAGATGGTACGTTTAATAACTCACCATTTACAGTTATATGTCTGTGTGATACTAATTGTCTTGCTCCACTTCTAGAAGTAGATATTCCCATTCTGTAAACAACATTATCTAAACGTGACTCACATAACTGAAGTAAAACTTCACCTGTTACACCTTTACTTCTGTTTGCTTTTGAGAATAAGTTTCTGAATTGCTTTTCTAAAATACCATAAGTGTATTTAGCTTTTTGCTTCTCCATTAATTGGATTGCATATTCAGATTTTTTGCCACGACGTCTGTTGTTACCGTGTTGTCCTGGAGGATAATTTCTTTTTTCAAAAGCTTTATCGTCTCCGAATATTGCTTCGCCAAATTTACGAGCAATTTTAGTTTTTGGTCCTGTATATCTTGCCATCTTCTTTAAATTTAGAAATGTGATTATGAATTAAGGCTTATCCTTCGATAATCGTAACTACATTTCCTAGAAATAGCCCTATTAGGGCTATTTTTGATTATATATTAATTAAACTCTTCTTCTTTTAGGAGGTCTACATCCATTATGTGGTAATGGAGTAACATCTATAATTTCGGTAACTTCTATACCTGCATTGTGTACTGAACGAATAGCAGATTCTCTACCATTACCTGGTCCTTTAACGTAAACTTTTACTTTTCTAAGACCTGCTTCATGAGCAACTTTTGCACAATCTTCAGCTGCAACTTGTGCTGCATAAGGAGTATTCTTTTTAGAACCTCTGAATCCCATTTTACCTGCTGATGACCATGAGATTACATCTCCTTTTTTGTTTGTTAAAGAAATAATAATGTTGTTAAAAGAAGCGGTAACATGTGCTTCACCAACAGACTCTACTATAACTTTACGTTTTTTAGCCGTTTTTGTATTTGACTTTGCCATAATTTTCTAGTGTTTAGTATTAGTTGATAGTCGCTAGAATCCTAAACCATTATAATTTCAAACAGATTCCTTCCAACGTCTAAAGACTAAAGACTATAATTTCTAATTATTACTTAGTTGCTTTTTTCTTGTTAGCAACTGTCTTTCTTTTACCTTTTCTTGTTCTAGAGTTGTTCTTAGTTCTCTGACCTCTTAATGGAAGTCCAGATCTATGACGTATACCTCTATAACATCCTATATCCATTAAACGTTTAATGTTCAACTGAATCTCAGAACGAAGTTCACCTTCTATGGTTAATGAAGAAACTGCCTCACGAATTCGGCTTATTTCATCATCATTCCAATCTGATACTTTAGTATCTTCACTAACTTCAGCTTTAGCTAAAATCTCTTTAGCTTTACTATTTCCGATACCGAAAATGTAAGTAAGAGCTATAACTCCTCTTTTTTGTTTTGGTATATCTACACCTGCAATTCTTGCCATAATTACCCTTGTCTTTGTTTAAATCTAGGATTCTTTTTATTAATTACGTACAATCTGCCTTTTCTACGCACAATCTTGCACTCGGCACTCCTCTTTTTTATTGATGCTCTAACTTTCATCCTATTAGCTTAATATCTATATGTAATTCTTGCTTTTGTTAAATCATAGGGACTCATTTCTAACTTAACTTTATCCCCTGGTAATAACTTTATATAATGCATACGCATTTTTCCTGAAATATGTGCTGTAACTACATGCCCGTTTTCTAATTCAACACGGAACATTGCGTTAGACAATGCTTCAATGATGCTTCCATCTTGTTCTATTGCTGCTTGTTTAGCCATACTTTATGCTACTTTTCTATTTTTACCAGTTTTCATTAGTCCATCATAATGCCTATTAAGCAAATATGAATTAACCTGTTGTACCGTATCTATTGCTACTCCTACCATAATTAAAAGCGATGTTCCTCCGTAAAATAAAGCCCATCCAGGCTGAATTCCTAAAAGTTTTACTGCTATCGCCGGTAAAACAGCGAGCAAAGCTAAGAATATAGATCCAGGTAACGTAATTAATGACATAATTTTATCAAGAAAATCTCCAGTTTCTTTTCCTGGTCTAACTCCAGGGATAAAACCACCGCTTCTTTTTAAGTCATCTGCCATCTTATTTGTTGGAACTGTAATTGCTGTATAAAAATATGTAAATATAATAATTAACAATCCAAACAGTATATTATATGCCCATCCAAACATATCACTAAAATTAACTTGCATCCATTGCCCAACAGAAGAATCTTCAAATAAACGTCCGATTGCAGCTGGAGCAAACATAATAGCTTGTGCAAATATAATTGGCATTACACCAGAAGCGTTTAACTTTAAAGGTATATACTGTCTAGAACCTTTTTCATATTCTCCAGATGCAGTTCTTCTAGCGTATTGTACTGGTATTTGGCGTGTTGCCATTACCAATAAAACACTTGCTAAAATAACTAGGAACCATATGATAACTTCTACAAGTATAAACATAAGACCTCCGTTGTTATTCGTAGTTCTTGATATAAATTCTTGCACAAAAGACTGAGGTAATGTTGCAATAATACCTATCATTATTAACAATGATATACCATTACCAATTCCTTTATCAGTTATTTTTTCTCCCAACCACATTGCAAAAACAGTACCTGTAACTAAGATTATAACTGCAGGAACCATAAAATCTAAACCTTTACCTAAAACAAAAGCAGAATCTGGAACTCCTAATGCACTAAGTCCAAATAAATAAGCTGGAGCTTGTACAATACAGATTGCAATAGTTAACCATCTTGTAATTTGATTAATGGTTTTTCTACCACTCTCTCCCTCTTTTTGTAACTTCTGAAGATAAGGGATAGCAATACCCATTAATTGTACTACAATAGATGCTGATATATATGGCATAATCCCTAAAGCAAAAACTGATGCTTTAGCAAATGCACCACCTGTAAAAGCATTAAGAACTCCTAAAATACCCTGACCTGTATTCGATGTCAACTCCGCTAGTTGTTGTGTATCTATACCTGGAAGTGTAATTTGGGCACCAAAACGATAAACCAAAAGTAAACCTAGTGTAACTAAAATTTTACCTTTAAGTTCATCTATTTTCCAGATGTTTGCCAACGTATCAAAAAAATTCTTCATAGTAGTGCTACCTATATATTATATTATAAACTTATTACTTCACCGCCTGCTGCCTCTATTGCAGCTTTAGCTGTAGCTGTAAATTTATGTGCCGAAACTTTAAGAGATGCTTTTAACTCACCACCGCCTAAAATTTTAACTAATTCATTTTTACCTGCTAATCTATTTTCAATAATTACATCTATAGTAACAGCATCTTTAACAACACCGCTATCTACTAAATCTTGTAATTTATTAAGATTAATCCCTTGGTATTCTTTTCTATTGATATTTGTGAAACCAAACTTAGGCACACGTCTTTGAAGCGGCATTTGACCTCCTTCAAAACCAATTTTCTTAGAATAACCCGATCTAGATTTAGCACCTTTATGACCTCTAGCAGCAGTACCACCTTTTCCAGAAGCTTGACCTCTACCTAATCTTTTTCCTTCTCTGTGAACAGAGCCTTCTGCTGGTTTTAAATTACTTAAATTCATCTTAAAATATATATTAAGCTTCCTCAGTAGAAACTAAGTGTTTAACTTTATCTATCATACCAAGAATACTTGGTGTAGTCTCATGCTCCACTACATGACCAATCTTTCTTAAGCCAAGAGCTTCTAAAGTCCTCTTTTGATTCTGAGGTCTTTTAATGGCACTTTTTAACTGTTTAACTTTGATCTTCGCCATAATATTCTTATTTATCCTTTAAAAACTTTTTCCAAAGAGATACCTCTCTGATCTGCTACAGTTTTAGCTCCTCTTAATTGTAATAATGCATCAAAAGTAGCTTTAACAACATTATGAGGGTTAGAAGAACCTTGAGATTTTGATAATACATCATGTACCCCAACTGCTTCTAATACCGCTCTTACCGCACCACCTGCAATAACACCTGTACCATGAGATGCTGGCTGTACATATACTCTTGCTCCACCGAACTTACCTTTTTGTTCGTGAGGTAAAGTACCTTTATTTAAAGGAATTCTAACTAAATTCTTTTTTCCGTCTTCTATTGCTTTAGAAATAGCAGTTGCTACTTCCTTAGACTTTCCTAAACCATGTCCAACAACACCATTCTCATCCCCTACAATTACAATTGCAGAAAAACCAAATGCTCTACCACCTTTTGTTACTTTTGTTACCCTTTGGATTCCTACCAAACGATCTTTCAACTCTAAACCTCCTGGTTTAACTGTCTCTACGTTTTTATATTTTTGGTACATAATTTATTAGAATTTAAGTCCAGCTTCTCTAGCTCCTTCTGCTAATGATTTAACTCTTCCGTGATATAAACAACCACCTCTATCAAAAGCTACTGTTTCTACACCTATCTTTTGTGCTTTATCTGCAATAGCTTTACCTACTAAGGCTGCTATTTCTGATTTTGTTCCTTTAGCTGTACTAAGATCTTTATCTCTAGATGATGCAGCAGCTAAACTAACTCCTTTTTCATCATCAATTAATTGAGCATATATTTCTTTATTACTTCTAAATATAGACAATCTTGGTCTAGCAGATGTTCCAAAGGAAACTTTTCTAATTCTCCTTCTAATTCTTAGTCTTCTTTCAGTCTTTGATAATTTCATAATACTAATTATTAGGCCGATTTACCTGCTTTTCTTCTTAATTCTTCTCCTACAAACTTAATACCTTTTCCTTTGTAAGGCTCTGGCTTACGGAAAGCTCTAATTTTAGCAGCAATCTGACCTACCAATTGTTTGTCGTGAGATGTTAATTTTACAATTGGATTTTTTCCTTTTTCAGAAACTGTTTCCAATTTTACCTCTGGAGCTAACTCCATTACTATGTTGTGAGAAAAACCTAATGCAAGATCCAAAACCTGCCCTTGATTACTTGCTCTATAACCAACTCCAACTAACTCTAACTCTTTAGTCCACCCTTTTGAAACTCCATTAACCATATTCAAAACTAATGATCTATACAGACCATGTTTTGCTTTATGCTCTTTAGAATCTGAAGGTCTTTTTACCAAAACTTGTCCGTCTTCTAATTCTATAGAAACTCCTGAAAAGTTTTGTTTTAATTCACCTAATTTACCTTTTACAGTAACAACATCATCTTTTATATCTATAGTAACTCCTTCTGGAACTGCTATTGGATTATTTCCTATTCTAGACATTATTATAATTCTTTTAAAGTATTATTAATAAACGTAACATAAAACTTCTCCACCAACATTTTCTAACTTAGCTTGTTTGCTAGTCATAACTCCATGAGATGTAGATACTATTGCAACTCCTAAACCGTTAAGTACTCTAGGTAATTCGGAAGAATTTACATATTTACGTAAACCAGGTTTACTTATTCTTGTTATCTTTTTAATCACTGGATCTTTTGTCATCTTGTCATATTTCAAGGCTATTTTAATAGTACCTTGAACAGCTTCATCTTCAAACTTATAACTTAAGATGTACCCTTGATCAAATAAAATTTTTGTCATTTCTTTTTTCAAATTAGAAGCTGGTATTTCTACCACTCTATGCCCCGCACTACTTGCGTTTCTAATTCGAGTTAAATAATCTGCTACAGGATCTGTATTCATTTATATTAATTTGCGGCTATGGTTTTTGGCATTACATCCAAACCTTTAGCCAATTATATTTTTACCAACTAGCTTTTCTAACACCAGGAATTAACCCATTATTAGCCATTTCTCTAAATGTAACCCTAGATATACCAAAAGTTCTCATATACCCCTTAGGTCTTCCCGTTAGTTTACAACGATTGTGCATACGTATTGGTGAAGCATTTTTAGGTAATTTCTGTAGCGCTTCATAATCTCCAGCTTCTTTTAAAGCTTTTCTTTTTTCAGCATACTTTGCTACAGTCTTTGCTCTTTTGACTTCGCGGGCTTTCATTGATTCTTTAGCCATACTAATTCTTTTTAAAAGGTAGTCCTAATTCTGTTAATAATGATTTTGCTTCTTTATCTGTACCCGCAGAGGTTACAAATGTAATATCCATTCCGTTAATTCTATTGATTTTATCAATATTCATTTCAGGAAAAATTATCTGCTCGGTTACACCTAGGTTATAGTTTCCTCTTCCATCAAAGCCAGTAGCTTTAATTCCTTGGAAATCTCTTACCCTTGGCAACGCAACAGTAACCAATCTATCTAAGAACTCATACATACGCTCTCCACGTAAAGTAACTTTAGCTCCAATTGGCATACCTTTACGTAATTTAAAAGCAGCAACATCCTTTTTAGATAATGTAGATACCGCTTTTTGCCCTGTAATAGTAGTTAACTCATCTAATGCATGATCAACTAATTTTTTATCAGCAACAGCAGCACCAACTCCTCTACTTAATACTATTTTATCAAGCTTAGGAACCTGCATTACATTTTTGTAACCAAACTCTTCTTCTAACGCCTTAATAATGCGTTCTTTATACTCTTGTTTTAATCTTGGAATGTAAGCCATAACTAAATTACTTCATTAGATTTTTTAGAAAACCTTACCTTCTTACCATCTCTTACTTCGTAACCAACTCTAGTTGTTTCACCAGACTTTGGATCTATTAATGAAAGATTTGATATATGTAAAGGAGCTTCCTTTTTAACGATTCCTCCTTGTGGATTTTTTGCACTTGGCTTCTCATGCTTAGAAACTAAGTTCACACCCTCAACAATCGCTTTATTCTTTATTTTATCAACAGTTACAACTTTACCTTCAGAACCTTTATGATCTCCAGCAACAACTTTAACCGTATCTCCTACTTTTATTTTTAACTTAATCATCTTATGATATATATTAAAGCACCTCAGGAGCTAATGATACAATCTTCATGAACTGCTTGTCACGAAGTTCTCTTGCAACAGGACCAAAAACACGAGTTCCTCTCATTTCACCTGTTGGATTTAATAACACACATGCATTATCATCAAAACGAATGTAAGAACCATCTGGTCTTCTTACTTCTTTAGTTGTTCTAACAACAACTGCTGTAGAAACAGCTCCTTTCTTTATACCTCCATTAGGCGCAGCATCTTTAACAGTTACCACTATTTTATCTCCTACTGAAGCATACCTTCTTTTAGTACCACCCAATACACGAATAGTCAAAACTTCTTTTGCCCCTGTATTATCCGCTACTTTTAATCTAGATTCTTGCTGTAACATAATTATTTAGCTCTATCAATGATTTCTACCAATCTCCAACATTTAGTTTTACTTAATGGACGAGTCTCCATTATCTTAACAGTATCACCAATATTGCAATCGTTCTTTTCATCGTGCGCAACATATTTCTTTGTTTTTAACACGAATTTACCGTACATAGGGTGCTTTACACGTTTAACTTCTGAAACCACAATTGATTTCTCCATTTTGTCGCTAGTAACAACTCCTATTCTCTCTTTTCTTAAATTTCTTTTTTCCATAAAGCAGAAACGATTATTGTAATTCCCTTTTTGTTAACTCTGTTGCTAATCTAGCCACTGTTCTTCTCACTTTTCTTATTTGAAGAGGATTTTCCAATGGAGTAACAGAATGGGCGATTTTTAAATCTGCATGCTGTTTTTTGTGTTCAGCCAAATTTTGCTTCAACTGCTCAACTGATAATTCCTTTATTTCTGATTGTTTCATAATATTTCCAATTAAAAATTAAGCTGAATAATCTCTAGCAATTATAAACTTAGTCTGCACAGGTAATTTTTGTGCCGCTAAACGCAATGCTTCTTTAGCAACTACTAAAGGAACACCAGCTATTTCGAACATAATTCTTCCTGGCTTTACAACAGCTACCCAATATTCAACAGAACCTTTACCTTTACCCATACGTACTTCTAAAGGTTTCTTTGTAATAGGCTTATCTGGAAATATTTTAATCCACAACTGCCCTTCTCTTTTCATATATCTAGTTGCAGCAATACGAGCTGCTTCTATCTGACGTGAAGTAATAAAATTGGAGTCCAAAGACTTTATACCAAACATGCCATTAGATAGTTGGTGACCTCTTCCAGAGATACCTTTCATACGACCTTTCTGCGCTTTACGAAACTTAGTTCTTTTTGGCTGTAACATTCTTTTCTTTCTTTAAAAAATTACTTTCTACGACGTGGTTTTTTTCCTCCTTCTTGAGACTTACCACCTTTATTAGATTGTCCTTTAGACATACCTACTAATGGAGAAAGCTCTCTCTTACCATATACCTCACCTTTCATTATCCACACCTTTATACCTAATCTACCATAAGTAGTATGCGCTTCATGTAAAGCATAATCAATATCTGCTCTAAATGTAGACAAAGGAATTCTACCATCTTTATAAGATTCTGAACGAGCCATCTCAGCACCGTTTAATCTTCCAGATATTTGAATTTTAATACCTTCAGCATTCATTCTCATTGCAGCAGCAATAGCCATTTTAATAGCTCTTCTGAAAGAAATTCTTCCTTCTATCTGACGTGCAACACTAGCAGCTACAAGATTAGCATCTAACTCTGGTCTTTTAATTTCAAAAATATTTATTTGAACTTCTTTTCCAGATATCTTTTTAAGCTCTTCTTTTAACTTATCAACTTCCTGACCACCTTTACCGATAATAATACCAGGCCTAGCAGTTGTTATAGTTACTGTTATCAATTTAAGCGTACGCTCAATAATAACTCTAGAAACACTTGCTTTTGCTAAACGCGCATGCACGTATTTTCTAATCTTATCATCTTCAGCAAGCTTATCTCCATAATCATTACCTCCGTACCAGTTAGATTCCCATCCTCTGATAATACCTAGACGATTTCCTATTGGATTTGTTTTCTGTCCCATAACTAAATCTCCGTGTTATTTTTAGATCCCAAAACCAATGTTACATGATTGGAACGCTTTCTTATTCTATGTGCTCTACCTTGTGGTGCAGGTCTTAATCTTTTTAACATACTACCACTATCTACAGTAATTGTTTTTACAAACAATTCAGCTGCTTCAATATCTGCATCTTCATTTTTAGCTTGCCAGTTTGCAATAGCAGACAAAAGAAGTTTTTCAACTTTACGAGAAGCTTCTTTCTGACTAAATCTCAATACAGCTAATGCCTTTTCAACTTGCACACCTCTTACTAAATCTGCAACTAAACGCATTTTTCTAGGTGAAGTAGGGCAATTATTTAATTTTGCAAAAGCAATTTGCTTTTTCTCTGCCTTTATTCTTTCGGCCATTTGTTTTTTACGAACTCCCATAGCTTACTTTTTACCTTTATTTTTTGCACCCGCATGACCTCTATAAGATCTTGTTGGTGAAAATTCTCCTAACTTGTGACCTACCATGTTTTCTGTTACATAAACAGGAACAAATTGTCTTCCATTATGAACCGCAATTGTTTGACCAACAAAATCCGGTGTTATCATTGAAGCTCTAGACCAAGTCTTAATTACTGCTTTCTTACCTGATTCAACATTTTGCTGAACTTTCTTATCCAAACTATAGTGAACGTAAGGTCCTTTTTTTAGTGAACGTGCCATTTCTTTCTAGTTTTATTTCTTTCTACGTTCTATTATATATCTACTAGTATCCTTAGTTTTAGAACGTGTTCTAAATCCTTTAGCAGGAATACCATTTTTAGATCTCGGGTGACCACCAGAAGCTCTACCTTCACCACCACCCATTGGGTGATCAACAGGGTTCATTGCTACCGGTCTTGTTCTTGGTCTTCTACCTAACCATCTACTTCTACCTGCTTTACCAGATACCAATAATTGATGATCAGAGTTAGAAACCGCACCTATAGTTGCAATACAACCAGAAAGAACTAATCTCGTTTCTCCAGATGGCAACTTAACAGTAACAAACTTACCATCTTTCGCCATTAACTGAGCAAATGTACCTGCACTACGAGCCATAACAGCTCCTTGACCTGGTCTTAACTCAATACAAGAAATTATTGTACCCAAAGGAATATCTCTTAAAGCTAAAGCATTCCCTATCTCAGGAGCAGCTCCTTCCCCAGAAGAAACCTTCTGACCAACTACTAACCCATTTTGAGCAATAACATATCTTTTTTCCGCATCAGCATACTCCAACAAAGCAATAAAAGCTGTTCTGTTTGGATCATACTGTATAGATTTTACTTCAGCAGCAACTCCTTGCTTATCTCTTTTAAAATCTATTACACGATACCTTCTCTTATGACCACCACCTTTGTAACGCATGGTCATTTTTCCTTGACTGTTTCTACCTCCAGACTTTTTTAACGGAGCAAGCAAGCTTTTCTCCGGCTTATCAGCAGTAATGGCGTCAAACCCATTTACTACTCTAAATCGCTGTCCTGGAGTGATTGGTTTTAATTTTCTAACTGACATTTTTTGTCTTTATAGATTATTATAAAAATCAATTGTTTCTCCTTCCGCAACATCAACAATAGCTTTTTTAATCGCATTTGTTTTTCCATGCTGCACCCCAGTTTTCGTAAAACGAGTTTTACGCTCTGGTCCATAATTCATTGTTCTAACTTTTTCAACCGAAACGCCATAAGTAACCTCTACCGCCAATTTAATTTGAATTTTATTAGCACTAGGGTTAACAACGAAACCATAACGATTATACAACTCGCCATCTGCGGTCATTTTTTCGGTAATAATTGGTTTTATTAACACACTCATGGTATCTTATTTATTTAAGTTTGATTCAATTCCACCCACTGCACCTTCTAAAAACACTAAACTATTAGCATTTAATATTTTGTAAGTACTTAATTCTGAGCTAGTTACTACTTCGGAACGCTTTAAATTACGTGACGACAAATATACATTATTATTTGAATCAGCCAACACAAATAAAGATTTTTTATTTTCCAAGCCTAAAGACTTTAAAACATTGATAAAATCTTTTGTTTTTGGAGCTTCTAAATTAAAATCTTCAACAACTAAAATCGACTGCTCTTTAGACTTTATACTTAAAGCAGATTTTCTAGCTAAACGCTTCAAATTTTTGTTTAATTTAAGCTTATAATCTTTAGGTCTTGGGCCAAAAATACGTCCACCACCTCTAAAAACAGGAGACTTAATACTACCCGCACGAGCCGTACCTGTTCCTTTTTGTTTTTTAATCTTTCTTGTACTACCAGCTATTTCTGCACGCTCTTTTGATTTGTGCGTTCCTTGTCTTTGGTGTGTTAAATATTGCTTAACATCCAAGTACACAGCATGGTTATTTGGTTCTATTGCAAAAACATCATCTGAAAGCTCTACTTTCCTACCTGTTTCTTTTCCTTTAATATCTAAAACTGCTACTTTCATTACTTCTGAATAGTTACATAAGCGTTTTTATGACCAGGAACACAACCTTTAACTACTATAAGGTTCTTCTCTGGAACTACTTTGAAAACTCTAAGGTTTTGAACAGTGACTCTCTCACCACCCATTCTACCTGCCATCTTCATCCCTTTAAATACTCTTGCAGGGTAAGAAGCTGCACCAATAGAACCTGGAGCTCTTAATCTATTGTGTTGACCATGCGTTGCCTGACCTACACCTCCAAAGCCATGTCTTTTAACAACACCTTGAAATCCTTTTCCTTTTGATGTTCCAACAACATCAACAAATTCTCCTTCCACAAACAAATCAACACCTAAAGTGTCTCCTAATTTGTATTCCTCATCAAAACCTTGAAATTCAACGACTTTTTTCTTAGGAGAAGTACCTGCCTTTTTAAAATGACCCGATTGAGCCTTATTAGCACGTTTTTCTGCCTTGTCATCGAAACCAAGTTGAAGAGCACTATACCCATCAACTTCTTCAGTTCTGACTTGGGTAACCACACATGGCCCAGCTTCTATGACAGTACATGGAATATTTTTTCCATTCTCATCAAAAATACTAGTCATGCCTATTTTTCTTCCTATTAACCCAGACATATTATATTTATTAATTATTACTATTTATTCTTAAACTATTTGCACTAAAAAAGGGTCAAAATAATCCAACCCCTTTTGAATGTATTTTTCCGTTTTTCCCTTGCGAAACGCTCAGGACATGTAATTAATCACACAATTGCGATTAAGAAAATTAAGCTTAAACCTTAATTTCCACCTCTACTCCACTTGGAAGCTCTAATTTCATTAAAGCATCAATTGTTTTAGAAGAAGAACTATAGATATCTAATAATCTCTTATAAGAACTTAATTGGAACTGCTCTCTAGACTTTTTATTTACGTGCGGAGAACGCAATACTGTAAATATTTTCTTGTGAGTTGGTAAAGGAATAGGTCCTGTTATTACAGCCCCTGTTGTCTTTACTGTTTTTACGATTTTTTCAGCAGACTTATCTACCAAGTTATAATCGTATGACTTTAATTTTATTCTAATTTTTTGACTCATTTTCTTAGATTTTAAGCTTCAACTCCTTTAGCCGCTTTAATCACTTCTTCAGATATATTTGAAGGAGTTTCTGCATAATGTGAAAATTCCATAGTAGATGTTGCTCTACCAGAAGACAATGTTCTTAATGTAGTAACATATCCAAACATTTCAGATAATGGCACAGTTGCTTTCACTGTTTTAGCTCCAGCTCTATCACCCATATCACTCACCTGTCCTCTTCTTCTATTTAAATCCCCAACTATATCTCCCATGTTTTCCTCAGGAGTAATAACTTCCAACTTCATAATTGGCTCCATTATCACAGCTTTAGCAGCTTTAGCAGCAGCTTTAAAACCTAATTTTGCAGCTAATTCGAATGATAACTGATCAGAATCCACATCGTGATAAGAACCATCCGTTAAAGTAACTTTCATTGCATCAACTTCGTATCCCGCTAAAGGACCAGCAGCCATTGCCATTTTGAAACCTTTCTCTACAGAAGGAACAAATTCCTTAGGAACATTACCTCCTTTAATTGTAGATTGGAAATCTAAACCAACTTTACCTTCTTCAGCAGGCTCAATAGTAAACACAATATCTGCAAATTTACCACGACCACCAGATTGCTTTTTATAAACCTCTCTGTGATTCGCTAATTGAGTAATCGCTTCTTTATATTCTACCTGTGGCTGACCTTGATTAACTTCAACCTTAAACTCACGCTTTAAACGATCAACAATGATATCTAAGTGAAGCTCACCCATACCAGAAATAATAGTCTGACCAGAAGCTTCATCTGTTTTAACTTGGAAAGTTGGATCTTCTTCCGAAAGCTTAGCCAATGACATTCCTAATTTATCAACATCCGCCTTAGTTTTAGGCTCTACAGCTATACCAATTACTGGATCAGGAAAATCCATAGATTCTAATACAATAGGATTCTTTTCATCAGACATAGTATCACCAGTCTTAATATCTTTAAATCCTACAGCTGCACCTATATCACCAGCTTCTATATACTCAATTGCATTTTGCTTATTTGAGTGCATTTGATAAATACGAGAAATACGTTCTTTTTTACCAGATCTGTTATTTAATATATAAGAACCAGCATCTAAACGACCAGAGTATGCACGGAAGAAAGCTAAACGACCAACAAAAGGATCAGTAGCAATCTTAAACGCTAATGCAGCAAAAGGCTCCTTAACATCTGGCTTACGTAATTCTTCCTTTTCCGTATCTGGGTTAACACCAACTATACCATCTTTATCTGTAGGAGATGGCAAGTAGCGACAAACCGCATCCAATAAAAACTGAACTCCTTTATTCTTAAAAGCAGAACCACAAATCATTGGTATAATACTCATATCCATTACCGCAGCTCTTAACGCAGCATGAACTTCTTCTTCTGTAATAGAATCTTCATCTTCCATGAATTTCTCTAAAAGATTCTCGTCATACGCAGCAACTTCTTCAATAAGTAACGCACGATATTTACGAGCTTCTTCCTTCATATCTTCAGGAATATCAATAATATCAAAAGTAGAACCTTGAGTTTCATCATGCCAAACAATAGCACGGTTCTTTACTAAATCCACAACACCTTTAAAATCTGCTTCGTCACCAATATTTAAAACAATTGGCACTGCATTAGATTTTAACATATCTTTTACTTGCTGACAAACTGCTAAGAAATTAGACCCTTGACGGTCCATTTTATTAACAAATCCAATTCTTGGAACTTTGTAGTTATCAGCTAATCTCCAGTTAGTTTCCGATTGAGGCTCAACACCATCAACAGCACTAAACAAGAATACCAACCCATCTAATACACGCAAAGAACGATTCACCTCTACAGTAAAATCAACGTGACCAGGAGTATCAATAATATTAAAATGGTAACCTTTTGTATCTGCTACAGCTTTACCATTATCAGTTGGGAATTTCCACTCACATGTAGTTGCAGCAGAAGTAATTGTAATACCTCTTTCTTGCTCTTGCTCCATCCAGTCCATAGTAGCAGCACCATCATGAACTTCTCCAATCTTGTGACTTACACCCGTATAATAAAGGATACGCTCTGTAGTAGTAGTTTTTCCTGCATCAATATGTGCAGCAATTCCAATGTTTCTAGTGTATTTTAAATCTCTAGCCATTTCTATTCCTGATTAAAATCTAAAGTGAGAGAATGCTTTATTTGCTTCAGCCATCTTGTGAGTATCAACTCTTTTCTTAACCGCTGCACCTTCTTCTTTAGCCGCAGCTAAAACTTCAGCAGCTAATTTCTGAGCCATTGATTTCTCATTACGCTTACGAGCGAAACTAATTAACCATTTCATAGCTGTAGATATTTTACGGTCTGGTCTGATTTGCATTGGAATCTGAAATGTTGCACCACCCACTCTTCTACTTCTTACCTCAACGTGCGGCATTACATTAGACAAAGCATCCTTCCAAAGCTCCAAAGCAGTTTTTTCTTCGTCTGTTTTCTTTTCTTCTACGATTGCAATTGCATCGTAAAAAACCTTAAAAGCAATTGACTTCTTACCATCCCACATCATCATGTTAACAAAACGAGTCACTAACTGATCATTAAATTTAGGATCCGGCAATAAAGGTCTTTTTTTGGCCTGTTTTTTTCTCATGTCTTTTCTTTAAAAAAGTTTAATTACTTCTTAGGGCGTTTTGCTCCGTATTTTGATCTTCGTTGAGTTCTCCCAGCAACACCCGCTGTATCTAGAGCACCTCTAACGATATGATACCTAACTCCTGGCAAATCTTTTACCCTTCCGCCTCTTACTAATACTATCGAGTGCTCTTGTAAATTGTGACCCTCTCCTGGGATATACGCATTCACCTCTTTACCGTTAGTTAACCTAACCCTTGCAACTTTACGCATTGCAGAGTTTGGTTTCTTAGGCGTAGTAGTGTATACACGCGTACAAACCCCTCTTCTCTGAGGACACGAATCCAAAGCAGCCGATTTACTCTTCTTAGTAATTGAGACTCTTCCTTTTCGTACTAATTGTGAAATTGTTGGCATACTATAATATATATGTATAAAACTTTACCCTCTTTTAAGGGCTGGCAAATTTAGTAATTTTTCTGAATAATTCAAATCATCACAAACTTATTTTACATATATTTTTTATTTCCAAAAATAAATCTTCAAAATTAAACCGACATGGACAAATAAATTAAAGAAAAAACTTACGGTAAAATAATTAAATTGATAAAAAAAATAGTAATAAAGATACAATTCTTAAAAAATTGAATAATTAACAACCGTAAACCACTTACATTGAGAATGTGTTATTTTCCAACAAAAAGAACTAGATAAGTTGTTTTATTTCACAATTTCTTAATATTTTATTAAATTAAGTTTGTTTATTTAACATGAAATTATGAATTTAGTCGTTGACTAATTAAAATAATTAAAGAATGAAAACAAAAAAGAATGGGATTCTAGCGCTATTCTTAGCGTTTCTTGTGCATATATCTTTTGCACAAGAAAAAACAATTTCAGGGACAGTAATAGATCAAGATGGTCTACCCTTGCCTGGAGTTAACATTTTAGTACAAGGCACTACTAACGGTACACAAACAGATTTTGATGGAAAATATCTAATTAAAGGTAATGAAGGCCAAACATTAGTTTTTTCATACCTAGGTCAAAAAGAGCTCAAAAAAGCTATTGGCACTAGCAACACTATTAATGTACAAATGCAGGAAGATGCCGAATCTTTGGATGAAGTAGTTGTTACAGCATTTGGAATTAAAAGAAATCCAAAAAAACTAGGATATGCTGTAAGCAAAGTTACTGCTGGTGAAATAACAGAGAATTCTGAGCCTGATTTAATTCGTTCTTTATCTGGGAAAGTTGCAGGTGTTAACGTAAATTTTTCAACTGGTGTTGCTGGTGCAGCGAATTTAATTAATATTAGAGGACAAACTACACTTGGTGGTTCTACTCAACCTTTAATTATTGTTGATGGTGTTGCCTATGATAATACGCAAGCAGGTGACAATACTAATTTAAATTTCTCCAACCAAACTCTGGGTGGTGGTAGTTATGAGACAGGTCTTTCTAGTTTAGACCCTAATGACATTGCTTCCATAAATGTCCTTAAGAGTGTTGCTGCATCTGCGTTATACGGATCCAGAGCCACTAATGGTGTAATTGTTATTACAACTAAATCTGGTTCCCCAAATGGAAACACAAATAAGAAGCTTAGCGTTAGCGTTAGCTCTGGCACTTATTTTGAAACTATTGCTAATTTACCAGAATACCAAAATACGTATGGTAATGGGACAAATTTTAACTACCAAAATGCAAATGGTTCTTGGGGTGCACGTTTTGATGCTCTTGAAACAATCCCGACATGGCCAAACCTTTTAAATGCATTTCCTGACTTGTTTGGCGCTACAGTACCTTATGTTGCACAACCAAATAATGTTCGAGATTTATTTAAAACTGGAGCTGTATTTGATAATTCTGTTAATCTTTCATATGGTGGTGAAGATGGTGGATTTAGTATGACTATTTCAGATTTAGCACAAGATGGGTATATCCCTTTTAACACTTATGATAGAACATCTATCTCTACAGGTGGTAATTTTAAGCTTAAAAACGGGATATCAATCGGAGGGTCATTAAGTTTTTCTAATACCGATCAAGTAGGTGGATTTTATGGTGAAAACCAGTTTGGAGGTTCATCATCCTCTTTTGCAAGAGCTTTATGGTTAGGTAGAACATGGGATTTATCTTTACCTTATGAAGATGCAAATGGTGCTTCTGTTATCCCTAATGGAGGTTGGGATCATCCACTATGGTCATGGGAACACGATCAAATTATAACTCAAAGTAATAGGACAGTTGGTAACTTTAATGTTAACTTTCCAATAAACGAACATATATCTTCTTCTTTTAGAGTTGGTATAAACAAGTACATTCTTGAAAGAAGACAAATAAGAGACGCTAACTCTAGAGCTTCTTTGAACGATGGAGGTTCTGTTGTAAAAATTGACTTCACTAATGAAGATATAGAGTCTACATTCTTAGTTAATTTTGATTATGAATTAACTAAAAACATAGGTTTTACAGGGATTTTAGGAACAAATGTTCTACAAAACACTGTAGAGAATTTTGCTTTAACAGGAAGTACTTTTATTTCTCCAAATATTAGATCTCTAAGAAATACTGTCACACAAGCTGTTAATTTTGACAGAAGTGCAAGACAAAGAACCTTTGGAGTATTTGCCGATGTTAACTTTTCTTACAAAGACTTTTTGTTTTTAAATGCTACCGCAAGAAATGATTGGAGTTCTACATTACCTGTAGATAATCGTTCTTACTTTTATCCTTCTGTCAGCACATCATTTGTGCTTACTGATGCTTTTAACATAGATAGTAATATACTAACATTTGCTAAGTTAAGAGCTGGTTACGCCGAAGCTGGTAGAGCTGCTGATGCAGAATTTTTAAATACTACTTTTGCTACTGGAAATGCTTTTAACACTATTCCTGTAGTGGGAAATAGAATAGCATTAGGAGATCAAGAAATTAGACCAGAATTTACTAATGAATTTGAAATTGGAACTGACTTAGAATTTTTTAACAGACGTATTATACTAGATTTTAGTTGGTATAAGAAAGTTACAACCGATTTAATTTCTCAAGTTTCTGTTCCACTCTCTAGTGGTTTCCAATTTATTAACACCAACATAGGTGAAATGGAAAATACGGGAATAGAAGTTGGCTTAACTCTTGTTCCTATACAAACAGAAAATTTAAGATGGAGTTTGTTTACTACTTTTACGCAAAACAAAAATAAAGTTACAGAATTAGTAGAAGGTTTAGAGAGAATACAGTTTGAAGGAAATGGAAACCAAGTACCACACGCAATACCTGGACAGCCATTTGGTGTTTTCTATGGGACTAAATTCGCTAGAGATGCTGAAGGAAACTTTCTTATAGACCCAACAACTGGTTATGTTTGGAATTCAGTAGACAATGAAACTTTAGGTACAGAAGCTAGTGGTATTATTGGTGACCCTAACCCTGACTTTAAAATGAGTTTTATTAATAGTATTAAATATAAAAACTTAACACTGAGCGCTCAAGTAGATTGGAGAAAAGGTGGAGATATACAGTCTACAAGTATTCAATCATTATTAGGTAGAGGTGTTACCAAAGATACGGAAGATAGAGAACGTACTGTTATTATTCCAGGTTTCTATTCAGATGCCCAAGGTAATATTACTCTTGATAGTAACAACAATCCAATTCCTAACACTACACAAGTAGATTTTAATGATCTATATTTTACAGGAGGTGGATCAAGTAGTACTTTTGGACAGAATGCTGTTGACGAAGCTTCTGTTTATGATGGTACTGTATATAGGCTAAGAGAATTAAGCTTAACATACAATGTACCAGCTAAACTCTTAAAAAAGACACCTTTCGGAAAAGCTTCATTTAGTGCTATAGGAAATAATTTATGGTATTTTGCTCCTAATGTCCCAAAATACACAAATTTTGATCCTGAAGTAACCTCACATGGTACATCTAGATTGCAAGGAGTAGAAATAGCTTCTCCTCCAACAGCAACAAGATATGGATTTAAAATTAATGTAACATTTTAATAAAACAAAACATGAAAAATATAATATATAATAAACATATCAAGTATTATCTACTTGTTTTTATAGCGCTAACTACTGTAGCATGCGATAAATTTTTAGATGTCGATGAAGATAAAGACAACCCAACAAATGTTGCTTTAAACTTAATATTACCAAATATTCAAGTAACTATTGGAGACATAGGTGCCGCAAGGGTATTTAGTGGTGAAGTCTTATCTGTATATATGCACCAATTGGTTTCAAGAAGTGAACAAGATCAATATGGTGGTCAAGCAGATAATACTACCTACAGAAACGATTGGCAAAATATATATCTTAGCTTAACAGATATAGAAACTCTTATAAGTCAATCTGATGAAACAGGTAATAGAGTTTACTTAGGTATTGCTCAAACTATGAAAGCTTATTTAGGCTCTATAGCTGTAGATTTATGGGGAGATGTTCCCTTTTCAGAAGCAACTTCACTTGTAGATGGTATAGTAAGCCCAAATTTTGATAAACAAGAAGATGTATACATGGCTGTATTTAACTTATTAGATGAGGCAAAAGCAAATATTGCTAGTGGAGAAGGCGCTCTTTTGCCTGGTACTGACGATTTATTTTATGGAGGAGATGATGATAAATGGATTAAATTTATTAACACTCTTAAATTAAAACTATACAATCAAATTCGTTTATCCTCTATGTTTAATGCTGGTGAATTAAATGCTTTAATTGCGGAAGATAATTTCTTTGAATCTTCTTCAGATGATTTTCAATTCACTACTACCTCAAATATTACTCCTGCTGATGAACGAAATGAACTTTTTAGAGCTTCATACGTTCAACAACAAGTAGATCATTATGTAAGCCCATGGTTTTATGAAATTTTAAAAGGAATGAATCCAAATATTCACACTGGAAATTCAGACCCTAGAATACCATATTACTGGGCAAATCAATTACCTCCAAACACATTCCCAAGAGATCAAGGCGATTTAGTTACAGGGAATCCTAGAGCTGACTACTGGGACTCATCAACAGGTTTCTTTACAATTCGTTTTGGTAGTATAAGCCCAGATAGAGATGGAGCAGTACAAAATGATGCTACCTTCCCAGGTATTTATCCTTGTGGAGGAAGATATGATGACGGTATGGGCTTTGCAAGAGGCACAGCTACCAATGGTACGGGTGTTGCTCCACAAAGAATGTTAACTTATTATGAGTTCTTATTTATTCAAGCAGAACTTATACAAGAAGGTTTAATTAGTGGAGATGCTTCTGCTAAGCTTAAAGAAGCAATAACTGCTGCTTTTGAAAAAGTTGATGAAGTTGTTGCTGCAAATGGAAGCACTCAAACAATTCCTACAGTCGCAGATACAATGGAAGCTTCAGATTTTATAGATAATATAATTACTGAGTTTGATGCTGCTAGTGCTGATAAGAAACTAGAGATAATTATGACTCAAAAATGGGTTGCTTCCTTTGGAGATCCTATTGATGAATATACCGATTATAGAAGAACTGGTTTTCCTATTTTAGCAAACCCTCTTGGAACTTCTCCTGAATATCAATTGGATAATGGAGATGCATGGCCTTTAGACGATACACAAACAACTTTAGGAAACCCGTTTCAAATATCATTACATTGGCCTTCAACTGAAATTAATAATAATAGCAATTCTCCTGCGCAAAAGGATCCTGCTACTTATAAAATATTCTGGGATAATTAAAAAAAAAAATATGAAAAAAATTAGATATATTATTATGATAATAACCATCACATTAATTAATTTTTCTTGTGATAATGATGGAGGGAAATCTATACGTACTCTGGAGAGTGGGGTAATTCCTAACATGGAAAAAGATGCTTCTACTGATGCATTTTTAGATTTAGTAAAAGTTAATAACGGTGAAAATATTAATATTTCATTTAATGCCAATGTAGCACAAGGAGAAGCTGCATCCACAAATATAATTGGTGTATATAGAGCTTCATCTGGATCAGTATACAATGCTGTTTTATTTGATAATGCTACATTACCAGGAAACTTTACAGTTTCTGTTAATGATATTGTTGCTGCTTTTTCAGAACTTAATACCACTGATGATATTCAACTTGGTGACATATTAAGTATAACAACTTCCTTTACCACTGCAGATGGTAGAACTTTAAATATTATAAACCCAGACGGCACTGATAATTTTAGTGGTAATCTTAAAAACTCAGGTCTTTTTACATCAGTAATTAATTATTCTGTATCATGTCCTTCTGATATAGGAGGAACATATTTGGCAACTAGTTCTGGGACTGGCTGTTGTGGAGTAGCTCCAATTACAAATTACGAATATACAGTTACCGTAACAGATAATGGTGGTGGAGTTTATTCTTTATCTGATTTTTCTGGGGGTGTTTATGATGGATTATTTTGTGGTCCTTTTGGTATCTGTGGGGATGCTTCTGGTGGAGATGTAACAGATGTTTGTGGAACCCTAAGTGGTTCTTCAGCAGATTGTTGTGGAGATAACATAACATTCACAGGAACAGTTAATGAAGATGGAACATGGACTGTTGAAGTTACCAGTGGTTTTATGACTGCAACATCTACATGGGTTAAACAATAACAAGTATTAATTTAAACGTTTTACAAAAGAGGTTGTCTTTAAAAGGCAACCTCTTTTTATTATAAACAATTATAACCTTACCTTTGCTCCATGCAAAAAAACACTCAGATATATGGCTTGCGTGCCATTATAGAAGCTATAAATTCTAATGAACCTATAGATAAGGTTTTTATACAAAAAGGGCTTAAAGGTGATATCTCTAAAGAATTAGAAGTTTTATTACGAAAGAATGGAATAAACACATCTTATGTCCCTGTTGAGAAGTTAAATAGATTAACTAAAAACAATCATCAAGGTGCAGTAGCAAACATATCCCCAATTACTTTTTATACCATTGAAGAATTAATAGAGAATACAGAAAAAAAAGACAAAACTCCATTGTTTTTACTATTAGACCAACTATCTGATGTTCGTAATTTTGGCGCTATTATAAGAACTGCTGAGTGTACTGGTGTAGACGGAATTATAATTCAAAAAAAAGGCGCTGCTCCTGTAACTGCTGATACCATAAAAACTTCTGCCGGAGCTGCATTTAAAGTTCCAATAGTCAAAGTAGACCATATTAAAGATGCTGTTTTTTATTTACAAGCTTCAGGAATTAAAGTTATTGCTGCTACCGAAAAAACAGACAATACTATTTATGATGTTTCTTTTAAAACACCAACAGCAATAGTAATGGGTTCCGAGGATAGAGGAATTTCTCCATCAATTATTAAAGCAGCAGATAGTGCTGCTAAACTTCCGTTACTTGGCGAAATTGAATCTCTTAATGTATCTGTAGCTTGTGCTGTATTTTTATATGAGGCTGTAAGGCAAAGAATGGATTAAAACTTTATTCTAAACCTGTGTTTTTTTCTTTGTAATGGTAGGTAATTTTTATTGAATTTTCCTCTAATGGTTCTTCATTAATATTTTCTATAAAATTACCGTTTTCATCAAAATGTTTTAAAAACTCATCATCTTCATCATTATAATCTTCTTTCTCCCAATCATATTTTTTGGGAGTAGGTATGCTTGCTTTTACAAAAATGGCAAGCACTAAACCAGTAATAGCTCCTGCTAAATGCCCTTCCCAAGAAATATTATCTTTTACAGGAAATATATACCATAATAAACTGCCATAGAGAAAAACAATTAACAAAGAAAGAGCTACCAATCTATAATGTTTGGTAAAAACACCCTTAAAGAAAATAAAACTTGCCAACACATAAATAACACCACTAGCGCCTATATGATAAGAAGGCCTTCCTATACCCCAAGTAATTAAACCAGATAGCAATACTCCAAATAGTAATACCTTATATGTTATATTTCTATAGAAATAAGCTAACGCAGACGTTAATACAGCAACAGGTATCGTATTATTATATAAATGCTCAATTGAACCATGAATCCAAGGGCTAAAAAACACTCCCCTAAGTCCTAAAAAAGTTCTCGGATATATTCCATACTTATTAAAACTTACATGCAAACGAAGCTCTATTAAATATACTAACCACATGATTAAAATTGCAACCATAGGAACAACAAGTACTGAATGTGTATATTTAAAATGAGTTGTATTTAACATTACTTCAATTTAATATTTTTAATTCAAAATATTAGCCAGAAATGCTATATATGATAAATTGTCATACCTTTTTTTATCTTATTTTTATAGTATGAATGAACCTCTTGCAGAACGAGTACGCCCAAAAACATTAGATGAATATGTAAGTCAGCATCATTTAATTGGTAAAAATGGATCCTTAACGCATCAAATTAAAAAAGGGATAATCCCGTCTTTAATTTTATGGGGACCTCCAGGTACCGGCAAAACTACTTTAGCTAATATCATTGCTAATGAAAGCAATAGACCTTTTTATACTTTAAGCGCTATTAATAGTGGTGTTAAAGACATTAGAGAGGTTATTGATAAAGCAAAGCAAAGTGGTGGACTCTTTACTACTAAAAATCCTATTTTATTTATTGATGAAATACATAGGTTTAGCAAATCTCAGCAAGATTCTTTATTAGCCGCAGTAGAAAAAGGCTGGGTTACTTTAATAGGTGCTACTACAGAAAACCCTAGTTTTGAGGTTATCCCTGCCCTCCTATCTCGATGCCAGGTATACGTTTTAAATTCATTTAACAAAGAAGATTTAGAAACTTTACTAGACAGAGCTATACAGCAAGACGACTATCTTAAATCAAAAAAAATAGAATTAAAAGAAACAGAAGCTTTATTAAGACTCTCAGGCGGTGACGGAAGAAAATTATTAAATATTTTTGAACTGCTTATTACATCTGAGGCGCAAGATGATATTGTTATTACAGACGAATTAGTATTAAACAAAATTCAGAAAAACACAGTTCTCTATGATAAAACAGGAGAACAACATTACGATATTATTTCTGCTTTTATAAAATCTATAAGAGGTAGTGATCCAAATGGGGCCGTATACTGGTTAGCAAGAATGATAGAAGGTGGTGAAGATGTAAAATTTATAGCCAGAAGAATGTTAATTTCTGCTTCTGAAGATATTGGGATTGCAAATCCTACAGCGCTAGTTATTGCCAACAATACATTCCAAGCAGTTACAACTATTGGATACCCTGAAGCTCGTATTATATTAAGCCAATGCGCTATTTATTTAGCTACATCTGCAAAAAGTAATGCTAGTTATATGGCTATAAATATGGCACAACAAACTGTTAAGCAAACTGGTGATTTATCTGTTCCTTTAAACTTAAGAAATGCTCCTACAAAATTAATGAAAGATCTTGGTTATGGTAAAGACTATAAGTACGCCCATAATTACGATAATAATTTTACGGATGAGGAGTTTTTACCTAAGGAAATAATTGGAACATCTTTTTACAAACCAGGAAATAATCAGCGAGAAAATGTTATCAAAGATTTTTTAAGTAAACGATGGAAAGATAAATATGAGCTATAATTAAAATTTTATATTTAATTCTTCTATTATAAGTTCTTCTCCTTTGTAATATTCTAAAAACCATTTCTCATTTTTACTGTAAACAATACCATCTTTATCATCTGATTTTGCTATATAAAAATCTGAAATAGACGTTAAAAACACTTTTAGTTGAATCTTAGGAGTACTATCTACCAGTTGAAATCCGTTTTTAATCTCTTGTGCATATAATACTGCTCCATTAGACTTTGCTATTGGAGAATTATGATTTGATATTACTGGTACTGCCTTTTTTATTTGCGATGGTTTTGGCTCTAAACTTTTAAAGCTCTGTTCTTCTCTTGTAGACTTTTGCTCTACTATCCTTTTCTGTTCTAATTTTTTTACATCATTTTTAAAACTAACCTTTATAGGCGTTGATGGTTCTTTTCCTTTATACTTATAATCTAAAGGTAAAGACATAAGTGCATTATCTATAGCTTCTTTATAGGCTGGTTTAAACTCTTTAGCACTACTTCTTCCTATTTCAGTTTCGAAAACTTGCCTAGAAGAACAATCTTTAAAAACTAACTTAACTTTAGTCGATAACATTCCTGATAAATCTTCTAAATCAATTGTAAGACCTAAACATCTATTTAATAATAAGTCTTCTGGTAAACTATCGTCATATACTGCTGTGAAATTTTTCTGAACAAGCCTAAACTTTACCATTGTACTAGTTTGGTACTGGTTTTCTTTTTTAAAACTATCAAACTTTTTAGGTACTATAATATACTTATAGTCATTCAACTGCTGTTGAGCCATTCCTATGTAACTACTTATTATAAATAAGTATGTCAAAACTATTTTCATTTTAAAATATTTATTATTCACAATAACTATAGTAATTATTTACAAACATGAATCTAAAACCATGCCATGCACAAAATTAAGCTATCTTTTATTGTTCCAAGGTAAGATATTTAATCCAAATTGAAAAGAAGCATATTGGCTATTTGCTAAATTTTGGTATGCTAATAAGTTATCCGCCATTAAATACATATTTAAATAACCTGCTTTCATACTAATTCCTAGACCAACATTAGAAAACGAAAATTTATTAACAGTATAAGTAGCCTTTGCTGTTAAAAAGTTCCCTAATTTTCTTTGATAAAAACCAGTTAAAGATACTTGTGGCCCTCTTGGTCTATTTATTACATATACCTGTCCGCCAATGGCATTTAAATAAACATCATTTATTCTAAGGCTATGAGGTTTCATATAATTACAATTACAATCACCTCCATCACCTTTTGGTTTTCTCTTTTCAAAATTATAACGGTAAGAGCCATATAGCTTAGTTGGCCTAAATGTTATGTAGCTTTTATTGTTGTCGTCAAAAGGGATTAATTCTTCTATATCATCTACCAAATCCTGCCAAAAATCTTCATTTGGGTTAATTAATGCATCAGGTAATATTACTTCTATCCCTTCTACCGTTGCACTTCCTTTTAAAGTGTAATTCTGCACTGCATTATTATGATATATAAAACCTAAATCTAATACACTTGCTGTAATTACTGTTTGCTCATCTATATGATAGGTAAAACCTAAATCTAACCCTAGACCTAAGTTACCTCCTAAGAGACCTCTATTAATAAGAACGCTCTGCGTATTATTTTCTATACTATCATCTAACGAATCTTCAATTTCTTTAATACCAGATGTTCTCACTTGCATATCGGCCACCAAAGTATTTTCTAGAATGTTATTTTGCCCTGGATTGGTTATGAAATAACCTTTGTTATGAGAAGAATTAACATCTATAATACTTGAATAGACCTTACCTCTTGCTCCAACTGTTAATTTATGATTTAACTTTTTATTAATTCCAAAATGATATACATTTAATAATTCTGCTCTTGCTTTAACATGCTTTAAACTAAATCTCCTTCCTATATTACCAGCATTACCCTCGAATCCTAAAATTGCTAAATCCTTAGGCCAATAAGTAATAAAATCAAATTCGTTATAAGCCCCAAATGAATAGTAATTTTTAGAATTATTTTTACCTCTAAAACCTATATTAAAAACTTCTATTTGGTTTGTAAAGCTAAATTCATCTTTAGCTTTCATACCATTAATTACTTGATTTCTAATTTTTTCTGTAATATCTATACCGTCATCAGCAAAAATATCGCCTGCAGCAATCCCACTAGAACCTACACCCAGAGAAAGTCCTGATAACACAGGAAAACCTGTATACCATTTATACATATTCTCTATTCCGGGGTTTAATAAATTTGATTGTGGCACTTCCTTAAAGTCATACATAATTTGCTTATGCTGACCATATAATTTTATACATCCTAAAGAAAATAAGATACTAACTACTACTAAAAAATTTTTCATTTTTTTAATTCTACCTTAAATTCTGCTTTAGATTTTAAAACTATCTTAGAATCTGGCAAATTAACACTAGTATCATCTCCTCTATTTTCGGCCGTAAGTCTTATATTAGCCGTATTTACAATTATATCTAAGCTTTTTCCTCCTGGACCATATACCGATTCTCTTTTAAATGTTGCCCCAGGCGCTATAACAAACTCTTCTTTGTCTAATGGTACCATACCTGTTTCATCTATAAACTCAAAAGTTATCGTCAAAGGTTTACTTGTGGTATTTTCTATTTCATAAGTTATAATACCACTAAGAACCCTTCTAGAAAATAAATCTTCATTAAAAGCTTCGAATGCAAAATCGTTTGCATACGAAGTAGATGAAAATGGAGCATTAAAAAAGAACTCTGGAACCTCTATAAAAATAATACTCGAAGCAAGTGATGGTGTTACTTTAAAATCATCTGCCTGGTCAAAATCTAATTTATCAGAACACGAAAATAAACCCAAAAAAAGGCTAAAAAGTAGTATACAAACTTTATTTTTTACTATTGAACTAATCATAAAAATATTTTCTCATCATACTTAACTATATATAACTCTATAAATAATTTTTTATTTCATTTAAATTTGTAATCATGTCACAATATTCGTGCCTCGCTTCATTATGCGCA
This sequence comes from uncultured Cellulophaga sp., assembly GCA_947492955.1. Lineage (GTDB taxonomy): Bacteria > Bacteroidota > Bacteroidia > Flavobacteriales > Flavobacteriaceae > Cellulophaga. Next base: position 27,076 of record CANLOV010000013.1, on the reverse strand, counting down.
TTAAAATGTAATACATGAAAACCTACCGCTTTTGCTCCTATAATATCTGCCTCTATGCTATCTCCTATCATTATAGATTGCTCTGGTATTGTTCTTGCTAATTCCAAAGCTTTTTTAAATATTATAGGGTTTGGCTTTTTTACTCCCGCCGTTTCTGAGTTTATAACTTGATCAAAGTATGAAAAAATTTTAGATGCTATTAATTTTCTTTGTTGCACCTCTTTAAAACCATTAGTTATAATATGTAAGCTATACTTAGATTTTAAATAGTCTAAAACCTCTATAGCATTTGGAAATAAATGATTGTAGATAGATAAATACTGAATATATTGATTTGATAAAACATGGATATCTGCATCTGATATATGATATCCAAGCTGATCAAATGTTGTTTTTAAGCGTTGGTAGCGTAATTCTTCTGATGTAATTTTATCTTCTCTATATAATTTCCAAAAAGCAATATTATTTGGAACATACACTTTTAAAAAGTCTGATAAAACTAACTTAATCTTATTTTCTTTAAATATTTTTTGATAAGTAAGTGCCGAATTCTTTTCAAAATCCCATAGTGTATGGTCTAAATCAAAAAAAACATCTGTAATAGTATTCTTAAACATTAAAATTATTTAATATTTTATAATAAATTTTCTTCCAATTAAGCTTACGAGTATTTCCTAATAATTCATTTGAAAAAATGCTTATAAAACTTCCGTCAACGTTTCTCACTTCTTTATATAAACTATTTATATCATTTAAAATTTGCTCTTCTTTTTTATAGTCTGCCAAGGCATAATCATGAACTGCAAACGGGTGTACTTTTATAGGATGCTGTACTTCTAAACTAATATCATAAAAATAAAAAGGAGTACTAGTACCTGCTCTAAAGCCTATAGCATGTGTATAGCCCATTGTATAGTCTTCGGTAAATTCTGCCTCTACTAAATCTCTATAACTATCGGGGACATCTACTCTATTATAGCGCAATCTAATGCCTTTTACCTTTCGGTTAATAACATTAGAAAGTCTTTTCTTTTCTTCTTTTAAAAGCGCTCTATTATTTAAAGAAGCATAAGACCCTGCTAATGAAACAATACTATAATCTGCAACTGATTTTATTAAATATTTAAACTTATTATTATTTACAGATATGTTTTTATCATAGGTAGAATAATCTGCATATTGAAAGAAAAACATACTTTGTACCCCATATTCTTTATGCTTCTCTATTAATTCCGAAAAATTATCATAAGGGTCTTTTTTATAATTTACTAGAACTAAAATACGTTGCAATACTCTGCTTAGTTTTAAATAAGCAGTATCTAATACTATTCCTGATAATGTTCTAATAATACCCTTATATTTAAAACAATGAGAGGTTGTAACATCTATAATAGAGGTATACTTATATTTTCTTTTTTTATACTCTAATTCTGGAAAACGTTCTTTTAAATTATCTAATAACTTAAAAGCCCATATATCTACTACAGGTTTTTGTAAAAAACCATTAATAAATGCTAAGCTTTCTTTGTAAGGATACCTACCATGAATATCTTTTACATGCGGCAAATATTCTTCGTACCTACTTAACATATAAAAACTAGCAGAAAAAATATCAAATGGAATATTACTTCGTTCTCCTGTAGAAAAAAAACAAGGTACTGTATCCCAATTACTTATTTTTATTTCTAAATCATTAATTCCTTGTTCAAATAACAAATCATTACTTCTTATAAAAAACTCATTTTGTAATGCTTGCTTTGTATAGGTTATTTTTGCTCCTGAATGCTTTATAAAATCCTCTATTTTAGTAGTAGCCGTAATTTCTATACCCAAAACATTTGTAAATATGTGTTTTGTTATATAGGTAAACCTAGGAGTAATTTTATGAGTATAGATAAGTAACATACTTATAATAAATTATTATCTGCAAAACTAAAATACGCTTTCTGAGTAATTATTACGTGATCCAGAACTTTTATATCTAAAACTTCTGCCGCTAACTGTATTTTTTTTGTTATTTTTTTATCTGCGTTACTTACTTTTAGTGTTTCAGAAGGGTGATTGTGTGCTAGTATTAATCCTACTGCCCCATATTCTAATGCTTGTTTAATAACCAAACGTACATCTACTAAAGTTCCTGTAATACCTCCCTTACTTTGCTGCTCTGTATGTAATACTTTATTAGAATTATTTAAGTAAACAACCCAAAATTCTTCATGCGACAAATCTCCTAATATAGGCTGCAACAACTCAAAAACATCTTTACTACTTGTTATTTTAGTTATTTTTTCTGATGCCTCTCCTCTTCTTCTTCTACCCATTTCTAGCGCCGCAGCAATAGTAACTGCTTTTGCCTCTCCTATTCCCTTAAATTGCATTAATTGTTGAATAGATAGCTTTCCTAATTCATTTAAATTATTATTTATTGAAGCCAAAATGCGTTTAGAAAGTTCAACAGCACTCTCATCTCTATTACCGGAACCTATTAAAATAGCTAATAACTCAGCATCTGATAAAACAGATTTCCCTTTTTTAGCTAATTTTTCTCTTGGCTTATCATCATCGGACCAATTTTTAATAGAAAAAGAAGTAGAATTTTCTTGCATAGGCTAAATATAAGAAACAAAATAATCTTGTTACTTTATTAAATCCTTTACTTTATTAAAATCTAACCCTCCGTAATTACCAGAACTCATTAATAACAAAGTACTATTATCAAATGATTGATTAAAAAGAAAATCTTTAAAAGAAGCTGCATCTGTAAATATTTTTAAATCATTTCTTTCAAAAGCATTTGCAATTTGTTCGTGAGTTACCTCATCTAATTGTTTTATCTTAACCGCTTCTGGAGAATAAAAAACAGCTGCTACATCTGCTGCATCTAATGCTCCTTTATATTCTTTTAAAAATTCTGCATTAAGGCTGCTATAGGTATGCAATTCTAAACAAGCTACCAATTTTCTATTTGTATACTGCTCTTTTGCTGCTGTAGTTGTTGCTGCTACTTTACTAGGAGAATGTGCAAAATCTTTATAAGCTATACTATTTTTACCCTCTGCTATTTTTTCTAGCCTTTTAGATGCCCCTTTAAAAGTTGCTATAGCCTCGTAAAAATCATCTTCATCTACACCTATATTCTGACAAATCCATTTTGCTCCAGCTAAATTATTTAGGTTATGCTTACCAAAAATCTCAATCGGCATTAAACCTTCAGGGGTTTCTAACAAGGTTTGCCCTTCTTCTACCTCATAGGCAGGTGTTGTATATGGTAATTTACGAATGGCATTTTCAGAAGCTTCTACCACTTTCTTTACTTCTACATCTTCCTCATTATAAGTAATGCTACCTCCTTTTACAATGCTATCTACAAAAATCTGAAATTGTTCTATATAGTTATCTAATGTTGGAAAAACATTTATATGATCCCAAGCTATACCACTTAACAATGCAATATTGGGCTGATATAAATGAAACTTTGGTCGCCTATCTATAGGAGAAGAAAGGTACTCGTCTCCTTCTAAGATAATAAAATCGTTCTCTTCTGTTAAATGTACCATACGATCAAAACCATCTAACTGAGCTCCTACCATATAATCTACAGCAAAATCGTGATAGTTTAAAACATGTAATATCATAGAAGTTATAGTTGTTTTCCCATGACTACCTCCTATAACTACCCTAGTTTTATTTTTAGATTGTTCGTATAAAAACTCTGGATAAGAATATATTTTTAAGCCTAGCCCTTGCGCTTTTAATAATTCTATATTATCGGGTTTGGCATGCATTCCTAAGATAATAGCATCTAATCCTGGATGTATTTTCTCTGGAAACCAACCAAAAGTATGGGGTAACAAACCTTGAGCTTCTAATCTTCCTTTAGAAGGTTCAAAAATAACATCATCACTCCCCGTAATAGTATAACCTTTATGTTTTAATGCTAATGCTAAATTATGCATGGCACTACCGCCAATGGCAATAAAATGAATATTCATGTACTTTTTATTAATTGGGATAAAGATAACGATACATTTTAAAGTTTAATTTTTAAAATAGCTAAAATCATCAAATTAAAAATCGGTTTATCAACCAAAAAAATCGATAAAAAAACATTTTATTAAGAAAATTTCTTACAACAATTATGCTTTTCACACCTTCTTAACGAACTTATACAACATATTTTTTATCCGTAAGCTCCCAATAACATACTTTCGACCTGCCAAAGCAAAACAATACAATGACTATCAAAAAAAATCATGAATTCCTTATTTTAGGTATTCTCTTCTTTTTATTTTTAGCTAATACTACTATTACCTACGCACAATGTGCTGGTAGTGATAATACTGTTACTGTATGTGATAAAGAATTAGACCCTAATTATAAAACCTACGATTTATTTGCACAACTTAATGGTACGCCTACTGCTGGTGGAATTTGGTCTACTACAAACCCTGCTAATTTTGTTGCATTAGATGCAATTAATGGGACTGTTAATTTATGGCGAATCAACAATTCTGGAACTCACTCATTTACTTATACGAACAATTGTGGAGGAATAATAGAATCTGCAACTATAACTATAAATCTTGGTGGCTATGCCGGAGAAAATAATATTGATGGTAGTGCTAATGCGTGTAGTAACGATTCTAATGTAAATATGCATGGTTTTTTAGGTAGTGATATAGATGACCGTGTTCAAGATTTTAATGGATTATGGGAAGCAGTAACACCAGAAGCGGTAGAATTTCTTACTAATAATATTTTTGATGCTCAGGGAGCTGGTCCTGGTGTATATACATTTACCTATACTGTAGATATTGTAGATAGCTGCCCTAGTAAACAATCTACCGTAATATTAGAAGTACACCCAACTCCAGCATCAGGCGCACCAATAAGTTTTACTGTTTGCACCAATGAAGACTTATCCATATATAGGAATTTAAATTTAAGAGACTATTTAGCTGGTGAAGACGATAATGGTACTTGGTCAGAAGAGTTTACCAACCAAATAACAAGTCTAGATGATAATATTATTAATGTAGAAGAAATAAACAGCAATCATGGATACGGTACTTATAGCTTTACATACACTGTATTTCCAACACACCCTATATGTGAAGAAGGAACGTCCACAGTAAATATAGAAATTTTACCAGTATTAGAAGGCTCTCTAAGTGCTGCAACCTTTTGTACAGGTTCCGATTATAATATAAACCTTAGCTATAACCAATCTACAATGCCAAATGGTGGTTATAATATTACGTATAGAATTACAGATAGTAATGGACAAAATATCGCTACAGACGAAACTGCTACTTTAAGTAGTGGCTCTGGAACTTTTACTATTCCTCCTTCACTGATTACTCCTAATGAATTTGTTAATGTTGAAATTACAGAAATAACAGGTAGATCACCTTTAAGAAGTATTTGTTCAGATATTAATGTTCTTCCAACTACATTGTTAGTTTCTAACGTTTCTGCTACTGCTACAAATATATGTCCAGATACCGATGCTAGTATACAATTAACAAACCTATTAGATCCTTTAGGAAGTTTATCTAATAGCACACACGATATTAATTATACCATTACAGACCCTAACAGTAATACCACAAATTTCACGGCAACCAATGTAAGTTTTAGCAATGGCTCAGGAAACTTTACTATACCATTTGCTAATTTACCAGATGCAGGAGATTATACTGTTGCAATGAATATCCCTAGCGCTTTTAATCTAGATTGTATGCTAAGTACAGCTTTTACCATAACTCCATATCCAGAAGATATTTCTTTAGACTTAGTAGTTGATAATAATTGTGATGCTACAAGAGTAGATGTTATAGTAGATGCTCCTGTATTAGCCAATGGGGGTTATACTATTACTTATGAAGTTATAGACCAACAAAATAATGATATACTCGTAAATAATACCGTTACTTTTAATGGAGGAACAGCAGATTATGTAGTTGATATTACCACACTACCTGTTGGTAATTACGAGGTGGTATTAAGAAGTACTCAAAACGACACTACTTTATGTAGAACACAATTTGATTTTGAATTAACAGAAGAGTTTTCTATTGGAGGTATTCCAGATGCACCAGTTGCAGATAGTAATCAGTCTTTTTGCACCTTGGATTTTAACACTAATGGACCTAGCTTATCTGATATACAAGTAACAGCTACAGGAACAATTTCATTTTACGATAATGAAACAGATACCACAGCACTACCACTATCTACTTTATTAGTAAACAGTGAAGATTATTTTATATCTAATACAGACCCAAACAATAACTGCGAAAGTTCAGAAAAAATAAGTGTAACTGTTTTTTTACTTACACCTAGTACCATAATAACAACAGAAACTAATCCTGTTTTCTGTTCTGTAGAAAATGCTACTGTAGCTAGCTTAAATGCTTCTGCTCCCAATAGTGGTACTATTATTTGGTATGATGCGCCAACAAACGGTAATATTATAAACGAAAATGATTTCTTGGTAGACGGACAAAGTTATTATGCTGTAGAACAATTAACTAACGGTTGCGAAAGTAGTAACCGACTAGAAATTACACCAAGTATTATCTCCCCTTCTTCTATTTCTTTAGAATTTTTAAACGTTGCGCTATGCTCTATAGATGAACCAACTATTGCCACATTACAAGATTTGGTTATAAATACTTCTATAGAGGTAGATTGGTTTAATAGCCCTACCGCTACTACAGCTTTATCTTTAAACGATTTACTTATAGATAAAACAATGTACTATGCGGAAAGTTATGATACTACAACTGGCTGCATTAATCCAGAAAGAATGGCTGTAACCGTAGACCTTACGAATTGTAATCCTGAAGATTATAATTTCTTTATTCCAGATGGTTTTTCTCCCAATGCAGACAGTAGAAACGATACTTTCTTTATTCCAAATATCGTAGAGATTTTTCCAGATTTTACTATTGAAATATTTAACAGATACGGAAATTTATTATTTAAAGGAGATAAAAATAACCCATCATGGGATGGCAACAACCAAAAAAGTGGCGGTAATACTGTAGCTCCAAATGGTGTTTATTTCTACATACTAAACTACAATAGAGAAGGATTTGATAAAAAACAAGGAAGACTTTATTTAAACAGATAACAGCTCCTTTTTAAGAAACAACCAATTTTCATGAAAAAAATATATTTTACACTAGCCTTTATACTATTTTGCGCTTTAGGTTATTCTCAGCAAGACCCTCAGTATACGCAATACATGTATAACATAAGTGTAGTAAACCCTGCTTACACCACTAATGATTTGGGTATTATAAATATTGGCGCACTATACCGTTCGCAATGGAAAAATGCCGTAGGAGCTCCTAAAACAGCATCGTTTTTTGCCCATATTCCTGTAACCAAGAAAATAGAAACAGGTGTTTCTTTTATAAGCGATGATATCGGTGATGGTGTTTTAAAAGAAAATAATATTTATGCAGATTTTGCATATATATTAAAACTAAATAATGAACATAAGCTTTCATTAGGTTTAAAAGCCGGATTCACCAATTTTGAAACTAATTTTAACGGCTTTATGCTACCAGAGTTTCAGAATGATGATGCTTTTAATGAAAATAATAACAGCATGTTCCCTAATATTGGAATTGGAGCATTTTACCACACCAACAATTGGTATTTAGGTGCTTCTGCCCCTAATTTATTAAGTACAAAACACATAGAGAACAATAATGGAATAAGTGCTATTGGTTCAGAAAAAATACATGTGTTTTTTACAGGAGGTTATGTGTACGAATTAAATAGAAATTTAAAAATTAAACCTTCATTTTTAATAAAAACAGTAAGTGGTTCTCCGCTAAGTATAGATGGGGCTGTTAATGTTTTATTTAATGAAAAATTTGAAGGCGGAATATCTTATAGAGTCGGAGATGCAGTTAGTGGCATGTTTAACATAAAAGCAACATCAATGTTACGTATTGGCTATGCTTATGATTATACATTATCTAACCTAGGTAATTTTAATTCTGGTACACATGAAATATTTGTACTATTCGATTTAGACCTACTGGGTCTTAAAAAAGGCTACGATAAATCTCCTAGATTCTACTAAAAAACAACCGATGAAAAAATATATTCTATTTATACTATTCCTAGGGCTATTACAAAGCACCTTTGCACAACAAGAATTAAAAAGAGCTAACCACTATTTTGAACGTGCTTTTTATAGTGATGCTATACCATTATACGAGAACTTAATTACATCCCATAAAAACTCAAAACTTATTAAAAACCTTGCCGATTGTTATTACAATACTTATGACATGAAATCTGCTGCTCGTTGGTATTCTTATTTAATTAGCAACTATGGCGATACGGTAAACGAAAGCTATCATTTTAAACTAAACCAAGCGCTAAAAGCCATCGGAGAAACTACCAAAGCATCAGAAACACTTATAAAATATTATAACAATAATGATGCTAAAGAAAAAGCAAACCTAGTAAGTGCTCATGATATTTATATAGAAAATATAAGCGCAATAGGTAACAGGTTTAATATTAAAAATTTAGGTATAAATACTGCCAAATCAGAATTTGGAGCTATAGCAATAGATTCTAATTTAATTTTTGCAGCTACCAAAAAAGAAACCTCCTTGTTAAACAAAGTATATAAATGGAATAACGAGGCTTATTTAGACCTTTACAAAGCACCATTAACACAAATACATTTAGGAGATACTATAAGCAAAAGCCTTTCTAAAAATATTAATACAAAAATGCACGAAGGTGTATTAGCTATTACAAAAGATAGAAAAACTATTTATTTTACTAGAAACAATTTTATAAAAGGAAAGAAAAAAACAGATGGCAAAAAAGTAAGCAATCTTAAAATTTATAAAGCCGAGTTTATAGATAACGAATGGAAAAATATTACGGAATTACCTTTTAATGGCGATGATTTTTCTACGGCACACCCTGCATTATCTCCAGACGAAAAAACACTTTTCTTTTCTTCTGATAGAGAGGGCGGTTATGGATCTTACGACATCTACGCTACAACCATTAATAATGATGGCACCTATGGAGAACCCAAAAATTTAGGAACAGAAATAAATACCGATAAAAAAGAACAATTCCCTTTTTTAGATGCCAATGGCAACCTTTATTTCTCTTCGAACGGACTGCCTGGGTTTGGACTATTAGATGTATTTATAGCTGTTACTAAAAATGGAAAATTTCAAAAACCAGATAATATTGGATTACCTGTAAATAGTAGTTATGATGATTTTTCTTTCTCTACAATAGCAGCAACAAAAAAAGGGTTCTTTTCATCTAACCGTCCGCAAGGAAAAGGAAGTGATGATGTATATGAATTTGTAGAAACAAAACCATTAATAATAGAAGATTGCAAACAAACTATTGTTGGTATACTTGTAGATAAAACCACAGAAAAACCCATCCCTTTTGGCTCTATAGAAATAGTATATAAAGAACAAAAGAAAAAGTTTACTACAGGCGCAGATGCTAGCTTTAAATTTATAGTAGGCTGTAACGAAAGCTATACTATAACAGGTAGTAAAATTGGCTACGAACCAAATACTAAAATAGTATATACTAGTAAAGAACGAAACAAAGTAAATAACGCTACTTTAAAATTATTTTCTCTTTTTGAAAAAGAAAAAGAACAGCAAATAGCAATGCAAAAAGAAAGAGAAGAAAAAGCCGAAAAAGAAAAAGCCGAAAAAGAGAAGGCTTTAAAACAGAAAAAAGAAAGCATAAAAAGTGCTATTAATAACGAATCTGCTATTGTTAAAACAAAAGAAAAAACAATTATAAAAACAGAGCCTATTAACTTTGATTATAACATGTGGTACTTAAGACAAGAATCTAGAACGCGCTTAAGTAGAGTTATAAATATCATGAATAAATATCCAAACATGATAATCGAAATTGGCACCCACACCGATAGGCGTGGAAATAATACTTACAATAAAAACCTATCTCAAAAAAGAGCTAACTCTGTTAGAACTCATCTTATAAAAGAAGGTATTGCAGCAAATAGAGTGCGTGCAACTGGCTATGGAGAACTAAAGCCTGTTATAAAATGTAAAACCGACGATTCTTGCTCTGAAGAAGAACATGAATTAAACAGAAGGTGCGAAATTGTAATTGTAAAATGGGAATAGTTTATTATTGTAGTTAATTACAAGAATTTTGAAAATAATATTAAAACTTTTTCTAATTTTTATACTCGCAGTTCAATGTAAAAACGTTGAAGAAACAGATTGGCTAGAAACAAAAAACTCAAGAAACTATATTGATTATGGAATGTATATTCAAAAACATCCAGATACAAAAAAGTTGTCAAAAGCATTATCTCAGTATTTCATTTTAAAAGATAGTAGTAATGATTTTGGAGGATGTTACAGATATAATGCTTCTATAAGTTTTATAGATGATTCGAAAATATTATTCGATGATGAATTAAAAAGTTTAGACTCAATACGATTATGTACATTTCAATATTTAAAAAATGGAAAACCAAATATTTCATCAAGTTTAAAAACTGATGTTCAAATTCCAGAAAGCAACTTAAGAGATTCTATCTCAATAGGTCGGTTCGATATTATTTTTTATAATAAACCATTTGCAACTGAAAACTTAAAATTAACTTTAATTGAGGTTAGTAAAGGCATACATGACTATAAAGAACATTTATCTAAATCATGGTTTAAAAAATCTTACTCCGAACTAACTAAAAAAAAGAGAATTGGAATTGATAAATTAAACGACAAAAGATTAATTTTTTTTGATTTCTCGCACATGAATAATCAAAGGTTTACTCCACAACTAATAAAACCTGAATTCTATTAAAAATTCAAAAAACAAGCTCACTTGGTAAAATGCTATTAGACCTATAAAGCCTATATTAGTTCTTTCTCCTTTATAGCCAATTTAATTTTTCTATATCCTCAGGGATTCCTATATATAAACTCTTTTATTGCTAGGTATATCTATATTAGAGTAACCTATTAAAAATAGTTAGAACCATACAAAACTTTTGTTGTATTAATTACAAAGCAGAATTGGACAATTCTAGTGGTTCAATTATTGTTTGCTACAAGCATATTATTAACAAGTCACTTTTCATTCTTCACATTATTAATTTACTATTTTAACAAACAATAAACACTTATATTTTTTATTAAATTTATACTTTAAAAACTACAAAATAAAAATACAACACTGATAAACAAATAGTTATAAAATTGACGTGTAAATGTCATATTAAAGACATACTATCTTTTTGCTCATCATTGAAGTTAATTATATTCTTGTACAGAATCGATAAATTATAAATCAACCTGAATTAGGAAAAAAGGTTTTAGAATTAAGAAAAAACAAAGGACTAACCCAAGGAGAACTGGCAGAAAGCTGTAACCTAAGTTTACGTACAATTCAAAGAATTGAATCTGCAAAAGTTACTCCAAGAAGTCATACTGTAAAAGTTTTACTTTCTAATCTAGAGTATAATTCATCGGCTAATTTTACCAATAATACACCTGGTAAAAATTCTGTAATTAAAAAATGGCTCGTTCATTTTTATGAATATATAGTAGAATTATTTAACTTAAAAACAAATACAATGAAAAAATTATCAGTATTATCATTAACAGCAACATTTATAACCTTGTTATTTTTCCTTTTTTCTAATAACCTTGAAGCACAAAAAATAGAAGGATGGTTTATAACAGGGAGTAACCCAAATGGTTATGAAATAGGACTCGATAAATCTATTTATAAAACTGAGCCCAGTAGTTCTTTTCTAAAATCAATAGATAAAAAAGTAGTAGGATTTGGGACTCTTATGCAAAGCTGTAGTGCTAGCGAATACCTAGGTAAAAGAGTTAAAATGTCTGCTTATATTAAATCTAAAAATGTAACTGGATGGGCAGGCATGTGGCTTCGAATTGATGCTAAACAAGGAAGAAAAAACTTAGGTTTTGATAATATGCGAGATAGACCCATAAAAAATGATAATGACTGGGCTAAATATGAAATAATACTAGATGTTCCTGAAGAAAGCGGTAAATTAAACTATGGTATTTTATTAAATGGAGAAGGTGAAGTTTGGTTTGATAACATAAAATTTGAAGTTGTTGATAAATTGAAAACAAAACAAACAAGCGTAGACAAACCTCATCCTAATAAAAAACCTATTAATCTAGATTTCTCAAAATAAACACTAAAGATTTTCTATAAGCACTTTCTCTTCTATAGCCAGTTTAAAATCGGTTTTTTCAGAAAGTGCTTTTTCTATCCAAATAGTTGCTTGCTGCTTATCCCTTTTTTGTCGGTATATTTTTGCTATTCTATAGTAAGCCCATTCTAAAGGAACACCATCTTTTACAGAAAATTTCTTAATATATTTTTTCATATGAAAAATACCCAAATCTAATTCTATTCCATAATCAGAACTCACTTTGCCTATTTGGTAGTGTAATTGATTTCTATTTATTTGCCCGTAAGATGCTACTAATTTAAAACCTTCTAAATATTGTTCCTTTGCCTCTTCTGGTTTATCATCGTACTCATAAACATACCCTAATGCAAAATAACCATCTATAGGAGATATAGCTTTTAATTCCTTTGCATACTTATATGCTTTAGGGGTACTACCTCCTATAATTTTAGGCAAACTAATAAATACATCTACCAAGGCCCACCTTGCACCAATATGCGTAGCGTTTAATTCAGCTGCATTTATAAATGCTCGCTTCATGTCTCCAACAATCATTAAAGCTGTAAATTTACTACTAGACAGCGCTTTTTTACCTAAAACACCCCCATACTTATATTGGTAATCTGCATTTTTAGGCTTCAACTCTGTAAGTTCCTCATAAATAGCTATAGCATTATCCCAATCTTCTTGGTAACTATAAACCTCACCTAGCTTATCCTTTAAATCATTATTATCTCTTGTTTTTAATTCTGCTGATAAAAGTTCTTTAGCTTTATTATATTCTTTTTCATAAATAAAATTATCTACTCTCTCTATAATACTTTCTTGAGCTACAGATGTTAAAAAGGTAAAGAAAAAACACAGTAAAATTATTTTTGGCATTTACTTAAAATTTGTGCTAACAGCGCATAATACATTACGAATATACTAGGTTTACTAATTTAAAAAAGGTGTTCCCTAAATTATAATTGTTAAATATAGCATAACAATACATATTTGTTCATTAAATTTATTGAAGCATAAAAGCAATACAAATGAGACACCTTACGCTAATATTATCTATTTTTTTATTTTCTCAGAACATGCAATCACAAGAAAATAACGACTCTTACTTAACGCTATGGAAAAAAGTAGAAAAATTAGAAAGAGAAGCACTAACAAAGTCTGCATTAAAAGTTGTTACTATTATATCTGAAAAAGCTAAAAAAGAAAACAATACCAATCAAATTATAAAATCCCTATTATATACTTCTAAATATGCTATTACTTTAGAAGAAGATGCTCAGTTACATATTATAAACGATTTTAAATCCGAAATAAAAAAAGCACCATTCCCTACTAAAAATATATTAGAGAGTTATTTAGCAAATCTATACTGGCAATACTTTCAGCAAAATAGATATCAATTTTACAACCGTACAAAAACAGAAACAAAAGTAAATCCTATCGACTTTAGAACTTGGGATTTAACTACTTTATTTAATGAAATAAGTATACATTTTAATGCTTCTTTACAAAACGCTAATGAATTACAAAAAATAGAAATAGCTGAGTTTAAAGATATTTTAGTACAACAAGAAAACTCTAAAACATACCGCCCTACTCTTTTTGATCTACTGGCGCATACTGCATTAGATTTTTATAAAACAAACGAAAATAATATTACAAGGCCCGCCAATAAATTTGAAATTAATAGTGCCGATTTATTATGTGAAGTAAATCAGTTTATAGATCAAAAAATAAACACTGCGGACAAAACATCATTACAATCCAAGGCATTACTGTTATACCAAAAATTAATTCAATTTCATTTAAATAAAAAAAACTATGATGCCTTAGCTTTTATTGATATTGAACGTTTAAAATATGTACAGGAGAATGCTACCTTTAAAAACAAAGATGATTATTATTTTGAAACCTTAAAAAATACTACCGAGTACTTTAAAAAAGAAAAGGTTGCAGCTTTATATTCCTATGAAATAGCAAAACTATATAACACTTGGGGAAATACTTATAGCCCTAAAACAAATGAAAAACACCGTTGGAAACAAAAAGAAGCTTTAGAACTATGCAATACTATTTTTGCGAAGTTCCCTAAAAGTATTGGAGCAGAAAAAGCTAATAATTTAAAAAATTTAATTTTAGATAAGCACTTAGCTCTTAACGGAGAAAAACACATTTCTATTAACAAACCATCTAGGTTACTAGTTAATTATAAAAACCTTAGTAAGTTACATTTAACTGCATACCATATATCTGAGAATGAAATTAACAGATTAGAAAATATCTATAGGGATAAAGAAAAGCTAGATTTCATTAAAAAGCTAAAAGTTGCTAAACAATGGAATACTAATTTAAAAAACGAAAAAGATTACCAGTCGCACAGTACTGAAATTCTAGTGCCAGAATTAGACAACGGACAGTATGTTCTTTTTGCAACATCAAATAAAAGTGATGAAAACTATACTTCGCATAGTACTATACAGGTTACTAACACTGCTCTTATAGAAACTGGTAATAAGTCTAATCATATTTTTCAGGTTATAGACCGTAATAACGGTAAGCCTATTGCAGATGCTAAATTAAAATTTAGCTATAACAAAAACTACGAAGAAAAATTATCTACCTCCACAATGTTAAGTGATAAAGATGGATTTGTAACAATCCCGAAAACAGCGGAGCGTTGGTCTAACGTAAACATACAAACAACATATGATAATGATACCGCCTATTTTGGGGATTATTATATCAACAAAAAGAGCACCTCACGCACCAAAGAAAGCATACAACATTCTGCTTTTTTATTTACAGACCGTGGTATATATAGACCAGGACAGCCACTGTACCTAAAAGGAATTTTAGTTACCAAAAATGAGCAGAACTCTACAGTAACAGAAAATACTGAGCTAAGAGTTACCTTAAAAGATGCCAATTATCAAGATATAAGCACTCAAAATTTTAAAACAAACGAATACGGTTCTTTTAATGGAGAATTTATAATTCCTAACAATGGTTTAACTGGGAGTTTTTTCTTGCAACTAAGCTCATCGGAAATTAATGTAAATGCTACTTCTTATTTTTCGGTAGAAGAATACAAACGTCCTAAGTTTGAAACTTCTTTTAATCCTGTAACAGAAACCTATAAAGTAAACGATAGTATTGTTGTAAACGGAAAAGCTACAGCTTATGCTGGTAGTGTTATTTCAGATGCTAAAGTAACATACCGTGTAAAAAGAATTGCTTATTTTCCAAGATGGTGTTATTGGTATTACCCTAATTTAAATAGCTCACCACAAGAAATTGCGCATGGAGAAACTGTAACCGATGCTTCTGGAAACTATAAAATTAATTTTAAAGCTATTCCAGATAATTCCCTAGACAAGGCTAATTTACCCACTTTTAACTATCAAATAACCGCAGATGTTACAGATATTAACGGAGAAACACATAGCACCACTTCCATTGTAAAAGTAGGATACCACAGCTTAGATGCCACAATAACTGTTCCTTATAAAATTGATAAAACACAAAAAGAAAATAACATAACAGTTAATACTTTAAACCTAAACGGACAATTTACACCCGCTAAAGGAACTCTAAAAATTTACAAACTTAAAGCGCCAGAAAATGTGCTTAGACCTAGGCCATGGGCAGCTCCAGATTACAAGGGGTTTAGCAAAACAGAGTTTCTAAAATTATACCCTAATGATGCTTATGATAATGAACACAATTCTAATACATGGCAAAAAGGAGCATTGGTATGGGAAACAACTTTTGACACTGAAAAGTCTACTAAAATTGATTTAAAAAACATTAAAAAATGGACTTCAGGAAAATATAGAATAGAAATAGAAACTAAAGATAAATTTGGGCAATTGGTAAAAGACATAGTCCAAACCACGTTGTATAGTGATAGTGATAAAAAACTGACAGATAATCAACTATTCCATATTAAAACAGATAAACCTAATTACACTATTGGCGATAAAGTAGACCTAAAACTATTTTCTAACACTAAAAACTTAGCGGTAACAATACAAGTAGAAAAAAACCGTGAAATTATAGACACGCGCATAATATACTTAAAAGCCAACAGTGCATCTATAAGTATTCCTGTTACTAAAAAAGATTTAGGGGGCTTTTCTGTACACTACAGTTATGCTGCATATAATTCTTTTCAATCGGGAACTGTAAATATTGTTGTTCCCTATCCAGAAACCGATTTAAAGATAGAAACACTAATCTTTAGAGATAAATTAAAACCTGGCACCGATGAAACTTGGAAATTTAATATAAAAGGACCTAAAGGAGATAAAGTTGCCGCAGAATTATTAGCCAGTATGTACGATGCCTCTTTAGATGCCTTTACGCCATACTCATGGAATTTTAATCCTTTGTACAAACCAACGTATTACGCGTATAGCAATAAAAATGCGCACCAAAGTTTTGGATTATCTCACTTTAACACTCATAATAATTACAAAAGTAATTACTATTATGGAGATCAGAATTACGATAGCTTTAATTGGTTTGGGTTAAATTTTGGGTATGGAAATCGTTCTTATGGTTACGCAAGTGGTTTAACACGTAGATTGGCAAAAAACAGTGCTCCTAGTAATATAGAAAATGTTTTAGCTGGTAGTGTTCCAGGCATAGCTATAGAAGCCGTTGCAGATGATATGGAATTAGAAGAAGAAGTTACTTTTATGACATCAAAAGCAACTGTAGAACAAAAAGAAGACTCAATAACTAATAAACCCAATGAGATAGAAAACGATTTAAATTCAGGTGAAATTTCTATCCGTAAAAACCTGCAAGAAACTGCTTTTTTCTTTCCACAATTACAAACCGATAAAGAAGGAAATGTTTCTTTTAGTTTTACCACGCCAGAAGCACTTACCCGCTGGAAACTACAATTATTAGCCCATACCAAAGACGCAAAAAGCACCATTAAGCAACTTACAAGTGTTACTCAAAAAGAACTTATGGTAGTACCCAATGCACCACGATTTTTAAGAGAAGGCGATGAAATTATACTAAGCAGTAAAATTTCAAACTTAACAGAAAAAGCATTATCTGGTAGTGCCAAACTAGTATTAACAGATGCCGTTACTGGTAATACAGTTTCAACAGATATAATAACAGCCAACGAAGAAAAAAGTTTTAATGCACCCGCAAAAGGAAACACGCAAGTATCTTGGACTTTAAAAATTCCAAAAAACATACAAGCCATACAATACAAAGTAATTGCAAAAGCAGGTGATTTTAGCGATGGAGAGCAAAACCTATTACCTGTGTTAACAAACCGTATGTTGGTAACCGAAACCTTACCAATGTGGGTACGTAGCAATCAGACTAAAACATTTACATTAAATAAATTAAAAAACAATACCTCAACTACACTTAGCAACCACAAATTAAGTTTAGAAATAACTTCGAACCCTGCTTGGTATGCTGTACAAGCACTACCATACTTAATGGAATATCCGCACGAGTGTAACGAGCAAACATTTTCTAGATACTATGCCAATTCTTTAGCAAGCTATATAGCAAACAGCAACCCTAGAATACAAGACGTTTTTAACCAATGGGCAAATTCAGATGCATTAATAAGCAACTTAGAAAAAAATCAAGAATTAAAATCTCTTTTAATACAAGAAACGCCTTGGCTAAGAGATGCACAGTCCGAAACAGAACAGAAAAAACGAATTGCATTACTATTCAATTTAAACAAAATTAAAAATGAAAAAACAACCGCTATTAATAAACTAAAAAACAACCAATTACCTTCTGGTGCTTGGCCATGGTTTAATGGCGGACGAAAAAACAGATACATTACACAACATATTGTTACTGGCTTTGGTCATTTAAAAAAATTAACAAAATCCGATTTTACTGAGCACAATCAAATGCTAAAAAAAGCAGTAAAGTATTTAGATGATGAGTTTGTTTTGGAATATAATAACATGAAAAAACATGCATCTAACTTAGATAGTGACCATTTAAATAATAGACAAATACACTATTTGTATATGCGCAGCTTCTTTAGTAATATAAAAGCTTCTAAAAAAGTAAACGAAATAACAGCTTATTACAAAAAGCAAGCACAACAATATTGGGTACATAGAAATTTATATTCCAAAGGAATGTTAGCTTTAATTCTACATAGAATGGATGATGCAAATACAGCAAACAAAATATTACGTTCTTTAAAAGAAAATAGTATTACTAGTGATGAATTAGGTATGTACTGGAAAGAAAACACAAACTCTTGGTATTGGTACCAAGCACCAATAGAAACACAGGCATTATTAATTGAAGCTTTCTCAGAAATTAAAAATGATGTAAAAACCATTGATAATCTAAAAATTTGGCTTTTAAAAAACAAACAGACTAACCAATGGAAAACCACCAAAGCCACCACCGAAGCGGTATATGCTTTATTATTAAATGGCAGTAATTGGTTATCTGTAACAGATGCAGTAGGTGTACAAATAGGTGGAAAAGAAATTAGCCCCACTAAATTAGAAAATGTAAAAGTAGAAGCAGGAACAGGCTATTATAAAACAACTTGGAATACAAATGAAATAACTCCTAAAATGGGAGAAGTTCAAATAAGTAAAAAAGGAGAAGGTATTGCTTGGGGTGCTATGTACTGGCAGTATTTTGAAGATTTAGATAAAATTACACCTGCAAAAACACCATTACAGCTTAATAAAAAGTTATTCTTAAAAAAGAATACAAATACAGGAGAAGAAATTTCAGAAATTACTAGTGATACTCACTTAAAAATAGGCGATTTAGTTCGTGTTCGTATAGAGTTAAAAGTAGACCGCAATATGGAATTTATACATATGAAAGATATGCGTGCTTCTGGACTAGAACCTACAAATGTTTTTTCTAGTTACAAATGGCAAGATGGTTTAGGATATTACGAAAGCACCAAAGATGCTAGTACCAATTTCTTTTTTGATTATTTACCAAAAGGTGTTTATGTTTTTGAATACGATTTACGTGTAAATAATGCTGGTAATTTTAGTAATGGTATTACCACCATACAAAGTATGTATGCTCCAGAATTTAGTAGCCATAGTGAGGGAATTAGAATAAAAATAAAATAACTAACTTAGTTATCTTAATAGTTGTAAAATTAACACTAAGCAAAAAGCGCATTTTACTCATTAAAAATGGGCTTATACTAAATATTGGTTTTAAATACATAGAGAACACAATAGTTTAGAGGTATTAATAAAAAACCTTAGAATTATGAAAAAAACAAATCAAATTTTGGAAAGCAAAGTAAACTTTTTGTCACGTGGATTTAGCATCTTATGCTTTGCGCTATTAGTCCTATTTACTGTTTCTAATGCGCAAGCACAAGAAGCGCAAACCAATAAAGAATATATAGTACAAGGTACTGTGTTAGATGAAGACAATATGCCTTTACCTGGTGTAAATGTTATTATAAAAGGAACTAAGACAGGAGTTGTAACAGATATCGATGGTAAATTTAAATTTTCTGCCTTAAAAGCAAATACAAAATTAGTTTTTAGTTACATTGGCTACGATAGTAAACTATATACTATACCTAAAAGCAATTCCGATACTGTAAAAGTTGATATTTCTTTTGATGCTGCCGATATAGAACTTATGGGAGCAGTTGCCGTAAATGGTGTTTACAAAACAAAACGTAACATTTTTCAGAAATTTGTAGGTCTTTTTAAATAGTGAAACAAGCATTCTTACTTTTTTTATGCTCCTGTGTATTCGTTTTTGGACAACGTTCAGACTTTAATCATATCGATTTTAAAAAAGCGGATAGTATAGCACTAAAACACAAAGGCGCAAGTTTAAAAAACCTACCTGTACTTACCCATATGTTAACGGCATCCTTACCTACCAATGTAGAAAAGTTTAGAGCCATTTACACATGGGTTTGTACTAATATCGAAAATGATTACAGTTCTTATTTAACAACCATTAAAAAGCGTAAAAAACTAGCAAAAGACAGGGATGCTTTTACCCAATGGAATACAAAGTATACTCCTAAAGTATTTAAAAACCTGTTAGAACATAAAAAAACAGCTTGTACTGGCTATGCCTATATTCTGCGTGAGTTAACACAATTAGCAGGTATAGAATGTAATATTGTAAATGGTTATGGACGTACACCTACATTACGGTTGTATAGCGATAGTACACCTAACCATTCCTGGAATGCTGTAAAATTAAACAATAAATGGTATTTATGTGATGCTACTTGGTCTGCTGGCGAAGTTAAGATTGAAGAGGGAACTCCAAAATTTATTCCTGAATATTTTAAAGACTACTTTTTAGCTAATCCTTCTTTATTTATAAAAAATCACTATCCTTTAGACAGTAAATGGACTTTATTAAATACCGCTCCTACTTTTAATGAGTTTGTAGAAGGACCCGTGGTGTACAAAGAAATATTTACTTCTAATATTATTCCACTAAAACCTAATAAAATGGAGGTATTAGTAGCTAAAAATAAAAGTGTGCTTTTTTCTTTAGCTACGCCTAATAATTTTTCTGCAAAAGAAATAACACTATTAATTAACAGAGGAAACTCTAGTAAAACTATAACTCCTATAGTTCATCAAAACCATAATACTTTAACGATAACACATAAATTTACGAAACTAGGATTTCATGATGTGCATATAAAAATTGATGGTGTAATTATTACTACTTACGTCATCATAGTCAGAAAAAATAATTTTTGAATTATTTTATTCAATCAGTTTTTACTAACAGCAGCAAATTAAAAGAAGATTAAATTTAAATAAGATGAGGTCTTAAAAGTTTCTATTGCAGAAGCCTAAGCAAAGTTGAAGTCTAGTAATTAACTGTATTTCAATCAACTATTTTAACTACGCTCAATATGCAACTTCAGTTTTGTAATTTTTAAGACCTCTTAATAATAAATCATTAATAACAGGCGTAGTTATGCTTTACTTTAAGTGTTTAGCATAAAACCCCATCATTGCTTTATATAGAGTAATTTTATTTTCTTCCTTTCCAAAACCATGACCTTCGTTATAGCAAACCATATACGGTACATCTACTCCTTTAGCTCTTAATCCTTCTACTATTTGGTCAGATTCATCTATGTTTACTCTTGGGTCATTTGCGCCTTGTACTACAAATAAAGGCTTCTTTATTTTATCTATATGAAATACAGGAGACACTTCATTCATAATTTCCTTTTCTTCTGGCACATCTTCGTCATACCATATTTCCTTTATTATTTTTAGATAAGGCTTCCAATAAGGAGGAATTGTTTTCATAAAACTAAAAAGGTTAGAAACACCAACATAATCTACTCCACAAGCGTATAAATCTGGAGTTTTAGTTAGACCTCTTAAAACGGCATAGCCTCCATGGCTACCACCATAAATAGCTGCTTTATCTTTAGCTACCCAGCCTTCTTCTGTTACATATTTTAATCCATCTTCTACATCGTCCATAGCTTTTCTTCCAACCTCCTTAAAACCAGATTCCAAAAAAGCTTTTCCATAACCTCCAGAAATTCTAAAATTAACCTGTAAAGTGGCGTAGCCTCTACTAGCAAATAGTTGTGCTTCTGGATTAAAACCCCAAGAATCTCTTATCCCTTGTGGCCCACCATGAGGATTTACAATTACAGGAACTTTTTCTCCATTTAAAGCTGGCTTAGGTAAGGTAATATAGCCATGTAAGACAACGCCATCTCTACTTATAAATCTAATAGGTCGCATTTCAGCCATATCATCTGGATTTAGCTGCGGCATTGTATTATAAAGCTCCTTTAACTCATTTTTTTCTAAATCATAAACATAATATATCCCGTAAACTTTATCACTTTCAGTATATAACATAAACTTAGTTTCGTCTTCTGTTTTATCCAAAACATAATACTGCATTCCTGGAAGCTCTTTTTTTACTTTAGCATCAATTTTTTTATACGTATCACTTACAGGAATGATTATATTTTTTTCTCCATCATAAGAAAAATAATCAATTGAATAGCCATTTTTCTTTGAAATCCCTAAGCTACTTACATCGTAGTCATCATTTGAAAATATACTTTTTATAGTTTTATCTACCTTTAAATCATACAATACTATTTCAGATTTATCACTTTCTAAATTAGTAGTTACATAAGCATCATGTGGATATTCTGTAGCATAGTTAAATGAAATTATACTAAAATTATCTTTCCAATTTAATTGTTTTAATAAATCATAACCTCCTTTACCATCTTCATAATACATGTCTACATTAACACCACCTCTTAATTTTGCATACCCCCTTAAGTCTCCATCCTTATCAAATTCATATTCCGTTATAGGATTTTCAGCATCATCATTAGTAAATAATTGTTTTATTTCTCCAGTAACTATATTAAGTTTATAAGGCTCAAATATCTGAGGATTATTTTTATTTAATTCTACAATAATATGTTCTTTATCTTCTTTTAATAAAGCTGCAAAATTAGCTTTTACAGCATCAAAAGGTGTAAGATCTTTATCATTTGTTCCATCTATATTTATAGCATAAATATGATCATTTTCATCTCCTCCTTTATCCATTGTATAATACAATCTTTTAGAGTTTAACCAACCATACAACCCTATCAATTCTTCTCCTTCTTCAATAATTCTTTTAGCTTCTCCTGTAGAAATATTCTTCACATAAATATGTTGCTTTCCTTTATCATCACTCTCTCTGTATGATAGATATTTCCCATCTGGTGAAAAACGAAAAGAAAAACCTTTTGGGTTTCCAAAATAATCTTCAACAGAATACTTATAATCTCCTTTTTCTAAATCTGCTAATTTGGTTAATGCTTCTTCAGAAGATACCAAGTCTGGATTTCCTGGAATTTTCTTTTCTGTTTCTTCCTGGGCATTAACTATAATACTAAAAAAAAGAAATAGATAAACGAATAATTTACAAGTTGTTTTCATTTAGATTTAAATTTTAGTGTTAACTGATACTTATATAGTCTTAAAGATAATACGTTTACTACATAAGGAGAGTAAAATTTCACTTTTATGTCAATAATTATTAAAAGTTCATTTTAACAGCTCTTTATTTTCAGATTATATGTTTAATCAACCATGGAATGAGTTCAATTAATTAAAAATTGATGTGTAATTATTACTACTTACGTCATCATAGACAGGAAAAATAATTTTTAATTTCTTAAAATTATAAATACTCTTACACAAGGTATTATTATTTAATCTCTAAATTTGCGATTCATTTTTTTTAACATGACGCACTCTTTAGAGAAATTAAAATCTGGACAATTAATAGGTTCAAAAGAATTAAAATTAACTTGTGGTTTAAAAGAATTTCCTGAAGAGATACTATCGCTGGCAGAAACTTTAGAAGTTTTAGATTTATCAGACAATCAATTAACTACATTACCAGATAGCATAACGCAACTAAAGAAGTTAAGAATTATATTTTTTGCTCGTAATAATTTTACTGAGTTTCCTAAAATACTAGCCCAATTCCCTGCCTTAAGCATGATTGGTTTTAAATCCAACAAAATACATTCCGTCCCAGAAAATGCATTTCCTCCTATGCTTAGATGGTTAATTTTAACCGATAACAAAATTAATATATTACCTAAAAGTATTGGAAACTGTAATCTCCTTCAAAAATGTGCCTTAGCAGGAAACCAAATTGAAGAATTACCGTCTGAGATGGTGAATTGTAAAAATTTAGAACTCCTAAGAATTTCGGCTAATAAACTTAACTCTATTCCAGAATGGCTATTTAAACTCCAAAAATTATCATGGGTAGCGTATGGAGGTAATCCTGCCACTCACCAAATTGAAGTAAAAACTAATTTAGAATTATATCCTTGGAAAGATTTTACCATTAAAGAATTATTAGGAGAAGGTGCATCTGGGTTTATTTCAAAAGCAACATGGGATAGCAACAAAAAAGATGTAGCTATAAAGGTTTTTAAAGGTGCTGTAACTAGTGATGGTTTACCAGAAGATGAAATGAAAATAGCTATTGCAGCTGGGCATCATGAAAATTTAATTCCTATTTTAGGAAAAATAAAAGATCACCCTGAAAATAAAAATGGGTTAATAATGAAACTCATATCTCCTAGGTTTACTAGTTTAGGGAATCCTCCAAGTTTAGAAACATGTACCAGAGATGTATATGATGAGCAATCTAGTTTTAATTTTGATGAGCTATTAAAAATAGCAAAAAGTATTGCTTCAGTTTGTGTGCAGTTGCACCAGAGAGGAATTAACCACGGAGACCTTTATGCTCATAATATATTAGTAAATAAATCAGCAGAATGCCTTTTAGGTGATTTTGGTGCAGCTTCTTCTTATGATGTAAATTCAGTTCTTGCACCAACTATTGAGCGTATTGAAGTACGCGCTTTTGGATGCTTACTAGAAGATATTTTAAATCTTGTTACTAAAAACGAGGATAATGATACTCTATATAAGAAATGGCAAAAATTAATTGCTGATTGTACCAACTCAGATGTTACGTCTCGTGCTAGTTTTTCTAATATATTACAAGCATTAAATACATTTCAATAGACTCACTAGTTACAAAATCTATTTTTTTATCATATTCATACTTTTATTTTTTATAATTTAATATCTAACTAACCTTAAAAAGAATAATTATGAATTTTAAAATTTTACTTACATTATGTATTGTTTTTGGTTTTTTCTTATTGACTTTTATATTAAACAAACCTCTCTACTCTTAAATGCAAGGGCTTTATATCCTAAATACTTCAGCACCTTAGTATATTCTAATATAAAATTATCACTATCTTCTTCACTATAATTATGTTCTAAATACTGATTATAATTTCTTTATATTATCTCTGCTCTAAACTCCATAACTTAATACAAGAAAAACAATAATGCTCTTTAAAAAATAAATATCCTTATTGTAATTTATTAGAAGTATAACTTCTAGAGGATATTTATTCAACTTGTTTAGAAATATTTTTACTATATACCATATTAAAACAATTAAATTTTCTGATTCACACAACTGAATTAGCAATTCTATACACGTTACTCTTATTTTTTTAATGAATCATAACAATATTTTGCAATCCAAACTTGACCGTAAGTAAAACGACTAACTGTATTATAATCTATTATGATTATATTCACTTTATACAAATAAAACACAGAAGTTTTGGCCTTATTTTAAATTAATATTTTGGTAAAATATTTAATAATACAGGAATAGTATATTTCACAGTATTAAATAATCCAAAAAACAATAGCAACCGTATTTACTGTAAAAATTACTATTAATTTATCTTTATTAAAAA
The DNA here is from genome assembly GCA_947492955.1 of uncultured Cellulophaga sp. GTDB lineage: Bacteria > Bacteroidota > Bacteroidia > Flavobacteriales > Flavobacteriaceae > Cellulophaga. The sequence continues at coordinate 1,496 of CANLOV010000013.1, read as the reverse complement.
TAAACATACTACATTTTAAGATATTACGTCTACAAAAACAAGTCTTAAACAAATGATTATTAATAATTAAATTCTGTATAAATCTAGAATAGATAGTTAAAAAACAACTCATCATCAACCCTAAAACATATAAAAATATTTATTAAAATTTAAACAGATACAAACTCAAATACTGCTATGAATAAAAATATTAATATTCTAAAAACAACTTTACTTTTAATTTTTTGTTATTTTTTTAAAGTAAATGCTCAAAAAACCATCTCACAATGGAAAACAAATTTTAATACTGCTTGGTATACGGAACTTATCGCTCTTGACAGTATTACTGAAACAAATAGTATATTACAAATACATCGAACAGAAGCCGATATTTACAATAACATGAGTAAAAACTCAGATAGTGGCGAATACTATTACTTAAATGCTGGTATAGATGGTAATATTTCTATGTTTCAAGCTAGTGGAGATACTCAATATCTTGATAATGCCTTAACGTTAATTAAAAATGTAATAGAACAAGCCAAAATATCAAGCAGTTTTTTTGGTAAGAATAGTTGGAAAGATAACTTTCTAGGTTGGGTTGATAGTCCTGGTGGGTTTAGAAATACCAACTCTGAAAATACAGGAAATCAATATGTATTATATGAAACTCATGGCTTAAGAAATTGGGCTAAATTAGTTTGGATAATGCACGAAAGCCCTAATTTAAGAAAAATAGGAAATTACGAATCTGATTATATTAAAATAAGAGATTTTATGGATGTTCATATTTTTGACAAATGGTGGTCTAGAAACCCAAATAATATATATAGAGCAAATACATGGATGACCAGTCACTGGGCTAACATTTGCGCTTTTATGTTTAAAGTCACTCAAAATCAGAAATATAAAATTTCATATGATTATATTCTTAATAATATGTCTAATCGCAAAGGAAATGGTGGTTTCATAGGACAATTAAAAGCAAATCCTAAAAATGCTGATGGATATACTTGGTCTGGAATTTGGGGTGTTGATCCAAATATAATCAACAGTAGACATGCGGATCATTCACATGCAAACTCAGATGTAGCTATGATGATACATTCTTTAGAATTAGGACTTAATTTTACTTTAAGTGACATGCAAAAACTTATAGTAACTTTAAATCAAATATTATTACCTGGTTCCGGAACTCAAGCTGAAGTTCCTGAATTTTTAAATGGAGATAGTGGTAACAATAGAAATTTTTTAGATGAAGGATGGTGTCTTCTTGGTAGATTTAATCAAAATCTTCAAAATAAATTAGAAAATAGAAATATAAAACAATCTATCAGTTCAATGTCTAGATCAATGTTTTATGGCAATATGGCTTTAAACCAAGCTATTTTAGATAACAATGTTCAATATCCAGAATTTTTATCTCGTAATTGTCCTAACAACATTGAAAATGAAAATACCTTATTACCATTACCTAAAAGAACTTTTATGGGAGGGTTGGATAGTGCAAAAGGCAT
>CANLOV010000012.1 GCA_947492955.1 uncultured Cellulophaga sp. | reverse complement strand
CCTGCAGGTAAAGCCGCCATTGTACCATTAGTACCTGTGATTACCGGTGTAGTATCGCTAGTTGTTTGAGAAACTACGGTAGGAATTTCAGGATCGGTTATATCAGGATTATAAGGATCTGTATTGTTATTATCTTCTATTTCATTTGATATGCCGTCGCTATCGCAATCTGCAGCAGCCCATATGATATTATTGGCATCATACCCTGTGTAAGCAAAAGATTGTGCAGGCGTACATGGGTCAAGTGGAGCCGTGTCTGTATCATTATTTATCCCATCTCCGTCACAATCTGTATTGTCCCATGCAGTAGACGGTGTTAATGTAGCACTTGAAAATATAAAACTACATAAGTTATTAGGATTTGTATTATCAATAGCTTCTTGTCCATCTGTTATTCCATCACCATCACTATCTGGATTATCTGGGTCTGTTGTTATTCCGTTAGGATTAGCTGTTGTGCTTAAGTCATCTATACCTGTAGTTTCTTCGTCATTGGTAAGTCCATCATTATCACAATCATTAGTGCCTTGTGGTTGCCAGTTAGGATTTATGTTAGGCTGGCATGGGTCATTTATCGTAGTAGCTGTTTCATTTACATCGCATACATTATCTCCATCGGAATCTATACAAGCAGGAATAGTAATGTTTAAAATAGCTTCATCGCAAACAGTACCATTACAAACCTCATAATTTATAGTAACAGTAGACATATTTTCACTTACTGGAGCTGTATATGTTATTTCACCAGTAGCTTGGTTAATTACTATTGTTCCTGATGCGTTACCTGTAGTTAAATCAGTAATTGTGCTACCCACTAAGAAATCATCATTAGTTAACACATTAAATGTTTTTGGAACCGTAACATCTGCACTTGTAAAATCGTCTACGGCTGTCGGTGTTGTTAGGTTAGGGTCTGTACTGTCTGGGTTACCATCATTATCAGTATCTGCTTCTACTGTAATAGTAACAATAGCTGTTTCACATACATTTGGTAATACAGCAGTATTACATACTTGATATACTATAGTAACAGTACTACCTTCTTCTCCAGAAGCGGGTGTATAATCTAGACTACCTGTAAGTGGGTCAAAAACAACAATACCAGCTGCATTGCCTCCTGTTCTTGTAATTTCTGTATTGGCTCCAGGTATAAAATCATCATTATTTAATATATTAACTGTTGCAGTTGTACCTTCTGAAGCCGTTAGTGTATCATCTGTAGTAGATGCTAATAAAGGATTAATATCTGTAGTGTCCGGATTACCATCGTTATCATCATCAGTATCACAAAAATCAGCAATATTGTCACTATCTGTATCTGTACCCGCTGTAGTAACATTAGAGTTGTTTCCTGTATAGGCTGTTGCAAAACCAGTTACTCTACCATTCATAGGGTCATAGCCTGTACCATCTACTTCACCATCTGCAGGAGATGAATCTGTATGGCCAGCTTCTAAAGCATCACTACAGCCATCATTATCACTATCGGTATCTTTAAAATCAGGAGTTCCATCATTGTCAGAGTCGTAAACATCATTAACACCATCGTTATTTGCATCTATAAAGGCAGGAAAACCAGGAGTTGTATCATCGCTATCTAAGTAATTTGGGATATTATCTCCATCAGCATCTAAGGAAGGGTCAAAGCCAGTGTCACCATCTTCTTCACTATCAAGTATACCATCATTATCAGAGTCATCGTCTAAACAATCTATAAGGTTATCTGCATCATCGTTAGGCGGAAAAATTAATTCGATTTCTATAGAACCCGTATCTTGAACGACACCAAATAAAGTAGATTCAAACTCTACAGTTATAGTATCTGTAGTGTATGTTGATCCAACTCCAGATGTGTAGCTTAAATCATAGTTATAGGTATCTCCTGTTATAGTAGCTGTACTAGCTGATGCGTTACTTGTAGCCTCATTAGTAAAAATATTTGTGATGTTTATTGTACCACAAGTTGCTTCCAATTTTAATGGAATAATTTCTAGTTGCCCTCTATCTATACAACTAATGTAATGTTCGTAGGATTTAGTGGGCAGTAATACTGTGGGGTCTAGTGCAGTTACTGTTTTTTCGAAACCAGATAAAAATCCAAATGTACCAGAAGAACCACCATCTACTAATAAACCTAAATGATAATAAGCACTTGGACTAAAAGCATTATTATTTGTTGTAAGTATTTCACTGTCTGGTATTACAAATGTAGATAATGTAGGGTTACCAGGTACTACTGTTGGAGTTATTCCCATATCAGTAAGCGATTCATTATTGAATCTGAAATCTGCTAAGCCACTATTTTCTATAATAACAGTTGCTGAGTTGTTAGAACCACTAAACCCTAAAAAATCAATTGTTTTACTACCGCGGCATAAGTTTGAAGGAACAATTGACATTCCCATTTCATTACGAGATAAGCCAGCGGTATGAAATACATATATAGGCTCAGTACCTCTTAAGTAATGTGGTGTTCCTATATTACCACTTAAATCATATTCATAAAAATCTCCAGGGTTTGTAAGTGTAGCAATTGGTGTTGCATTCTCATTTGCAAAAATTTGAGTATTTGCCTCAGTAGCTACAATAATTGCGTAATCTAATACTGTATTACCACGTGATAGAATGTAATCTGTATCTAATGCCTCTACAGGAACTAATTGGTCTATACCTCCATCTGCAGCAGTAGTACTACCGCTATTACCCCCTGAAGAATTATCACCACTTTGTCTTGGGTGTTGCGCTCCTGTTATAACGGCAATATCTTTGTTAGAAGTTATGTGTGCTCCTGTAATATTATCATTATTATTCTGACCATTAGCTGTTCTCACTAAATAAGTTTCGTACTTGTCTAAGTTAATAGTTACAAGACCACCAGTAACTCCTTGTAAATCTTTACCTGTGGGCATTTGTATAGTTACATTAGTATCGTCTTCGGTTGCCATAACCGATATAAAATGAACGTCGTTTGCTCCATATTGCGCAGTTAATAGGCGTGTTTGCGAAGCAGCATAAAAATTTTGACCTAATGCAGAAGTACCTTTTAAAGTTATGTATGTTTTATTATTGCGAGAATCATTTACATGTACAACTTGTATAGGTTTTGTACTGGTAATAATAAGTCCTTTGTCTACCTCTTTACTATTTATAGTTGTAGACATTCCTAAAACCGTAGATAGAGGGAATAAAATTGGGTTTCCCTTAGTAACTGTTAAAGTTTGGTTTAAAGTAATACCATCGGGTGTTTGTATAGTTACTTCACTAGAAGGATAAGAAGTAGAAATAACCAAATTTGTAGGTGTGTTTCTACTTGAATTTTGAGGATCCCATACAGGAGACATATAGTATTCCGTATCAAACTGAGCATTTGATGTATAGGATAATACTATAAATAATATAAATAGTATTTTTTTTAAAATTAATTTAGGGTTTTTCATTACGTAGGAATATATTGGTGGTTGTAATTAAATAGTATTTTAACAAAATAGAGTTATTTATATACTTATGAGTATATACGTAGTAACTAATTACATTAGCCGATTAAGTGTATATTTTTATCGATTAAAAATGTATTTTCTTTAAAAAACTTACATTATAGATAAAATGTTAATTTTATGAAAGAGGAAAGAAAGCTTTAGTTTTCATTGTGTTTAGGTTTAATTAATGGTTAAAACAAACTTAGTATCTTTTTATTGTATATTACAAAAAGATGTTGTAATGAACACTTAAACTTTAATTAAAAACCAAATTCTTGTTGAATTCTATTTTTTTTCTTACAAATTGATAAATTTCTTACAAAACATGTTAATGATTAATATGTAATCCTAACTCTTTTCCTTTTTTTATCATAAATGAATATGCAGCATTATAATCATTTGGAATATCTCCTTCTAATATAGCTTCTTTTATAGCATCTTTTATAATGCCAATTTCTTTGGAGGGTTTTAGGTTGAAAGTTTTCATTATTTCTTCTCCACTAACTGGTGGTTGAAAATTACGAATATGGTCTCTTTCTTCTACTTCAATAATTTTTTCCCTAACAATTTTAAAGTTGTTTTTATACTTTTTTTGTTTTGCTGTATTTTTAGTAGTAATATCTGCTTCACATAATGTCATTAAATCATCTACATAATCTCCTGCATCAAATACAAGTCTCCTTACAGCAGAATCTGTAGCGGAGTCGTTTGATAATACAATAGGTCTAGAGCTCATTAAAACCATTTTTTGAACAAATTTCATTTTATCGTTCAATGGCATTCTAAGCCTTTTAAATAATTTGTATACCATTTTAGCTCCTACAAATTCGTGACTATGAAATGTCCAACCAATTTTTTTATCAAATTTTTTAGTGGGTGCTTTTCCTATATCGTGTAACAAGGCTGCCCATCGTAACCACAAATTATCTGTAGTTTTTGCAATATTATCTACCACCTCTAAAGTGTGCCAAAAATTATCTTTATGCTTTTGACCTTCAATTTCTTCAATCCCTTGTAATGCAGTTAATTCTGGTAAAATATAGTGAAGTAAGCCTGTTTTATTTAATAGAGAAAAACCTATAGAAGGTTGCTTACTTGCGATAATTTTATGAAGTTCGTCTACAATACGTTCATTGGAAATAATCTTAATACGGCCGTTATTTTCCGCAATTGCTTTTAGAGATATAGGGTGTATAGTAAAATTTAGTTGTGAAGCAAATCTAATTGCTCTCATCATTCTTAAGGGGTCGTCAGAATAGGTAATTCCTGGTTCTAATGGTGTTCGTAGAATCTTCTTTTCTAAATCAGAAATACCGCTAAAAGGGTCTAGTAAATTTCCAAAGTTTTCTTGGTTTAAAGATAAAGCCAAAGCATTTATAGTAAAATCTCTTCTTCTTTGATCATCATCTAAGGTGCCATCTTCTACAATTGGTTTTCTACTATCTCGGTGATAACTTTCTTTTCTGGCACCAACAAACTCTAGTTCAATACCATTATGTTTTATCATAGCAGTACCAAAATTTTTAAAAACGGTAACTTCTGGTTTATTGGGTAATTTTTGTGCCACTTTTTTAGCGAGTTCTATACCACTACCTATAGCAACAACATCTATATCTTTAGCAGTTCCTCTTTTTAGCAGATAGTCTCTAACAAAACCGCCAATTACGTAACAATCTACAGAAATTTCTTTGGCAGCTTGTGTAATACTAGAAAAAATAGGGTCTTGTAATGCTTCTTTGTAATTTTCTTTCGTCATTTTAATCTCTAATCACTTTTACAATTCCATTATTACTTAATTTAATAATAGATGAAGGCGATTTGTTTTCTTTATCTCTATGCAAATTTACTATATAGTCTACTCCTTTTAAAATATCGTTACTTATTTGTTTAAAACTCTTTGGAGTTGGAAAACCAGAAATATTAGCTGATGTAGATACAATAGGCTTTTTAAACTTTTTTATTAAATACTCGCAAAATTGATCTGATGCTATTCTTATAGCCAAGGTATTATCATTTGCAATAAGGTTTTTTGCAATTTTTTTTGGATTATCATAAATTATAGTGGTTGGTTTTGTAGCTAAATCTATAATATCATAAGCGGCATCTGGTACTTTTTCTACATAGTTTTCTAGCATAAAATCATTAGCAACCAAGCATATTAGTGCTTTAGAATCTTCTCGTTTTTTTAAACTGTAGATTTTTTTTACAGCTTCTTCATTAGTTGCATCACAACCTATTCCCCATACAGTATCTGTAGGGTAGAGGATAAGTCCGCCATTTTTTAAGACTTCAATTGTTTTATTAATTTCTTGTGTTAAAGTTTGATTTTTATTTTGTTGCATTTCTCAAACGTTTTAATTCTTTATATCTAGCGTGTACACCTAAGGCACTAAGGTAACTTATAATTATTCCTTTTTTTCCGTCTAAAATGCCTAACCTAAGAATGTAATTATAGAAAAATTTGTAAGCAGGTTTAATAATAAAATGAAAACTATTTGGGGTATAGTCTTTTTTTAATTCATCAAAAGCTTTCATTTTGCCATATTTAATCATTTTTCCTTTGTAGTCATTATAACTACTATAGCAATAATGTATTAATTTATTCTTTAAACTTCCTGTTTCACCATTTACAATTAATGTTTCGTGTACTGTTCTGTTGTCTACAAAATTAACTTTGTCTTTTTTAAATAGACGATAATTTTTATCACTTTGCGAGCCACTAAATTTTAACACTTCATCTTTAAACATAAAAGTTCTATAGAAATAATAGGCATCGGCTGTTGTAGTATTAGAATTTGTAATAGATAGTATTTCTTTTTGCAGATTTATATCTAATCTTTCATCTGCATCTAAAAATAAAATCCAATTATAAGTAGCTTGTTTTAAAGCAAAAGCTTTTTGGTCTGTATAGTTTTTAAACTCCCGCTGTATTAACTTTACTTTTTTATGTTCTTTAATTCTTTCGATAGTACCGTCTGTACTATAAGAGTCTACTACTATTATTTCATTAGCAAAACTTATGTTTTCTAGTATGGTGTCTATATTGTTAATTTCATTATAGGTAATTAATAAAGCTGTTATTTTGTTACTTTTTTCTTTACCAACAAGATATTCCTCAATTAATTTTTGATTTTTTTTGCTATCAAAAGTATCTAATGTGTTTTGATAACCATTAAAACCCATTTCATTCATCTTTGTAGGATTGTTTTTTAAGTACTCAACTTTATCAGCAAAAATATTTATATCGTTTAAAGGGGTTAAAAAACCACTTATGTTATTTTTAACAACCTCAGGGTTACTACTTGTATTAAAAGCAATTATTGGTTTTTTGCACAAAGCAGCTTCTGCTAATACATATCCAAAACCTTCCCATAAAGATGAAAGAAGAAAGATATCGCCAGATAGAATTAAATCTTTGGGTTTTTCTATAAAGCCAGGGAAAAGAATTTCTTTTTCTAGATTGTAGTTTTTTGTTAATTCTATTAATTCATTTTTAAGCCTTCCTTCTCCACCAATTATTAACTTAAACTTAACCGCTCTTTTTTTTAACTCTTTAGCTAATTCAATTAAAAATTTTTGATTCTTCTGAAACTCTAGCCTACCTAGATTAACTAAAACTAATTCATTTTTATTTTTAATATAAGTAGGGTTATATTCCTTTGCTATAAAAGCATCTACATCTATACCGTTATAAATTACTTGTATTTTTTTTTCTGGAAAAAGTTTTGGATTGTTTTGTAATACCGTTTTTTTTGTGGCTGCAGAATTGGCTAAAATATCTGTTATAATGTTTTTAAAATAGTACCTGTTTATAAATGAGTTTTTAATGGGGATAGCACTCCCGCGTCTGTATATAATCCTATTAACACCAGCGATTTTTGATGACAAACCAGCAATTTTTAAATCTCTAGATAGGTTTATTATAATAGTTTCTACATTATTTTTTTTAAGAATTCTTTTTACCTTATTAATTGTAAATAGGTTTGTAAAACTTAAGTTGGTAATGTTTAAACCAATATGATTTATTTTAGTTTTTTGTAATTTTTTATAAAGCTCACTTTTTTCATTGGTTATAAATAAAACTTTATAACCATTATTAAACATATGGGAACATGTTTCTAAGTGCCATTTTTCGCCACCTCCCCAAGATTGTGTTGTGTTAAAAAAGCAAATAGTTTTCATTGAGCTAAAGATTTATAAACATTATATAAATTTTTAGCTACATTTTCATCAGAGAATTTTTGAGCGTGTATAAAACCTTTTTCGCAAATATTAGCTCTTAATTTAGCATCTGAAAATAATTTTTCTAATTCTACTTTAAGACTATTACTATCTTTTGCATCTATAAATATTGAATTAGGCCCTGCGGCTTCAGGGAAACAATTGCCTTTAGAGGTTATTACTGGTGTTTTACTAAATAAAGCTTCTATTATCGGTATACCAAAGCCTTCGCATAAGGAAGGATAACAAAACACTGTAGCTAGTTGATAAATAATTGCGAGCTCTTTTGTACTTACGTTTTTTAAAAATGAAACTTGTGATTGTAAGTTGTTTTCTTTTATATAAGAATGAATTTTTTTTGCGTATTCCTTTTCGCCACCAACTAGTATTAAATTATAATTTGTACCTTTTATAGCCTTTACTATAGTTAATGCGTTTTTTCGTTCTTCAATAGTACCTACATTTAAAATAAACTCATTTTTAAGCTTATATTTTTTCGTTACATCATTTTTTTCTAAATCCGAATAGGTTTGTTTAAAAGCATCGTTACATCCTTGGTATATAACTTCTATTTTATCGCCACTTATATTTAAATATTTAATTATATCTCTTTTGGTTTGTTCGCTTATAGCAATTACTTTATCTGCATTTTTTGCAGCATGGCTAAATTTTTTCTTATGAATTACTCTATCAAAAAAAGAATAATATTGTGGATGACTTAGAAAAATTAAATCATGAATTGTAACTACTGTTGGAATTTTATTTTTTTTTAGCCCAGCAGGGATTTCACCAGAAAGACCATGATATAAATCTATATTGTCTTTTTTTATCTGATGAGTTACTGGTCCAAGTCTCCAGATAGATGAGAATTTTTTCCAAAAAGAAGTTTCAGGGTATTTTATTTCTATTCTTTTTGAAGGGGCTATTCTTTTTTTGGAAGAAGGTTTAGTATTGTACAATACAAAAGTATTAATTGTTGTATAGCCTTTTAAAATACGAACAACATCTCTACCATAATTACCTAAGCCCGTATTATTATGAAATACTCTTTTTGCCTCAAAACCTATTCTCATTATTTAGATGAATTTTTACAAATATATAATTTAACTATAGCATTTATTAATGTAATTTATTAATACCATTTAAGCATTTAATATGGTATAATTTTTTTTTAGCATTAAGTAAATTATTATTTATTTCAACATCTTTATTGGCGTATGATCGTGGATGATATAAATGATAAACAATAGCTTTGTTTTTTAATGATTTTTTTTTGAGGCCATTTTCTTTTAATCGCCATTCTATATCATCATCCTCACCAACAGCTGCTCTAATATAATCTTCATCAAAACCATTAACAGCTATTAAATGTTCTTTTTTTATACCCCAATTACATCCTTTTAATCCTTTTTCTTTAAATGTAAGGCTAATTAACGGGCTATAAATTCCATCCTTTATTTTTTCTGAATTTGAAAATAATAAGGAAATAAAATTTAATAATTTTAAAGATTTAGTTTTTAAGAGTTTGGCTGTTATTCTTTTTTCTAACATAACTCTTCTTCCCCATAAAATATAGCCGCTTTCAGAATTTTTAATATAAGCTTTTACAAAATGTTTATGCGGAATACAATCTCCATCTATAAAAACTAAGGTTTCGTATTTTGATGCTTTTATAGATTTGTTTAACATCATGTTTTTACGGAAACCGTTATCTTCTATTTGGTGTACATGCTGTATGGGAAAAGCGTATTTAGTTTTATTTTTTTTTACAAATTCTATAGTTTCATTATTAATGTCATCTTCAGAAATAATAACTTCAAAATCTTTTTGACTTTGATTATTTAATGCTTTTAATATAAGTTTTAAATTGTCTAAGGCTTTGTAGTAAGAAATAATTACTGTAATCATTTTATATTCTAATATTTTTTTAGATTGTGAAACAATTTTCAATACCTGCCCAAGGTTTAGATACTTTTCTAAATTGTCTGTAAAAGCGAAGAAATCTACGCTATCAATTTTTTATGAGTTATATACCCCTGTTTTTTGCCAAAATCTGCTGTTTATATTACAATTTTGTTCACACTTATTAATTTAAATAAAAAAAATGTGAAAGTAAACTATTATAGAAAATAGAACAATTAATATGCTATATCTTTTTTATACTTTCAAAAAACCATTAGGTAATATATTTTAAGTTAATAAATAATACATTTGTTGTGTATACTGTGCAGCAATATTAATATATACTTAAAAAAGTAAAAACTAATTATGAAAGTAATTTCTATAGGAGCTTATAAAGGAAGTACAAATAGTTATAAAGCTCAATTCGAACTTTTAATTGGTTTAAGAAAACAAGGAGTAGACATTACTGTAATGGCTAATTTTTCTGATGAAATTTTAAAATGCTTTAAAGATGCTAATGTACCAGTAATTCATGATTTTCCAGAAACAAAAGTAGATTTAGAATACGTAAAGAGAGTTAAGAAAGTTATCTCTGAAAATAATTTTGATATTATACATTTGTTTAATGGTAAAGTAACAAGAAATGTTATTTTGGCTACTAAAGAACTTAATGTAAAAGTAATAGCATATATGGGTTCTGTAAGCTTACATTGGCACGATCCAAGTGCGTATTTTACCTATTTAAGTTCTAGAAACGATAAAATTATATGCAATAGTAATTATGTGTATAACCATGTAAGAAAACAACTTTTTGGAAAAAGAAAACAGAAAGCAGTTAGAATATTTAAAGGTTATGACTCTGGTTGGTTTAAAAATGTAATTCCCTTTAATTATAGTAGTTTAGGTATAGATAAAAATGCTATTGTGGTATGTATGGCTGCAAATTATTTAAAAGTAAAAGGGGTAGAGTTTTTTATAGAAAGTAGTTACCACATAAAAAGTGCAAAAGAAATACATTATGTAATGTTGGGTAAGGATTGCGATAATCCAAAAATTTTAAAGCTTGTAAATAATAGTCCAATTAAGAACAATATTCATTTATTAGGACATAGAACAGACGTAATATCTTTAATAAAAGGAGCCGATATTTATGCACAAACATCTTTAAAAGAGGGTTTTGGTAGAGCTATAAGTGAAGCCATGTGTGTTGGGAAACCAATAATTATGACCAACGCAGGGGGGTGTACAGAGTTAATAGATAAAAATAGCGGTATTGTTGTTCCTGTAAAAGACAGTAGAGCTATAGGAGAAGCCATAAGCAAATTGGCAGCTAACGAAACTTTAAGAAAGCAGATGGGGATAGCTGCAAAAGAAAGAATAGAAACTGTTTATAATATTAAAAAAACCATTGAAGAGACTAAGGAGTTATATAATACGCTAATGCTTAATTAGAATAAAAATAATTACATTAACTTTTTATAAACCGAAATGTATTTTTGAAGAAAAATAATTGTAGCGTAATTTTTTTCATAAACTTTTAAAATGTCTTCTCTTTCTATTTTTTTTATTTTCTGAAAGTTTTCTATCCATTTATTTTCTTCAAAATTATCTAGTATAAAATCAGGAAAATGATGCTTAATTAATTTAGCAGCTTCTCCAGTATTATATGATAAAAATGGGATGCCTTGAGCCATATATTCTATTAAAGCCAAAGGATCTCCTTCTGATGTAGATGTTAAAAAAGCAAAATCGTATTTATGTAATTCTGACTGAATATTAATACAATTATGAACAAAATGAATGTTTTTAGAGTACTCTAAAGCATCTATTTCTTTACATAAATTTTTAAAATAACTATTTTCTGTTCTAGGACAGTATATGGTTAAATCTACACCTATTTTTTTTGCTAGTTTAATTGCAAATATGTGGTTTTTAACTGGTTTCATACTCCCAACAAGAATTCCACCAAGTTTATTTTTTATTGGTTTGTTGGAGTTTTTATATGGTATTACAAAATTATTAATTAAGGTAACTTTTTCTTTTTTTAACCCTACAATATCTGTTGCCCAATCTGTTAATAGTTTTGAGCAACCTATATAATAATCTGGTTTGTAGTACGATTTATAAAATGTTGGAATTCTTTTGTTTACAGCAATTTCTCCAAAATGATCGTGCAGAATAAGTTTTTTCTTAACACCAAAAGCAAGTAATGTTTTTTTTACATATTTAAAGTTTTGCCGCATGTGTATGTGTACTATATCGGCTTCTTTAATTTCTTTAATTAATTTCTTATATGCTTTAAATTTATTTTTTTTCTTATTTAGAATTACAATGTCTATTTCTTTATCAATTAAATCAAAAAGAACACCTTTATTATTAAATACTATAACTTTAACACTATAATTATGCTCATGAAGTACATTAGCTAAATTTACACATACTCTTTCTGCACCACCTAATCCTAATTGGTCTATAACCTGTAAAATTTTCATAAGCAAAATTGTTTTATACTAGCATTATTATTTAAAGAATAATAATATGTAGTTTAAGCAAAACAACAACGTTTTAAATTATAAAAAAAATATCTTAATCAGATTAAGTCGTTTTATTATAAAAAATTTAAGCATTTTTTAAAAACGTTTCGGTAATGATAGTAGCGTTTTTGTTTCTCTTTTCTATGTTGTAAAGAGTTTTATAGTGTTCTGTAACGCTTAATGCGTGTATGTAAGAGAGTATAAGTCCTTTTTTACCATCTAGAATTCCTAATCTTAAAAAATAATTATTAAAGAATTTCCACATAGGTTTTACCATAAAAAGAAAATAAGAAAATCGTTTGCCTTTATTAAAACTTTCTATAGCTTTTAATCTTCCATATTTTAAATTTTTACTTTTAAAATCAGTGTAATTTTTATAGGAATAATGAATTAACTTACTTTTTAAGATGGCAGAACTGCCATTTACATTTAGAGTTTCGTGTACAATTTTATTTTTGTTAAAACTTACATTACTTTTTCTAAATAAGCGATAGTTTTTATCGGTTTGGCAACCACTAAAATTTACTTTTTTATCAGTGAACATAAAAGTTCGTTTAAACCAAAAAGCAGCATGTTCTGTTTTGTTATTTATAGTAGTTAAGATCTCATTTTTTAGGGAAGGAGTAACAACTTCATCTGCATCTATAAATAAGACCCAATCATTGCTCGCTTGTTTTAAAGTATAGGATTTTTGAGTAGTATAATTTTCAAAGGAATGTTGAATTACCTTGATTTTTGAATGATTTTGTAAGTATTCATAAGTACCATCCGTACTGTAAGAGTCTACAACAATTATTTCGTCAGCAAAAGAAATACTATTAATACACCTAGAAATATTATCTATTTCATTGTATGTGATAATTAAAGCAGATATTTTTTCTTTTTTTTTAAGCATTTGGGAATAATAAAAAATTAAAAGAGATACACTTATTAAACAACTAAGAAATAGAAAACACTACTTTTTTACTGTTATCTATTATATAAGATGTAGATGTTTATAAAACGTTGCTTTTAATTAAAAACATTATTATGTAGTATATAACTAAAAAAAGAATAAAAAATTATAATGGAATAGGTGCGATTTTTTAAAATAAAAAAATCCGTTAAAGAGATACCTCCAACGGATTTATATTTAATAATAAATATAATTTTTAAACTGCAACATCATACTCTCTAAGAGCATCGTTTAAAGACGTTTTTTTGTTTGTACTTTCTTTACGTTTTCCAATAATTAAAGCACAAGGAACATTATACTCACCAGCAGCAAATTTTTTGGTGTAACTACCAGGAATTACAACAGAACGTGCAGGTACAACACCTTTAGTTTCTAAAGGTGTATCACCAGTAACATCAATAATTTTTGTGCTCATTGTTAAAACTACATTAGCTCCTAAAACAGCTTCTTTTTCTACTCTAACTCCTTCTACAACAATACAACGAGAACCAACAAAAACACCATCTTCTATAATTACAGGAGCTGCTTGTAAAGGCTCTAAAACACCACCAATACCAACACCACCACTTAAGTGTACATTTTTACCTATTTGAGCGCAACTACCAACTGTAGCCCAAGTATCTACCATAGTACCTTCATCTACATAGGCTCCAATATTTACATAACTAGGCATTAAAATAGTACCTGGAGACAAATAAGCACCTTGCCTTGCAGAAGCACCAGGAACAACACGAACTCCTTTAGCTTCGTAATCTGTTTTTAATGGCATTTTATCGTGGTATTCAAAAATACCTGCTTCTAAAGTTTCCATTTTTTGGATTGGGAAATAAAGAACAACTCCTTTTTTAACCCATTCGTTTACTTGCCATCCATCAGCAACTGGCTCAGCAACACGTAATTCACCCGAATCAAGTAAGCTAATAACTTTACGAATAGCATCTTGAGTAGCAGTTTCTTTTAATAGTTCACGGTTATCCCATGCTTTTTCTATAATTTGTCTTAATTCAGTCATTTTAATAAAATTTTCACAAATATAAGATGTCGTAAATTAATAAGCTCAATGATTTTATACTTATAACAATTTATACTTTATTTTTGCAAAAAAAAGAGTGGCTAGAATTATTGCGTTGGATTATGGGAAAGTTAGAACAGGTATAGCTGTTACAGATGAATTGCAACTTATAGCTTCTGGATTAACAACTGTAATAACTAAAGAACTTTTAGTTTTTTTAAAAGACTATGTAGAGAAAGAAAAGGTAGAGAAAATAATAGTTGGTGAGCCCAAGCAAATGGATAACACCCCGTCTGAATCCGAATCGCTAATAAAACCTTTTTTAGAAAAATTAGCATTAGCATTTCCGGAAATACCTATAGAACGTCAGGATGAACGTTTTACCTCTAAAATGGCTTTTCAGACTATGATAGATAGCGGACTAAAGAAAAAACAACGCAGAAATAAAGCATTAGTAGATGAAATAAGTGCTACTATAATTTTACAAGCATATTTAAACAGATAATAATAGTATGATATTACCTATTACGGCATTTGGAGACCCAGTTTTAAGAAAGGTGGGAAAAGATATAGATGAATCTTATCCTAATTTAGATACTTTAATTGCAAACATGTGGGATACTATGTATAATGCTCATGGTGTTGGTTTAGCTGCGCCACAGATTGGACTTCCTATACGTATATTTTTAGTAGATACAACACCTTTTGCAGATGATGATGATTTATCACCAGAAGAAAAAAAAGCTTTAGACGGGTTTAAAAAGGTATTTATTAATTGTTACATAGAAGAAGAAACAGGTGAAGAATGGACTTTTAATGAAGGTTGTTTAAGTATTCCTGATGTTCGTGAAGACGTTTCTAGAAAAGATACCGTAACAATTAATTATTTAGACGAAAATTTTAAAGAATACACAGAAACTTATGATGGGCTTTTAGCAAGGGTTATTCAGCATGAATATGATCATATAGAAGGAGTGTTGTTTACCGATAAATTATCATCTTTAAAAAAGAGGTTACTTAAAGGAAGACTATCTAATATATCTAAAGGAAAAATAAGAGTAGATTATAAGATGCGTTTTCCAGATGCAAAAAAAGCAAGATAGCATGTTTTTTTTCATATAAAAGTGTAATATTTGTTTCTAGAAATTTGAAAATATAAAATGAATTTAGATAAGATTTTATCCATAGCAGGAAAACCAGGGCTTTTCCAATTGGTAACACAAACAAGGGCAGGTTTTGTAGCAGAATCTATGTTGGATGGTAAAAGAATTACCGTTAGTTTTAAAAATAATGTAAGTGTATTGTCTGAGATTGCCATTTATACTTTAGAAGAAGAAGTTCCATTAAGAGCTGTTTTTCAAAAAATAAAGGATAAAGAAAACGGAGGAAAAACATCGGTAGGGCACAAAGAAGAAAAAATTAAATTAGAAGAGTATTTTTTTGATGTATTACCAGATTATGATGAAGATAAAGTTTATGCCAGTGATATTAAAAAAGTAATACAATGGTATAATCTTTTACACGATAAAGGTATTACAGATTTCTCTGAGCCAGAGAAGGATGCTGTTGAAGCAAAAGAAGAAGAATAGAAAATTAAAAAAAGCCTTCAGATTTGAAGGTTTTTTTAATTTTTAGAACTAATTATAATTTCATTAATTACAGTTTCTGCTTTAGTAATTTCATCTTTATGAACAAGGATATCTACTAAGCCTAAAATGGAAGGAGCAAAGCCTGCTAATCTAGCAGATTCAGATTCATTTTTTACAACTGCTTTTATATTATTGGCATGTAGTTTTAAAATTATCATTTGAACTTCTATAAAATTTCCACTGAAAACCTTTTTGTAGTTAGAATAGCTCATATCATAATTATTTTTGGTTACATGTTATTAAGATACAAAATAAAATGCAGAGCTGTTTTGTCTTTAAGTTAAATTTATAATTTAGACAGTTTAGATAAATTAAAAGAATAGAAAAGAAGAATTCAGTTTTTTATAAAAGCCCCCTAGCTTTTATTTCTAGGTATTTATTAATGGTATTTATGGTTAAGTCTTCTGGTTTTGTTAAAATGGTTTGTATGCCATGTTTTTGTAGTTCTTTTTGCATTAAGCGTTTTTCTAAAGAAAATTTTTCAGCAATTGTTTTATGGTAAATACCTTGTAAATCTTCTGCATCCTTTAAAATAAGATTTTCTAGTTCTGTATTTTCAAAAAAGATAACTACCAATACATGCTTTTTAGCAATTGCATTTAGGAAAGGTAGTTGTCTTTGTAAGGCAGAAATATGTTCAAAATTAGTGTAGAATAATAATAGGCTTCTATGATTAATTTTTCGTTTTATATGAGCGTATAATAAACCAAAATCAGAATCTGTATAGGCAGTAGTTATATTATACAATTTTTCTAAAATGGTGTTTAAGTGACTTAGTTTTTGAATTGCAGGTAAAAAAGTTTCTATTTTTTTAGAAAAAGATAATAAGCCAGTTTTATCATTTTTTTTTAGAGCAACATTAGAAAAAGCCAAAGTAGAATTTATGGCATAGTCTAATAATTTAAGACCATTAAAAGGCATTTTCATTACTCTTCCTGTATCTATTATAGAATATATGGGTTGTGATTTTTCATCCTGATATTGATTTACCATTAGTTGGTTTCTTTTAGCAGTAGCTTTCCAATTAACAGTTCTAAAATCGTCACCAGATATATAATCTTTTATTTGTTCAAATTCTTGTGTGTGTCCAATACGTCTTATTTTTTTTAGTCCAACTTCTGTTAGTTTATTGCTTATAGCTAAAAAATCGTACCGTTGCATTTGTATAATACTTGGGTAAACAGGAGTCATTTGGTTTTTTTGAAAAACATATCTCCTTTTAATAATTCGTAAAAAAGTTGATGTAAAAATATTTAGATTACCAAATATATATTCCCCTCTATCAACTGGTCTTACAGAATATTCATAATCTTTTTTTTCGTTTTTAATTAAACTAGTGGTATACGTAAAATCTCTTTTTTGAAATTGTACGGGTAATTCATCAATAATATTAATTTTTATTTTAAACGGATATCCGTTTTTAAAAGAAAGTGAAATAGGGTTGTAGTCACTATTGGATAGTTTTTGTGGTGTAGTTCTATAAGCTTCAATTCCTTTTTTTGTACTGTATAGTAGAAAAACATCAAAGAAAAATAGTCCTAATAATATAAAGGTAGCTAACCATATAATGGGGTAGAGTTCCTTTATCCAATACGATATAGTAAAGCCACTAGCTAAAATACCTATGTACCAAAAAAACGTATTATGTATATAGAACGATTTAAAAAAATTCATGACTATCTAGGTATTTCCACAGATTCTATAATCATAGTAATAACAGTATCTGTACTCATACCTTCCATTTCTCGCTCTGGAGTTAATATTATTCTGTGATTAAGAATAGGGATCAATGCTTTTTTAACATCGGTAGGTATTACAAAATCTCTACCATCTATTGCAGCAAAAGCTTTTGCTGCATTTAAAGCGGCTAAAGATGCTCTGGGTGATCCTCCTAAATATAAATGAGGGTGATTCCTTGTTTTTAATATGATTTCTGCTATGTAACGTACTATTTTTTCTTCTACAATAATTGATTGTATTTTTTGTTTATAACCAATCAGTTGCTTTGGTGTTATAACTGCTTTTATAAGTTCTTGTGGTTTAGATCCTTTACGTTCGTGGTGAGTTTGTATGATCTTTATTTCTTCTTCTAATGAAGGGTAGTCTATTTTTATTTTAAATAAGAAACGGTCTAATTGCGCTTCGGGAAGTGCATAGGTGCCTTCTTGCTCTATAGGATTTTGTGTGGCAAGGACCATAAAAGGTGTATCCATTTTATAAGTTGTTCCGTCCATGGTTATCTGCGATTCTTCCATGGTTTCAAACATAGCAGCCTGTGTTTTTGCAGGAGCACGGTTTATTTCATCAATTAATATAATATTAGAAAAAATAGGCCCTTTTTTAAATTCAAATTCAGAAGATTTTACATTAAATATTGCTGTTCCTAAAATATCGCTAGGCATTAGATCTGGCGTAAATTGTATTCTGTTAAAATCTGTTTTTAAAGTTTTGGCAAATAATTTAGCGGTCACAGTTTTGGCTATACCTGGAACACCTTCTATTAATACATGCCCGTCTATTAATAATGATACAATAAGTAATTCTATAAAATTATCCTGACCAATAATAACTTTAGATAGTTCAGATTTAATTTCTGCTACTGATTTTTTTAAATCTTCTAACGGAATTCTATTATCAAAATTAAGGTCTTCACTTTGCGGTATTTCGTTACTTTCCATTTGCTTTTGCTTTAAATTTTTCTATTGAAGAATTTAGTTTTACAATATCTTCATCTAAAATATTCTGGTTGCTTTCTAAGCGTTTAATGAATTTAAATAGTGTTATTATTTCTTCTTCTGTATGATTACTTCTAGAGGCTAAATTGCTATAAAAATCACTCTCTATTTTATGAGTACTTAAGTAAAAGTGGTTTCTTATATAATCTAAAAAGTATGCTATTCTATGTTGTAAGATTTGTTTTTGTTCTCCTTTTTCAAAATACATATTAGCTATAGTCCTTGTAAAAGCCAATGTTTGGTTTTTTAAAGAGGGTATTACTGGTACGGCTCTTTGTTTACGTTTTCCTTCAAAAATAATATATAACAGAGCGCCAATTAATACAATGTAATATGCCCATCTTAATTCTTTATTGTTTAGAAAAATATACATTGGAGAGGAATAAAATTTCTTACCACTTTTGTAATGAGTATCTATATAGATTGGCTTGTTTGTATTAATGTAAGATAAAAGGTTTGCAGTGTAGTCTTTATTATTATTATTTAAAATGAAATAATTGGTAAGTGATTTAGGAAAAGCACAAAGTATAATTTTACCTTTACCAAAAGATTGTGCTACTACATTAACGTTCTTTTTAATGATGGTATTACTATCAGAATTATTGTCTACTACAGCAAGTATTGTAGTTTCTATGGTATCAATTTTTGAAAAATATGAAGTTTTATAATCCTTTTTAAAAGGAAATACACCTTTTGCTTTTAATTTTTGATTTACAAACTGATATTGAAAAGTGTGCTCTAAGCCTTTGTCTCCATAAAGTATATCTGTTTCTAGGTGTAATGTATCTAATAATTGTTTTTCAAAAAAATTAGAGGCAATAAACAAGTTATTTCCATTAGATGTCCACGCTAATAGTTTATTTAATTCAGCTTCTCCAAATGAAATATTATTATTTGCAAAAAAATAAGTGCCACCAATAGAGTCTCTATTGTTTAAAAATTGAAAAGGAGGAATATTTACCTCTTTTGCGTTGTTCGATTTTCTTTGTAAAATATCTGTAAATATTTTAGTGCCAAACGGTATTTTATGGTGTGTTACATAAGAGGGAAACCAATTTAACTCTTTTGGTTTACTGTATTGTACCCATAAAATAGCACCTACCGTTACAATACCAATAATAATATAGGCTATATTTTTTTTACCCATTTTTAATTATTGTTTTTTGAAGGTTTGTAAAGTCTAATGCTACTATTTTGTATTTTAACTCATTTATAGGAAAGTCACCATACCAGATATAATTATATAAGCGGGTAATATGGGTAAATTTTTTCCTTAATTCTATTTTGTTAATTTCATTAATATAATCATTGTTTGTTTTTTGAAGTTCCCAATTAATAATCTTTTTTTCGCTCATTAATTTTAGTATTAATAAGTAATAGTACCTAATGGCTAAACGATAATTTTTTTTTGCTACAGCATTAGTTATAAGTTCCTCTATATTTTCGTTTTTAATAATTTGCTCTTCTTCTGATAAGGATACTATATTTTGATTTTTTTTACTACTATTTAAGCGTTTAATATTAGTGTTTATAAAGAACTTTATTAAAATAAAAATGAGCACTACTAATAGTAGATACGGAATTATACGAAGAAAAAAAGAGAGAGCTCCAACTGCTTTTTCTGCACCAAAAAGCCATTTAAAAAATTTATGAAGAATATTATTGAACCAAGCTTTAATATCTTTTACCCATGTATTTTTTTCTTTTTTTTCAATTTCGTAATTAAAAGAAGAGTCTTGTTTGTACCTTTTTAAATCTTTATCTGTAATTTCTTTTATTTGCACAGACGAAATATCGTATACAACAACAGTGGTATCTTGTTGTGCAACAAGAGAGTTGGTGTATACAAGTAATGTAAAAAAAAAGAAAAAGAGTTTCTGCATTTTTAGCTTTCTAAATCTTCTCCTAAATTTTTAATACGCTCGTAAGTACCTTCAAAATTTTTAATTTCATTTAGGTTAAAATAGATGAAAACGCCTGCTACTAAAGAAATAATATTCAGTATAAATTTAAAAAACATAGATATAACATTCAGCGCAATAAAAATTGGGTCAGAAAAAATACCTAAAGTTTCAGTTGGGTCTACTTCTCCGCCTAAAATTCCCATTTTAGCATATTGGTATATAGTTGCAGGTATACCAAAAGCAAACCCAGCAACCCCTACTATTATACCTAATACAAACATAGTTGCAAAAGTTATCCACCAATGTTCTTTTATTAATTGAAAGCTGTAAGAAAAAGAATCGATAACATCTTTTTTGTTAAAAACCATTATAGCAAAAGAAAGTGTTAAGGGAACATATAAATATACTGCAGGAAAAAAACAGAATATTAAGCCAATAAAAAGGCATAAACCCACAAGTAAGCCTAGCCCTACGAAACTCCAGAACGATTTATATACATTTTTTTTAATTTCGTTAAAATTGATATTTCCTTTAGTGTTTGCATATGATTTTATATAGTATAATGTTGTAGATTGTGCCATTACGAACGTTGCTATACTACTAACAATTAAAGTAATCACTGTAACGGCCATTGTTGCAAAATTTGTTTCATTAAAATCTGATGAACTATTAGAAAAAGCCATATTTGTCATACCAGAGATAGAAACATAATAAAATCCAAAAGAGATTAATAGAACTAACAGATAAGGACCTACTATTTTAAAAAACGTAGCTAAAAAAGGTTTAAATTCTTGTCTTAAGAAAGCAAATGTATCTGATAAAATTTCGCCTAATTCTCGTTTCTTTTTAAACTCAATGTAATTGGTTTTCATTTATAATTGTTTTTTTATGGAATTGGTGTGGATATATAACGTAATAAAAAATAATTAGTGCTAAGGAGGCGGTTATAATTATAATCGCTAGCCAATCTGGCATTTCGGTGTGTCTTGTAACAAAACCTTCTAAAAAACCAGCTACAATAAAAAAAGGAATGGTACTAATCATAATTTTTAAGCCATTTAATACGCCTCTTTTAAAAGATTCTAAACGAGTATAAGTTCCTGGGAATAAGATTCCATTTGCGAGTACTAAACCGGCACAGCCAGCAATAATAATAACAGCGATTTCTATAGTGCCGTGAATCCAAATTGTACGGGCAGATTCCCATAATAATCCTTTTTCGTAAAACATATATTGAAAACTCCCTAACATTACACCATTGCGCAACATAATATAAAGTGTACCAACACCCAAAAGAATACCATATATAAAAGCATACAAAGCTACTTTTATATTGTTTATGGTTATACCTAAAAACATATTAAATTCTCCTTGTTCCTTGTATACTCGCATAGGATCATTATTTTCTATGTTTTCTAAAGTCATGTTTACATAACTATCTCCTAAAATAGACCGTACAAAATCACCATCATTAGCTGCTGAAAACGCACCTACAGCTGTAAAAAAAGAGAATACTAGAAAAGTAATTAAGAGTTCTCTCCTATGGTAGTAAAACATAGTAGGGAATTCTGTTTTCCAAAATTGCACAATACGGTACTTAGATTCTCGTTTTGTTTTATAGATTTTCTGATGTGCTTGTGAAGCTAGAGAATTTAAGAAAAATTCGGTGTTGCTACCAGCATAAAAAGTCTTTGCGTAGCTTAAGTGGTCAGTAATTTCAATATAAAGATCAGAAAGTTCATCAGGTAATATTTCTGTTTTATTTGCGAGGACACTTTCAAAAGTAGCCCATTTATCTTTATTTTGTTTTACAAAAGCAGCTTCTCGCATGTAACTTAAAAAAGGTTAATACTCAAAGAAAGTAAAATAATGGATCAATTTCAAATAGAAACCGCTCAAAATATTAGTATTAACCAAAATGTAGCTCATTTAGGAGACAGAATGTTAGCATACTTAATAGATAGTTTTATTATTGTAGCCTATACAATTCTAATGATTTTACTTTTAGTAATGTTAGAGTTAGATAATAGAGATTTATGGGCTATATATTTATTATTAGGTTTACCAGCTTTTTTATATTACGTTTTATTAGAAACGTTTAATAATGGAAAAACTATTGGTAAAAGCATAATGAAGATTAGAGTTGTAAAGTTGGATGGTTCTAAGCCTAATTTTGCAAGTTATTTTATTCGTTGGATTTTAAGGGTTTTAGATGTGGTTTTAACATCTGGAGGTGTTGCTGTTTTAACTATTTTAATAAAAGGAACAGGGCAACGAGTGGGAGATTTAGCTGCAGGAACTACTGTTATTAGCGAAAAAGTAAAAGTTACTTTAAAAAATACGTTGTTACGAGAACTACCCGAAGATTATAAACCTCAATTTCCGCAAGTAACAGTTTTTAAAGATAGAGAAATGCAAACTATAAAAGAAATGTATGACGATGCTAAAAGAAGAGGAGACCATAATGTTATTGTATCTTTAAACAATAGAGTAAAAGAGGTTACAAATATTTCTTCTAATATGTTAGCTATTGATTTTGTTGATGTTGTTATAAAAGATTACAACTATTACACCCAAAAACTATAATTATTTAAGAACTTCAGCTTTTAAAATAATAACATTATTAACAGGCCAATCGCCACTATCTACAGGTTGGGCGTTAATAATATCAACCACATCCATACCTTTAATAACCTTTCCAAAAGGAGTGTAATTACCGTCTAAATGATAAGAGCCTGGTTTGGTAACTACAATAAAAAATTCGTAGGGAGAAGCAAGCATATGCGGATTATTAATTTCGCTACTAGGCATAGAAATTACACCTCTATGGTGTTTATGTCCTTTTCTAGTATCTGGTGGTAATAAGTACCTACCAATTTCACGTCTCTTTTTAGAAGTTTCTACATTATCCGCATTGCCACCCTGAATAATAAAGTTTTTTACAATTCTATGGAAATAAGTATTATTAAAATACCCCTTTTTAGTTAAGTAAATAAAATTTGCTTTGTGGTAAGGCACATTATTAAATAATTCTAATGTAAAACTGCCATGATTGGTAGTTATTTTTACTTTATTTTCTTTTAGTGTTTTGTTGTAATTAAAGAAAAAATCAATGGCATTATCTTCTGTAAGCACAAATTTTTCTTCTTTTAATTCTTTCTTTTTAGAGATACTATCAGTTTTAGGAGTGTTTTTTTGCGGTGTAACTATTTCTTCAGAACTTTTTGTATTCTTAGGGCTGTCTTTGCAAGCAACTAAAAATAATAATAGTATTATTGTGTAGAAAGTAAATGCTTTTTGTAACATGAATTTTAATGATTTTACAGAACAGATACCAAAAATAGAAAATATGCCATTACCAGGTAGGGCTTCTCATGATAAAATGGCTCCACCTATACGAAAGCAATTTATAAGTAAGGAAAAAATAAAAGCTAAGAACCCTAAAAGAGCTGCTGTAATGGTGCTTTTTTATCCAGATGAAAATCAGAAAACAAAGTTGCTTTTAATTTTACGAAAAACATATAAAGGCGTACACTCCAATCAAATAGCATTTCCTGGAGGTAAAGTAGAAGCTGTAGATAAAAACTTAAATGCTACGGCAGTAAGAGAAACATATGAAGAAGTAGGGGCTAAGCCAGAACACATAATTACGTTAAAACCGCTAACAGAAGTATATATTCCGCCCAGTAATTTTTTAGTACAACCGTTTATTGGCTTGTATTATAAAAAAACTTCTTTTGTAATTCAGGAAGATGAAGTAGAAACTATTGTAGAGGTCTCTTTATCCGATTTTTTAAATGATAATAGTGTTGAAATAGAAAAAGTAACTACATCTTATGTAGAAAATATGGAAACGCCAGTTTTTAAATTAAATGGATATATTGTTTGGGGAGCAACAGCAATGATGCTTAATGAGGTGAAAGAGCTATTAAAACTAGTATTATACTAGGTATATTTTGTAGTTTTGAATTTTCTAATGAAAATTTATGAGTTTATTTAAAAGAAATCCTTTTGGACATATTTTATTTTTAAAAAAATGGCTTATCCGTATTATGGCTGTGATTACCCATCAGCGCTATAAAAAATTTAATAAACTAGAGATTGAAGGCTCAGAAATAATTAGAGATTTACCAGATAGAAACGTACTTTTTGTTAGTAATCATCAAACTTATTTTGCAGATGTAGTAGCTATGTTTCATGTTTTTAATGCAAGTTTAAGTGGTAGAGAAGATAATATTAAGAATATTGGATACATCTGGAAACCCAAATTAAATATGTATTACATAGCCGCAGCAGAAACTATGAAAAAAAGTTTGCTGACAAAGATTTTTGCATATGCTGGGTCTATAAGTATTGAACGTACATGGCGTTCCGAAGGGAAAGATGTAAAAAGAAAGGTTAAGTTTAGCGATATTTCTAATATAGGAACAGCCCTAGACGATGGTTGGGTTATTACTTTTCCGCAAGGAACAACAACGCCATGGAAACCTTTACGTAAAGGAACAGCACACATTATTAAAAAATATAAACCAGTAGTAGTACCAGTGGTAATAGATGGTTTTAGGCGTTCTTTTGATAAAAAAGGATTGCGAATTAAGAAAAAGGGTATCTTACAATCTATGGTTATTAAAGAACCTTTAGAGATAGACTACGAAGAAGAATCTTTTGAGGCTATTATAGAAAAGCTAGAATATGCTATAGAGCAGCACCCTTCTTTTTTAAAAGTACTAACAAAAAAGCAATTGGCAGAACTAGAAGAAGAAAATAAACAGCGTAACTGGAGTTAAACCTCCAGTTTTTTTAATTCTGCATAATTTATTTTTAGCTTTTTTAATAGAATACCATATAATAAAAAGTAAATACCTCCCAAAATTAATGTCACTGCTATTCCTGTAAAAGCAAAAACTGCCATAAGTATTGGTTTAACTTTCTCTTTAGAAAAGTTTTTTGTTATGGCAACAAAAGGCTCATATGTACTAGAGTCAAAATTATCATTTAAATAAATAGAAACAACAATAGCTCCAAACATAAATAGTATCATGGAAAGGGAAAAAATAACATAAGACTTAACGGTCTTTCTTGTTTTTAAAATTCTCTTCATAAGGTTTTTAGAGTTATCTAAAACTGTAATTTCTTTGTATCTGGTATAAAACTGATATATAAAATAGATTATAACCGAATATTGTAGAATACTACTAATAATTATAAAGTTTTTCATTCCTAAACTTTCATAAATATCAACGCTTTCTCTGGTAGAAGGTAACAAGTATAATAAATGTGGTAATACAAACTCTATAATACTGATGTAAAAAATCCATTTAACTATAGAAGAAGATTTCTTCCATAACATTTGGTGTATATCATTGTATGACACTTTGGGAAGGTTGTCCTTCTTTTTTTGCCAATCTTTTTTTAATAATTCTAATTCATCCATGGTACTATGCTTATGGATTAAGTATTGTTTTTAATTTCTTTTTTATACGATTCATCTTCACTCTGGCATTTACTTCACTAATACCTAATGTTTCTGCTATTTCCGTATAATTTTTGTCTTCTAAATATAAAAAGACTAAAGCCTTATCTATATCACCTAACTCCTTAACAGCCTTGTATAAGAGTTTTAATTGTTGCTCTTCGGTCTCATCATATTCATCTGCTTTTATTTTAAAAATAACCGATTCGTAATCCTGAGTAATAATAGTTCTTTTAGATTTTCTGTAAAGTGTAATAGCTGTATTTATTGCTATACGGTACATCCAAGTACTAAATTTAGATTCACCCCTAAACTTAGGATAAGCTTTCCATAACTGTATCGTAATTTCTTGAAATAAATCGTTATGGGCATCTTTGTTATTGGTATAAAGCGTACAGACTTTATGAACAATATTTTGATTGTTTTCTAGTTCAGTTATAAAATTATGTTCTAATTCTTTTGTCACTTGGTTTCGTTGGTTACCTTATGAGTAGCTTTTATTGTTTTTTTGTTACACTTTCTATAAAAAATATTTATTTCTGATAAAGAATTATAAAAGTAAAGATATTAAAAACGACCTATTCTATTGTGATAGGTAAGAATGAATGTTTAATTTTGAAATATAAATTTTCACATGAATATACCTAAGTCTAGTTATCCAAGAATTGTAATTATAGGAGGTGGGTTTGGCGGAGTTTCTCTTGCGAAACAATTAAGCAAGCAAGAAGTGCAAGTAGTCCTTTTAGATAAGCATAATTATCATAATTTTCAGCCTTTACTATATCAAGTATCAACAGGAGGTTTAGAACCAGATTCAATAGCGTATCCTATTCGTAAAATTTTACAGAACTATTCTAATTTTTTCTTTCGGTTAGCAAATGTTGAACAAATACAAGCAAAAGAAAAAGTAATAGCAACTAATATTGGCTCACTAACTTATGATTATTTAGTATTAGCAACAGGCTCTACTACTAATTTTTTTGGTAATAAAGAGATAGAAAAAAATAGTATGGCAATGAAAACCATACCACAATCTTTAAATCTAAGGAGCTTAATTTTAGAAAATTTTGAACAGGCTTTATTAACAGACGATATTCATGAAAGAAATGCGTTAATGAACTTTGTAATTGTTGGTGGCGGACCAACAGGTGTAGAGTTAGCTGGTGCTTTAGCAGAAATAAAGAAAGGAATATTGCCAAAAGATTATCCAGATTTAGATACTAGAAAAGCGCAAATAAATATTATACAATCTGGTAACTGTCTTTTAAAAGGTATGAGTGCTAAAGCATCTAAAAAAGCAGAAGATTTTTTGGAGACTTTAGGAGTACATGTATGGAAAAATACAAGAGTAACTGGGTACGATGGTAAATTGGTAACAACAAAAACAGACCTTACTTTTGAAACAGCGACCTTGGTTTGGGCAGCTGGTGTAAAAGGAGCAGCTATTAAAGGTTTAGATGCAGAAGAACTTTTAGCATGTGGAAATAGGGTTAAAGTAAATTCTTTTAACCAAGTAGAAGGCTATGAAGGTGTTTTTGCAATTGGAGATATAGCAGTAATGCAAAGTGAGGAGTTTCCTTATGGACATCCAATGATGGCACAACCAGCAATACAGCAAGGAAAAACATTAGGAGAAAATATAATACGTTTAATAGAGGGTAAAGAACTAAAACCATTTGTATATAAAGACAAAGGAAGTATGGCAACTGTAGGTAGAAATAAAGCAGTAGTAGATATGCCTAATTTTAAATTTCAAGGGGTTTTTGCTTGGTTTGTTTGGATGTTTGTACACCTATTTTTTTTAATAGGTTTTAGAAACAGAATGGTAGTTTTTGTAAACTGGGTATATAATTATATTCGTTTTGATAGAGAAGCACGTTTAATAATTAGACCTTATAACAGAAATTATAAAGATTTTAAGCCCTAAGGAAATACGTAAATTTAATTTCTAGGATGAAATTTGCTAATAACCTCTGCTAAATGACTTCGGTCTACATGCATATAAACCTCAGTAGTAGTAATACTTTCGTGCCCTAGCATTTGTTGTATAGCCCTTAAATCGGCTCCATTTTCTAATAAATGAGTAGCAAAAGAATGTCTAAAAGTATGCGGACTAATACTTTTTTCTAAATTTATTTTTACTGCCAACTGTTTAATAATAGTAAAAATCATGGCTCTGGTAAGTTGTTTACCTCTTCTATTTAAAAATAGAATGTCTTCAAAACCTTTTTCTATTTTTTGGTGTACTCTTATTTCTTGTCTATATATATTAATATACTTTTTGTTAACATCGCTAATAGGAACGAAACGTTGTTTATCTCCTTTACCCGTAACTTTTATAAAATTTTCATCAAAAAATAAATCTGAAATTTGTAAAGAAACTAATTCGGAAACACGTAAACCGCAACCATATAAAGTTTCTAGCATAGCTCTATTGCGTTCTCCTTCTTGTTTAGATAGGTCTATGGCATTAATTAAAAGGTTTATTTCTTCTTCGGAAAGAGTATCGGGTAATTTTCTACCAATCTTTGGAGCCTCTATTAAATCCATTGGATTTATTTCTCTGTAATTTTCAAAAATTAGATAATTAAAAAAACTTTTTAAACCAGATATAATTCTTGCCTGTGAACGAGGGTTTAAGCTTTTTGCAACTTCATAGATAAAACGCTGTACTGTATCCTTATTTATAGTAATAGGCGTTTCTTTTATAGTATTTGTCTTTAGAAAAAGTATTAATTTTTCAATATCTAAAGAGTAGTTGTTGATGGAGTTTACAGATAACCCCCTTTCTATTTTTAAATAATGTTGATAATCATTTAATGCATTTTTCCAATTCATACAGTAAAGGTAATATAAGTATTGTTTTTATTGAGATAGAATTTAATAGTTTGGTGTTTAGTGATATACCCATGAATATGGAGTAGTTTTTTATTGTATTTTTAATTTTACTTCTATTTAATATGTTTTTTTTGTGATATGATTAAAAAAATGTGCAAATTTTTGAATTTTATATCAAATAATAGCAATTTTTCACATGCTAACATCATTTAAATTAAAACTGACAACATTTTCTCACATTTTTACAACTAAAATTACTTCATCTTTAATGAACCAATTACGTTTGCTACCGAAATAAATAAACCGAAGTAAAATTAAATTAAAATTATGAAAAAAGTATTTTTAGTGGCAGTGTTAGCTTTAACTGCATTATCTAGTGTAAAAGCTCAAGAAAACGTTGTAAAGGTAAATCCTTTGGGCTTGCTTTTTGGGTCTGCACAATTTGGCTATGAAAGAGCTCTTAATGAAAGTTCGGCAGTAGAACTTTCTTTAGCTTATTCTAGTGTTAGTGCTACTGTAGGTTCAGATAGTGATGCAAATGCAACAGGTTTTGGAGCAGAAGGTAAATATAAATTTTATTTTTCTTCTAATAAAGATGCTGTAAGAGGTTGGTATGGAGCACCAGTAGTAACGTATGCAAGTACAAAAGCTAGTTCTGGTAGTAGTGAAGGAAAGCTTTCTTTCTTTGGAGCAGGTGCTGTTGCTGGGTATCAATGGGTATTTGGTGGTGGAGATTCAGGTTTTGCTCTAGATTTAAATTTAGGAGCTCAGTACATTTCAGCTAGTACAAGTGGTGATATTTCCGGTGTAACTATCGATGGTATTCTTCCTAGGTTAGGGTTATCTTTAGGATACGCTTGGTAAAATAACAATGAAAACAAAAAAGCGGAAACACTTAGTGTTTCCGCTTTTTTGTTTTTATATATTTTCAATGATTTATTTTGTATAATTTTGGAGTTTAATAAAGTATAGCAGTATTTAAAAAAATATTTTAGGTAATTATAGAATGAGTACCAATAAAAATTTATTATACAAAGGGTTAAAATATTTAGGGTATACAGTTGTATTAATGTTTACAGCGCCTTTTACCATGTATGAAGCATTTAAGAATGAAGAACATGCTTTCTATATTCCAGTTCTTGTTATAGGTGTTGTTTTAGGAATAGCAGCTATTTCTTTGGGATTTTATAGTATTAAGGTGTTAATGGATGCCTTGTTTGAAAAAAAATAATAGGGATTCCTGTTTTATTACTTCTAAATCAGTTCCTTATAAAAGTGATGTAAGAAAAAAATAATTATATTTTCATTATATTTCAAAAAATATTTAACAATATAGATGTCGTTAATAGATAAAATCAATGATTTAAAAAAAGTTAATTCCCTCTCTAAGCACGAGCAGTTAGTACATGGTATTATAGATGCTATTAATGAGGGTTTACTGGTAACAGGTGATCAGTTACCATCTATTAACAATATGGTTAAAGAATTAGGCTTTGCAAGAAAAACAATTGTAAAAGCTTATGAAGAGTTAAAAGAAAGAGGCTTAGTAGAATCTAAAAAATTAAAAGGCTACTTTATAATTAGTCAAGAGACTAAGGTTACGTTAAAAATAGCACTATTAATGTTTTCGTTGCATAGGTTTCAAGAAGAGTTTTACGAGACATTTAGAAAAGAATTAGGAGATAGGTACCAGATAGATGTTTTTTTTCATCATCATAATATTGCTATTTTCGAAACAATAATATCTAATATAAAAGGCAAATATGGAATGTATGTGGTGGCACCCATTCCTAATCCGTTAATTGTTCCTTCATTAAAAACTATAGAGCCCAATAGATTGCTCATTATAGATAGGTATTTATATTTAGGAAAAGATTACTCTTATATATCTCAGGAGTTTGAGGAGACTACCTATAAAAAGCTAGTGGAATTATTGCCAGTAATAAGAAATTATAAAAAGTATGTCTTGTTTTTTAAAACAGATATGGATTACCCTATTGGTATTTTAAATGCATTCAATAAGTTTTTAAAAGACTATAAAATAGAGGGCTGTGTAGAAGAAAAATATGAATTAGGTTCTGTTAAGAAAGGGTTTTTATATTCATTTATAAGTGATACTTATTTATGGGAAGCCTTGAGAGATTGTAAAAATAGTGAGTATGTGGTGGGGAAAGATGTTGGTATACTTTCTCATAACGAGCATGTTGTAAAAGAAATAGTCTTTGGTGGTATTACTACACTCTCTACCGACTTTAGAGATATGGCAAAAAGAGCCGCAATTCATGTAAAACAAGAAGAAAAAACACAATTTATGATGATTCCAAATCTCATAAAAAGAAATTCACTTTAAATAGTTACTTCATTAAATAATCAGGTTTTTGTAGTGTATTCTTGATTTTGATATTGTTATTTCATCAATTTTAAGCTTTAAATAAAGGTAAAAAACTATTTTTTTAATATTATTTTAATAATGTATTAATTTTTGTGTTACATTTGTATTGTAGCATAGACTATCATAGTATATTAAATGTATAGGCTACATTTATAAACTAACTAATTTTAACTTAAACCTTATGAAGAAAAAATCGTTAAAACAATTAATGAGTTTGGCATTGGCTTTTTTGAGCTGTATTGTCAGTGCTCAAACGGGAGATGTTTCTGGTACAGTCTCGGATACAGACGGACCTTTGCCTGGGGTAAATATTGTGGTAAAAGGAACCACAAATGGTGTTACTACAGATTTTGATGGTAACTATAGTATAAGTAATGTGGCAGATGATGCTGTATTAGTGTTTAGTTATATTGGGTATGCCACACAAGAAATTACTACCAATGGAAAAACAACAGTTAATGTTACATTACAGCCAGATGCAGAGGCGTTAAGTGAAGTTGTTCTTGTTGGTTACGGTACTTCTAGTAAAAGAGAATTAACAGGATCTGTAGCAACAATAAAAGGGGCAGATGTTGTGCAAACAGTAGCTGGTAACCCAACTGCAGCATTACAAGGTAAGCTTACAGGTATACAAGTAGAAAATCCAGGTGGTCAGCCAGGAGGAACAGGAAATGTGTTTATTCGTGGTATTAATTCCTTAAGTAATGCATCTCCGCTTTTTATCATAGATGGTTTGTTTGTAGATAATATGAACTATATAAACCCTAACGATATACAAGATATTTCTGTTCTTAAAGATGCAGCAGCAGCAGCTATTTATGGGTCTAGAGCAGCTAATGGTGTGGTGTTAATTAAAACAAATCATGGTAGAAAAAATAAAGCTTTGGAGGTTGTTCTTAATACAAGACTAGGGTTCGATACGCCAAGTAAAAAGTTAGATTTTATTAACGGACAACAATATACAGATTATTTAAATCAGCGTTTTGTAAACGATGGTTCTTCTACCGTAGTTTCTAACAATGGAGTAGATACCGATTGGCAAGATGAAAACCTCCAAAGTGGTATTGTAGAAGATTATGGCTTAACATTATCGGGAGGTGGCGAAAACTCATCTTATTTTGCGTCTATTAATCATTTTAATCAAGATGGTATATTAATAGGTTCTGGATTTAGAAGGTTAAACGCTAGATTTAATAGTACTCATGAATTTGGAAAATTTAAATTAGTACAATCGTTAGGAATTACCGAAGGTAAGTTACAATCTAATAATTGGTATGGTTTTGATGGTACAACAGCACCGACTGTTGCATTAAGAAATGAGGCTAATGAAGGTGGTTTTGAGGCTCCGTCTGGAGGAGTACAAGGTCCAGGAGGTGTTAATCAATACGCTTTAGCAACATTAGAAAACAATTTAGAAACTACACGTACTTTATTTGGTAGTTTAAAATTAGATTACAAAGTAACAGAAGAATTAACAGCAGCGATTAATTTAGGTGTTGATTATACTACTGTTAATCAATTTCAATTTACACCAACGTATTTTATGAGTACTTTGGATGCCGTAAGAAATGTTAATACAACAAATGATCTTACAAACTTTAATCAAGAAGATATAAACTTATTATTTGAACCAACATTATCCTATAAAAAAACATTTAACGAAAAGCATAATGTTTCTGTAGTGTTAGGTTATACTCGTTTTATAGAGAACCAAAAGAGTAGTGGTATTTATGGGCAAGGAACACCTGCTAATAGTATTCAGGTAGTTGGTGCATTACCAGCAAGTGATCAAAATATTTTATTAGGTCAGGATAGCGAAGCAGGTTTAATATCTTATTTTGGGCGTTTAAATTATAACTTTAATGATAAGTATGTTTTTTCTGGAACCTTAAGAAGAGACGCTTCGTCTAGGTTTGCAAAAGATAATCAAGTTGGGTATTTCCCATCGGTATCTGGAGCTTGGAATATTTCAAATGAAGACTTTTGGGATTCAGAAACTATCAATTTTCTTAAGTTAAGAATGTCCTATGGAGAATTAGGCTCATATCCAGATGAGTTTTATCCAACACAAGCAGTCTTTCTTGCAAACCAATCTAATACAACTTTTAATGGGGTAACTGCAAATGGTTTAGCGCAAACCTCTTTAGCAGATGAAAATTTAGTATGGGAAACAACAAAAACATTTGATATTGGTGTGGATATGAATTTCCTAAATAGTGCTATTACTTTTTCTGCGGATTATTATTCAAAAGATGTAGAGGATGCATTAGTGCCAATTAATATACCTTCTACAGCAGGGGTAAGTTTACCAGTGGTAAGAAACGCGGGAACACTTATTAATAATGGATTTGAATTTGATTTAGGGTATAGAAAATCAGAAGGAGAATTTACATATAGAGTAGGAACTAATTTTTCTTTTAATCTTAAAAATGAAGCAAAAGATATACCAGCTACAATTTTAGGACCTGGAGTTGATGAGGATTTACGTATTGTAAACAGAACAGAAGCTAATGGACCTGTAGGTGCATTCTACGGATATATAGTTGAAGATAAAGTAGACCCTACTACTGGTGATTTTGTGAGAGTAGATACAGATGGCGTTCCTGGTATTACAGCAGACGACCAGACTGTTATTGGTAATCCAACGCCAGATTTTACCTATGGTTTTAATTTTACAGGAGAGTATAAAAGTTTTGATTTTTCTTTAAATTTTAACGGAGTATCTGGGAACGAAATTTATAACTTAAGTAGGTATTATAATATTTTATGGCAAGATGGAGGAAAACTAACAGATGTATTAAATTCTTGGACTCCAAGCAATACAGACACTAGTATTCCTAGAGCATCTATCGGTGATGATGCAGGTAACAAAGCGCCATCTTCTTTCTTTGTAGAAAACGGGTCTTATTTTAGATTAAAAAACTTAGAAGTAGGGTATAACTTCCCTGAAAATGCATTTGGTGTAGATTGGATTAAACAAACTAGGTTATCATTAAATGTGCAAAATGTATTTGTAATTACAGATTATAGTGGTTATGATCCAGATGTGGCATCAACGAATAGTGGTAGAGCAAATTTAAATTCTGGTGTTCCAGGGTTAAGATCAGATGTTAATCCTTTATTGGGTAGAGGGTTAGATCAAAGAGCATATCCAAATGCAAGAACATTTATGTTGGGTCTTAAGGTAACTTTTTAAAAAAAATAATCATGAAAAAAATATTTAAATTAAAATCCTATTGCAAAACAATAACCCTTGGGTTATTAGTGGTAGCGACAGCTTGTTCTGATGATATTCTTGAACAACAGAATAATAATGCAACATCAACAGCTAATTTTGGAACATCTGTAGAGCAGGTAAATGCAGCAATAAATGGAGCTTTTCATCCAATAACAGGAACATTTTTTTGGGGTCGTATAATACATACAGGAGCTTTATTACGTTCAGATGAGTTTAATGTATTTTCTAACGACACAAATACATTAATGTCTACATTCCAAGGAGAGCCAGGAAACGGTCGTTGGGCAACAGAACCATGGCAAGAGCTTTATAAATCTATTGCTAGGTGTAATAATATTATATTAAATACAACAGAAGAAGGTATACCAGATACAACTATTAGAGAAAGTTTAATAGGTCAGGCTTATTTTTTAAGAGCTTTCGATTATTGGTATTTAGTAAATCTATATGGTAATGTGCCATTAATTATAGATGAGCCAGATTTAGATAATTTATTAGTAGAACAAGCAGCTCCAGAAGCAGTTTGGGCACAAATAATTTCTGATTTAGAAAAAGCAGAAACAATGCTACCAGAAGCATGGAGTGGAGATGATATTGGAAGAGCAACTTCAGGAGCTGCAACGGCATTAAAAGGTAAGAGTTATTTGTATATGAAAGATTGGAATATGGCGCATACAACTTTAGCTACATTGGTAGGTAAGTATGCTTTATTACCTGCGGCACAGTTTGGAGATAATTTTGGAGTAACCAATGAAAATAATTCAGAATCTGTATTTGAGTTACAATTTTTAGGACAAGAGACTTTTGTTTGGGGTACAGATATACCAGGAGCAGGATCAATGGGTAATTTTCATATAGATTATGCAACACCAACAAAATCGCCAGATAAAGGACACGTAATAAATCCTTGGTTAAAAAATTTGTTTGAAACTAATGGAGATGAAGTTAGAAGAAACGAAACATTGCTATATGATTATCCAGGAGCTACTGGCTATGGAGGTTTGTTGTACGCTGAAGATTTAGCAGATACTGTAGACGATGATGGAAACCCTGTGGATGGGGATATTACAACTGCAACTAATGCAGGTTTAGAAGCCATTTATGGTAAAAAATATTCTGGTATGGAGTTGGGAGCAAGGGCAGATGTAGATTTCTTAGGAACAAACGTGGGTAATAACTGGAGAATTATTAGATATTCCGATGTTTTATTAATGTTAGCAGAAGCATTAAACGAAGATAATATGACTTCACAAGCAGAAACTTATGTTAATATGGTAAGAGAAAGAGCTATGATAGCACCAGTAGCTGGATTAGACCAAATAGCTATGAGGCAGGCTATTATAGATGAAAGAGCTATGGAATTAGCAGGAGAAGGACATCGTTTCTTTGATTTAGTACGTTGGGGATTAGCAGATGATTATATGGGAGCAACTTCATTACATGTTATTAATGGGTCTCAATCCAATCATCCTAAATCATTAAGTGGTGGTACTTTCCAATCTGGAAAACACGAGTTAATATGGATTCCAAATTCAGAAAGAGATGCGAACCCTAATTTGGACCAAAATGATGGGTATTAAAAAAAGATATTGATTTGTTTGAGTTTGTAATTGAGTGATTAAAAGCCAGGTGATTTAATTACTTGGCTTTTTTTAAAAAACATTTTCAAATATATTTTTTATGTATACAAAACTGTATATAGTGTATAATTTTGCAATACATTTGTAGTGTAGCATAGAATATCATATACTGTAAAATAGAACCATTTATATATTATTTTAAATAAATACACCAATGAATATAAATACCATTGAAAAGAAGGCAGATGAAATTAAAATTCAAGCGGTAGATAATACAATTAAAACATCATTAACTAAAGTTTATGATAAAGAAGGTATTGTTTTTTACGATTTTGAAATAAATAATAAAGAGAATGGTTATATAAAACCTATAACACTGCAATGGAAAATACCAGCAATAAATGTAAAGGGAGTATGGAAACCAACAACAGATTTTGCTAAAAGGATTCAGGCAGATTGGGAATTAGATCATATGGAATCTAGAATATCTATAGATTCGCCTGTTATTAGTTTATTTGGGAATGATGATGTTAATGTGTTAACATTTGCGTGTGCTAATGCTATAGATAAGTTAGAGATGAATGCGCGTATACGAGAAGAAGATAATTATTTTTATTGTCACATTACTTTTTTTTCTGAGCAGGAGTATAAATTAAAAAAGTTTAAAACTCAATTGCGTTTAGATTATAGAAATATTCTTTTTTCAAATGCTTTAAT
Organism: uncultured Cellulophaga sp.; assembly: GCA_947492955.1. Classification (GTDB taxonomy): domain Bacteria; phylum Bacteroidota; class Bacteroidia; order Flavobacteriales; family Flavobacteriaceae; genus Cellulophaga. The sequence continues at coordinate 59,127 of CANLOV010000012.1, read as the reverse complement.
GGATGTATCTCAATGGTGGGAAACTTTTGAAGTCTTAAAGCCAGCATATGTGCCCGCAATAGCTAAAGAGCCTTTGTATTCTACATGGTATCAATTTCATCAAGATTTAGATATACCTACATTATTAAAAGAATGTAAAATAGCAAGTAGTATTGGTTATAAGGCTATTATTATAGATGATGGCTGGCAAACAAATGATAACAATAGAGGGTACGATTATACCGGAGATTGGCAACCAGATCGTATACCAGAGATGGCATCGTTCGTATCAAGCATCCATAATTTAGATATGAAAGTAGCCTTGTGGTATTCAGTACCTTTTTGTGGAAAAAAATCAAAGGCTTATAAGAAGTTTAAAGGTAAATTTTTAACAGAAGATCATCGTTGGGCTCCAGTGTTTGATCCTCGTTATCCAGAGATTAGAGCATATCTTATCAACATATATGCAAATGCGGTAAAAGACTGGAAATTAGATGGGTTAAAATTAGATTTTATAGATGATTTTAGGTTATATAAAGATACGCCTTTAGGAAAAGAAAATGGAAGAGATTATGGGTCTATAAACCTTGCGGTAGACAGGCTGTTAACAGATGTTATAACTACATTACAAAACATAAATCCTGAGATTTTTATAGAGTTTAGACAAAAATATATAGGCCCGGCAATGCGTAAATATGGAAACATGTTAAGAGCTTTCGATTGCCCAGGAGATGCAACAATGAACAGGGTAAGAATTGCCGATATAAAAATGTTATGTGGTAATACAGCTGTACATTCAGATATGATTACTTGGCATGTTAAAGAACCTGTAGAGGTAGCAGCATTACAAATGGTAAATACCTTATTTGGTGTACCACAAGTATCTGTAATGTTGCATAAAATACCCCAAGATCAATTAAATATGGTTTCTTTTTATACAGAGTATTGGAAAGAGAATGCGTCTATTTTAATGGAGGGAGATTTTATACCCTCTAAACCTTTAGCAAATTATCCAATAAAGCAAATTGTTAAAAACAATCATCGTATTATTGGAGTTTATGATGAGTATGTAATTACCTTAAATAATAAAGAAAGTAAAATAGATGTTATTAATGCTCAGTTAAATACAGCTGTTATATTAAGAATGTCTAAGGATTTAGGTATATATGAATTAGAAGTATATAACTGTAAAGGTTCTATTGTAAATAAAAAAGATATTATATTAACAAAAGGATTAATAGAAATAGAAACTCCGGCTTGTGGATTATTAAGGCTAACTTTAAAAAAATAAAAACAACTAAATTATGGGTACATTATCAATTATTTCATTTCTTGGTTTTACATCATTAGTTGCTTTTATTGCATGGTATGCTACACGAAAAACAGATGAAAAATCTGCTGATGGCTATTATTTAGGAGGCCGAAGCCTTGGGTATATTACAATAGCGGGATCTTTATTGCTAACAAACCTTTCCGCAGAGCAAATAGTAGGCTTAAACGGACAGTCTTTTGCACAAGGAGTTTTAGTAATGGCATGGGAAACATTGGCTGCAATTTCTATGATTGTTACAGCGATATACTTATTGCCAAAATATATGCAATCTGGTATTACAACAATCCCAGAATTTATTCAGGAACGATTTGATGCTCAAGCAAAATCTATATTATCTATATTATTTTTAGTTGCTTTTGGAGTGGTATTATTGCCCACGATATTATATTCTGGTTCTTTAGCTTTTAGCACAATGTTTAATTTGCCAGAAGTGTTAGGAGTACCACAATCTACAATAATCTGGGTATCTGTTTGGTCTATAGGAATAATAGGTTCTATTTATGCCATTTTTGGTGGTTTAAAAGCTGTAGCAGTATCAGATTTAGTAAATGCTATAGGTTTATTAATAGGAGGTTTATTAATTCCTGTTTTTGGTTTAATGATGATTGGTGATGGTGGTAGTGTTTCCGATGGGCTAACTAAGCTTTGGGAAGCAAACCCAGAAAAATTTAATGCCAAAGGAGAAATAGATTCTTTTATTCCTTTTAGCACTATTTTCACAGGAATGATGATAGCACAAATGTATTATTGGGGAACAAACCAATCTATATTACAACGTGTATTCGGAGCTAAAAGTTTAAAGGAAGGACAAAAAGGAATGATATTAGCAGGGTTTGTAAAATTCTTAATTCCAATTATAGTAGTATTACCGGGTATTATTGCTTGGCATTTGTTCGATGGTAATTTAGAAAATGCAGATCAGGCATACCCTGCATTAGTTCGTAAAGTATTACCAGCAGGATTTTTAGGTTTCTTTGCAGCAGTTTTATTTGGAGCTGTCTTAAGTTCTTTTAATAGCTTACTAAATAGTAGTTCAACATTATTTGGTGTAGATCTTTATAGACAATATTTTAATAGCAATGCTTCAGAATTAAAAATGGTTAAAGCAGGTAAAGTATTTGGAATAGTATTAGCTATTATTTCTATGACTATAGCACCTTTTATAGTCAATGCATCAGACGGATTATTTTCCTATATTCAGGAATCTTTAGGAAGTTTAAGTGGGCCAATTTTAGCAGTAGTTGTAGTTGGGATGCTTACTAAAAATGTACCTGCAATAGCAGTTAAAATTGTTTTAACAGTAGGTGTGCTTATGTATTTAATAAGTCAATTTGTACTTAGTCCTTATTTTGTAGATGCAGCAATGGCAGAAGCAGCACTTAAAGGTATCACAGATATTAAAGCGTTAGGAATTATAAAAGCTAAGGCATACCCTCACTTTTTACATATTATGGGAATCCTTTTTGTTATTAACGTAGGCTTTATGTTGTTAATGGGCATGCTATATCCTAATACAAAAATATATACGCCAAAAATTACAGAAGAAATAAATATAGAACCTTGGAAATACGCTAAAATAGTAGGTGTTATTATTACACTTTTAGTTTTAAGTACTTATTTCATTTTTTAAGTAAGAATTAGAAATGATTTCAGAAAAAAAATATATAATAGCATTAGATCAAGGAACTACAAGTTCTAGAGCTTTACTTGTAAATTGTAGTGGGGAAATAGTAGGAATAGAACAACAAGAGTTTCCTCAGATTTACCCTGTTTCTGGGTGGATAGAACATAATCCTAAAGATATATTAGACTCGCAATTAAATGTTTTTAAAAATTTATTAATCAACCAAAATATATCTATTAACCAAGTAAGTAGCATTGGTATTACTAACCAAAGAGAAACAACTATTATTTGGGATAAGCAAACAGGAGAGCCAATATATAACGCCATTGTTTGGCAAGATAAACGAACAGCTCCTATTTGTGAAGATTTAAAAAAGAGAGGTTTATCTAAATATGTAAAGGAAAACACAGGATTAATTATAGATTCTTATTTTTCTGCAACAAAAATAAAGTGGATTTTAGATAATGTAGATGGAGCCAGAAAAAAAGCAAAAGAAGGTAATTTGCTTTTTGGAACGGTAGATACATGGTTGGTCTGGAATTTAACGAATAGAAAACAACACGTAACCGATTATACAAATGCATCTAGATCTTTAATTTATAATATTAATAGTTTAGAATGGGATCAAAAGTTGATTAATGAATTAGGAATTCCTATGAGTATGTTGCCAGAAGTAAAGCCTTCGGCATCTCATTTTGGAGATTATGAAATTGGAGGGGTAAAAATTCCTATAACAAGTATTATTGGTGATCAACAAGCAGCGTTGTTTGGGCAGGCGTGTTTTAAGAAAGGAGAAGCAAAAAACACTTATGGTACAGGTTGTTTTATGTTGATGAATACTGGTGAAAAACCTCAGTATTCTAAAAATGGTCTTTTAACTACAATAGCCTGGGGACTCAACGGAAAAGTTGTATATGCATTAGAAGGAAGTATTTTTATTGCAGGTGCAGCAATACAATGGCTTAGAGACGAGGTAAAACTAATTAGTAATGCTAAAGAATCAGAAAAAATTGCACAAGAACTAGCAGAAGATAATCCTGTATATGTAGTGCCAGCTTTTGCAGGTTTGGGAGCACCTTATTGGGATATGTATGCACGTGGTGCTATTTTTGGTTTAACTAGGGATACCGGTCAGAGGCATATTGTTAGGGCAACTCTAGATAGTTTAGCCTACCAAACAAGAGATATTCTAGAAGCTATGCAGAATGATGCTGAGGTAGAACTAAAGTCGTTAAAAGTAGACGGAGGCGCATCAGCAAATAATTACCTAATGCAATTCCAAGCAGATATTTTAAATAAAGAAGTAATAAGACCTGCTTCGGTAGAATCTACAGCACTTGGAGCAGCTTATTTAGCAGGTATTACCATAGGATTATGGACAGAAAAAGATGTTCTCAGTAGTAAAAGTATAGATACTATATTTAACTCAAAAATGGCAGAAGAAAATAGAAGTAAAAAATACAAAGGTTGGCAAAAAGCTATAAAACGTAGTATGAGTTGGGAAAACGAGTAAAGATTATTGCTAAATATTAAATTAGAAAAAGAAAATTATGCAAACAAAAAGGTTTACAAACCTTGATAGGCAAAATACGATTACAACCTTAAAAGAAACCGAATATGATTTGGTGGTTATAGGTGGTGGTATTACAGGAGCAGGAATATTATTAGATGCTGCATCTAGAGGGATGAAAGTTGCTTTGGTAGAAAAAAGAGATTTTGCATCAGGAACAAGTAGCAAATCAACTAAATTAATCCATGGAGGACTACGCTATCTAAAGCAGTTCGATTTTAAATTGGTGAATGAAGTAGGAACAGAGCGTTTAATTGTACATAAGTTGGCTCCACACTTGGTAATTCCAGAGAAAATGTTGCTACCGCTTATTAAAAACGGTTCCTATGGTAAGTTTATGACCTCTATAGGCTTAAAAGTCTATGATATTTTAGCAAAAGTTAAAGGAGACGACAGGCGTAAAATGCTAGGTAAATCTGCCACAATGAAATTAGAGCCATTGCTTCCAAAAAGTATATTAAAAGGTTCTGGTTATTATGCAGAATATAGAACAGATGACGCAAGGCTAACCATAGAAAACATAAAAACAGCTTTAAATTTTTCGGGAACAGCTTTAAATTATAGCCAAGTAGTAGATTTTATTGAGAAAGATAATAAAATAGCGGGGGTAGCTATAGAAGACCAAATTTCTGGAGAAAAATATGAAATTAAATCTAAGTATGTTATTAATGCGGCAGGCCCTTGGGTAGATGAGCTTAGGAGTATTAATAAATCTAAAAAGGGAAAACAGTTACATTTAACTAAAGGAGTACATTTAGTTTTTCCACATAGCAAATTACCTTTAAAGCAGTCAGTTTATTTTGATGTACCAGATGGTAGAATGATGTTTGCAATACCAAGAGGAAAAGTTACGTATGTAGGTACTACCGATACAGATTATAAAGCAGATAAAAATAATATTATTGCTGATGATACAGATGCTACTTATATTATTAATGGCACAAATAATATGTTTCCTGATATTTATTTAGAAAAAAAAGATATTATTTCTAGCTGGGCAGGAGTACGCCCATTAATCCACGAAGACGGAAAATCGCCTTCAGAATTATCTAGAAAAGATGAAATTTTTACTTCTGATACCGGATTAATAAGTATTGCCGGTGGTAAGCTTACAGGGTATAGAAAAATGGCAGAACGTATCTTAGATATTGTACAAGATAAGTTAGAAGATAATTATAAAAAAGAAACTAAGAAATCGTTTACAGATCAAATTTCATTATGTGGCGGTCCATGGGCAAATTACGAAGAGGTAAAACAGTATATAAATACATTATATAATAGAATAGAACCTTTTGGTTTTAAGCATTATGATGCATGGTACCTTACTACAACTTATGGTAAACAAGTAGAAGATATTTTAGAAATATTTAAAGTAACTAAAGCAAAGGATTTATACGAGCGTATGCTAAAAGCAGAATTACACTTCTGTATTAATTATGAAGGTGTACAAACTCCTATGGATTTTTTTATTCGTAGAACAGGAAGATTGTATTTTGATATAGATAGTATACGAAAATATCAGGATGTTATTTTAAAAGAATTTAAAACTACCTTTAATTTATCAGAAGAAAAAATAGCAGAGTATGCCAATATTTTAACTATGGAAATAGAGAGGCATGCTACTCCGGCGGCAGTGTAAATAATAGTTAATAATGTGTGTCTTATGAGGATGAATATATGTAAAATTGCTTTTTTTGTTTTATTACTTCAGCTTATTAGTTGTACGCAACGTATAGAAAATAAAGATGCTACAATATTCTCCAATGTAAAACATACCAGTTCAAATATTAAATTTAGTAATACACTTACAGAGAACGATTCTTTAAATTACTTCACCTATTCTTACCTATACATGGGTGGTGGTGTGGCTGTAGGAGATATTAATAATGATGGCTTACAAGATATTTATTTTACAGGAAACCAGGTCTCTAATAAACTCTATTTAAATAAAGGAAATTTAGAATTCGAAGATATTACAGCGAAAGCTAATATGGCAGGGGATAATCGTTGGTATACAGGTGTTACCATGGCAGATGTTAATGATGATGGTTATTTAGATATTTATTGTTCTGTAGCAGGAAAATTTAATCCTAAAGGCAATCAGTTATTTATAAATAATAAAAACGGAACCTTTACAGAGAAAGCATCGGACTATGGTTTAGACGATATAGGGAATAGTGTGCAAGCTACATTTTTAGATTATGATAAAGACGGAGATTTAGATGTTTATGTGGCTAATTATCCAGAAACACCTTTTAACGCGCCAACATTTGTTTATACCAATAAAATGAGAAATGTAACAGATGTAGAAACAGACCATCTATATAGAAATGATGGAAAATTTTTTACAGATGTTACAAAAGCAGCAGGGCTAAAAAGTTTTGGACTTTCGTTAAGTGCTACTGTAGGAGATTTAAATAACGATTCTTGGCCAGATATATACATATCTAACGATTTTAGTTCGCCAGATTACCTCTATATTAATCAGCAAGATGGTACTTATAAAGAAGTTGTAAAAAAAGCAACTGCACATACAGCCTTTTATGGTATGGGAGTAGATATTGCAGATTTTAATAATGATGGAAATTTAGATGTTTTTCAGGTAGATATGGATGCTAAGAGTAATAGGCGCCAAAAAGCAAATATGGCTAGTATGAATCCTACTTTGTTTTGGGATGTTGTAAATGCAGGATTTCATTATCAATATATGCAAAACTGTTTTCAGGCAAACACAGGTGTTTATACTAATGGTGTTCCACATTTTTCAGATGTATCTAGGATTACAGGAACCTCCTCTACAGATTGGAGTTGGGGTCCGTTATTTGCAGATTTTGATAATGATGGCTATAAAGATTTATTTGTAACTAATGGTACCCGTAGAGAAGTAAATAATAGAGATTATTTTACGAAGCTAAAGGAGATAAAAATAGACGATGATAAAAAATTAGCCTTAAGCATGGAAATCCCTTCTGAGAAGATAGATAATTTTATGTTTAAAAATAAAGGGGATTTAGATTTTGAACAGGTAAATAAAAAATGGGGAATTACTTATGAAGGCTTTTCCAACGGAGTTTCTTATGCAGATTTAGATAATGATGGAGATTTAGAAATTATAACCAATAATATAGATGATTATGCTTCTGTTTTTGAAAATAAAAGTGCTGAGACAAGTAATTATTTAAAAGTAAGTTTCGAGGGGGCAAAAGGAAATAAATTTGGATTAGGTAATAGAGTTTATATAAAAGTTGGTGCTAGGCAACAAATGCAAGAGTTAACACTAACAAGAGGCTTTCAGTCCTCAGTAGCTCCAGAATTACATTTTGGTTTAGGAACAGTAGATAGTATAGATGAGCTTAAAGTAATTTGGACAGATGGAAAAGTACAAACTATAGAAAATATTTCTGTTAATAAAAGTATTCATTTAAAATATACAAATGCAGTTGCGGAAAGTATATCTACAAATAAAGAAAAACCATTATTTGTAACAGATATAAAAAATGTATTTCCGAAATATAAGCATCAAGAGAATAATTTTGATGACTTTAAGTATCAAGTATTATTGCCACATAAAATGTCTAGTTTTGGCCCTGCTTTGGCTGTTGGCGACGTAAATAATGATGGTTTAGAAGATTATTATATAGGAGCTTCATTTGGAAAAAGTGGTGCTATATTTATACAAACAGGTAATGGGTTTTTAAAGCAAGAGCTAGCAGTTTTTAAGGATGATAAATTAAATGAGGATATAAATGCATTGTTTTTTGATGCTGATAATGATGGAGATAACGATTTATATGTTACAAGTGGCGGATACGAATTTTCGCCAGATTCTAAATTATTACAAGATAGGTTATATGTAAATAATGGAGAGGGAGAATTTACAAAGGCGGCAGCTAATGCATTACCAAGTATGCTCACCAGTACTTCAAAAGTATATACAGCCGATTTTGATAAAGACGGCAAACAAGATATATTGGTTTTAGGAAGACAGGTTCCAGGAAAATACCCATCACCAGCAACAACATATTTGTTAAAAAATAATAGCGATAAAGAAAATATAAAATTCAACTTTTTTAAAGAGTCTGTATCTAATCAATTTAAAAATCTCGGAATGGCAACCAGTGCTGTTATTACAGATTATAATAATGATGGTTGGCAAGATATTATTATGGTAGGAGAGTGGATGCCTATAAAAGTTTTTAAAAACACGCAGAATGGTTTTAAAGAAGTTTCAGAAGATTTAGGACTATCAACAGATACTACAGGTTGGTGGTGGAGTATAGAAGAAGGAGATTTTGATAACGATGGAGACGTAGATTATATAGTAGGGAATAATGGGCTAAACTATAAATACAAAGCTACTGAAGATGAAACTTTTGATATTTATATGAATGATTTTGATAAAGATAATAAGGATGATATTGTATTAAGTTATTATAATGAAGGAGAACAATACCCTGTGAGAGGTAGAGAATGTTCCTCGCAACAAATACCAGGAATAAAGCAAAAATTTAAAAATTATGAGAGTTTTTCTAAAGCCACTTTAGAAGATGTATATTCAGAAAAATCTTTAGAAACGGCAGTGCACTACCAAGTAAAATCCTTTGCAAGTATATACCTAGAAAACAAAAACGGAAAACTAATAGTGCATAAGTTACCACAAGAAGCACAAATTTCTAGTATAAATAAGATTTTGGTAAATGATTATGATAAAGATGGTTTTTTAGATGCACTTATTGTGGGTAATTTATATGTTTCAGAAGTAGAAACTCCCAGAAACGATGCAAGTTATGGTCAGTTTTTAAAAGGAAACGGTAACGGAACTTTTAAAGTTATCCCAGCATCAGAAACAGGCTTTTTTGTGTCAGGCGATGTAAAAGATATGCAAGTAATAGGTATTAAGGAAAATAACTACATTATCGCTGCTAAAAACAATGATTATCTTCAATATATAAAAGTTAACTAGGAAAAAAACTTTGTTTTTGTATTTTAAATTAATTTAGTTCTTTATTAAAATGATTAAATAATTATGATATCTCATCTTGAAAAAAGTTGGAAAGAAGTGCTTTTTAACGAGTTTAATAAACCATATTTTATTAACCTATCTTCTTTTGTAGAACAAGAGTATAAAGAAGCTACATGTTACCCTAAAAAGGAACTTATTTTTAACGCTTTTAATCACTGTTCGTTTAATGCGGTAAAAGTAGTTATTATTGGGCAAGACCCTTATCATGGAGAAGGACAAGCAAATGGTTTGTGTTTTTCTGTACAAGAAGGCATAAAACACCCTCCTTCATTGGTTAATATTTTTAAAGAGTTAACTAATGATATAAATAAGCCCTATCCAGAGAGTGGAAACTTGGAGTCGTGGGCAAAACAAGGCGTACTATTATTAAATGCTACTTTAACAGTTAGGTCTGGAGCAGCAGGGAGTCATCAAAAAAAAGGTTGGGAAACATTTACAGATTCAGTTATAAAAAAAATAGCAGTAGAAAAAGAAGGAGTAATATTTTTATTGTGGGGAGCTTATGCTAAAAAGAAAAAGAAATTTATAGATACTAGTAGGCATTATATTTTTGAGTCTGGGCATCCATCTCCATTAAGTGCAAATCGAGGGTTTTGGTTTGGGAATAAACATTTTAGTGAGGTAAATAAAACATTGAAAAAGGAGAAAATTGTATGGTAACAAAAATTATTTTGTTTAACCTTTTTTTATCTAAAATTTAATATAAAGGTAACATAACTAGACAAAAATAGCATATGTCATGAAAAAAATCATAAAAAGCCATTTTTTTAGAAAGAAAATTATTACATTTAATTGTTAACCCAAACCTAAACCAATTAAATATGATACCATTAGAATTAAAATCAATCCTTCTTGTCGATGATGATGAGTCTACTAATTTTATTAATAAAATTTTTATTAATAAATTAAATTTAGATATACAGGTAAATACCGCTTTAAATGGAAAACAAGCGTTAGATTTTTTAGAGAACGATAAATCATACGGTGAAAACGTATCATTTATAACACCATGTCTGTTAATTTTAGATATTAATATGCCCGTTATGAACGGTTGGGAGTTTTTAGAGGCCTACGAAGAAAGAGTTAGTAAAGAAATTAAAGATAAAATTGTTATTGTTATGATAACAATAAGCAATGACGAAAAACATGCTATAGAAGCTAAGAATAACCCTAATATTAATGAGTATATTCAAAAGCCATTATCTGATGTTAAGTTTGAAAGCTTAATTAATAAATATTTTTTAGAAAAACAGTTATAGTTTAATTAGCGTTATATTATTAATGAGTCTATAGCAACTTCTTTTTCTATAAGATTTAAATCTAACAGTTGCTTTTGTACTTGCTTAATTGTAGCTTCTTTTATTTGAGACTGACTCCATTTGGTAATACTTAGCCATGATATTATGTCTTCTAATTTAAGTTCATATTTATTGGCTAAAGTTTTATCTATACTAGGAATAGATTTAAACTCTTCGGTATATAAATTTATAATTTCTAAAATATGATGTAATGTTTTGTTGTGCTCTGTAATAAAGTTTGTACTCGCAGCAATAACAAAACAAGGCCAAGGAGTAGGACAATCGTCTAATCTTCTAAATGTGCCATTATCTACTAATGGTTTTGTTGTAAAATGCTCCCACATAAAATAATCAGCAGTACCATTAGTAAGATTTTCTATTGCATCACTTAAATTATTAACCACTTCAAATTTAAGATTTTCGGTATTCCAATTATTATTTTGCGCATTTACATATGCCATTAAGTGGCTACCACTACCATATCTGCTAATTGCAGCTTTTGTATTTTCTATATCGGCAACAGTTTTATAGTTACTATCTGCTGCAACATGTATGCCCCATTGTAAAGGAGTAGCAATATATTCTTGTACTATTTTTGTAGGATTTCCTCCAGAAATACTTTTTACAATACCTTCTGTAAGTATAATAGCTAAATCCGTTTCATTGTCTTGTAACATTTGACACATTCTTCCTGTACCTTCAGGAATATCTGTCCATTGTAAATCTATGCCTCTTTCTTCAAAAGCACCTTCTTCAATTGCTAAATGCCAAGGCATGTTAAAATGCTCGGGAACACCAATAATTTTTACAGTTTTCATGTTACGCGGTAAGTTTATGTAATGTGTCTTTTATAAGCAAATCTACTGCTTTTGAAGGGTTTTTAGAAAAATCTCCGGTACTTCTGTTAGCTAAAATACAATTTAAAGAAACAGCTTTATGTCCTAAAAGTTTAGATAGGCCATATATGCCAGAAGTTTCCATTTCTAAATTTGTGATTTTTAAATTGTTATAAGCAAAACTAGATAATTTAGTATTTAGGTTTGTATCCTGCGTTTTTAGTCGCACTTGTCTTCCTTGAGGGCCATAAAAACCAACATTGGTTGCTGTGAAACCTACCTGAATATTATCAGATATTATTTTTTTTAAAAGACTATCATCTGCTTTAACGATATAGGGAGTAGACTTATGTGAAAACCAATTTGTATGTGCGGTAAAAGCATTTTGCATATCGTGGTATTGTATATGCTCACTATCATAAAAATGAAGTAAATTATCAAAACCAATAGCATATTCACTTACTAAAAAAGAATCAATTGGTATTTCTGGTTGTATAGCTCCAGATGTACCAATTCTTATAATATCTAGGCTTGTTTTATGTGTCTTAACACTTCTTGTTTTAAAATCGATATTAACGAGCGCATCTAACTCATTTAAAACAATATCTATATTATCTGTACCTATACCTGTAGAGATTACAGTAATTCTTTTACCATTTAAGGTACCTGTATGTGTATAAAATTCTCGTTTTCCTTTTTTAACTTCAATGGTATCAAAATATTTAGAAACACTAGCAACCCGGTCTGGGTCTCCTACTGTAATAATTGTGTTGGCTATATCTTCTGGAAGTAAATTTAAATGGTAAATGCTATTATCCGCATTTAGAATAAGCTCAGACGGACTTAATTGCATGTTTATAGTTTTAATATTCTGTCAGAAGCAGAATTATATAAAAAGTTATATTTTAGAGCACCACCTAAATAAATATTATCATTTTTAATAAAAGAGTAGTAATTGGTTTTGCCTTCTAATATTTCTTTTCCTTTTTTTGTTAATCTTACAGGGTTAAAGTTAGAGAATAAAGGTCTTAAAGAAGAAATAATTTTTTCGTGTTGTAAATCTCCAAAACCATATTTTTTTTGAGAGTCTAAGGCAGTTTCTAATAATTGTTTTTTTGAAACTATTTTTTTGTTAGATGCTATATGTAAAAGATTATTTTCTATACTGTTTAATCCGTTTTTAATGGTCGGAAAACGTTTTAAGTGTGCAGTTATTGCCTCTGGTAAATATTTAAAACTATAATTTTTATAATTGGTTAAATTTTCTAACCTAATAGGATTATCACTACAATACAATTGCCATATATAATCTGCATATTCAATATCGTCTTGCGTTAATACTGTTCTATTTTCAAAAGAACTTTTTAACGCTTCTGTAGATAAATCATCTAACTCAAAAGATTCTGTTTTACTATTATTTACAACTAGCGATATTTCAGCATATTTTCTATGCGACTTTAACCAACTAACAACAGCCAATAAATTTATCTGACAAAATAAATCATTACCAAACCATAAAACAATTTGGTCTTGTTGTTTATGATTACACAAAGAACGGTATTCCTTTAATGTCTTTTCTACAAAGGTAGCTTTAGAAATTTTATAATTCTTATTAAGGAAGTCAAAACGTGTTTTCCAAAAAGATTCACTGCCAACATTATTTAATGTTTGGCCTTCACATAGCATTTCTCTCCAGGTTATAATATCCCCTTTAATGTTTAGCGACTTAAGTTTCTTGGTAAACATGTCGCCGTTGGTAATGTGTAATTGAGTACTCATTAGGTGTTGGTTTAAGTTTTAAAAGTACTATTTAATGTTACTAATTAAAAAGAAATTAACAAAAAACTAACCTCCTACACGTTTCACTTTAAAGCCTTTATCTTTTAAAAGGGCCATAATTTTATCTCTGTAGTCTCCTTGTATTATAATGGTTTCGTTTTTAAAACTACCCCCAACACTAAGTTTTTTCTTTATCTCTTTGGCCAGTTTTTTAAAATCATCATCGGCTCCAGTATATCCTTCTATAATAGTAATTGGTTTTCCCTTTCTTTTCTCATACTTACAAATAATAGGGTCTTCTTGCATCCAAATACCTTTTTCAGTAGGAGTAGTATCTTCTTTTTCTTCTGAAACATGTTCTGGAAAAAGATTTTTTAATTGATCTTGTAAATCCATTTTTTAGGTTTTCACTTTTAAGGTAAATATAAAATATATAAACGTACAAATTTGTAATAATAGTATTGTATTAGAGTGTATATTTGTTTATGAGATTACTTTATTTTTTACCATTCCTTTTTTTAATTTCTTGTGCACAATCTAAAAAAATAATAGATAAGCCTATTGTTTTTAATAAAGAAAGAAAAGAATTAACACTACAATATCTACAAGAGCATTATAATATAAAGCAGATAGCGCCTACAATTAGCCCTAAAATAATTGTGTTGCATTGGACAGCTATACCAACATTAGAAAAATCGTTTAAAGCTTTTAAAAATGTAACACTTGCTAATACAAGGCCAGATATAAAAGGTGCTGGTAATTTAAATGTATCTGCTCATTTTTTAGTAGACCAAGATGGTACTATTTATAGATTAATGAAAGAAACTATAATGGCTAGGCACGTTATTGGTTTAAATCATTGTGCCATTGGGATAGAGAATGTTGGCGGGCCAGAAAAACCTTTAACAAAAGAACAATTAGAGGCTAATATATGGTTGGTGAAATATTTAAAAGAAAAATATGAGATAGATTATTTAATTGGGCATTATGAGTATACTAATTTTGTAAATCACGAATTGTGGTTAGAAAAAGATGCGAACTATAGAACTAAAAAAGTTGATCCTGGAAAAGATTTTTTAGAAAAAGTAAAAAAAGCCACCAAAAATCTTAATTTTAAACCAACTCCAGAAAAGAATGTAATATATGAAGATTAAAATTTTTACCACCTTAACAGTAACTTTACTTGTGTGTGTATTTGGCGCTTGCCAAGAAAAGAATATAACAACAGCCTTATATGAAACTTATGATGAGTATAAAGAGCAAAGTATAGAGAAAAGAAGGATTAAGCATAAAGATATTCAGCCATTAATAGCCAAGTATGCTACTAATTCTAAATTTAAGGTACAAGTAGTAGGAAAATCAATAGAGGGTAGAGATTTATCTTTAATAAGTATTGGTAGCGGTAAAACAAGTGTTTTTTTATGGTCGCAAATGCATGGAAATGAACCTACGGCAACCCAAGCTATTTTTGATATTTTTAATTTTTTAGATAGTAACGATTTTAAGAGCGAAAAGAAAGCTATTCTAGAAAATTTAACGCTTCATTTTTTACCAATGTTAAACCCAGATGGAGCAGAGGTATATAAAAGGAGAAACACTTTAGGTATAGATATTAATAGAGACGCTTTAAGATTACAATCTCCAGAAGGTATAACATTAAAGCGCGTTAGAGATAGCTTGCAAGCAGATTTTGGATTTAATTTACACGATCAAAGCACATACTATAATGCAGAATTAACAGATAAGCCAGCAACAATATCTTATTTAGCACCAGCTTATAATTACGAGAAAGATATTAATGAAGTACGTGGTAATGCAATGAAGGTTATTGCATTTATGAATGCTATTATTCAAAAATATGCACCAGGACAAGTAGGCAAGTACAACGATGATTTTGAACCTAGAGCTTTTGGAGATAATATACAAAAATGGGGAACAAGTACTATTTTAATAGAATCTGGTGGATATGCAAATGATGTAGAAAAACAAGAAATACGTAAATTAAATTATGTATCAATTCTATCGGCTATATATACCATAGCAAAACAGAATTATGTAGATATACCTTTATCAGATTATGATAAAATACCAGAGAATGATCGTAAGCTTTTCGATTTAAAATTAGAAGCTGTTACCTATGAACTTTTAGGTAATAAGCATATTTTAGATATTGGAATTAATAGGCTAGAGGTAGATAATGATGCGCATGATGATTTTTATTATAGTAGTAGAATTTTAGACCAGGGAGATTTATCTACGTATTACGGCTATGAAACTTTTAAGGGAACCGATTATACGGTTACAGAAGGAAAAGTATATCCTAAAATACTAAATACAATAAAGGAATATGCTAAGTTAGATGCTATGGCATTATTAAAACAGGGATACACATATGTTAGAGTTAAAAATATACCATCTGCACAGCTACAAGTGGCAAAACCATTACATGTAATTAGTAGTTTTTATGAGGTGCCACCACTACATTTAGAAGTAGGTATAAACCCTACTTTTTTATTGAAGAAAGACAATAAAATAGCATATGCAGTTGTAAACGGATTTCTTATCGATTTACAAAAAGACAAAGGTAGTTTTGAAAATGCGATGATTTATAGGTAGCCTAATAATCCGTATGGTATAAATAACCAAAATTAATACTAGCGCCATTTCCGTTTACAATTAGCACAGTTAACATTGTTAATAATGTAACTACAATGACGGAAAATAGTAAAAGTACAAACGCTTTGTGCCATTTAGATAATGCGCCTATAGCGCTAAGTTGAATAATTTCTTTAATTATACCCATAATAATATTTTTATAAATGATTATCATAGCTTTTAAGGTTTGGTAATTGGGGTTGTTACTTTTAAAACAACTATCTAAGCAAAAACCCTACTTTATAAATTGAAATAATATTTAACGTTTTATACGGTAGAAACAAAAAGAGGTTTTTATAACTTTGTTACAGAAAGATAATAATCTAAAAAGTGGTGTTTTTCCGTATGTTTTATAGATTATTAAAGAAAGAGAAAGAAGATGAATATATTATTATTTGGAATAACAAAAGATATAGTTGGATGTTCATCTTTATCTATTCCCGTTGCTAAGGTAAGTTCCTTAAAAACAGTAAAGGCATTAAAAGATTATTTGTCAAATACATATCCAGACTTAAAAAAACTATCATCTTTAGCAGTGGCAGTTAACAATAATTACGCAAAAGATAATACTGCTATAGATACATACGATGAAATAGCATTAATACCACCAGTTAGTGGCGGATAATGTATCTTTGTTTCTATACAAAGAGTAGCCTAATAATTAAGTTATATGTTAATAGATAACCATAATAGAGTAATAGATTATCTGCGTTTGTCCGTTACAGACCGTTGTAATCTACGCTGTAATTATTGTATGCCAGCAGAAGGAATTAATTTTGTTAAGAAAGACAAATTATTTACACTGGAAGAGCTTTTTACGTTAAGTAAAATTATGGTTGGGCAAGGCGTTAATAAAATCCGAATTACAGGAGGAGAACCTTTTGTACGTAAAGATTTAATGGTTTTATTACGAAACCTAACTACACTAAAAGGCTTAAACGATATCTCTATTACTACAAATGCAACGCTTATAGGGCCGCATATAGATGAGTTAAAGCAATTAGGTATAAAAAATATAAACGTAAGTTTAGATGCTATTAGCAAAGAATCTTTTGAGCGCATAACAAGAAGAAACGAGTTTGAAACTGTTTATAATAACCTACTACGTTTAATCACAGAAGGATTTAACGTACGGGTAAATTTTATTGTTTTAGACGGACAAAATACAGAAGATATATTACCCATTTTAGAGTTGATGAAGAATTATGATATTGGTGTACGTTTTTTAGAAGAAATGCCATTTAACGGAGGGTCTAAAACATTTAATACTATTAATTGGACCTACGAAAATATTTTAAATCATATAAAATCTAAATATTCTGAAATAGAATTATTACCATCGCCTAAAACATCTACCTCTGTAAATTATAAAATTAAAGGACATAAAAGTACGTTTGGTTTAATACCATCTTTTAGCCGTACATTTTGTGGTACTTGCAATAGGTTACGAATATCTGCTACCGGAGATGTAGTTACTTGTTTGTATGCAAAGCCAAGCACAAACCTAAGAGATATTCTAAGAGGCGAAAATGCAGAACAAAATGTAATTGCTTACGTTTTAAAAGCCATAGGAAGTAAAGCAAAAACAGGTTTTGAAGCGCAAAAATTACATTCTTCTTCTGTTTTTGATAGTTCTATGACCTCTATTGGTGGATAATTATTTTATTTTAATGGTATGAAAAAGTTATACGGACTTGTATTATCTGGTGGTAAAAGTACCCGTATGGGAACAGATAAAGGGCGTATAGAGTATCATGGAATACCCCAGCAAGAGTATGCATACCAACTCTTGCAAAACTTTTGCGATGACGTTTTTTTAAGTGTTCGCAAGGAGCAAGTACCAGAAGTTTCACCAGCATTTAAAACTATTTTAGATGATAATACATATAAAGGACCATTTAATGGTATTTTAAGTGCACATCATAAATATACAGAAGTAGCTTGGTTAGTGATAGCTTGCGATTTACCTTTGTTAAATAATAAAGCTATAGCGCAGTTGGTAAAAGAAAGAGATGGCACAAAAATAAGCACGGCTTTTGCTTCCAGAGCAAGTAAATTACCAGAACCCCTATGTGCTATTTGGGAACCTAATGGCTTAAAAAAAGCAATTACGTTTTTAAACAAAGGAGCAAGTAAAAGCCCTCGAAAATTTTTATTAGAACATAATGTAGCTTTGGTTTTTCCAGAAAATGAAGAAGTTTTGTTCAATACAAATTCTAAAGAAGAATATAAAATTGCCCAACTAAAAATAAAACAAATTGAAAAGTAAAAGATACATACGACAAACTACCTTAAAAGAGTTTGGGGCAGAAGCGCAACAAAAACTTTCCAAAGCAAAAGTATTAGTTATAGGCGTTGGCGGATTAGGAATTCCTGTATTACAGTACTTAAATGCAATGGGCGTAGGTGTTTTAGGTATGGTAGAGCAAGATGTTGTAGATCTAAGTAATTTACAAAGGCAAGTTTTATATTCAGAACCAGATATTGGTGCGCCCAAATTGCAAGTAGCTTTAGAGAAATTAAAGGCACAAAATTCCGAAACTACATTTAAAACTTATGATACGTTTTTAACCCCAAAAAATGCATTAGAAATAATAGCAGATTTTGATTTGGTAGTAGATGCTTCCGATAATTTTGCAACACGGTATTTAGTAAACGATGCTTGTGTTATTTTAAAAAAGCCATTTATCTATGGAGCCTTACATAGTTTTGAAGGTCAGGTAAGTGTGTTTAATTACCAAGGCGGACCAACCTATCGTTGTTTGTTTCCTAATATGCCCAATAGTGCAGAAATTCCTAATTGTAACGATAACGGAGTATTAGGAGTAGTACCAGGAATAGTAGGTAATTTACAAGCATTAGAGGCGGTAAAAGTAATTACAGGAATAGGAGAAAATTTAAGTGGTACCCTATTATTATTTAACGGATTACAACAATCATATCAAAAAATAAAATTTCAATTGCAACCAGAAAATTTAAATATAAAACAATTACAAGAAACCTACGAAGACGCTTCTTGTGTAAATATAGCTGCTGTTTCTTTAGCTAAATTACAAGAATTGCTAAAAAATAAGGCAGACATACAGCTAATAGATGTCCGTACCGAAAACGAGTATGAAGACGACCATTTAGAGGGTAGTATTAATATTCCTTTGGTTGAGGTAGATGACCGTTTAGATGAAATAAATCCAGATAAACCTATTTATATGCTATGTGAGACCGGAAAGCGTAGTAAAATTGCTATTGAAATTTTAATGGAAGAATTTGAAGAAAGCACTTTTTATAATGTAGATGGAGGGATGAGTGCTTTGTAGTAATTATTTAATTAAATTATTGAGTACTTTTCATTCTATAATTATATTTTCTCAGGTAATGATGTTTTAATCTCTATATTATTCTTATTAAATAAGTTCCAATTCAAGACACTGTCTCCTTGAAGTTCTTTTAATCTCTTAAATTTATTCATAGGAGAGTAATCTGTAATTCTCATTATTTGATATCCATATTTTTCAATACGGTCATAATATGGGACTAAATGACCATAAATATAACACTTCGATACTTTTTTGAAAATAGATTTTAGACCAGTATTTTTTGTATATAAATCAACTGATAAGTCATACATAAAATTTTCAACCCACTTAATTTCTAATAAAAGAGTACCATTTGCTACATCTCTTTCCGCTTTTAGATAATATGATGTGTCTGCATATTTTCTTTTATGCTCTTTAATTATTTTCCATTTCATAATGGATTTTTAATTTATGGTATTAATAAATTGGATTCATTTTATGTTAATAGATATTATTTTTTAATTGCTCATAACTCTTAGAAATCATTATAGAGTTGGTCGTTAAAAGATTCCGAAATTTTCTAAAAATACTCATCCCCGTTATGTAAAAAGTTCCTTTTTTTAAGCTACTTAGTAAGATAAAAATACACTTTATTTTATTATATTTTGTTTAACTTAATGTTTAAATATTTAAACAAAAATGATTAAATTTGATAAAAATTAGTTTATGAAATTATATCAAATCCATGCCAAACAAGCATTACCTATAAGTAAAGAGCAAGCATGGAATTTTTTATCTACGCCACAAAATTTAGGATTAATTACCCCAGACCATATGTCGTTCGATATTCAGACAGAGGAAGTAGGTCCAATGTATGCAGGGCAAATTATTCAATATAAAATATCACCTTTTGCTGGCTATTCTACAAAATGGGTTACAGAAATAACTCATGTAAAAGATGAAGAGTATTTTGTAGATGAGCAGCGTTTTGGGCCTTATAGTCTGTGGCATCATAAACATTTTATAAAAAAAGTGAACGGATATATAGTAATGGAAGATATTGTAGATTACAAGCTTCCATTAGGTATATTAGGGAGATTTGCTCATCTGTTATTTGTGAAAAGGCAATTAAAAGGAATATTTAAATTTAGAGAACAAAAATTAATAGAACTTTTTGGGAAAGTAGAAGGTGTAAAAAGTGAATTATCAATGAAAACAATCTAAGTTAAATGAAAAAGAATATACTACTTATCGGCGGTTCTTATGGTATTGGTAATGCTATTGCAGAACAATTAAATAATGACTACAATGTTTTTATTGCCTCTAGAACAAAAGAAAGGATAGAAAATGCAAATCATATTTTATTTAATGCGCTAACAGATGAGTTAGATGTAACTACTTTACCTAACGAATTACATGGTTTTGTATACTGCCCAGGAAGTATTAATCTTAAACCATTAAAAATGTTAGGTGCAGATGCTTTTGAGAAAGATATGCATATTAATTTTTTTAGTTTAATAAAAGCTTTTAAAACTATAGAGAGTAGATTGGCAGATAATTCTAGTGTTGTTTTCTTTAGTACAGTTGCTGTACAAACAGGAATGCCATTTCATACTAGTGTTGCCGCATCTAAAGGAGCTATAGAAGGCTTTGCTAAATCATTAGCGGCAGAGTATGCACCAAAAATACGTGTAAATGTAATAGCACCTTCCCTTATAGATACGCCATTAGCCAAAAGACTTTTAAATAACGATAAAAAAAGAGAAGCAATGGCAGAACGTCACCCTTTAAAGAGAGTAGGTAATGTATTGGATATTGCTAATGTTGCTGTATTATTATTGAGTGATAAATCTTCGTGGATAACTGGACAAGTATTAAAAGTAGACGGAGGGATATCAACTCTAAAAATATAGTAACATATTTATGAAGCAAGAAGTAACGCTATTTTGGTTTCGAAGAGATTTAAGGTTAAAAGATAATGTAGGTTTATGTGCTGCATTAAAAGAAAATGTACCTGTGTTGCCTATTTTTATTTTTGATACCGAAATTTTAGAAAAACTTCCTAAAAATGATGCTAGGGTTACCTTTATACATCAGTCGCTTTGTAAAATGCACAAGTATTTAAAAGAAAGTTTTAAAAGTGGTATTTCTATTTACTTAGGAAAACCATTAGAAGTATTTCAAAACTTGCAGCAAACGTATCAAATTAAAGTAGTACATACCAATCACGATTATGAGCCGTATGCAAAAGAAAGAGACGAGCAGGTAAGTCAGTTTTTAAAAGAAAGAAATATATCTTTTAATAGTTACAAAGATCAGGTTGTTTTTGAAAAATCTGAAATTGTAAAAGACGATGGAACTCCATATGTAGTATATACTCCTTATAAAAATAAGTGGAAAAGTAATTTTAAAGGAACCCATATAAAGTCACACCCATCAGAAGATAATTTAAATAATTGCATTAAAAATATAGATTTTAAGCAGTTAACATTACAAGATATTGGTTTTACAGTTTCTACCATTAAAGTTCCAGAATATATTGTAAGCCCTAACTTAATTCAGAATTACGAAAAAACAAGAGATTACCCAGCAATAAAAAATGGAACATCTAGATTGGCTCCTCATTTGCGATTTGGTACAGTATCGGTGCGTAAAATGGTGCAGAAAGCAATAGCAGAGGAGAACGAAATTTTTTGGAATGAGTTGATATGGAGAGAATTTTTTATGCAAATATTATGGCATTTTCCGCATACTATAAATAAAGCTTTTAGACCTAAATACGACCGTATTATTTGGCGTAATAATGAGGCTGAGTTTAAAAAATGGACACAAGGGCAAACAGGCTATGCTTTAGTAGATGCTGGTATGCGAGAATTAAATGCCACGGGACATATGCACAATAGAGTACGTATGTTAGTAGCTAGTTTTTTATGCAAACACTTGCTAATAGACTGGCGTTGGGGAGAAGCTTATTTTGCGGAAAAACTATTAGATTACGAATTAAGTAGTAATATAGGCAATTGGCAATGGGCTGCCGGTAGTGGAGTAGATGCAGCACCCTATTTTAGAATTTTTAATCCAATGACGCAGGTAGATAAGTTCGATAAACAAAGAGCATATATAAATAAGTGGGTGCCAGAACTACAAGAACTTACTTACCCTAATAAAATGGTAGACCATAAAATGGCAAGAGAACGTTGTCTTAAAACATATAAAGAGGCAGTTGGCTAAATTCTTTTTTGTATTTTAAAGGGATTAAAATACAAAACCATGGCAAAAAATAAGACCATTCCTAGCCAAGCTTCGGTAACCGAGTTTTTAGATGCAATAACGGATACTACTAAGCATAAAGATTGCTATGCATTATTAGATGTAATGCAGAAAATAACAGGAAAACCTCCTGTAATGTGGGGAAATAGTATAGTTGGTTTTGGTAGTTACCATTATAAGTATGATACAGGTAGGGAAGGAGATATGCCATTAACCGCTTTTTCTCCTCGAAAGCAAAATATTACCATTTATATTATGACTGGTTTTGATGCTTATGAGGACTTATTACAGCAATTAGGACCTTATAAAACAGGGAAATCTTGTTTGTATATTAAGAGAATGGCAGATGTAAATATTAACATATTATCAGAAATTATTAAAAGCTCTTATGATATAATGGATAAGAAGTATAACAGTTAATTCCTTATCTATTAAATTAATTGTAAGAAAATCGTAACAGTTATTTAAAACATAACATTTAAATTTTACTTATTTTTAGGAAAGAAAACTTAAAAATATAAATCATGAATACACAAGAAGTAGCTAGTAAATGGAAACAGATGTGCACAGAAGGTAAAAACCTTGAATGTATTAACGAGCTATACGCAGATAATGTGGTAAGTAAAGAAATGCCAGGTATGTCAGGAGAATTAACTTCTGGAAAGCAAAACGTTTGGAATAAAAGTAAAGAATGGTTAGAAAGTGTAGAAGATTTTCATGCTAGTGAAATTTCAGAACCAGTTGTTGCAGGAAACTTTTTTACGGCAAAAATGAGTTTTGACTGTACCTTTAAAGAAAGAGGCAGACAACAAATGGAAGAAGTTTGTCTTTACGAAGTAAAAGATGGGAAAATTGCAAGCGAACAGTATTTTTATACAATGGGAGCATAAGATATAATATCATATTTTTTTTAAAGATTATTAAAGCTTAATTTAGGTTTTAATAATCTTTTTTTATTGAATGAATACGGAATTAATTATAAAAGAGATAGCAGCTGTAGATACATGGCAACTTAGACATTCGGTAATGTGGCCTAATAAACCTATGGATTATATAAAGCTTAAAGAAGATAATAGTGGTTTTCATTTTGGTTGTTATGTTAATAATGAGCTAGTTTCTATAGTGTCACTTTTTATAAAAAATAACCAAGCCCAATTTAGAAAGTTGGCAACTATACATACAGCACAAGGTAAGGGCTACGCAACATTATTGTTAAAGCATGTGTTTAAGTTTGCTGAACATAAAAATGTTGCTAGTATTTGGTGTAATGCAAGAGCAAATAAAATTAATTTTTATAAGAAATTTGGAATGCTTAAAACAACTAAAACATATAACAAAGGAGGTATAGATTTTGTTGTTATGAAAAAAATGTATGATTAATTATTAGTTAGATGAAGAATAGATTAGAAAAGGAATTAGTATGAAAGCAATAAAGAATATATTTCCATTAGGATTTCCATGGCAAACGCAAGACCCATTTTTGTTTTGTGTATACCATTATGATCAATATCCAAAAGGAAAAGAAGATATGAGTCCGGCTGTATCTTTAGAAGGAAGAACTTTAGGTAATGATTTTACGGTAAAAGATGGTTTTCGTATGTATCATGGGAGAACAATTCCAGGTTTTCCTTATCACCCACATAGAGGTTTTGAAACCATAACAATTGCGAATAAAGGATATTGTGATCATTCAGATTCATTAGGTTCTGCAGGTCGTTTTGGAGAAGGAGATGTGCAATGGATGACAGCTGGTCGTGGTGTACAACATTCGGAAATGTTTCCCTTGCTAAAAACGGAAGAAGAAAACCCTTTAGAATTGTTTCAAATATGGTTAAATCTACCAAAAGCAGATAAGTTTGTAGATCCACATTTTGCAATGCTATGGCACGAAGATATTCCGGTAGTAGTAGAAGAAAATAGTAAAGTAAAAGTTATAGCAGGAGATTATAAAGGTATTGCTGCATTAAAACCAGCGCCAAACTCTTGGGCTGTAAACCCAGTAAATGAAGTTGCTATATGGAATATTCATATCGATGCCAATACAGAGTATGTATTACCTGCTGCTAAAAATGAAGTTAACAGAACGCTTTATTTTTATGAAGGAGATAGTATAGAAATTAATGACCAGAAGATAGCGCCCAATTATGGTGTAGAATTGGTTTCTAATAATGAAGTAAAAATTAAAGTAGGTAATAAGAGCGCTCATTTTTTAATGTTACAAGGTAAAGCAATAGAAGAACCTATAGCTAAGCATGGGCCTTTTGTAATGAATACCCATGAGGAGATAGAACAAGCAATGGACGAATATAGATTAACACAATTTGGCGGTTGGCCATGGCCGCATGCGGATAATGTACACACTAAAGATAAAGGGCGTTTTGCAAAATTTCCAGATGGTACGGTTATAGAGAAGTAAGTAAATGAAACATTTATATCTCGATTATCGAGTAAAAATAAAAAGGAGCTAATGACAATTAGCTCCTTTTAGTTTTTTTATAAATATGTTGTTTTACAAGCGAACAATTTTAGCGCCAATAGCACGTAAACGTTCGTCTATATTTTCATAACCACGGTCTATTTGTTCAATATTATGAATGGTAGATGTACCTTTTGCAGATAAAGCAGCAATTAATAGTGAAACACCTGCTCTAATATCCGGAGAAACCATAGTAGTAGCTTTTAAAGTAGATTTAAAATTGTGTCCCATTACAGTAGCTCTATGTGGGTCGCAAAGAATAATTTTAGCGCCCATATCTATTAATTTATCTACAAAAAACAAACGACTCTCGAACATTTTTTGGTGTATTAGCACTTCTCCTTTGGCTTGTGAAGCAACAACTAGTATAATACTTAAAATATCTGGAGTAAGTCCTGGCCATGGAGCATCGGCAATGGTTAAAATAGAACCATCGATAAAGTTTTGTATTTCATAACCATCTTTGTGAGCAGGGATATAAATATCATCTCCTTTTTGCTCAACAGTAATACCTAGTTTTCTAAAAGTAGTAGGAATTTGTCCTAAATCTTTCCAACTTACGTTTTTAATGGTAAGCTCACTTTTTGTCATAGCGGCAAGACCAATCCAGCTACCAATCTCTATCATATCAGGCAGCATGGTGTGTTCTGTACCTCCTAATGCTTTAACACCTTCTATAGTTAATAAATTAGAACCAACACCAGAAATTTTAGCTCCCATGCGGTTTAGCATTTTTGCTAATTGCTGTAAATAAGGTTCGCAAGCGGCATTGTATATGGTAGTTTCTCCTTCTGCTAAAACAGCAGCCATAAGAATATTTGCAGTACCAGTAACAGAAGCTTCATCTAAAAGCATGTAAGTCCCCGTTAGCTTTTCAGCTTCAACACCGTAAAATAATTCTTCTTTATTATATCTAAATTTAGCACCTAATTTAATAAGTCCTTCAAAATGTGTATCTAATCTTCTTCTTCCAATTTTATCTCCTCCTGGTTTAGGAATGTATCCTTTTCCAAAACGAGCTAATAAAGGACCAACTAGCATAATAGAGCCTCTTAAACCACGACCATCTTTTTTAAATTGTTCGGATTGTAGGTAATCTAAATTAACATCATCAGCCTTAAAAGTATAAGAACCTTTTCCTTTTTTTTGGATTTTTACTCCTAAATCTTCTAGTAAGGCTATTAATTTATTTACATCTACAATATCTGGAATATTGTGAATAGTTACTTCTTCTGGAGTTAAAAGTACGGCGCAAAGTATTTGTAAAGCTTCGTTTTTTGCGCCTTGTGGTGTAATATCACCTTTTAATTGGTGTCCACCCTCAATTTTAAATGTTCCCATTTAACGCTGAAATATTAGTATCGTTTTTTAGAACGATGATTATTGTTGTTGTTTCTTTGGTTCTTTTTGCTATTGTTATAAGCTTTAGAGCTTTTAGCAACTCTATTTTTTAAGAACTGACCACTATCAGTAAGTTTAACATCAGCTTTTGCTAAATCTATACGACCATCACTTAATTCAAATAAATGATTAAAAATAGCACTATCATCTACCACATCTTTATTCCAGTTTAGGTAGCATTTTTTCATATGATTAGCTATGGCATACTCTAAGCCATCTCTCATATCTCCTTTTTCCCATTCTACAGCAACATCAATCATTCTTTTAATGTTATTACCGTAAAAACGATATTTAGGAAAGTTTTGAGGGTATTTTAAAGGAGCTGGTCTTTCTTGTAAAACTTCTTTACTTGTAATAGGAAATGGCGATTCTACATCTAATTTAAAATCAGACATAATAAATAATTGATCCCATAGTTTATGCTGAAAATCGGGAACATCTCTTAAATGAGGCTGTAAATTTCCCATAACGCTAATAATAGCTTTTGCTATTTTATTACGCTCTGCATCATCAGTAATTGATACTGCATGATCCACCATTTTTTGAAAATGTCTTCCGTACTCTGGTATAATGAGCTGTGGACGCTCAGTATTATACTCTAAATTTTCTACTTGATCCAAATTAAATTTTTTGCTTAAAAGGTTTTGCTAAAGGAAGTATGTACACTTATAACGATTGCAAAGTAGCAAAATTATAGCACAATTACTATTTTATAAAGATATAACTCCTCCTATTTTACCAACTTCTTTGTATTTTTTTATCACTGCATCAGGATTTTTAAGGCGAACAGTAATAGAAAGGCTTGTGTATTTACCTGTTTTAGATTTTTTAGATTCTATGATAGCACCGATATTATCAAAAATAGCATTAATCTGATTAATTTTTTCTTCGGATGTAGGTACTATAAACTTGTATAAATAGTTAGAAGGCCATTTTGAAGTATCTTCTAATTGAATTTTTAATTTTTTATAAAATTCTTCTGATTTTTCAGATTCCATTTAATTTTTTTTGCAAATATAAAGTATCAGTATCAATTTTTTAATTAAGGTGGTATTTCATTACTTTGTAATTCTAAAAAATACTGCTTTGAAATCAAAAAAAATTGTTATTACTGGTGGACCCGGAACGGGGAAAACCTCTGTTATTAATGGACTAGAAAAAGCAGGTTATACATGTTTTCATGAAGTTATTAGGGATATAACCCTAGAAGCAAAAAATAGTGGAGATATACAATCTTTTGATACAAATCCAATAGCATTAGTGTCTGACTCTGAGAGTTTTAATAAAAAACTTTTAAACGGAAGAATAGATCATTATAAAGCGTCTTTGTATATTGATAAAGAAGTGGTTTTTTTTGATAGAGGAATACCAGATGTTTTGGCATATATGGATTATTTTAATCAGGAATATGGAAACGATTATGTAAACGCAACAAAAGAAAATATATACGATACTATTTTTCTTTTACCTATGTGGGAACAAATATATACCACTGATAATGAGCGTTTCGAAAGTTATGAAGAAGGGGTGGCTATAGAAAAACATCTTATAGCTAATTATACCCAATGTGGTTATAAAATAAATACAATACCTAAGGATACTATAGAAAACCGTATTGCATTTATATTAGAAGAACTAAATTTAATTTAATGCAAAAAAGCCCAGAGGAAATTTTAGAGCAGTATTGGGGTTTTTCCACATTTAGAGGGTCACAAAAACAGATAATAAATTCAGTATTAAATAAACAAGATGTTTTGGCTCTTTTACCAACCGGTGGGGGTAAGTCTGTATGTTATCAGGTTCCTGCTTTAGTGCAAGAGGGTATTTGTATTGTTATTTCTCCTTTGGTAGCCTTAATTCAAAACCAAGTAGCTAGTTTAACTGCAAAAGGAATAAAAGCTATTGCTATTACAGGAGGTATTCCTATAGATGAAGTTATAAACTTATTAGATAATTGTCTTTATGGTAATTATAAGTTTTTATACCTATCACCAGAACGTTTGCAGCAAGAAATGGTGCGTAACAGAATTCAGCAGATGAATGTAAGTTTAGTTGCTGTAGACGAAGCTCATTGTATATCGCAATGGGGACACGATTTTAGACCAGCATATTTAGAGTGTTCGGCTATAAGAACATTAGTACCACAAGTACCTTTATTAGCACTAACAGCTACAGCAACGGAACAAGTTGCAAAAGATATAGTAGAAAATTTACAATTTAAAAACCATAGTACGGTTAAAGATTCTTTTGCCAGAGATAATATAGTTTTTAAAGTTTATAGAAAAGAAGATAAAAAGTATAGTTTAAAAGAGCTTTGTAATAAAGCAACTAAAAGCGTTATAGTTTATGTAAGAACTAGGCGTTTAGCACATGAACTATCTTTTTATTTAAATGAAAATAATTGTAAGGCTGCTTTCTTTCATGGAGGTATTTCTAAAAAAGATAAAAAAGAACGATTAGATCTTTGGTTAGAAAATAAAGTGCAAGTTATGGTAGCTACTAACGCATTTGGAATGGGTATAGACAAACCAGATGTGCAATTAGTAGTACATTATCAAATACCAGATAGTATTGAGAATTATTTTCAGGAAGCAGGTAGGGCAGGTAGAGATGGTAAACCTGCAGCAGCTATTGTTTTAACAAATAAAGAAGATGAAAATACGGTTAAGAATCAGTTTGTAAATGTGTTACCAGACATTAGTTTTGTAAAACTACTATATAATAAGCTTAGTAATTATTTTCAAATTCCATATGGAATGGGGAATGATGAAACCTATCAATTAAATTTCAATGCCTTTTGCGATACTTATCAATTAAAAGCTATGCTTACCTATAATGGATTGCGAGTGTTAGATCAAAATTCTGTTATAGCATTATCAGAATCGTTTTCTAGAAAAACTACCATACAGTTTTTAGCATCTAAACAACAATTATTTTCTTATTTAGAGCATAACCAAAGTAATGCCCCCATAGTACAAACAATTTTAAGAACCTATGGAGGTGTTTTTGAGCACGAAACAAAACTAAATATGTTTCTTATAGCTAAAAAAGCAAATGTAACAGAACAACAAGTTAATAGTGTTTTAGAAGAATTAGCAAAAAGAGAGTTTATAAGCTATAAAGCGCAAAATAATGATATAGAACTTACTTTTTTGGTACCAAGAGAAGACGATAGAACAATTAATTTTTTTGGAAAAAAGTTAAAAGAACAACAACAGTTAAAAATAAATAATATTAAAAGCATGTTAGCGTATATTAATAATAGTACGCAATGTAGAAATAAGTTGTTGCTTAAATATTTTGGAGAAAAGAAAACGGATTGTGGAAAGTGTGATATATGTTTGCAAAATAATACTATTGATACGGATGTATTAAAATTGATAAAACAAGATATAATAAGCTTGTTAAAGATAAAAACAGCTACTTCTAGGGTATTAATAAAAGAATTAGCCTATAAGGAAGATAATATTATAGAAGCATTACAACATTTGTTACAAGACAACTATATTATTATAAATACTAAAAATGAATATGAAATTAGTAGATAAGAAAGAATTACGAATTGTATTTATGGGTACACCAGAGTTTGCTGTTGCCACATTAACACAACTTGTAGAGAATGGATATAATGTAGTAGGTGTTATTACGGCACCAGATAAACCAGCGGGTAGGGGAAGGAAATTACAAGAGTCTGCCGTTAAAAAATATGCGGTAGCAAATAATTTAAAGGTATTGCAACCCACAAATTTAAAAAGTGAATCTTTCTTAGAAGAATTAACAGCTTTAAATATAAACCTGCAAGTAGTAGTAGCATTTAGAATGTTGCCAAAAGTGGTGTGGCAAATACCTAAATATGGTACATTTAACCTGCATTCTTCATTGTTGCCTAATTATAGAGGAGCAGCACCCATTAACTGGGCTATTATAAACGGAGAAACAGAAACGGGTGTTTCTACCTTTTTTATAGATGATAAAATAGATACAGGAGAAATTATATTACAAGAGAAAACAAGTATAGCACCTAACGATACGGCAGGTACATTACACGATAAGTTAAAGGAAATAGGAGCTAGCTTAGTTATAAAAACAATACAGCAAATAGAAGCAGGTACAATAGAGACCATACCACAAAACGATACAGAGGAATTAAAAGAAGCTTTTAAAATACACAAGGATACCTGTAAAATAAACTGGGAACAATCTATAGAAGCCATATACAATCATATAAGAGGTTTAAGTCCCTACCCAGCATCTTGGGCTATATTAAAGAACGATGATGAAGAAGTTTTTCTTAAAATATATGATGCTGTTATGGAAAAGGAAATACATAGTTATACAACAGGTTACTTATTAATAGATAAAAAGAGTATACGAGTAGCTGTAAAAGGGGGGTATATAAAACTGTTAGAAATACAATTACCAGGTAAGCGAAAAATGAAGACATCGGAAGTTTTAAATGGGTTAAAACTAAAAGAAAATGCAATTATTTGCTAAACCCTTGCTATCACTAGGCTCAGGAGATTCGTAAAAAACGCCTTACTTTATCAACAAAGTCCTTAAGTTATTAACAAAAACGGGCATTTCCATTGATTTTACTTGCGTTAATCATAAATCCGTATAAATTTGTTAGGGTAAAAAATTATTTTTAACAACAATTAATATAATTCAATTATGAACAAAACAGAGTTAATCGATGCAATGGCAGCTGATGCTGGTATTACAAAAGCAGCAGCAAAAAAATCATTAGAGTCTTTCTTAGGTAATGTAGAAGGTACTCTTAAAAAAGGAGATAGAGTTTCTTTAGTAGGTTTTGGATCATGGTCTGTATCTAAAAGAGAAGCAAGAGATGGTAGAAACCCACAAACTGGAGCAACTATAAAAATTGCAGCTAAAAATGTTGTAAAATTTAAAGCTGGAGCAGAATTAGGTAAAGCTGTAAACTAAGGTTTATTGTTTTATACAAAAGATAAAAAGCACCCATTTTGGGTGCTTTTTTTGTATAGTCTATTTTTTATTAATAATGTTTTTCTTATATTTAAGTAGATTAAACTTATAGCTTATGGATCAAATAGAACCTCAAAAAGGAAAACTTTTAATTGCCGATCCAACATTAACGGGAGATGTTTCTTTTAATAGAGCTGTTGTATTACTTGCGGAGCATAATAACCAAGGTTCTGTGGGGTTTATATTAAATAAACCCTTAGAGTATACAATATCCGATTTAGTTTCAGAAATAACTATGCCATATAGAGTATACAATGGCGGCCCTGTAGAACAGGATAATCTATATTTTATACATGTTGTTCCTCATTTAATAGAAAATAGTATTGAGATATCTGATGGTATATATTGGGGAGGTGATTTTGAAAATATAGTAGACCTTATAAATAGTAATGAAATATCTAATATGGAAATTCGTTTTTTTCTAGGATATTCTGGTTGGGAATCTCTACAATTAAATCAGGAGTTATCACTAAAATCATGGGTAGTTACAAAAAATAAATCTAACAGAGATATTATAAAACAATCCGAAAGTTCTTTCTTTTGGAAAGAAAAAATGAAAGAATTAGGAGGAGACTATCTTTTATGGTGTAATTCTCCAGAAAATCCGAGTCTTAATTAAGTTAACTTGGCTGCTGCATTTAACTTCCCTAGTAAATCAGAAGAAACGGTAGCCGTATAATTCTTTTTTCTATATTTTGATATTGGCTGTATGCCAACAATGGCATTGGTTATAAATAATTCGTCAGCTTTTTGTAGTTCAAAAGGAGAAATAGAAGTTTCTTCTAAATTGTAGGGTTCTATTTTAGAAATTATATCTATTAATTTTTTACGAATAATACCGTTTAAACAACCATCTTTTTTTGGAGGTGTTTTAATTGTATTCCCTTTTACAAGAAATATATTACCATTTAAAGATTCTACAACTTGTTTAGCATTGTTCAATAATAGACAATTATTGTAATTATTCTCTTTAGCAAAAATGCTACCTACAACATTAATAATTTTATTATTAGTTTTTAAGGTAGATAACATATCGGGATTTACATAAAAATCTTTAAAAAGTTCTACCTCATAAGTGTCTTTACTTAATGTATAGAAAGAATTGTTTAATTTTTCTACTTCTATTATATATGAAATATCATTGGTGTTTGGGGTATAAAAACCACCATCATTTCTAAATACAGATAAGCGAACACGTGCTATATTTTGTTCATTACTATTAGCCGCTACAGTACTTAAAATTTGTTCTTGTAAAAACTCCATTGTAAAATTCATAGGAATTTCCATTCTTAGAATTCGCATAGACGACATAAGTCTAAGGTAGTGATCTTCCCAGAAGATAATTTTTTTATCAATAACTCGTAAAGTTTCAAATAAAGAATCTCCATAACGATAGCCTCTATTGTTATGGTTTAAAAAAAAAGTGTCTTTAGAAAAAATCTCTCCGTTAAAATTAATCATAAAAAAAGCCTTGAAAAAATCAAGGCCAAATATACTGCTTTATCAAATATATCTTTTACTTAGAACCTAAAACTTGTTTTAAGCTAGCTACTTGGTTTTCCCATAACATCTTAGCTTCATCTAATTCATCTTCATCAGCAAAATCAGTTATAAATAAAGAAAGGTCAGAGGTAATCTCATCTACTATAATTTTTAATTCAAAGTAATAATCTTCGTCTTCATCATCAATCCAACAAAGTTTAACAAACTCATCACTTTTCTTTTTTAATAATTTTGCTTCTTCTTCAGCTCCATCCCAAATAAAAACAAATATTTCTCCTCTAGAGTTTACATTATCTGCAAACCACTCCGATAAACCAGATGGTGTAGATATGTACTGATATAGTAATTGTCTAGATGATTGTATAACAAACTCTATCTCGTATTTAATTTTATCGCTCATTCTAAAAATAATGTTTACGGTGGCAATATATATATTTCTTAATGATAAAAAAATATTTGATGCTAATAATTTTTTTGTCAAGTTATTTTGAACAAGAAGAAATTTAACTATATATTTGCAGCCGTTTTAGGATTGCTCTTTATCAAATAAGGCATTTTAAAGCAGAAATGGCGAGGTAGCTCAGTTGGTTAGAGCGTCGGATTCATAACCCGGAGGTCACGGGTTCAACTCCCGTTCTCGCTACAACAAAACCCCTTGATTTTTCAAGGGGTTTTTCTTTTTTATTAATGTTTGTAAAGAGTAGACATTAGCTAAATATTCTTTCGATAGCCCTAAAAAAACTGTCACAACTCTTCCCAATAGTAAACTAATTTTTTTAATCTAAGTAATAAATAGTTATACACTATTATTAATTCTGTTATTTTAAAATTAAAATTGTTTAACTTTTTTATGTTTAAGTTAAACAATTTGTATCTTTAGATAATAAAAAGAGAAATGTTGAAATTATTTAAAAAGAAATCTGAGAAAGAGAAATTACAAGTTAAATACAATAAGCTTTTAGAAGAAGCCCATAAACTTTCTACAACTAATAGAAAAATGAGCGACCAAAAAGTTTTTGAGGCTAATGAAGTAATGAATAAACTTGAAATATTAGATTCATAATACTTGTATACAAATGCCGAAAGCTAAGAAACCAGATAATGTAGTTTTTAATGAAGAGACTCAGAAATATGATGCAGCATTAAAACCTTATGCAACTTCTGTTGGAGCCCCAGTAATTACTACAAACGATAATATTTCCTGGAAGAATAGGAGCATTAATAAAGTAAACCATAAAGTGGCGGCTAAGTATGAAGAATTAAAAGCTGAATATGATAAAATGCTACAAGAGTTTGAGTATAATAAGCTCATTTTTAGTGCTAAATTTAATTTTGAGCCTATAATCGGAAAAGTGTATCATTTATACAAAAGAGAAAATGAAGAAATGTTTCTTTCAATAATAGCACCAGAGGAATGTAATTTTAATTCTTTAGGTAGTTTTTATCTAAATACGGAGCAAATCTGGGAAAAAGTATAGTTAAATGGCAGTTACAAAACAATTTACAGCAATAGAATTAGATCGTATTATAGAAATGGCTTGGGAGGATCGTACTCCTTTCGAGGCTATTTTATTTCAGTTTGGAACACCAGAAAAAGAAGTTATTAAACTAATGCGTAATAACCTTAAGCAATCTAGTTTTAAGCGCTGGCGAAAAAGGGTTAATAGTGGTGTTAGTCAAAAACATTTAAAAAAACGCAACCCAGATATAAAACGATTTAAATGTTCTAGGCAAAGAGATATATCTGGCAATAAAATAAGTAAGCGATAAATGGAATTATTTAAAGATGAAATTTCTACGTTTCCAACATCATATACAGAGGTATTACAGCGTGTTAGTGCTATTAAACCTGTAAAATACGGAGCTACAAGAAATTTTATTAATGGTGCTGTAACTTATTTGTCTCCTTATATCTCTAGAGGAGTTATTTCTACTAAATTAATCCTTTCTAAAGTTTTAGAGAAAGGGTATGAGCCTGCTAAAATTGAAAAATTTATACAGGAATTAGCATGGAGAGATTATTGGCAGC
The DNA here is from genome assembly GCA_947492955.1 of uncultured Cellulophaga sp. GTDB lineage: Bacteria > Bacteroidota > Bacteroidia > Flavobacteriales > Flavobacteriaceae > Cellulophaga. The sequence continues at coordinate 24,054 of CANLOV010000012.1, read as the reverse complement.
AAGTATGGATAGCAAAAGGTGATGCTATTAATACTGATTTAAAACACAAGCAAGCACCAGTAGCACATACTTTTATTCCAGAGGCGGTAGTATTAGCTACTACAGGTATAGAAGCTATAGATAAAGCCATTAATGATTTTTATGATACAGGTTATATGCACAATCATCTACGAATGTACATTGCCTCAATTGCTTGTAACATAGGGCAGAGTCATTGGAAAATGCCAGCCCAATGGATGTATTACCATTTATTAGATGCAGATTGGGCAAGTAATGCCTTAAGCTGGCAATGGGTGGCTGGTACTAATGCTAATAAAAAATATGTAGCCAATCAGGAGAACATTAATAAGTATTGTTTTTCTGATCAAAAAGACACTTTTTTAGATGTGCCTTACAAAGCTTTTTCATTTTTAACTATTCCAGAGGTTTTAAAAAGCACAACAGAATTAATCTTAGAAACACCATTACTACCAAAAAAGCCAATTACCATAGATGAAAATTTACCTATATGCATTTATAATTTTTATAACCTAGATCCCAACTGGAAAAAAGAACTTACAGCAAATAGAATTTTATTGCTAGAGCCATCACATTTTAAACAATATCCTATTGCTAAAAATACAATTGATTTTGTGTTGCAACTCGCCGAAGAAAATATAGATAATATCAAAGTTTATGTTGGAGAGTTTAGTGATTTAGCAGCATCGTATCCGCTTAAAACAATCTATTACAAAGAACATCCTTTAAATAAGCACTATACGGGTGTAGAAGAACCTAGAGATTGGATGTTTACTGTAGAAGGATATTTCCCCTCATTTTTCGCGTTTTGGAAAAAATGTAAAAAACAATTAAGCTATTGAAAAAGGAAACAATAAATATTGTTTGGTTAAAACGAGACCTACGCTTACAGGATCATGAACCCATGTTTAGAGCAGAGCAAGCAGGTATTCCGTATTTAATAGTATATTTTATGGAACCCGAACTTATAGAATATCCAGATACAAGCTTTCGTCATTTACAATTTGTGTATCATTCATTAAAAGTGATGAATACTACACTTAAAGAATTTAATAGGAGTGTGCATATTTTCTATGAAAATGCCTTAACTGCTTTTAAATTTTTACATCAAAAATTTAATATAGAACAACTCTTTAGCTATCAAGAAAGCGGTACGCAAATTACATGGAAACGCGATAAGAAAGTAGCTTTATTGTGTGCTGCTGAGAAAACTAAATGGGTAGAATGCCAGAGAGACGGCATTATAAGAGGTATAAAAAACAGAAATAATTGGAACAAACAATGGCATGTAACCATGCACAAGCCTGTGCTTAAAAACCAATATTCAGTTTCTAAAATAGCGTCTTTTGAACAGCCTTTTGTGTTACCAGAAAAATTAGAAAATAAATTAGAAATATATCCTGAATATTATCAGCCAGCAGGAGAAGTAAATGCTTGGCGATATTTAAAATCTTTTGCAGCAAAAAGGGGATTTAATTATCATAGGCACATATCTAAACCTAAAGAAAGTAGAGTTTCTTGTAGTAGAATATCTCCTTATTTGGCATGGGGTAATATCAGTCTAAAACAAGCTTTTCAGTTTATCAGTAATCATCCTAATGCACCAAAACACAAAAGGGCATTTTCGGGTATGCTAACACGTTTACATTGGCATTGTCATTTTATACAAAAGTTCGAAGTAGAATGTAGTTATGAAACTTTATGTATTAATAAGGGTTATGAGTTATTAAAACATCATAAAAATGAAAGCTTTATTAAAGCTTGGAAAACTGGGGCCACTGGTTTTCCTTTGATAGATGCTTGTATGCGAGCGGTAGAGCAAACAGGGTGGATAAATTTTAGAATGCGAGCTATGGTAGTTTCTTTCTTAACATTGAATTTAGATCAGGATTGGAGAGATGGTGTATATCATTTAGCAAGACAGTTTTTAGATTATGAGCCTGGAATACATTACCCGCAGTTTCAAATGCAAGCAGGTACAACAGGAGTAAATACCGTACGCTTATATAATCCTGTAAAAAATTCATACGAGCACGACCCAGATGGAGAGTTTATTAAAAAATGGATTCCAGAATTAGCTAATGTTCCTATAGCTTATATACATGAGCCTTGGAAAATGACAGCCTTAGAACAAAGTTTTTGTGGTGTTACTATAGGAGAACATTACCCAAGCCCAATTGTAGATTTACAAGAAAGTGCTAAACTAGCCAGAGATAAAATATGGGGGCATAAAAAGCACCCAGCGGTACAAAATGAAAAGAAACGCATACTAGCTACCCATGTAAATAAAAGAAAATAATGCATTACACAAAGCAAGATATACAAGAATTAGACCGAGTATCTAAAATAAAAATTATGAACTCGGTTACAGGTATTAAACCAGCAAATTTAATAGGGACTATTAATAACGAAACACAAACTAATGTTGCTGTTTTTAGTTCTGTAGTGCATTTAGGAAGTGCGCCTGCACTATTAGGTTTTGTTGTAAGGCCTACTTCAGAGGTGCCAAGGCATACGTATAATAATATAATGGAAAATGGTTTTTATACAATTAATCATATTCACCCAGAATTTGCAGAAAAAGCACATTATACATCGGCTAAATTTAAAGCAGAAGTTTCAGAGTTTACAGCTTGTAAACTTACCGAAGAATATATTCCTGGTTTTAAAGCTCCTTTTGTAAAAGAAAGTAATTTTAAAATGGGTTTGCGTTTTAAACAAGCCATTGATATTCCTTTAAATAATACAATTTTAATGATAGGAGAAATAGAGCATTTAATAGTTCCAGAAAATGCTTTTGTTGCTAATGATGTAGATTTAGAAGCAACTAATAGTATTGGTATTTCTGGGCTTAATAGTTATTATTCTTTAAAAAAGATAGACCGTTATCCGTATGCTAGAGTAACCGAAGTGCCAAAGTTTTAAAATGAAAAAAGAACATTTACCTCAAAAGATATGTCTGGTGTGTAAACTACCATTTAGTTGGCGTAAGAAATGGGAAAAGAATTGGGAAGCAGTAAAATATTGTAGCGAACGTTGTAGAAAAAATAAATGAAAAGTATTAGTATTATATTCCCGCATCAATTATTTAAAAAACCGCTACTTGTAGAGACAAATACTCCTGTTTATTTAATTGAAGAGTATTTATTTTTTAAGCAATATCCATTTCATAAACAAAAAATAGCTTTCCATAGAGCTAGTATGAAACATTATGCAGATTATTTACAGAAAGATAAAAATTGTAAGTTGTATTATGTAGAAGCAACGGAAGATATTTCAGATATAAGGAAATTTATACCCGAGTTAAAACGTAAAGGTGTTACTCATATTAATTATATAGATGTAACAGATAATTGGCTTCAGAAAAGAATAGAGAAAGCATGTTTAGAATGTGCTATTACCACTAAAGTATACAATTCACCTTTATTTTTAAATACACAGGAGGATTTAGCTTATTTTTTTCGTGTTGATAAAAAGAAATACCATCAAACTTCCTTTTATACAGACCAGCGTAAAAAGCGAAATATACTTATAGATACAGACGGTAAACCAACGGGTGGTAAATGGACGTTCGATACTGAGAATAGAAAAAAGTATCCTGCTAAAAAAGTACCGCCAGCTATTCATTTTCCAGATACAGATAGTTACTATAAGGAGGCTAAAGAATATGTTGCCGTAAATTTTTCTAATCATTTAGGAACACTTACAGATTATGCATTATATCCAACCGATTTTGAAACTACAAAAGCTTGGTTGTATCAGTTTTTTGAGCAACGTTTTATGGAATTTGGAGTCTATGAAGATGCTATTGTAGCCGAAAATTCTATATTAAACCATAGCGTATTAACACCAATGTTAAATGTGGGGCTAATAACACCACAAGAAGTTATAGAAGCCTGTTTGCAATATGCCCAAGAAAATAGTATTCCTATTAACTCTACAGAAGGTTTTGTTCGCCAAATAATAGGGTGGAGAGAGTTTATAAGGGGAATGTATGAGGCTAGAGGAACAGAAGAAAGAACCACTAATTTTTGGGATTTTAAAAGAAAAATACCAGCTTCTTTTTATGATGGTACTACTGGTATTCCTCCGATAGATAAAACCATTAAAAAAATACTAAAAACAGGCTATTGCCATCATATAGAACGTTTAATGGTATTGGGCAATTTTATGATGCTATGTGAGTTTGATCCCGATGAGGTATACCAATGGTTTATGGAACTTTTTATAGATGCTTATGATTGGGTAATGGTGCCAAATATTTATGGAATGAGTCAGTTTGCAGACGGAGGTCTTATGGCAACAAAACCTTATATAAGCGGTAGCAATTATTTACTAAAAATGAGTAACTATAAAAAAGGGGAGTGGCAAGCTGTTTGGGATGGTCTTTTTTGGCGATTTATGCATACACACCGCAGTTTCTTTTTATCTAATCCAAGATTAGGAATGTTAATTCGTATGTTTGATAAGATGCCCGTAGAAAAACAACAAAAACACCTTAATCACGGAGAACAATATTTATCAACCTTAGAAATATGATATGGGAGATAACAGAAAAAAAATATTGTTAACTGGTGCCACGGGGTATATAGGAAAACGACTTTTACCTATTTTAATAGAAAATGAGTATCATGTAATTTGTTGTGTTAGAGATTTAGACCGGTTTTCGTGTGCACAATCATTAAGAAAATATATAACTTTAGTAAAGGTAGATTTATTAGATAATGATAGTTTAGAAAATATACCAAAAGATATTGTAGGAGCTTATTATTTAGTACACTCTATGTCTAAATCTAATAATTACGAAGCATTAGAGTTGCAATGTGCAGTTAATTTTAGAAAAGCATTACAAAAAACAGATTGTAAGCATGTGATTTACCTTAGTGGTATTGTAAATGATGATAATTTATCTAAGCATTTAACTTCTAGAAAAAATGTAGAAAAAGAGCTCGGCATTGGTAATTATAATTTTACCACATTACGGGCAGGTATTATTATAGGTTCTGGTAGCGCTTCTTTTGAAATTATTAGAGATATAGTAGAAAAATTACCTTTAATGATTACGCCAAAATGGTTAAATACTAAATGCCAACCTATTGGTATAGCAGATGTTTTATCATTTTTATTTAAAACACTATTCAATAGCAAAACATATAATCAGAGTTTTGATATTGGCGGTTCTAGTATTTTATCTTATAAAGAAATGTTGCTAGAGTTTGGTAAAAAAAGAAACTTAAAACGAACCATAATTACATTACCAGTAATGACTCCCAAATTATCATCGTACTGGTTATATTTTGTAACATCCACTTCTTATAAACTAGCCACAGCTCTGGTAAGTAGTATGAAGGTAGAGGTAATATGTTCTGATAACCGATTATCAGAAATTTTAAATATTAGCACGCAATCCTATAAAGAATCATTAGATAAGGCATTTGTTAAAATAAAAAATAACGAAATAATATCTAGTTGGAAAGATGCTTTTATAAGCGGAGAGATAGCTATTGAAATATCGGACTTTATAGAAGTGCCAATTTTTGGGTGTTTTGTAGATAAAAGAGCTAAAAAATATGTAGATAAACAAAAATCTATTGCTAAAATATGGCGTATAGGCGGAAAAACTGGTTGGTACTATGCCAATTGGTTATGGAGAATAAGAGGGTATTTAGATAAACTTTTTGGAGGGGTAGGACTTCGAAGAGGAAGAACAAATGAAAATACTTTAATAGCGGGCGATTCTATAGATTTTTGGCGTGTGCTTTATGCAAATAAAGAAGAAGGAAGATTGTTGTTATTTGCAGAAATGAAACTCCCAGGAGAAGCTTGGTTAGAGTTTAAAATTGTAGATGATAAATTAATGCAAACTGCCACATTTAGACCTTTAGGTTTATCGGGCAGGTTGTATTGGTATTTAGTATTGCCTTTTCATGGCTTTATTTTTAAAGGAATGTTACGCAAATTAGCAAGCTAAATGTAAAACAAAAACAATGGTGTTTAATACAAGTTATAAGAATATAGATTATACTAAAGAAAGTATTAATTTGGTTGGTAAAGCATTTTCTTTTTTAGAAAAATTAAAAATGGGAAGTGTTGGTTCTAGTAGGTTAGTGGTTAGTGAATTTAGTCCTAAGTTAAAACCAAAAAACTTAGATACTATAGCTGTAAATTATACCAATATAGAATTAAGACCCAAAGGAATTATTGTACATTTTACAAACAGGCTAGAACGTTATTCATGGATAATACCCTATTACAGACTTGTAATTTATAATGCACAAACATTTAGTATACATGCTAACGGAAATTTTATAAAGTGTAGTAAAAATAAGAACTATACGAATAACAAAAAGTTTATAGAAAAGATGATAGATCTAAAAAATGCTTTTTTAAATTTAAGTTATTACGATTCATAAAACAGCTATTAAAAATGCAATCATCACCTATATTTAAGTTTAATAAATTAGTTAGTATTAGCGACTGGCGTACAGTAAATGATGTTGTGATGGGAGGAAAATCTTCCTCAGAAATTTATTTAAATGAGCAAGGTAAAGGTGTTTTTAAAGGGTATGTTTCATTAGAAAACAATGGAGGGTTTTCTTCTTTACGATATCAGTTTAATAAAATGAATACAAAACCGTATTCAAAAATTATAGTAAGGATTAGGGGAGATGAAAAAAAGTATCAATTTAGAATAAAAGCTAAAGTAACAGATAAGCATTCTTATACAACAGTATTTAATACCTCTAAAGATTGGGAAGTTATAGAGATTTCTTTATCAGATATGTACCCAGTGTTTAGAGGGCGTAAATTAGATATGCCAAATTATGATGGCGAAAGTATAGAAGAGATAGCTTTTTTAATAGGAAACAAAAAAGCAGAGAGTTTTAAATTAGAGATAGATACTATAGTATTATCTTAAAATAATTTTAGCATCTGTAATTATCAGGTGTAAAATATTGAATAAGAATATCAGAGTCCATAATACGGTCCTTATCCAGTTATTTTTCACAAGTATATTCAGGGTATTATCATTAATAATACCGTTTGAAATACGCATATGTATAGGAACAAACTGCAAAAAAGTAGATAGCCACACAAGAATTATGAGTATAAGGTTTACAATAGTATAGCTGTTAATTACGGTGTTAATTTGGTATAAAGAAATACCTAGCTGCCCAAGCATTAATGGTATAACTATAAAACTAAACCGAGAAGTGTATTTTTTATGCCATACAATTAAATCCTTATTGTTGTAATAGAGAAAACTAGGATATACAATACGTTGCACTATCCAAATTAAAACAACTAATCCAAAATCTAATAAAAGTTTAAAGCCAGTTAAATACACTATATATGCTTGGTAATTTTAGAACTCATTGGTTTAGTAATAGAAAAATAATAATCTATAAAATTTCCTTTTTCATCAACTAAATATTTTTGAAAATTCCATTTTACACCAGCATTCTTTTTTCCATTAAGCTCTTTAGAAGTAAGCCATTTGTATAATGGATGTTGTTGGCCTCCTTTTACATCAATTTTTTCGGTAAGTAAAAAAGTAACACCAAAGTTTACAGTACAAAATTCTTGAATCTGTGTTGCATCTCCAGGCTCTTGCTTTCCAAACTGATTACATGGAGAACCAATTACTACGAGTTGCTCTGGGTAGGTATCACTTAATTTTTGCAATTCTTTATACTGATTGGTAAAACCACATTCAGAAGCTACATTTACAAAAAGTATTTTTTTTCCTTTAAAATCGGCAAGTGAAATAGGAGTGCCATTTATAGCATTGATAGCAATGTCGTATATAGTATGTTTTTCTGTTGCAGTAGTGGACATTGATGTTGTTTTTGCTTTATCAGTAGTTTTCATAGTTACTTTTTAAGGTGTGGGTAAAACTAATATATTACTACCCTAAGGTATAACTTTTTTATATGAAATTATAAAGTTTAAAGGTATAAGGTTTAGTATTATTATTTATTGTTTTATAATAGCTCTTGTTTATAGGCTACTTTTTTTAGTTTTGCACTGCATTTTAAAAATAACTTATGATTTCTGTAGATAATATTGCAGTAGAATTTAGCGGACATACTCTATTTAGTGATGTTTCTTTTACTATAAATGAAAATGATAAAATTGCCCTAATGGGTAAAAATGGAGCAGGAAAGTCTACTATGATGAAAATTATAGCAGGAGTACAAAAAGCTAATAAAGGAGGAATTAGATACCCAAAGGATGTAGTTATTGCATATTTACCACAGCATTTACTAACAGAGGATGATTGTACCGTTTTTGAAGAAGCTTCCAAGGCCTACAGTCATATTTTTGAAATGCGAGATGAAATGGAGCGTTTAAATAAAGAGCTAGAAACAAGAACCGATTACGAGTCTGATGATTATATGAAAATAATCACCAAAGTTTCAGAGCTTGGAGAACATTATTATGCGCTAGAAGAAATTAATTATGAAGCAGAAGTAGAAAAAGCTTTAGCAGGACTTGGGTTTAAGAGAACAGATTTTACTAGGTTAACAAGTGAGTTTAGTGGTGGTTGGCGTATGCGTATAGAATTAGCTAAGCTACTATTAAAGAAGCCCGATTTAATTTTGTTAGATGAGCCTACAAACCATGTAGATATAGAATCAGTAATATGGCTAGAAGATTTTTTATTAAATAAAGCCAAAGCAGTTATTGTTATTTCTCATGATAAAGCTTTTATAGATAATATTACCAACAGAACTGTAGAAGTAACTATGGGGCGTATTTATGATTATAAGGCTAATTATTCTCATTATTTAGAATTACGAAAAGACCGTAGAGCGCACCAAATAAAAGCATACCAAGAACAACAAAAATTTATAGCAGACAACCAAGCTTTTATAGATCGTTTTAAGGGAACCTATTCTAAAACCAATCAGGTTACCTCTAGAGAACGTATGTTAGAAAAGCTACAAATTATAGAGATAGATGAGATAGATACCTCGTCTTTAAAATTACGTTTTCCAGACGCGCCGCGTTCGGGAGATTACCCAGTAACCGCAAAAGACTTATCTAAAAGCTACGGAGAACATATAGTTTTTAAAGAGGCTAATATGTCTATAGCTCGTGGCGAAAAAGTATCCTTTGTAGGGCGTAATGGGGAAGGTAAATCTACTATGATAAAAGCTATTATGGGTGAAATAGATTTTGAAGGAGAATGTTATTTAGGGCATAATGCAAAAGTGGGGTATTTTGCTCAGAACCAAGCTTCTTTGTTAGATCCAGATTTAACTATTTTCCAAACTGTAGATGAGGTAGCAAAAGGAGATATGCGAACGCAAATTAAAAATATCTTAGGACGTTTTATGTTTGGTGGCGATGATTTAGAAAAGAAAGTAAGTGTACTATCTGGTGGAGAAAAAACACGTTTGGCAATGGTGAAACTATTATTAGAACCAGTAAACGTGTTAATTTTAGATGAGCCTACCAATCACTTAGATATAAAATCCAAAGATGTTTTAAAAGAAGCTTTATTAGAGTTTAATGGTACTTTAATACTAGTTTCTCACGATAGAGATTTTTTACAGGGATTATCACAGAAAGTATTTGAGTTTAAGGATAAACGAGTAATAGAGCATTTTGAAACTATTGATGCTTTTTTAAAGCGAAATCGCATAGAAAATTTAAAGCAGATAGATTTAAAAGTATAACTATTTAGAAGGTTTTTATAAAAAATCATTTGTTCTATGTTTTAGGTAATATGCACCTATAAATTAATCTTATTTCTTGCATTTTTATAAAAAATAAATTTTTATAAGATGAAGTTGCAATGGTTTAAATTTGTTGGGGTAAAATTAATGTTACTATTTTTAATTACGCCATTAAACCTAAGATGCGGTAGTAGCCATGTTAAAAGCTCTGAAGAAGAAAAAACCACACTAGAAAGTGAATTTATACAACAGAAAACTTTTAACAATAACCCCATATTAAATGGCAATAAGCCAACCTTTAATTTAGGAGAGGACCCAAAACCAAAGCAGAAAGTTTGGGAAAAGGTAGATAATATGTCCGATGAGTTTAATGGGGATTATTTAAACACTGCTAAATGGCAGAAAGAGCCTGTAGGTAATAGTTGGATGTGGATAGGAAGACCTCCAGGTTTATTTAAAGCTAGTAATGTAAGTGTAAAAAACGGAAGTTTAAATGTAGTTGTTAGTAAATTAAGTAGTCCAGAAACCATAAATGGAAAAAAGTTTACACATCAAGGCGGTATTGTACGTTCCAAAAACTCAGGTAAAGTAGGTTGGTATTTCGAATGTAAAATGAAAGCCAATAAAACGGTAATGTCTTCTACTTTTTGGCTTATGACTAAATACGATTGCGAGAAAAAATTAGAGTTAGATATTCAAGAATGTGTAGGAAGAACAACAGAAAAAACAAAAGAATGGGCTAAGGATTGGGATAAAATATACCATTCCAATACAATTCATCGTAAAACAAGTTGTAATCCAGAATCCATACAAAAACAAGGTAGTATAGCAACTGAAGATAAAAATTGGGAGCGTTTTTTTGTTTATGGTGCTTGGTGGAAGTCTAAGGAAGAAGTACAGTTTTTTTTAGATGGAAAATATGTTTATAGTATAAAACCATCAGTAGAGTGGGATATGCCTGCATATTTACATATGGCAATTGAAACGTATGATTGGAATCCAATTCCTGATGATGGGGGTATATTTGATAAAGCATCAGAAGAGGAAAGGACAACACAGTATAAATGGATTCGTACTTGGAAGTTAAAAAGCAAATAATATTTTTTATAACTTAAAAACAACTAAAATGTATAGCTAATTCTTTAGTTGAGGTCTTAATATGTTATTTTTACAAAAAAAGCTCTAATGAACGAATATAAAGAGAAGATTCTTAAAATTTGTAATGAAACGTGTAAAGGCACTTTAATGGAAACATTAGAGATAGAATATATAGATGTTGGAGAAGATTTTTTAGTGGCAAAAATGCCTGTAACAAAAAAAGTATATCAGCCAGATGGTGTTTTGCATGGTGGAGCAACTATTGCGTTAGCAGAAAGTGTTGGTAGTGCTGCTTCCTATATATTTTTAAATGCACAAGAATTTTATGTTCGTGGTATAGAGGTGTCTGCTAACCATTTAAAGAGTATTAGCGAAGGTGAAGTATACGCTAAAGCTACTTTTATACACAAAGGACGTACTACTCAATTATGGGAAATTAGAATTACAGATGTTGCAGATAATTTAATTTCTCTTTGTAAACTCACAACGATTTCATTGCCTAAAAAATAATATGCTTGCCTCCCTGTTACAAAAAATAGAAACTCATATTTCTGAAGAAAATGCGTTTGTTATTTACAGAAAACCAAATGAGAATAAGGTAGTAGCTGTAATGCAAAACAATGCAGAACTTTATCATGTAAAAGATTATACAGAAACAGGATTTGTTTTTGCTCCTTTTGATGCTGATAGCCCTGTTGTGTTATTAAAACCTAATGAAGTAGAAAAGGTAGATTATAATTTGCCAGCATCAAATAAAGCCAATTTAAAACAAACATTGAATATAGATGATGAAGGTAAAGAATTTCACATCAACCTTGTAAAAAAAGGAATAGCTACGATCCATAAAGGGGATTTTAAAAAAGTAGTATTATCCAGAAAAATTGAGGAAGTAGATTATGATAGCAAACCTGTAGCACTTTTTAATACCCTTTTAGCAACCTATAGTTCTGCTTTCTGTTATTTATGGTATCATCCTAAAATAGGGATGTGGTTGGGAGCAACACCAGAAATATTATTAAAGACAGAAAACAAGCAATTAACAACCATGTCTTTAGCAGGAACTCAAACCTATACTGGGGAAGAAAGCCCTACTTGGGGAGCAAAAGAATTAGAGGAGCAACAAATGGTAACTCAATACATTGTTGATGCCTTGGAGGATAATGTTACTGCATTAAAAATTTCGGAAGCAGAATCGTTTAGAGCGGGTAATTTATGGCATTTAAGAACATCGGTGAAAGGGATGCTTAAAACCAATCATATTAAAGAAGTTTTAAATGTATTACACCCAACCCCCGCTGTATGCGGGCTTCCTAAAAATACAGCTAAGAATTTTATAATAGAAAACGAAAATTACAATAGAGCATATTATACTGGTTTTTTGGGGGAGTTAAATTATAAAGAACAAAAAGATAGAAGCGCAACAAGAAGAAATCAGGAAAACAAAGCATATAAGGTAATTAAGAATAAAACAGCACTTTTTGTAAACCTTAGGTGTATGCAATTAAAAGAAAATAAAGCATATATATATGTTGGCGGAGGTATAACAGCAGCATCTGTACCAGAGAAAGAATGGGAAGAAACAGTGGCTAAAAGTATTACTATGCGTAAAATTCTGGTGAATTCAAATAAATAATTGGGTAAACAAAAACACAGGTTGTATTTTTGTGTTAGATGAAATGTTCTAACATACCCTCAGCGCAGTCTGTTGTATACCATTGCAAAGCAAAAGGTATAAAAAATATAGTAATATCTCCTGGGTCTAGAAATGCCCCTTTAACAATTAGTTTTTCCGAAGATTCATTTTTTAAGTGTTATAGTATTGTAGATGAGCGCTGTGCTGCTTTTTTTGCTTTGGGTATAGCACAGCAATTAAAAGAACCTGTAGCTGTTGTATGTACTTCTGGTAGTGCTTTGTTAAATTATTATCCGGCTATTACCGAAGCTTTTTACAGTGATATTCCTTTAGTAGTAATATCTGCAGATAGGCCTTCTTATAAAATTGATATAGGGGACGGACAAACTATAAGGCAAGAAAACGTTTTTGCTAATCATATTGGTTATTCAGCAAATTTAAAATTAGATGTTTCTAGAGAAATAGATGCAGCATCACCTAATCAATTAGAAGTACAAAGTTATAATGATGCTGAGTTACATACAGCACTAAAAATAGCTAAGAAAGAGCAAGTGCCAGTACACATAAATGTACCTTTTGAGGAGCCTTTGTATACTATTTTAGAAAAATCTACGGTAACACCTTTTGTAGTGTCAGACGAAGAAGAAGGTAATGAAAATCAATTAGATGTAAATGAGTTTACAACTATTTGGAATACTGCTAAAAGAAAAATGATTTTAGTAGGTGTAAATGCACCTAATACTGTAGAACAACAATTTTTAGATGAATTAGCAGAAGACGATTCTGTATTGGTTTTTACAGAAACTACTTCTAATTTACATCACCCTAATTTTTTTCCAAGTATTGATAGCATTATAGCACCAATAGAAAAATCTGAAAAGTATGAAACGCTTTTTAAAGAGCTACAGCCAGATATACTACTTACTTTTGGAGGGTTAATTGTGTCCAAAAAAATAAAAGCTTTCTTAAGAACTTACAAGCCAGAACACCATTGGCATGTAGATAGTAAAAAGGCAAACGATACATTTTTCTGTTTATCACATCATTTTAAAACAGATGTAAACAGTTTTTTTAGTACTTTTTTAAACAATATAAAAGTTGTAGAAAGCGATTATTATAGAAAATGGGCGCTCGTAAAAGAAAACTACGAAACTAAACGAAGTGAATATATAGATGAAATTCCTTTTTCAGATATGTTAGCTTTTAGCCATGTGTTAAAAAGTGTACCCCAAAAAAACCAATTGCAATTAGCCAATAGTTCTTCGGTTAGGTATGCTCAGTTATTTAATTTAGATGCTTCTGTAAACGTATATTGTAATAGGGGAACTAGTGGTATAGATGGTAGTACCTCTACGGCTATTGGAGCAGCTATATTCCATAAAGAACCTACGATATTTATAACAGGAGATTTAAGTTTTTTATATGATAGTAATGCATTGTGGAATAATTATATAAGAAAAGATTTTAGAATTATTTTATTTAACAATTCGGGAGGCGGAATTTTTAGAATATTACCTGGATGCGATAAAACTAATAATTTTGAAACTTATTTTGAGACTACACATAATTTAGAGGTAAGCCATTTATGTAAAATGTATAATATGCAGTATTTAAAGGCTTCTGATGAGGAATCGTTAGTAACTGTGTTAAATAATTTTTATGATAATTCTGAAGAGCCCAAACTATTAGAGATAAAAACTCCTAGATTATTAAACAATAAAATTTTGCTTAGTTATTTTGATTTTATATCTTACGGTTAATTTTTAATCATTAACTAAAAAATAACACTTATTAAGATGAGTAAAAGAGACGAGCTAATAGAAAAGTACGCTTCAGATTTAAAAACTAAAATAGGAGTAACTCCAGATATGGATTTACTAACTAAAGTTACTATAGGATGTGGTCCTTCTATTTACAATAAAGATGCTTCAACAGTATCTGGTTCTGATCAAAAAGAATTAGACACAGTTAAAAATAATTTCTTAATTAAGAAATTAGGATTAGCAGATAGTCCGGCTTTAACAGAGGGTATTAATGCTGTTATAGAAAAATATGGTAAATCTGAAAGAAATAAGTATAGAGCTGTAGTATATTATTTATTAGCGATACACTTTAAAAAAGAGTCTGTGTACAAATAAAAAATACACAAGTAATGTTTTAAAGTAACATTAGAGCATTAAAATATCAAAAAGGTAGCAATTTTAAATTGCTACCTTTTGTTTTTTTAGCCATGAATACTTTCGTTAGTTCCTAAGTTTTTCATAATAGTTGCTTCGTATTCTAATAAATCATCCCACTTTTTATCAACTTCTATACGGTCTCCATATTGTCTGGCAAAAGATAAAAACATGGTGTAATGCCCAGCTTCACTTACCATTAATTTATGATAAAAATCGGCTAATTCTTTATCTTCTAACTCTTCAGATAATAATCTAAAACGTTCACAACTACGAGCTTCAATAAGCGCAGCATATAATAGACGGTGTACTAATTGTGTAGTTCTGCTTCCGCCTTTTGGAAAAAACTTAAGTAGCGCTATTACATATTCATCTTTGCGATCTCTGGCTAAAGTTTGTCCACGAGCAATAATTTTATCGTGTACCATCTTAAAATGACCCATTTCTTCTCTAGATAAAGCAATCATTTCTTTTACTAAATCGGTATATTCTGGAAATGAAATAATAAGCGAAATTGCAGTACTAGCAGCTTTTTGCTCACAATAGGCATGATCACTAAGTATTTCATCAATGTTCTTTTCTACAATATTTACCCAGCGTGGGTCGGTTGGTAATTTTAAACCTAACATACGATATTATTTATAGCTAAATTATAAAGAATTTAATTTATGATCACTATTAAAAATAAATAGGAAATACTATAATTAATACTTTATGATTCACTTATGTGTTTGTTTTATCTATTTGTTATATTTTTAAAAGCCATAGAAGAATGTTGTATAGTAAATTGGTATATAAATTATTAAAATTGTGATGGAATTGAAAAATGTAGCAGAACAATTATTAGATATAATACAGAATAAATTTACTGCTGAAAATAAAAAGTGGTTACAAGAAAAAGTAGTATTAATTATAGAAAATAAATCTACCAAAGATTTATACCTTACCTATAGTTTATTAACATCTAAAGTTAAAGAAAATGAAGCTTTAGAATTGTTAGATGAGGTCTCTGAGGTACAAAAGTACTTAAGAGAAAAAGATGCTACGTTACTAGAAATAGCGAGAATATATCTATTGGTAGCTGTTTTAGAGGTAGATAAAAGTTTTTTTGAGCCTAAAGTTGCCAATATTATTCAAGTAGCAGATAAAGGAGAATTAGAAACATTTTTAAAATTTTTGGTTTTATTACCAAATCCAAAAAAGTATAAGCATGTCGCTGTAGATGCGTTGCGAACCAATATTGTTTCAGTTTTTGATGCGATAGCATTAAAAAATCCATATCCAGGATTATATTTTAGTGATGAGGAATGGAACCAAATGTATTTAAAAGCTGCCTTTTTAGAACGAGATTTAAGTAAAATAAACGATATAGCTATTAAAGCAAATAAAGAATTAGCAAGAATTATATCTGATTATGCACACGAGCGTTGGGCAGCAAGAAGAGAGGTGGATCCTCATTTTTGGCGGCCTATTACTAAATTTTTAGATGATAAGTTGTTAAAAGATATGTGTATACTATTTAATAACGAAAACGCTTTAGTTAAAAAGGCAGCTAGCTTATGTTGTTTTTACTCGGAAAATAAAGAGGCAAAAGAATTATTAAGTAATTACCCAAAATTATTACAATTAATAAAAAATAAAGAATTGAGTTGGGAAACTCTAAAAGAATAGATATGGAAGAGAAAATGATGTTTATAGACCCGCATGTACACATGACGTCTAGAACTACAGATGATTATGAGGCAATGGCAGCTGCCGGAGTTGTTGCATTAATAGAGCCTTCTTTTTGGTTAGGGCAACCAAGAACGCAAGTAGGTTCTTTTCAGGATTATTACAGTAGTTTAGTTGGTTGGGAACCATTTAGAGCAAGTCAGTTTGGAATAAAACACTATTGTACAATAGGTTTAAATTCTAAAGAAGCAAATAACGAAGCATTAGCAGAGCAAGTGATAGAATTATTGCCTTTGTACCTGCATAAAGAAAATGTAGTTGCTATTGGTGAAATAGGTTATGATGATCAAACAGCCGCAGAAGATAAATATTTTAGACTTCAGCTAGAGATGGCTAAGGAGTTAGATATGGTTGTACAAGTACATACACCGCACAGAGATAAAAAAGCAGGAACTATAAAGAGTATGGAAGTGTGCTTAGAACATGGCTTAGATCCTGCAAATGTTATAATAGATCATAACAACGAAGAAACGGTAAAAGAGGTCTTAGATAGAGGTTTTATTGCGGCATTTACTATTTACCCTAAAACAAAAATGGGTAATGAACGTATGGTAGAAGTAGTTAAACAATATGGTAGTACTAATATTATTGTAGATAGCTCTGCCGATTGGGGAGTTAGTGATCCATTAGCAGTGCCAAAAACAGCAGCTTTAATGTTACAACGTGGTATAGCTAAGGAGCATGTAGTAAAAACATGTTATCAAAATGCTTTAGACGTGTTTGGTAAAAATGGAAAAATGAAAGAGTCTGATTGGTTAAATGCTAAGGGAATAAACCAGACCGATTTATTTAATGATAACAGTGTCTTAAGAGGGCAAAAGCCTAAAATAGATACAGACGTAATATAAATGAATATAGTTTCTAACGGGTATTTACGATTAATGCGTCCTGCTAATTTGCCAACAGCAATGGCAGATATTTTTGCAGGTATAGGTATAGTCGGTATTGTTTTAGAATCTTCGTGGATTACCAATGCATTTTTAGTACTATCATCAGTTTTTCTATATGCCGGAGGGGTAGTTTTAAATGATGTATTTGATTATAAGTTAGACCAAGTAGAACGTCCAGAAAGACCTATTCCTAGTGGGATAGTTTCGTTAAAATCTGCTGCTTTTTTTGGGGCAATTTTAATGTTTATTGGAGTTGGGCTCGCTTTTTTTGTAAGCACATTATCGGGTAATATTGCAATGATATTATCTGGAGCAATTATACTATACGATGCTATTTTAAAAAAAATAGCTTTTTTAGGACCATTAAATATGGGAATCTGTAGAGGACTAAATTTATTATTAGGAACAACTGCTGTAGGTATGTTAATAGACATAAAGTACGCCATTATTCCGGTAGTTTACATTTTTGCAATTACATTAATTAGTAGGGGAGAAGTGCACGGAAATAATAAAAATAATATTGTACTTGCAGGTTTGTTGTATATATGTGTAGTAGTATTAGTGTTGAAATTTCAATTTGAAAGAATAGCCGTAATACCATTTCAAAGTATTCCTTTTTTATTGTTGTTCTTATTTTTAATACTAAAACCTTTACGAAAAGCATTTATTAATAATACATCAAAAAATATTAAAAAAGCAGTTATTTCAGGAGTACTATCTATTGTAGTTTTAGATGCTGCTTTAGCTGCTGGTTTTAGTTATTGGTGGTATGGTTTATTAATTTTACTTTTATTACCCTTGTCCATGTATTTATCTAAATTATTTGCTGTTACCTAAAAATATTTTTTAAATGGAATTAATGCCTACCATAGCGCAATCTTTTAAAATAAATTACGAATACAAACTGTATTTTACAAAACAACTGTTTGCTATAAATAACAGTTTGTTTAAAGATGTAATACATCAATATAAAAATAACGAACCTATAAAAGTATTATTTGTAATAGATAGTGGTGTTGCAGAAGCTCACCCTAATTTATCTACTGCGATTAAAAATTATAGTGAAGCCCATAAAGAGACCCTTAATTATACAGAGCAAATAGTTATTGCAGGAGGAGAAGCTTGCAAAAATGATGCAACTAATGTCACTAAAATTTTAGAAGCAATAAATACTAATGCTATTTGTAGGCATTCTTTTGTGGTTGCAATTGGTGGTGGTGCTATTGTAGATATGGTAGGTTATGCAGCAACTATAGCGCATAGAGGAGTAAAACTTATTCGTGTTCCTACCACAGTATTATCGCAAAATGATGCTGCTGTAGGAGTAAAAAACAGTGTTAATATTTTTGGGAAGAAAAATTTCTTAGGAACTTTTTCTACTCCTTATGCAATTATTAACGATAGCGATTTTTTAAAAACATTAGAGCAGCGCGATTGGATTTCGGGTATAGCTGAAGCTATAAAAGTAGCACTTATAAAAGATGCCGATTTTTTTAGTTATATAAAAGAGAATGCTAAAAGCTTACGAAATAGGGAAGAAGACCCTATGCAATATCTAATTTACAAATGTGCAGAGATGCATATGCAGCATATAGCACAAGGCGGTGATCCTTTTGAAAGTGGTTCTTCCAGACCTTTAGATTTTGGGCATTGGGCAGCACATAAATTGGAGTACATGACCAATTATAGCCTGCGTCATGGAGAAGCTGTAGCTATTGGTATGGCATTAGATGTTACCTATGCACATTTAATAGGTTTAATAGATAAAGATACTTTAAGTAGTATTATTGAAGTATTAAAAGCAATAGGATTTACAATTGCTATTCCCTTTAAGGATGATGAAAAAACAGAAGAGTTACTAAGAGGCATAGAAGAGTTTAGAGAGCATTTAGGAGGAGAGTTAACCATAACATTAATATCTGAAATAGGAGTAAAGCACGATGTACATACTATAGATTATGATAAAATGAGGGCGGCAATAACTCTATTAAATACATTATAATATGCTTGTAAAAAACAAACACCATGTAAGTTATTGCACCAATATACATGCTGGTGGAGATTGGCAAGAAACTATAGAATCTTTAAAAGAATACGTTCCAAAAATAAAATCAGAAGTAGCTGGGGAAGACTTATTTGGATTAGGTTTACGATTATCTAATATTGCTAGTGAAGAATTAAATAGAGGAGATAATCTTACTGAATTTAAAAAATGGTTAGACCAAAACGGAATTTATGTGTTTACCATGAATGGATTTCCTTATGGTAATTTCCATAATGAGGTAGTAAAAGACCAAGTACATGCACCAGATTGGACAACAGAAGAGAGAGTAGTATATACCAAACGTTTATTTAATCAATTAGCATATTTAATTCCAGACGGAATGGAAGGTGGTATATCTACATCGCCCATTAGTTATAAATATTGGCATGGTTCTATGGCTGCCATAAATGATGCTTTTAAAAGGGGAGCAGCAAATTTATCAGAAATAATTTTGCATTTATATGCCTTAGAAAATAAAACAGGTAAATATTTACATTTAGATATTGAGCCAGAACCAGACGGACTTATAGAAAATAGTGAGGAAGTAATATTTTTCTTCACGTATTTTTTAAAGCCTATAGCAATAGAAATTTTACAAAAAGAGCTAAATATAGATAAGGCTAAAGCCGAACAATTAGTACTCAGATATATTACTGTGTGTTACGATGTTTGCCATTTTTCTTTAGCTTACGAAGAGCCTGTAGATACTTTAGGCTTATTTAAAAAAGAAAGAATTAAAGTAGGGAAAATACAAGTGAGTTCAGCACTTAAAATTATTTTTAATGATGAAAATAAATCAGAAGTATGGGATTCATTAGCCTTGTTTAACGAGCCAACTTATTTGCATCAAGTAACCGAAAAAATTGGTGATACAGTAAAAACTTATAATGATTTACCAGCGGTATTAGAAGAACGAGGTAATTATAAAGAATTACGAGCACATTTTCATGTGCCTATTTTTGTAGAAAAATTTAATCAATTATTTTCTACTCAAGACCAAATTTTAAAGGTTATAGCTTATATAAAAGAAAATGAAGTTTCTAAACATTTAGAGATAGAAACTTATACCTGGGATGTTTTACCAGCTACCTTAAAAACAGATTTGTTACAAGGTATTGTTAGAGAAATTCAGTGGTTAAAAAATAGATTGTAAACGCATGCAGAAAACGGTAGTTATAAACGTAGTGGGCTTAACACAACGGTTAATAGGTGAGCATACGCCATTTATAAAATCGTTTTTAGAAAAAGGAAAAGCTGCCACTATAGCACCAGTATTACCAGCGGTAACCTGCAGTGCACAATCTACTTATCTAACAGGTAAGCATCCTTCTGAGCATGGTATTGTGGGTAATGGATGGTATTTTAAAGAGGAATGTGAAGTAAAGTTTTGGCGTCAATCCAATAAACTAGTACAAGCAGAAAAATTATGGGATAAATTAAAGAAGAAGAACCCTAATTTTACTTGTGCTAATCTTTTTTGGTGGTATAATATGTATAGTACAACGGACTATAGTGTAACTCCAAGGCCTAATTATTTAGCAGATGGCAGAAAAATACCAGATATATATTCGCATCCGACTGAGTTACGAGATACCTTGCAAAGTAATTTAGGAACTTTTCCATTATTTAACTTTTGGGGCCCTAAAACCTCTATAAAATCTAGTCAGTGGATTGCAGATGCAGCTATAGAAACAGATAAACAGCACAACCCAACTTTAAATTTAATTTATCTACCACATTTAGATTATAATTTACAACGCTACGGACTTAATTTTGATATTATAGCCAAAGATTTACAAGAAATAGATACCGTGGTAAAGCAATTGGTAGGCTATTATGAATCTCAAGACGCAAATATTATTTTACTTTCTGAATATGGAATTACTAATGTAAATAATCCTATTCATTTAAACAGAATTTTAAGAAAAGAAGGATATATAAATATTAGAACGGAAAGAGGTTTAGAATTACTAGATGCTGGGGCAAGTAAGGCTTTTGCGGTCGCAGATCATCAGCTTGCTCATATTTATTTAAATGACAAAGCACTTAAATCGGAAGTAAAGAAATTATTACAAAGTGTAAAAGGAGTAGAAAAGGTATTGAGCGATAATGAAATAGTAGATGCTAAGCTAAATCATCACCGTTGTGGAGATTTGGTAGTAATAGCAGATGCAAATTCTTGGTTTACCTACTATTTTTGGTTAGATGATAAAAAAGCGCCAGATTATGCACGTATGGTAGATATACATAAAAAACCAGGCTATGATCCGGTAGAAATGCTTATCAATCCTAAAGATAAACTAGTGCTTTTAAAAGTAGCTTGGAAGCTATTAAAAAAGAAGTTAGGCTTTAGAACCGTTTTAGATATTATACCTATAGATGCTAATCTTATTAAAGGTTCTCATGGTAGAATACCAGAAGATAAAGTAGACTATCCTATTTTTATTACTAATAATAAAGAAAAAATTGAAAAGGAAAATATAGAGCCTACAGAGGTTTGCGCTATTTTAGAACAACATATATTAAATTAATATTGTATGAAAATTGTATTTAAAATTATTGGTTTTTTGTTTGCAGCACTGTTTTTATTTTCAGCAGTTTTGCAGTATAATGACCCAGATTCTTTCATCTGGATACTAATATGGGGAGCCGCAGCAGTTTTGTCAGTATTGTTTGCATTGTCTAAGGTTTCGTCTAAAGTTTTATTAGTAGCTGCAATAGTATCTTTTATTGGCTTTATTTACCTGTATCCACCAGAATTTCAAGGTTTCGATTTGGATGATGGAGATATAAAAAATGTAGAGTTGGGTAGAGAAGCCTTTGGCTTATTAATAATTTCTATTATGATGTTTTTGTATACTTTTAGAATTAGCTATGTTAAAAGAAAATAAATTATTGATAAAATTCATTTTGTTTTTGTGTTTAATCGGTTGCAAAAATAAGAATGCCTCAGAAGAACAACTAGATAAAGAAAACTATAATGAACATCAGATAGATTTTTTGAATGCATCAATATTACTTCCTAAAGAATATGAAAAAATAGAAACAGAAGAGCTAGAGTTTAACTTAATAAAGAAAGCAAAAGATTTTAAAGAAGTAGAATATATAAAATCATCAATTAAGAATATAACGAATGTACCATTTGGATATATGATTTTTGCAGAAAAGGATGGTTATTCTAGTCACATTTTTATAAGAAAAGGAGAGTATGTTCCATTAAATAAGCAATTAGCAAATCAGTATTTAGGAATGGTTCGTTCGCAAGTAGAAGAAAGTTGGGCTGGTATTGGTATTAATTACAAAAGATTAGAAAATAAATTTATAACAACTAATAAATCTAAAATAATTAAAATAAAGTATTTAATTGAATTAGAAGGAGAGGTTAATTACCATACACAATTTCTAATTACTTCAAAATCCAAAACATTTGATTTTTTAATTGTTAATTCTAAAAATGTAGATTTAGAAAATTTAATAAAGCGTATAAATGTTAGATAAGAGTGTTTAAATTAAAAATAATACGATATATCTTTAATTATATTTTACTTACTGTTATTACACAAGTAGTAGGAGTAAAATATTTAATATCAATTTAGTAAATAAAAAAAAGAGACGCTATTTAGCGTCTCTTTTTAGTTATACTGTATGTAAAAATGAAGATTATTCTTTCATAGAATGATATACATTTTGTACATCATCGTCTTCTTCTAATTTTTCTAGTAGTTTTTCTACATCTGCTACTTGTGCTTCGTTTAGTTCTTTAGTTACTTGCGGTATACGTTCGAAACCAGAAGAAAGAATTTCTATTTCTCTGGCTTCTAATTCTTTTTGTATAGCACCAAAGTTTTCAAAAGGAGCATAAATAAGAATACCGTCTTCATCAGCAAAAACTTCTTCGGCACCAAAATCTATCATTTCTAATTCTAGTTCTTCAGGGTCTATACCTTCTGCATTAATTCTAAAATTACAGGTGTGATCAAACATAAAAACTACAGAACCAGAAGTTCCTAAACTACCATCACATTTATTAAAATAGCTACGTACATTGGCAACAGTTCTTGTGTTGTTATCTGTAGCGGTTTCTACCAATACAGCAATACCATGAGGTGCGTAACCTTCAAAAAGAACTTCTTTAAAATCTCCTAAACTTTTATCGCTAGCTCTTTTTATAGCACGTTCTACATTATCCTTAGGCATATTTACTGCCTTGGCATTTTGTATTATAGCTCTAAGTCTGGAGTTAGAATCTGGGTCGGGACCTCCCTCTTTTACCGCCATTACAATATCTTTTCCAATACGTGTAAAGGCTTTGGACATTGCTGACCATCTTTTCATTTTACGTGCCTTTCTAAACTCAAAAGCTCTTCCCATTTCTACTGTGTATTTATGTAAGTAGGCAAATTTAATAAATTTTGATAGTGCTGCAAGTTTTAACAGGTAGTCTTTGTTTTTTAGTTGTTACTCTTTGGTTCAAAACTAGTCAGTAACCAGACTTTAGCAGTTAGAGGGTGTATTAGAATTTGATACTTACTCTTTAGTTATTTATCGATTTTTAATATCTAATAGACAAAATCGAATAGCGAAATGTAATTGATGAAACTTAAATTATTATTTTGACTCTTGCCCTTTAACTTTAGTACAGATTTTATTGATATGTTTATCTGTTTATTGTTGATTCTAAATTTTGAAAATATTTTTTTTGTCTACTGTCTACTGTCTACTGTCTACTGTCTACTGTCTACTGTCTACTGTCTACTGTCTACTGTCTACTGTCTAC
>CANLOV010000011.1 GCA_947492955.1 uncultured Cellulophaga sp. | reverse complement strand
CCAAATGCAATACTTGCAAAAAGGAAAAATACTATTGTAAAGAGTGAGTTTCTGGTCATTTTTAAATTAAGCACAACACATATATATGTGTAATTATATATAGTTAAGCAACTAAAGTACATTTTTTATGTAACTGTAGCAAATACTATACTTATGTAAAGAAATACAATAGCTCATTTTAAATATCAAAATTGTATTTTTACAATAAATGATATACAAAATGAATACAAATAATTATATATTTTCTTTTGGAGCACATAGGGGGAAACAAATAATTTGGATTCATTTTCCCCATAAACAAAATCTTGTAAAAGAACTTAGAAGTGCTTACCCGTCTGCAAAATGGAGTAACACAAAAAAGGCTTGGTATTTACCAGATTTAAATGTTATTAGAAATAACTTAAACTTATCTGCCAAAAAAGTGGGAGAAAAGTTATTAAATGGTGTTTGTAGTGTAAACAAATCTGCTTTTATAAATATGCGGCATCAATTAGAATTAAAAGCGTATAGTAATAATACTATACGAGTATATTTAGCAGAGTTTACACATTTATTGTTATTATTAAAAACATACCCAGTAAATAAGCTTAGCTCTAAAAGGTTAAAAGATTACTTTTTATACTGTGTACAAAAAGAAAAAATGTCTGAACAAAAAATGAATGGTAAAATAAATGCGATTAAATTCTATTTTGAACAAGTATTGCATATGCCCAAAATGTTTTTTGATATTCCTAGACCTAAAAAACGATTAACATTGCCTAAAATGCTTAGTAAAAGTGATGTAAAAAAAGTTTTTTTGGTAACCAAAAATGTAAAGCATGTTATGGCATTACAATTGTGTTACGGTATGGGGTTGCGAGTATCTGAAGTGGTTAATATAAAAATTTCTGATATTGATAGTTCTCGTATGCAGGTACATATTGCAAATGCGAAAGGAAAAAAAGATAGGTATGTTCCTTTGCCCGAAAGTATATTACAACCTCTTAGAGACTACTATAAAGCATATAAACCTAAAGAATATCTTTTGGAAGGAAGGTACGGCGGCCAGTATTCTAAGGGGAGTTTACAAAAAGTATTTAAAAGAGCTTTAGATAAAGCAGGCATACATAAAAATATAGGTATACATGGCTTAAGGCATAGCTACGCAACACATTTGTTAGAGTCTGGTGCAGACCTACGTTTTATACAAGAATTGTTGGGGCATAATAGTGTTAAAACTACTATGAAATACACACATGTAACTAATGCAAGTTTATTAAAGGTAAAAAGCCCACTAGACTCCTTATAAATTTTAAATACAATAAAAATTAATCAATTTCTATTTTTATATTTTCAGATTTTAGTGTGTCTAAATGTTCTTCATATTTAAAATTAACAGCTTCAAATTTAGAACTTCTAGATTGTGCTTCGTTCTTTCGTTGTATACTTCTGGCAAATCTTCTTATTCCTTGTACTGTATCTATAATTAAACCTGGTACAGCAATATTTTTTTTACCATCGGCATCTTTAGCAACCATGGTAAAGTAAGAAGAGTTACAGTGCTTTTTTATTCCTGTTTGTATGTTTTCAGACTCTACCCTAACACCTACAACCATAGATGTTCTTCCGGTATAATTTATAGATGCTTTTAAGGTAACTAATTCTCCTACCTCTATAGGGTTTAAAAAATCTACCTTATTTACAGAGGCAGTAACACAGTAACTTCTAGAGTGTTTAGATGCGCAGGCAAATGCTATTTGGTCCATTAGGTTAAGAATATAGCCTCCGTGAATTTTACCACTAAAATTTGAGTGAGACGGTAGCATTAACTCTGTAATTGCCACTTGCGAATCTGCCGACCTTTTAAATTTTTCCATGTAAATTTTAATTCAGTATAATGTTTAATCTAGGCTTACTTTTGTAATAAAATATTTGGTGTCTCCTAACCAAAAGAAAGTACTGTAGCGTTCTACATAGGTTAATTTTACTTGCTTTCCTTGGTATTTTTTTAATTCTTCTATTACTTTTTTGTCTTTATCTAAAACCGAAAACGAAAATATTTGAGCTTCGGATACGCCTTGGCTTATTTCTCCTTCCCATGTTTTTGCAATAACGCCTTTATTACTTATTTTAATTAATTCTCCAGAGCGTATGCCTTCGCTATAGGGCACATAATAAATAAAAGCATAATATAATGCTATTAGTAAAATAGGTAAGGTAACTCCTAGAAGTATTATTTTTTTCATAATTTAAAGTTCTAATTTAGGATTTTCATTAAAATCATCTTCTTGTGCACGTTTTAGTATAGGCTCCGGAATACTTTTTTTAGCTTTGGCTCCCATTTTCTTTAGTTTTTCTATACTAATAACAATATTGCCTCTACCTTCTACTAATTTGTTCATAGCACCTTTGTATTCAGACTTTGCTTCGTCCATTTTTTTACCCACTTTAGTTAAGTCAGTTACAAAACCTTCAAATTTATCGTAAAGAGCACCCGCTTGTCTTGCAATTTCTATAGCATTACGCTGTTGTTTTTCATTATTCCACATAGTGTCTATAGTTCTAAGTGTAGCCAATAGGGTAGATGGGGTAACAATAACAATATTTTGCTCAAAAGCCTTATTGTATAAGTTATTATCATTATTAATAGCCACAGCAAAAGCAGGTTCTATAGGAACAAATAAGAGTACAAAATCTGGACTCTCCATAGTGTATAAATCTTCGTACTTTTTAGCAGATAATTGGTCTACGTGTCTTTTTAATGAATTTATGTGGTCTTTTAAAAACTTTTCTTTTAACTCTTCTTTTGCATTTACATAACGTTCATAATCTGTTAGCGATACCTTAGAATCTACTACCATTTTTTTACCATCGGGTAAATTAATGATAACATCTGGTAATACTCTAGAGCCATCTTCTAAAGTAAAACTTTGCTGTACACTATATTCTCTGTCTTTTTCTAACCCCGATTTTTCTAAAACACGTTCTAATACCAGTTCTCCCCAATTTCCTTGCATTTTACTATCGCCTTTTAGGGCTTTGGTAAGGTTTTCTGCTTCCTGTGTTATTTTTAAATTCTGATTTTGAAGATTAGATAATTGCTCTTTTAAAGCAGAATGCATACCTATATTTTCTTTCTGACTTTCTTCTACTTTCTTTTCAAAAAGCTGAATTTTTTCTTGTAATGGGTTTAAAATATTTTGAATATTTTCTTTATTCTGTTCTGTAAATTTATTGCTTTTTTCGTCTAAAATTTTATTGGCTAAATTTTCAAATTCTTTGGTGAATTTTTCTTGTAGCTTTTCTACCTCTTGTTTTTGTTCTCTATTTTTTAAATGTAAATTTTCTAGGTCTGCCTCGTATCTAACAATTTGGTTTCCTAGTTGTTCTTTTTCAGATTGTAAATTATCTTTTTCTGTATCTGCTTTTAAGCGTAATTCATTTTTATCGTTTTCGCTTTGCAATAATTTTTCTTCTAAAGCAGTAATAGTGATACGCAATTGTTGTTCTCGCTCTACCAATGCACTCTGACTAGATTTTGTTTTAAGATTTTGAATATAATTTCCTAAAAAAAAGCCTACTGCAATACAAATAATTGCTATTATAATATATAAAAGAGGTTCGCTCATGAGTGTTAAAATTGTTGCTGTAAAGATAAATGGTTTGTGCTAAAAATAAGAAAGATACTAGGATTACTTATTAACCTTAAATAAACCAGTTTGGGAGTCAAAAGTTATAGTGTCTGAAGGAAATAAATGCTTAAAAATGTTTTCCTTAATTAAATTACAAGGGGTGTTAAAAGTGCTTTTGTTTTGTTCTAAAACAAGCATTTTATCGCATAACTGTATGGCAGCATTTATCTCATGGGTAGTATACAAAATACTTTTATGAGTATCGTGAGCAATTGAGCGTAGTAATTTTAAAATGTGTATTTTATGATATAAATCTAGATGAGAAGTAGGCTCATCTAATAAAATAATAGCGGTATCTTGTGCTAAAGCCCTTGCAATCATAACTTTTTGTAATTGCCCATCGCTTAATTCATAGCATTTTTTAGTTTTTAAATTAGCTATGCCTATCATTTGCATGGCTTGGTTTATTTTATCTTTATCGGTAGCAGTTAATTTTCCAATCCAGTTGGTGTAAGGCTGTCTTCCTAAAGCTATAATTTCTAGAACAGTTAAGTTTTTAGATGCTATTGGTTCGGTTAGCACCACACTTATTTTTGTGGCTAACTCTAAAGGATTAAAAGAGGTTAATTCTCTGTTGTTAATTAATATTTTACCAGAGAGTTTAGCTTGTACATTTCCTAAAGTTCTTAGCAAGGTAGATTTACCAATACCGTTAACACCAACTATAGCCGCTAATTCTCCTTTGGCTAAAGAAAAATTTATATCCTTAGCAATAAAAGTTTTTTGCTTTTTATGCTGATATCCAATACTTAGAGTATCTACTTTTAGGGCGATATGTTTTTGCTTAGAATCGATACTATTTTTAATTAAAATACCATTTTTTGTTTTTTTACCAATAGCCATATAACAATAGGAGCACCAATAATACTCGTAATTGCATTTATAGGAAGTATACCTGTAGAATTAGGGATTTGTGCTACAATATCGCAAACTAAAAGTAATATGGCACCATAGATAAATACTGCCGGAATTAATATTTTATGGTCTGTAGTGTTAAATAATAACCGTGTTAAATGTGGTACAGCTAAACCAACAAAGGCTATTGGACCCGCAAATGCAGTAATACTGCCAGCAATTAATCCTGTTGCTATAATTATGATGTAGCGATTCTTTTTTATAGCTATACCCAAACTTTGAGCATAATTTTCGCCTAATAAAAAACTATTTAAAGCTTTTGTACTTTTAATACTTAAAACAATACCTATACTAATAATTGTAAAAAGGATACCCACTTGTTTCCAAGTAAGGTCGCCCACACTACCAAAAGACCAATACATATAGCGTTGTAATTTTTCGGCACTAGAAAAATAAGAGAGTACACTAACAATAGCACCAGTAATGCTCCCAAACATTAAACCAATAATAAGTAAAGCCATGGTGTCTTTTACTTTAGAGGCTACAGTTATTACGAGTAAAAGCACTAAAGAACTACCCAAACTAGCCGCTACTACCAAACCTATATCGTTAATAAAACTAAAAGAAAATAGACCAGAAAATATGGCCGAACCCATAATTAATAAAGCAGCTCCTAAACTAGCTCCAGAACTTATGCCTAAAACAAAAGGACCTGCTAATGGGTTTCTAAACAAAGTTTGCATAAGTAAACCACTAATAGAGAGTCCGCCACCCACCAAAATTGCAGTAAAAGCCTTTGGTATTCTATAATTCCAAATAATATACTCCCAAGATTTATTAGCTATATTACCTCCAAAAATAGAGCTAATTGTATCTTTTAAGGGTATGGTAACAGAACCTAAACTAATATTTATTGCTAAGCAAAGCACCAAAGCTAATAGCAGTAGTAAAAAAAGCAGTTTATATGTTTTGCTAGGCATCACTTATTTTAAAGGTTTAAAAAAGAAAGGACTGTAATTTGGTAAAAGTTCTGGATGAAAAATATGTATGAAATCTTTAAGAACTAAATCGGGTCTATTGGGACCTAATTCATAAAAAAGGAGTCCGCCAGTAGAACCAATAGTATTTGTATGTGAGTATATTTTTTTGTTTTTAAAAGCATCAAATTGTTGATAGTGTTCGTTTGCACTAACTAATTCTTTATACGATGTATGCATAGACGGATTTAACCAAAAATTGGCTTGTATACCTTTTTCTAGCACACTTTCTATACTCAAAGAAAGGCTTCCTGTTGCAGTATCATTTTTCCAAAGGTAATTAGCTTTTGCATCGGCTAAAAATTGAGCCATCCAACTTTTTCCGCCTGCAACATACCATACATCTTTATACAAACCACCACTTAAAACTGTAGGTTGTTTTTTTGCTTTTTTGGCTAAAAGCTTGGCATCATTATAATTGTTTTTAATACTTTTAAAAATACTATCTGCCTTTTTTTCTTGCTTATAAAAAGGAGCAAAAAATTTTATCCATTCTGCTTTGCCCAGTGGTGTTTCTTCTGTCCAATCTCCATTATAAACAATAGGGATGTTAGACCGTTTTAATGTTTCATAAGCCTTGTTTTGGTTGTTAATACCAAAGCCTACTACAAGTTCTGGTTGTAAAGAAATGGCAATCTCAGAATTTATAGCTTCATTAGTACCTAATTCTTTTATAAAACCATGATCTATACGCTCTCTTGTAGCGACAGAAGATATAAAATTGGTATTAGGGAAACCTACAAGAGTATTAGTAGCTCCTAAAGCTTCTAAAACAGGAATATGTGTAGTAGAAGTAGCAATAACACGCTCTACAGGAACAGCAATAATAGCATCGTAAGCATCTTTGTTTAGTGTTGTATACGCTAGTTTTTCTTTAGGTATTAAAGCATAGGTAAAAGCAGTTTTGGCATTGGGCCATGGAGACGTAATTTTAATAATGGTAATATCTCCAGATTTTTCTATAGAAAAGCCTTTTGCATCTGTTATGCTAGTTTTTTCTTGTTCGCTACTAGGTAATACAAGCTCTTTTTTTTGCTGTTGTTTGCAAGAAATGGATAGTAGTACAATTAATAAGAGAGTAATTTTTTTCAAAAGAGCATAATTAAATATTTTTCAAAAGTACTATTATTTGATTGTATAGTGTAAGATTATACAAAATGATTAACTTCGCGCCGAATTTTGGTTCCTGTCATTCTTTTTTTAGCGTGATTAGGATTAAAAGGGAATCTAGTGATTTAAGTTTTAAAAAATCTAGAGCTGTTCCCGCAACTGTAAGCTTAGCTTAATATGTGTTATTAAGTGGCTATTATTTCTTCTAAATACCACTGCTACGGCGGGAAGGTGAATAATAGTACGCAAGCCAGGATACCTGCCAGGTTCAAAATATATAATGTTAAACTTTCGGGATAAAAGTTTACGTATGGGTACAGACATACTTATTCTCCCGTTTATTCAATTAAACGAAAAAATGAACAAAAGATTATTAGGTTTTTGTGCTGCTACTTTAGTAGGTACAAGTATTGCTGCACAAGAGCAAAAGAAAGACACTATTGTACCATTACAATTAAATGAAGTGGTAGTTAGTGATTCTCGTTTTAAGTTAAAACGAGAAAATTCTGGTAAGACTGTAATAAAAATTACAGCTGAAGAAATGAAACAGCAACAAGGGAAAAGCGTTGCAGAGTTTATTAATACCAAAAGTGGTATTGAGATTGTAGGAAGTAGGGGTAGAGAAGGTGCTATCTACGGTGTTTTTGCCAGAGGTGGTAGAGGAAGACAAGTATTAATTACTATTGATGGTGTACGTGTTTCGGACCCTTCTTCTTTTTCATCGGAATACGATTTACGATTATTGTCTACTGCTAACGTAGAATCAATAGAAATAATAAAAGGAGCTTCTAGTACTTTGTATGGTACTGGTGCTGCTGTAGCTGTTATAAATATTACAACTAAAAAAACATCGGACAGAAAAATAGCAGGTAATTTTCAATCTAGTATAGGAACAAATCAAACAGCTGAAAATCAGGATTATGATGTTTCTAGCTTTTCTAATAGTGCACAAGTAAGCGGAACTTTAGGGGAGTTTACATATGCGGCAGGTTTCTCTAACACGTATTCAGATGGACTTTCTGCAATTGTTACTCCAGACAACAAGGAAGATACTTTTTCTAGATATAGTACAGATATAAAATTAGGATATCGCTTTTCTGATGCTTTTGATGTAAATATATATGGAAATCAAACAAAAGTGAATAATAGTTTTGATGAGTCTAGTGGGTTTTTAGATGCTGACTATAGATATATTAGTAAGCAAGAGCGTATAGGTTTATCTTCTAAGTATAGTTATGGAAAAGGATCACTACAAGTAAATGCAGCTTATAGTACTTATGATTCGGAATTTATAAGTGCTTTTCCTTCTGTTTCTAAATCAGAAAACTTGGTAATAGATGCATATCATAAGTATAATTATAACGATACTTTTTATACTGTATTGGGAGTTAATTATTTACAAGATAAAATAGAGTTTGCAAATGATGAAGATTTTAAAATTATAGATCCATATGTAAATGTAGTATACGTATCAGATTTTGGATTAAATGTAAATGCAGGAGCACGTTTAAATAACCATTCAGAATATGGAACTCATTTTGTTTATAATGTAAACCCTTCTTTTTCTTTTAAAACGTCTAATGGATATGTAAAGGTTTTAAGTTCTTATGCAACATCTTATATAACACCTAATTTAAATCATTTGTTTGGCGCTTTTGGAGCTAATCCAGATTTAAAACCAGAAGAAGATAGAACAATAGAAGGAGGATTAGAGTACGCTATAGATAAAAAACTTAGAGTCAGTGCTTTATATTTTAATAGAAAAGAGGAAAACTTTATTACTTTTGGACCAGATTTCAGTAATATAAATGCAACAAATACAATTGATGCGCAAGGAGTTGAAGTTGAATTGGATTGGATACCATTAGAGAAATTACGTTTTAATGCAAACTATACTTTTACAGAGCGTAAAGGAGATAATGCAATACGTTTACCAAAACATAAAGTAAATACATCTATTAACTATGCGGTATGTGAAAATACTAGGTTATCACTTAATTATGCATTAACAGGAAAGCGTTTTGATACTGATTTTAGTACTTTTTCGAATGTTAATTTAGACTCTTTTTCTTTGCTAGATTTCTATGTGAGTCACCAATTAATACCTAATAAATTAGATGTCTTTTTAAATGCGAGTAATATTTTAAATGAAAAGTATGTAGAAGTATTTGGATTTACAACTAAAGGTAGAAATATAAGGGTAGGTTTAAACCTTAATTTATAATACC
The DNA here is from genome assembly GCA_947492955.1 of uncultured Cellulophaga sp. Taxonomy (GTDB): domain Bacteria; phylum Bacteroidota; class Bacteroidia; order Flavobacteriales; family Flavobacteriaceae; genus Cellulophaga. The sequence goes on along the minus strand of CANLOV010000011.1, from coordinate 98,140 downwards.
AATAAAAATTAATAAGGATTCATGTAATATGAATCCTTTTTTTTTTTACAGATATTTAAATAATGCTAAAAGTTTGTTCTTTTTTACCAGCGGTAACACAAATGCTTTACGATATGGGCTTACAAGACCATTTGTACGGTATTACTTTTGAGTGCCCAGCAATAGCGTTGAAAGAGAAAAAACCAGTAGTGCGTTGTGTTTTAGAAGGAAAAAATTACACCAGTAAGGAAATAGATATTTTATTTTCTGAAAGTAAGCATACCGGTGATAGTTTATATTATGTAGACGAAACTGTTTTAAAAGAGATAGCACCAGATATTATTTTTACCCAAGATATATGTGATGTTTGCCAGATAGATACAGAATGTACTGCAGCTGCAACAGCAAAATTAGCAAAACAACCAGAACTAATATCTATTACGCCAGCTTCTTTAGAAGATGTTTTTGCAACAGCTATAACTATAGCTAAAGCATTAGATAATGAAGAAATAGGGCATATTTACATAAAAAAGCTACAAGCGAGAATAGATACTGTAATAGATACACTTAGAAAAACAAGAGTACTACCCAAGCGCGTAATGCTTATGGAGTGGATAGAGCCTATATATAATTGTGGCCATTGGATACCGCACCAAATAGGCTATGCTGGTGGTGTAGATATGCTTTCTAATCCTTCTGGTGATAGTATTGTTACAAAATGGGAAAAAGTAGTAAAATATAATCCTGAGGTTTTGGTAATAGCGCCATGTGGTTTTACTATTAAACGTACTTTAGAAGAAATGCACATACTAACCCAAAGGAAAGAGTGGCATAATTTAAAGGCAGTAAAAGGTAATAATGTTTTTATTGCAGATTTTGATTTATTTACGCAATCCTCTGCAAACACATTGGTAAATGGTATAGAGTTATTGGCGGGTCTTTTTCATCCTAATAGTTTAAAAATACCTAAGGAGTTAACAGGTAAGTACATGTGTTTTAACCCTTAAAATGTTTTACAAAAAAAGCGAATTAATAATGTTAATTCGCTTTTTTAGTTCTGTAGTGTGTTTTTTATAAGTTTAAATGTAATTCTTTGTCTAAATACATATTGTCTTTTACAGCAGTAAACATTTTAGAATTTGTTATTGTTTTTATAGGCATTTTTACTGTAAAATCTCTTTTTGCAGTAGTTCCTGTAATTTCTTGTATGGCTCTGGCTAATAAAGGTTCGGTAGCATCCCCTAATACGCCTAAATTTTCTAAATCTTCTGGTAATTCAATATTAGGAACTAAACCAGAAGTATAATCAGAGAATCCATCAGCATTTTCATTTCTTCCAACGAGTGGTTGTATGCCCCAACTATTATCTTTATTTATATTACCTTCTCTGCTTTCAGAATATATATATGGTCCACCAGGTCTATCCGGGTCATCTACCATTGTAATAGAAAATTCATTTTTACCTGTAGTTGTTTCTCCAATGTGTACTACATTTACATAAGGAGCTAAACCATTCATTACCAATTCGCTTGCAGATGCAGAACCGTCCGTAGCAATAATATATACTGTAGTTAAGTTTAAAGTATTAATAGGAGTTCCATTATCAGTTTTATCAGCAAAATAATCTTCAAGGTCAGATGCGCTAAATTGTGATTGTATTTTACTGTTCCATCGTTGTTTAATATATAGTTCGTTTGTTTTAGTACCATAAACCATACTAGCTAATAAACGAGAAGAATTAACAGAGCCACCAGGGTTGTATCTTAAATCTAATACTAAATCAGTAACGTTATCTGCTTTTAGTGTTCCAAAAGCATCATTTAATTGTTCGTCAAAACTCCTTAAAAAACTATTATATAAAAGATATCCAATTTTTTTACCGCCAATATCAAATGTTTTCGTTGTATGTATTGGATTTTCTTGTAAACCTTCTTCTTTTGTTAGACTTACAGATTTACCATTATCTGTAATAGTGTCATCTATTATATCAGCCATATTTAATGTATATGTATCGGCATCTCCAAATAATAATTCTCTAAAGTTACTAAGGTTTAATGTTTGTCCGTTTACTCCTGTAAAAATATCACCTCTTTTAATATCTTTTGTTGCGGCATCAGAATTAGGAATAACATAACGAACAAAACCAAAAATATTATCACTATTAGAAAATTTTATAAGCCCAAATTCTAATCCATTATTTTTGGAGATACCAGATAAATTCTGAACTAATTGTTTATAATCAGAATTAATAAAACTAAAACGATCTTCTGAAAACAGAAGTTTTTCATTAAAAAATTTCTCTGGATCTTCTTCAGAAGCTAAAAAATCTGTGTATGCTTTTGTTCCTTCACTTGTATTTGGAAATTTAGTATCTGATAGGTTGGCTACATCTCCTTGCCAAAAGTACCATAAATTCATTGTTTTCCACATAAAATCCTGAACAGTTACATTAGCTGCTGTTGGAGTAGGACCACTAGGGTCTATGGTAATGCCATCATCATTATTTTTTTTACAAGAAATTATAGTGATGAATAATAATAGGATACTAATTTTTACTTGTTTTATCATGATTATTTTTTAGACAGTTTATAGGATAAAATATTTTTAGGTAACTATTTAGATACCATTGGCTTTAATAACCCATCCATTAGCATAAGGTTATGAGTAGGTTTAAATTGAGATGAACTACTTATTAAATTTACAGGGTATAATGGTGTAAAATCTGTTTTAGCAGTAGTTCCTGTAATTTTACTTAAAGCCAAAGCCAATAAAGGTTCGTCAGTTTCTCCTAAAACACCTAAGTTTCCAAAGTCTTCAAATAGTTCATGGTCTGGAATTAAACCAGCAGTATAATCAGAAAAGCCATCAGCATTTTCATTTCTACCTAAAAGAGGCTGTAAAGCCCATTGGTTGTCTGGGTTAATTTCACTTTCTCGTTCAGGTGAGTATATGTACCCGTTTTCTAAATCATCTACCAATGTGTTAGAAAACTCATTTTTTCCTATCGTTCTAGCTCCAATTTGTACAACATTAACATAAGGTGCTAATCCATTAATAACTAATTCACTTGCAGATGCTGTATCAGTAGAAGTTATAACGTATACATTATTTAAGTTTAGCGTGTTTATAACACTTCCCTCTATTGTTGTATCAATAAAATTACTTTCTAAATCGGCGGAATCAAATATATTTTGAAGTTTATCATTATATCTTGCTTTTAAAAAAAGTTCATCTGTATTGGTTCCATATACAGAACTAGCAATTTGTAAGGCAGAGGTTACTCTACCACCACCATTATATCTAAAATCTAAAATAAGCTCATCGATAGCTGCTGTTTTAAATTCTCCAAAAGCATCATTTAATTCTTCATCATAGTCAGCAATAAAAGAATTATATAATAAGTAACCAATTTTTAAGCCATTTTGTTCTATTACTTTTTTTATTAAAATAGGGTTTTCCTCTAAGTTTTCTTCTTTTGTTAAGGTTACAGATTTGTTATTAGGAGTAATTGTATTATTTGCAATATCTGCCATATTTAAAGTATAGCTATCTGCATCTCCGAATAATAAATCTAGATAATTATCTAGATTTAATGTTTGTCCGTTTACTCCTGTAAAAATGTCTCCTCTTTTTATATCTTTAGTTGCGGCATCAGAATTAGGAACAATATAACGTATGTACCCAAAAACATCGTTACTATTAGAAAAAGTAGAAATACCAAATTCTGATCCATTACTTTTAGAATTTCCTGTTAAACCAGCAACTAAATCTTTATAATCATCATCTATAAAGCTAAATCTGTCTTCTGTAGATAAAAGTTTTTCGTAAAAAAACTTTTCAGGGTCAGTATTTTTAGATAAATATTCTGCGTATTCTGTTTCACTAGAAAAGCGATTATCAGCTAAATCATTAACATCTGATTGCCAAAAATAATAAGCATTCATAGCTTTCCATATAAAATCTTGAATAGGATAATCAGTAATTTCAATAGCAGGTTCCTCAACAACAGGCTCTACTTCTTCTTTTGTAATTTTCTCTTCTACTACAGGTTCATCCTTACTTTTAGAACAACTAATAATAAATAAAGAAAGTGTAAGTATAGATACTGCAATTTTTTTCATATTCAATATTTTCTTAAGGTGCTTTTTATACCACAATTATTGTTCCGTTATTTATTACAAATAAATACAATTATTTATCTTTCGTACATTAATTAGTTAGAACTTTACTAATATACTTACAATTTAAAAGTTTAAAAATTAATTGTAACAAAAATCGTTGTGCGTCGTCTTCCTAATATAACACCTAAAAATGTTATAACAACAGCAACAAAGATCAACTAAAATGAAACAGTCAGAATTTTTAAATGTAGTAATGCCTTTTAAGGATAAACTATTTCGTTTAGCAAAACGATTATTAGTGTCTACAGAAGAGGCTGAAGATGCAACACAAGAAATATTATTAAAATTATGGTCTAAGAATGAGAAAATAGAAAAATATAAAAGTGTAGAAGCTTTTGCTATAACTATGACAAAGAATTTTTGTTTAGACAGACTAAAGTCTAAACAATCTAATAATATAAGATTAGTACATTCTAATTACGAAGACGGAAATACCTCTTTACAAAAGCAATTAGAAGTAAGCGATAGTGTGGCATGGGTAAATAAAATTATAGAAGAGATACCAGATCAACAAAAAATGGTTTTGCAATTAAGAGACGTAGAACAATACGATTTGGATGAGATTAGTAAAATGTTAGATATGAAACCTACCGCAGTAAGAGTAGCATTATCTAGAGCAAGGAAAGCAGTAAGAGAAAAATTAGTACAAAAACATAGCTATGGAGTTAGTTAAAATTGAAGAATTATTAGAAAAGTATTTTGAAGCAACAACAACAGTTGCAGAAGAAGAAACATTAAGAACGTATTTTTCGCAAAAAGATGTGGCGCCGCATTTAGAACAATACACCTCTATGTTTCAGTATTTTTCTAATGCCAAAGAAGAACGGTATACAAAGCAAGTGCCATTAAAAACTAAAAATAATTTTTATAAGTGGTCATCTATAGCAGCAGTAGCAGTTTTAGTATTTGGTATATATTTTGGTAATAAATACCAGGAACGTAAAGAAGCAGAATATGCTTACCAAGAAACAAAAAGAGCATTAAACCTATTAGCGGAAAATTTTGGAAAAGGTACCCAAACAGTAAGCTATTTAACAAAATTTGAAGAAACAAAACAAAAAATTTACAATAAAAATTAAAATTAGAAATCATGAAAAAATATATCATATTAGTAGTAATGGCTGTATTACCCCTAACTACATTTGCCCAATCTTTATTTGATAAATACGAAGATTTAGACGATGTTACCGCAATTGTGGTAAATAAGAGTATGTTTAGGTTATTAAGTGGTATTGAGGTAGATATAGATGATCCAGAAGCTAAAGATTTTATGGATATAGCAAAAAGTATTAAAAACTTAAAAGTATTTACCACAGAGGATAAAAAAATATCTGGAGATATGAAACTGTCTGTAGATAAATACCTTAAGTCTTCGGCTATGGAAGAGTTAATGCGTATAAAAGATAAGGATACAAATGTTAAGTTTTATATAAAAGAGGGTAAAGACGATGATCATGTAAGCGAATTGTTAATGTTTGTAACCGGTATAAAAGATGTAGAAGCACATGGAAGAAAATTTGAAACGGTTCTATTATCCTTAACAGGAGATATAGATTTAAATAAGATAAACTCTCTTACTTCTAAAATGAATCTACCGCAAGAGCTAAATAAAGCAGGTAAAAAATAAGTTAGCTTTTAGTTAGTACCGTTACGAGTATTTTAAATATTCGTAGCGGTTTTTATAAACCTAAAAAACAATAAACATGAAAAATATAGTACATAAAGTAATTATGGTGTGTGCCCTTATAATGGTATTAGCTAGTTGCTCTTCTAATAAAAGCTTACAAGAGTATTATGTAGACAACTCGGAGAACCCTAACTTTTTAGCAATAGATGTTCCTGCTAGTATGCTTAATATTAATACTATTGATTTAGATGATAAAGAAAAAGAAGTCTTTAAGTCGTTAAAAAAGTTAAATGTTTTAGCATTTAAAAAAACAGAAGATAATGAAGCAGCATATGAAGTAGAGAAAAAAAATATAAAAGCTATTTTAAAGAATGATAAGTATGTAGATTTAATGAAAGTAAATACGGCTTTTGGAAAAGGAGTTATAAAGTATTTAGGAGAAGAAGACGCTATAGATGAGGTTGTTATCTACGGAAATGATAACAAAAAAGGATTTGCACTTATTAGAGTTTTAGGAAAAAACATGAACCCAGCACATTTAATGAATGCTGTTAAACTATTAGAAAAATCCGATTACAAAGGAGAAGGATTAGAAGAAGTAATGAAGCTATTAAATAAATAAAATTACATTTTAAGTATAGAAAACTTGTTTTAGAAGCTTCTAAAACAGGTTTTTTTATGAATTAATATAAGCTTAACCATAAAAGTACTTACTTATGTGTGACTTTCTCATTATTTTCGTGTCTAAACTATAAAAGAATACTAATCTAAAACAAACATTAAAAAAAAATTATGGAAGATGCAGGGCAAGTTCTAGAAGGGTCTCAAAAATGGATAGACCAAGGATTTAAATTTATTACCGAATTTGGACCAAAAGTAATAGGAGCAATTCTTATTTATATTGTTGGTTCTTGGGTAATTAAAAAGATAATGAAGGTGCTTAAAAAAGTCATGACAAAAAACAATTATGACGAATCACTTCAGAAATTTTTAATAAACCTTTCTTCTTGGGCGCTAAAAATATTTTTAATAATAACGGTTATTTCTACTTTAGGCATAGAAACTACAAGTTTAGCCGCAGTAATTGCAGCAGCTGGTTTAGCTATTGGTTTAGCCTTACAAGGTTCATTATCTAACTTTGCCGGAGGTGTGTTGCTAATTATTTTTAAACCTTATAAAATAGGAGATGTAATAGAAGCACAAGGAACATTAGGAGTTGTAAAAGAGATAGAAATTTTTACTACTAAATTAGTAACTCCAGACAATAAATTAGCAATTGTACCTAACGGAGCTATGGCCAACGGAAATATCATAAATTATACAGCAGAAGGAAAAATGCGTGTAGATTTAACAATAGGTGTTGGTTACGGAGAAGATATAAAACAAGCTAAAGAAGTATTATTAAATGTATTAGAATCTAACCCTAAAGTATTAAAAGATCCTGCGCCATCTGTAAATGTATCTGAATTAGCAGATAGCTCAGTAAATTTTGCTGTGCGCCCTTATGCTAGTCCTACCGACTATTGGGATGTTTATTTTGAAACTTTAGAAAACTGTAAAATAGCATTAGATAAAGCTGGTATAGAAATTCCTTATCCACACTCTGTTGAAATACACAAAGATGCATAAGTAGTATACCTACACAACCATTATTTATAAAGCCTTTAGAGCAAACTCTAAAGGCTTTATTGTTTTATGTAACAGAAATAAATTTTATAACGATTTAAAAAATAATTTATATATTTGAAACGTTCATTTCATATACATGCCTAAAGTAAAAACTTTCGATAAAGAATTGGTTATAAAACAAGCGACTAATGTATTTCATAATAAAGGGTATAATGCAACATCTATGCAAGACCTTGTAGATGCAACAGGTTTAAATAGATCAAGTATTTATAACACCTTTAATAGTAAGCAAAATTTATTTTTGGAGTGTTTATCTAGTTACCAAAATATATATAAAGAAAGAATAACAAATGGTATGCTAAAAGTATCTAATGCTATAGAAGCAATAGATTTTTTAATGGCTTTGTATTTAGAAGATATAGTTAATGATAAAGAAGATAAAGGCTGTTTAATTGTTAACTGTAAATCCGAAATGGCAAACCATGATAAGACAATAACACAATTTTTAATTCATAATCAGGACTTTATGCTTCATATGTTAGAAGAGATTATAGCAAAAGGACAAATAGAGTTATTAATTAATAAAGAAAGAACAGCAAACGAATATGCTTTGTATTTGTACACATCGATTCAAGGGTTTAGAATGATGGGAATATTAACAAACAATAAGAAACAATTAGAAAGCATCATAAAAATAATAAAACAAACGTTAATTTAATTTTTTTTAATCTTATTTGAAACAATCATTTCAAATAAAAAACATGTATTATGAGTAAACTAAAAAACAAAGTGGCAGTTATTACAGGCGCAAATAGCGGAATTGGTTTAGCAACAGCTAAATTATTTTTAAAAGAAGGGGCTAAAGTTGTTCTTTCTGGAAGAAGACAAGAAGCTTTAGAAGACGTTGCAAAAGATTTAACGGGTAATTTTATAACAGTTGTAGCAGATGTGGCCAAGCCAACAGATAATGTTAAGCTTATAAAAGTTGTAAAAGAAAAATATGGTAGTATAGATGTTCTGTTTCTTAATGCAGGTATAGCGCCACCAGTTTCTGCAACAGATATTAGTGAATTACATTATGATGAGATATTTAATATTAATGTAAAAGGGCCTATTTTAACAGTTAAAGAAGCTTTACCAGTTATAAATGATGGTGGTTCTATTTTATTTACCACTTCTGTAGTTAACCAAAAAGGATTTGATGGCTTTGGAGTATATTCTGCAAGTAAAGGAGCAGTACGCTCTTATGCCAGAGTATTAGCTTCTGAAGTTAAATCTAGAGGTATTAGAGTAAATTCTATAGCTCCAGGACCTATAGAGACACCTATTTTTGGGAAAATGGGATTGCCACAAGATGTTATTGAGGGACTTGGAAAAGAATTTGGAGAACAAATTCCTTTAGGTAGGTTTGGAAAACCAGAAGAAATTGCAAACACAGCTTTATTTTTAGCATCAGACGATGCTTCTTTCATTAACGGTATAGAGATAGAAGTAGATGGAGGGTTAAGTCAAGTTTAAGTACTAAAATATAGAAATAAGTAAAAAGCCTTTGAAGTGTAACTTCAAAGGCTTTTTACTTATCACAATTAAAAGTAAAGTTTTAAAAAACAATATTAAATAATTGTTATATCTAAAAAGAGTAAAGTATTCTTTCCTTAATAATTAATTAGTATTAAACTTACTCAAAGCAAAACTAACTACAGTAATTTTAGTGCTCAACTAATTATATGAATTATGGAAAAAAATTACTTTAGAAGGCTCATCTTATTTTGGCTTAGTTTATTATTATTCAGCGCTTATGTATATAGTCAGGCACCAGCATATTACAATGGTACAGATATTACACAAACGGGAGATAATTTAAAAACAAATTTAGCTACGTTAATAGCTACTAACGTTACTAATTTAAGTTATACACTGGGAGTTTGGAATGCTTTAATGCAAACAGATTTAGATCCAACAGACCCAACTAAAGTAATTTTAATATATGGATATGATGATACAGATACAGATATTAGGAACGATAGAACTAGAGGAGTAACTAATAATGGGGGTAATGTAGGCGATTGGAATAGAGAGCATATATTCCCTAGGTCATTAGGAAATCCAAATTTAGGAAGCACAGGCCCGGGTTCAGATGCACATCATTTAAGACCATCAGATGTACAATTTAACTCTTTACGTAGTAATAACCTATTTGCAGATGGCTCTGGAAACGCAGGTTTAATAGATGGTAATAAGTGGTATCCTGGAGATGAATTTAAGGGTGACATTGCTCGTATGATGATGTATATGTATCTGCGATATGGAAACCAGTGTTTACCAAGTGCAGTAGGTACAGGTGCACAAACCTATCATCCAGATATGATGGATATTTTTATAGAGTGGAATGTAGAAGATCCAGTATCTCAGTTAGAAATTAACAGGAATGTGTTATTAGAAGGCATACAAGGCAACAGAAATCCGTTTATAGATAACCCAGCATTTGCAACAGCAATTTGGGGAGGTCCACAAGCAGAAGACAGATTTGCAATTACAAGTACAGATATTGAAGCACCAACTGCACCTGTTAATTTAGTTTTTGCTAATACAACGGCAACAACAACGGTATTATCTTGGGGAGCAGCAACGGATAATGTAGGAGTAACAGCATACCAAATTTTTAATGGTGCAACATTAGCAGGAGTAGTTACAGGAACAACATTTACTGCTACAGAATTACTACCAAATACCACATATACATTTACGATAAAAGCATTAGATGCAGCAAATAATATTTCAGAAAGTAGTAATAATGTAGTGGTAACTACAAAAGAAGAGGTGATAGTAACACCACCAACAGGAGATTTTATTGCTTTTCAAGGTTACGAAGGAGCAATAGCAGATACATGGAGCTATGTAACCTCACCAATTACATGCAACGATGGTGGGAATGATGTTTGGGATGTAGTTTCAAGTGTAGGTTTTATCGGAGCAGCTAGTACAGGAGCTAATTTCTTTGGAGTTAGAGATTTAGAAGGCAATTGTGGAACATCTAGTGGTGGTACTTTGTCTTTTGATTCCGTAGATGTTTCAGGGTATAGTGATGTTGCATTGTCTTTTAATGTAAATGTAGTAGGTTATGATGTAGCTAATGGAGATAGTATTAGTTATGAAATTTTTTATGATGAGGTTTCTCAAGGGGCACAAATAATAACAGAAGGGAGTCCATATAGCACAACAGGATGGGAAACTATAACAACGGCAATTCCTAATACGGTAACATCTGTAAAACTCACATTATTTGTAAAACAAAACGGAGGAAGTGATTATGCAGGTTTTGATGATATAAAGTTAGAAGGAACAGCAACAGCACCTCCAGTACCATCAATATTAATTAATGAAATAGATGTAGATACACCAAGTACAGATACGATGGAATTTGTAGAATTGTACGATGGTGGAGTAGGAAATACAGCATTAGATGGTTTAGTTTTAGTATTCTACAATGGTTCTAACAACCAAAGTTATGCAGCCTATGATTTAGATGGATATACAACAAACGCTGAAGGATATTTTGTAATAGGAAATGCAGCAGTACCCAATGTATCAATAGTAATACCAAGTAACGGATTACAAAACGGAGCAGATGCAGTAGCTTTATATACGGGAGATGCCACAGATTTTCCTAATAATTCCGCTATAACAATAACGAATATAGTAGATGCATTTGTTTATGATACTAATGATAGTGACGATGCAGAATTATTAGTATTATTAAATGCAGGTGAAGCGCAAATAAATGAAGGAGAGTTAGGAGATAAAGATAATCACTCATCTCAACGTGTTCCTAATGGAACAGGAGGAGCAAGAAATACAGCAAGCTATACACAATTAGCACCAACTCCAGGAGCAGAAAACGGAGCAGTAATTGTTGTACCGCCAACACTAGCTTCTATCCTAATAAATGAACTAGATGCCGATACCGAAGGTACAGATACGATGGAATTTGTAGAGCTGTACGATGGTGGAGTAGGAAATACGGTATTAGATGGTTTTGTTTTAGTATTCTACAATGGTTCTAACAACCAAAGTTATGCAGCCTATGATTTAGATGGATATACAACAAACGCAGAAGGATATTTTGTAATAGGAAATACAGCAGTACCTAACGTATCAATAGTAATACCAAGTAACGGATTACAAAACGGAGCAGATGCCGTAGCTTTATATATGGGAGATGCCACAGATTTTCCTAATAATTCAACAGTTACAACAAACAATTTAATAGATGCTTTGGTATATGATACTAATGATAGTGACGATGTAGAATTATTAGTGTTATTAAACGCTGGTGAAGCGCAAATAAACGAAGGAGGAGCAGGGGATAAAGACAGCCATTCATTACAACGTTTTGCAAATGGTTCAGGAGAAGCATTAAGTACATCAACTTATGTACAAGCAATTCCAACACCAGGAGCAGAAAATGGAGCAATATTACCACCACCAACAGCAATATCTATTTTAGAAGCTAGAAATACTATAGACGGAGAAGTAATAACTGTAAGTGGTGTGTTAACTGTTGTAGATGAGTTTTTTGGGTCTGCATATTTACAAGATGAGTCAGGAGCTATTGCTATTTTTGATGAATTAGTTCATGGAGATGGGGTTTTTATGGTAGGAGATTCTATTACAGTAACAGGAACAAGAGCTACTTTTAGAGAGCAAATACAAATAGGAACAGTAACTCATGTAGAAAATAACGGAACACCAAATAATCCAATAGAACCATTAACTATTACATTAAACGAATTAGCAAATCATCCAGCAGAATTAGTACGTATAGAAAATCCAAGTTTCCCTGATCCAGGAGATATTCTTTTTGGAAATTCAAACTATCAACTAACAGATGCATCAGGAACAGGAGAATTGCGCATAGATAATGATGTAGAAGCCATCGTAGGCTTAGGGCAACCAGAAACTTGTACAGAAATTACGGGAGTAGTGGGGCGTTTTTTCGAAATTCACCAAATACTACCAAGGTCACAAGCAGATATGTCTTGTGCGGAGGAGTATGTGCCACCAACAATACCAGTACAAATACCAAAAGATGAAACTTTTGATGTAGTGGCTTGGAATATAGAGTGGTTTGGAGATGAAGCTAATTCACCAGCAGCAGGAAATTCAATGTCAGATGCTATTCAGAAAGATAGTACAAAAGCAGTTATAAGAAGATTAAATGCAGATGTTTATACGGTAGAAGAAATAGCAGATGATGCTTTATTTGCGCAAATGGTAAATGAACTACCAGGATACGATTATGTACTTTCACCAGCAGTCTCTAGACCAAACGATACTGGTGTAAAACAAAAAGTCGGATTTATTTATAATACAACCACAGTAAATGTTGTTGAAACAAAAGTATTATTAGAATCTATACATCCATTATATAATGGAGGAGACGATTCAGCTTTAGTAGATTATCCAAGTACTACAGACCGTTTTTATGCAAGTGGACGCTTACCATTTTTAATGACGGCAGATGTTACCATTGACGGTGCAACAGAACAAATAAATCTTGTAGCATTACATGCCAGAGCTAATAGCGGTTCAGACGCACAAGGGAGATACGATATGCGTAAATATGATGTTGAGGTATTAAAAGATACTTTGGATGCTCAGTATGCAAATTCAAAATTAATTTTATTAGGAGATTATAACGATGATGTAGATGAAACTGTAGCAGATATTACAGTAACTACATCTAGTTTTGAGGTATATACTGCGGATACTACAAATTATAATATAGTTTCAAGTACATTAAGCGATGCTGGTTTTAGGTCATTTGTATTTAGAGAAAATATGATAGACCATATTGCCATTACCAATGAATTAGAAGAAAATTATATAAATGAGTCTGTTCGTGTGCATTATGAATTTTATGATAGTGATTATGCAACAACAACATCGGATCACTTTCCTGTATCTGCACGTTTTCAGTTAAAAGGCTTAGAATTAGTTAGTATAACTGGTACAGATGTTACTTGTAATGAAACTGCTAATGGTACAGCAACAGTTGTAGTAACAGGAGGTTCAAAACCATATTCTTACGAGTGGAATAACGGACAAACAACTGAAACAGTAACAGCATTAGTAGCAGGAACCTATAGTGTAATTGTAACAGATACTCTGGGTAGTGAAGTAACAGAGGAAGTTCTTATAGAAGAACCAACACCTATTAGATTAAGTACTACAGCAAATACTACAGTATTTTTAGGATATCTAGCAGCATCTTGTACAACTATAGGAGTAACCCAAATAGATGGAGGTGTAGCACCCTATACTTACGAGTGGAATACTAAAGAAACAACAGAAGAATTAAAAGTATGTCCAGAAGAAACTACCACCTATAGTGTAATTGTAACAGATGCTAAAGGTTGTACAGCAACAGCGGCAATAACTGTTGATGTAGATGATGTTAGGTGTGGAAATAACCCTAACAAACAAAAAGTTCAGATTTGTTATAGAGGAAGAACATTTTGTATGCCTCAATGGAAAGCAGAAAGATATATTAAATATTATGGAGCAACTTTAGGTTCTTGTGATGGTAGTCAGGTAGTTATTACAAACCTAAAAGTGTACCCTAATTCTATTAAGAATAATTTAAATATTAAACTTAAAAGTAACGAAGCAGCAGATGTTAAGTTTGTTATTTTTAACTGTTATGGAGCTAAGGTATTTAAGAAAAGTGAACAGTTAAATAAAGGAGAAACTACATTAACGTATAATTTACGATATTTAAGTAGAGGTCATTATTACTTAAAAGTACTAGTAAATGGTAAAGTTCAAAAAACTAGGATATTGGTGAAGAGGTAAAATCTAAATATTGATAATGCAAAAGGTCGTATAGAAATTAATTTCTATACGACCTTTTTTTATGGAGTAAAATTATGTGTTTTAAATCCCAGTATAATTACTAGGTGTAATCACTTTTAATTCAGCTTTAATAGCATCAGATACTTCTAGGGTATCTATAAAACTAGCAATAGATTGCTGTGTTATTTTTTCGTTAGTACGCGTTAGTCCTTTTAATGCCTCATAAGGGTTAGGGTACGCCTCGCGTCTTAAAATAGTTTGGATAGCTTCTGCAACTACCGCCCAGTTATTTTCTAAATCTTGTTCAAACTTTTCTTTATTTAATAGTAATTTATTTAACCCTTTTAAAGTAGAAGAGAAAGCAATAATAGTATGTGCAAATGGTACACCTACATTTCTTAGCACTGTACTATCTGTTAAATCTCTCTGTAATCTAGATACAGGTAGTTTTGCCGCTAAATGCTCAAAAATAGCATTTGCTATTCCTAAATTTCCTTCAGAATTTTCAAAATCTATTGGGTTAACTTTATGTGGCATAGCAGAAGAACCAACTTCTCCTTTTTTAATTTTTTGTTTAAAATAATCCATAGATACATAAGTCCAGAAATCTCTGTCTAAATCTATGATAATTGTATTTATTCTTTTTAAACCATCAAATAAAGCAGCCATATGATCATAGTGTTCTATTTGTGTTGTAGGGAAAGAATGGTGTAATCCTAATTTTTCTTGCACAAATTTTTGTCCAAAAGCTTTCCAATCTATTTGCGGGTAAGCTACTTTATGTGCATTAAAGTTACCTGTAGCACCGCCAAATTTAGCAGCACAAGGAATATCGTTTAATAAATTAAATTGTTCTTTTAATCGTTCTACAAAAACAGCAATTTCCTTTCCTAATCGGGTAGGAGAGGCTGGTTGTCCGTGTGTACGAGCTAGCATAGGAATTGCTGCCCATTCGGCAGTTAATTCTTCTAGTTTTGTTGCTATCTCTTTGTATTGTGGTACATACACATCATTCATTGCTTCTTTAATAGAAAGCGGAATAGCAGTATTGTTTATATCCTGAGAAGTTAATCCAAAATGGATAAACTCTTTGTATTCTTGTAAACCAAGTTTATCAAAAGCTTCTTTTATAAAATACTCAACAGCTTTTACATCGTGGTTCGTTACTTTTTCTATGTCTTTTATAGCTTGCGCATCTTCGGTAGTAAAATTGGTATATATTTTACGTAGGGCATCAAATTTAGAAGCATCAAAAGAAGAAAGTTGCGGTAATGGAATTTCGCATAAAGCAATAAAATATTCTACCTCTACACGAACTCTATATTTTATTAAGGCTTCTTCAGAAAAAAAAGAACCTAAACTATCTACTTTACTTCTGTATCTCCCATCAATAGGAGAAATAGCATTTAAATTGTTTAATGACATCTGTTAAAAGATTGGTTTTTTAAGAAGGGGCAAATATAGGTATAACTTCTTAAATTTTAATAGCGTGTATGTTAGAAGTTAAATTTTAGCCAGAACCATTCTTGCCCTAGCTTTATAAGCGGCACTTCCTGTAGCGTAATTTTGCTCTAAAACCAATCGCAACTCAGGATGTATCCAATCATATTTTTTACCTAGGAGTTGTAAGCACGTCATGCTATACGCTTGTGCCGCTACTTTGTGGTTGCCAATAAGCCAATCGAAACAAGAAGTAGCAATTAATTCTAAATGTGTATTGGTTAATATTGTTTGTGTTGCATTTGTGGTTTTAGAAAAATATGAGCTTATTAAGTATTCACATATTTTAGCCATAGGCCTTACAGCTGGGTCTAGGTGTACTTTAGAAATGTTGTTGGTAAAATAATCTAAATATGGAAAAATATAACTTAATTGTTCTTTGGCAGTAAATTCTAATACCCAACATGCTTTACAAGAAATAGGATTGTGTACTTTAAAAGCAATTTCTAATAAAGGTTGTATTAAGTCTGTATTATTTAGAATTAAGCTAGCCATTTCTTTACGTTTTTCTCTAGAATGGTTTACATAATTTAAACTATTGTAAAGCTCTTCTGGTGTCACTTAATTTGTATATTTAGTGTGTACTATTTTTTGCTTAAATAAGTTTTTATATCCTTTATTGAGTAAGGATAAATAATAAATAAAATTAACTAAAAATATTTATATGAAAACAATTAAAAGAGTATTGATATTTGCATTATTTGTGTTTTTAGGAATGCAATTTTATAGACCATATAAAAATATAAATACTACAGACCATACTGCTGTTTTTATATCGGAAACAAACCCATCTAAAGAAGTAAAGCTGATTTTAGAAAATGCTTGTTACGATTGCCATACGAATAATACGAACTATCCATGGTATAATAATGTAGCTCCTATTTCTTATTGGTTAGCACACCATATTGATGAAGGAAAAGAGCATCTTAATTTTTCGGATTGGGAAAAGTATACTGCTAAAAAGAAAGCTCATAAACTAGAAGAACTTGTAGAAGAGGTAGAAGAAGGAGAAATGCCTTTAAGTGAATATACTTGGACACATACTAATGCAATATTATCAGCACAAGAAAAAGAGGCAGTTATGGCTTGGGCTAAGCAAACTAAAGTACTTTATCAATTAGGGAATTTACCAAAGTAGGCACACCATTAACGGCTGTTTTTGGTATAATAGTTAAATTATTAAAATCTGTTGATTGCATTTTTGGTTTTGGATCTATAAAATAAATAGTAGTTTGTAAGGGTGCATAGTTTACAAGGCTGGCAGCAGGATATACTTGCATAGAAGTTCCTATAATAATAAGAATATCTGCCTGTTGCGTAATTTCTATGGCTTTTTCTAAAAGAGGTACTTGTTCTCCAAACCAAACAATATGAGGGCGTAATTGGTGTCCGTTTGTATCCACATCACCCAGGTTAAGGTCTTTTGTCCAGTCTAAAACATGGTTTTCGTTTACTGTACTTCTTACTTTTAATAGTTCGCCATGTATGTGTATAATATTAGAACTTTTGGCACGCTCGTGTAAATCGTCTACATTTTGGGTAATAATAGTTACATCATAGTATTTTTCTAATGTAGCTAATGCTTTGTGCGCTTTGTTAGGGAAAACCGTTAATAACTGCCTTCTTCTTTGGTTGTAGAATTCTAAAACTAATTCAGGATTATTAGCAAAACCTTGCGGAGAAGCAACTTCCATAACATCGTGTCCTTCCCATAAACCATCTGCATCTCTAAAAGTATTAATACCACTTTCTGCACTAATACCGGCACCAGTTAATATTACTATTTTTGGTTTCATATACTTAAACTAAAAAATAATTTCAGTTTAAAAATAGACTTTTTCATTATATTGGTGCTATGATTGATGAACAACTTTTAACATTTTTAGAAGAAATAATTACTCCTGAGCGTAAAGAAAGGTTTATTAAAATATTAGCGCAACGTACCAAACATATTACGGTGGCGGTAGAAGATGTTTTTCAGGCTCATAATGCAAGTGCTGTAGTTCGTAGCTGTGAAGTCTTTGGTGTGCAAGAAGCACATTTAATAGAGCGTAGGTTTGGAGAAACATTAGATAAAAAT
The DNA here is from genome assembly GCA_947492955.1 of uncultured Cellulophaga sp. GTDB lineage: Bacteria > Bacteroidota > Bacteroidia > Flavobacteriales > Flavobacteriaceae > Cellulophaga. Next base: position 80,289 of record CANLOV010000011.1, on the reverse strand, counting down.
ATAGCTATGGGAGCACAACAATGGGTAGATGTGCATCGCTATAGTACAACAGAAGATTGTATTAAAACATTAAGAGAAAAAGGTTATAAAATTATTGCTACAACACCACATAATGATTCTTGTTTGTTAGATGATTTTAAGATTGATGATAAAGTAGCTTTGTTTTTTGGTACCGAAAAAGATGGATTAAGTGATGAGGTAATTAAACAGGCAGACGGTTATTTAAAAATACCAATGATAGGTTTTACAGAAAGTTTAAATATATCGGTATCAGCAGCTATTATATTACAAGCGCTTACAACCAAATTAAAAAAGTCTGATATAGCATGGGAGTTAACGGCAGATGAAAAGCTAGAAAAACAGTTAGATTGGACAAAAAAATCTATACAAAGTATTGATGCTATTTTAAAACGATATGCTGATGAAAATAAATAAGAAAAGTAATTTTATACTTAGCACTGTGTGTTTTCTATTAATATAAATCTTATAAAAGATTTTAAAATCACTTTTCTAAGTATATTAGGCTTATTTTTTCTTTCTATTTAATACTTTAAAATCTTCGTAGCAGCCACTGATTGCTTCTAATATTTGTAAATCGTTTGCAGTTGCAATAAAAGATTTAGAATAGTTGCAATTGGTAAGAATATCATCGATATCCATTTTTTCTATCTGAAGTAATTCTGTTATTGTTTGGCGATCAAACTTAGACGCTAGTAAATCACTAATTTGGTCATCTTGCTGAATTTTACGCAATTTTTTCATTTGGTTAGGACGCTTACCAAATAAATTCCGTAGTAAATCTGCGGGGTTTAGTATGGCTCCTAATACTTTGGTTACAGCACTTGGGTTTCTACTGCCAGCTTCGTAACCACGAGATAACCCAGAGATGCGATATTGAAAACCATCGTTTAGGGGTAGGTTTTTAACATCTATTTCTAAGAAGCCTGTGAGTTGGTAGGGTCTTACAACTACTTCTTCCAACGCATATGCTAATTCTGTAAGGGTAATTTTAGTGTCTTTAAACTTAAACATATCATTAGTAACCCTTACTTTTTGGGGTTTAAAACCTAAAAAAGTAAAATATATAGTATCATTTACAGTAGCAGGTATAGTAAACTCTCCTTTTTCATTTGTAATAGTACCAATAACTTTATTTAAGTTAACAACGTGTACACTTTCTAAAGGAGCATCGGTTTGTGCGTTAACAATAACTGCTTTTATTTCTTTATCAATATTAGTATTGTCTTTCTGAGAAAAGCTAATGGCACAAATAAATAAGAAAAATAATAATATATGGTTTTTCATAAATTGTAGGATACAAGCTTAAATATACTAAACTAAACAAAAAAAATACGCCGGAGCGTATTTTTTAATATAGTATTAACTAAAACCATTTCTTCTTCTGCTTCTGCCTCGGTCAGAACCTCCGGATCCACCACTAGAGCGCCTAGACCCTCCGTAAGAAGAATTTCCACCTTCTCTTCTTCTTCCGCCACGGTCTCTATCGCGACCGCCTCTGTAGCCGCCACCGCCGCCACTTCTTCTTCCGCGACCTCCACCGCCTGGGTTTTTAGATATTTCAACATTTACAAATCTTCCGTCTACTTTAAAATCTTGGAAGGTTGCTAATATTTTTTCTGTATGAGAAGCATCTGTGTTAAAGAAAGAGAAACTTTCTTTAACATCTACTTTAAAAATAGCATCTCTACCTAAATCTAATGTATCTTTTAGGAAGTCTTTTAAAGACATCCAATCGTAATCGTCTTTTTCTCCAATATTAATGAAATAACGAACAGAACCATTAGCCGGAATTTCTCTACTATTTGTTCTATCTCTACGATCATCTCTATCACCTCTTTCGCCAGGAGAATTTAAATCTTTTGCTTTTTTGTAATAATTATAGAAACGAGAAAATTCTACAGAAACAATTTTCTTAATTAATTCTTCGCGATCTACATCAGCTAAAACCTCATTAATAGCTGGTAAATAGTTTTCTACATCTTCATTAATTTCTGTTTCCTTTATTTTATTTGCTAAATGATATAGTTGTATTTCGCAAATTTCCATTCCTGTAGGAATCTTTTTGGTAAGGAATTTTTGATTTATTTTATTTTCAATGGCTCTTATTTTACGGAACTCACTTTTAGTTACTAAAACCATTGAAATACCAGATTTACCAGCTCTACCTGTACGGCCACTACGGTGCGTATAAGTTTCTACTTCGTCTGGTAATTGATAATTTATTACGTGTGTTACATCGTCTACATCTATACCACGTGCAGCAACATCGGTTGCTACTAACATTTGTATTTGCTTTTTACGGAAAGAGTTCATTACCATATCTCTTTGGTTCTGACTTAAATCTCCGTGTAAAGCGCCAGCATTGTAACCATCTTCGATAAGCATTTCTGCTACTCTCTGCGTATCTCTTTTAGTACGGCAAAAAACTACAGAAAAGATACCAGGGTTTGTATCTGCTAATCTTTTTAAAGCTGGGTAACGGTCTCTACCGCTAACCATATAATACTCGTGTTGTACTGTAGATGCACCAGAGTTTTTTGCACCAACCGTAATTTCCTTAGGGTTGTACATAAACTTTTTAGCAATTGTAGATACTTCTCTTGGCATAGTAGCAGAGAATAACCAAGTAGATTTTTCGTCTGGTGTGTTAGAAAGGATATCCTTTATATCTTCAAAGAATCCCATATTAAGCATTTCATCTGCTTCATCTAAAACACAATAATCAATTTTAGAAATATCAACCATTCTACGGTTAATCATATCTTTCATTCTACCAGGGGTTGCAACAACAATTTGTGCACCTCTTTGTATTTGTCTTGCTTGGTCAGAAATACTTGCTCCACCATAAATAGCAACTACATTTACTCCTTTTTCGTATTTAGAGTATAGTTTTAACTCATTGGTTATTTGTAAGCAAAGTTCTCTTGTTGGAGATAAGATAAGCCCTTGAGTAGTTCTACTAGCACTATCTATTTTTTGTATTAAAGGAAAACCAAAAGCAGCCGTTTTTCCTGTACCTGTTTGGGCAAGAGCAACTAAATCGGTATCGTCTTCTAATAAGATTGGAATTGCTTTTTCTTGTACTTCGGACGGACTTTCAAATCCTAAATCTTTAATACCATCAAGCAGGGACTGATCTAGTCCTAGTTCTTCAAATTTTGTCATAATATTATATACTTAATCGCAAATATGTATGTTGCATAGAGCGATTATCCTAGTAACCTTAATATTAGACTCATAACAACACATGCTATACCAGCGGCGTTAATTAAAGCGGCAAAGGTACAGTTTATTATTTAAAAGAAACAAATAATCGTTATGGAACTAATGTATAGCCATAAATAGCAATAAGTGTGGCTAATAATCCTGCGGTTATCATTAAAAAAGTAAAAATCTTTTGTAGGGATAAATTATCTCTAATGATAATACATACAACACCAAGCATAATACTTATTTGGTAGAAAAATAAAGCTAAATCGAACTTTTTTGATGCAATACTATGCTCTTTAGATAGTTGTTGCCATTCTTTTAAACCTACAATAAGCCCCAATTTACCATTTAAGTCTTGTACCCAATATTCTCTGGGAACATTAGCAGAACCTACTAAAAGTTCAGTTTTTTCGGCTTCATATTTTAAAATTAAGCCTTTTGTTTTTTCTATTTTGGAACTTAAAATATTTAATCTTTCTTTAGAAGTTTTCTCACCGGTATTAAAAGCTTCTAAATAATCTAGTTGATTTTCTTTTAAAATTTGCTTAATACTCTTAGACTGATACCAACTTGCATATTCTCCTATTTTATTATTGGTAATAACAATTTGTTCTTCTAAATTACCATTAATCATTTGAGAAATAGCCATTAGAGCAACAAAAAGAGCTATAAGCGCACTGCTAATACCTTGCATTTTTCTTGATGCAATAGATATTTCTATGGTTTGGTTAGTGTTATTAGTTTTCAATTTAAATACTTTTTAAATAATCTATTAATTTTTGTACCGCAAGCCCTCTATGACTTATTTTGTTTTTTGTACTTAAAGGAAGTTCGCCAAAAGTTTCCTTATATCCAGAAGCCTTAAAAATAGGGTCGTATCCAAAACCACCAGAGCCATTTTTTTCTTTCGTAATTTCTCCATTAACAATACCGTTAAATAAGAGTTTTTCTTTTCCAATGTTTAAAGCAATAGCAGTTTTAAAATGCGCTGATCGGTCTGCTTTATTTTTTAATTCGTGCAAAAGTTTGTTCATATTGTCTTCTGCATTTTTTTGCATTCCTGCATAACGAGCAGAAAATATACCTGGAGCACCATTTAATGCAGCAACTAATAAGCCAGTATCGTCTGCAAAACAATCGTATCCATAGTTTTTTGTTACATAGTCTGCTTTTAATTGAGCGTTTCCTTCTAATGTATTAGCAGTTTCAGGAATGTCTTCTGTGCAATTAATATCTTTTAGAGATAATAATGTTATGTGTTTTGGGAGTAATAACTGTACTTCTTTAACTTTATTTTGATTGTGTGTAGCAAAAACAAGTTTCATTTTATGCAAAAATTTGAACGCAAATGTATGGAATTTATGTTCCTTTTCTTTATATAAATTATTGTTATTTAATAGTTTGTATAACTTTTTGTAAAAGTGCTTATTGTATTTGGAATATAAATTATCTTTACATCACTAAATTCATATTAAATTGTTAGCAACACTTTCGATAAAAAATTACGCTTTAATAGACCATTTAAATGTATCGTTTACTAATGGTTTTACAATTATAACAGGAGAAACAGGAGCTGGTAAATCTATTCTTTTAGGTGGTTTGTCTTTAATATTAGGTAAGCGTGCAGATTTATCATCACTTAGAGATAAAACCAAGAAGTGTATTATTGAGGCTGAATTTGAAATTGATAAGTATCATTTAAAATCATTTTTTAACGATAATGATTTAGATTATGAGTCTAAAACAATTATAAGAAGGGAGATTTTACCAAGTGGAAAATCTAGAGCATTTATTAATGACTCTCCTGTTAACCTAGCTATTTTATCTAATTTAGGAGAACGTTTGATAGATATTCATTCGCAACATCAAACCTTACAATTGGCAGAAGACGATTTTCAGTTAAAAGTAATAGATGCTTTAGCAGGAAATAAAGATATATTAAAAACTTATAACAATAAACTAGCAGCATATCAGCTTACTAAAAAAGAATTAGAGAAATTATTAGTTTTTCAGCAAGAAGCGAATAAAGAACACGATTATAATTCTTTTTTGTTAAAAGAATTAGGAGAAGCTCCTTTAAAAGAAGGTGTTGTAGAAGAATTAGAGGCCGAATATGAGCAATTAAATAATGTAGAAACAATTGTAGAGCATCTTTCTAAAGGTCATCAAATTTTAAATGATGAGCAGGTTGGGGCTATTAATTTATTAACAGAATTAAAATTAGCTTCTGGTAAATTAGCAAGTTATGGTAATGAATTTAGTACTATTAATGAGCGCATACAATCTGTTTTTATAGAGGTTGATGATATTTCTAATGAATTACAGTTACTTTTAGAAAAGACTGAAGCAAACCCTCAATTATTAGGAGAAATAAATGAGAAGTTACAATTGTTGTATGATCTTTTAAAAAAGCATAATGCTGCTGATGTTTCTGAATTGCTTGTAATAAAAAATGAATTATCAGAGAAAGTTAGTGTTAGTGAAAATATAGAAGGAACAATTGCAGATAAGCAACAGGAATTAGTAACCCAAGAAAAAGAATTAAATATACTAGCTAAGAAAATAAGCGACAAAAGAATAAAAGTATTGCCATCGCTTAAAAAACAATTAGAGAATTCATTAGCATCTTTAGGAATGGCTAGTGCTACTTTTTTAATTGAAATAAAGCACTCCTTAACTTTTACAAAAAACGGAAAAGATGAGTTAACATTTTTATTTTCAGCAAATAAAGGTGGCGATTATGGCTTGCTTAAAAAAGTAGCCTCTGGAGGAGAACTTTCTCGTATAATGCTTACTATAAAATCTATTTTAGCTAAGTACGAAAGTTTACCTACTTTAATGTTCGATGAGATAGATACCGGGGTTTCTGGTGAAGTATCTGGTAAAATGGGAGATATTATGGTAGATATGAGTAAAACAATGCAAATTTTTTCTATTACACATTTACCGCAAGTGGCTTCTAAGGGAGAGCAACACTATAAAGTGTATAAGGAGGAAAGAGCTGGAGTTACGCATACAAATATGAAAAAATTAACTGCAGAAGAACGCGTAGTGGAGTTAGCAGAAATGTTAGGAGGTAAAGATTTATCCGATTCTGCCATTGCGCATGCAAAAGAATTATTACAATAAAAATCTAAGTATAATTTGTTATATAAGAATTACATTATATAACAGTAAATACTAACAAAATAAAGGTTCGTACATCTTAGTTTTTTTAAATATCTTTGAACTCGTTATCAATACTAAAGAAAAACAAATTAGAATGTCATATAATTTATTAAAAGGAAAAAGAGGAATTATTTTTGGAGCCTTAGATGAGAAATCTATTGCTTGGAAAACAGCAGAAAGAGTACATGAAGAAGGCGGAACATTTGTATTAACCAATGCACCTGTTGCAATGCGTATGGGGCAAATTAATGAGTTGGCTAAAAAAACAGGGTCTGAAATTATTCCGGCAGATGCTACATCAGAAGAAGATTTACAGAATTTAGTAGAGAAATCTATGGAGATTCTAGGCGGAAAAATAGATTTTGTTTTACATTCTATAGGAATGTCTATAAACGTAAGGAAAGGAAAACACTATACAGACCAAAATTATGCATGGACACAAAAAGGAACAGATGTTTCTTCTATGTCTTTTCATAAAGTAATGCAAACACTATATAAAGCAGATGCTATGAATGAGTGGGGTAGTATAGTAGCATTAACTTACATGGCTGCTCAACGTGTTTTTCCAGATTATAATGATATGGCAGATAATAAAGCTTATTTAGAGTCTGTAGCACGTAGTTTTGGTTATTTTTACGGAAAAGAGAAAAATGTAAGAGTAAATACAATTTCTCAATCTCCAACACCAACTACTGCAGGTAGCGGTGTAAAAGGATTTGATGGCTTTATTAGTTTTGCAGAAAAAATGTCGCCTTTAGGAAATGCAACAGCTCAAGACTGTGCAGATTATACGGTGTCTTTATTTTCTGATTTAACAAAGAAAGTAACAATGCAAAACCTTTTCCATGATGGAGGTTTTTCTAATACAGGAGTTAGCCAAGAAGTAATAGAGCGCTTCTCTGAAGAATAATAATAAAAATTAATGATAAAAGCCATTCCTAAAATATTAGAGAATGGCTTTTATGTTTATAGCAGTTGCAAATGAGTTTGTTTTTTTCTTTTATAGTACCTGTATATAATAGACCTAATGAAATTAAAGAGTTATTAGATAGTCTTTTATTACAAACTTATACAAAACCGTATGAAATAGTAATTGTAGAGGATGGTTCTAGTATAAGTTCACAAGAGGTAGTAAAAACGTTTAAAGATAAACTGCCAATTACCTATCTGCAGAAAAAAAATACAGGCCCAGGTTCTTCTAGAAATTACGGCATGCAACGAGCAAAAGGAAATTATTTTATTGTATTAGACTCTGATTGTATTTTGCCTCCACATTATTTAGAAACAGCAAGTACTTCTTTAGAAGCCAATTATGTAGATTGCTATGGAGGGCCAGATGCTGCACATAAATCGTTTAGTACAGTACAAAAAGCAATTAATTATGCTATGACCTCTCTTTTAACAACCGGAGGTATTAGAGGTAAAAAAACAGCTGTAGGGAAGTTTCAGCCTAGAAGTTTTAATATGGGTATCTCTAAAGAAGCTTTTGAGGCTACAGGGGGCTATGGTAATATACATCCAGGAGAAGATCCAGATCTTACGATTAGAATTTGGAACAAAGGATATAAAACAAAATTATTATCAGAAGCTTATGTATATCATAAAAGAAGGATAGATTGGAACAAATTTTATATACAAGTAAATAAGTTTGGAATGGTACGCCCAATTCTTAATAAATGGCATCCAGAAACAGCAAAAGTAACTTATTGGTTTCCTACTCTGTTTTGTTTAGGGTTTATATTTTCTTTATTATTATTAGTCTCAGGAATTGTATTGCCTATTTTAGGTTATGGTTTTTATTTTTGTTTAATATTTGTAGACTCTTTATTTAAAAATAAGAGTTTAAAAATTGCCTTTTTATCTTTAATAGCTGTAGTTATTCAATTTATAGGCTATGGTTATGGTTTTTTAAAATCTACACTTAAGGTGAATTTAAATAAGAAAAACCCGCAAGAATTATTTCCAAAGTTATTTTTTAAAACTAATTTGTAGTGTGCTAAGTAAAATTAAAAAAGGATTGCATAGAAGAAAAGTAAAAATATTTTTAATGTTTTTACTGTGCTCTAGTTTTGCTTGGTTTTTAAGTAAGTTATCCGAACCTTATACAAGTAATACTATTTTTGATATTGAATACCATAATACTCCCGATAGTTTATTATTATCTAGTGTTTCTAAAAAGAGTATAAATGTTAGATTAAAAGCAAGTGGATTTAAATTTTTAGGGTTTAATTTTAGTCGAAAAAAAATAGTTATAGACTTATCTTCATTAGAAAAAAGAAGAAGTTCTTTTTATGTGTCTCAAAGAGTTTATAAAAACCAGATAGAGAATCAATTACCAGGTTCCATGGAGCTTTCAGGAATAGATAATGATACTATTTTTTTTAAATTTCAAGAGGTAATTTCTAAAAGAGTTCCAATAGTTTCTAAAATAGAAATTGTACTAGCGCAAAATTATTTGTTAGAAAGTTTAAGTATAAAACCAGACTCTGTATTAATATCTGGGCCTAGAAATGAAATAGAAACAATTAAATTTATAGAAACGGAGCAGAAATTATTTGCCGAGCAAACCACCAATATATCCGAAGCAGTAAGTTTAAAGAAAAATATAAAATTAGAAAATACAACTTTGTCGGAAAATAAGGTTAATGTACAAGGAACAGTATATCGTTTTTCAGAGAAAAAAATAGAAGTTGCTATTGAGGTTGTAAACCTTCCTAAAGGGTTTAAAATAAAGACCTTTCCTAATAAGGTGCCTGTTTTGTGCAGAGCAAAAATTGAAGCCTTAAAAAAGTTGAAATCAAGTGATATTAAGTTAGTTGCTGATTATAATATGATAAATGAAGAAAGCACAAGTGTTTTAGTTTTAAAATTAAAAGCTAAACCAGAGAATATATACAGTGCAGACCTTATGGAGACAGAAGTAGAATATATTTTAAAAAGACAGTAATGGTTATAGGGCTAACAGGGGGTATTGGTAGTGGTAAAACAACTGTAGCTACAATGTTTTCTAAATTAGGTGTTCCTGTTTATAATTCAGATATAGAAGCAAAAAAAATAATGCATACTTCGGAGCATGTAAAAAATGCTGTTATAGATTTATTTGGAGAAAAGGCTTATTTAGATAAAAAGTTAAACAAAAAGTATATTTCAGATAAAGTTTTTAATGATAAAAAGCAGCTAGAGCAATTAAATAAAATAGTACACCCAGCTGTAAGAGCACATTTTTTAGCTTGGGTAGCAGAGCAAAACTATCCTTATGTTATCCAGGAAAGTGCATTGGTTTTTGAAAACAATTCGCAATCTAATTACGATAAAATAATTTTTGTTAGAGCTGATGAAAGTATTAGGTTAAAAAGGGTTATTGCTAGAGACCTTATTTCTGAAAAAGCAGTAAAAGCCAGAATAAAAAATCAGTTAAAAGATCCTTTTAAAGAAAAGTTATCAGATTACGTTATCGAAAATATTCAGTTAAAAGAAACTCAATCTAGAGTAGAGCAACTACATAAAAGAATTCTAGCAGAATTAAAATAGCGTTTAAGGTCTTAATAATTTTGTTAAGGTTTGGTTAAACGTGTAATCTGCTATATGTTAAATTTTTAATTTTGTTGTAATGAACAAAAAAATATTTGTCCTTTTAGTTATTTTAATGAGTTTATCTCTTTTGGGCATAATTTTTGTGCAAGTTTATTGGATTAAAAAATCGGTAGATAATAAGAATGAACAATTATCAACTGTTGTAAAAGAAATTTTAAACAGAACCACCGATAAAATAGAAGAGAGGGAAAGAAAAGATTACATGGATGAATACTTTAATCTAAAAGATTCAGTAGGAAAGCCAAAAAAATCGCATTTAAAAACATTGTTTTTTTTAGAAAAAGACCTTAATTCTAATGAAATAAAATTATACCAACATGGTATTTTACAAGAAGAATATGATATTTCTTCTACGTTCTTTGATAATGATAATATAGATTTAGATATTAATACCTTGACAGGTGTTACTAGTACTCGTACAGAAACAACGTTTAAAGAGACTTTTGGGTTAGACGGACAACAAAGTAGTTTAGACCCAGTAGAGAAATTAGTAAAAGTAGGAGGCTTGCCAAGTGTAGAAAAAGCACAGTTTGATGATGTTTACAGGCAGTATGCTAAAAATAAGCCTTTACATAAAAGAGTTTCTAAACAAGAAATAGAATTGCTTCTAGATAAAGAGTTTAAAAGCATGGGAATAGATACCAGGTATGAATATGGTGTTTATAGCAAAGGGCTACCCACAAAAATAAAATCTAAACGATTTAAGTTTGCAAATACAACACTATATAAATCACCAATTTTTAAAGATTCTGAAGGGAATAGTAATTTTTCTTTATTAGTTAATTTTCCAAAAAAGAAAAAGTTTTTAATAGACTCAATATTAGGCATGGCATTATTGTCATTGTTATTTACATTGATTATTATTTTGGCTTATGCAGGAGCTATATATCAATTAATAAAACAAAAGCAGATATCAGAAATAAAATCTGACTTTATTAATAATATGACGCACGAGTTTAAAACTCCTATAGCAACAATTAATTTGGCAATAGAAGCAATTAAGAATCCTAAGATAATTGAGGATAAAGAGAAAGTGACACGCTATTTAGGTATGATAAAGGATGAAAATAAGCGCATGCATACGCAAGTAGAGAATGTACTTAGAATATCCAAATTAGAAAAGAAAGAGCTAGATATAAGTAAAGATAGAGTAGATGTGCATGATATTGTTACCGATGCAGTTACACATGTAGAACTTATAGTGGCAGATAGGGGAGGTTATATAAATACACATTTAGATGCGGACAGAACAGAGGTTTTGGCAAATGATGGGCATTTTACAAATGTAATAGTTAATATATTAGATAATGCAATAAAGTATTCTCCCGAGGCTCCAAAGATTGATGTGTTTACAGAGCTAGCTAAAAATTATATTATTATTAAGATAAAGGATCAGGGAGCAGGAATGAGTAAAATAGTGCTGAAAAAAGTTTTTGAAAAATTTTATAGAGAGCACACAGGAAATATACATAACGTTAAAGGACATGGATTAGGATTGTCTTACGTAAAAAAAATAATAGATGACCATCAAGGTGAGGTTTACGCAGAGAGTGAAAAAGGTAAGGGCAGCACTTTTTACATAAAACTACCTTTAATATAATAACATATGGAAACAGTGAACAAGAAGATACTTTTGGTAGAAGATGATCCAAATTTCGGAATCGTGTTAAAAGATTATTTAGCAATGAACGACTTTGATGTTGTTTTAGCTAAAAACGGAATGGAAGGGTTTGAGAAGTTTAAAAAGGATAATTATGACATTTGTATTTTAGATGTGATGATGCCTTATAAAGATGGTTTTACGCTGGCTAAAGAAATAAGAGAAAAGAACGAGCATGTACCTATTGTTTTCCTTACGGCAAAAACAATGAAAGAAGATGTGCTTAAAGGATATAAAGCAGGTGCAGACGATTATTTAAATAAACCTTTTGATTCGGAAGTATTATTAGTTAAAATAAAAACATTATTATCTAGAAAGGCGCCTAATACAATGGCAGATAGTAATCAGTTTGAGTTTGTTATTGGTGGTTTTCATTTAAATTCTAAACTAAGATTTTTAAAATTTGGGGAAGAAGAAGTAATAAAACTGTCTCCAAAAGAAAATGAATTATTGCGTTTATTAGCTTTACATGAAAATGATTTAATGCCTAGAGAATTAGCATTGACTAAGATATGGAGAGATGATAATTATTTTACATCTAGAAGTATGGATGTATATATTGCTAAACTACGTAAATACCTTAAAAAGGATGAGAACGTAGAAATCTTAAACATTCACGGAGAAGGCTTTAGATTGGTTATTAAAGAAACTACATAAGTTCTGTATTTTATATAAAATATATAAGAGCCACCTATGTATAGGTGGTTTTTTTTATATGAAAAAGTTAATGATTAAAACACTTATAAAACCAGTAATAGCTAAAAGAGTTGTCATAACCGTCCAAGATTTAAATGTTTCTTTTTCTGTAATGCCTAAATACTGTCCTACAAGCCAAAAACCACTATCATTTACATGAGAAAATATACTAGCACCAGAAGCAATAGCAATTACTAAACATGCTAATTCTGGGCTACTTAAATTTGCTGCTGTTATTAAAGGAGAAATAAGCCCTGCAGCAGTAATCATAGCTACTGTAGAAGAACCCTGAATTATACGAACAATAGCTGCACTAATAAAAGCAAACACAAGTATAGGGAAACCTGCATTGCTTAATGATGTGGCAATAAGTTCTCCTGCTCCAGTATTTGTTAAAACTTGTTTAAAAACTCCACCAGCACCAGTTAAAAGTATTATTGTACCTGCAGGTTCCAATGATTTACTAGTAATTTTAAATAAATCGTCTTTGCTGAATCCTTTTCTTATTCCAAAAAAGTACCAAGCAAAAATGTTAGTTATTATTAAGGCAGAAAACGGATGACCAATTAATGCTATTGTATTGGAAATAGTTTTGTTGCTAATATTTATTAAATCGCTAGAACAGAAGGTATTTAATAGTATTAAAAAAATTGGGATTGCAATAATAGCAAAAGTAAGACCTACATTAGACGTTTCTGTTTCGTCTATGGTAGTATTTTCTTCTGGTGCAATTACATGAATTTTTTTAGAAATATATTTTCCAAAAAATAAGCCACTAACAATAGCTGTAGGTATACCAACAATAAATCCAATTAAGATTACCCATCCTAATTTAGCACCTATAATATTAGCAACTGCTATAGGTCCAGGTGTTGGCGGAATAAATGCATGTGTTATTGCTAAACCAGCAAGCAAAGGGATAGCATAAAGTAAAAGAGATTTTTTTGTTTTACGTTGTAAAGCATATATCATGGGAACCAGAATAATAAAAGCGACATCAAAAAAAACAGGAATAGCAATTAAAAAACCAGATATAACCATTGCTGTAGGCGCATTTTTTATTCCAAATTTTGAAATCATAAAATTGGCAATAGCTTTGGTGCCGCCAGAAGATTCTAAAATAGCACTAAACATAGCACCTAAGCCAACTACTGTTGCAACAAAACCTAAAGTACCGCCCATACCATCTTTTACTGTTTGTATAACTTCTTCTGCGTTTAAACCAGCAATTAAACCAACAGTAATACTACCAATAAGTAGTGCTATAAAGGCGTGTATTCTTAATTTTAAGATTAAAAATAAGAGAACAGCTATTCCTATAAGAACAGCAGCTATTAAGTTAATTTCTTCCATATAAGTGTCTTAAGTATTTATCTCATTAATTATTTTAGAAATAATTTCTGGAGGAGTGTTTTTAATTGCTATTGTAATAGCATTTGTAGGAACTTCTAAAGTATTAAATTGGGATTGTAGTAAAGAACTAGGCATAAAGTGACTTTTTCGGCTATTTAATCGCTCACTAATTTCGTTAAAACTGCCTTCTAAATAAATATAGCTAGTATCATTTGTAATATCTTGAGAAAGTAATGTTCTGTACTTTTCTTTTAAAGCAGAACAAACAATAACGGCTCCCTTTTTTAAATGTTTTTTTGCTAAACTGTTTAGACTTAAAAGCCAACCATAACGGTCATCATCATTTAATGGAGTTCCATTTTTCATTTTAATGATGTTACTTTCGGGATGAAAATCATCTCCATCAAAAAAAGGAATATTTAATTCTGTTGCTAATAATTTTCCTATGGTAGATTTTCCAGAGCCAGAAACTCCCATAATGTAAAAAATAGGACCTTTACTATTAATCATTAAGTAATTTAGTTGCTTGTTTTTCTATTAAATGCTTAATATCAGAAATTTTACCGTCAAAAGCAACCCATACGGTATTTTCGTTTTTTTTAAACCAAGTTAATTGTCGTTTAGCAAACCTTCTGGTATTCTTTTTTATTTCAGAAATAGCAAAATCTAAAGTCCATTCGCCCTCAAAGTAATTAAATAATTCTCTGTATCCAACAGTTTGTAATGCATTTAATGTTTTGTGTTGTAGTAAAGTTTTAGCTTCGGAAACTAAACCTTCTTCTACCATAATATCTACACGTTGGTTTATACGATTGTATATAATTTCTCTATCAGCATTTATACCAACAGTAAGAATTTTAAAAGGTCTATTACCTTTATCTTTATTTAAAAATGAAGAATAGGGTTTGCCAGAGCCTATACATATCTCTAAAGCTCTTATAATTCTATGTGGGTTTTCTATATCAACTTTTTTAAAATAAGTAGGGTCTAATGTTTTTAATTGTTGCTGTAAAGGCTCTATACCTTTTTCTTCTAAAACACTATTTAATTCTTCTCTAATTTTGGGGTCAACTGCAGGGAAATAATCTAGTCCTTTAGTAACGGAATCAACATATAAACCACTGCCACCTACCATAATAATAATATCTTTTTGTTTAAAAAGTTCCTCTAGTTTATGAATAGCTTCTTTTTCAAAATCGCCAACAGAATAGGTGTCAAAAATACTTTTGTGCTGAATAAAATGATGTGGAGCAGCAGCTAATTCTTCTGTTGATGGTACTGCAGTTCCAATTTGCATTTCTTTAAAAAATTGCCTGGAATCGGCAGAGATAATCTCGGTTTTAAAATGCTGAGCTAAGGCAATAGCTAGTTTTGTTTTGCCTATAGCTGTAGGTCCTATAACTGAAATAAGAATTTTTTTCATTATAATTTACTTCCACAATTATAACAATGGCTTGCATCGTCTCTATGATCTTCGTAAGAGCAGCTAGGACAAGATTGTGTATTAGTATGTATGTTATTATAACCTTTTTTTTGTTTTGTTAATTCTGAGGTTACTATTCCTGTAGGTACTGCAATAATACCATATCCCATAATCATTATTATGGCAGCAATAAATTGTCCAAGGCTTGTTGTTGGTGCAATGTCTCCATAACCTACGGTAGTTAAGGTTACTACAGCCCAGTAAATACTTCTGGGTATGCTTGTAAAGCCTGCTTCGTCTCCTTCTATTAAGTACATTACCGTTCCCATAATTACAGAAAGTATAAGTACTACATATATAAAAACAGCAATTTTAGCTCTGCTGGCTTTTAATGCTAATTTTAGTGATGAGGCTTCTCCTAAAAACTGAACTAGTTTTAGAATTCTGAATATACGTAATAGGCGCAATGCTCTTACAGCTAATAAAACCTGAGAACCTGCAAAAATATATGAAAGATATAATGGTATGGTTGATATGAAATCAATAATACCATAGAAACTAAATACATATTTTAAAGGTTTTTTTATACTTATAACTCGGGCAATATATTCTACAGTAAAGAAAATAGTAATAATCCATTCTAGTGCTGTAAGTAAATTATGATATTTTAAATCTATTTCTTTAACACTTTCTAGCATAACCAGTATAACACTTAGAATAATAAGCGCAAACAATATAATATCAAACCATTTACCCTTGGGAGTATCGGCTTCATATATTATTTCATGAAGTTTTGCTTTCCAGTTTTTTGCTGGTGTTTCTTTTTTATTCTTCAAGCTCTATTATTTTTAAAACTCTTTTTTTTCTTAGATAGGTTTCTATGATATGATTAGTGTTGTCATTTCCTTTTACAGGAGTAATTACAGATTCTAAGATATGAATATTATTTATTTGATGGTTTAAATCAAAGAATCCTAGCCCTGTATAAATTCCATTTTTTATTAAAATACCACTACGTTCTCCTAATTCTCTGCCTTTATCAATAATAACTATATTTTTATTTTCTAGACTATATTTTAAAATAGCCTTCTCTACTCTTAGGTTATATTCAGAAATTTGTTCTTTATTTATACAAGCCCCAAAACATTTACCATCTTCATAATTTCCACAATTATTTTTAGCTTCTGATAAACCGTTTATTTTATCGCATAAAGAAAACTCAGCATTTATTTTATGTAAAAAATTCTTAGCACTTATAATACTACTAAATGTACTTATTTTTTTATCAGTATCATTTATTTTACCAGCTTTTAAGGCTATATACCCTTCTTCGGTAATTACTTTGTATACTGCATAAGAAAATAAACGTTTCTTCTTATGCGAATTGTATTTAGGTTTATTTCTAAAAATTTCTTCGTTCTCTTTTAATAAAGCAATTAGTTCGTTACCTGTTCTTTCGTAGGTAACACTTTTGGTTTCCTTTTGTATTTTACGAGCTTTATCGCCTCTTCCTGTAAAATGCTGGTTTACCCGTTTTTTTATATTGCTACTTTTTCCAAGTAATATAATTTCACCATCTCTATCGTGCATGTAGTACACACCAGTTTCCGAGGGTAGTTCATCTACAATATCTAACTGTCTTTGCGAAAGTTCTCCTAATGTAGCTCCTCTTACAACTGTTTTTATAATGGTTTTATCTACATCTTTAGATAGTAGTAATTTAAAAAGTTTTACTGTTGCTAAAGCATCTCCGTTTGCTCTATGCCTATCTGTAACAGGTATTCCTAAAGAACGCACTAGTTTTCCTAAACTATACGATTCTTGGTCTGGAATTAATTTTTTAGATAGCTCTACGGTGCATAAGGTTTCTCGTTCAAAATTGTAACCTAAGCGTTTAAATTCGGTTCTAAGAATTCTATAGTCGAACTGTGCATTATGAGCTACTAAAACGGCATCTTGAGTGATTTCTACGATACGCTTTGCTACCTCATGAAATTTTGGGGCATTACGTAACATATTGTTGTTAATACCTGTAAGTTTAACAACAAAGGGTTGAATTTCCTTTTCTGGATTTATAAGACTTATAAATTTATCTACTACCTCATGGCCATTAAATCTATGAATTGCAATTTCCGTTATGCCTTCTTCATTGTATTTTCCTCCTGTAGTTTCAATGTCTAATATAACGTACATTCACTGTTTTTAATGGTAATTTCTACTTCCAAAGATACTACTTCCTATTCGTACCATGGTACTTCCTTCTTCTATTGCAACTTTATAGTCACCACTCATTCCCATAGAAAGTATAGTTATCTCTGGTAATGTTTCTTTGGTAGTGTTAAAAAGTGTTTTTAGGTGTTTAAATTCTCTTTTAATTTGTTCTTTATTATCTGTAAGGGTTGCCATACCCATTAAACCTACTATTTGGACATTTTTTAAAGTAGCAAATTCCTCAGAATTGATTAAAACAGCTAGTTCTTTTGCATTTAACCCAAATTTAGTGGTTTCTTCTGCAATATGTATTTGTAACAAGCAATTTATAGTTCTATTGTGTTTTATGGCTTGTTTATTAATTTCTTTTAATAGTTTAAAGCTATCTACACCATGTATTAAAGAAACAAAAGCTGCCATATACTTTACTTTGTTGGTTTGTACATGCCCAATCATATGCCATTGAATGTCTTTGGGTAATATTTCCCATTTGTGTGCCATTTCTTGGATTTTGTTTTCTCCAAAAATACGTTGACCTGCATTGTAAGCTTCTTGTAAATCTTTTATAGGTTTGGTTTTAGAAACAGCAACTAGTTTTATTTCTTCTGGTAATGTTTCTCTTATGTTTGTTAAGTTTTGAGCTATAGACATATATAATTACATATAATTTTTTGATAGTGCAGTTAAAACTTTAACTGCCTTGTTAGCATCTTTTTCGTGTACAAAAAGATGGTCGTGATAAAAACCGGCTACAACATTGGCACTTATGTTATATTTTGCTAATTCGCTAGAAAACACAGCCGTTAAACCAACGGCTTCTAATGAAGAATGAATCGTTAATGTAATCCAAGCTGCAATATATTCATAACTAAGCTTTAATTCATCAGCTTTAGTTTTTTTTATAACAATAGTAGTACTTTCTTTTTCTTTAAATTCGAATAATGTGTCTTGTCTATCAATATTGTTAAAGTTTTTTACAGTAGTAAAAACATATGCTCCATCATTTAATAGGGGAGTCATTCCTTTTATTAATTGCGATAAGTTTTTT
Organism: uncultured Cellulophaga sp.; assembly: GCA_947492955.1. Classification (GTDB taxonomy): domain Bacteria; phylum Bacteroidota; class Bacteroidia; order Flavobacteriales; family Flavobacteriaceae; genus Cellulophaga. Next base: position 61,905 of record CANLOV010000011.1, on the reverse strand, counting down.
TCTCCGGGCATTTTACTCATTATCTAAACTAAAACTAATCTTCCAGTTAACTCCAAATTTATCCAAACATATTCCATAATATGAACCCCAAAATTGGTCAGCAATAGGGACTTTTATGTTGCCTTCTTTGGATATAGCTTTAAATAGTTCATCTGCCTCTTCTTTACTGTTAGTACTAATATATAAAGAAAAGTATTTTGATTTGTCATTGCCTTCTTCATTTGGATTAATAATATCTGCTCCCATTAAAATGGTTTCCTTACTAATAGGTAACCCAATATGCATTATATGTTCGTCTTTACAATTAGGAAAGTTATATCTGGCAGCTTCAGGAACATCTTTATAACGTCCGATATATTGGAATTCCTTATTAAAAACAGATTTGTAAAAATTAAAAGCTTTTTCACAATTTCCATTAAAATATAAATACATGTTAACTATCGCCATAATTATAATTGGTTTTTTTTAATAATTCAGAACTATTAAACGTATAATTAATTAACTACAAACTGTTTCGCAACTACACTTGCTTTTTTAGACTCTGAATAATCGTAAAAACCTTCACCAGATTTATTACCTAGCTTACCAGCGGTTACCATATTTTTAAGTAGGGGACATGGTGCGTATTTTGGGTTTTTAAAACCATCATATAGAACATTCATGATAGCAAGGCAAACATCTAAACCAATAAAATCTGCTAATTGTAATGGCCCCATTGGGTGTGCCATGCCTAATTTAAATATAGTGTCTATTTCTTGTACTCCTGCAACGCCCTGAAAAAGCGTTTCTATAGCCTCATTTATCATGGGCATTAAAATACGATTAGCTACAAAACCAGGGTAATCGTTAACTATTACGGGGCTTTTATTTAAGCCTTGAGTTAGGTTTACAATAGTTTTGCTAACTTCATCAGAAGTATCGTAACCTCTAATAACTTCTACCAATGGCATTAAGGGTACAGGATTCATAAAATGCATTCCTATAACTTTATCGGCTCTTTTGGTAACTGCCGCTATTTGTGTTATAGAAATAGAAGAGGTATTTGTAGCTAGTATTACATTACTATCGCAGAGCTCATCTAGTTCTTTAAATAGTTTAAGTTTAATATCTTGGTTTTCTGTTGCAGCTTCAATTACTAAATCGGCTTTGTAAACTCCCTCTTTTAGGTTGTAAAAAGGAGTTATATTAGCTAGTGTTTTTTCTTTTAGTTCGGGAGTTATTTTTTCTTTAGCTACCATTCTGTCTAAATTTTTAAGAATAGTAGCAAGCCCCTTTTCTAAAGCAGTTTTAGAAATATCTATTAATTGAACTTTATAGCCATTTTGAGCAAAAACATGAGCAATTCCGTTTCCCATTGTTCCGGCACCAATTACAGCTATATTTTTCATGTTTGTTTCTTTAAAGTTAAAGATTCATTTTTTAAAAAGAGTCAATTATTTGTAGAGCTACTTGCAATGCTTGTGTTCCTTGTTTTAAGGAAACTATTGGTGTGGTATTGTTCTTAATAGCATCTGCAAATGTTTCTAACTCATCTAAAATAGCATTGTTTCCTTCTATATCTGGATTTTCAAAATAGATTTGCTTTTTTTCTCCTTCTGCATTTTGTAATACCATATCAAAATCACCAGGTATTTCTGGGGCATCTTTCATTTTTACAACTTCCACTTTTTTCTCTAAGAAATCTACTGAAATGTATGCGTCTTTCTGAAAAAATCGAGATTTACGCATATTTTTTAAAGAAATCCTACTTGCAGTAAGGTTAGCAACACAGCCATTTTCAAATTCTATTCTTGCATTAGCAATATCAGGAGATTTACTAATAACAGAAACTCCACTAGCGTTTATTTGTTTTACAGGAGAGTTAACAACACTTAGAATGGCATCTATATCATGAATCATTAAATCTAAAACTACAGGAACATCTGTTCCTCTAGGATTAAATTCTGCTAAACGATGTGTTTCTATAAACATTGGATTAGCAATTTTATCTTTTACCGCTATAAATGCAGGGTTAAAACGTTCTACGTGTCCTACTTGCCCTTTTACATTATTAGTAGTTTCTAAATTTAATAACTCTTCTGCTTCTTTAAGCGTATTGGTAATAGGTTTCTCTATAAACACATGCTTTCCTTTTTCCATGGCTTTTTTAGCACAATCGAAATGAGAAAGGGTAGGAGTTACAATATCAATAACATCAACAGCATCTATTAATGTATTAATATTATCATAAGCAGTATAACCAAATTCATCGGCAACTTTTTTACTATGAATAGCATCGGGGTCATAAAACCCAACTAGAGTATATTTTTCTGATTGATTTAGGAGGCGTAAATGTATTTTTCCAAGATGACCAGCACCTAAAACTCCAACTTTGAGCATATATGTATCTTTTTATCAAAAATAAGAATATGGATTCATTCTTCTATATTCATATGCTGTTAATTTACTTCAAAATAAAATCTGTTCATATTTTTAGTTTTATTATTAGGATTAGCTTCTATTCTTTTTCTAAATTAGTGTTTTAAACCAAGCTTACCTTTGAGAGATACTTTAAAACATAGTGGAATGCGTAATAAGCTGGCAAATGTGCTGGCAGCTAAAGGAATAAGAGATAAAAAAGTTTTAGATGTTATAAGAACTATACCTAGGCATTTATTTTTAGATAGTAGTTTTGAAGCGCATGCATACCAGGATAAGGCTTTTCCTATTGGAGCAGACCAAACAATATCCCAACCCTACACAGTCGCTTTTCAGTCAGAACTTTTAGAAATATCTGCTAATGATAAAGTTTTAGAGATAGGAACGGGTAGTGGCTACCAAACAGCTGTTTTATTGGGCTTAAAAGTAAAAGTATATACTATTGAACGCCAATTAGAATTGTTTAAAAAAACTTCTTTGTTTTTTAGTAAAATGGGGTATAGGCCTAAAAAAGCTACTTTTGGAGATGGTTATAAAGGAATGCCAGAAGAAGCCCCTTTTGATGGTATAATTGTTACTGCTGGGGCTCCTTTTGTACCTAAACCTTTGTTGGCGCAATTAAAAATTGGAGGAAGACTAGTTATTCCTGTTGGTATAGACGAACAGATTATGACACTTTTTATTCGTAAATCTGCTAAAGAATTTGAGAAGAAAGAGTTTGGCTCTTTTAGGTTTGTACCCTTGTTAGAAGATAAGAATTAGCAAATAATGCCATACGATTTATTAAAACAAAATATAAAAAGGAATGTTCAAATTTCGGATAATGATTTGGATATAGTGTGTAGTTATTTTAAATCTAAACAAATAAAGAAAAAAGATTTTTTACTTAGACAGGGTAGTGTATATAAATATGAAGGTTTTGTATTAGAGGGGTGTTTTAGAATCTTTACCATAGATAAGAAAGGAAACGAAAACGTACTTTATTTTGCCACAAAAGATTGGTGGTTAATGGACATTGATAGTTTTATGAACCAAACACCTTCTTTATTAAATATACAGGCTTTAGAGGACAGTGAAATTATTCTAATTAATAAAACTGATAAAGAAGCTTTATATACTAAGCTTCCTATTGTAGAGAAATTGTTTAGAATTATGAGTCAAAAAGCGCTTGTTGCATGGCAGCGTAGACTTATAAGAAACCATACACTTACTGCACAAGAACGTTACAATCATTTTATAAGCAATTATCCAGAGATTGCTTCTAAGCTTACCGATCGTCAAAAATCTAGTTATTTAGGTATTACACATGAGTTTTTAAGTAAAATAAAAAAGCAGCATAAGCTCAAAAAAATAATGTGAAGTTGAACTTGTTCAACTCTTTTTTAATATTAGTTTATAATTTTTGTAGTATTAAATTATAAATAGAAATTATGACTTTGCTTAAATATTTAAAAATTTGCCTTATTGTGTGTGTATTAGGATTAACATCAAATAGCTTACAAGCACAAATAACGAATGATATTACTGATGATGAAGCCCTTAAAGCATTACTAGCAGCAAAGAAAAATGCTGAAGAATCAAATGTACTCGTAAATATAGCCGTAGTAGATGCTGGGGCTAATTTAAAAGCTTTTATAAGAATGGATGAATCTTATTTAGGAAGCATAGATGTGGCTATTAAAAAGGCAAAAACAGCCCGATATTTTAACATTGATACAGGAAAACTAGGTGAATTAACACAACCAGGAGGTATAATTTATAACATAGAACATTCTAACGATGGTTTAATTACATTCCCTGGAGGTTTACCCATTAAAAATAAAGAAGGCAAAATTATTGGAGCTATTGGTGTTAGTGGCGGTACTATAGATCAAGATAGGGCTATAGCTACGGTAGGCGCAGCATCAATTATAGAATAATTAAATTTGAAAAAGAACAATATTATGAACAACATAAAAAAAGGAATTCTCTTTGTTGCACTGCTTTTATCGCAAGTTTGTTTATCACAAGCTTCAGATGATTTAATGCTGTACAGAAAAGATTTTAAAAATATAACTGGTACTAACACTGTTTCCGTAACAAGTTATACTAAAAACAACAATCATTATGTATATGCTGGTGGTATTGGTAATGTAGATGTTTATAGTTTAGATAAAGAAGGTGTGCTTACCCCTATTAGTAACCACGAACTTCATATGAAAAAAGGTCCTGCAAGAGGAATGGTAGCTGATAATATTGGTGGTACCGATTTTCTGTTCGTTGCAAATAAGCACGGTAATGTTATTGAAACATTTAAAATTTTGGATAATGGAGCTCTGGAGCTCGTTTCTTTAGTTGAAGATACTGATGAAACGCATCTTGGCACTGCAATTACGTTACAGGTAATTCATATGAAACAATCATCATACTTATTTATAGGTGGTTTAGAAAAAACACCAGGTTTAAGTTCTTTTAAAATAGAGAATAGTGGAAAATTAACCCATGTTCAATCAATAAAAGATAATGAAACTATTCATACCGATGGTATAATTGGAATGTTTGTTCATAAAATAAAAGGAAAAACCTTTTTATATACTGGTGGCTTCCAAGATAACGGTATAAGCAGTTTTAGAGTATACGAAAATGGTACTTTTAAAAACATTAATAATATAAGTGATAATAACACTGATAGGTATTTAACAGGGACTTACCCTGTTACCGGTGTTACTCTAGGAGACAATAATTATGTAATAGTTGGTCACAGGCACCATAAATATTATAAGAGAAACGGATTTATTAAAAAAACAGACTTTGTTTATCATGGTGATGGTGTAAGTGTTTTTAAGGTAAATAAGAAAGGAGCTTTAGTTCCTCACTACATATTAAAGGATGATGAAACCACAAAGCTACAAGGGCAAACTAGGATAGAAGTGGTTTCTGTAAATAAAAATGAAGCCGTTTTAGCAGTTGGAACAAGAGATGATGCTAGTATTCAATTACTAAAACTAAATTCAGAAGGAATTCTTAATCCTATAAATTATTTAGAGACAGGTTTTTCTATTTATTATGGATTAAAGTCTCATAAAATAGGTGATGATAATTTCTTAATTGCAGGTTCTTTTAGGTTTGATTTACAAAAGATAGTGAGTTATAAGATTGCGCCAAAAATTAATAGGGAGGGAAAAGTTTTAAGGCATATGGTAAATCTAAAGTATAAAGATGAAGCTACTAAGGAGCAAATTACTGAGGCAGAAATAGCTTTTGAAAACCTTAAGAATAATATTCCAGAAATAGATAGTATAGAATGGGGCTTAAACGATAGTACAGAAGGTCATAGTAATGGTTTTACACATTGTTTTACGTTAACATTTAAAGATGAACACGCTAGGGAAGTTTATTTGTTTCATAAAGCGCATTTAGATTTAGTAAGTAAAGTGGGGCCAATAATAGCAGGTGTTTTTGTTATGGATTATTGGGCCAAAAATTAATTAGTAAGAATATGAGTAGTTTAAAAAATAAAAAAGCAATTATAACCGGCGGAGGTAGAGGGCTAGGAAAAGCAACAGCTTTAGCTTTTGCAAAAGAAGGGATTGATGTTGCTATAACAGGAAGAAATGAAAGTGTTTTAAAAGCCACCCTTACTGAATTAGAGGCCTTTGGAGTTAAAGCTATCTATTCAGTATTCGATGTTGGTAATTATGAGGAGGTAAAAACAAGTATTAAAGACATTATAAATACTCTAGGGGGTATTGATATTTTAGTTAATAATGCTGGTATTGCAGCTATAGGGGCGTTTAATGATATGGAGGTTAGCCAATGGAGCGAAATTATCCAAACCAATGTAATGGGAATGTATTTTGTAACCAAGGAGGTTTTACCTTATTTGTTAGATAAAAATGAAGGTGATATTATTAACGTTTCTTCCACGGCAGGACTAAATGGAAATGCAAATATATCTGCTTATTCAGCTTCAAAATTTGCAGTTATAGGAATGTCAGAATCATTAATGAAAGAAGTCCGTAAAAACAATATTAGGGTTAATACATTAACGCCAAGCACCATAGAATCTGACATGACAATTGGATTAGGAATGCTAAATAAAGGTTCACACGAAAATGTACTTCAACCAGAAGATTTTGCAGAATTAATACTAGCAGGTTTAAAACTACCAAGAAGAGCAATGCTTAAAGGGGCTGCTTTATGGTCTACCAATCCTTAACTGTTAAATAGTGTACAATCAATTTTAATTATCTGCTAGGGAAGTAGTAACATTTTATTTTTTCATGCGTAATTTATGTGGGCTTGTTTTTGGGATACGTTCAATAATACCTCTAGCTTCTAAATCTAATTTTACACTAACAATATACCAACCTACTTTACCATCAAAAGAAGTGCTCAATTCTTCACTAGCTAAATCGTCTAGTTTGGCATAAGTAATTTCACCATGAGTAGTAATAGTTTTTATGATGTAATCTTTTATAACATCATATCTTCTTTTTAAAATATTAACCCCTTTTTTACCTTGGGGGTGCAATGTCATAATCTTTTCTTCAGTGCTCATAACGTGGTTGTTAGGTGTTACTAAAGTACTTAAAAATGAAAAATAATGTATTAAGAAGTACTATTTTTTACTTGTAAATTATGAAATGTATCTGTTTTCTTTATTTTAACATATAGTACTTATGCTTAGTTAACTAATATAGTATTGAAATAAATTTTTAATTAGGTAAAGTGTAATATCTTTTTTAAAATAGTTATTAGAAATATTGGTTATTGTGTATAAAAAGTTAAGAATAACTTAAGGTATTGTTAAAAAACAATACTATTTTTAGATTTTTAATAAATTGTAGGTGCAAATTATTGCATATAAAACATAAAAGTAAAAGTTATGCCAACGTATCAACTCACCGTAAATGGAGAACTTAAAACAGTAGAAGTAAGTAAAGATATGCCAGTTTTGTGGGCGCTTAGAGATTATTTAGATTTAGTAGGTACAAAATTTGGTTGTGGTATAGCGCAATGTGGAGCATGCACAATTCATTTAGAAGGTACAGCAATACGTAGTTGTTCCATTACAATGGCACAAGTAGAAGGTAAATCTATTACAACAATAGAAGGTTTATCTAAAGATGGAGAGCATCCGGTACAAAAAGCTTGGAAAAGTGTAGATGTCCCACAGTGCGGGTATTGCCAAGCTGGGCAAATAATGACAGCATCTTCTTTTTTAGCAAAAAATCAATCTCCAAGTAAACAAGAAATTAAAGATGCTATGCATGGTAATATATGTAGGTGTGGAGCTTACAAAAGAATATGCAAAGCAGTAGAAGTAGCAGCAGAAGAAATTGCAGAAAAAGCATAAGTTAAGTCGCATTTTAATTTTTTCTTATTCAATATTTTTTTGAATAAAACTTAAAAACAAAAAAACATGTCTAGTACAAAAACAGCTATGACTTTTAGTAGAAGGTCTTTTATAAGAACATCATCATTAGCTAGCGGAGGCTTATTAATTGGATTTAATTTATTTACTGCTTGTAAAGATGCAATTAAACCACCGAAAGATTTATCTAAATTAGATTATAAAGATTTCAACGCTTTTATAAAAATAGCAGAAACAGGAGAAGTAACAATCTTTTCTCCTAATCCAGAAATAGGGCAAGGTGTAAAAACAGCTATGCCAATGTTAATTGCAGAAGAATTAGATGTTGCCTGGAAAAATGTATATGTAGAACAAGGTATTTTAGATACAAAAAACTATACAAGACAATTGGCAGGTGGGAGTCAGTCTATACGCCATGGATGGGAACCATTACGACAAACGGGAGCAACCGCACGTCAAATGCTAATTAATGCTGCTGCTGCTAAATGGGGGGTAGATGCTTCTGAGTGTACTACTAACGAAGGAGTTATTACAAATGCTAATGGAGATACATTAGGCTACGGAGATGTTGCAAAGGAAGCAGCTCTTTTAGAGGTGCCAGAAAATGTTACACTTAAGAAAGTTTCAGATTTTAAAATTATAGGAACCGATACCTATAATGTAGACTTAGATAAGATAGTTACAGGAAAGCCTTTATATGGAATGGATTATAAAGCAGAAGGTATGGTATATGCCGCTATTATACATCCGCCTGCTTTTGGACAAAAATTAGTGTCTTTTGATGCTGCAGAAGCCAAAGCTGTAACAGGAGTAGAAGACGTTTTAAAGTATAAAGATAATATTGTAGTTATAGGCAAAGATACTTGGACAGTTTTTAAAGCAAAGAAATTAATAAAAGCAGAATGGGCATCTGATAAGGATTTAGAGAGCACAGAAGACCATGATAAAATATTAACAGATATATTAGATGGTAATAAATTTGATACCCGCCGTTCAGACGGAAATATAAAAAAAGCTTTTGCTAATGCAGATATGGTATTGGAACGTACTTATGAGTCTCCTTTTTTACCTCACAATTGTATGGAACCAATGAATTTTTATGCCAATGTAACGGATGATAAAATACATTTAGTAGGCCCCATACAAACACCAGAAGGGACAGCCAAACATGTTGCACATTTATTAGAGCGAAATGAAGAAGAAGTGCATTTAGAAATGACACGTATGGGAGGAGGTTTCGGAAGACGTTTATTTGGAACTTTTGTGGTAGAAGCAGCAGAGATTTCTAATATGATAAAAAAACCAGTAAAATTGGTGTATTCTAGAGAAGATGATATGACTGCTGGGATTTACAGACCCGCTATTAAATATAGAATAAAGGCATCGGTAAAAGAAGGGAAAGTAACAGGCTATCATTTAAAAGAAGCATGTATTAATGATAATATGTATGGTTTAATTCCTAATTTTTTTCCAGCAGGAGCCGTAGAAAATTATCAGGTAGATACTGCAAATTATAAAAGTGCAATTACAACAGGTGCTTGGCGAGCTCCTTATGCTAATTTTTTATCATTTTCTGAACAAAGTTTCTTTGATGAATTAGCAGAGCTTATGGAGGTAGACCCTGTACAGTTGCGATTAGACTTATTACAAAATGTAAAAGGGACTACGGATGAGCGTATTGAGTATTCTCCCAAGCGTATGGAAAAAGTAATTAAAACTGCTGTAGAGAAATCTGGTTGGGGAACAAAACAGCAAGATACATATCAAGGGTTTGTAGCCTATTATTGTCATAATACACATGTAGCACAAGTAGCAGATATTGTAGTAAAAAATAATGAACCAGTAGTAAAAAAAATAACCTGTGTAGTAGATTGTGGTATTGTTGTAAACCCTTTGGGAGCATTAAACCAAATAGAAGGAGGAATTGTAGACGGGGTAGGACACGCTATGTATGGTAATTTTTCTTTTAAAGATGGTGTGCCTAGTGATAGTAATTTTAATAGCTATAGGCTAATACGTATGAATGAAGTACCAGAAATAGGTACTCATATTATTGAAAGTGAATTAGCGCCAACAGGATTAGGAGAACCAACATTACCACCTGTAGGAGGGGCAATAGCTAATGCATTAAAAGCCTTAACAGGAAAAAGAATATATAAACAACCTTTTATAAATAATCCAGATTTATTCAAAGTTCCCAATAAAACTATTGTAGGGTAAAATTATAGGCTTTAGTATTATACATATCTAATGTACAAATGACACATGAGTTAAAGAAAATAATTTATGAGTATGAAAATGCTTGTAAAAAAGGAATTGCGAGTGTATTGGCAACTGTAGTTGCTTTAGACGGCTCTTCTTATAGAAAACCTGGTGTTAAAATGCTTCTTTTAGAAGATGGTACAATGGTAGGAGCTGTTAGTGGTGGTTGTGTAGAAAAAGAGATAAATAGACAAGCATTAAGTGTTTTTAAAACCAAAAAAGCTATAATGATGACTTATGATGGTCGTTACCGTTTAGGTTGTGAAGGTATATTGTATATTTTAATAGAACCTTTTAACCCTTCACCGTATTTTATAGAGGTTTTTAAAAAATACATTAAAGAACGAAAAAGATTCACTGTTTCATCTTATTACGATAAAAATACAACGCTAGGTAAACTAGGAACAGTTTTTTCTTTTAAAGGAGAATCGATAGCTGTTGACGAAAAAGCTATTATTAATTATGAATTAGAAGTTTTAGAACAAGAAATGAAACCTTGTTTTAGGCTAATGATTATAGGAACAGAGCACGATGCTGTGCAATTAACATCATATGCAACTTTAACAGGTTGGGAAGTCGTTATTGTAGCTACATTGCAAGAAGAAAAAAAACTAGTTAATTTCCCTGGAGCTTGTGAATTAGTACATGCAATCCCTGTACAAACTATAGATCAACAAACGGCTATTGTTGTAATGACGCATAGTTACGTTAAAGATTTAAAGTATTTACAAGTATTAAAAGAAATAAAACCAATATATATTGGTTTGTTAGGTCCTGTAAAAAGGAGAGAGAAACTTTTAAATGAGCTATTGGAACATAATCCAGAGATTTCAGAAGAATTTTTAGAGACTATTCATGGGCCCGCGGGTTTAGATATAGGAGCAGAGACACCACAAGAAATTGCAATTTCGGTTATGTCTGAAATACTAGCTGTAGTTAGAGGAAAAGAACCAATGAAGCTTTCTAATAGGTTAGGGGCAATACATGTATAAAAGTAGTACTAATAAAATAGCTATTCTAATTTTAGCAGCAGGTGAAGCTAGCAGAATGGGAAGTATAAAACAATTACTTCCTTGGAAAAATACAACCTTACTTGGTAATGCAATTAAAAATGCAAAAGAAACTAAAACAGATGTTTATTTGGTATTAGGTGCTAATGCAGCAGAGATAGAAAAAGAAATTAAGGAAGATGTTTTTACAATAATAAATAGTAATTGGAATATTGGTTTAGGAAGTTCTATAGCATGTGGGGTAGCGTTTATAGGCATGGGTACAGAAGAATACGATGGAGTTCTTATAATGCTTGCAGATCAACCTTTTATAGATGGTAATTACTTAGCTAAATTAACAGGACTTTTTTCTAAGAAAGAGAAGGGCATTGTAGCAACTAATTATGGAAATAAATTAGGAGTTCCCGCTATTTTTTCTAAAACCTATTTTAAAGAATTGCAAAGGTTAAATAATGATTTTGGAGCAAAAGATATTTTAAAAACAAATATAGCTGATACTATAAGTATAGATGCAAAAGGCAAAGAAAAAGATATAGATACCCCAGAAGAGTATACTAAATTTTTAAAACCCTAATTAATCTACAACTTTAAAATCTTTAGTGGCGTAAATTAATTTTCCTTTATTTGTTATTCCTTGTACTTCTATCTGGTATACTCCAGCTTGGTCATTAGTATAAAAATATTCTACCTGTTTATTAGCTACACCTATATTTATATTTGGATTCCAGTGTAATGTAGTACGGTAATCTGGTTTATATAAATCACTAGTATTTTTACTATAATCTGGAGCATAAAATTCTTTTGCTTTATAAAAGGGAGAGGTTAAAAAATCTATAATCCCTGGGCTTTTTTTAGTAATAGTATAATTACTGTTTAAATTAGAATAGATAGCAATAACACCATTAGCTCCACGAGGTCCATAAAAATTAGTATCCACTCCTTTTAAAACATCAATAAAAGAGATGTTTGATGCTGTTAAGTTTTCAATAAAAGAGAAATCGGTTTCTACGCCATCTAATAAAAATAATACTCCGTTATTGTTACTATTAAGAATTGAACCTGAATTGTTATTGTTAGAGAAGCCAGAACGAACAGTAATGTTAATATTTGGAGAAGTACCGCTAATACGAACTCCAGGAACTCTATATAATAAATTTAAGACACTAGTATCAATTTTAGCATCTAAAGAGTCTATTACTATCCTGTTAGTTGGGAAACCGTAGTTGGCTAATTCATCTGCTCTATCTTGAAGTTCGTCTTCATATGTTTTTTTATTGCCAGTAACAAGTACTTCTTCTAGCTGATTAACACGATCAAATGAAAAATCAATTTGCTTAATATATTCTAGCCTCTTTTTATAATTTTTTAAATTTATTGGGTTTCTAATTGTTTGCTGCGCAGAATTCATAGAATCTATTTTAGGACCAGGCTGCTCAGGGCTTAATAAAATGGAAACTCTTTTCTTTTGCTTTTCATTTTTTATAGTAGGAATTTTTGCTTGTACAATAGTACCTATAGTATCATGAATTATGTAAGGACCATATATAAAACTACCATCTGCATTAGTATTTTTTTTCTCACTGTATATACCCTTTCCTAAAAAGACAATACTTGTTTCAATAGACGAGGAGGTAATTTTATTATTCATAGGAAAGGCTCTTCCTTTAATATAAATTCCTTTTTCGGGTTGGTACTTTTCTTTTTTTATAAAATTATTTGTTGTTGCATTTTTCCAACTAAATCTTCTCCACCCATTAGTAAGCATAAGAGATTTTAATAGAAATTTACGAAAGTGTTTAGGTTTACTTTCATCAAAGAAAAACATTGCATTTGGTATTTCTCCTCTTAAATCGGAATTTAATAAGAGCCAACTTTTAATAGTTTCATTGTTCTCTAAGGATACTATATCTTTTTGAGTTATAGCTAAAGAAACGTTTGCATTTTGTATTTCTTCATTTTTAAAAAAAGAGTTAATACTAAGATTTACTTTTTCTGTTTTATTAAATTCTTTTTTGTTTAATTTTATTTGTGTGTCTAATTGCTGTGTGTCATTGTCTATAAACACAAGACGTTCTGCTTCGGGTTTTCCTTCTGCGTTAAATAATGTAAAATGAGCAACCCCAGTTTCTAAATCATTAGTAACTAATTTAAAACTATAAGTATTAAGATTCGTATTTGGTATTTGTTTAGAAAAGAATGCTTTACCTCTTAAATGTCCAATAATAAAATAGTTATTTATATTTTTAATACTACTGTTTACAGTTAGCTTTATAGTTTCTTCATTATATTTAATTTGTAGATTAGATGAGTTTTCTGGTACTATAGGTAATTCATAAGAGAATGTTTTATTATTTACAGTAACATCAGCTATATATGTAGTACCAGCTTTAGGTATAAAACTAACAACACCCAATCCAAAATTAAAAGTTCTAAATAGAGTTAATATGTCATTCTCTCCTTTTTTTCTAATTTGACCTTCTAGTTTTACGCCATTACCATTTTTATCTATGGCTTTTATGCCATAAACATTATTTATGTTAGGAACTGCTGTTCCTCCTTCTGGATAAAAGTTTATAGAGAGTCCTTCTATTTTTATGTTTTGATTATCATTTTCTTTAGAATTACTAGTTTCAATTACAGGAGCTTTACTAGAGTTTACATAGTCAATATTCTCAGTAGGTTTTTCAATTTTCTGTATCCGTATATTTTTTTTAAAAAAATAGTTAGAATCATAATTGCGCATATAATTAGTATATGCTCTTAATTGATAGTTTCCAGAACTCCATTTTTCATCAATATCAATATTACCAGCAGCCCCATAATCAGTATCTGACACATATAATTTTTCCTTATAAACAATGCTATCTTTTGGGTTAATGAGTTCTACATGTAAAACTTTGCTTTTTTTTGCTACCGTATGGTTAACACCATTAACCAAGTAACTTTTTAACCATATAGTTTCTCCTGTAGTGTAATAAGGTTTATCTGTATGTATATATGTTTTTTCAGGAGTGTTTTCTACTTCATATTTATACAGCTTAGCAACATAGTCATCTATCACAGAATAACTTATATAAGAAAAAGAAGATAACAGAATAACTAAAACAAAAGTTTTAAAAAGTTTCATGACGTAGTTTTATATGTTTTAAAACTACAAGAAAAGTATATCTTATCTTTCTAAAATAATGTTAAAAATGAAGTCTTTAACTATAGTAAATTAACAACCTTCATCGCAACAATCGTCTCCTTTTACTAATCTACAGCTTAATACGGCTAAAATAGCACCAATAAATGGTGCAGTAAGGTATAACCATAGATTTTCTAAGTGCCCAGATACAAAAGCGGGTCCTAAAGAACGGGCAGGGTTCATAGAAGCATTTGTCATGGGTCCAGCAAAAATAGCTTCTAACATAACAACACCACCAATGGCTAAACCTGCTATAATACCAATTTCTTTGGCTCCTGTAGATACATTAATAATAACGAGCATTAAAAAGAAGGTTAATATAATCTCTAATACAAAGGCTTTTATAGGAGGAAAATAAGGGGCTACAGATGGTTGTGTACCACCTAGCCATTCACTGGCAGGAAACAGGTATAATAATACACCACTAGCTGCTAGGGCTGCTAAACATTGTACGGCTATATAGATTGGAACTTCTTTCCAAGAAAATTTCTTTGCAAAAGCAAAAGCAACTGTAACAGCAGGGTTAAAATGTGCACCAGAGATATCACCAAAAGCATAAATCATTGCAATAACAATAAATCCCCAGGTAATACCAATACCAACACCAGTAACACTTCCTCCGGTAATTTCATTAATAGTCATAGCACCTGTACCACAGAATATTAAAGTAAATGTGCCTAAAAATTCAGAGAAATAGCGTTTCATATTTATGATTTTGTTAGCAAAATTAATAGAAATTACTATATACAAAGTCTTTTACTTTAGAAGTTTTATTATGTGGAAACGCTTATGCTATTATTTAACAATAATTTTACATAAGTATAATAATTTTATATGGTATATGCGTAGAAAAAATTACTATAGTTCAAAGATGTACATGTACAGTAGAATCAATTAGCTACCTCACTTTTTGCTAAGCGAAAAAAATGTAGAGTTAATGTTCTTTGTTACTAATTATTTTTTGTTTTTTAAGAAATTATTAACGATTGCAGTCTATGTTTATATTTAGTTTTGTTACAACTAAATATATGTAATTATGAAAAAAATAACACTTTTATTATTTGTAGTATGTGCTTCGTTTTCTTTAAATGCACAAGTAAAGACACCTGCTCCTAGTCCTTCATCAACATTAACACAAACGATAGGATTAACAGAGGCTATAGTTGAGTATTCTAGACCTTCTATGAGAGGAAGAACTATCTTTGGAGGCTTATTGGCTTATGGAGAATTATGGCGTGCAGGAGCTAATAAAAACACAACAATTAGCTTTAGTGACGATGTAACTATTGATGGCCAGGAATTAAAAGCGGGTTCTTATGCAATTTTTGCTAAGCCAAACAAAGATAACTGGGAAGTTTTCTTTTATGCAGATACAAACAATTGGGGAAAGCCAAGAGAATGGGACGATGCTAAAGTAGTAGCAAAAACTACTGCACAAGTATTTCCTCTTCCTGTAGATATAGAAACGTTTACAATAACTTTTGATGACTTAACTAATAATTCTGCTGTTTTAGGCTTAATGTGGGAGCGTGCTTATGTTGGTGTTAAAATAGATGTGCCAACTAAAACTAAGGCTGTTAAAAGTATAGAAAGTGTTATGGCTGGACCATCTGCAGGAGATTATTTTTCAGCAGCGGCATATTACCATGAAGAAGGAAAAGATTTGAATAAAGCTAAAGAATGGATAGATAAAGCAGTTGCTATGAATGATAAAGCATTTTGGGTAATGAGACGTCAATCATTAATATATGCGGCATTAGGAGATAAAAAAGGAGCTATTAAAGCGGCACAAAAATCATTAGAAGTTGCTAAAGCAGCAGGTAATGACCATTATGTAAAATTAAATATGGATTCATTAAAAGAATGGGGAGTTAAATAAAACTAAACACCCTTTTTTAAAACCCATTAAATATTCTTATTTAATGGGTTTTTTTATACTTCTGTATGTGGTTTGTTTATAATTCTATCAAACACCTCTAGTAAACATGCAGTGCCAATTACTAATGCACAACCAATAAAGTTTAGCAATAAATAACTTAGCTTTTCTTGCCCATCTGGGTAAACATAGATTAATGTGTAGTAAATAATTATAACGATTATTTGAGTTAGAATACCTGCTGTAAAAACAGCATTTCCTTTTACAAACTTAAAAAAGAAAGCTAATAAAAATATACCTAGAATATTTCCGTAAAAAATAGAACCAATAATATTTACAAGTTGTATTAGGTTATCAAACAAATTAGCAATGCAGGCAATTAAAATAGCTATAACACCCCATAAAAAGGTAAAACCTTTTGTTGCAGTTACATATTGTTCATCGGTTAATTCTTCTTTTTTATTTCTTTTAAATAAATCTATAGCAGTAATAGTTCCTAAAGCATTTAGTTCAGATGCTGTTGATGACATAGCTGCTGATAATATTACAGCTAATAGCAAACCAATAATACCTTTAGGGAGGTAATTTAAAATAAAGTGAATAAAGACATAATCTTTATCATTGGTTTCTTCTGATGGCTTAGCCTTTTTAATTAAAGCCTTAGCGGTGTTTCTATTAGCTTTATCTTGCTCATTAATTTGTATGATATATTCTTTAGCCTGTTTTGTGTCTTTTGTATTTTCCGAATTTAAAGCTGCAGAGAATTTTTGCTGAGCTATTCTTTTTTCAGCTTCAAGTTCTAAATGTTTTACTTCTAGTAATTTGTAATCATCTGCTTGGGCAGAATTTAAAACCATTTTTGTTGCAGACGGACTAAAATTTAAAGGAGAAGGATTGTATTGGTAAAAAACAAAAACCATAACACCTAAAAGTAAGATAAAAAATTGCATAGGGATTTTTAATAAACCGTTAAAAATAAGCCCTAATTGACTTTCTTTAATTGATTTTCCAGATAGGTATCGTTGTACTTGGCTCTGGTCTGTACCAAAATAGGATAAGGCCAAGAAAAGCCCCCCAGTTATACCTGTCCAAAATGTATATCTACTTTTTAAATCAAAATCAAAATTTACAATATTTAACTTATTACTGGCTCCTGCAATTTTTAAAGCTTTTGTAAAAGTAATGTCTGGAGGTAAAAACCCAAGGATAAAAAAGAAAGCAACAAACATCCCTGTCATAATAATAAACATTTGTTGTTTTTGTGTAACGCTTACTGCTTTTGTTCCGCCAGAAACCGTGTAAATAATAACTAATGTACCAATGATTAAATTTAATGTTCTTAAATCCCAACCTAGTACAGCAGATAAAATAATAGAAGGCGCATAAATAGTAATCCCTGCGGCTAATCCTCTTTGAATTAGAAATAAAATTGCAGTGAGTGTTCTAGTTTTTAAATCAAAACGTTGTTCTAAAAATTCGTATGCGGTATATACTTTAAGTTTGTGGTATAAAGGAATAAAAACAATACAAATAATAATCATGGCTAGGGGTAATCCAAAATACATTTGAATAAATCCCATACCATCATGAAAAGCTTGCCCCGGGGTAGATAAAAAAGTAATAGCACTTGCTTGCGTTGCCATTACAGATAAACCAATAGTCCACCATTTATCTTGGTTACCACCTAAAACATAATCATTTACGTTTTTACTTCCTCTTGTTTTCCATACACCATAGATAACAATAAAAAGTAATGTGCTTGTAAGTAGTACCCAGTCTAATATACTCATTCGATTTTATTTATATAAAGTCATAAAAACATAAAAAAGAATAATGTATATAGCGTTTAAGGCTAGCACATATGTGTATTCTTTTTTCCAAATAAATTTATTTTCCATAGCTAATCTTTTATAACACTAGTATCTAAAGTAGCTTTATTTATAGATATCATATTGGCAAATAGTTTGTATGCGCCAGGGACTCCTGCAGGTAATTCTCTAAAAAAGCTAAGACCAGTATATATATAGTTTCCTTTACCATATGGAGCAACTAATAAGCTTCCTTTTTTTATGGATTCTCCTTGGTCATTCATTCCAAATATAGGCGTGTATTCTTTTCCCCAACTACTAGGGAAATATAGTCCGCGTTCTTGTACCCATCCACTAAAATCTTTTTTTGTAATAGTGTTAGGAAAGTTGACTATGGCATGTTCTTTTGCTAATATTTCTACAGGCGCATTTTCATCGGTAACTCTATCTCTAGATAACTGTAAAGGGTAAGGAGCTATAGCATCCATATTAAAACGTCTAGAAGTATTGTATTGTGTAATTAGTGTTCCTCCATTTTTTACATACTCTAAAAGTAAAGGTTGTTTGTGTTTTAGTTGTTCAACTACATTGTAGGCTCTTATTCCAATTACAACGGCATCAAATTTATTTAGAAAACCTTTTTCAATAGTTTCAGGAGCTATTATGTGTACTTTATAACCTATTTGCTCTAAACTCTCAGGAATCTTATCACCTGCACCTACTATATAACCAATATGTTCTCCTGCTTTTTGTATGTTTAAACGAACAACTTTAGCTTGTGAAGGTAGTAGAACAGATTGTTTAGGAATATGATTATAAGTAATTTCTACAAGTTCATTTAAGAAAGTTTTACCTTCTGTTGTTGTTACTTTAGGAGAAATAATGCCCTCGCTCTCATTATTTGGAGGAGTAAGTGTAAATAGGACAGTAGTTTGTCCTCCTTTTTTTGGAATATTAAAACTAATTTTTGAAGGTGATATTTTCCATTGTTCTGGTATATTTAATGTTATTTCACCATTTATATTATCCTTACCTGCTTTTATAGTTACTGGTATTTCCTTAGCATCACTATTAGAAAAAATAAGGACTTTGTTTTTAATACTAGTGGTAACTTCTGGTAATATTTCAAAGGGCTCATATAATTCTCCTTTGTCTGGTTTAGAAAATCTATGTACTACTGGTTTTGTTATAGTTATTGGATATCCGTTAAAATTTAATACAAAATCAATATTAAAAGCTCTTGGTGTTTCTGGTTTTCCTATTAAATTTTGATTTTTTACACTATAAGTACCCAAACTTCCTTTTTCTGTAAGCCAGTACGGACTTGTATAATTAGTAGTTTCAGGAATTTTTAAAGTATGCTTAAAATTCTGCTTTTCGTTTTCTTTTAAAAGAATAGATTTTTTTGTTGACATTGTTTCTTTTGAAAAACGATAAGACTCTAATGTAATATTACTATTACTTCTATTAATAGCTTCTATGTTTATAACGATATCACTGCTAGGGTTAGCGCTATTACCACTCGCAGATGCTTCTAAATACAATCCTGTTATGGCAATAATAATATTTTCTATTTCGTTTAATTTAATATTTTTCCAATGCTCATCTGTACTTTTGCTTATTAATTTATGAGCTTTTAATAGCTGAGGTAAGTGTTTTGTAGGGTTTTTAAAATTAAAGTTGTTTTCTACATCATATAAAATAGTACCTATTGCTTTTCCTCCGTTAATGCGAGACCATGTGGTATTAATACCATCGAATACATTTTCTTTATTTTTAGGAATAGCTCCTTTTATTAACTCTATATATTCTTTTTGGCTTCCTCGCTGGCTTAAGCCTCCAAAACCTTGGCATAAATGTTGGCTTCTGGCTAATGATGCTATTTCATTGTTAGAAACACCTTTGTTAGGGTAATAAACGCCAATATCAAAAGAAAGCATTTTAGATTTATCTGCTTTTTCAAAATTTTCTTTACTTCCATAGAACCACCAAGAGGTATTAAAGAATAAGCGCTGCGGCTGCCATGTACTGGTAGTTTTTAATTGTTCAGGAAAAGCGTTAGCATCATTTGCTAAATCAAAAGCTTCGTGACTTAAAATTGCAGAAGAAGTATGGTGCCCATGTGTAGTACCAGGTGTTCTATGATCAAATCTATTAATTATTACATCTGGTTTTAGGTTTCTTATAAGCCAAACTACATCACTAAGAACAAGGTCTTTGTCCCATATTTCTAGAGTTTCTTTAGGGTGTTTAGAATAACCAAAATCGTTAGCTCTACTGAAAAATTGTTCGCCTCCGTCTATATTTCTGGCAGCTAGTAATTCCTGAGTTCTTAAAACACCCAGTAATTCTCTTAGTTCAGTTCCAATTAAATTTTGTCCGCCATCACCTCTGGTTAATGATAAGTAAGCTGTTTTAGCTTTTATTTCGTTTGAAAAGTAGGAGATTAATCTTGTGTTTTCATCATCTGGATGTGCAGCAATATATAAGGCTGTACCTAAAAAATTTAGTTTTTGTATTGAATGATAAATGTCTGATGGAGAATTCTTTTTTGGTGCTTGTGCACTAGAATTGTTTAAAGAAATAAGTATCATTACACATGATACTATAAAATTACGCATATTGTTTGAGTTTAGTGGCTAACCAAATATAGATATATTCCAAACTCTAAGGTAATTTTTAAAACTTCTTTAACAGTGTGTTAATTTATTTGTCAGCAAGTGATTTTTCGTATGTTTCCACTAAAACAATAGGCTTTTGCAAAATTAAACTATTAGGGTAGGTTAGGAGCTCGCCTCTTGTGTTGCTTAAATGTATATGATATGCTTTTATATCTTCTATAAGGTAAGTCTCTTCTGTACCTATATCTTTATCTATAATTCTAATTTTATCCCCAATTTTATACGGGAAAGAAAAGAACAGTATTACTCCGGAAGTAACATTACTTAATATAGACCAGTTTGCAAATAATGCAATACCTAAAATAGCGAAAACTGAAGATAATATAGGAATTAACGAATTAAAGTTAATACCCCATATAATAATAAGCGCAATACTAATTAATAGAAAAAAAGCTGTAGAAATATATTTTACAATTAAACGTGTACGTATTTTATTAATGCCTTTAAGGGCACCTATTTTACGAATAGCCTTTGTGCATATAAATTTTAAAATTAAGAAAATAAGTATCCAAATACTACTTTCTATAATTTCTCTTTGGTATTTTATAAAATAATCTGTCATAATATTATAACCCTAAATCATCTCTTAAATACAAATGATTATTACTGTTTTCTTGCCAGTAAGGTCTTTTTAAAGTTTTAATTTTTGTGGCAGTAGAAGTCATACTTTTTGCATTAGCTCCAAAGCCACTTTTATATGTTTCTGTCCAACTTTCTATGGTATGCGGAAAATTGGTAGAGAAAACTATAGTAATATTTCTTTCTATCTCAGGATACACAATATTGTAATAGCTTAACGCTTCTTTTTTACTTAAAGATGTTATAGCATTATAGGCTTTTAAATTTTTATGTTTTAACCTAATGTATTCTAAAGAAGGAATCATTTTTATATTGCCAATAGGCAAATCTGTTGGGTTAATACGTATTTTGTTCCATATCTCGTTTTCTAAAACTGTTTTTTCTAAAGAAAATTGTTGGTCGGCTTCATTCTCAAAGTAGGAATGAGAGGTAATATTAAATTCGGAGTCTTTATTATTTAGCTGCGTATACATATGTCCGCACCATTCTTGTACAGATGTAGATACTTTTACAGCATGTTTATTATCGTGTACAGGATAAAAACTACTACTCATAATAGAATAAGGGTAAATACCTGTTAAGTAGTTTTTAGTACTATTTAGTTTTAATACAGAAATATTATCTGGATTTTTACCATCTGCTTTTACTTGTTCTTTGGCTAAAAAAGGTTCTGTTACATATATTAAAACGGCATTTCCGTTACGTATTTCTCCATAACGAGCTTGTTCTAATTTATACGAAGTTATTTCAGCAGTACCATTGTACCAATACGATTTAAACTGTTCTGATAATTGTTTTTTTTGCGTATTTACTAAAGGCTTTTTTTCTATAGTATTTGATGCTAAGTCTTTTTTATCTTCTTTTATTTTCTCCTGACAAGAAGTAATAAGGGAAGTAAATACGATAAGAGCTAATAATTTAAATTGGCGTTTCATAGCATGTTAATTTTATTTAAAATTACCTAAAAAATATTAGGTAGCCATATCTATTAGTGTTTTGTATACAAGGTGTGTGGGTAAACCAACTACATTGGCATAGGAGCCTTTAATTTCTTCTATAGCAATTAACCCAAACCATTCTTGTATGCCATAAGCCCCAGCTTTATCAAAAGGTTTGTAATTTTTTATATAATACCAAATTTCATCATCACTTAACTCTTTAAGCTTTACTTGTGTTGTACTGTATACTGTTTTTTGGTTTTCTTTGGTAGTAAAACATACCGATGTAATAACATTATGCCAGCTATTAGCCATTGTTTTTAGCATTTGATAAGCTTCATTAGCATCTCTTGGTTTTGCCAAAGATGTATTATTGTGCCAAACAACAGTATCAGATGTAATTAGTATATCTTTAGTTTTTAAATCATTTATAAAAACACTGGCTTTTAGTTCTGCTAGGTAATTAGAAATTTCATGAGCTTTTAAATGCTCCGGGTATACTTCATCAACAGATTTTATATCAATTTTAAAATCTAAACCTAAATCTTTAAAAAATTGTTGTCTTCTAGGCGAGCCAGATGCTAATATAATTTGGTATTCTTTTAATTTTTCTTTTAGCATAAATTAATCGTTACCTGCACTAAAATTATCATTCCAATCTCCGTTTACTTTTAAAACCTGTTCAATAACATCTCTAACGCAACCTTTACCTCCATTTTTATGAGATATGTAACCTGCTGCCTCTTTTACTTCGGGTACTGCATCTTGCGGACAAGCAGCTAAACCAACCATCTTCATTACAGGAACATCTGGCATATCGTCTCCCATATATAAAACATTACTAAGATCAATAGTGTGCTTTTTTAGAAAATCTTCCATAGGCCCCTTTTTTAAGTGTGCCCCTAAATAAATATCCTTAACACCTAAACCCTCTAATCTACTACGAACGCCTTCGTTAGCACCACCAGAGATAATACAAATTTTATATCCCTTTTTTAATGCTGTTTTTAGTGCATAACCATCTTTAACGTTCATGGTGCGTAGCATTTCTCCAGAGGTTGTAATATGTACAATACCGTCTGTTAAAACACCGTCTACATCAAAAATAAATGTGGTAATATTTTTTAAATACTCTTTATAACTCTTTTCCATATGTTTTTAAAATCATCTCACTTAAGAGTGAATATATTTTTTTATAATCTTCGTTTTCTAATTGATCAATGTGTTTGTTAACTGTAGCAACATCATTTCTTCTTGCTGGTCCTGTTTGCGCATCAAAAGGCGATACATGCTCTATTTTATTAGAGGTTTCGTGTATAAGCGTTTTTAAAATATCAAAAGGAATTTTATTATTCTCACACATCATATTTGCTATATGATACATGTAATTTGAAAAATTATTGATAAAAATGGCACATATATGTAATGTATTTCGTTGCTGACTAGATATTTCATATATATTATCAGAAACAGAACTAGCTAGTGTTTTTAGCAGGTCTAAATTATTATTGTTAGATGCTTCAAGGCAAAAAGGGATTTTTTTAAAATCTAATTTTAGTCCTTTGGTAAAGGTCTGCAACGGATAAAAAACACCATAATTATCGTGTTCCGATATAAACTTCATAGGAACACTACCAGCTGTATGTACTACTAATCCTTTTTTGCTTTTTAGTTGTTCAGAAATAATGCCAATTGCTGGATCACTTACAGCTATAATGTACACATCCGCATCTAAAATAGTATTAAGGTCTGTACTAGTGTTAGCATAAGTACTATAGTATTCTAGTGCATTTTTGTTACGACCAATTACTTGTACAATGTTAACATTTTTTGGGGCTAATAGCGCATCAAATAAATGCTTGGCAACATTTCCTGTACCAAAAATTACAACTTCTATCATAGGACTAAATTACACATTACATCAAAATTTTACGGTTTTTGATTACAAGTTTTTTATCAATCTCTAATTTTTTTATTGTTCGTATAACAGTTTCTACTCTAAGACCTGTTAATTCTGCTATTTGTTGTCGGGTAAGTTCTATAGTATATATGTTCTTACCCTTATTATTTAGTTTTTTTAAGTGAGTTAATAATGTTAGTATACGATGTTCAGGGGGGTGGATAGTAACCTCTTTTATCATCATAGCTTTGTAGCTAAGACGATTACATAAAATACTTGTTAATTGTAAATGAATATTAGGGAGCTCTTTTAGTAAGGTTATAAAATTTTCTTTAGACAGCCTAAATAGCGTTGTTTCTTTAGTTGCAGTAGCAGAAGCTGGATATGAAAAATTCCCAAACAAAGGAGGTTCACCAAAGCTTTTTCCATTTTTAAAAATACCCTGAATAAATTCTTTACCATTTTCGGTAAGATTATGCATTTTAATTTCACCTTCTTTTATTTGATAATAGAAATAGGCAGTTTTTCCCTCGCTAAATAAAGTTTGGCCTTTATCACAAGATATTTCCTCGGCATTATAATCTAACAAAATATTTTCGGGTATCATTATCAATATGATTTAAGTCATAAAAAAGAACTAAAAGCAACTATAATTTTGTGTAAAATTCTAAAGTACAAAACCATGAGCATTTACAATAAATTATTTTTAGATTTTAAAGATTCTTACATGTTAATGATACCCTTGAGTATTATTTTGCAGAGCTGTTTGGGTTCCATAACAACAATGTATATTTTATTAAATAGTGATAGTTTTTTATTAGTATCAATGACTTTAAGTGTATCTACGTGCATGGTATATAATGCAGCAATTTTAGCTCAATTAAAACCAAAAATAGTATTTAATTTATTGCTAATTAGTGTAACTATAAATGTACTTTTACTTTTAATTAATGTGTAATCTACACTAGTATATGAAAAAGGAAATAGTAACAAGGGAAGATGTATATAATTTGGTAAGTACGTTTTATAGTAAAGTGCGTAAAGATGACTTATTGGCTCCTATATTTAATAAGCATATTACAGATTGGCCTGTACATTTAGAACACTTAACCGATTTTTGGGAAACTAATTTATTTTTTAAAAATAAATTTAAAGGAAACCCACTGTATAAGCATAAGGTAGTAGATGCGGCAGAGAATAATACTATAAATGAGCATCATTTTGGAGCATGGTTAAATCTTTGGTTTCAAACAATAGATGATTTGTTTACAGGGGAAAAAGCTACTATAGCAAAAAACAGAGCCAGAAATATGGGAACCTTCTTTCATTTAAAAATTTTTGAAGCAAGGTAATCTCTTTATTTTAGGAACTATTTAACGATTTGTTTTAGGATTTATGCCTTATTTTTGCATTATATAATGCATCTAATGATTGACAGACTAAAAAAGATTTTATTTTCTACCCGATTAACAGCCGTACTTTTTATTGTTTTTGCCGTAGCCATGGGGGTTGGTACTTTTATAGAAACTAAGTTTAGTACCGAAACTGCAAAAATATGGGTTTACAATACCCGTTGGCTCGAAATTATTATGCTGTTTTTTGTTATTAATTTTATAGGTAATATTGGTCGTTACAGATTATTACGTAAAGAAAAATGGCCTACATTAGTTTTGCATATTTCTTGGGTATTAATTATTGCAGGCGCAGCTATAACGCGTTATATTGGATATGAGGGAGTAATGCCTATTAGAGAAGGGAAATCTGAGAAGGTATTTTATTCAGATAAAACCTATTTAACAGCATTAGTAGATGGTAATATTGATGGCGAATTACACCGAAGAAAGTTTCAAGACGATATTATTGTTACTCCTGAAGCATTAAAATCTAGCCTTCCCTGGAATTTTGATTTTAATAATACACCCTTTACAATCTCATATGTAGATTTTATACAAGGAGCAAAAAAAGGGCTTGTTTTAGATGAAAATGGAAAGGAATTTTTAAAAATTGTAGAAGCTGGTGACGGAGAACGACATGATCATTATCTAGAACGTGGTAAAATAGCAAGTATCCATAATGTTTTGTTTGCTTTAGACAAACCTACAGATGGAGCCATAAACATTTTTACAGAAGGAGACAATTTTAAGATAAAAGCTCCCTTTGAAGGAGATTTTATGAGAATGGCAGACCAGTTTCAAGGAAAATTACTGAAAGATAGTTTGCAAACGTTTCAATTACGTTCGTTATATAACGTAGCTGGCATGAGATTTGTAATTCCAGACCCTTTGGTAAAAGGAAATTATGGAATAGTTGCTATACCTAAAAAAGAAGTTACAGAGAAAGATCAAGATGCATTAGTTCTAGATATTACTTCTAATGGAGAAACAGTTCGTAAAAAAATATTAGGGTCAAAAGGAATAGCTAGTTTCTCAGAAAAAATAAAAGTAGGAGATTTAGATTTTACTATAGGTTATGGGTCTAAAACATACAACCTGCCATTTCATATGAAGTTAAATGATTTTATAGCAGAAAAACAACCAGGAACACAAGAAGTATATTCCTCCTTTATGAGTAAAGTAACAGTAGAGGACGAGCGTAATTTTGATTTTGATATATTTATGAACCATGTTCTTGATCATAAGGGCTATCGTTTTTTTCAGTCTGGTTTTGACCCCGATGAAAAAGGAACAATACTTTCTGTAAATCACGATTTTTGGGGAACATGGGTAACTTATATAGGTTATTTTCTATTATATATAGGATTGCTAGGTATTATGTTCTTTGGGGATACACGTTTTAAAGATTTAGAAAAATCCTTAAATAAAATTAAAGAAAAGAAAAAAACTATGATGACTATTGTAGTGCTTCTTTTTAGTGTATTAGGTTTTTCTCAGCATAAGGAAAATCATCAGGGTCCAACACATCAACAGATAGATTCCATACATAAAACTATTATTGTATCTAAAGAACATGCTGCTAAATTTGGAGCTCTTGTAATACAAGATGATAGAGGTAGAATGATGCCAATAAATACCTTTACATCTCAGGTATTAAGGAAATTAAGTTTAAAAGATAAATTTAAAGATTTAGATTCTGATCAGGTGTTTTTATCTATGATGCTAAATCCAAGATTGTGGTATAATACAGAGTTTATTGCTATAGATAAGAAAAAGGGGAGTATTCAGAATGATAGTATTCGTAATATACTAGGCGTGCCAAAAGACCAGATATATGTTAAAGCAACCGATTTTTTTAATGTAGATGGTACTTACAAATTACAGCCTTTTCTTAAAGATGCTACATCTACCAATATTCCTAACCAGTTTCAGAAAGATTTTAAAAACCTTAATATAAGGCTTACTCTTTTAGATAGAGCTTTATCTGGTGGTATTCTTAAAATATTCCCCTTGCTTAATGATGAAAATAACAAATGGATATCTGCACTAGAATACAGATCAGACCAAACACAGGTAAGCGATTCTTTATATGGCAATTTTGTAAAAAATGCAGTACCCTATTATTTAATGACTTTAAGGAAGTCATTAGAAACAGGAGATTATAAAGCAGCAGATAAATTATTAGCAGCTTTTAAAAAGAACCAAGAGAACCATGGAGAAGAAGTATTACCTACTGATAATAAAATAAAAATAGAAATAATATATAATAAGCTTAATATATTTAATAATCTATTTATGTATTATGCATTAATAGGCTTGTTAATGTTTATTGTTTTAATCTTTCAAATATTTAAGGATAGAGAAATATGGAAAGCTGCAATTTATTTTTGTAAAGGAACTATTATTGTTTTATTTATATGGCATACTGTTGGTTTAATATTAATATGGTATGTATCTGGACATGCACCATGGAGTAATACTTATGAGAGTATTATTTACGTAGCTTGGGCTACTATAGCAATTGGTTTGGCTTTGGGTAGAAAAAGTGATATGACCATTGCGGCAACAGCATTTGTTACCTTTATGTTGTTATGGGTAGCGCATCAAAATTGGGTAGATCCAGCTATAGGTAATCTAGTACCAGTTCTAGATAGTTATTGGTTAATGATCCATACCGCAGTAATTGTGGGGAGTTATGGTCCTTTAACTGTTGGAATGATATTGGGTATAGTATCACTTCTTTTAATGATTTTAACGACCAATAAGAATAAAAAACGAATGAATATTAATCTAAAAGAAATAACTATAATTAACGAACTAGCATTAATTACGGGCTTAGTAATGTTAACTATAGGTACTTTTTTAGGAGGACAATGGGCCAACGAAAGTTGGGGACGTTATTGGGGTTGGGACCCTAAAGAGACATGGGCATTTATATCTATTTTGGTGTATGCTTTTGTAATACATATGCGTTTAATTCCTGGATTAAGAGGTACATGGACATTTAATTTCTTAAGTATAATAGCCTATGCAAGTATTATGATGACGTATTTTGGAGTTAATTTTTACTTAGTAGGATTACATAGTTATGCAAGTGGGGCACAAGTAATAACACCTACTTTTATTTGGTATACTGTTTTAGGAGTCTTTATATTGGGAGCAATTAGTTATTGGAGGTATAAAGTTAATTATGCTAAAAAATAATATTTAACAGAAGAAAGTAATTAAATATTTAAACGACTAGTGTTAAAAGAATTTTAAAGAATGAAATTAGATATTTTAGCTTTTGGAGCACACCCAGATGATGTAGAGTTAGGAGCAGGAGGAACTTTAGCGTTAGAAATTGCTAATGGTAAAAAAGTTGGAATAGTAGATTTAACTAGGGGAGAGTTAGGAACAAGAGGCTCAGCAGAAATTAGAGATAAAGAAGCAGCAGCAGCAGCTAAAATACTAGGAGTAGTAACAAGAGAAAATTTAAAGTTTGCGGATGGTTTTTTTATAAATGATAAAGAACACCAATTAGAAATAATAAAGATGATACGTAAGTATCAGCCAGAAATTGTTTTATGTAATGCAATAGATGATCGCCACATAGATCATGCAAAAGGCAGTAAATTAGTGAGTGATGCTTGTTTTTTAAGCGGGTTAATTAAAATAAATACCAACTTAGAAGGAGAAACAAAACAGCAAGAACCTTGGCGACCTAAACAAGTATATCATTATATTCAATGGAAAAATATTGAGCCAGATTTTGTTGTTGATATTAGTAGTTATATAGAAAAGAAAACAGCAGCTATTTTAGCATACGGCTCTCAGTTTTTTAATCCTAATAGTGATGAACCAGAAACACCTATAAGTAATAAAAATTTTATAGATAGTGTTAACTACAGAGCAAGAGATTTAGGGCGCATAGTAGGTGTAGACTATGCGGAAGGATTTACAACAGAGAGGCATATAGCAGTAAAAACATTAGATAACATCTTCTGAGTTTGTTTTAGGTAATGTAAAATAAAAAATACTTCCTTTATTAAGAGTGCTTTCTACCCATATAGTACCATTATTTTTTTCTACCATATCTTTACATAAAGATAAGCCTATACCTGTTCCTTTTTCATTATTTGTACCGTAGGTAGTTATATTAGTGTCCTTTTTAAAGATTTTTTCTTGCGTGTATTTATCCATACCAACTCCTGTATCTTTTATAGATATAACCCATGAGTTCTCTTTTTCTAAAGATTTTATTGTAATGGTTCCATTTTTAGGAGTAAATTTTAGAGCGTTACTCAATAAATTACGAACAATAATATCTATCTGGTTACGATCAGACCAAATCTGAATATGCTCATGTAATTTGTTATTTATTGTAATTTCTTTCTTTGTAGATATTTCATTAAGGAAATTAATGTTTTCATCAACCAATTCATTAAAAACTAGTTCGGTAGGGTTTGTATTAGCTCCATTCATTTGTGTTAAACTCCAAGAGAGAAGGTTATTTAACGTAAAAGATATATGATTTACATCTTTCTGTAATTTAGGAATCATATTTAAAAAATCAGCACTTTTTAAGTCTCCCATTTTAAAAAGATTTAATAACGATTCTAAAGCACCTATAGGACCTCTTAAGTCATGACCTATGATTGAGAATAACATGTTCTTAGTCTCATTACTATTTTTTAATTCAGTTTCCCTTTTTACAAGCGCTAATTTTTGTTTATTTAGTTTTTTGTTTAATTTTTTTTGAACTTTTCTAGATTTAAGAATAAGGGCTATTACAAAGAATGAAATTAAAGTGATTAAAATTACTAGGTAAATATAATTTTGTTTCTTTTTAAGTTCTTTTTTATTTTGTTGTATTAGCTTCTTTTCTTGCTCTTCATATGCTATTTTTGCCTTTAACATGGTTAAACCACGCGTATTTATTTTTTTAGCTCTGGACTCTGATATTTCTTGATAAATTTCATGATATTTTAAAGCTTCACTAATATTATTTTCATCTTTATATATTAGATACAGTGTTTTAGATGCTTTTTGAATATGTTCAGAATTATTAATCTCTAAAGATTTAGAATAAACATCTAATGCATATTTTTTAGATAAATCATTTTTTTTAATTCCTAAGTATGCATCAGCAATGAAACTGTTTAATTTTATTTTTTCTAAATGATCTTCTATTTTTTTATGGACTAAAAGCCCTTCTTCAAACCAATTTAATGCCCATTTATATTTTTTTTGTTTTAGATAAATTTTACCTTTTACTTTATAGGCATGTGCTAACCAGTCGTAGGTATTATTTTCTTGAAAAATTTTAATACTTTCATTTATGTTTAACATAGCTTTGTCAAAATCACCTGTATCCGCGTAGATAGACGCCATATTACTCATGGGTTCTGCAATAAAAGTTTTGGCACCAGTTCTATTGTTTATTTCTGTAACTTTATTGTAAAAATATAATGCCTGTTCATAGTCTTGCTGAGAAAAATAAAGTAACGCAATATTGCTATTGAATATAGATAGAGCTCTATAGTCATTTAATTTCTCTGCTATTTTAATTCCTTTTAAGTATGAATTTAATGCGTTGGCATAATCATCTAAAGTGCTATATGTAATACCTAATAAATTATATATATTAATAGTTGTTTTAGTTTCATTAATTTCTTTCGAAATATCAAGAGCTTTTTTTAATTCTATTAAAGAATTTTGATATTCACTTTTGATATAATAGTATGTACCTATATTTAAAATAGCCTTGCTTTTTCCCTTTTTATAATTTATAGAAGAACTAATCTTAAGGGCTTCATTAGATAAATATAGTACGCTATCTATATTATAGTATGTTAATTTATAAGCTAAATTATTAATTAAGTTAATATAAGTTGTGTCTTTGTTTGTAAAGCCTTTGGTATTTTTAATATTGTTAATTTCCCTTTTTAAACTATCCGTAATTTTTTGTTGAGCAAAGCAGCTGTTAGATAACCATATCGTAAATAGTAAGCATAATACTAATTTAGTAGAGGAATTTTTTTTGTATGTATTAAAGTTTAGCATTTAGTTTTGTTTTTTAAATATAAAAACCGATTTATTGCATTTATATGTATCAAACTGTTTTTCTTAATATTATTTTAGGTAATGTAAAGTAAAATATGCTTCCCTTATTTGTGGAACTCTCTACCCATATGCTTCCTTTATTTTGTTCTATCATTTCTTTACATAAAGATAGTCCTATACCTGTACCTTTCTCATTATTTGTACCAAATGTTGTTATATTTGTATTTTTTTTGAATATTTTTTCTTGTGTGCATTTATCTATACCAACACCGGTATCTTTTATAGATATAACCCATGAATTTTCTTTTTCGTTAGAGTTAAGAATTATAGTCCCATTTTTAGGAGTAAATTTTAAGGCATTGCTAAGTAAATTACGTATAATAATATCTATTTGATTATAATCTCCCCATAAATTAATAGGATTGTGTAAATCATTTTTTATCGTAATAGATTTTTTTTCAGAAATTTTGAGCAGAAATTTTATGTTTTCCTCTATTAAGTTATTAATTACAAACTCTGAAGGATTTGTTTTAGCAGATTTCATTTGTGTTTGACTCCACGACAGAAGATTATTTAATGTAAACGATATATGATTTACATCTTTCTGAAGCTTTGGTATCATATTTAAAAAATCGAAATTTTTTATATCTCCTTTTTTAAAAAGATTTAGTAATGTTTCTAATTCACTAATAGGACCTCTTAAATCGTGACCAATAATAGAAAATAACATATTTTTTGTTTCATTAATATCTTCTAATTCAGACTCTCTTTCTAATAAAAATAACTTTTGGTTATTCAGTTTTAAATTTAATCTTTTTTGTGCTTTTCTTGATTTTAGTATAATTAAAATAATGAGAATAGCTAAGAGAATTATAATTAGAACGACATAAATATAGTTTTGTTTTTTTTGAAGTGCTTTTTTATTTTCTAAGATTAATTTCTGTTCTTGCTTTTCATATTCTATTTTTGCCTTGAACATTGGTAAATTCCTAGATTTAATCTTTTTGGCACGTAATTCAGTTATTTCTCTATAAGTTTCATGATATTTTAAAGTCTCATTAATATTATTTGTTTTTTTAGATGTTTCATATAATATTTTTGCTGCTTTTTGTATTTGTTTAAGGTTATTAATTTTGTGGGCGGCCTTATATGCGTTTAAAGCGTATTTTAGAGATAAATTATTTTTATTAAGCCCTAAATAGGCTTGAGCAAAATAATTATTCAGTTTAATTTTTTCTACATCATCTTCTATTTTTTTATGAATTAAAAGACTTTCTTCAAACCAATTAAGAGCCCATTTATACTTTTTTTGTTTTAAATAAATATAGCCTTTTACTTTATAGGCATGTGCTAACCATTCGAATATATTATGTTCTTTAAATGTTTCTATACTTTTATTAACATTTATAAGTGCATTTTTAAAATCTCCCGTATTAGCATATATATATGCAATATTACTCATAGCTTCTGCTGAGAATATTTCATCTGTTATTTTATTATTTATCTGTGTAATTTTATGATAGAAATGTAATGCTTGTTTATAGTCTTCTTGATGAATATAAAGACCAGCTATATTTCCATTATAAATTGCTAACCATTCATTATCATTTATTTTTTTAGCAAGTTTTATGCCTTGTAAATATGAACTTAGGGCATTTGCATAATCATCTAATTCTGTATATGCTAATCCTAATAAGTTGTAAATAAATCTAGCAACATATGGATTGTTAATTTGATTGCTGAAAAAGAGTGCTTTTTTTAGATGAATAATAGATTGCTCGTATTCCCCTTTATTTATATAATACCTGGATATATTAGTTAAGGCTATACTATTCCCTTTTATATGTTTTATAGAAGAACTAATTTTTAAAGCTTTCTTAGATAAAATGAATGATGAATCCGAGTTATAATATAATAATTCGAATGCTAAATCATTAATTAAGTTTAAATAAGTAGTATCTTTTTCTGTAAATTTTGGTTTGTTTTTTAAACTATTAACCTCTCTTTTTAAACTATCAATAAACTTTTGTTGGGCACTAGAAGTATTTAAACTAAATGCAATACTAAATAAGCATAGCAATAATTTAATGTATTTTGTTTGTTTGTTTGGTTTAGAATTAAACATTCAATTTATAGCACTTAATAAGTGTTTTATTAGTTTAGTATTACTCTTATACCTTAGTTAAAATTTTACAACACATGTAATTTACGCATTTAAACGTTAAAAAGTTACATTTAATCGATTTGTAAAATACCTTATAATATAACGTAAGCTTCTGATATATATTTTCTTGAGTGTTTTTTTTAAATAATTTAGATATTTTATTTTGACAAGTTAATTAAATGAAATAAATTTGCAGCCGCTAATAAATGGTGGTTGTAGCTCAGTTGGTTAGAGCATCGGTTTGTGGTACCGAGGGTCGCGGGTTCGAATCCCGTCTTCCACCCAAAAGCAAAAGCTTTATCTTTTTAGATAAAGCTTTTTTTGTTTTATGTATTTTAGTGATATTTAAAGTGCTTTGTCGGCAACAATACGCTTTTTTTGGTTAGCAAGTTGCCATGCAGTGTAGAATATTAGTCTTGTTCTATTCTCTAATAAATCATAATTAATTTTATCTGGAGTATCACTTGGTTTGTGATAATCTGCGTGGGTGCCATTAAAGTAAAAAATAACAGGGATATTATGCTTTGCAAAATTGTAATGGTCACTTCTGTAGTAAAATCTATTTGGATCGTTTTTTCTGTTATAAGTATAGTCTAATTCAATATTAGCATATTCTTTATTTACTTGTTCAGAAATTTCATGAAGCTCAGTACTTAGCTTATCAGAACCTATTAAATATATATAATTTCTATTTCCTTTACGGTTAGGGTCTATACGACCTATCATATCAATATTTAAATTTGCTACTGTTTTAGATAAAGGAAAAATGGGTTCAAAATCTGTGTAATATTTAGAGCCTAATAAGCCCTTTTCTTCTCCTGTTACATGTAAAAAAACAATTGACCTTTTTGGTCCTTTACCTTCTTTAGAAGCCTTTTTAAATGCTTCAGCAATTTCTAAAAGCGCAACAGTACCAGAACCATCATCATCGGCACCATTATTAATCTCTCCATATTTATTAATACCTATGTGGTCTAAATGAGAAGATATTACAATATATTCATCTGGTTTTGTAGTTCCTTTTATAACAGCAATAACATTTTCAGAATTAATATCAGCACTAGAGTTTTTAATGTTCAATGATATAGGGGTAGAAATTACTTTAGCCTTATTTTCTGTAGCTATGTTAGGTAACAATGCTTTTACAACAGAAGTGTTTATAAAAATATTACTAAAATTATTAACGGCATCATTCTGAAGAATCATTTTATTACTTTGGTTGTTCTTCATAAAGTTAAATCTACTTTGTAAACGGCTAAAATTTAAAGTATCATAAAATAGTACAGCTTTTGCTCCTTTTTTTATAGCTAAATTTGTCCGCTTACCTATGGACTCTGACATGTTACTCCAAATAGATTTTTCTTTAGTTCCTGAAAGCGTATAATTACCATCATTATTTACAGGTTCACCAGATTTAATAAGAATTATTTTTCCTTTTATATCAATATTTTTATAATCAGAATAATTCTCTTCCTCAATGCCGTAGCCAGCATAGATAACTTCTTTAAAATTAATGTTAGCAGATGTGTAGGAAAGAAAATCAGAGCCAATATTAAATTGTTTTCCATTTATTGTGATGTAGCCATCGGGTAGTTTACTGTATTCTAGAGGTACTTTTTGAAAATAGTTACCGTCTGTTTTTGCTGCAGGAACTTCCATATTTGAATAAGCATTTTTTAAAAAAGCAACAGCTTTTTTTTGCCCAGCCATTCCTGTTTCTCTACCTTCATATTCATCAGAAGCATAAATGTATAAGTTTTCTTTTAAGTCTTCTTCAGTGATAGTACTAGCGTATATAGTTGGATTAACTGTAACTGCTTTTTTATTTGTTGTTTTATGAGAAGAATTACAAGAGATAAGAAAACCAAATAAAAAAAGGTGAAATATATTTTTCATTACAATAAAATTGGTAATCAAAAATAACGAAAAGAATACTATACTATAACAAATAGTTCATAATGTAGAACATATATTTCATTTTTACATATTTGAGTTTTAAAGTTTTGGAATAGAACTATTAAAGATTAAATTAGGAGGAATTATTAAGGATTACGTAAAAAATAAAAACCAAAGGGAAAAACCGATGAATAAATTATTAATTATTTTTTTATTAATTACAACTTTAGGATGTCAAACTAAAGAAAAAGAAACCTCTAAAAAGCCCAATGTTTTATTCATTTTCGCAGATGATTTAACATATTCGGCTATAAATGCTTTAGGTAATGCTGAAATAGAAACACCAAATTTAAATTCGTTGGTAAATCAAGGAACAACATTTACACATGCATACAATATGGGCGCTTGGAATGGTGCTGTATGTGCTGCATCTAGGGCTATGATTATATCTGGTAGAAGTGTATGGAATGCTAATGAGTTTAGACAGGGGTGGGTTGCCGGTAATGATATGGATAAAACCTGGGGTAAATTAATGGAGCAAAATGGTTATGAAACTTACATGTCGGGGAAATGGCATGTAGATACTCCTGCAGATAAAGTGTTTAATAATGTAACACATATAAGGCCAGGAATGCCGTCTGATGCATGGGAACATAATGAAATGGTAGCAAAGTTTAAAGAGGCTAAAAAGAACGGTGTTCCTTTTTCAACTTTAATGCCAGTAGGTTATAATAGACCATTAACCGAAAAAGACTCATCGTGGTCCCCAACAGATAAAAAATATGACGGATTTTGGGAAGGAGGAAAACATTGGAGTGAAGTGCTTAAAGATGATGCTATAGGGTTTATAAACAAAGCAAAGAATAGAGATAATCCTTTCTTTATGTACCTAGCATTTAATGCACCACATGATCCTAGACAAGCACCACAAGAGTATATAGATAAATATCCGCTAGAAAATATTAGTATCCCTAAAAGTTGGTTACCAGAATACCCATATAAAGATGGAATGGGAGCAGGGCAAGATCTTAGAGACGAGGCTCTGGCTCCGTTTCCTAGAACACATTATGCAACAAAAACACATATACAAGAATATTATGCTTTAATTACTCATTTAGATGCTCAGGTAGGGTTAATTTTAAATGAATTAGAAAAGACAGGACAGAAAGATAATACTTATATAATTTTTACAGCTGATCATGGCTTAGCAATGGGAAGGCATGGATTATTAGGGAAACAAAGTCTTTTTGATCATAGTATCCGAGCACCTTTTATGATAGTAGGCCCAGATATCCCTAAAAATAAAAAAATAAATGCTGACATATATTTACAAGATGCTATGGCAACAAGTTTAGATATTGCTAAAATAGATAAGCCAAAATATGTTGAGTTTAATAGTGTAATGAAACTAGTAAAAGGAGAAACTAATAAAAGTGCTTACGAATCTATTTACGGAGGTTATATAGATACACAAAGAATGATTCGTAAAGATGATTATAAACTTATTGTATATCCTAAAATAGATAAAGTTTTACTTTTTAATTTAGAAAATGACCCAGAGGAAATGCATAATTTATCTAATGATAGTGATTATAAAGAAAAAGTAGCTCAAATGTTTAATGAATTAATGCAGCTTCAGGTAAAAATGAAAGATACTTTAGACATTTCAAAAACATATCAAAAAATAAAAAGTACTAAATAATATATTTTAAAACGCATGATTTTACATAAAAAACTTCAATTTTCATTCTTAGCTGTTGTCTTATTTCTTTTTTATTCTTGTGATGAAAAAGAAATACCAGTAAAAACAAAACCTAATATTATTTATATAATGTCCGATGATCATACCACACAAGGGTTTGGTATTTATGGAAGTAGGTTAGCGAGTTTAAACCCTACACCAACTTTAGATAAACTAGCAAAAGAAGGGTTAATATTTGATAATTGTTTTGTGAATAATGCTATTTGTGTACCAAGTAGAGCAGCAATAATTACAGGACAAAGAGCACAAACAAGTGGTGTTTTAGATTTAGAAGGACATATAAGTCCTGAGCAACAATATTTACCCAAAGAAATGAAGGCTTTGGGTTACCAAACAGCATTAGTAGGGAAATGGCATTTACATAATGAACCATCATCTTTTGATTATTATCAGGTATTACCAGGGCAAGGTAAATATTATGATCCAATATTTAGAGTACGCGGAGATAAGCCTTGGCCAAACAATACAGTAAAAACAAAAGGGCACTCATCAGATAAAATAATGGATATTACTTTAGATTGGTTAAAAAATAAAAGAGAAGATGGTAAGCCTTTCTTTTTAATGCATCATTTTAAAGCTCCTCATGACGATTTTGAGAATGCTCCAAGATATGATAGTTATTTAGCAGATACTTTTATTCCTGAGCCAGAAAGTTTGTATGATAATAAAAACAATGGATCTATAGCAACAAAAGGTATTAATGATTCTTTAACAAGGCTTATAGGTTCATCAGTTTCTCACAGAAATCTAGTTAGGAATCAACCAATGAATTTATACAGAGATAGTATAGTTTACAAAAATTACCGTAATGCAGAAGATGTAAAAGCGAATGAATTGGTTAAATGGACGCATGATGAAAAGGAAGATAAGCACACTAGTATTGTGTATCAAGAGTATTTAAAACGTTATTTACGTTGTGTAAAAGGAGTAGATGATAATGTAAAACGATTGTTAGATTATTTAGAAGCTGAAGGCTTAATGGAGAATACTATTATTGTTTATACTGGGGATCAAGGTTTTATGTTAGGAGAACATGATTATATAGATAAACGTTGGATGTATGATGAATCTATGCGTATGCCATTTTTTGTAAAGTATCCAAAATCTATTAAACCAAATACAAGAACAGATGCTATTATTAATAATACAGATTTTGCGCCTACTCTTATAGAAATGGCAGGCGGTAAAACACCAGAATATATGCAAGGCAAAAGTTTTAAGCATATATTAGAAACGGGTGAGGAGCCAGAAGGTTGGCCACAAGCTACGTATTATCGTTATTGGATGCATATGGCACACAGGCATGCAAATCCTGCTCATTTTGGAATACGTTCTAAAGATTATAAGTTAATATTCTATTATGGGAAGTACTG
Source organism: uncultured Cellulophaga sp. (assembly GCA_947492955.1). Classification (GTDB taxonomy): domain Bacteria; phylum Bacteroidota; class Bacteroidia; order Flavobacteriales; family Flavobacteriaceae; genus Cellulophaga. Next base: position 23,256 of record CANLOV010000011.1, on the reverse strand, counting down.
GGTAGATACAGATAACCCTGAGGCAGAATACAATAAAGAGAGTTGGGGTAACGACTTTAGCCGCCATACACCTGTGGCTTGGGAATTTTACGATTTAAAAAAGGACCCAAAAGAAATGAATAATGCTTACTCTAATCCAGAGTATAAAAAAGTTATAGCCAACTTAAAAGAAGAATTAATTAAGATGCGACAAGATTTAAATGAAACAGATGCTAATTACCCACATATACAAAAAGTTATAAATGAGCATTGGAATGATTAATATGGCTTAATTAAAATTTATGTTATAATAAAAAAGCTTGTAAATAATCTATTTACAAGTTTTTTTGTTTTTAGATTAGGTAAGAAGATATTTTATTTATTGAAAGAAGTACTTATATAGCTTTTAAAAATACTTAACTAGTATTGGTTTAGTGCTAAAAGCGTTAATAGTTTTTATTTTAACTCAAAAGAAATGAGTAATTAAATATCTGTTACTATAACTATGTTATCTAAAGAATGTTCTTTTTGTGCACCTTAACTTAAACATAGTGTAACGCTATTTCAGGACGAGACAATATGCAAAATAAAAAAGGAGCGTTTTTACAAACTACTCCCTTTTTTTACAACTAAACTAAATTAAACTATTTTTAAAAAGACACTTCTAAAGTGTAAGCATGATTACAAGGTTTTTCTGAAGGGATATTCACATGAACTCCAGAATTATCTTGAGACCATTTTAAATCAGAATTATTTTTATCTCCTAGCATCTTAATACTTTTTATATTTTTTAAGGATGCGAAAGATTTAATACTAATTTTACCATCTTTAGGCCATCCAAGTAAAATAGCATATATTTTACCATCCTTTTGTGTAAAACGCATATCTTGTCCTGTAAAGTCTTTATTGTCTCCTTCAGAATGGTGACCTTTCTTTACTTCGGTAGGTCCCTCTCCAAATGTATCCCAATATTTAGTATCGTATATTGCTTCTCCATTGATTTTTAACCAATCTCCTATTTCTAATAAAATTTCAGCCTGATCTTCTGGAATAGTTCCATCAGATTTTGGACCAACATTTAAAAGTAAATTTCCATTTTTAGATACAATATCAACTAAATCATCTATTAATTGATTAGCTGTCTTAGATTCCCAATTTGTAACATGAGACCAAGAATTTTTTCCTATGGACGTATCTGTTTGCCATGGTAATTTTCTAATCCCTGGTAGTTTTCCTCTCTCTAAATCATAAATAACTGTTCCTTCGGGAAAGGCATCATGGTCAAAGTTTTTATCATTTATAACAACTTCTTTTCCCCATTCAATACCTTTGTTGTAATAATATGCCGCAATTTTCGGACGCATATCTTCATAATCGGGAATATCTAAATAAAAATCGAACCATAAAATATCTGGCTGATAGTTATCAATTAAATCTACTGTTCTGTTCCACCATATTTTTTTAAATTCTTCAGAAACAGGTTCTTTTAAATCTTTTCCTTTAGGAGAATATAAATCGGCATATTTTGGGTCAGTAGTATCAAAGTGATCTTTCTTATTATAAAAAGACCAGTTAAAAGCATAATGAGAAGAAGCTCCCATTATCATTCCTTTAGAACGCCCTTCTTTAAATAGTTCTCCAAGAACGTCTCTTTTTGGACCCATATTTGCAGAATTCCATCTGGTAGTATTAGATTTGTACATGGCAAAACCATCGTGGTGATCGGCAACAGGCACAACATATTTAGCTCCTGACTTTTTAAATAAATCTATCCATTCTGCAGCATTAAATTTTTCTCCCTTAAACATGGGAATAAAATCTTTGTAGCCGAATTTTTTTAAATCTCCCCATTCTTTAATATGGTGTTTATTTTCTTTACTAGGACCTTTCTTTTGAAAATTTAATTGGGCAGTAAATGTAGCCGTATCCATATACATATTTCTTGGATACCATTCGCTACCATAGGCAGGAACACTGTAAGCTCCCCAATGAATAAAAATTCCAAATTTAGCATTGTTAAACCATGCCGGATCTTTGTAATTTCTCTTTATGGATTCCCAATTAGGTTCATATATTTTTTCTGGAACATTGGCTAATGCTTGTGAATTTTTTTTATCGTTTTTAGTACCACAAGAAATTACCAATAGTAATATTAATGCAATAATTAATAGGTGTTTTTTATGAATCATGAAAATTTTTATTATTTACAGTGTTTAAGAATAGTTAATTAAGATTTTGTGTTTCTAATGCTAATTTCTACTTTTTAGTTAAAAAGCATCATTACATTTGATTATTTTAATAGAACGTATGGCTTTTTATGTGTTAAATGTCTTTTGTGCGTATTTTACACGCTTAAAAATACAAGAATTACAGAAGGAAGTTTAGTAATTAAGACTTAATTAAGAATTGTCTTTTCTAAAATTAACGATATTAGAAAGTAGTTTTCCTTTTTCAATATCAAAAATGGGGTGCTTAGAACTGCCTATGATTTGTGAACTGTAAATACCAGAATGACCAGAAAAAATAAAAGAGATAAAACAGGCAATAGCTATATATTGACCAGTTTCAATACCAAATAATTCTATTCCCATTAAAGTACATGCAATAGGTGTATTGGTAGCTCCAGAAAATACCGCAACAAAGCCCATTGCCGCTAATAAATCTATGGGTAAGGGTAAAATCCAAACCAATACATTTCCTAAAGTTGCACCAACATAAAAAAGAGGAGTAACTTCACCGCCTTTAAATCCTGCACCTAATGTAAATGTTGTAAATAATAATTTTAATATAAAATCATAGGGTAATCCTTGTTCAGTAAATGATTCTATTATAACTGGGACACCTAAACCAATATATCTAGTAGTGCCCATTAAAAAAACAATAATAGCTATTATTAAACCACCTAGAACAGGACGTAAAGGCGGGTATTTTATTTTTTTAAACTGAGAACTCCAAAAATGAGTTCCTTTAGAGAATAAACGAGCTACAATTCCAAAACAAATACCAGCAATACACGCAAGACCAACATTTATTAATGACATGTCTGGAATGTTTGTAACAATATAATGCGTATGTGTACCACCAAAATATTTACAGGCTATGTCTGCAATTATAGCAACCAAAATACTAGGAATTAAAGCTTCAAAACGTAAACGACCAATTATAAGAACTTCCAAAGCAAAAATAGCACCAGCTAAAGGAGTGCCAAAAACAGCAGCAAATCCAGCGCTTATTCCCATAATTAAAAGAATTTTTCGGTCTAAAGATTTTAAATCAATAAATCTAGATAATTGATCAGAAATTGCGGCTCCTATTTGTACAGCAGTACCTTCTCTACCGGCAGAGCCACCAAATAAATGGGTGCCTAAAGTTCCTAATAGAACAAGAGGTGCCATTTTAAAAGGTATAATTTTTTCGGGTTTATGATATTCATCAATAATTTGATTGTTACCACGGACAACACTTTTTCCATAATAGTGATAAGAAGTACCAATTAAGAAACCAGCAATTGGTAGTAACCATATAATTTTAATATTAGCTTCTCTGTAGTTTGTACACCAGTCTAAAGTAATTAAAAATAGGGCAGAAGCGGCACCGACGCATATACCAACTAATAAAGCAACTAGTAGCCATTTTAATAAAAATTGGGCTAGTGTTAAATAGTGTAGTTGTTTTATTGCTTTAATTGGCATTGATAATAGATATGCATGCAAATATAAAGGAATACTTACTAATGATTTAACTCTTAAGTTTTATGTATACAAAAAATAAAAGAGTTGAAAAAGATATCAACTTTCTTTGAAGTTTATAATTTATTAAAAAAGTTTAAAGTGTCTTTTACATGAGTTTCCCAATAAATCCATTCGTGTTTTCCAGGAAATTCCTCATAGGTATGCGGAATATTTTCGGATTTTAAATCTTGATGTAATTTTCTATTGTATGCTATTAATTCATCATCTACACCACAATCAAATCTTAAAGGAGGTAAATTAACTTCATTTTGTTTCATTAAGCTAAAAACAGATTCGTTTGTTGCATTTTCTTGTTTGTAATTATCTAAGTCTTCCTCTACAAATAATTTCATTTGCGGAATATCGGTAATAGAACTATGTCCTGATATGCCACTAAAAGTTTTAGGATATTTGGCTCCTATTCTTAACGCTCCATACCCGCCCATAGATAAACCAGAAATAAAGATTTTAGAATTATCTGTAACTACAGGTATATTTTCTTTTACTGCACTTATAACATCCTCTGCAATCCATTTTTCAAAATCTAGAGAATTATGTGGTAAATAGGCAGATCCATCTCCCCATAGGCCATCAGAAGGCATTGCAATTAGCATTGGCTTTATGGTTTTACTCTCAATCATTTTTTGGGCCGTACGGTGTACTCCTGCTTTTTGAGACCATATCCAAGCACTACCATATACACCATGCATTAAAATAACTAATGGGGTATCTTTAGGCAATTCTACATTAGGAACATATAAACAAATATCTCCTCGCCCTTTTAAGTTTTTAGTTTTGACAGTTATAAATCTTAAGTTATCCGATTCAAACCTAGGTTCTGATATTTCTGTAGTTTTAAACTTTGATGCCATTTTTATGGTGTTACTGTTACAGTCTGATTTTTAACTGAAAAATCGTTGCTTGTTATTTTTAAATTGATGCTTCCTTTAGAGGTAGCTTTTATAAAAACAACCGCTTTTCCGTTATAAAAATTCCTCTCAGGAGTAGTTAAACGTTGTAAGTTGGTTGGGTCTCCATTTCCCGAAGCTAAAAAAGTACCAGCGCCAGATACGTCTATATTCATAAGTTCATTGTAATGCGGTTGCCAGTTGCCATTTTCATCAACTATCGAAATTATATAAACAGCAACATCTCCTTCTTTTAGTTGAGTTACTTCTGGGGTAATTGTAATTTTTGCAGCTTTTTTAGCTGTTTTATGTATAATAGTTTTTCCTTTTTTTCCATTCTTGTCATAACCAACTATTTTTATTTCTCCTGCTTTATAAGTAATAGAATCCCAAACAATAGCATAAGCTTTCATTAAATCAAAAGAAGCACCTCCAGAACCATGTTTGGTAAAATCTGAATTTAAAAATTTAGAAGGGTCTATTTTTTGCTTAGTACGTATTCCTTTACTTACGCCATTTACAAAAAGCTCGGCTTTAGCATAGTTTGTATAGCATACCACAGGGAATTGCGTACCTTCTTCAGCTGGGTTGTTCCAGTGTGGAAATGCGTGTAAAACTTTTTCCTTAGTATTCCAACGGCTTTTGTATAAATAGAATTTATCTTTTTCTAGTCCAACAAAATCAATAGGAGCAAAATAAGAACTACGAGATTTTGCATTGTGGTATGGAGACGGTTCTCCTAAATAATCATATCCTGTCCATACAAATTCACCATAAACAAAATCGTTATAATCTAATGATGCAAATTCTTTAAAAGGAGGATAACCCCAACGCACGTTTGTTGTTTCATAATTACCTGGATAGCCATCATCAAAAAGATTAGTATTTTTAGAAAGTCCTTTTTTATCTCTTATAGGATCAAAAACTACAGGGAACTTATAAGTGTCTCGTAAACTTAAAGAACCTCCTGTTTCACTGGCGTAGAATTTTAAGCCTGGATATTCTTTACGATATATATGGTAAGAACTTGGTTTATAATTAAAACCAGGAATATCTACTTTTAATGCCATTCCGCTTTTTAAAGCTCCTATAGCATAATTAAAGCCACAAGTTGTAGCTCTGGTAGTATCTACATTTTTTACAATAGTATTTAAATAGCCAGTAATGTTTTCTGGATCATGGCGGTATTGCTCTAATATTTCATTACCAATACTCCACATAATTATACTTGGATGGTTGCGGTCTCGATAAATCATTTCTTCTAGGTCTATTTTTGCCCATTGTTTAAAATGCTTGGCGTAACCATTTTTTACTTTTCCGATGGTCCATTCATCAAAAGCTTCATCAATTGCTAAAAATCCATGTTTATCGCAAAGGTCTAGGGCTTCTGGAGCCGGTGGATTATGAGAGAAACGAATTGCATTAACTCCCATTTCTTTTAACTTTAATAATTGTCTTTCAAATAAATTAGGATAAAAAGCCGCTCCGGTTGGACCTAAATCGTGATGCATATTTACACCTTTAAATTTTACTTTTTTATCATTTAAATAAAAGCTATCAGTCTCAAAAGCAATTTTCCGAATTCCAAACGGTGTAATTGTAGTGTGGCTAATTTTACCATTTGTAATAATTGTACTTTTTAATTGGTACATATTTGGAGTTTCTATACTCCAAAGTTTAGGTTTGTTAAGTTTAAAAGAAACTGATGTTTTTTTTATTTCAGAAGCATTAATTTCTTTTTCTGAAGATAACAATACATTTCCTGATGCATTAATAACCTCATTTTTTAGGGTTAATATGCCTTCTCCTTTTATATTAATTTCAGCATTTATAGTTGCTGATTTTTTTTGAATACTTGGTGTTGTAACAAAAGTACCCCAAGTTGGGATATGATTTTTTTCTTTTGTAAGTAAAGACACTTTACGATATAAACCTGCTCCAGGGTACCAACGAGATTGACTGTTGAAGTTTTCTAAACGAACAGCAATTACATTATCTCCTTTCTTTAAATAAGGGCTAATATCAAAATAAAAAGAAATATAACCGTTTGGGCGTTCTCCAACATATTGTCCATTTACATACACTTTGGCATGGCTCATAGCACCATCAAAAAGTATTTCATAACTTTTAGAAATAGTATTAATAGAGATATGTGTTCTATACCAACCAACACCAGTATAGGGTAGGGCACCAGAGCGACCACATCTATACTTTACAGTTTCTTCACCATCTTGTACAACCTTAGTAAGTTGTATATCGTTACTAAAATCAAAATTACTTTCTGCTGCCCAATCGTGTGGTAATGTTATTTCTCTCCAGTCATCATCATTAAAATCACTTTGGAAAGCTGCTCCATAATCATAATCAGTAAATTTCCAATTTTTTAATATCTCTGCTGTATTCTGAGCTAAAGCTAGTTTACATGTAAAAAGAATTAGTAAAAGTAATAGTGTTTTTTTCATTATAATATTTTAAAACTTGTTAAACAATAATAGTTATGTTTTACAATGCGAACTTCTATTTTTTTTACTTTGGTAATGGTTATTATTAGTTATAATACTGCAACAAATGTTTTTATTTAACCAAAAGTAATAACTCCTTTAGCATTTTTACCAGATAGCATGTCTTTAAAGGCTTGCCCTAACTGTTCCAATGGGTAGGTTTGTGTAATCATTTCATCTAATAATAAATCACCCTTATCAAATAAGGCTTCTAACTTAGGAAAATCCATTTCGGGTCTTGCTGCTCCATATAAAGGATTAATATATTTTTTATCCCACTCAAATAAGCGCATATCTACAGTAATCTCTTCTTCTATACCACTTACTTGCACTGCTGTTCCTGCATTTCTTACCATAGCTAAAGGAGCAACGCCTAAAGCAGGCACGGCAGTACATTCAAAAGCAAAATCTGCTCCTCTACCCCCTGTCATTTCCTTTACAATTTCTGCAGCATTGTTTAGGCCTTTATCATTTTTATCAGCCAAAATAGTTTCTGTTGCACCAAACTGTTTTGCCATTTCTAGCCTATTTTCATTTATGTCTATAGCAATAATTTTAGCAGCTCCAGATATTCTGGCTGCTTGAATTACGTTTAGGCCTACACCACCAGTGCCTAAAACCACAACTGAACTACCTAAAGTTACTTTTGCAGAGTTAAATACAGAACCACAACCAGTCATTACACCACAGCAAATTATGGAAGCTGCTTCAAAAGTTAATTTCTGACTATTTTTTTTAACTACTGCAGATTCTCTAACCAGTGTATATTCAGAAAGAGTTCCAATATTAAAAGACCTCTCTATAGGCTTTCTTTTCCATTGTGTACCTTCAATAGCTACGTGGCCACCTGGTAATTTTCCTGCATGGTTAGCAATAACTGGTGAGTTTTTTTCACATATATGTTGATTCCCTTCTTGGCATTGGAAACACTCATAACAAGGTGTAGCCCAATTTAATATAATTTCATCTCCCGCTTTAAACTTAGTTACATTTTCTCCAACAGCTTCTACAACACCAGCACCTTCATGACCTAAAACTATTGGCATTCCCCATGTTAATGAATCATGATCGGTATGGCATAAACCAGAAGCTTTCATTTTCACTAAAACTTCATCTCCTTTAGGAGCATTTACCGTAATATTTTCTATAGTGAATTTGCCATCTCCAACAGAAATAGCTGCTTTGCATTTAATCATAAATTAAATTTTCTTTTGTATTAAGATTTAATTTTTTGTAAAAATGAGAATTTATCTTCTTAAAATTATTTCCATAATTGTCATATGTATGAACAATACTGTAATTATGTTTTTTATTAAAAACCTAGTAATAAGCTATAATTTTAGCAAGTAGGTAATAATATAACAGTAATTATATAAATATCTTTAATTTAGATATTTAGGGTTTAAAAAGTAAAATAAAGACTACATAATAAATAAATACTTGGATATTAAAATAATTGTAGTCATATTTGTGCATTATTAAATATAATTTAAATTTTAAAGATGAGTAAAGGAACAGTAAAGTTCTTCAATGATACCAAAGGATTTGGTTTCATCACTGAAGAAGGTGTAGACAAAGATCACTTTGTACACATTTCTGGATTAGTAGACGAAATTCGTGAAGGCGATGAAGTTGAATTTGATCTACAAGAAGGTAAAAAAGGATTAAACGCAGTAAATGTAAAAGTTATCTAATACATACAATACATAGCTACTTAATTTTTTAGCACAAAACCTATCATTAATTTGATAGGTTTTTTATTTTAATATGCTTTGCTTTTTACGAAAGCGATTTCGTTTATTCTTCAAAAAAAAATAAGCTATTTTTTTTAAAATTATAAGGCACTTTATTTTCTATTATAAAGCCTTAATGTTTTTCTATTTAGATATTTACATTGTGTATAGTTACAATCTTTTAAGTAGTTTAATATCAGTGTATAGTTACCATTATTATTGTTTTTTAATGGCATGTAGATATTTAGTCAAGAAAAAAGTATTTAAATAATAAGGATCTAAAACTTCTAATCTTAATTATATATTAATGTTTTTTCTTGTTGAAAAAGAGAATTTATCTAAATAAGTTTTATGCAAGGCATCATAGGTAATTTATAAAATTATTGATGTTTGTAGAGCTTAATGTTATAGCTTTATAAGCGAGTAAGTAACAAAAAATTCCATTATTAAGGTTATATATGAAAAAGAGTTTTATCATTTTTATTGTGTTATTAGGGTTTGTTTATACTAGTTGTAGTAAAAAAAGAGAAGGGAATCCTAGAGTTTTAGTTTTTTCAAAAACTGCTGGTTGGAAACATAAATCTATATCCAATGGAATTGCAGCAATACAAAAATTAGGACAAGAAAATAATTTTGAAGTAGATACAACTTCTAACTCGGAATTATTTACCGAAGATATTTTAAAAAAATATTCAGCAATCATTTTTTTAAATACTACAGAAAATGTTCTTAATCATATGCAAGAAGCAGCATTTGAGCGTTATATACAAGCTGGTGGTGGGTTTGTTGGTGTACATGCCGCAACTGATACAGAGTTCGATTGGAGATGGTATGGTAACCTTGTTGGGGCATATTTTAATGGGCATCCCAAAATACAAGAGGCAACTTATAAAGTAGAAGATAATTCATTTTTAGCGACTAACTTTTTCACAGATTCTACTTGGATTCATAAAGATGAGATGTATAATTTTAAGAAAATAAATCCAGAAATAAATGTTATTCTTAGTGTAGATGAAACAACTTATAAAGGGGGTGAAAATGGAGAAAATCATCCTATGAGTTGGTATCATGAATACGATGGCGGGAGGTCTTTCTATACGGCTTTGGGGCATACAAATGAGTGTTATGTTAATGCTAATTTTTTAAAGCATTTATTAGGGGGTATACAATACGCTGTAGGGGAAAACTTGGTTTTAGATTATAAAAAAGCTAAAACACAAATTCCGCCAGATGCAGATAGACTTACTAAAAAAACACTGTCTTTTGGTGAATTGTTTGAGCCAACAGAAATGACAGTTCTTCCTAATTTAGATGTGTTAATAGCACAGCGAAGAGGGGAAATTATGTTGTATAAAGAAGATACAAAAAAATTAAGCCAAATAGGTGTTTTAGATGTATATCATAAAACAGGTATAAAAGGAGTAAATGCAGAAGATGGGTTCTTAGGTTTACAAAAAGATCCTAATTATGAAGAAAACCATTGGATATATGCATTCTATAGCCCTAAAGGGGATAAATGGGTAAATCGTTTATCTCGTTTTCAATTTAAGAACGATGTTTTTGATATAGCATCAGAACAAATAATTTTAGATGTAGAAAGTCAAAGAGGTATCTGTTGCCATACAGGAGGTTCTATTGCTTTTGGTCCTGATGGGTTATTGTATGTATCTACAGGAGATAATTCTACTCCATTTAATGATAAAGGAGCTAAGTATGTAAATAGTGGTTTTGCACCTTTAAATCAGGTAAAAGGAAAACATCAGTACGATGCGCGTCGTTCTTCTGGAAATACTAATGATTTAAGAGGTAAAATATTAAGAATTAGAGTGAAAGAAGATGGTTCTTACGAAATTCCCGAAGGAAATTTATTTCCTGAAGGAACAGCGAATACTAGACCTGAAATTTATACTATGGGACACCGTAATCCTTACAGAATATCTATTGATGCTAAAAAAGGTTATTTGTATTGGGGAGAGGTTGGTCCAGATGCAGGTAAAGACAACTTTAAAACAAGAGGACCTAGAGGTTATGATGAAGTAAACCAAGCAAGAAAAGCTGGTAACTTTGGATGGCCATTATTTGTTGGTGATAACTATCCTTATAGAGAGTATGACTACGCTACAGGAGAAAGTGGTGATTTATTTAATAAAGAGCATCCTAAAAATATATCTGTTAATAATACAGGGTTAAAAGATTTACCAGTAGCAGAACCAGCTTTTATATGGTATCCTTATGCTAAATCTAAAGATTTTCCGCAATTGGGAGAAGGAGGAAGAAATGCAATGGCAGGTCCTACTTACTATAGCGATTTATATCCAGAACAAACAGCGCTACCTTCATATTATGATGGGAAATTAATTATATATGATTGGATTCGTGGTTGGATGAAAGCAGTAACACTATTTCCTAATGGTGATTATAATAAAATGGAACCATTTGCACCAGAAGTAAAAATAAATTCATTAATGGATATGGAAGTAGCTCCAAATGGAAGAATATATTTGCTAGAATATGGTAGTGGATGGTATTCTAAAAATGATAATGCTAGCCTTGGCTATATAGATTATAACGGAGGAAATAGAGCTCCTGTGGTTGAAAAATTAAGTATAGATAAAACGTCTGGCAAATTACCTTTAGTTATTAATGCTACAATAAAGTCTTTAGATAAAGAAAACGATGTTATGACATATACCTGGAATTTAGGTGATGGAGAAACAGTAGTAACCGATATACCCGAATTAAAATATACATACGAAACACCTGGGCAATATAAACTTAGTGTAGATGTTTCTGATGCTGCTAATGCAATAACAGAAAGTGAAGATGTAACTATATATGCAGGAAATACAAAACCGAAAATTACGATAGATATTCTTGAAAATAAAGATTTTTATGAGCCAGGAAAGCCAATTAAATATATAGTAACAGCTATTGATGAAGATGAAAGTGAATTAGAGAAAGAAAATATATATGTTTCTGTAGATTATTTAGAGAGTTATGATAAAGCATCAAAATCGGTTGGACATCAGGAAGCTTCTGCTACTATTACAGGAAAAGTGTTAACGCAAACAATGGATTGTAGAGCCTGTCATAAAGAAAAAGAAAAGTCTGTAGGACCATCATATAGAGATGTTTCAAAAAAGTATAAAAATGATAAAAATGCTCAGAAGTATTTAAAAAATAAACTTAAAGTAGGGGGTAACGGAGTTTGGGGCGAAGTTAGTATGCCTGCTCATCCAAATATTACAGAAGAAGAATTAACTCAGATTACATCATGGATATTATCATTAGCAAATAAAGAGGTAAAAAAGGAATCTTTACCAATGAAAGGTGTTTTTATACCAGAAAAAGGAGATAACAATAATTTTATTGTTATTACTGCTAGTTATACAGATAAAGGGGCTAATGGAGTTAAGCCATTATCGACAACACATACTGTTACATTACCAATAAAAAAATAGGATTAATTAATGTTTGGGGAAATTAAAAAGGCGGTTTTAACCGTCTTTTTTTTCTAGGATAATACCCCGAGGCTTGCCTCGCACTAAAAAAGTAGTAATCTTTGAGCGTGAGCTCAAGTATTCATATTCATAAAAGTCATAATGTATCATTATTGCTATACCATTTGGTCTGTTCAACAAAATATCGTTGCTTAGTATTGAGTCAAAGAGATAAGAGTTGATAGAATTTTGAAACGTGTATGTAGAGATATAGAAAATAGATATGAGATTCATTTTCTTTAAATAGGATTAGATGAGGATTATATTCATTTTTCTTTTGCAAAGTGTTTCCAGTTATAGTCCAACTAAAATAGCACTAACAATAAAAAGTATAACCGCGAGAGAAATATTTTCTCAAGCAACAGATGTAAAACGAGTACTTTGGGGAGGTGCTTTCTTGGGTAGTAGATTTTATATTAATACTGTAGGGCGTCACAGTAATGAGAAGATTATCGCTCAATATGTTAAAAATCAAGGAAAGCAGCAAGAATATGAAGTATTGTATAAATCGGATTAATTAAATCTATTTTGAGTTAATGCCTCGTGGGCTTGCCTCGAGGATTATTTGCTTCTCTTAGAATAAAAGAGCCCTCTAAAATATTTTAGAGGGCTCTTTAAGAATTAAATTTAATTACTTATTAAGGCCTTAATGTAACTTCAGATACGCTAATATTATCAATATATACTTCTAAATCATTAGGGTTACTAGGGGCATTAAATCCACGAATCTCAAAACGAATATCACCAGCTTCACTAAATGTAACAAAAGTAGAGCTGTATACCCATTCATTTGTTGGGAAATCAGAGTCATATACTACAACATCTCCAACACCCCAATCTACACCTGGAAACCAAAAGAATCTCCATGCTGGCTTTTCTCCTGTACCTATGGCACTTAAATCAGTTGTAACATATGACCACATTCCAATTTCGTATGCTTTACCAGTTTCAACAGGAATAGTTTTGAAATCGCCTGTAGCATTTCTATTTGTAAAAATTGTTCCAACACCAGATTGCATTTTTACTAAAGCACTAGATAAACCATCTTGAGCTTGATCAGTAGTAACTGTTAAATCATATTCATTAAATGGAGGATCCCATCCAGAAAACACCCAATTTGAATTTGTTGTCCCTTCAAAACTATAGTCGTAATCTGTGCCGCTACTTTCAATTATATTAACTGTATTAAAAATTAATGTATTACTGTTAAAAGAGTCTGCAGCAACACCATCAGTAGTAAATAATGATCCCGCAGTATAAGCAACAGTAATTTCATCATCATTATATATGTTTTCACCATCTAATTCAAGTAATAATAGATTTTGTTGTTCACTATCTACTTCAGCACTTAGAATATTAGATGGTATAGTTGTACCATTATTTACAATTGTTACACTGTAATCAGCTATATCAACAGAACTATCAAGTATAGCTCTACTAAATTCTAAAGCAATTTTACCGTCTTTATCAGTAAGTTTGTTTAAAACTAATGGCTCAGTAGAAGGAATCGTTTTTATTAGATTTTTTACAACAAGAGTGTCTCCTCCGAAAGGTCTAACTCTAGTTGCAGCAAATGTTACATCGTATTCTTCATTAAAAATACTGTATTGAGCATCTATTTCACCTGTAAGAGTTTCATTGGAAGTACTTCCACCTTCAATTTCCCAGTCAAAATTTGCAGGAACTCCAGTACTAACATTTGTAAATCTAATTGATTTACCAGCGGTAACTTCGTTTAAAGCATTATCTGCTATTATAAGTTCATCACCTAGTGTTCCATCATCATTGATATAGTTTGCTTTAAAAGTTGCTTTTATTTCTTCTAAAACAGTAATAACAAATGTTGTGTCAATTTCTTTTCCAATTGTATTAGAACTTTCTATATCAAAAGCATCTTCTTTAAAAGTTTGATTTAAAGTAACATCGAAAGTTCCTGGTTGGTTAAAAACGGCTTTAATAATTGCATCAGATGTATTAGCATTCATTGAAGCACTAGAAGGAAATTCCCATGTTCTTGATACAACTCCTCTAGATACATCACCAAAAGTAATATCTCCACCAACTTCTATAGTATTATTAAAATCAACTTGAGAAGTATAAACAACTCTATGACTAGGTTCGATTAAAGTAGGTTCATTTAATTCTTCACCACATGAACTAATAATAAGTCCGCCAACAATAGCTAAAAGATACTTATAGCTATTTATAATTTTTATCTTTTTCATAATTTTATTAATTATTTAATTGATCATTTGTTTGTGTCTCATCAGTAGGAATAGGGAAGTAATCTAATACAGAACTATAATTAGCTAATAATAAATTAAAATCAGGTCTTATTCTTTCAACAATAAACATAGGGGCTATTCCTCCTCCATTTAGATTTAAAGCATCTAAGTTATTTTCTCTCCATATTTCTTCCTGACGCAAATCTTCAAAAACTTCTCTAGCAATACCCCAGCGAACTAAATCTCTATATCTAAATCCTTCGAAACATAATTCTAATGGTCTTTCAACACGTTGAATATGTGTTAAAACTGTAGCGGCACTAGCTTGTACTAAAGGCCTAGAACCATTTACCTGTTCACTTACATGAAATTGAGGGAAAGCACCAGTATTTTCTTCCATATATTGTTCTAATGTTTTTACACCAGCACGAGACCTTACCATATCAATATAATTAATAGCAGTTTCATAATCACCAGTAGAATTTAAAACAGCTTCAGCATACATTAAATAAACATCAGCTAATCTAATGTGTTTGTAGTTTATTCCAGATCTATTTTGGCCATCTTCAGATTCTTTGTGGTACCAGTTTGTATATTTTTTAACATAAGAACTCTGTCCAAAAGGCCACATTCCTTGTCTTTCGCTAACTGGCAATCCATATAGCATTCCTTCACCATTTCTAGGAATAATACTAACAGACATTCTTTTAGATTGCATGTTGCCATCATTTATTGGATTTGATTCATCTACTTCATCAGCTGTAAACATTTCATGTAAATAATAAGTAGGCATAATTTCATTAAACCCACCTACACTTAAATGAGCAAATGCATGTGTTATAGCAGAGGCTTCTGCTCCAGATTCAAAAGAATTATCATCAACTGCATTACCAGGTATACCTGGTGCAATATCTTCAGAATAAGGAACCTCAAATATAGATTCAGAATTAAATTCTGTTAAGTGAGAAAAGTTATCCATAGGGTCTTCTGTTAAAGAATAGATATCAGAATCAATTACTTGCTTAAATAAGTTTGCTGCATTTGTCCATTCTTCGTTATAAAGGTAAGACTTAGCCAATAATGCAGTTGCAGCTCCCCATGTAGCTCTACCTAAATCACTACTAGGCCATTCTTGAGGTAAATTATCAATAGCGAATTCTAAATCTGGTATTATAATAGAGTTCGTAACTTCATCAGCTGTTGATAATGGTCTATTAAATTCACTTTGATTTTCAGGAATTTTACTTATTACTGCTTGATTATATGTTGTTACTAATTGAAAATAGAAGAAAGCTCTCAAGAATCTAGCTTGGGCTTCTATTTCTTCTTTAGAACTATTAACAAATATATCAGAATCAATATTATTATTAATATTATCAATTACTTGATTTGCTCTAAAAATCCCAACATATGATTCATTCCATTTTTCTCTAACATAAGGTGTAGCATCATTTTGACCTAGAATTGTATATACATAAGTTTGCTGCCATGTTTCTGCACCACCAAGGTCACTCATAGCCATTTCGAATTGTAGACCAGCACCACTAATAGCCTGAAACTGTAATGCAGCATACGCCGTAGTTAAAGCACTATTAAATTGTTTTTCAGATTGCCAAAATGTTGCAGAAGTAATTGAATTTGGATTTACTTCATCCAAGAAATCATTTTCGTTACAACTTGTAAAAACCAATGATGAAAGCATCATAAGCTTTAAAATGTTTTTCTTTATAAATTTCATAATTATTTTTTTAAAATTATTAAAAGCTTAATTCAACTCCTAGTATAAATTGACGTGTTACTGGATAATTTCCTATATCTACACCACGAGTAAGTAAACCATCACCACCAACTTCTGGGTCAAAACCTTCATACTTTGTAAAAGTAAATGGATTTACGGATGATAAATAAACTCTAGCTTTTTCTATACCAAAGCTTTTAGTTGGTATTGTGTATCCTAGAGATAAAGTTCTGATTCTTAGGTATGTACCATCTTCTAAAAAGTAATCCGATCTAGCTCTAACATTATTGTGCGTACGTCCTTGTCTTGGAGTAGCTATATCTGAATTTGGATTTTGAGGAGTCCAAGCATAATATAAATCTTCATGTCTTCCGTTTGCATATGCAGCTAATTTTGCTCCATTAAATATTTCTGATCCATAAGAATAAAAACCTTGAACATAAAAATCAAAATTCTTGTATTCTAAACTTAAGTTTAAACCAGCTTCAAAATCTGATTGACCAGAGCCAGCATATACTCTATCTTCATCTCCTAGTGAATTGTTTCCAGCGTCTGGGACACCATCACCGTTTGTATCAACTGTTAATACATCAATATATCTTGCATCTCCTAGTTGAGCAGAAGGGTCAATTTGTCTGTATGCAGTTAATTCTTCATTTGTCTTTATAATACCATCATGCTGTAGTAAGAAAAAAGCGCCCGCTTCAAAACCTTCAGCTAAAAAAGTAGTTTCATCTACACCAGGGATAGTTATCGATGGTCTACCGCCACCAAAGCCTCTAGTGATTCCGTTTAAGTTGGTTATCTCATTTTTATTTTTTGTAAAAGTACCACCTATACTATATTTTAAACCATAATCTGTTTCATCACTATAATTAACAGAAACTTCAATTCCTTTATTTGTCATATCACCAGCATTAACAAATAGACTAGAAAAGGCATTGATATCTCTTGTTTGATAAGTACCTAAAGAAGCAGGAAGTCTTTGGCGTAATAACATGTCCTCAATATTTTTTTCATAGTATTCAGCCGTGATAGATAGTTTATTATTAAACATGCCTAAATCAAAACCAATATTTGTAGAAATATTGGTTTCCCATGTTAAGGCAGGGTTTACAAGACGTCTTTGAGTTTGTCCAAATGTTAGCTCTTCTTCACTACCGAATAAATAATTTGCACCAGTTTCTATTACTTCCTGTCCAGAGAAAGGTGCAGCCCCTTGGTTTCCTAGTTCAGCATAACTACCTCTTAACTTTAAACTACTTATTGCGTCTACATTAAAGAAATTTTCTTCATGAATATTCCAACCAGCAGATAAACCGTAAAAAGTACCATACCTGAAATCTTTGTTAAACACAGAAGAACCATCTCTTCTAAGGCTAGCAGAGAATAAATATTTTCCATCATAATTGTATAGTAACCTACCAATTTTACCCGCTATAGCTCTAGTTTCATTATAACTGGTTGGCGCAATTGGCTCAGATCCAGCGCCTAAAGTTTGTATGTCATTTGAAGCTTCTTCACTAAATATTACTCCAACACCTAATTGTTTACTAGTTTGCTTTTCATATGTTAGAACACCTGTTAGTGTAAAATTGTGTTTCCCTAAAGACGTTTTATATGTTAATATGTTTTCAAAAACATCTGATTGGTTAAAAGTAAAGCGTTCATTAAGCAATGATTGTTGCCTAGATGCAGCAGGACTTAAATCTCCCTGAAAATTAAATACTAAATATTGAGGTTGAAATAACTTACTTCTGAAATTCCAGGTATTTCTACCAACTCTAACTTTATTGCTTAAACCTTTTAAGAATTCGTATTCTAAACTTATAGCTACGTTAGATGAATTAGTCTTGCTTTCATTTACGGTTTCTAATTCTCTAGATAAAAAACTAAATAAAATTTCATTTTGAGCAGGAATTAGTACCGTATTTTGCCCAGCAGATTGTATATCACTTAAAGCAGGATTGTAAGGGGCTTGCGAAATTGAATATTCATACAAAGCAAATGGTTCTCGAGTTCTATTTTCTTCAGTTAACCCTATAGTACCGAAAATTTTAAGTTTGTCTTTCTTGTATTGAGCAGTAAGTCTCGTTGTAGTACGGTTAAAATCAGAGTTAATCAAAACACCTTCTTGATTAAAGTGATTTGCATTTAAATTTAATGTAAGGTTTTCAACTCCTCCAGATGCTTCTAAATTGTAGTTTCTAATTACGGCATTATTGTTTTGTACATCACCTACAAAATCAGAATCATTTTCAAATAAATTAGGGTTAAAAGAAAAAATTAAAGGGTCTCTTCCTAAAGCTTGTAATTTTATTTCTTCAACATATACTGCTTGTTTTGTATTTAAAAGAGGAGTACCAGAAGTAATGTTTTGGATTCCTGTATAAGTACTTAAATTTACTTTTGCTTTTCCTGCCTTACCTTTTTTTGTTGTAATTAAAATTACACCATTACTAGCTCTTACTCCATAAATAGAAGCAGAAGCACCATCCTTAAGAATGTCAATAGACTCTATTTGTTCTGGAGCAATGTTTGGGTTTCCATTAAAAGGAATACCATCCACAACATATAAAGGGTCAGAGCCGTTAAGAGACCCGATACCTCTAATTTGAACATTTGCTGCTGCACCAGGTCGTCCATTTGCTGCTTGGATATTAACACCTGCAACTTTTCCTTGTAGAGCAGTAGCTAAATCGGCTGTAGCAGTTTTAGAGATGGCTTCGGCGCCTACGTTTGCCACTGCTCCAGTAACTTCTTTCTTTTTTTGAGCACCATAACCAATTACAACTACTTCTTCTAAGGCTTCCGTATCTTCTTCCATTACTACAGATAATGTTTTAGAAGAACCAACAGTTACTCTTTTAGTTTTAAAACCAACATAAGAGAATGATAGTACATCTCCAGTAGATGCAGAAATTGTAAAATTACCATCAATATCGGCTGCTGCACCATTTGTTGTTCCGTCAACAATTACAGTGACACCCGGTAGGGGTATTCCTAATTCGTCAACAACTTGTCCTTTAATGCTTTCTTGCGCGTACAATGTAGAAGCACTAAAGCACAGAAGAAATAACATCGTCATAAATGTTTCCTTCCAAAAAAAATTCATTTTTTTCATATTAAAAATTAGTTTAAGTTAATTATCAAATACGCAATTATGAATACGTTTTTTTGATAATTTGAATTCAGTTGAGTGTAAAATTAATGTTATTAATAATCTCATCTTAAGATTAACACTTGACAAAAACTTAACATTTTTGTTTTATTTAATGCAAAACATTAACAACACTACAACTAACAAAACTTGACATATTTTATGTTAACTTGTTGTTTTTTAGGTGTTTAAGTGTTTTTGTTTTGTTTTAGCAATAACCCCCAAAAGTAGTAAAATAGCTACAAAAAAACATCAAAGAGAAATACCGAAAAGTTTTTATTGGAAAAATATTTTTGAAAAAAAGTGAGGTGTTTTTTTCATATTTAAAAGCATGATGCAAAAAACCGCAAGCTATAATTTCTTTAGATTACGGTTTTGGTGAGGCTATATTTTTTTTAGGTTAATGTCTTATATATTTATTTTGTGATATAAAATAAATATATAATGTTAGCTTTAAAAAGTTGATATAAAATCGGTTAAATTATCATCTCTTTTTAAATTTAATTTTTTTCTTAACCGGTGTCTTGATGTGTGTACGCTTTCTATTGATATACCTAATAAAGAAGCCATATCTTTACTTGAAAAATCTAATTTAACCAGTGCACAAATTTTTAAATCTGTTTTACCAAGATTAGGAAAACTTTCTTTAATTTTTTTATAGAAACTTTGATTTATCATTGTAAATCTTGTTTCAAATTCTTTCCAATTACTACCAGGTGATCCTTGAACGCTGTTAAGCATTCTATTAATTGTTTTAATATCAACTGTATTATTATTCTTAGATATAATACCCTTTAATTTTTCTATGAACTCTTCTTTCTCAATTAGTTGAAGAGCAGAAGTAGTAAGTTCTTTATTTTTTAATTCTAAAATGGAATTAGTTTTTTGTAATTCCATTTTTCTTTTTTCGGCTAATACCTTTTTTTCTAATTTATGTTTTCGGGTTATATTTTTTAATAATAATATACCATATAATATTAGTGATAAAATAACAACCCCCATTAATATCAGTTTTAACCACCATACCTTTTCTGCACTCTCCAGGTTAGCAATGTGTTGTTCTTTTATTAATGTTTTTTCTTTTTCTTTTTGAAGTCTATGTTTATCTTTAATTTCAAAAAGATACCTATTGTTTTTGCTTTTTCTTCCAAATATTTTTTCATTTAACTTTATAGCTTTATTAGAGTGAAAATATGCCATTTTATGATTTTTAATTTCTGCATATAAATTAGCTAATGCCTCGTGAATCATTAAAGTGTAATTGGTGTGTTTTTGATGAAGTTTCGTTAAGCTTAAGGATTTTATGTAGTAATCGATGCTTTTTTGTTTGTTATTCATCATATAATATACTTTCGCATATAAATAATTTATGATAACAAGATAGGAGGGGTTATTGGTGTTAAAATAATTTTCGGCACCATTTAAATTTGATAATGCTTTCTCATATTCCTTATTATAAGCATTAACATAGGCAGCTTCTGCATCTAAATAATAATTTTTTTCGTTTATTGTTTTCTGTATGGTATAACAGCTGTCTAGATATTTTTTTGCATTTTTAATGTCATTATTCGTACGATATAAGTTGACCAGAGCAAAATAATCACTAGATAAATAAGTTGGATATAGGTTTTCTTGTTTGCGTAATTGTTTTTTTAATTTTAATGATAAATTAAAATGTTTTATAGCTTCATTATCTCTTCGGTAAAAAAGATATAGCCATCCTAGTGCCTGATATATTCTAGATTTAGAATTGATATCATTGGATTTTTCTGCCAAAATTAGTGCTTCCCAGTAACCATCATAAGAATTGCCATAATCAACAATATGTGCATAATGCTCAGATAATTCAAATAAAGAATTAATGGTATTTAGAGTATCTTTTTTTTGTTTGTATAAGTCAATGTTTTTTTTGTAATGCTTAATAATGCTATCAGAATATTGATATTTTGAATATAATGAATCTGTTGATTTACTATTATTTGTTAATTTTTGTGAAAATAATGAAGAAATTGATAGGTAAAATATAATAATAAGCAAGTGTATTTTGGTCATAATAAAATATAAATATGCTTTAATGTCTAATTTAATTAAGTATTTCATGTGCGTAAAATCTAGGGTAAATTACATATTGTTTAGCTATGTAAATGATGTAAGGCTAATGAAAACAGTAATTTACAAAAAAAATGTCAAGTTTTTACATTTTTTTTGGAGGCAAAAATAGTGAATTGTTTAGTTTTTGTATAGTTAAATTAAAGATGTTGCGTTTTTAATTGTGTTAATTTGTTTTTTTGATAAAAAATGTAATTTTATATTTTAAGAAATATTTACAAAAAGCTAATTAATTTGCCAATAATTATTTTTTATGCTTGATTTACATATGACATTGTGATTTTGTAAGGAAATGATACTTTTTTTAGATATACAAAATAAATAAGTAATAATAATTTATAAGTAAATAATAACCAATAGAATACAAATGAAAAAAAACAGAAAATTACCAGTTTTTTTAGCAACATTAGCTCTTGTAGTGTCATGTAACACAAAGGTAGAGGACAAAGATGTGGTGTCGGATGATAGTAAACAAACTACAGAAATATCAGAAGAGCAGATAGATAAGTTAGGGATATCAGATATAAATCACTTAAGTGCTGCTACAAAGAGAGCTTTAAAATGGCCAACAGATTTGGGTAATGAATGGTTTATTCAATTTGGTCCTTTAAAACCATTAAAAGGAGATTTAGCTTATGAGGAAGGTGTAGTGCGTAGGGACCCAAGTGCTATGATAAAAGAAAATGGGAAGTATTATGTTTGGTATACTAAAAGTGTTGGTCCTAGCCAAGGTTTTGGAGGAGATGTAGAAAATGATAAGGTATTTCCTTGGGATCGTTGTGATATATGGTATGCAACTTCTGAAGATGGTGAAACATGGAAAGAAGAAGGTTTGGCTGTAGCTAGGGGTAAAAAAGGTGAATATGATGATAGATCTGTATTTACGGTTGAAATCATGAAACACGAAAATAAATATTACTTATGTTACCAAACAGTAAAGTCACCATATAGTGTTAGAGTTAAAAATCAAGTTGGTTTAGCTTGGTCAGATTCTCCAGATGGTCCTTGGACAAAAAGTAAAGAGCCTATATTAAGCCCTGCGGATAATGGTATTTGGAAAGGTGAAGAGCAAAATAGGTTTTTAGTAGAAAAAAGAGGAGATTTTGATAGTCATAAAGTTCATGATCCATGTATTATACCTTATAAAGGAAAATTCTATCTATATTATAAAGGAGAGCAAATGGGAGAAGAAATTACTTTTGGAGGAAGACAAATACGTCATGGTGTTGCAATAGCAGATAAACCAGAAGGTCCTTATGTAAAGTCTCCATATAACCCAATAAGTAATAGTGGACATGAAATATGTGTTTGGCCTTATAATGGAGGTATAGCAGCATTAATTACAACAGATGGTCCAGAGAAAAACACTGTACAATGGTCACCAGATGGAATTAATTTTGAAATTATGTCTGTAATACCAGGTGTTAATGCACATGCTATTGGTTTAGATAGAACGGTTGATAACGAGAAAGAACCTACTGAGATATTACGTTGGGGATTGTCTCATGTATACAATAGTGGGGATTACCAGAGTATTATGAGTTATACTTCTAAAAGAAAAAAACAACACGTTGCTAAAGGAGCATCAGGGACTAAAAAATAATATTATTTATTTTGACTAGCCCTAAAAAACCGTTACAGTTTTAATTAGGATTAAATATATTAAATCTCT
>CANLOV010000010.1 GCA_947492955.1 uncultured Cellulophaga sp. | reverse complement strand
TTTTCCCAATGGGCGGGAATCGAGAGGAACGAGATGTAGCCTATTGGGTCGACGTAGGAGAATGCAATTCATCGGTCTAGTATAAGAATAGTAGCGGATTTTTATACACTAACTTTTCGGTTAAACACAGACCTTTTTTATATTTACTTACTTTCGTTTTAGCGATTAAACCGCTATTATTTTTATACATTGTTGGCAACTGGCTTTATTCCTTACAATGTTTTTTCAATGCTTCTAAAACCATCCAATTATCATCTCCAAGTGATACAGCTTTTTTCAAATCAGCACAAATTTTAGCCAATTCCGATTTTGGTATTTCAGTTTCCTTTGAAGCGATTATTTGGATGTCTTTTGATTTTGATAAAGTCCGACCATTTCCAAGTTCGTGTTTTCTTAAAATAGCAAAAGCTCGATTTGAATATGCATTTGTAAAATAAGGCTCAATTTCGAGAGTTTTATCAAAATCCTTAATTGCCTCGTCAAATTGAAAATTATTTAATTTCATAGTTCCTCTCGCAAAATATCCTTCTGCCCAATTTGAGTCCAATTCTAAAGCTTTATCCAGTTTTTTTATCGCTCCTTTATGGTTTACTTGTTTATATAATTCCTGTGATTCATTATAAAGTTTGAAAAGCTTGTCGTTTATTTTATCTTTTTGATAAACTCCATTTTTGTAAACATTTTTACCTTTAATTTCTCCTGTTGAATAATAAGAAACGGATTCTCCGTCCATTTTTCCGTTAACAAAGTTTGTACGTTGTTTTAATTGTCTGTTTGGATGATACATTTCCCAAATTCCAATTTCCTTTCCATTCTTAAAATTTCCTTTTTGCATTAAAGTTCCATCCTCATAAAATCTTTGTTCAAGTCCGTTTGAAATTCCGTTCTCGTATTCTATCTTGTCAGATATATTTCCACTTAAATGGTAGAGTAGGCGTTTACCTTTTAGTTTTCCATTAAACAAAATTCCTTCGCCTTGTTTTTTCCCAATTAGATAATAGTCAATAAATTTCCCTGAATATGGTGTAGAACTATTTTTTAGATACCAAGTAGCATTTTTTTTGGTCATTAATTTAGTTGTAGGAATTGCTTTTATGCTATCTGGTCTTTTGACATATTCTTTTGTGAAAACATAAATAATTCCATCCAAATCTTTGTAACCAGAAGATTCTATAACTTTTTTGTCTTTTACCACAACAACATTATCAATTTCGTTTTCCGTTAAAGTTCCAAACCCTTCTTTCGGTTCTTCTATTACTGGAATTGAATCGACAACATATAAGACATTTTCTTTTGAGTTCTGACCAAAGCCAATTATAGATGATAAAGTCAGTAATAAAATCAGTATTTTGTTTTTCATTCGTAATTTTTTCAGCTTGTTGCCAACGGTCTTGTGTATAAAACGTAGCGTGCAAAAAGGCACGAACTTTCGGATTAACACAGAGCCGAATTTTTATATTTTGTTTTTAATTTTTTATATTTTAAAAGCCAAATTAAAAATTTGGCGGTCTTTGTAAATAAGTACAAACCTTTCGGTTAAGCCTTTATTAGCTATGTTTTATACACCGTGTTGTACACAGTACTTTTACCATATTTGTCCATTAGTCCGTTTTAAAGCTTTAATTAGAGGTTTTTTATCTCCATCTTCACTTTCATTCAGTAAGTTATGAATTCCGACAAGTTCAAGTTCATTTAGTGAATCAAGAAATTTAAAAGAATCTATTTTTTTAGCCTCTAATTGTAAAAATTTCAATTTAGGAAGTTTAATTAAATATTCGTTAACAGTAAATAGCTTTGGTGCTATGTAAATATAAATTTTTTTTAGATTAATATGTTTTTCACTAATCCCCTTAAGACTTAATAAACTTCGATTATGAAATAAGTTAAGGCTTTCTAATTCAAGGAAATTTTCCAAACCTTTTAAAGATTTTAATTTACTTCCTCTTATTGTTAACTCTTTCATTTTTTTGTTCCCAGAGATTTTTGTTAAATCAGTTTCACTGTATTTATTTAGAAGGCTTAACCTCTCTAAACTTGTCATCTTAGACAATGTTTCAATGTTGTATTTATTAACTAACTCAATTCCAATAGATTTAAGATGTTCAAATTTTGTGTAGTCAATTGTAGATTTTTCAGAGTTGATATGTTTTAAGTTTTTTAAGCTATATATCCCGTCTATATTTGTAATTGAGTCGCTTAATAAATCAATAGATTCAATGAAACTCAAATCATAATCTTTTAAAAAATCAATGTTATCAAGTTTGTAGGTATGAGAGGTCAGGCGAATAGTATTTATTCCATCTTCTTTTAACAAATTGGCTATATCTTCTTCGATAGTGTCCGAATAAATGAAAATGATATTTCTTTCTATAAGGTCATTTTCATTGAACCTTGGTGGTTTACAAAATCGTGTATTATTTTTAATATATTCTCCTTCTAACATTCAATTTCGATGTTCTCTTAAATTGGCTACAACGCAGCGCTATGTGGAGTCCGCGAATTTTTATGGAAATATAGGAAAAAACTTTTTCGTTTTTTTTATGTATTGGGAATAAAAATTGGCGACCAGATTACATATAGCGACTTGATGTGTTGCGTTATTTTCTTCCGTTAAGCGTCGTGTTTGGCAAAAAGTCTCTTATCCTACGGCCATATGTAATCTGACATAGCGCTGCGATGAATTGCATTTTCCCAATGGGCGAGAATCGAGAGGAACGAGATGTAGCCTATTGGGTCGACGTAGGAGAATGCAATTCATCGGTCTAGTATAACCGTCAGTTACGGGTTAATATGCGTTAATTTTCGGTTTAGTACAGACTTTAGCAATTCCGAGTGGATTCGGACGTAGTCGAATCCGCCGTAATTGCGGTTATACATTGTTGTGCATAGTGTTTTTTCAATTTTTTACTCTAATCTCGTTTATTTCGTTCATTTTTTTATTCCGCTTTATTAATAAGAATGGTGTTCCAATTCCAATTCCGATTAATAATGTAGAGTATAAATCAAACGGTTCAATTAGCAAATATTCTGGAACTAATGGATTGGAACTCCTGCCAAAATAAATAAGCAAAAAAAGTCCGATTCCGATGACAATTAGACTCCAAAACAGAATCGATATAATATCCACAATTAATTCCGACACTTTGAATTCATTCCGTTTCGAATTGAGTATCATTCCGAAAATTGGAATTGTAGCAAAAGTCAGATAATCCAAAGTATTTGTTGATATTCCAAAATGATATCCTGTTATTTTTTGAATCAGATTTATTGTGCCAATGATTAAGTTAATTCCAAACATAGAATTAAGCGAAAAAAATATCAAAGCAGATATTCCGAATATAGAGTATTTTATATTTTTAGGTATTTTGTTCAATTCAGATTTCGTTTTTCGGACATTATGCACAACGATTAGGCTATGAGTAGTGCGGGTTTTCAAAGCCGAAACTTTCGGTTTAGCACTGACCATAGCGAGTCTTTTTTATATTTTTTAATTTCTTCAATAAATATACAAATTGCGAGCGGAATACAATGCACAAAACTTCAAGTTTGCAACTTCGCCCGCATTACTTATAGCCATTGTTGTACAGCGTTTTCTTTTTCAAGATATTCTGAAGTTTCAAAGATTATTATCTTTTCTATTTTAGATATTTCACTTTTAATTCTTAAGTTATTTTTCTTAGCAAAATAAAAGGTGTCTCTCAACTCATTATTCCCTTTCCATATTAGCTTAATGTTTTTATTATCTAATTCTTGTTGACACAAAAAACTAGGAATTAAAGCAATCCCTTTACTTTTTTTTATGCACCTAATAATTGAATTCATATTAGGAACAATATAATTAGGCTTATTGTATTGTTTTTTATTGAAATTTAAAAGCCAAAATTGTTTTATAAATCCAGTTACGTTTGAAGAGCTATACCAAATTTGATTTTTAAATTCATTTTCTAATACGTCTAAATTGTTATTTTTAATTGCCTGTTCAATTTTTTCAGTTTCTAATTTATTGTTAGCGACAAGCCATATTTTCTGATTAAAAAAAGAAGTGTAATTAATGTTTTTATTATTATTCTTTTTTGGAGTAATAACTAAGTCTAAAAGACCCTCATCTAATTCTTTTAGCATTTGTGGATATTCTCCAAAATGTGCTATAATATCAAAATTAAAACGATTCATATTTGGTTCAAAAAAAGTTTCGAAAATTTCAGAACACATTCCTATACTAATCGTTTGCCTATTTCCTAATCCAGTTTTCTTAAAATGACGTTCTGATTTTTCTAATTTTTGTAATGAGTCTAAAATGAAATCATATAATATTATAGCTCTCTCTGTCGGAATCATATTTCTTGATGTTCTTTCAAAAAGTTTATACCCTACATATGATTCTAAAGAGTTAATATGTAAGCTGACTCCTGGTTGTGAAGAAAAGAGTTTTTTAGAAGCTTTTGTTAGATTTCCTTCCTCATAAACAGCTTTAAAAGTTCTATACCATTCTAAATTCACCATTTCTATTATTTTTATGATACAAAGGTATGATTTCTATTATTTTGATAATGAATTTGTTGCTAATATATTTGAAGAATCTAAAAAGTAAATAAAATGAAAAATATTTTAATAATAAATGGTTGGCACGCTTTTGCTGTTTCAAAAGGAGAGTTTAATGAATCTTTATCTACAATAAGTGCATTGTTTTTTAAAGATAAGAAAGGTTACACAGTTAGAATTACTGAAATAAATAATGATTATGAAGTAGATAAAGAAGTTCAAAAATTTATATGGGCTGATATTATTATTTATCACACTCCAATTTGGTGGTTTTCAATACCTTTTAAGTTCAAAAAATATTTAGATGAAGTGTTAACAGCAGGTTATAATAACGGGCTTTGGAATAGTGATGGTAGAAGTTTTGATAACCCAAAAATCAATTATGGAACAGACGGATTATTAAAAGGGAAGAGTTATATTCTTACTACTAGTTGGAATGCTCCTAAAGAAGCGTTTACAATGCCGAATGAATTTTTCAATCAATTAAGTGTTGATGAAAGTGTTCTGTCAGGATTTCATGGTATGAACAGATATTTAGGGTTGAAACTAATTAAATCCTTACAATTTCACGATGTTGAAAAAAATGCAAATATTAAAGAGGAACTCAGTAGGTATAAATCATTCCTTGAAATAAATTTCGATGTTTTTTTGTAATGCTGTACAACGGACTTGTGTATGAAACGTAGCGTGTAAAAAGACACTAACTTCTCGGTTTAACACAGAGCCAAATTTTTATATTTTGTTTTTAATTTTTCTCTTTTTAAAAGCCAAATTAAAAATTTGGCGGACTTTCTAAATATACACAAACCTTTGGGTTAAACACTTATTAGCTATGTTTTATACACCGTGTTGTACACAGTTATTTTTATTCCGTTTTTGTTATTGATTTCAATGTGTATTTATCATAAGCCATTACATCAAATACTTTTGATTCACCCGTCTTTAGCCATTTTTTGTAAATCAATTTTCCATTGAGATATACATAAAGTTCATTGTCCGTTGTCTTTTCTTTAAAAACCATTTTTATAAAAAATAATTATTAATATTCATCTTCCATAGTTTTGTCAATCCAATCAATAAAATTTTTCCATTTATAATTAGGGTCAGATTCAATTCCATTCGAGTTGTGGTCAAAAACAACTACAGGAAATTCACTTTCAGAACTTCGATTGTCAAAGCACCAGAAATCTCCATTATCTTGTCTAAAAGGTGTCAAGTATTTTGGGAAGTCTAACTCAACATAATCTTTTAAAACCTCTTCTAAATTCATATAAGGTTCCAAATTTTTATTAGCGAAACCAAACCCTTCAAAAGCAAAATCACCAATAGGAACTTCTTTACAATATTTGAGCTGAAAATCAATAAATGACTTTGGATAACTACAATTATATTTCTCAATTAATTCATTCAAATCCGTTTCATTTGGTTCAGGTGAATTTGATGGAAATGCTTGAGTTCGGGCTGAATATTTTTCTTTTAAATCGTCAAATGTCATTCTTTTTTGGAAAATTGTGTACAACGCAGCGCTATGTGGAGTCCGCGAATTTTTATGGAAATATAGGAAAAAACTTTTTCGTTTTTTTCATTTATTGGGAATAAAAATTGACGACCAGATTACATATAGTGACATGATGTGTTGCGTTATTTTCTTCCGTTAAGCGTCGTATTTGGCAAGAGTTCTCTTATCCTACTGCCATATGTAATCTGACATAGCGCTGCGATGAATTGCATTTTCCCAATGGGCGAGAATCGAGAGAAACGAGATGTAGCCTATTGGGTCGACGTAGGAGAATGCAATTCATCG
The DNA here is from genome assembly GCA_947492955.1 of uncultured Cellulophaga sp. GTDB lineage: Bacteria > Bacteroidota > Bacteroidia > Flavobacteriales > Flavobacteriaceae > Cellulophaga. Next base: position 157,775 of record CANLOV010000010.1, on the reverse strand, counting down.
GTCTAGTGTATGAAACGTAGCGTGTAAAAAGACACTAACTTTTCGGATTAACACAGAGCCGAATTTTTATATTTTGTTTTTAATTTATCATTTTTTAAAAGCCAAATTAAAAATTTGGCGGTCTTTGTAAATAAGCACAAAAATTTCGATTTAACACTTATTAGCTATGTTTTATACACGTTGTTACCCAACGTTTTTATTTCCCATTATTATTTCAACTGCTTTGACAGCTTCTTTCTGATATTTTGATTTGTTAGCCAAAATTTCGTTCAATTCCGTTTCAGATTTTGTTTTAAATTTTTCCACAAACTTTTCCGTTAGACTTTTTTCTTTTTGCCTTTCCAATTCTTGTTTTAAAGTTAAAGCTTCTTTAGAGTCGGATTTGTTAATGTATTGAAACATTCTAAATCTATACTTTGTATTCTCCACAATTGGTTCGTCGTGTAGAAAGTCCACAATTAAGTTTGAAATATAATATCTGTCTCCATTATTAAATTCCAAATCCCAATATGCAAGTTCAGAGTTTATCATTTTCCAGCGCATTGCGTTGTCAATCCGATTTTTGTAATAAATTCCTAAATGATAAATTGAAGATTTTATTTCCGTTATTTCATATTGTTTTGATACTCCGTTTTTGACAATTCCGATGCTGTTGATTTTTGTGTCAATCTTAATTTTTATATTCTTATTTTCTTTGTAGTAGTTAAAATAAATAATGAAATTCGGTAGATTATAGATTAAGAAAATCACAGACATTATTTTGACAAACAAAAAGTCCAAAACAAATTCCTCTCCTTTTTTCAGATAATAATAAATAGGTGTTATAATTATCAAACCAATAACAAAATAAATATTCTCCCTCAAGAGGATTTTTAGAAGCTTGCTGTTATGTTCAAAGTTTTTTTTCAAATGTTGGGTAACGGTGTTGTATATGGTTTGTTGCGTGTTTTGAGCAACTAATTTAGTAAATAATCACAGTCCAAGAAAGTCCGCGAGGACTTTCGTAAGTAGGCTAGAACTAGCAATAAATTATATACGGTGTTGCCCACAGTTATTATTCCGCTGTTTCCCATAAACTGTATGAAGTCCATCGAGTTTCTCCTTTTTTCATAATCTCAATTTTGTCTTCTTCAATCTTTTTATATTCTCCATCTACTTTGTCCCAAACATCATATTCAAGAACAATAATTCCCTTTTTGTCGCAACTCTTTATTAGTTTAATTTTTAGCTCAATTTTTTCTTTATTCAGGTCAATTACTTTTCCAGTAGCGAAACACTTATCGTTCATATATTTTTTTTCCTGACGTTTTGATACGAAATCATATTCATATAGAAATTCAACAATGTCGCCAATCTTAAATTCACTAAATTCTTCTTTTTTTTGTTCATTTTCTTTCCGTTCAGATTCAGCCCAATAACCTTTATAGTATTTTATTTGATTATCTAATTCAATCTCAATTCCGTTAAGTTTTCTATGAAGTGAAGTCAATATGATACTAGACATATCATCAGGGTGATTAATTCCTAAATCTCTAAAGAATTTGGATAAGTCAGAAGTTCCAGCCCAAAGTTTCCAATTATTTCTTAATGACCTTCCAGTTCCGAAATGTAGTTCAGAAGTTGCTTTTTGTTCTTCTTTAATTTTAAATTCGTTTAGGCTTTCTTTTGTCCACTTACATTCAAAAAAAGAGATTGCGTCATTCAAATCAGTCGGAATATATTTCTCGACGTATTTTTCACAATTATTTTGACTCAATAGGAAAGTCGGAAAAATGAGAAGTAGTGCAATAGTTATTCTATTCATAATTTGGTAGTTTATTCAAAACTACATTCCTTTTTTAGTCGTTAAAATCTATAATGAGTGAACTATTCATTTCAATTAGGGAACTTTTTTTCTAATTGTGGGCAACGGTGAGTATAAGAAACGTAGGGCAGAGGCTTAGCTCTAACTTTAGGTTTATAACTAAGCCAAATATAATGTTTTGTGTTTATTTTCAATATTGAAACACCAAATTTTATATTTGGTGGCATAGCGGATAAGTCCAAACCTTTCGAACAATGTTAGGCTTGCCCTATGTTTTTTATACAGTGTTAGCACCTGGCAATTTTATATTTATCGGATAGCTTATTAGTTAAATCTTCTATATCATTTTTTCTAGCAATTGTTTCTATCCATTTTTTAGGAATAGAATCTACCCCATAAAATAGACCTGCTAGACCACCAACAACCGCACCTGTAGTGTCCGTGTCTTCTCCAAGATTTATTGCTTTTAGAACAGCTTCTTGATAAGATTTAGTTGTTAACAAACACCATATAGATGCCTCTAAAGTGTGAAGAACATAACCTGTGGATTGAATTTCAAATTCTGTTAAACTAGTAATTTTTCCATCAGTAATTCTCTTAAAAAGTTTAGTTTCCTCAGGGTTTATCTCCATTTCTTCAACCAACTTTTTAAACGAGAAATTAGCGAATGAGTATGCATCTTTTAAAGGGTAACCTATACCATCAGAAGCTATAAAACTAGCTAGCTCTAAATAATAAAAGCAAGCCAAACATGACCTTACATGTCCATGAGTAATACTAGAAACTTTTTTGATTAAATTATATCGATCTTTTGACTTTCTCAAATTTTGAATTTCAAACATTAATGGTAAAATTCGCATCAACGAACCATTTCCATTTGAATTTTCTTCCCAATTACCAGCTATTTCAGGTTTTTCTCCATTTTTTAATCTAAGAATTGCCTCTCTTGTTGAAATTCCAATATCAAAAACATCTCCATGTGGAGTCCATAATTTATCGAAATACCACTTTACAAAACTATCTCCAATAGTTTGTAAATCAAAGTTATTACATAATACATCAGCTAAGCACAAAGTCAAAGAGCTGTCATCAGACCATGTTCCCGCTGGTTGATTATAGGTTCCATAACCAATCATATCAGTTAAAGGATTCTGGGCTAAATATTCTCTGCTTTTAAACTCAACAGGAACACCTAAAGCATCTCCAACTACAACACCAAATATCGCATTTTTTACATGATTATTAATTTTTCTATTTGATAAGTATTCAATTTGAGATTTGAAGTTTGATATATTGTTTTGATCATGGAGCTCATTATATATCTCTTCGTTTTGCTCAACATAAAATTCGTTAATAGAGTAACATCCATTGTCAAGACTATTTATTTTAGCTCTGAAAATTTCAAACCTGGTCCATGAACGGTGGAAGAAAACATGGTTGTTTTCGTAATAAATAAACCACTTATCTTCCATTTGATAAGGAACAAGACCTAATTTTAATCTTTTAAATTGAATTTCTGATAAGAGAATTTCAAGACCAAGTATTTTTGGTTTAGTCATTGGTATTGCTTTCCATCTATCTTTTGTTGCAATTTCCATTTTTTTCTATGCTTGGTGCTAACGGGTTTGCATATATTTCAGTTTTGGTTAAACAAGCCAATTCGTTTCAGCCGAAAACCAACTTAGTTAAAAGTACAGAACTTTAAAGTAGGAGACAAGCCAAAATTGAATTTATGCGTTGTTAGTTTTTCGTGATTTTCCATGCTATTTTTTAAGACTTATTTTTTCATTTCTGTGACTGTTATTTGATTTTTCTTGTTAATTTAAATTATCAATGATTTTATAACAGTTTTACATTTCCTAGCAACGTTATATTCAACAATACAGCTGAGATATTTACACAACTACTATTTTCAACGCTGTTGCTGTTTTCTTTTTCCTGTTTTAGCTTAAATTATCAATGAATTTATAACTGTATTACGTTTCTTAGCAACGTTCTTTTCAACAATACTGCTGAGTTATTCTCACAGTTAAGATTTTCAACGTTGTTACTATTTTTTTCGCAGTTCAGTTCATTAAACGTTTTACTGTTTACGAATTTCTATGTTCTGAAAGATTTATATTTTCTAAATAACGTTCAATTCAACATTGTTACTGAAAGTCATTTAAAGAACTATTACTTTACAACGAATAATTTATCAGTTATTTTAAGCTTTAAATATTGAAGTAAATTTTTCAGCGTGAAAATCAGCATGAAAACTAACGGGTTCGTATATATTTCAGTTTGGGTTAAAAAGCCGATTTGTTTCAACCCAAAACCAACATAGTTAAAAGTAATAAACTTTGAGAAAGGAGCAAAGCCCAAATTGAATTTATACAGTGTTACCTTTTCGACCGACCCGCAGCTACTGTTTTCAGATAAATCGATTTATTTTCTCAATTTATAAGGTTTTTATCTACTTTCTTTAATTGTTCAGAGTAGTTCATGAAGATTTTGTTTCAAGCTCTTAAAACTCATTTAAATAATCACTTAATTTTCACTTTGAAAGTAAAAGAATGGAGTAAAACTTATTTATAAAACGCTACAATTCCGATTTCTTCTCAATTATTTTAGTTTTCAGTTTTAGTATTCTTCTCTTAAACTAAAATTTATGCGATTTCTATTCACAAACAAGTTAAGATTTCCTACTATTTTTCAGTGCTAATTACCAATCAACAAAGTTTATTTTTAAATATTACAATGAAACTTTACGTAAAGATTATTCACGTTTATTAAAGGAAAAATCAGCTAACCTTGAATACATTTTTTCAAGAGAAGATTCAACGTGAGATGAATCTGAGTGTTGAAAGGTAACGGGTTTGTATAAGATTAGTTGCGCATTTTAAACACTAAATATAACAAATAAACAACAGCTATAAAGTCCACGAGAACTATAGTAAATAGGCTAAAACCAGCAATTAATTTTATACGTTGTTACCTGCTTGCTTTATTCATTAATTAAATTGGTAACTTTCTTTTCCAATTCCTTTCCTCTTAAATTTTTTGCCACAATAATTCCTTCAGGATTTAATAGAAACGTTGTTGGATATCCACGTATTCCATATTTTTCTTTTATTTTGTTAGAATCGTTTGATATAATTTGAGGCCAAGATATTGAGTGATTTTGTGTCAATTTTTCTAAAGATTCTATTGGACTATCTCCAACAATACTAATAATTTCAAATTTTGACTTATCAATATTTTTATATAAATCCTTAAGGTTGGGGATTTCCTTTATACAGGGACTACACCAAGTGGCCCAAAAGTCGAGTAATATATATTTTCCTTTTAAACTATCAAGTGAAATTGGAATTTCTGTTTTGAAATCATTCTCAGAAAAACCGAAAGCCTTAAATCCAATTTGGGTAGAGTACAATTTATTTTTAGGCAAATTCATCTTTTCTAAGACTAATACATTTTCGTTCTTTTTTACACCTAAATTTTTGTATAAATCATTTTTAATTTCAAGATATTCGTTTTTTGCAATTATTTTTTGATAATCTACTTTTATTCCTTTATCAATCATATTGCTGACCTTGATGACTCCTAGTCTATCATAGGACAAGTCCGTAAAATTGTTAGACTGGATGGCTATTTCTTCCCCGTCTAATTTTGTTTTTGCATATTGAGCAAAATTACACATGAATATGTTGTATTGGTTCATGTGCACTATTAAAAGTGGAGCACTAACTTCGACTATTTTGTCATTTGAAAATTGCTCAAAATTAACTTTGACAGCGTTACTTATTACTAATGAATCTTTATTAATTTTATCCTGTGGACTTATTTCGGTTGGTTTAAAAATATTGTCATCACTAAAGTTATAGTTATTATTTGCATCAACAATCATTTTTAGTTCGCCAATGGAATCTTTTCCAAAAGCAAAAGCTATTTTACATTTTATAGGCTTTTTTGATAAATTCATTGAGTCTGGTATCCAGTTCCAAGATTTTTGTAATTCCTTGTACCTTTTTTTAGTTATATTACCTAAAAAATAGTTTTGATACACGGATTGATAAATATCTGTATTTATATCTCCAATTTTAACATCAGTCCAGTCTTTTGGTATTCCAGATGTTTTTAGATGTGTTTTCTTCCAAGGGTCATTTTCATTGTCTGAATATGGAGATATACCTCCCATGCTTGATTCAAAAGGTCCATATCCTTCTTGGAATGTTATGGGCAATTTGAGGGTTTTCTCATTTGAGCAACTTGTTATGAAAACAAGGCAAATACTGAACTGTAAAATAATTCTAAATTTCATGCGATTTATTTATGATTAATGATATTGTTGTAGTTTCAAGGGCTTGCAGGTAACGGTCTTGTATATGAAAAGTAGCGGATTTTTAAGCACTAACTTTTCGGTTTATAACCGACCTTAAATTTATAAAATTCATTTTCTGTAAAGCACTTAAACCGCTATTTTTTATATACTTTGTTGTGCGTTCGTTTTTTTATTTTTCCGCAATTAATTCTATTTGCTCGCAATTAAGTCTAAACATTTTCCCGTTTTCAAATAGATAAATTATATCATCATTTTCATTCGGTTTATTATGTTCCATAAAACCGTCATTTATTTCACGCATTGAATTGGGAAAGAATGAAATTCCGCTTAACGTATTTTCATCTTCTGGGAATTCAGAATTGTCTCCATTCGCTGAGTTTTTGAATGTAACATTTTTATGCAAAAAAGTCAGTTTTCAAATTCGTTCTCGTGAACCCAATCTCCAGCCGATTTTATAAATTCAATTTGGACTGTATTGTCATATTCAGATATTTCTTTGAATTGAAAATTATTATGTAAATCAATATGAATTCCATTTAATAGAACTGCATAATTTTCTTCAATTTCAAAGTTTGTTTTCATTTATTTTTTTAATCGTTTGAATAATTTTAAAAGACCAAATCCTATAATTCCTGATATTAGAAAATCAATTAATAAGTATCCATAGTAAGTTTCTGTTGGATTTTCTGGACAATCAAAACATTCTCCACTCCATTTAATGTGAAAAGTAAAAGGGAAGCCATAAGTATCGTTTCCATCAAATGGCGTTTCAATTTTCATTGTCACTAATGTTATAAGAGTGAATGTTATAATTGTCAGAATTAATATTTGAATCCAGGTTTTCATAAATGACGCACAACGGTCTTGTGTATGAAACGTAGCGTGTAAAAAGACACTAGCTTTTCGGATTAACACAGAGCCGAATTTTTATATTTTGTTTTTAACTTTACTCTTTTTAAAAGCCAAATTAAAAATTTGGCGGACTTTTTAAATATACAGAAACCCTTTGGTTTAGCACTTACTAGCTATGTTTTATACACCGTGTTAGCACACGTTATATTTTCCCATTTAGTGATTTTAATCTATTTAATTCGTCAAATTCCCCAATAATTACTTTGTCATTTTTTAATCCTTCAACACTATTTTCGGTAATTGATAATTTAAAATCTCTGTCTAATAAATAATTCTTGAAAGCATTTTTATGATTCAATGTTGTCCCACTAATTAACTGAGGGAAACTTGTCAATATTTTTTCAAATCTGTCTTTATCTATTTTTGGAATTTTATTGTCGTCAATTGTTACAACAAGTGTCCCTTGTCCATAATTTGCACAATAATAACTTTTAGAATTAAATAATCCACAAGCCATCATTCCAATTTTATGCTCAAATCCTTCTTCTACATTGAAACTACCTTCTGTTAATTCTTTAATGTTTTTCTTTTCTCCAATTTCTTTAAGTTTGTTTGATTGGATTAATAAATTTTCAGGCATTCCACTTTGAGTATTTGCCCAAGCCCACATCCAAGAACTATTGTTGAAAGCAAGTGAACCTATTATTTGGATTGGAAACTCTAAAGTTCCAAACATAATTTTTCCTTTTCCCATATCAAGTTCCCAAGCATTTGAGCCAATTACATCTCCAAAAATTAATTGTTTTTCAAACGAAAGTCCTGCATTTTGTTCAATTAAATCTTCAAGATTTTTGTAGTCCGCTTTCTGAATGTCTTTAAATCTTGACGAGTCAATTTGAGTTTTATTTTCTGGTTTTTCTCCGCCAAATAGCTTATTAAATATTCCCATAGTTTTGTTTTGTACTGATTTTTTCTAATGTGTGCTAACGATCTGTGTATGGACAGTAGGGCAGATTAGAAGCACTTCACTTTCGGTTTACCACTAAGCCAAAACAAACGTTTTTACTTTTAATTTTCTTTTTGTTAAACGTCAAAACTTTGTTTTGGCGTTGCCTGCTCAAAGAACAGGACTTTCAATTTATCACTTTACGCCCTATTGGCTATACACCTTGTTGGGCACAGTATTTATTTTACTTTTTTCTATTTTATTATCCCTTATTGAGTCAAATTTTCGCTCGTACTTAAAGTTGAACTTTTCTGTTAAATCGTTGTAGGTCGAAACGTAAAATTCTGTGTAAGTATAAAGGTCATCTTCATTAGATACTTCTCCGTTTTCGTCTATCATTTTGCCCATACTTCCTGTTCTTCCCCAATGGAAAACGCCAAGTTTGTCTCTTGGTGGTTCGTTAGGGTTTTTCTCCAAAGTCCATTCTTCATTAAAATCTCGAACATCCAATTTTGGTAATTCAGTCCGTTCGCCACTTTGATTAACTAGGTAATATTTGTGGTCGATAAAACCATATTTCTGCTCTTTATCAAGTATCAATATTCCGTCATTGGGTATTTCATAAACTAGTCCTTCTTTAGTTTTCTCAAGTTTTATTCCTGAACCTTCTTTGTGAATAATATTTACACGTCCACGATAATTTTCTGGGATTAAAAAGACCTCTGGTCCAACAGTATTTATTCCTCTCCAAATTGGCCAAAAGGCGATAATAGAAACAACAAAAATTCCGATTGGGATCAATCTTTGTTTCCAAGTCTTTTTTAAAGAAACTAAAACCAAAATAATTCCTATTACAAAAACTGGTAGCCCGATTATCGCAAAGAACGCAGCGAATGTCAATCCGAAAGCTCCGATTGCGAGTAGAATCAGTCCGCTGTAATATAGAATGTTACTTGTCTTATCGGTCATTTTCATATTGTGCCCAACGTTCTCGGCTATGAGTAGTTGCGTGGTTTGGCACTTAACTTAGCAAGTACACACCAAACTGAAAATCTGCGAGGATTTTCAGAAGTAGGCGAGAACAAGCAATTACTTATAGCCATTGTTGTAGCCAGTTATTTTATTTCGTTCATATTAGTCAAATAGATTTTGTTCTCTTCAAGAAAACCAATGTTTGAGCCAAAACTTGTAATATAATTTCTTTTGTTCAACTCTTGGTTTTCCTCGTTTTTGAACTTAACCTTTTTAGTTTTCTTTAATTTATTTCCTTTAATCTCAAATAGAATAAAATTATTCTCATCATATCCATCTGCCATAAGCACTTTATTGTCAGAAATATTTAAAGAACTTGAACCTCCAATATCAGTATTCCAAAACTTAATTTGCTTTGAGTCATCAAGTTTGACAAGTGGAAATTCTGTGTAATAATAAAACCAAGTGTTGTTGTCAGAATCTATATTCATTGCATAGCAATCCGCCATATGGTCAAGTCCGTCAGTTGGTTCGAATTCCCAAATTTTCTGTCCTTCCTTATTCCAACATATTAATCCAGGTGTTCCAATTGGCTCGTTCCATCCGTAATTCCCAAATATTCCCTCATCGAAATAAGAAGTCCATATATTTCCATCATTGTCAATTTGAACATCTTGAATTCCGTCTCCAGCTACAAAGTCTCTTAATAATTCTCCTTTAAGGCTATAAATTCGAGCATTTTTGTCTATTTCATTTTCATTTTTGTATCTGCTACGTCCACAGATAAGTAGAATTTCTTTTGTTGGTAAGAAATTCACGTTATGAAAATTGTAATATTCATCTTTTATCAGAGTTCTAAATGTTTCATTTCCCTTTAAGTCAAAACGGATAAATGTATAGTCTTTAGGCTTGTCAGATTTAATCACTGCAAACATTCCATTTTCAGTTCTGTATTGAAGAGCAGAATGAATTATCAAGGTATTTATTCCATTCTTATCGATTGAAACAGATATAATCTCATCTTCGCTCTCAAGTTTTTCTGAAAGGTTAATTATCGGTTGAACTTTAAGTGATTTTGTTCCAAATATCATCTCGCTATTTTCAGCTTTCTTATTTTCTTTATTTTGACAAGAAACCAAAATGATTATAATCAATATCGATTTTATAAATCTCATACTTTTCGGGTTTCTCTAATTGGCTACAACGGTGAATATATGCATTCGTGCGAGCGGAAATTCAAGGAATTTCGGGTATAGCACAAGTGCATATCTTTTTGTTTGACGCTAACTTAATTCAAACCAGCGACTAATCAAAATTATATGCACGACTTAGCAGAAAGAAACCATATATTAGCTCAAAAAGATTACCTAGCATGATGTATATATAGTGTTGTACACTGGCGACCCTACCCAGTAACCACACAGGTTCTTTAGAGCATAAGATGAAAGAGTACTGTACTATTCGCCGTCCGTAAACACACCCTAACATTTGCCGTTATATGCAGCAAACTGGCTACATTTTAAAAATGTAAAGCCATTTGAATAAGTTTTCGGTTCGTTACAAAACCTAAATGTCTCTGACACGTCATCTTTTGTCGATACCTAAAATGCCCCTAATGACAGGTCGGTAAAATGTATCAAGTCATATTGAAATATTATTTCTACAATAAAGAAAATCAGAAATAGGCTTATAAATAAATTGTTTCTTCAGGTGGTGTTGGTACGTTTCTATACAGTAATTCATTATAATAACTTAGTAATGCTGTATAAATAAATACCCCTTTGTTTGCTAAAAATGGTGATTCATTTTCTAGTTTTAAATATTCTCCATTTTCAATAAGGCTTATTCGAAATTTAATTTCTTCTATTTCTTGATGACTTATGTTATCCACTTTTTTAGGAGATGGTAATGAAATAGCAAATGCAAAATCCTCGATACTTGTTGAAGCCCAATATTCAAATAAATCGTCTGGAGCTAATTCCATACCAGTTAGAAGGTTGATACTTTCTATACTGGATTTCATTTTTTTTGTATCAGTTTCGTTAAGAATATCTCCAGTAGATTCGTCAAATTCTTGTATTAGCTTTAAAATTTGCGGATATAGTTCTTCAGCTATTTTAATATCCGGTTCAAGCTCTTGTCTTAATATCATATAGATTGTCGAAATTAAATAGTTTGCATTGTGAATATATCGAGTTTTTCTAGCGCTTGTGTACAACGGTTCGGCTATGATTAGTACGGGAATAAATAAACGATTAATTTCCGATTAAGCACTTAGCCAAAACTTTTTATTTTGTTTTATCTTTTCATTTTAAACTCAAATCAAAAGATTTGGCGGACTTGGTTAAAAACTCTAAACTTTGGATTAAGCACCAAAACCCGTATTAATTATAGCCATTGTTGTGCCCAGTTTTTCTATTTCCAAATTCCCCACCATTTTTTGGACTCATTGTTATTATATGTGTCTGCATAACCATTATAATTGAGAACTTTTTTAGCGTGGTGAGCAACCAAGTCATACTTGTGGTCAATAAATTTTTCAATTCGTTTATTTATTCTTGGGCTGTTGAACTTTATTAAGTCCATAAAAATCGAACCTTGTACAGCATAAATGAATTCCAATTTTTCAAATTCTTCAAAAGCTATTTTTTCCATTTCGGAATCTCCCTTTTTCAAATCATTTATTAATGCAGCCCAGGTAATTTTTTCAAAATGAGAATCTTTTTTATTAAGTTGTTTTGAAAGAACTGACAGAGCATTTTCAGATTTCATTTCAACTAGTGTTTGTCCGATTAAAAGGTCGTCATTTTCTTCCAGTTCCTGAATCAATCTTTTTTCAACTATCAAAAACTCTTCTTTATTCAGTCCAGCAATGATTTTATCATTAGTAAAGCCTTCCCGTTCCTCTCGAGTTGGTGGTGGTATAATTTCCTTTAGTAACTTTTCAATATTTCTCATTCGCGAAATTGGGTACAACGGCTCGGCTAAGCGTAGTGCGGGGATAAGGAAACTTTTTTGTTTCCGTCTGCGCACTAAGCTAAAGCTTTTGGTTTAGTTTTTAATTTTTCTTGTCCAAAGCTAAATCCCAAAGATTTAGCGACTTTATAAATATACACAGACCTTTAGATTTAGCCTAAAGTCCGCATTACGTTTAGGTTTTGTTATGCTACGTATTATTTTTCCATAAGCCATTCAATTGCCTTTCCTTTTGGATTATTTGTTGGAATATCGGGTTCTATTTGTCCCCCGTACAACTTTTTTGTTCTATCAGCCATAATTGTTGTTGTAAGAATAAGTCTAGCTCCATCACTTAATTCATAAACGACGTTTCCCGTCGAGAGTCCAGCTGTTTTTTGTCCAAAAGACTTCGTAGAGGAAAGTCCTTTGAAAGCTATTACTATTGCTTCTCCAGAACTTGCAGTCATTCCACCTGTTAAAATCGCAATCTTAGCTGGTTTCTTTTTTAGCTCATATGAATTTTTAATTTCCAGCTTATTATCTTCTCTGTTATATACAGCGTTATTTTTAAAACTCCATTCTGCGCTATTTTTTTCCCAATCAAAAAAATATCCAGAAATACCTTCTCCTATTAATGGTGCTAAACCTAGATACATTGGCCACATGTTCCCGCCATAATTCTCCGATAAATCAATAATCCATCCTTGAATTTCAGGTCTGTCTAATGCTATTATTTTACTTTGGATTTTTGTCGCAAATTTATTCGCCAAATCTCCACCTTTATTAAATGCTGGAACTTTTAAATACGCAACTTGCTTGTTAAATATTTTAGCTTCAACACTAGGTATTGTTTCATCGCTCTCTCCTATAATTGTGTCAGATTGTTTTGGTATGAAAAAGCTATGATTATCACCTAATTCTTTTAATGCGCTCTCAATTGTTGAATATGTTTCTTCGGCAGTTTTCTTACCTTCAATATTTTTATGAGCAGTATTTTTTAGCTTATCCCAATCGATATTTTCTGTTTTAATGGAGTTTTCCTCCATAATATCAATAGCGGAATCGAGATATGTCTTTGCGCTGTTGCTTTTATTGCACGAGAAAAAAAGAAAGACTAAAATTAGGAGCAGGTTTTTTTTCATATGGAGCATAACGGTCTCGTATAACCGTCAGTTACGGGTTAATATGCGTTAATTTTCGGTTTAGCACAGACGTTAGCAATTCCGAGTGGATTCGGACGTAGTCGAATCCGCCGTAATTGCGGTTATACATTGTTGTAAAACGTTTTATTCAAAATTCATTCATTCTATTATTAAAAGTCTCAAAGAACTTTAAAATGTTTTCATCATTTTTCACAATATCTCCATAACAAAAATATAGTTCATAGATGAATTTATCACCTTTTTGCTTTTTCAAAAATTTTGTACATCCATGTGCCATTGAACCTTTTAGTATAATTTTGATTCCATCATTATTAATTTCGTAAGCAAGTTTTCTAACATGATTCTCTAAAATGATTAATTCCTTTTTATTAATATTCAAATCAGCCTTTTTCCAATAGAGCATAAATAATATTGAAATTGAGTTTAATTTTGTCTTAATCCTTTTCTCTAAACTTGAGTTAAATTCAGTTTTATTCAAATTTTTAGGTATATACTCAAAATATTTATTGAACAGGTCAGAATCATTTTCAACTTGGTTTTGAGAAAAACCAAAAGAATAGTTTAAAATCAAAAAGAGACTTAATATGTAGGGCACTTTCTTCAAAATGTTTTACAACGTTATGTGTATGGTTTCGTAGCTATCCCAAAGGGTAGCTATGAACTATACATCTTGTTCTATGCTTTTTTCAATTTGTTCTTTTATTAATGGAAGTATGCTACTACTTCTTTCTCTTACTATTATAGCTCTTTTCTTGTCTTTTAGAAGTTCTGTAAAGTGATTATCCTCAATATTCATATCAACCACATATCCTCCATATTTTAAAGTTGTATGAGCAATTTCTATTGGTAAATTTGTTGCTCCTGATGTACCAACTATAAATAATATTCCACTATTCTTTGCCACTTTCAAAGAGCTGAATTTCTTATTAGTTTTTTCATTATAATATTCGTCAAACCACAAAACATTTGGTCTTAACCAATTCCCACACTCAGGACATTTTAGAGAATCAATTTCATCTTTTCTAAGCTCTTCCGTAATATCTTTTCCAGTTAGATTGTTTGGAATTGGTAAGATTTCTTTGCAATCTGTTGAGCATTTCACCTCTCTATAATTTCCGTGAACTTCATAAATGTTTTCATTTCCAGCTCTTCTATGAAGATTATCAATATTTTGAGTTATCAAATGGAATTTATCGCCTAATATTTTTTCAAGGTCAGCAAGTATTTTATGACTTTCATTCGGTTTAGCATTTTCAATCATTTTTTTTCTGAACAAAGTGTATTGCCAAACTTCTTCTTGATTTTCTATAAAGTATTTATATGTCCCAAATTCTTCTGGTTTATGATACTTAGTTCCTTTAACCCAGATTCCGTCCGACCCACGATATGTTGGAATTCCACTGTCAGCGGAAATTCCTGCACCAGTCAAGAAGGTGAATTTGTTTCGCTTCTCTTTCTTTAATACTTCTTTTATTATTTCGCTGAGTTGGTTCATTCAAATTCTGAGTAACGTTTTTATAATTATTTAAAAATCAACACTTTTTTAATTCTGTCTCTTCCGTAAAACGTTTCCATAAAGTAATTAATTTTTCAGGAAATAGAGGGAATTGCATAGAACGGTTTGTGTATGGAACGTAGCGTGCAAAAAGATACTAACTTTTCGGATAAACACAGAGCCGAATTTTTATATTTTGTTTTTAATTTTTCTCTATTTAAAAGCCAAATTAAAAATTTGGCGGACTTTTAAAATGTACACAAACCTTTAGATTTAGCACACATTAGCTATGTTTTATACACCGTGTTGTGTGGCGTTTTTTATTATTTCTTTTATTTCACTATTTCCAAATGCATCCATTATTTTTTTTGACAAAAATTTCAGGTCTGCACCTTTTTCAAGCAAATAATTCAATGTTGTTGGGTCTTTAGTATTGTATACAGTTACAATTGCTGTGTTTAATAGTTGTCCCTCGTTAATATTTACATTTACACCTCGTTCGATTGCGAATTTCAATCCTTCTAATTCATTATTATGAACTGCATAATAAGTTCCTTGATAATCGTAATTCGAAAAGTCTGCTCCTAGTTCTAGTAAATATTCAGCTATTTTAATGCGAGAATAGGCAATTGCATTTTCTAAAGCAATATCTAATTCGAGTTGAGAATACCCTGAATCCAATATTTTTTTCAATTCGGTCAGATTTCCGTCTCCTGCTAATATTTCTATTTGGGTTTCTCTACTTTCCATATTTTTTATTCCCAGTCAAGATTATCCTCATTAATTTGCTCTTGAACTTCTTGCAAACTTTTAAATATTCTAGTTTTTGGCCATATAGTGTCAGTATGTTTTGATTGTTTCCAAGTCAAATGAACAATCGCAAATGTTGAGTCCTTGTCAAGAATTTTATAAAGCACATCATCATTGTCATCACGTCTAGCTATTGTTTTTACTTTTTTACCAGCCAAAGCGTGATTGGAAGCAATTTCAAGTTTTAATTGCTGTGTTAAGTCTTGGTCAGTTTCATACCAAGGATTTTTATATTTAATTACGCTTTTCATTTAATGACACACAACGGTGAGTATAAGAGACGTAGGGCAGAGGGTAAGCTCTAACTTTACGTTTATAACTAAGCCAAATATAATGTTTTGTGTTTATCTTCAATATTGAAACACCAAATTTTATATTTGGCGACATCGCGGATAAGCCCAAACCTTTCGAACAATCTTAAACCGCCCTATGTTTTTTATACATTGTTACCAACTGACTTTTTTCGAACTAATGTCAAACCATCTGCAATTTGTAACATACTAATATCAACTCTTTCGTCATTTTTTATTTTTAAATTAAGTTTTTTGACAGATTCAATATCATCTTTTGAAAGTACTTTTTGTAAATCAGAACTTAAATAGTTTGGATTTAATACAGAACCAAATAATAAAACATTGTCTATTGCTATTATTCCCTCAGGCCTTATTAGTTCTAATGCTTTTTCGTAATAATTATCATAATTTATTTTGTCGGCATCAATGAATATAAAATCATAAGTATTACTTTCATTATTTTCGATTAATTCAGATAGTGTTTCAAGAGCAGGAGCTATCTTTAAATCAATAATCTTTTCCACACCTGCTTTTTCCCAATAAGGCTTCCCTATATCTGCCCAATCTTCATTTAAATCACAAGTTACAAGCTTTCCGTCTTTCGGAAGAGCAAGACTCATACAAAGTGCACTATAACCAGTATATGTTCCAATATCTATTACTTTTTTAGCATTTAACATTTTCAATAGAAAAGTCATAAACTGGCCTTGTTCAGGTGGTATTTGTAAAATAGAGTTTGGGTGATTATCGGTTCTATCTCTTAATTCCTTTAAAATACTATTTTCTCTTAATGAAACAGATAAGATGTAGTCGTTTAAATCAGGTATAAATGTTATTTCGTTTTTTTTCATTTAGTTTGTTGGTAACGGTGAGTATAAGAAACGTAGGGCAGGTGATAAGCACTATCGTTTCGGTTTATTACTTAGCTAAATATAAATATTTTGCTTTTATCTTTTCTGTTTTAAATGCCAAATTTTATATTTAGCGGACTATGTTAATATGCATAGAACTTTCGGTTTAGCACAAATGTCCTATGTTTTTTATACATTGTTGGCGGTAGTTTTTATTCCGCAGTTTGAATTGGTGTGCAAATCTCAATAATAAATCCGTTTAAATCTCTCAGATAACCAACTTGTTGTCCCCAAGGTTTTGTTACTGTTTCTTCCAAAAGTATAGCTCCGTTTTTAATTGCTCTTTCCATTACTTTTTCAACTTCTGATGTCGTAAATGCTAATTCAATTCCAAATGGCTTTTCATTCAAATTACTTTCTAAAAAACCTTTTTTAAAGTTCGAATTACCAAGCTCAATATTTGCAAATGCGATTGTTGTTTTTCCTGATATGATTTCGCCATAGTCATTTTCAGGTGTTAGGAATTTTTTTTCAAATCCAAATGCTTCTTTGTAGAATTCTATTGTTCTAGGTATGTCTTTTACGTAGAGGATTGTGTATGCGTACTGAATGTCCATTTCTTTTGTTTTAAGTTCGTGGTTATCAACAATACTTTTTTCTGGATTATTGACCTTATTTTTACAAGAGATAACCATAATTAAACTGATTGATAAAACCCAAAATTTCATATTGTTATTTTATTACAAAGTTACTCGACTATAAAAATATTACTTTGTAAAAAAACGACATTATCTAAAGAAGCTTGGATTTTCTCCAGCAATTCGGTTGAATTCATAATTCATATGAGAATGGTCAAAAAAACCTGTATCAAAAGCAATTTCTAAAAGGCTTGTTTCGGTAGAAGATTTAATTAGTTTTTTCGCATTTTTGAAGCGTACTACGTTTGAAAATTCCTTTATTGACAAACCGATGTAACTTTTAAAACGTCTCTCTAATTGTCTTAAACTGATGTTGTTCGATTTTGCTATTTTGCTAATATTGATATTCCCTTTTAATAACCTTATTTTCTGTGCTACCGACAGAACCAATTTATCTTGTCTTCGATAATTTTTCTCAAATGATGTTGCTATAAATTTTTCAAGAAAATTAATTTTCTCTTTTGTTCGTTTTAAATTGTTTAATTGGCTTAATGTATCTTGTTCGCAGACAGAAAATATTTGTGATAATTCAACTCGTAAATTTTTAATTTCGTTTAGCGGAATTTTTGATAGGGAACCAAATTTTTCGGCTTTGAAACGAACTCCGATTAAATTCGATTCGATTGATAATTCTGGAAGTTGATAATTTGTCATAATTCCCGATATAAAACCTTTATTTTGGTTAATGTCAAATATAATATCGGTACAAGTATCAGGTAATACTTTGAAGTTTTCACTCGCTTTATTATTTGAGAATGTCCAAAAAGAGTCGATTACATTATTAAGTCCTTCTGATGGTTTTATCTCTTGATACATTGTTTTTCTAATTACCGCCAACGTTAAATATATGGCATTTAGGGCAGAGGGCAAGCGATTATTTTCGATTAAGCACTAAGCCAAACTTTTGCATTTTGATTTATCTTTTCTTTGTAAAGCCAAATCAAAAGATTTGGCGACATAACATACAAACACAAGTCTTTCGAACTGACTTAAATCGCCCTATTTGCTATATATAGTGTTGGCTACAGTTGTTTTATGTGCTTAAATCTGTTTCTTCCCAACTTGTTCCTTTAGATAACATCCAAGTTAAAGAATGTCTTCTTTCGTGAATTACTCCACCATTTCCCATTGGGTCAAAACCATTCGGGACAGTTTCTCGTCCCATTTGAGCACTTCTTACAGCATTATGAAGGCAATAAAACAAATCTTCTTTCTGTATTAACTCCTCTTCCGAAAGAGTTGTTTTACCCTTTATCCAATCTTTAATATTTTCGTCTATCGGACAACTAAAATCTTGTAAAATCTCTTGCATTTGTTCTCCAGACATCATTTTTCCTGTTATTTCAGGTTCAGTATATCCAAAATACCAAGCTAATGACCAAGCATTTTCAAATTTCCAACCAATAGCGTTTCTCGCTTGTTCATCATCTCGAGACACATTGAGAATTTCTTTTTCTTCTTCACTCATAAAATCCTTAAGGTCATTTTTTTCTATGAAATTTAAAATTTTATCGCTTTCTAGATTTTCTTGAGGAACCATTAACCAGAGTACTAATGCTTTGATAGCATTTAATCTTTGAGCAATCTCAATTGATGGACGTAAATTTCGTTCAAATTCAGTTGGAAGAGAATTGGATGGTCTATAATCTGCATTTAGACAAATAGTTACATTATTGAGTCTAGACTCTGTCATCCAAGGCACTTGTTTAAATTTTTCCAAATCAGGGTGAACTTTAGTTTCTACTGCGTTACTTGTCTCGTTAGTTAATTCTACTTGCTCCTTAGGTGTTCCTTTCCCTTCTTTTCTATTATTTTTTAAAGTATCATCCTTAATTCCAAATAGTTTTTTAAAAAAACTCATATGTTGTTTTGTTTTAATTGTAGCCAACGGCTTCGGCTATGATTAGTACGGGAATAAATAAGCGATTAATTTCCGATTAAGCACTTAGACAAAACTTTTAATTTTGTTTTAATTTTTTCATTTTTAAAGCCAAATCAAAAGATTTGGCGGACTTTATAAAAATACACTAAACTTTGGTTTAAACACCAAAACCCGTATTAATTATAGCCCTTGTTGTGCGTAGTTTTTAATTCAGTTCAACTTTTAGATTTGTTCCGATTTGTTCATTAATCAGCAACTCTATATTAAATTCATTCACTATTTTCATATACGCAAAATTTGTTCGTCCATATTCACAAATCCATTTTACTATTTTTCCTATTACAGTCAATAGGGCTATCTGTATTCCTTTTTCATATTTAAAGAAATTTGGAAATATAGCGATGTCTTTCCATTCAATAAATTGTATTTTACTTGCTTTTGGTCTGTATTTTATGTTTTCAGTTTTTCTTAAATCTGACTCAAAAATTACACAAACATTAAAATCATTCTTTTCAACTCGAGAATCAATTGTTATTTTTTCAATTTGTTCAGGTACTTTTAAAAATAAAATTCCACCAGCAAATGTATTTATCACAACAAATTTCCCCTTATTTAAAAAGTACTGAAAATCTGATTTAAGAAGTTCTTTTTCTTTCAAGTTCAAGTTAGATGAAATCACTTCAAATTCCTTGTCAAGGTCAAAATCAAAATTCTGTTTTACTTTGAATTCAATTTCTTTTATTTCATCTATTAAGTTTTTCATTCTCTCGAATTACGCACAACGGTCTCGGCTATGAGTAGTTGCGTGGTTTAGCACTAAACTTAGCAAGTACACACCAAACTGAAAATCCGCGAGGATTTTCAGAAGTAGGCGAGAACAAGCAATTACTTATAGCCGTTGTTGTGCGTTCGTTTTTTTATTCGTTAGTTAATTTTAATAGTCCAACTATAATTCCGTTTTTCATAATTGGGTCAGAATATACTATTTCCATTTCCTTATTCGGATTTACCATTCTTATTCTATCCAAAATATATTTTTCCATCGGAAAAGGTGAATGACTTCTATTTTCATTCTCAAACGTTGCTAAAGTTTTATTGTCTGAAACCAATTTTATTTCACGCTTCATAATTTCATTATTGAAGTCATAAAAGAAATTCAAGTACAGATTTTTATACTTGTCCGATTTTTTAATTTCAGCAGTAAATCGGTTTGAGTCAACCATATTACTCGCAAATAATATCTCCGAATCTTTATATAATTGCCAGTTTGTTATCGTATCAGCTACTATGCCTAAGTACTCCTTTTTTGAATTTAATTTCGTATTCGATATGTGTATTTTTACTCCGTTGAATTCTGTTTTATTATTCAATTCATACGTAGTATTAGATTCGTAATATGGTTTCCATTTTTGTAAAATCAATTCGCTATCGTCATTCCACCCAATAATTTTGTATCCACTTGGAATCAATCCAGATTTTAAGTCATTTATACTTTCATCATTTTCTATTACAGACCAAAACACCTTCGAATATCCAAGTGCTCCTTTGTCAAATTGATATTCGTAATATTTATATTTTTCGTTAGGTGATTTAGAATCGGAAAGGATATTCAAATTCGGTTCATTCAGAGTATGTTCAGAATTATAAGCTTCTGTGAGGTCATTAAAATCAGAGTTAATTTTAATTCCAACTCCGATTATTCCAATCAGAATAATTCCAATAATTATTAAAATCCATTTTCTCATTAAAACTCTAAATTTTGATTTTTATGCAAACTCCAAAATGACGCACAACGTTAAATATATGGCAAGTTGGGCAGAAAATAAGCGATTAATTTCTGTTTAGCCACAAGCCAAATCTTTTGTATTTTGTTTTAATTTTTCTCTTTTAATACCAAATCAAAAGATTTGGCGACATTGCAAACAAACACAGCTTTTTCGAACTGACTTAAACCGCCCTATTTGCTATATATCGTGTTGTGCATAGTATTTTTATTTTTCGGATTTAGGAATTGTTCCATTCATCCATTCTTTGATTTGAAGTTCTGAACCTGGCATCATTGCCATTTGTTTATTATCCATTTCAATCACACAAAATGCAAGAATATGAAAGTCCGAATCGTTATATTTCTTTGCTATTTCGTCATTTCCAACTTCTGAAATATAGCCCAATATTCTTAATGTTTTTCCTTCTTTTTCAAATCCACTTTTTACAAGAGAAGTAATCCATATTGTTTTTCCTCCTTGTAATTTAACTTGGTAGTATGGTTTGTCATTATGAGCAGTATGAACATTTGTTACTAATCCATTAAATGCAACTATTTCTCCATTTCGCTTTTTGATTTTCCTTAAGTCCTTACTATCAAAATTTGTCGGACAAGGATTTTTAGTCGCTAGTTCAGTCGAATTTTCTAAATCAGATTTTATTAGTTTTCTGATTTTTTCGCACTTTTCATTTAAAGTTGGAATAATTCCGTTTTTTACTTTTTCTAAAGCTCCATTTTTAACTAATATTTTATGCTCAGTAGAGTCAACAATGTTAAAGATGAAATTAAATTCCTTGTCATAACACCTGTTAAATTCGGGTTTAACTTCTGAGTATTCTTTAAGATCATCACTTATACATTCACAGATTTTGTCTGATATTTTTTCGGTAATCGTTTCGATACTTTGAGCGAAACTTGTCAGACTAATTAAAGTCAAAATTAGTGTCAATATTTTTTTCATTTTATTAATCTGGGGTATTATGCACAACGTTAAGTATAAGAAATCGTAGGGCAGGTGATAAGCACTTTCGTTTCGGTTTATTACTTAGCTAAATATAAATATTTTGCTTTTATCTTTTTTACTATAAACGTCAAATTTTATATTTAGCGGACTTAATTAATATACACAGACCTTTTGGTTTAGCACAAACGCCCTATGTTTTTTATACAGTGTTATGGGCTTTAATTTATTTTTAATGATTCTAAAAGGAAATTCATTTTTTCTTCAAATTCTTTTTTATTTTTCGCTATTCCAGATTTAAACTCTGTAAAATCTAAGCTGTTAATATCTCTTAATTCTTGAATATTTTCCCAAAACTCATCTTTTTTTGGCTTTGGTCTAATATCATCAAAATCGATATCAAATAGAAAGCTATCAATATGAATAGGAAATAAAATTGTTTTCCATAATTTATCTTGTTTCTTTCTTCCTTGAGTAAGTTCGTAATGACAAGCTTCACTTTTTAATGAATTACCTGAAGCAATAAATAAAAGGCGGTCATTTGAATCAATGTTAGACTTCATAATACTTTTCAAAGGTTGCCCACCCAATGCATTTTTTTCCCATAAAAAAGTTGAGACATTATTATCTTTTAAAAATTGATTTATTGCATTAGCAATTTTCGCATCTTTTAGGCTGTATGAGATAAAAACACTATTCATTATTTTATTGCTAAGTTCATTTTTAATTAGTTGTTGTACTCGTTCTTCTTGATTAAATATTTTTTTCAGTAAATCCTTAGATAGATTCTCACTTTCATTTAGCGTCTTGATATCTATGCTATTAGTTCCCCATCCTTTTTTGTTATTTGTTTTGTCAAAATTATAATCAAAAAGAATACAATCGGAAAAGGTGTTTTTAGAAAGTTCACATCCTTTGAAAAAAGTGTCAATGAATTCGACTGATTTAAATAAAGAATACTGAATATTGCAATCTTCAAATACAAGGTCTTCATCAACCTCTGTATTTTGTAATTTCATTTTATCTTCCTCATCTAAATATTCTTTTGGAGTAACTTTCATAAGATACCCATAGGAAAAATTAGCTTGATATCTAGCGCTATCGATAACCGTTTTATAGAATACCGTGTTTACTGTATCTGTTCCAGATATTTCTAGTCCCTCAAAATAGCAATGATTGAAGACAGAATCATATATAGCTTTCCGAAATATTTAGATAAAATCGACATTTACAATTATTAATCTCTGTTGAAATTAATTGACTTTTTCTAAACACAGCTCTTTCTAAAACGGTATTTTCAAAAATACAGTTCTCAAAAGTTGTCATCCAAAATAAAGTTCCTGTGAGGTCACAATCATAAAATTTACATTCATAGAATTTGACCCCTTGAACTTGTAATGATTTAAGTTTACTACCAGTTATTTTTTTATTTACAATAGTTCTCTCGTCATAAGTGTCTCCAAGAGAAATAGGATGACCTTTTGAAATGGATTGTTCATCTATTTTTAAATCAGTTTTATTACTATCCTTAAAAAAGGTTGTAAGTTCCGTAAAAGTTAAATAGCCTTCTATATCCAAATTGAGTTTTTTTTATTGCCCATAACGGTTCGTGTAAGGATAGTTGCGTGGTTAAGCAACTAACTTAACAAAAATGGAACGAACCAGAGGGAAATCCACAGGATTTTCCGAATAGGCTAGACCCAAGCAATTATTTTTACACTTTGTTGTGCGTTCGTTATTGTTTTCTATAATATTCGTTCAATTCCATTATAAATCGATTTCCTCTTTCTCTATCAGCTGTCATTAATTTTTTAAAATTACCTGAATAATGGTGTGTTGTTGTAAAGTCTTCGTGGTCAATAAATACAATAGGATATTCATTGTTTTTTCTTTTTACATTAGAGTCAAAACATAAAAGGCCGTAGTCTTGAAAACCTGCAAAGTAAATCAACCCTTTTTCTACTAACAGTTCAGGTTCGTAATATTCGAAAAACCATTCCTTAAATCCATCTAGACTTTTGTCAGGAAGATGAGTAGGGAAGTTAACAGCAAAGTCAGAAATATCTAACTCATAAAAGTGCTTGTATTTCAAAAAATGACGATAGGAAAGAGGTAATTCAATTCCAATCATTTTTTCTAATTTATTTAAATCCGAGTCATCCAAAACACTCGGAATTGGTTTCCAACCTTTCCAATCACTATCAGACTTAATTGTTGAATCAAACATTTCATTCGGCATATTTGGGTCAGGTCTTTTCATTAGAATCTCTTCCTTAGCCATTTTGTCTAAAGTTTCATCTATTATTTTTTCTAACCATTCCATATTTTTCAGGGTTCTGTTTTAATGACGCACAACGGTCTCGTGTATGAAACGTAGTGTGTAAAAAGACACTAACTTTTCGGATTAACACAGAGCCGAATTTTTATATTTTGTTTTTAATTTTCTCTTTTTAAAAGCCAAATTAATAATTTGGCGGACTTTCTAAATATACACAAACCTTTCGGTTATGCACTTATTAGCTATGTTTTATACACCTTGTTGTGCGTAGGCTTTTTTTTCAGGTTGTTTATTTCAGTTATTAATTCTACTTTTTGATTTTCGGTCAATTCATTAAATAATTTGACTTTTTTTCCTTTATAGTCAAATAATATTTCTCCCATTATGTGACTAAAAAGCAATTTCCTATTCAGAGTGATATTCCGCAATGTTTTGTCATAGGTCGATAATGAGCTTTCTTGGATTTCATTCCGAACGTTTTCCACGTCTTCCAATTCAAAGGTTTGTGTTTTGGTTAGAAATGTTCCTTTTTTAGTTAAGGTCATTTTTCCATTCTCAATCCGTAATTCTTGTCGTCCGTTAATCAGCCACAAAAATTGACGTAATCCGATGGTAGCAACAATTGGATGAATAATAAAAAAAACAACTATAAATTCCGTTGTGATTTCATTTCCGTTTATGAAGCCTTCTATGATTCCAGAAAAAAATAGTCCGCAAGAAAACAATGTAAATCCAAGAGCAATAAATGTATTTCTTGAATTATTAAATGCAAAAAGTCCATTGCTCTTTGGTGAACAGACAAATTTTTTTCTATTCAGTCCAAAAGTAAAAATTCGACTGTAATGATATTGTAAATTTAGTCCTGTATTCTTAATGCTCATTATTTTTTCGGCTTACGCACAACGGTTGGTATAAGAAATCGTAGGGCAGTTGATTGATACTGCATTTCGATTTGATACTAAGCCAAATATAATATTTTGCTTTTATCTTCAAGATTGAAACGCCAAATTTATATTTGGCGACCTAGCAAAAAAACAAAAGCCTTTGCTCAAAACCCTTAACTCGCCCTATGTTTTTTATGCATTGTTACCTGCTGGCTTTTTGCACGATTTTGTTTATTCCATATTATATTTTTGAGTTGATAAATCGAAATAAAGCCAAGAAAATATTCAGTCATTATTCCGAAAATATAACCATCCGTTGGTAATCCATCAATTATCATATTCAACGTACGTCCAATAGCAAGAGTAAACATAAATAGTATATTCAGTTCGGTAGCACGTTTCTAATATTCTTTTTTACACATTCCTAAAATCCATATTATTGAAACTCCAATATAGAGGCTCATTATAGCTTTCAGTATATTTGAAAGGTCAATTGTGTTTATTTGAAATATCTAATTACTGAGATATAATTGATGGTAAACGGTAAATTATTAGAATAGGTAGTACAATTAATACAGAAATTAGAAGATGTAAGTTTTTAAAAAAAGAATTCATTTTATTTCAAGTTAAGAACTAAATTGTCTTAAATGATGGTCAAAATGCTTCCATTGTACAATTGCCCATTCATTTGGTGTTAAGTGTCCAAAAAACTGGTGAGGCTGTTTTGTACATTTTTCAACACCATTTTGATAAAATTCCAAGACAAGATTTATAGCTTTACTTTTTTCTTTTTCAAAGTCTACATAACCATTAAAAACAAAATTTTTCCCTGTAGGAGAATTCTTTGGAAATGGTTTTTCACTGACATAATTCTTTTTCAATAATCTACCAAAAATTCGACCTATTAGCATTCTTTTTTCAAATTTAATATCAAGTCCAATTTCAAGAAAAGCATTTAAGTGAGCTAACATTTGAGCAACTTCCATTGTTCCCCATTTTCTTTTAGCATCTATAGTTAATTTTTCTAATCTCTCTACAATTTTTTGAGTATCAGATTCATTATGTAAATTATTTGCCATTTCATTTTTTGTGCTTGCAGGTAACGGTCTCGTATATGAAAAGTAGCGCTGAAAATAAGCGATAATTTTTCGGATAATACAAAAGCCGAATTTTTAAATTTTACTATTTATCTTTTTTTATTGGAAATCGTCAAATTTAGAAATTTGGCGACTTTCCAAAAATCCCCAAGCCTTCGTGTTAGCAACGACTTACGCTATTTTTTATATACATTGTTGCCCACAGTTAATGTTTCCATTCTGTCGCTTCAATTTCCAGTTTATTAGATGCATTTGGTTCACAATTAAAACAATTATTCTCAACCTCAGTGTTTTCTAAAAAATCACATTGATTTATATTGTATTCAAATTCGTTAGAGTAAATAAATTCATTGTTAAATAACATTTTAAACCTTAGCTTCGATTTAAAATTTCCATTTTTTGGAAGTTCAACAATAATATCTAATTCACTCATTTTTGGAATCGTTGTATATGAATAACAATTTCCACAAGTCGCGAATTGAATGAATCGAATAGTTTTCCAATTACCTTCAATATTTTTTGCTTGTAAAACAATTACAGGCACTCCACAAATTGATGGAAAATAAATCTCTTTTCTTGTAACATTGGTTAAAGAAACTATCTGTTGTCCTTGGTTAGTTTCTTTATGAATTTCATCAGCAAAATTTCGTGCTTCATCTCTTTTTCGTTCAGCTACTTTTAATTTTTGGTCAACCGTAAAATATTCCCAATCAGGTTCATAGCCGATATTTATTGTGTCAATTTCCATCGATTCTGTTCTGAAATATTGCTCTGAGTCAGAAATGAAATTTTTCGATTTATTATTAATGTCCACATAAACGTGTAAACCTCTCTTTCTTTTTAATCTTTTGATTTTTTTTGTGTGTGACGCATTTTCAATTTTAATTAAATCCATCGTCCCATTAGTGCATTTCAAATCGTTATCAATTTGGTTTTGAGCCAATAAATTGATTCCGATTAAAAATATTATTATGATTGACAAATATTTTCTCATAATTGTGGGCAACGGTTAGTATAAGAAACGTAGGGCAGGAGATAAGCACTACATTTCGGGTTTAACACTTAGCTAAATATAAACGTTTTGCTTTTATTTTTGGTTTAAATGCCAAATTTTATATTTAGCGGACTTAGTAAATAAACAGAAAACTTTGAAGTTAACACAAAAGCCCTATGTTTTTTATACATTGTTGGCAACCGTTTTTTCTTCCATATTTTGAGCGGTTTCCTCTTCTAAATAGATAAACGATTGAGGAGCATTAAAATTCTCAAAAAAATCTGATGGCTCAATTCCGTTTTCAAACTTTTTAGCTTCAGATATTCTGATAGAAAAACCTGTTTCAGAGTTTTGGTAATATTCAAAAAAGGACTTCTTGTCTATTCCTCCAACTTCTTTAAATTCTTTCCATAGATTTTCGGGACTGTCTTCTACGATGTCTTTTATTGTAAAAAAACCAATGATTTTCTTTTCAGGTGAAGATGAGTAAACAAAAATTTTGTCAACTTGTCTTTTGAAAGTCTTTTTTCTAAATTCTACTTTCTTAGTTCCAGACATTATTGCCTGAGCATAAATTGGTTTAATTGATAATATAACGCTGGTCAAAGTGTCCTTCATTGTCTAATTTAATATAATCTGTTTCTTTTAGTTCTGTTATCGTTTGTATTTTGTTTTTAAAACTATCTATTTTCTTAATTTTTTCTAAACCGATATTTTTTTGCAAATATGCAATTAATCTAAATGTTATAACGTGTAGATTCCCTTTTTCTTCAAGCCACTCTTTTAGTTGAGAATCAGAAAAAACAGTTTTTTTATTTACAATCCTCCATAACTCATCAAAGTCTTTTACAATTTGAATACTTTCTAAAATCCCAAAAGGTTCAATTACTTTATTGACTTTAGAAGAATAAAAAAATAATAAATCTCCTTTTTTAGGTTTTCGATTTTTAGAATTTGAAATGTATGCTTTAATTATAGTATTTCCTTGAATCTCATTTAGACTTCCAGGTGATTTGTCAAATAGAGTTGGTGGTCTTAATTTTCCGTCTTTAAATAATGTGCTATAAAATTCAGGTTGTATTGGAATAACATATTTTTTGATATTAGAGTTGTTTAAATAAAATGGATGAGATGCAATTTCATTTTTCGAAATCTCTATTTTACTTTTATCTAAACATTTTATCATTTGGATTTCAGATAATCCTTGATTGTTTGTAAAGATGTTTTTATAAAACCCAAATTTTTCTAATAATCTAATTAAATGCTCTTGCTTTTCGTAAACAGTTAGGTATAAGTATTTGGTCTTATTGTTTATACAGAGTTCAAACATTTTATTAAGAAACAATTCTCCTAATTTAATTCCAAATGCTGTATTGTCAACTTTTAATGTACAGATTTTAAGTGCTTTTTCATAAATATTAGGAAGTTGATGGTCTTTAATATCTTCGATGTTGTAGATTAGAATTGCTTGAAGATTATCTTCTACGATTAGTGAATAACATTTTCGATTTTTTGATACACATTTTTGTAACCAATTATTAAATGAAGTTTCTCCATAATCTTCTCTCAGACTATCGAAAAAAGAACTACTAAATTTAGATTCAATATCTCGAATACTATGTTCTTGTAATATTGGATGAGAAGGTATTTTGAATGTAAATTGTTCCTCTAATAGATTTAAAGCTTGTTCTATATTCAGAACTTTCTTTTCTAAGTTTATTTTACTTGCATTTTTATGAATTCCTTTGTCTTGAGTTACAAAAAAGTCAACAAATCCTTTTTCCAATTGAAACAGTTGTTTATTGTCTATTTCATCATTTATTTTGGTGTTCTTAAATTTAGATAAAAAATTAACTGTCGGTTTAGCAAAGTCTTTTAAAGTTTCGTACTTCTGTAGTTTTGATTTTATAATATTTTTCCTATCACTATTTTTATCACGACTAACATCAATTGGTATTGCTGATGGATGATAAAGGATTTTACAATCATTTGTAATAGCTATTCTGTAAAATTTAGCAAAAGTCTCCGTAATTATTCGATTGTCTTCTAAACCAATAAGAATGTTTGTGTCAATTAAAATTCTCAAATTGTTACGGTTTTTTAATGGTTGCCAACGTTTAATATATGGCAAGTTGGGCAGAAAATAAGCGATTATTCTCGGTTAAGCCAGAAGCCAAATCTTTTGCATTTTGTTTTAATTTTTCTTTTTTAAACCAAATCAAAAGATTTGGCGACTTAGCAAATAGACAACAACCTTTGGATTAATAACTAATCGCCCTATTTGCTATATATATTGTTATCTACTGGCTTTTTATTCCGATTTATTATAAGTCCGCCAGTATTTTCGTCCGATAACTCTATCAAATAATCATTCATTCTCAATATCTCAATTACTTTTTGCATATTATTTGATTCATCATTTAAAATTAAACTCATCTCTTTTAGAGACTCTGTTGTTTGTATAAATTTCATCAAATAATAAGTATCTAATTCCCCAAATTCGAGTCCGTTTATAATTTGGACATCTAAAAACTGTTCAGTGATTATATTTGTAAATGAGCATCCTTTTCCGTGAAAATGATATTTCCATTCATCATTTATTTGGCCTCTTTGCTTTTCACTTCTGTTTTTCTTTAAATCATATATCTCACTTGAATTATTAAGGTCAATGTCAAATGTTTCTGCCATCAAATTCATAAGTGAATGAGCCGTTTTATCAAACAGTTCAATGCATTTATAAAACTTGTTTAAATTTTCCAATACAGTCTTCGTGGATATACTAGGAACAATAACTAGTTTATTCATCCAATTAATTTCACTAACCACGTAGTTAGAAAGTTCTTTTTGAAGTTTTACTATATAATCTCTATTAAAACTTCCATTATTCAAGACAAATAGGATTCTCTCATTTTTTTCTAAAAGACTTTTTATCTTTTCAATTCTGAGAGGTTTTTTAATTTCTATTGTCATATTTGTGCTTGTAGATAACGTGTTTGTGTATGATTTCGTTGCGTGTTTCAGCACTAAATTTAGCAAATAAATAACAGATAGAAAATCCGCTAGGACTTTCGTAAGTAGGCTATAACTAGCAATGAATTATACACGGTGTTGTGGCACGTTATTTTTTTATTTCATTAAATTTCCATTCATAATTGTCTTCCATTAAGCCTTTAAAGTCGGACATTATATATTCTTTATATTTCTCATCTTTTGGATTTATGTTTTTCCAGAAAATAATATTCTTTTCAATGTCACCATATTTTGAAAATGTGATATTGAATTTTCCTGTAATCGGATTGTAATTTTCGAGCTCAACAATATAGAACCTTTGAACTCTCATCATATTATCAACAAAGTTTGGCGTAATTGCCATATTAACTCCTTTGTATTGAGTTTGAATACTTGGATACATTAAAATATCAGTTGCCAAATTATGTTTTGCGTTTAAAGTCCGATGTGCAATACTTGCGGACAAAGCATAACTTTCATCACTTATGAAGGCAGAATGTAGAAATTTCAAATATTCAGCTAATCCTGCTTTTCTGTCTTCACCCAGTTTATTTTCAAAAGGTTGTTCCAATTGCTCTATTTCAGATTCTTTTAAAACGCCAAAATTATTTTCTTGATGAAGTTCGGTTTGCAAGAATGTTTGAAAAGAAAATTGTTGTTCAGAATCAATTAACTCCCATTTAGAGATGCAAAATTTTCTTTGTTTGTAATCTGAATCTCTAACAACTTCCATTAAAGCTGTCATAGGGTTATTAGAACAATAAAATACTGGGCTTTTTGGGAAGTTACATCGATTAAATCCAGTCAAACTTATAGGTGGATAGCTATGTTCCGAAAACTGGTTAATATTCGAGAAAGAATCTACTTCTCGTACTCTAAATATTGGCAAATTAAAGTCCGAAGTCTTAAACAACTTGAAAATATTAGGTAAAATTTCGAATTCATTAAATATTATTTCTTCAACTTTTTTCAGGAATTCATCGGAACCTGTAAAGTCATTGATTTTTGGCCATTCAACTTTCTCCAAACGCTCAATTGACGCTTTGGCTTCCTTTAATCTTGGAAAGTTATCAAAATTCTCACTCATTTTGTTCTAATGTGCCACAACGGTCTCGTATAACCGTCAGTTACGGGTTAAATTAGCGATTATTTTCGGTTTGGCACAGACGTTAGCAATTCCGAGTGGATTCGGACGTAGTCGAATCCGCCGTAATTGCGGTTATACATTGTTGTACTGCGTTTTTATAATTTCATTTCGTTAATAATTTCTTTAGTTTGCTCCATATCTGTAATCATAAATTCAAGCATTTCAGAACGTTTTAACTTTGTCTTTTTCGTGTATAAATCTTTTCTAATTTGTAATAATAATTCACTAAGTAATGCAATTAACCTATTTCCATAGTCAGATGTATATTCTCCATTCTCATCTTTATAAATGTCTGAATGAAAAAAAGTCTGCATTATTTTATTAAAAATCTGTATAGCCTTATCAGACCCAAATGTTGTTAAATCAAATACAGCTTTTTTATATTCCAAAGTCGTCAACTTATTAATTTCTCTTTGTTTGACTTTTTCTGATAGGGTAAAAGTCATAGTTGCAATAAAGGGTTCTAGTAGTATTTTATAAGTTTCTATCTTAAATTCTCTAGACTTAGCTTCTGAATTAAGAACATCTTCTTTTTTCGATTTAATAATCCAAGAAATAATTCCGCCTACCGTTAACAGTATTGGTGATAAAATAGCTATAATTAAGGTTTGATTCATTTCGTTTTTTTATCCATAATTTTTTTACTGACTAATGTTAATCTAATTGCGAATGCAATAATTAAGAAGATTATGCCAAATGTATATTTATAGCCTTCCCAAAAGGTATCATTCACTATTTTATTCAATTCATCTCGTTTTGCAGTAAGCTCATTTATCCGATTGAAATATACTAATACATATTTGTAATCAGTTGATTTTTGATAGTTTGGTATGTTCAAAATTGGCAAGTCTGGTAACGAATTATAGTTGTCATCAATAGAATTCGAAGTGATTTGATGAATTCTTTTCATCCAGCTACAAACAGAGTCTTGTTCAGCTTGTCTTAAATCAAATTCTTTTTGAGGTAAAACACCACTATTATTATATTTGAAACAATGGTTAGGAATACCAGAATAACTGTTTAAGTCAGATAAATTAGATTTCACATAATTACTGTATAGTTCTAATTCATTCGAACTTCTGTTTTTTCTATTTTCTGCTACTAAAAACAATAATCCAAATACACCGACGAAAATCCAACTGAATTCCATTCGAATCCAAATAATCTCTTTCAATTTAAATATTCTCAAAAAAAGAATATAAAGTATTCCCCATAAAAGAATAACTCCGATAAATGTAATTAGCGGATTAGTAATTAATTCTTGGATGGTTTCGAACATAAGTTTTTCTCAATTTTATGACTTTTTATTCTAAGCATGATGTTTTTCTTAAATGCAGTACAACGGTCTAGTATATGAAACGTAGCGTGTAGATTGACGCTGACTTTTCCGATTATACATAAGCCGAATTTTTATGTTTTGTTTTTATTTTTTTTTATTAAAAGCCAAATTTAAAAATTTGGCGACTTTGCAAATAGACAGAAACCTCTCGGAAAGCCTATTTTAGCAATGTTTTATATACATTGTTGCCCACAGTTATTTTTCCATTCGACTGAATTCTATTTTATCGGATTTACAATTACCTAAATCGGTTTTTCCCCAAACATATTCAGTTATATTTTCGCAATCAACATAAATTTTTCCGTTTCTAATTGTCAGATTTTTAAGTTTCGGTCTTTCTGATGGTAGAAAGTTACTTTCTAATTCTGTAATTAATATTTCATTCTCTCTAACATCAATAATTCCGCTTACTGACATTTCACGATTCTGTTTTTCAGCAAGAGTTTCTTCAGAGATGTCTATTGGCCATTCATCCACAACAAAGAATTGTATTGAGTCCATTTCAGAACTTATCCAGAGCGCATAGAACAAATCATTATTTCCCGCTTTAAATTGTCCTCCATTTTTGAATTCCACTTCCTTACAGTTTTGAAGCAATAAAGTCAGCAATAATAGGGGTAAAATTCGTTTCATATGTGGTTTCTTTTAATTGTGGGCAACGGTCTTGTGTATGAAACGTAGCGTGTAAAAAGGCACTAACTTTTCGGATTAACACAGAGCCGAATTTTTATATTTTGTTTTTAATTTTTTTCTTTTAAAAGCCAAATTAAAAATTTGGCGGACTTACTCAATATACACAAACCTTTCGGATGAGCACTTACTAGCTATGTTTTATACACCTTGTTGGCAATAGTTTTTATTCATAATTGAGTCCAATAAAATCAGTAATTATTAGGCTATCTTTAACAAATTCAATTTTTGGTGTATATCCTTTTTCTACATAACTTTCAGTACAAATAGTGTCATTTATTTTATATATGCAGACTTTAAAAGTTCCTTCACCTTTATTTTCAAAATTGTAAATAATTCTATTATAAGAATCAATGCGTTTTTCATCAATAAATTCACTATTCTCACCTGAATAGAATCCTATTTTTTTAATATCCCTTTTGTCTTCAATACTTAGCGTTACTTCTACATCATTTTCTTTTCCAATAGTCAGAATATTATTTTCTTTTTTATTCTTACTCGAGCAACTGATAATAAATATTGTGCTGATTAATAGTAAATAATATTTCATTTTTTGTCAAATTATTGCCAACGGCTTCGGCTATGATTAGTGCGGGAATAGGGAAGCGGAGGCTTTCCGATTTAGCACTAAGGCGAAGCATTTTGTTTTACTTTTATTTTTTCTGTTCAAAACTCAAATAAAAATGATTTGACGACTTTATAAAAATACACTAAACTTTGGATTAAACACTAAACCCCGTATTAATTATAGCCATTGTTGGGCTACGTTTTTTATTCAACTATTTCTCATTAAAAGGTTTAATAAGAGAATTATTTAAGAAAACTGAAGGTTCATCATATCCTCCTTCTACATATAGAGTAATTAAAATTCCGTCTTCATAAGGTTCTACTTTCTGATGATAATAACCTACTAAATTAGGACGTTGTACTAAAGTAAGCGTGTCACTTCTCTTAAGATAGTATTCATAACACCAAGGTTCAATAAATACTGTAATTAGTTTATTATTTTCATTTTCAATTACCAATTTATTTTCCATAAATCTCTTAGTATATTTTTTCTGAATTGTTAAGGATTTCAATAAGGCTTTCTTCAAAAGAATCAGCAACTTTATCATTAGAATCTTTCAGAATTACTTTATAGTCTATGTAAATTCCATCAACTCCTTTGTAAAAACCTATTTGATGACTATTGTGTAAATAATCACAGAAAGGGATAAATCTTTCTTTTTTTGATTCTCCATATTCTTCTTTAATTCTGTTTAGTGAAAACAAAGAAAACATATTTTCATTCCAATCATCTTCTTTAAATCCATTTATACTTCTATAAAATTCAAAAAAAGTATCAGGGAACTTAAAATCAATATAATTTTCAATTTTTTCAATTTCTTTCTTAGTAACTCCAGAGTTTAACTTAATATTTGACTTTTCAAACTCATAAATTATTTCTGTAATTGTCATTTAAAGGTTTTTGATTTTAATGTTGCCCAACGTTCTGTGTATGAAACGTAGCGTGTAAAAAGACGCTGACTTTTCGGATTAACACAGAGCCGAATTTTTATATTTTGTTTTTAATTTTTCTATTCTAAAAGCCAAATTAAAAATTTGGCGGTCTTAGTAAATATACATCAACCTTTCGATTTAGCACTTATTAGCTATGTTTTATACACCGTGTTAGGCAATCGTTATTTTCTTTTCAATCTAAACTTAGTTCCTTCTTTATATCCAATAGGATGATTTGGGCTTTTAATTCCAAAAGGTCCGGAACCACCATCTGTATAATAAAATTCATTTTTATCATCAGAATATCTACCTGCACATAAAAGTCTAAATGTTGTTTTCTTTCTGTCAGCTTTAGAAACTGCTATATCAATCCAAACAGGAACTTTATTATTTCTCCATAGAATCTCGACTACTTCTTTGTCAGTTAAGTCAAAGTGTTTCTTTTCGTTATCCTCTGGGTAAATGTCAAATTGTTTTAATTCAGGGTTATCGTGAGAAATATTTAATTCTAAATCATATTTGAATTCAGGTTTCAAGTCATTTTTTACAAATTCTTTAGCAAATTTGAAAGAAGCGTAACTTGCTCCAAGTAGTAAGAATAGGAAGTCAGGTTTATTCATTAATCACTTTTTCTAATTCTGTTTTGAAGTTTTCCCATTCAGAGTATGTTTTGTCAGGAATTGTGCTAAAATCAATTTCTTCTGTTGCTTTACTAATTCCAAATTTGTTTTCGAAAAGTTGAAGACAATAAAAATCATTATTTATCCAAATATCAACCATAAATGCACCAGAGTCAAAAGAATGAATTTCGTGTCGAATTTCTTTTGGTTTAATTAATTCAGATATTTTGTCAATATACAGTTTCATCTAATGTTGCCTAACGGACTTGTGTATGAAACGTAGCGTGCAAAAAGACACTAACATTTCGGATTAACACAGAGCCGAATTTTTATATTTTGTTTTTAATTTTTCTTTTTTAAAAGCCAAATTAAAAATTTGGCGGACTTTCTGAATATACACAAACCTTTCGGTTAAAAACTTATTAGCTATGTTTTATACACCGTGTTGTAGCCAGTTTTTATTTCTAATTTGTTCCATTTTTCTTTCCAGTTTTTCTTTTCAATTCTATTCTTGTAAATGGTCAAATCGAACCTCGGTGTTGGTACAACTAAAAGATTAAATAAATCTTCTAATCCATAAGGTGCGATATACTCAATTTTGTTTTTGAAATTCAATCTTACAGCTATTGAAGTAGCAGTTTCAGGCCAAAAGGAAATAGCTTTATTACAATCAGTATATTGTTTGTGTCCGTTTCTAATATGCATCCTTGCTTGATTCTTAACAGACCAATTTAGTTTAGGATTCAGACCTCTCAGTTTACCCTCTATTTCTAAATCAAACTTTTTGGTCAAATTTGATTTGTCAAAATATATTATGTCAATATCATTAAGTTCAGTTCTGTCTTTCCCGTGTTTTTCGTCCCACACTTTATTTCTAACAAAACCAGCTCCAATCCAACAATCTTTTAGGTTTAAATCTCTGACTATTTTCAAAATGTTAGTCATCCATTTATCACTCTCAATAATATCGATTAGTTTATTTTCTAATTCTTTAGGCATTTTGGATAATTGGCTACAACACATATATATGTGTAATTATATATAGTTAAGTAACTAAAGTACGTTTTTTCTGTAATTGCAGCAAATACTATACTTAAGAAAAAAACGATAATAGCTCATTTTGTATATCAATATTATGCTTTAACAAAAATTGATATACAAAATGAAGACATTTTGGAAGTGAATTTTTTAGATGTTTTTAAATTTTATCCATCTTAGCTTTAATTTCTTTTAGGCATAAATTACCTAAACTACCTTCATGGCTATGTTTAATATCTCTTTTAGGAGAAAAAGTACCCTCGTTAATTTCTATACCCATTTTTTTGTAAGCATCTCTAAAAGGCATTCCGCTAAGTACCAATTCGTTTAAAGTATCTACACTAAATAGGTAATCGTACTTAGGGTCGTCTAATATGTTGGCGTTTACTTTAATTTCTTTTAAACTAAAAGTTAATAGCTCTAAACATGCTTTTAAATCTTGTATGGCTGGTACAATAACTTCTTTTACCAATTGTAAATCTCTGTGGTAACCACTAGGTAAATTATTGGTGATTAAAATTAATTGGTTAGGAACGGCTTGTATTTTATTGCACTTAGCCCTAATAAGTTCAAAAACATCAGGATTTTTCTTGTGTGGCATAATACTAGAACCTGTTGTTAACTCATCTGGGAACGAGATAAAATCAAAATTTTGGCTCATATATAAGCAAATATCCATAGCCATTTTAGATAGGGTGGCAGCAATACTACTCATACCAAAAGCAGTAGATTTTTCTATTTTTCCTCTACCCATTTGCGCGGCAACTACATTGTATTTTAGCGTTTCAAAACCCATTGCCTTTGTAGTAAAACTACGATCTATAGGAAAAGAACTTCCGTAGCCAGCTGCACTTCCTAAAGGATTTTGGTCTGCAATTTTGTGTGCAGCATTTATAAACTGCAAATCGTCTATTAAGCTTTCTGCATATGCAGATAACCATAAACCAAAAGAAGAAGGCATGGCTATTTGTAAATGTGTGTAGCCTGGTAATAAAACATCTTTGTGTTTTTCGGCAAGTTCTAGAAGTAAATTAAAAAGTTCTTTAGTACCAGATTTAATTTCAGAAAGTTCATTTTTTAAATACAAGTGCATGGCAACTAAAACTTGGTCGTTTCTAGAGCGTGCTGTATGTATTTTTTTTCCTGTATCACCTAATTTTTCAGTAAGTACATACTCTATCTTAGAATGCATATCTTCAAAAGAATCTTCAATAGTAAAAGTACCTTCTTTAATAGTTTTAGCAATAGCATCTAACTCTGTTTCTAGGTCTTTGGTTTCTTTAGCAGTTAATAAGCCTATTTTACCTAGCATTTGAGCATGTGCTTTAGAGGCAATAACATCGTATTTAGCCAAATGCATATCTAATTCTCTATCATTACCTACGGTAAAATGGTCTATTTTTTTATCGGTACTAAATCCTTTATCCCAGAGTTTCATAATCTTAAGTGTTGAGTTCAAGTTTTAAGTTCAATCTACATTATCAAGTGAATATTTTGATTTTTGTTATTGAGCTTTTTTAATAATTAGCCGCACGCTTAGTGCAGGAATCCGTTTAATATTTTAATATATAAATCTATACCTTCTTCAATTTCATTTAGGTATATATATTCATCTGCTGAGTGCGAACGCGTGCTATCACCAGGCCCTAGTTTTAAAGACTGACAGCTTAGTGCTGCTTGGTCTGATAAAGTAGGCGAGCCATAGGTATTTCTTCCTAATGCTATTCCCGATTTTACGAGTGCATGGTTTTTATCTATTGCCGATGAGTTTAAACGCAAAGAACGTGGTTCTAATTCGCAAGGGGCTTCTGCCTGTAAAATATCTGCAATTTCTTTATTACTATATTTATCGTTTACACGAACGTCTATTACCAAATCTACTTGTGCAGGAACAACATTGTGTTGGCTACCAGCATTTATTTGTGTAACGGTTAATTTTACTTCGCCCAAGGCTTCGGATACCTTATCAAATTTATAGTTTTTAAACCATTCTAGAGCTTCAATAGTATTGTAAATAGCGTTGTTATTATTGGGGTGTGCAGCATGCGATGGAGTTCCTTTTACAGTACCATTAAAAACTACTAATCCTTTTTCGGCTATGGCCAATTGCATTAAAGTAGGTTCGCCCACAATAGCAACATCTATATGTGGTAATATAGGAAGCATACTATTTAATCCGTTAGGGCCAGAGCTTTCTTCCTCGGCAGATGCCACTATAATAATATTATGATTTAAATCTTTAGCATTATAAAAATGTGAAAATGTTGCTAGTAAAGATACTAAGCATCCGCCAGCATCATTACTACCTAAGCCATATAGTTTACCTTCTTCTACATGTGCATTATAAGGGTCTCGTGTATAAGCTTTATTGGGTTTTACGGTATCGTGATGCGAGTTTAATAATAGTGTAGGTTTGCTATCATTAAAATATTTATTAAACGCATACACATTATTTTTTTCTCTTTTAAATGGAATATTAAAAGAAGAAAACCATCTTTCGATAGCATCCGCAGTTTTGTTTTCTTCGGATGAAAAAGATTGAATAGAAATTAATTCCTTCAATAAAGTAATTGCTTTTTGGGTAAGCGCTTGTTGTTCCATAATTACAGCGTTATAGTGGTAAATAGGGTTGATGAAGGATTTAACATGCTAGTATCTCCAATACATACTTTGTTTACATTAGCATTAAGCGCATGAAAACAATTTTCTAGTTTTGGTAACATACCATCTGCTATAATTTTATCTGATAATAATTGTTGATATGATGCTGGGTTAATGTGTTTTACAACAGAATCTTCATCTGCGATATCCATTAAAACTCCTTTTTTTTCGAAACAATAGTATAAAGTGGTATCGTAATCACTACTCATACCAATAGATATTTCTGATGCAATAGTATCTGCATTTGTATTTAGTAACTGTCCATTACCATCGTGCGTTAAGGCACAAAAAACAGGTGTTAAATTAACTTTAACTAGGTTGGTTATTGTTGTTGCATCTACACTATCTACATCACCTACAAAACCAAAATCTATTTCTTTTACAGGTCTTTTGTGTGCTTTTATAGCATTGCCATCGGCACCACTAAGCCCAATAGCATTACAATTATTAGCTTGTAATTGGGCTACAATATTTTTATTAACTAAACCAGCATAGGTCATGGTTATAATTTCTAAACTATCAGCATCTGTAATTCTTCTTCCGCCTACTAATTTAGATGTTATACCTAATCTCTTAGCAAAATTAGTAGCTAGTTTTCCTCCGCCATGCACTAATATTTTTGGGCCTTTTATCTTAGAAAATAAGCTTAGAAAATTTGTAAGCTCAGTTTTGTTTTCTATAACGTTTCCGCCAATTTTTACTATGGATAGTTTTTGTTTCATTTATGCTGAATTTATTTCAGTATCTATTTTTTTAAGAGGGGAATGGATTTAGCTTTTTTGGCTAAATAAGAGGAGTTTAAAATCCTTCTTATTTTAAACCCTCTAGTATCTTCTTTAGTACCGTTTGCGCAGCGTAGGTTCTATTGTTTGCTTGCTCTATTACTAAAGATTGGTTACTATCTAACACTTCATCTGCTACTACTACATTTCTACGAACAGGTAGGCAATGCATAAATTTAGCATCACCAATTTTTTCTTTGGTAATTGTCCAATTAGGGTCTTGTTGTAGCACCTTGCCATATTCGTTATAGCTACTCCAGTTTTTTACATAAATAAAATCAGCATTTTCAAAAGCTTTGTTCTGATCGTATTCTATTGTAGTATTTTTTGTTATTTCTGGGTTTAGCTCATAGCCTTTTGGGTGCGTAATTACAAAATCTGCATCTTGCAACTGCATCATTTCTGTAAATGAGTTTGCTACCGCATGTGGTAAAGCTCTTGGATGCGGAGCCCAAGATAAAACTACTTTTGGTTTTGGTTTGGTGTTTTGTTCTGCTAGTGTAATTGCATCTGCTAAACCTTGTAAAGGATGGCCAACAGAACTTTCCATATTTACAATTGGTACCGATGCGTATTTTTTAAATCCGTTTAAAACAACCTCAGCTTCATCTTTTTCTTTATCGGTTAAGCCTGCAAAAGCTCTTATGGCAATAATATCGCAATACTGAGAAACTACTTGTGCCGCTTCTTTAATATGTTCAGACTTACCTTGGTCCATTACAGTACCGTCTTCGTATTCTAAAGCCCAGCCCTCACTACCAAAATTCATAACAATAGTATCCATACCCAAATTCATGGCTGCTTTCTGGGTGCTTAAACGTGTTCTAAGGCTATTGTTAAAGAATAATAAGCCAATAGTTTTGTCTTTTCCTAGTGCGCTATCTTTTCTAGGGTTTTGCTTTAAAGATTTAGCTTCTTCTACCCAATTTGGAAGAGAATCTATATCATTAATGGATAAATAATGCTTCATGTTACTTTATTTTGGTGTATTCGCTGGTATTATTAATAGCATCAACTATAAAATTATCTTTAATGCCATTTACTATCCAAGTTTCAATTTGTGCTTCTTTGGTAATTGTAGCGGCTTCTATTTTAGATTCCATACCGCCTGTACCATGAGAAGATTTACCAGTGCTTATTTCGTTTTTTAAATTGGTTAAATTAGTAACTGTACTAATAGTTTCTGGTTTGTTATTATCAATAGATGCTTTTGTGTAAATACCGTTGGTGTTGGTGGCAATTATAAGCAAATCTACCTCTAGTAAAGAAGCAGTAAGTGCTGCTAATTTATCGTTATCTCCAAACTTAATTTCATCGGTAGCAACAGTATCATTCTCATTAATAATTGGAATAAAGTTATTGCTAACTAATACATCTATGGTGTTTTTTATATTGATTTTAGAGGATTGTTTTTCAAAATCTGAATACGATAACAAACATTGAGAAGTAAATAACCCTAGCTCTCTAAAATTTTCTTGAAAAATGCGCATTAAATGTGGCTGACCAATAGCTGCTAACGCTTGTTTTATATTAATGTCTTTGCCATTGTGCTCTAATTTTACAAATTGTTTGGCAGCTGCTATAGCACCAGAGCTTACAATAATGAATTCGTAATCATTATTTAAAGCTGCTATTTGCCTGCCAATATCCTCTATTTTACCTCTAGAAATCTGATTGGTTTCTTTGGTAAGGGTATTAGATCCAATTTTTAGTAAAATTCTTTTTTTGCTCATTATTTCTTATGCATTAGACTTTAAGCCTAATTTTTATCGTAAAACCTGCTTTACGGATTATCTTATTTGTCCGTTTCCTTTAACATACCATTTATTGGTTACCAAATGTTGTAAGCCAATTGGCCCTCGTTGGTGCAATTTATCGGTGCTAATAGCTAATTCTCCGCCCAATCCAAATTGTCCGCCATCGGTAAAACGAGTAGAAGCGTTATGGTAAACGGCAGCAGAGTCTACCTCGTTCATAAACGTACTTGCTGTAGTTTCGTTTTTGGTTACTATAGCCG
Organism: uncultured Cellulophaga sp.; assembly: GCA_947492955.1. Lineage (GTDB taxonomy): Bacteria > Bacteroidota > Bacteroidia > Flavobacteriales > Flavobacteriaceae > Cellulophaga. The sequence goes on along the minus strand of CANLOV010000010.1, from coordinate 115,945 downwards.
CTGAATGTCCGCCACCATAGGTGTTAATCATTTGTATAGCTTCTTCAGTGTTTTTTACTTCACCAATAGCTATAATAAAATCTAGGAACTCTTGGTGCCAAATAGCATCGTCTTTAATTTTTATAGCACCTTCTATACTAGAAAAAGCATCGTCTGCATGTATGGTAACATTACTTTCTTTTAACTTGGCTACTAACTTTTCTATAAAAGCAGCTTTGTTAGGTAAATTAGCATCAATTAATACTTTATCTAAAGCATTACAAACCGATATTTTAGTAGTTTTACCGTTTACAATAATATCTAATGCCATATCTACATCTGCATCTGCATCAACATATAAAAAATTATTACCTCTACCACTTACAATTACTGGGCAAGTAGCGTGTTTTTTTGTAAATTCTATTAAGCGTTCTCCACCACGTGGTACTATTAAATCTAAGCGTTGCGATGGGTTTTCTAAAAATGCCTGTGTTTCTGTTCTATTGTATTGTAAATATTGTACCCAATCTGTACTAGCATTGTGCTTTTTTAAAGCAGTATGCCATAAATCTACTAGAAATAAATTACTTAATAATGATTCTTTACCTCCTTTTAAAAGTATTTTGTTACCAGATTTAAAAGCAATACCTGCGGCTTCTATAGTAACATCAGGTCTAGATTCATAAATAATAAGTACGGTACCAAAAGGTGCTGTTTTATTACTTACTTGCATACCATTATCGTGTGCAAAATTAAAGCGTTCTACACCTAAAGGGTCTTCTTGGCTTGCTAGTTGTTGTAAGGAAAGCACCATTCCGTCTACTTTACCATCATCAACTTTTAAACGGTCTTCCATGGCAATATCCTCACCATTATAAGCGTCTAAATCTTTTTTATTTGTAGCAATAATAGCAGTTCTTTCTTTTTCTACTAGGCTAGCCATAGTAGTTAAAACTGCATTTCTTGTTTGTATATCTAGTAGTAAACTCATTATAATTCTGCTTTTAATGCGGTAAAGAAAGTATCTAAATTTTCTTTAGTAATATTTAAGGCTGGTAATACTCTTAAAACGTGTTTGTCTTTAGCGCCACCAGTAAACATAAATTGATTATGGATTAGTTTTTTGCGTAGTTCGGCTACTTCAAAATCGAATTCTAATCCTAACATTAATCCTTTTCCTTTTACTCTTTTTACGGCTGGTATTTCTGCTGCTTTTTCTACAAAATAAGTATATAGATTGGCTGCATTTTTTATAAGCTGCTCATCGTGTATAACTTCTAATACTGCTAATGATGCTGCACAAGCTAAATGATTACCACCAAAAGTAGTACCTAATAAACCAAAAGAAGCTTTTATTTCTTCTTGTATAAGTACACCACCAACAGGGAAACCATTACCCATTCCTTTTGCAATGGTAATAATATCTGGTTTTATATTATAATGCTGAAAAGCAAAGAATTTACCACTTCTTCCGTATCCAGATTGTACCTCATCTGCAATAAGAACAACGCCATTTTCTTTACAAAGCTCGGCAACATTCTTAAAAAATTCTGCCGATGGTTCATCTAAACCTCCAACACCTTGTATGGTTTCTATAATTACACTACAAACATCGTCTTTTACAATTTCTGCTTTAAATGCATCAATATCATCAAAAGGTAAAATTGTAGTTTTTTGTTGTTTGTTTAATGGGGCATTAATTTTTTCGTTATCGGTAGTCGCTACTGCTGCCGATGTTCTTCCATGAAACCCGTTTTTAAAAGCAATAACTCTTGTTTTTCCGTTGTGAAAAGAAGCTAGTTTTAATGCGTTTTCATTAGCCTCTGCACCAGAATTACATAAAAATAAGTTGTAATCTTCGCAACCAGATAATTCTCCAATTTTTGCTGCTAGCTCTAGTTGTAAAGGGTTTTGTACCGCATTACTATAAAAACCAATATGGTCTAATTGCTCCTTTATTCTTCTTACATAATGTGGATGCGAATGACCAATAGATATTACTGCATGACCACCGTAAAAATCTAAATATTTTTGACCCTTATCGTCTGTAACAACAATACCTTTAGCAGAAACTGGTGTTACATTATAAAGTGGGTATACATCAAATAATTTCATACGATATATTTTTTAGGGTATATATTGGTTTTACCCTTTTTTAATTTGATTTATTTTTTCAAAAGAGGCTACAATTCCCTGTATTAATGAAGAACTTAAGCCTTGGTGTTCCATTTCGTTTAAACCTTCTATGGTACAACCTCCTGGTGTTGTTACACGGTCTATTTCTTCTTCTGGGTGGTTACCAGATGCTAATAGTAAGCCAGCAGCACCATTACAGGTGTGTTTTGCTAATTCTTGTGCTTCTTTAGCCTCGAACCCTAATTGTATAGCACCTTGTGTGGTAGCACGTATTAATCGCATCCAAAAAGCAATTCCGCTTGCACAAATAACCGTCGCTGCTTGCATTTGTTCTTCTGGAATTACCATAGAAGCGCCTACTTTATCAAAAATAGATTTTGCAATAGCAACCTTGCTTTTACCAACATCGTTACTACACATACATGTCATAGACTTACCTACCGCAATAGCTGTATTTGGCATACTACGGATAATATTTTTATCACTACCAACAATACTTTCTATACGTGAAATACTAAAACCAGTAATTACAGAAATTATAATATGGTTTGCATTTAATAGGTCTTTTAAATCTTCTAAAATTGCTTCTAAATGACGTGGTTGAATAGCAAAAATTAGTACATCGGAATTTTTAACAGCTTCTCTGTTATCACTTGTTAAAATTACATTATCATAACTAGCGTACTCCTTTATGTCTTCTAGGTTTCTTTTGGTTAGGTACATAGAACTTGCTCCATTGCTGTCTAATATTCCTTTTCCAATGGCTAATCCTAAATTTCCGGTTCCTATGATTGCTACTCTCATATTTTTAGTATTAAGTTGTTAGTACTAAGTATTAAGATTTAATAACTTAAAATGGTACAACTTTTTTGGTTTATACTTTGTTTCTGTTCTATATGTTGTTAGTAAAAAGTATTAACTAGCCAAGAACAAGTTAGTTACTAGAATTTAAAAATATTATTTTCTTTACTCTTTACTCTTTACTCTTTACTCTTTACTCTTTACTCTTTAAAATACCCCAGCTTTTAATTGTAATCCTGTTGTTTCTTCGTAACCAAACATTAAATTCATGTTTTGTACTGCTTGCCCAGAGGCTCCTTTTAATAAATTATCAATTGCTGATGTTATTAATAGGGTATTATTGTGCTTATGTAAATGTATATGACACTGATTGGTATTTACCACTTGTTTTAAGTTTATAGGCTCTTCTGAAACATGTGTAAATTTAGCATCTGCATAAAATGTTTTATACATTGCTATAGCTTCTTCTATAGTTCCATTGTAGCTAGTGTAGGCAGTTGCTAAAATACCTCTGGTGAAATTACCACGGTTTGGAAGAAAAAATAGTTCTCCTGTATTTTCTTGTAAAGCCGTAAGTGTTTCGTTTATTTCCCCTAAATGTTGATGCATAAATGGTTTGTACCATGATACATTATTGTTTCTCCAGCTAAAATGTGAAGTAGGAGATAAGCTAACACCTGCACCAGTACTACCTGTTACAGCATTTATATGCACTTGGTTATCTAATGCTTTAGCATTGGCTAGTGGTAATAAACCTAATTGTATGGCTGTAGCAAAGCACCCAGGATTAGCAAGATAATTTGCTTTTTTTATTTCAGCTTTTGAAATTTCTGGTAAACCATACACAAATTCTTTTCCGTCTAAAACTGCATCCGCATTTAATCTAAAATCATTACTTAAATCAATAATTTTAGTGGCCGATGAAAAATTATGAGCTTGTAAAAATTTGGTAGAATTACCATGCCCTAAGCAAAGAAAAACAACATCGGCATTTAAATTTACATTGCCCGTAAAATTCATATCTGTAACGCCCAATAAATCTGGATGCGCACTAGAAACTTTTTTTCCTGCTCTGGTGGTACTAAATACAAAATCGATAGTAACCTCTGGATGGTTTAATAATATTCTTATTAGTTCCCCGCCTGTATAACCAGAACCTCCTATAATACCTGCCTTAATCATTATTTTGATTTACGTGATTGTATATTTTTCCTGAATTAGAAAGTATTTTAATAAACCCTTTAGCATCATCAGCCGTCCATCCTTTGTTTACTTCTCCATAACTTCCAAAAGCATCGGTCATTAAATCGTGCTTAGAAGAAATTCCGTTTAATCTAAATTGGAAAGGGAATAAGCTTACAAAAACATCACCAGAAACATTCTTTTGTGTATCGGTTAAAAATGCTTCAATATTACGCATTACCTCATCTAAATAATTTCCTTCATGCAATAACATTCCGTAGAAATTACCTTGTTGTTCTTTTTGGTATTGTTGCCACTTACTTAACGTATGTTTTTCTAACAAATGGTGTGCTTTTATTATAATTAAAGCAGCGGCAGCTTCAAAACCAACTCTACCTTTAGTACCAATAATAGTATCTCCCACATGGATATCTCTACCAATAGCATACTTAGATGCCAAGGCTTCTAATTTTTCTATATTGGCTACAGGATTATCTTTTTGTCCGTCAATAGCAACTAACTCTCCTTTTTCAAAAGTTAATTTTACATCTGTAGGATTTTTTTCTTGTAACTGACTTGGGTAGGCACTATCTGGTAATGCTTTTTCTGATGTTAGTGTTTCTTCACCACCAACAGAAGTTCCCCAAAGTCCTCTGTTAATAGAGTATTTAGCTTTTTCCCAAGAATAATCTACACCATTTTCTTTTAGGTATTCAATTTCTGCTTCTCTAGATAGTTTATTATCTCTAATAGGAGTAATAATTTCTATTTCTGGTGCAATAATTTGAAAAATCATATCGAAACGAACCTGGTCATTACCAGCACCAGTACTACCATGAGCAATATATTCTGCGCCAATTTTTTTAGCATAGTTTACAATCTCAATAGCTTGTACAATACGTTCTGCACTTACAGATAATGGGTAGGTATTGTTTTTTAATACGTTTCCGAAAATAAGGTACTTTACTACCTTATCGTAAAATATTTGTACGGCATCTATAGATGTATAAGAAGTGGCTCCTAACTGAATAGATTTTTCGTTAATAGTTGCAATTTCTTCTTTAGAGAAACCACCTGTATTTACACTTACAGCGTGTACTTCAAAACCTTTGTCTTTAGATAAATATTTTGCACAATAAGATGTGTCTAAACCGCCACTGTAGGCTAATACTAATTTTTTCATTATTTTTTATTTTTATTGGCCTTGCCTAGAATTTTATTAAATTGTTTAATCTTAAGTTCAAAATATGGATTTACATAATATTTGTACTTATACTCGTCTCGTAATTTTCCTATTTCTTCTAAGGTTTCAATAAGTTCCGGAGATAATTCGGACAAGCTAATATGTTTCATACCCAATAACTCGTTATTGCAATGAACCGCAGGTTCTTGAGCTATAGAGATTAAAAAGTCTTTATGGTATCTTTCTGTAAGAAGGTGCATTAATAATAAACCTAAATTACGATTTCTATGTTTTTTATGAATCCACAAAGAAGAACGTTCAAAAACCGAATGGTTATGTACCTTATGTTTATGTGCAAAAATATGACCATAAACTTCATTTCCTTTTTTTAGAAGGTAACACCCATTTTGTAAGCGTTCTAACAACATTTCCTTGTTGGCAAAATACATAGACGGAAGTTGCTGTGACCTTTCGGAAATAGTAGCTAATATATCCTCCGAAATGTTATAGGTAAATACAACTTCTAAATCTTGTTGCGAACAGTATATTTCGGCTTCCTTTATGGATTTTTTTATGTCTTTTTTCAATTTGATTTCCATTTGGTTCAGTTTTAATAAACTTCAGTAACAGATTTAGTATGTGCACTACCATACAATAGAAAACTATCTTCCTTTATAAAAGAATAGCTATTGTGTGTATGTAATTCGCTAGCAATACTAATTTTCATTGCCAATTAGGATTTATTAATGTGAAAATTTAAAATTAAATGTTGTTGAAACTTTGCGGAAATGGACTCACCTATCTCCATAATAATAGAACACCCCTACGGGCGGCGGCGAGTTGGTGTAAATATACGAGTAGGAACTAATGCTCCTGTAGAAATTTGTATGTGTATCGTATCATTCATTACAGCGCAAAAATACAAATAAAATCGATTTAATAACAAGAGATGGTTAATTTTTACAAAAAAGCTTGTTTTTGTTATGTAAAGTAAATAGTTCGTAACCTAAATACCCAAAAACTAAAAGATATTCTATGGTTAATAACCACAAATTTTCTTGAAAATCTACTCTAGAATAGGCGTAATAACTTAAAACTACTGCAAAAGACCATACTAGCGAAAATCTAAATTTAGTAAAAACAGTAAGTAGTATTATAAAAGCAATATACCAAGGGTGTACTGTAGCAGATAAAAAATAATAACAACTTAATACCCAAAGCATTGAAGTAATAAGTGTTGTTGTTTTGCGGTTATTTCTAAGGAAAGTAAAAAGAAAAACAATAATAATGGTGAGTATAGGTGTTATTTTTCCATAGGTTTTTATGAGTTCCCAAGGCTTAGCGTCAAATACAATAGCCACTTGTTTTATAAAATTGTATATGCCTGCATTAAATTCAAAATTAGAAAACCATAGCCCTACTGTGGCAGAGTAATTAGTTATAAATTCTGAAGAAAAAAATGGAAGTAATAGTATTGTACAAGTAACTCCTATGATAATATAGAAAAGTGCTGCTTTTTTAAATTTAAAATGATTTAGAAATAGTGGTAAAAATAATAGAGGAACTAGTTTTATACAGATAGAAAGCGCATAAATTACTGCGCCTAATTTCCATTTGTTTTTTGATACTAAATAGAGAGACCAGATAAAAAAGAATAGCATTACCCCTTCGAAATGAAGGTTCCCTGTAAGCTCTATAATAATAAGCGGATTTAAAAAATACCAAAATATAAGATGAGGGGGGCGATTAAGGTTTTTAAGAAGCTTACTTCCAAAATATAGAATGCCAATATCTGCCAGTATAATAAAAATACGCATAACTGTAATGGCACCAAAAATGGTTTTGCCAGATAATAGCGCTGCTATAGCAAATAGGAACTGATTTAATGGTGGGTAGTTAGAGAAATGCTTAGGGCTTAAACTTCCCATGCCCAGATATAATTCCTGAGCATTGGCTACTATTATATCTTTTTGTTCTATTAGTACATTAGGGATTTGTAAATAAGGATTAATACCATGACCTACTAATTCTCCGTCCCATATAAAACGATAGAAATCTTGTGATAAGTTAGGCGTGGCAATAATAAATACTAACCTAAAGAGAATACCTATGGCTAATAAAAATTTAGGGTTCCATTTTTTAAACTGAATTAATTTATAGCAAGAATAAAATAAGGCTACAAAAAGTAATACTAACTTTATAAATTCTGTTCTGTGTAGATTGTAAGCAAAAATTCCATAAAAAAGAATACTTAGAATACTAATTAATATTGGAATTTTATGCAGTTCCCAGTACTTTATAAGCGCTTTAGACATTCTAGTATTTTAAAAGCTCTAATTTATAACTTTTGAGAGAAAATTTATAATAGAAACTAACTATAAGTTATAGTTTACTTACTCAAGAGTATGGATTACTCATTTTTACTTTATGGAGTTTCTGTAGTTGCATAGTTTTAAATAAAAAAAACATGTACAAACACATTATTTTTAGTTCACTTCTTCTGCTATTCTTTAGTTGTAAAGAAGTAAAAAGTAAAGACCAAGAAAAAAATAAACAACAAGAAGTTTTAGCGCAAACAGTTGTTGTAAAAAAAGACAAAGGTGAAAATGCAGAAATTGTTTTCTGTTTAGATGCTACAGGTAGTATGAGTGGCTTAATAGGTACTGCAAAAGAAAAAATATGGGATATTGTATCAGATTTGGCACAGAGTAACGAAATAGATACCTTAAAAATGGGTATGGTGTTTTATAGAGATAGGGGAGATGCCTTTGTAACTAAGTCTATAGCACTTACTACAGATTTAGATGAGGTATATGCAGACCTCTTAGAAATGAATGCTGATGGTGGTGGAGACTCTCCTGAAAGTGTAAACCAAGCACTTCACGAGGCTGTTTCGGATATGCAATGGTCTACAGATAAAATATATAAAACAATTTTTGTGGTTGGTGACTGTCCGCCACATATGGATTATAGAGACGATGTAAGTTATACCAAAAGTTGTTTAAAAGCAGCTGAAAAAGGAATCATAATTAACACTATTAAATTAGGTAATAGTTGTACAGAAGCAATTCCGCATTTTAAGAAAATGGCCTCTTGTACAAACGGGTCGTTTTTAAGGTTAGACCAAGATGCAACAGATTATGTTACAGAAACACCTTATGATGATGAGATTAATACTGTTTCAAAAGAAATAGATGAATCTAGATTGTATTATGGAAAGCAAGAAGAACGCACAAGTAATATGGCTAAAAAAGAAAAATCTATGGAGGTGTATGATAAAGCATCAGCTACCGCTAATAGCGCTAGAGCATCTTATAAAACTAGTAAGTCTGGAGAAAAATCTTGGATGGGAACTAAGGAAATTGTAAAAGATTATAAAGAAGGGAAAATAGCTATAGAAGATATAGAAGAAGATGAGTTACCAAGCGAATTAAAGGGGCAAACCATAGCACAGAAAAAATCTTATGTAAACGGGTTAATTACTAAAAGAGATACTAATATTGTAAAGTTAAAAGAGCTAACAAAAAAGCGCAAGGAATATATTAAGCGCCAGTTAGAAGAAAAAACAGATGCAGATAGTTTGTCTTTTAGTAAAGAGGTACTTAAAATAATGAAAAAGCAGTCTAAGAAATAAATCCTAGACTGCTTTTATTCTCTATTGGGTAAATACCTCGAGGCTTGCCTCGTCAGTAAATGTTTAAAGTTTGAAAACGTGGTCCTCTAAAATGCTCTGTGGGCTTGCCTCGGAGAAATTTACTTTCTATAAGAATTCTAAAAATAATGTTAGGAATCCATTATATAACCTACAGATAAATAATTAATGTTTTTTAGATGCCATTAATACTTTCTTATTAGCCTAAATAAGAGCTTTTTTGATATAGTAGGAAACTAATTTTATATACTTAAAACAATCTAAATTTGGTTTAAACTAAGCTTTGTTTATTCCAAAGTTCAAAATACTTACCTTTTTTGGATAGTAGATTATTATGATTTCCTTGCTCTACAATTAATCCATTTTTCATAACCAAAATAGTGTCGGAATTTGCTATAGTACTTAATCTATGCGCGATTACTATAACTGTTTTACCATGTGATTTGAAATCGTCAATAACTTGTTTTACAATAGTTTCGGCATGTGTATCGAGAGCAGACGTTGCTTCGTCCATTAATAATATTTCAGGATTTTTATATAAGGCTCTTGCAATTGCAATACGTTGTTTTTGACCTCCTGATAACATTGCTCCATTTTCTCCTATTTGAGTTTCAAAGCCATTGGGTAATTTTTCCACAAATTTTGTGATATCCAGTTTATTAGATAATTCGAGAATACGCTGCATGTCAGGAAAATTTTGTCCTAATGCAATATTTTCTATGATTGTACCAGAAAATAAATTAAATTGTTGTGGTATAACGCCAATAAGTTGTCTTAAACTTTTGTAATGAATATGTTTTAAATCGTAATCTCCAATATGTATTTTGCCTTCTTTAATAGGGTATAAATTTTGGAGTAAAGCGATAAGTGTTGTTTTTCCACTTCCACTTTCTCCAACAATTGCTGTTGTTTGTCCTTTTTTAACGGTAACATTAAAACTGTTAAATACGTTTGTTCTTGAGCCATATCTAAATGATACATTTTCAAAAGCAATATCTCCAAGGTTTTCTTTGGTAAGATTGATTTTATTTTCTGTTTCTTCACGTTCTAAATCCATAATTTCAAATAACCTGTCAGCTGCAATTAATGCATTTTGAATAGTTTTATTCATCCCAACCAAAGAGGCAACAGGAGATGTAAAATATCCAATAAGGGCATAAAATGAAAATAATTCTCCTGTGGTAATCTCATTGTCCAATACATAACCAGAACCTATCCATAGTAAAATAACAGTAAAAATGGATGCCAAAAACTGTGTTGAAGTTCCAGAGAAGATATCATTTAGACCAGATTTATAAGTAGTAAATAATAGTCTTACAAATCGATTTTCAGTTTTAACATTCGAAAATTCTTCAATACCAAACTCTTTAACAGTTCTTGCATGTGTAATACTTTCTACTAATTGCGTTTGAAGTTCAGCAGTATTTTCCATGAGTTTACGTTCTACTTTTTTGTTAAACCGATTCATTAAATAATAAACTAATATATAAAACGGAATAACCAATAAAATAACCAATGCTAATTTCCAGTAATACGAAAACATTAGAGCGAATGCAAAGACTACTATAAAAATATTTACCAGCATATCTATGGCAACGTTGTTTATAAAAGTGCGAATTTTTACTGCGTCATTTATTCTTGAGGTAATTTCACCTATTTGCATAGTGTCAAAAAAGCGTTGCGGTAACTGGAGCAAATGTTTGTAGTATCCTAAAATTAGCTTGGCATCTATCAACTGCCCGGTTTTAAGAACAAAAACACTCTTTTTACTACCAATATAAGCCTGTAGCAAAATAACAGCAACCATAACAATACTTAACAGGTTTAGTAATTTTCGGTTTGCACCAACCAATACATAATCTGTTATTTTTTGAACATAAATAGACATGGCTAAACCAAGTATTGTAAAAACTATAGCTCCAAAAAGGGCTTGTGTTAAAGTGGTTTTATGGGGTTGTATTAAATCCCAAAAGCGTTTAAAGGCACTGGTTTTTTTATTTATGTTTTTAAAATCATCATTTTTGGCAAATAATATTAAAACTCCTGTCCATATTTTTTTGAAATCTTCATAACTATAGGTGATTAGTTTCCCATTTGCAGGATCCATAACTTGGATACTCTTTTTAGTTACTTTATATATAACCACAAAATGGTGCAATTGTTTACCAACAACCACGTGTGCAATAGCGGGTAGAGGTATTTTTGGTATTGAGTCTAAATCTCCTTTTACCCCTTTGGCTATAAAACCCATTTTTTCTGCAGCTTCAATAATGCCTAAAACATTTGTGCCTCGTTTATCAGTATTAGCAAACTGTCGTATTCTGGCAATAGGTATATTAATTCCAAAATGATTGCCAATAGATGCTAAACATGTTGCTCCGCAATCTTTAATGTCGTGTTGTTTTATTTTTATGCTTGGCATTTTAAGAATTTAGAGTAACGAGTATCGATTTTTAATTTCAGAACTTTAATACATTAATACAATCCACTAATCAAGGATTTTAGGGTTAAACCAATCATCTACCTTATCAAATAGCAATTCATATAAACTTCTGCGTGTTATAAAATAGCGTGTGGTTAATGTCATCCCTTTTGAAATATTGGTTGTGTAACCATTTTTAAGTGTTAATTGTTTAGAATTTAGGCTAGAGCGTACTTTAAAAAAAGCAGAATTGTCTTGTACGGTTATATTTTTATCTATGTCTATGACCTTTCCCTCGAGCATTCCCCATTGATTGTAGTTAAAGGCGTCCAGTTGAAATTTTACATCCTGACCAATTTTTAATAAACCAATATCTGTTGGAGAAACTGTGTTTTCTACAATTAAATTACTGTTAGGAGAAATTGTTGCAATAATCTGTGAAGCGTTAACAAAAGAGCCGTCTTGTAAGCCTAAAACATTTTCTAAAGTACCAGAAATAGGTGCAGTAAGTACGTAGTTGTTGCTCTCTGATATAATTTGCTCTTTCTTGCTTTTAAGGTTTTTTATTTGGGTTTCTATCTCACGTTTTTGAGTTTGCCACTGTGCCTCTTGTTGTTTAATAAAACTGTTAAGAGCTTCCTTAGCGAATATTAAACCGTACCTATAGGTTTCATATTCTACTTGAGCAACAATTTGTTTTTTAAATAGCTGTTCGTAACGATTAAAATTGATTTTTGCTTGTTGTACTTTACTCACCAACTCTTGTTTCTGCAGCAAATAGCGTTCATAGTCATCAATTATGATGTTATCCTTTAGTAGTTTCGGTTTATTATTGATTACATTTGTGTAACCCATAAACTCTATTTCTGCCTGTTTTAACAAAGAATCGTTAAGTTTTTCTTGCGCTCTTATATAATCTGTGGTAATAATTAATAGGGTGTCACCTTTGTTAACCTGTTGGTTGTTTTTTAAACGAACTTGGGTTAGTTTGCCACTAACAATACTGCTTAATGGGCTATTGTCTTGTTTGGCACGTATAATACCACGACTTTGTTTGCTAATATCTATCTTAATAAAGGGTAAACATGTTAAAGTAACAATAAGTGCTAAAACTACCATTAAGTAAATAGAAATGCTTTTGGTTGTATTTTTAGCAATAAGGTTTTCGAGGTTGTATATTGGGTCTGAACTGAAGTTCATAGTTTTTTTTAATGTAAATAAAGCGATAACAAAAAATAACAAGTAGTAACTTTTAAGCTTTTATTTTTTAACAATTTGGTGATATATCTTAAATTATTATGTTTGGTTTAGTGAAATTTACTTCAAACTTATAGCTGAGGTATTAGGTTGTATTAATCAAGAAAAAAGATTAAATTAAACTTACGCTAACCGATATAAACCATAAAGGTCTGACTTTAGTAAATTTAATTACTAAAAAGTCAGACATTTAAAGCTTGATTTATATGTTTAAGATGTTCGAGTGCCAATATTATAAATCAAAATGTAACAAGGGGACTTATTGCAATTAACCAGGCATGGCTATTAGGGTCCGTCATTATCTCCCAATAAGTGTCCCAAAGACCACCACCAGATGTTTCCATTAATTCTTCAGTTTTCATTTCTTGAACATTTAATTTTTGTAAATTCATAAGATTTAATTTTTTTACTGTACGCTTTATACCTACAAAATTTATATAATAATACTTGTTACCAAATTTATATAATAATACTTATTATCAAAATAATTTCGATAATATTTTGAAAGAAAAATAGGTGTAAAATATTTTAAAGAGCTACATCGATGTAAGTGTACACGGTATTAAATCCAAAAAAGAAATATATGATGTAAGTATTAGAGAATTATATTCTCAGAGATTAAACAATAATTTTTTCCTGCTAGGGGGTAAAAACAATTTATGCTCACTTATATAAACTATAAACGTCTAACTTTAGTAAATTTAATTACTAAAGTTAGACGTTTAAAGCTTAATCCTTATGATTAAGAAGTACGTGTGTTTATAAACATAAATCCACTAAAGTATTCCAACCCAATATGCACCAGCCCACTGCCAATTATCACCATCCAGGATTACATCCCAATAAGTGCTCCAAAGACCACCACCAGATGTTTCCATTAATTCTTCAGTTTTCATTTCTTGAACATTTAATTTTTGTAAATTCATAAGATTTAATTTTTTTACTGTACGCTTTATACCTACAAAATTTATATAATAATACTTGTTACCAAATTTATATAATAATACTTATTATCAAAATAATTTCGATAATATTTTGAAAGAAAAATAGGTGTAAAATATTTTAAAGAGCTACCTTGATGTAAGTATATTAAGTGTAAAATTTTAAAATGGGAAATATACGATGTAAGAATCTGGTAATTGAATCTCTAAAGGTTAAACAATAACCCTCCTTGTTGAGGTTTTAAGACTAATATATAAAATAGATAAATTAACCTGAAAACACATTTTAGAGTTATGCTTTTGCGGTAAGGGATTTAAAAAATACATATCCAAAACCTAGGAACAACATAAAATGAAATGGAAATAATCCATAATCATTTAAGGGGATAGCGCTATACATTCCAAATAAGAAGTAAAGCATTAAAGCTGCTTCTAATATCATGTTAGGAGATAGCTTTTTTGCTAAATATTTATTGCCTTTCCAGCTGTCTTTTAAACTATTAATGTTAAACTTAGGTGTTCTTACAAACTCACTTCTTTTTCCTCTATGGCCTTCTAATACCGCTAAAGAGTTGTGTAAAGAAAACCCTAGTGCTACAGAGAAAAAAGTAAAGAATAGTTTTATATAGTCTATAAATTTATCAAAACCACTGCCTTGTATACTTTTATAGGTAAACCAATAGCATACAAATAGTATAATAGTACTAACAATAAAGAAACTGGTTACCTCAAAAATCCACCCTAAGTGTCCGTAAGAGTTTTTAATATATAGCATTGGAATACTTAATAGAGCTACTATAAAAACACATAAAAACATAGAACTATTTAGTAGGTGCATAACACCATGGAACTTAGTTTTAAAAGGAATGTTTTTAGCAGCAATAACACTTAATACCGATTTTCTAAAGTTTTCGGCACCACCTTTGTTCCACCTAAATTGTTGCGAACGAGCAGCACTAATAACTACAGGTAGTTCTGCAGGAGTTTCTACATCTTCTAAATACTTAAATTTCCAGTTTTTAAGTTGTGCTCTATAGCTTAAATCTAAATCTTCTGTTAGTGTATCTCCCTCCCAATTTCCTGCATCTAAAATACATTCTTTACGCCAGATGCCTGCTGTTCCGTTAAAATTAATAAAGTGTCCTTTAGAATTTCTACCTACTTGCTCTAAAGTAAAGTGGGCATCTAAAGCAAATGCTTGTATTTTTGTAAGTGTGGAATAATCTCTGTTAATATGTCCCCAGCGTGTTTGTACAACACCTATTTCTTCGTCTTTAAAATAAACTACAGTTTTCTTTAGCCAATCTGCATCTGGTAAAAAATCGGCATCGAATATGGCAATAAAATCACCTTTTGCAATTTCTAAGCCTTCTTTTAGGGCTCCTGCTTTAAATCCTTGTCTGTTAGTTCTTCTAATATGAGAGATATCTAAACCAGTAGCTTTTAATTCTTCTATATGTTTTGCGGTATCTATTACCGTATCATCTGTAGAATCATCTAATACTTGTATTTCTAATTTGTTAGCCGGATACTCTATTTTTGCAATATTTTTTAGCAAACGATCCATAACGTATTCCTCGTTATATACAGGTAATTGTATAGTTACGTATGGAATTTCTTTAGCGTCTAATAAATTATATTTTGGCGCTTCTTGGTTTCTTTTTTTATTGCCTAGATAGTTAATAAGTAAGTTTAGCTGAGCCAAGCTATAAAAGAAAATCAATAGTAATGCTATAGTGTATACAACAATGATTAAGTAAGCAATAGTTAGTCCCATATTATTTTATACTGTATTTAAATATCCAACCAAGGATTTTTATGCCTGCAAAGATAGTACCTTTTACTGTACCAGATACTTTGGATATTCCAATTCTTTTTTTATAACGTACTGGTATTTCGGTATATGCTAGCTTTTTTTTCAAAGCTTTTAATTGCATTTCTACCGTCCAACCATAAGTTTGATCTTGCATCTCTAGGCTTAATAATTTATCATATTTTATAGCTCTAAAGGGACCAAGGTCAGTAAATTTAGCATTAAAGAATAATTTCATTAATGTTGTAGCTAGTTTGTTGCCAAAAATTTGCTGTGGCGTCATAGATCCATCTTCTCTTAGTGTTTTTGTTCTTGCTCCAATTACAAAATCTACTTCGTTATCTATTATTGGTTTAACAAGTTTAGTTAACTCTTCTGGGTAATCAGAATAGTCTCCATCAATAAATACGATGATATTAGGCTTAACAGACTTCTTGCTGATATAATCCATTCCGCATAAACAAGCGTAACCGTAGCCCTTTTTTGTTTCTGTTAAAACGGTAGCACCTGCTTTTTG
This sequence comes from uncultured Cellulophaga sp., assembly GCA_947492955.1. Classification (GTDB taxonomy): domain Bacteria; phylum Bacteroidota; class Bacteroidia; order Flavobacteriales; family Flavobacteriaceae; genus Cellulophaga. The sequence continues at coordinate 100,062 of CANLOV010000010.1, read as the reverse complement.
TGCATTTTCTACAGTATTATCGGTAGAATTATTGTTTACCACTATAATTTCTGAAACCGATTTAGGAATTTCATTAATAACCTTAGCAATAGAATCTGCTTCATTAAAAGCTGGTATAATTACATTAATAGCTGTCATTATCTTAAATCGGATAAGTTGTTTTCCTTTTTAAAACTCTTAAGGCTAAACCATTCTTTAATTTTTTTTCCATTTCTAAATTTCACTGCAGAAGTTACTTTTTCGTTTTTATATTTTAAACAATATCCGTTTTTAACTCCCATGTTTAATTGACATTTGTGGTGTATTTTTCCATTATTATCATAATACAACCACCAATCTATCATCTTACCGTTTTTGTAATGCCCTTCTAATTTTGGTTTTTTAGAATTACTATAAAAATACCAATAGTTTTCTCTGATATTATTCTTGTAATGTCCTTTTTCTGATACATTACCATTGGTATGGTAATATGCCCAATAATCTACTTTATTGCCATTTTCTAACCATCCCTCAGACTTAATATTGCCATTGGCATAATATTCTCTATGATACACTTTTTGGGCAATAGAATAATTGGATAAACTAATTATAATTAGGCTTAAAAAAGCTATTTTTTGAAACATGTATTACTTCTTGTTTACTAGATTCATCAAATCTACATCATTTCCTAATAATATTTCTGTTGGATTTATTCTTCCTTCTAAAGAATCGTTTTCTAATTTTAAAACTCCTCTAGGGCATACCGCAGAACATACACCACAACCTACACAGCTAGAACGTACAATGTTCTCACCTTTTTGGGCATAAGCACGTACATCTATTCCCATTTCACAACTGTTAGAGCAATTACCACAAGAGATACATTGTCCTCCGTTAGTTGTAATTCTAAACTTAGAGAATAAACGTTGTTGAAATCCTAGTATTGCAGCCATAGGGCAACCAAACCTACACCACGATCTACTTCCTAGAATAGGATAAAAACCTGTTCCGATTACTCCAGAAAATATTGAGCCTATGTATAAACCATATGCTGATCTAAGTTTTCTTCCTTTAATAAAAAATATTTCATCTGTAGTTCCTGTAAAATGCATAACTAGTAATAAGCCTACAATAACAAAAAAACCAATTGCTCCATACTTAGCATCTTTCCCAAGTTCTTTTCCTTTAAAATATAGTACAGCAGCAAATACCAGAGTTAAAAATCCTATTACAATACTTATAAATACACCTTTTGTAAGCCAATATTTAGTACCATCATTATCTAGGTAGGTGTACACCATACCTACTGTCATTACAATAGAAAATACCAATACCACATGTATTAGCCAACGTTCTAATTTCCAAGCGGACATTTTTTTAGAAGACAATTGTCTAAAAGAGTCTCCGGCAGTTTCAGCCAGTCCTCCACAGCCACATACCCATGAACAATACCACCTTTTTCCAAATTTATAAGTTAGTATAGGTGTAATTACAAAGACTGATAAAATTCCAAAAATAATTAATGCTAATCCAATATTTCCGTTAGATAAAAATCCTTTTACAGACCATTCATCAAAAATATAGTAATTAAGAGGCCAAACACTTTTTAGATCGTAGTATGGTAAATTAGAATTCATACGATACATAAATTCTGGAATTAAAAAAGCAAATGCCAATTGAAAAAACATTACGGATATGGTACGAATTTGTTCGTATCTGTTATGGCGATATTTTAATATAAATTTATAGCCAAAAGCAAATATGGCAACAGTATATAGAGTACCGTATACAAACCATTGGCTTGCGGATCTGCCACTTAATAGATTACTTAATGGGTCAAATAAACTAATTAAACCTGTGTTTGCTTCACCATTTTTTCCTAGCCCTAAATATTGAGGGTAAAAGTAAAGAACAATGTAAAATATAGTTAAAATTACACCTACTGCCCATCCCCAAGCACCACGAGAAGATATGGATTTAAACCATACCCCATCATTTTTAATTCCCTTTACTTTTGTTAAGTAGGCATCTCTGGAGTATACTACAGTACCTATGGTAATTAAGCCCAAGGATAAAGTTAAGAATAGTCCTTTGTTAGGGAAGTTAACATTAAATAATGCTAGTACTAATATAAAAAGGCCTATTAATCCTATAGCTAAAGCAATTTTTTGTTTTGTTGAAATGTCTTGAGCATCTGGTGTAGCTAAAGACATGCTATGATTTAATTTATTACTCATTTTATTATGAATTAGGCTGTTTGTAAATTGTTTTTGTAAGCAGAAAGAATATCTTTCTCGAAATGTTTGTAGAATTCAGGGTCAAAATTGGCTTTTTCTAAATTATTAATTACATAATCAACATCTTGTTTTTCTGTAAGCCAACGATCAAAAACCTCATGTCTCATTCTAATACCAAAAGTATTTATACCTAAAAATTCTTTGGTATCTTTATTAAAGGCAATTGTTACACATATTTTTTCTTTTGGATGTCGCCAATGAAAATGTTCTTCGTATTCTTTTCTGGCAGGCCCTCCTGCAAAAACCCAACCATAGGTTTGGTATTCTATATCTAAAAATTTTGCGGAATTAAACCAATGTCCTGGTTTGTATTCTGTAGGGTTTCCGCAAATAGTCTGTGCTAAAGTTTCGCCCATCATTCTGCCCGTATACCATACAGCTTCTATGGGTCTTCTGCTGCCAATAGCTTCGTGTTGTTCTGCACAATCACCAATGGCATAAATATCTTTAATATTAGTTTCTAAAAAGCGATTTACCTTAACACCTCTGCTCAGTTCTATTCCAGAATCTTTTAAGAAATCAATATTTGGAGATACCCCAGCAGTAAGTCCTACCACATCACATGCTATTTCTTCTCCAGTTTCTTTTATAACTACGGCACGAGCCTTGCCGTTTTCATCAGCTAATATTTTGTCTAAATTAGTACTTAATCGTAAATCTATATGGTGTTCTAATATATGTTCATTAATCATTTTTGATTCGCCGCTAGGTAATACGCCATTCCAAAAACTATCTTCTCTAACTAAAAAAGTTACAGGGATATTTCTGCTTCGTAGCATTTCTGCCATCTCTATACCAATTAAGCCACCACCTACAATTACAGCTCGCTTGCATACTTTGTTATTAGGAGCATTTGCTTCTAAATCATCTAAGTCTTGTTTGGAATATAAGCCTTGAACACCTTTTAAATCTTGTCCTGGCCAGCCAAATTTATTTGGTTTGGATCCAGTAGCAATTACAAGCTTATCGTAAGAGAAAGATTTAGAGTTGTTTAATAGTAATGTTTTGTTTTCGTGGTCTACTTTAGTAACAAAACCTTTTAACAAATCAATTCTATTTTTTTTCCAAAACCAATTTTCATAAGGTTGTGTATGCTCAAATTTCATATGCCCCATATATACATACATTAGAGCTGTACGAGAGAAAAAGTAATCTGTTTCAGCAGAAATTACTGTAATTTTTTTATCTGAGTTTTTACGTACGTGTCTAGCAAGAGAAATACCTGAAATTCCATTACCAATTATAACAATGTGTTCCATAAGATTTTATAGGTTGATGAGCAATCTGTCGTTCATAAAGATAAGAACTTAATCTTGGGGTTTTATTTAGAATAAATTTAAATATTACTTTTTTTGTAAGGTTGCATATATTAATCGTACTCGTAACTCGTTATTATTCAATATATTAAATAAATCATAAAAATTTATTTTTTTTGTAGGGTTCTGTAAAATCGTTCGACAGAGCATACAGTAAAATAATAATAGAAACAATAAAACATGAAAAAGAATAACATATTAATAATCGTTTTTTTATTTGCTATATCTATAGGATATGCACAATCAACTTCAACTTTTTTTACAAAGGCAGATACATTTTTTAATACTTATGTAAAAAATGGTAAAGTAGACTATAAAGGAATAAAAAGTAACCCTGCTTTATTAAATGAGTTAGTAAGTTTAGCAGAAAGCGTATCGGTTTCTAAAGATAACGCAGCAGAATATCAGGCTTTTTGGATTAACGGATACAACCTTTCGGTTATAAACAATGTAATTAACCATTACCCTTTAAAAACGCCAACAAGTAAAGCTGGCTTTTTTGATAAAATTAAACATAATATAGGAGGTAAAAGTATTACTTTAAATGATATAGAAAATAAATTACTTCGCGGTAATTTCTCTAAAGAAGCACGTTTTCATTTTGTATTAGTATGTGCAGGTTTAGGGTGTCCGCCTATAATTAATAAAGCGTATAAGCCATCTACTTTAGAAGCTCAATTACAAAAGCAAACCATGTTAGCATTAAATGACCCTAAGTTTATTAGAGTAAACAAAAATAAGGTTCAAATATCTCAGATTTTCGAATGGTATACAGGAGACTTTACTCAAGGAGGTAAAAAATTAGTAGATTACATAAATAAATATAGAACAGAAAAATTACCAGAAAAAGCAAAAGTATCTTACTATGCCTATGACTGGACATTAAACGAATTAAAATAAAAAACAATAATCAATAAAAAATAATTAGAATGATTTCGATTAAAAAGAGTATAGTATTCGCAGGCTTGTTATTTGCAACAGCTATAGGGTTTTCTCAGGAAGAACAACAAGAAGAAAGTAATATTCAAAAATATACGCCTTCTAAGCTTATTGGAAAAGGACAATGGGATGTTAAGTGGTTTAATAATTTATACACCCAAACAAAAAGTGCTAATGTGGATGGGGATAAAAATAAAAATGAAGATAGAGCAACCTTTTTTACTTCTACGTTAGAATTGTATACGGGAGTTGGAGAAAATAAAAGGTGGAATATGGGGCTTATATTAGAGGCTAGGTCTAATGCTGTTGGAGGAAGAGATGCGTTAGATGTATTTAAGTTTGATGGGGAAAATAATACAGCTCGTTCTGGTTTAACTTCCATAGCGCCTTCTGTAAAATTTGTTCCTCTTGCCTCTGTAAGTAATTTTAGTATTCAGAGTTCTTTGTTTATTCCTCTAGTAGATAACGAAAGTGAAAATGGTGTTTTTTTAGATCAAAAAGGGTTTACATGGCAAAATAGGCTTTTTTATGACTATACATTTCCAGGTAATAAATGGCAATTGTTTACAGAATTTACTACAGAATATCATTTTGGAAAAAAAGAAGAAAGCTTTGCTAATAATAGTCTAAGTATTAACCCAGGAATATTTTTAAGTTATTTTCCGTCATCAAAATTTACTGTTTTAAGTTTGGTTCAACATTCTAGTCGTGTAAATTTAAGTGATAGTATAAAACAAAACTTTACTGCTGTTGGTGGTGGAGCTAAATATCAACTATCTAATGCTTTAAACTTAGAAGTGTTGTATACTAATTTTGTAAGGGGTAATAATACTGGTTTAGGAGAAACATTTAATATAGGGATAAGAGGAATTTTTTAATCGCATAGTATAAAACATTAATTTAGAAGTCTTAATTAAAATCTTATGATGAAAAAATTAGGACTTCTTTTTTTATGTATGTTTCAGTTTTCTTGCTCTAGCCAAATAAAAGAAAAGATAAATGGAGTAAGTTTTGTTGCTTCGCCAGAAAAAGCAGAACAAAAAAATATTGACGGAGTTGTAAAAGTAAATGCCAATTATGCAGCCGTAATGCCTTTTGGTTTTATACGAACTATAAATTCTCCTCATATTATTTTTGATACCGAAAAGCAATGGTATGGAGAAACAAAGAAAGGAGCTAAGCAATATATAGAATTACTACAAAAGAATAATATACAAGTAATGTTAAAGCCTCAAATATGGATATGGGGCGGAGAGTTTACTGGTACATTGCAAATGAAAACAGAAGAAGATTGGGTAGCTCTAGAAAAATCGTATACTAATTTTATAATGGCGTATGCCGATTTAGCGCAAGAAACTAATACCCCTATTTTATGTATTGGAACAGAGTTAGAGCAATTTGTAAAGCATAGACCTAAGTACTGGGAAGAACTTATTTTGGAAATTAAACGTATTTATAAGGGGAAGTTAACTTATGCAGCTAATTGGGACGAGTATAAACGAACTCCTTTTTGGAGTACAATAGATTATATAGGGATAGATGCTTATTTTCCTTTATCAGATAAAAAAACACCTACGGTATCAGAATTAAAAGATGGTTGGTTAACTCATAAGCAAGCAATAAAAGAATTATCTATAACAAATAATAAGCCTGTTTTGTTTACCGAATATGGATATAGAAGTACCGATTATAATGCCAAGAAACCTTGGGCAGTGGACAGACATGAAAATCCGGTTAATCTTGTTGCGCAATCAAACGCAACTAAGGCTATACTAGAAGGGTTTTGGAAAGAAGATTGGTTTGCAGGCGGTTTTGTATGGAAATGGTTTATAGCTAAAGAAACTGCAGGAGGAGAAAAAGACAATCGTTTTACCCCGCAAAATAAACCAGCAGAAAATATTATAAGAGAATATTATAAAGAAAACTAATATGAAATCTTGGGTTTGCATTTTTGTTCTTATGATATGTAGTTGTTCTTCTAACGATGAGCAGATAAAAACATTAGCACAAGTTATAGAAAATAAGGAGGTGGTATTAGATAATGTAATTGCTTGTGCTGCTAGTACTGTAAATGTAGAAAACTCTGTAGATATATATTTATACCCTAGAGAAGGAGCACATACAATAGTGTTTTATGAGACAGTAGATGCCAATGTAGATAAAAATGATTTTAATAACTACACTATATCCCTAGCTCCCTTAATAGGAGTTTTTAATGGGTATTTGTTAAAGTTTGAGGCGTCTATAGCCGAAGAAAAATGGATTATTGTTGCTTTTGAGGAGAAAGGAAAAACACATTTATCAAATCCAATTAGATTAAAACAAAACACGAAGCTTACGGAATATAATAATGAAAATGTATCTATTGATTTAACAGATGAATTAATGCCTACATTTTTATGGACTGATGGTATTTATGATGACACTAAAATTTATTTTGAGGTAGTGTCAGATATTGATGATAATTTAATATCAGGTACCTATACTTTTGAAAAAGAATTTCAGTATTATAAATTAGATAATGTTGTTTTAAATATTACTATGGGAACACCACCAAGTTTATTAGAGAATAATACATATAGTTTTAGTTTATTAGGTGTTAGTGAAGATAATTGGGTAAATTTATTTTCCAAACTCACATTTACCACAAATTAAGCCATTTGTTGCTTATAAATAACCATACAACATTTTACAAAAACATATTATTGGTGTATTTTTATGAGAACCGTTTGTAATTCACATGAAACCATGTTAAGGAGTTTTTTTTCATTTTTATGTTTCTTAATGTTTTTTCTTTGTTCATCACAAGAGTTAGATACTATTGATGCTCAAAGTAGAGAAGAAAAAATTTCTTTGGATAAAATTCCGCAAAATTCAAAAATATCGAGTATAAAAATTTTAGGAGCAAAGCGTATTAAAATTTCTTTCTTAAAGAAAATGATATCGACAAAGTCTGGTGCTACTTTAGTTATAGAGCAAATAGAGGAAGATATAAATCGTTTAAAGCGTTTGCCTTCTATTTCTGATGCTTATTTTGAAATTTATGTTTCTAAAGGAGATGCGTACGATATACATTTTAATATTGTAGAGAATTTTACATTAATTCCTTTTGCGAATTTATATACATCTTCTAACGATGAGTTTGCATTTAGATTAGGGTTACAAGAATTTAATTTTCTAGGAAGAAATATTACACTAGGAGGATTTTATCAGTATGATGTTTTTAGTTCTTATGGTATTAATCTTAGAGCTCCTAATTTGTTTAGTAATAAAGCGGGGTTAGCTTTGAGTTATAATAATTTAACAACGCAAGAACCAGTTTTTATTCAAAATACGGTAGGAGATACACAGTATAAGTACAATAATAGAAGTGTTGAGATTTTAGGATTGTATCAATTTGATTTTAAAAATAGGATAGATTTAGGGGTTAATTTTTTTACTGAGAATTATGATTACCTTCTTGGGGCAACTAGCGCTGATGTTCCTTTGACCTTATCTGTAAAGAAATATCTATTTAAGCTTATTTATAAATACGATAATGTAAAATATGATTATCAATATTTGTCTGGTTTTAGAAGTTCTTTAAATCTACAATATGTATTTAGTTTAGATCAAAGTAATCTTCCAGAGTTTGTTATTGGTTTTAACGATTTTGAATATTTTAAAAGAATAGGTAAAAAAGGAAATTTTGCAAGTCGTTTACGTATAGGTTTAGCAAGTAATATAGATACACCGTTTGCACCATTTTCTGTAGATAATAATTTAAATATTAGAGGAGTAGGTAATTTAATAGATAGAGGTACTGGAGCAATAGTTTTAAATACTGAATATAGGCATACTATGTTAGATACAGATTGGTTTGTGTTACAGAGTAATGTTTTTATAGATAGTGGCACTTGGAGAAATCCTGGAGGTAGCTTTAATGACTTTATGGATGTAGAGAATGTTCGTATATACCCTGGTTTAGGACTTAGGTTTATGCATAAACGTATTTTTAATGCTATTTTTAGAATAGATTATGGTTATGGAATAACAAGGGATTCTTCTAAGGGGATTGTGTTTGGAATAGGGCAATATTTTTAGTTTCATTTTTTATGTGTTAATTTAACAGCTACAACTTAAATAACACTAGCCATGAATATCGTAATTATTAGAGCGTTTGTTTGCTCTATCTTTTTGTATAGTTGTATTATACAAGGTCAGGATTCTTTAAAAACAGTTATAGCTAAAGATGGAGATGGGATTTTTTCTGTTTTAAAAAGAGAGGGTATTATAGGAGATAAATATTATGTTGAGTTTGTAGAGCTAAATAAAGATAAAATAAATAATGGTACTGTTTTACAGATAGGAGAAACATATAAAATACCAAATGCTCCGGATTCTTTTAAGAATATGGGGAGGAAAATAGTACTTTCTAAGGGTATAGATTTTCCTATTTTTACTGAAGATATAAGGAGTTTAAAAAGAGAAGGAAAAGTTTTAAAGAATACTATCTATTATTTAATTTTTGATGAGTTTGATGGTGATAATTTAAAACTGATAAAGAGTAAGACACAAACTAATGATGCTATTGCAAAAGCAATTGCTAAAGAACTTATGCAACAAGGAGCAAGAGTTTTTTTGTTTGAGTATAATAGTAATGAAACACCATCTTTAGGAGATTATGTAGATGCAATTAATAAGAGGTACCTTAAATATGCAGGGCAGCATCAAAGGTTGCTGTTTGTTAATTTAAACCAAGAGGCTTTAGGTCAAGATACATCGGTTTCTGTGTCTCATTATGAAAAAAGTAAAGAAGGCGCTCAGTTTGCAAAAAGCTTAGAAAAGATGTTTTATGCTAAAAATGTAAAACTAATATCTTCAGAAAAAAATGTATTTACAGATAATGTTAATTTATATTTAGCAAAGAATGCTATGCCAACGATGACCTATGTTTCTCTTGTTACCAAGGATATAGATAACAAAGATTTTGTAAATAAAATTACCAAAGGCATAAAAAACGATTATTCTAAACTTTCTTTTGACGAGTAAAATATATCTTCTTTAATTAATTGTAAGCCGATACTTTTTTAAAGATATTTGCTAAAATTTATAGTTTTCATGATTTTTTTTAAGCGTTTATCATTACTTGTATTCCTTGTTTTTACAGTACAAGTAAAGGCACAAGATACATTACAAACTGTTGTTGCAGAAAGGGGAGATGGTATAATATCGTTATTGCGAAAACAAAAATTAAATCCCTATGATTATTTTGATGACTTTGTAAAATTAAATTCTAAAAACCTTAGAGATAGTGTTCATTTATACGCAGGCAAAAAGTATATAATACCAAAAGTAAAACAGAAAGATACTGTTAAAAGCGCTGTAAAGGATAATAAATTAAAAGGAGGTAAAGAGTATGCTATTTTTGGAGAAAAGCATGCGCTAGTAACTTCTAAAAGTAAAAAATTAGCAGGTACGGTTTATTATTTAGTATCTGGGCATGGAGGACCAGATCCAGGAGCAATAACAAACTATAGAGGTAAGGTTATAGCAGAAGATGAGTATGCGTATGATGTAACATTGCGTTTAGCAAAAGAACTTCTTTCTCATGGCGCAAAAGTGCATATTATCGTTAGGGATCCCGATGATGGAATTAGGGATAGTAGAGTTTTAAGTATAGATAAAGATGAGGTTGTATATCCTAAAAAAACAATTCCGCTAAACCAAGTGCAGCGTTTAAAACAACGAGTAGAAGTTGTAAACGATTTGTATATAAAGAATAAGGGCAAGTATCAACGATTAATTGTAACGCATGTAGATAGCCGTAGTAAAGGGCAAAATATAGATGTTTTCTTTTACCATCACGAGAAAAGTAAGAATGGAAAAAGGTTAGCAGAAAGTATTCATACTACTTTTCAGAAAAAATATAAAAAATATCAGCCTAATAGAGAATATAAAGGAACGTTTGGAGATAGGCGTTTATATATGGTTAAAAATACCCTGCCTGCAGTTGCTTATATAGAAATTGGCAATATCAAAAATAAGAAAGATCAAAAACGAATTTTAGATCCAGAAAACAGACAAGCTTTAGCTAAATGGATTAGTGAAGGTATTTTATTAGATTATGAAAATAAAAAGTAAAAAACCTCAATCAAGTTGTTTTATGGCTGAGGTTTTATGTGGGTTGTGGTATGCTATAGTCTATTTCATTGAAGGTTGCTGAAATATAGAAGTATCTATATCAGTATTAAATTTAATATTGGTCCAGTTTGTAGTAGTCCATTGTTTTCCAATAACTTCTCCGTCCCAGTTAGATGCTATGTATTTTCTTTTAGATCCTATTTTAATTCCATCTACAGTTTCGTACTCCATAACCATTAATAATGGGTCTTGCATGCCCATACCAACAACAGTAAATAAAAATTGGTCTACCAGTTTTGTTTTTTTGTTAATATATAAAACATAAGTGTCTTGGGCGTCTCCAACGTTTTTTCCAAAAGTAATTTTTACAATATCATAAGTTTTTCCGTTCACAGTTTTAGTGCCTTCGTATGCATGGTTTACGCCATTGTCTAAAAGTTTAAAAAACATAGTAAACCAGTAGTAATTTGTTTTGCGTAAAAAACGAGCTATTCCATTAGGCTTTTCTTCTTTAGATAGCTTACCATCAAAAGTAACCCAAGCATTTGTACCATCATAACCTTCTATAACTGATCCATTAGCTCCTAAAATACTGTGTTCAGTGTATTTTGCATAGGATAGCTCTTTATGGAAAACATAAGTTTCATGATTGGTAAGTTTCATAGAAGCCTCAGGGTTGTTGTAGGCATAATCGTAATTTACATTTTTTAAATTGTAAAAATTTTCTTTTCCACCAACAGCTTCAATCATTTCGGAAACTAATTGTTTGGCATCTTGTGCTATTATTGCACTTGTTGTAATTAAGCTTAAAAAAAATGTATATACTACCTTTTTGTAAGTGTTCATAATGTATGTATTTATTATTAGTTTCCAATAAAGTCGTACCTTATATGAAAAACTATCAAAATTATGTAGTAATATTTTTTTTATAGTATAGGTATAAGTCTTGAGGACTAGCTCCCATGAATTTTTTAAAGTGTATCATTCCAAAGTGATATTGTAATTTTAAAGTACCTAATTGTTCGTATTTTCTGGCTGAGGTTATTACTTTTTGTGGAAGTACTTTAAAATTACTTATTTTATAAAGTCTGGAAATAAACTCGGAATCTTCATAGATTATATAATCTTCGTTAAAACCTTTAGTTTGTTTAAACAGTTGTAGTGTTATAAATAATGATTGGTCGCCACCACGGCAAGATTTATGGTTAATTCTGGTAAGCCATCCAAAAAATTTTAAGAAATAACTAGAGCTGTTAAATTTCATTCTAAAACATCCGGCATATTGTTTTTTATTTACAGCTTGTATAATAGCACTATCAAAGTTTTTTGGGGGAAAAGTATCTGCATGTAAAAAGTATAAAATACTTCCTTTAGCATATTTTGCGCCAAGATTCATTTGTTTTGCTCTGCCTTTTTCAGCTTCAATAATTGTTACATTATAGTTAGCGGCAATTTTTTTAGTATCGTCTGTACTGCCACCATCAATAACTAAAATCTCCTTTATGTTTTTTGAATTGGAAATTGTATTTAAGTAAGCTAATAAATCTCCAATACAGCATGCTTCATTAAGTACCGGAATTATGATGCTTATATCTTTAAGCTTATCTTCTTTCATTAAGACTCCAGTCATATTTATTGTAACTAATTTTTGCTTCTGTTGCAATGGGGGTATTAGTGTATTTGTTAATGTAATTTATAAGGGAGCCATTGGTAGTGAAATCTTTTTTGTACCATTTAAAAATTTCTGATAATTCTATTGAGTTTTTAGAGATATTATTACGGCTAATATCATTAACAAAATCTTTGGTAACCTGTTCTAGTTGTTTCTCCATAGTAGCAGCAAGAAACACTCTGTTTAATAGTTTAGGACAAGAATAAGAAGCGCAGTTAATAGCAAAATGAATACGTGGCTCATTCATTTTACGTAAAATTTTATGTTCAACATCTCCTAAAGAAATAAGTTCTGAGCCTATTTTTACAATTTTTTTACCCCATGGACTTTTTAAATCTTTAATGCTTTTAGTGGGGTAATTGTCTAAAATGAGCTTTACTGTTGCTGCATTATATAGGTTGATATAATAAGCAAGCTTTTCATTTTTTGTCCAGTTAGGCTTTGGTGAGTTCTCTGCTAAATAATTTAAATATGTATCTAACTCATTGGTGTTTTTCTTAAAACTAGCATAATCTACATTTCCTTCTTTAGATACGTGCTTTGTAAGCAACTTATTCCAAGCAGAGTGGTCTATTTTGGGTTTAACTTTTTGTGTTTCTTTTTTTGCAGCTATACTCTTCTCCATAGTTGCTTTTGTTTGCTCTTTTGGCTTAGTTTTTTTGGTAATTTCTGTAGTTTCTGTTTTAATTAGTTCCAAAGGTTTAGGTTCTGGTGATTTCTTGCTTGTTTTAATACTTTGTATTGTTTCAGTTTTTTCTTTGGGCTTGTTTTTTTTAACCGTTTTTGCAGATTCTATTGTGTCTATGTTTTTTTTAATTACTGCTATTTTTTTTTGCTCTTTAGCAACAGTTGTGTCCTTTGCGATTGTAGTAATTTCAGGGATATTGTTATTAACGCTATTGTTGGGAGAACTGTTTTTGCAGTTATTGGTAACTATAAAAAAGATTAATAAAAATAATTTATTCATAAAATATATTTCTTAAAGTTAGAATAAAAGTATTAATGTAATACTTTTATTTTTGACGCGTTTTTAAAGTGTATCTTACTTCATAAATGTACAAAACCTTTTTAGCACAGTTTTTTGTGCTAAAAAGGTTTTGTAATTATCACTTATATCGGTATTAGCAACAGCCACCACCATTATAATGCCAAGTACTCTCGCTAATATGAATTTGGTCGTTTTCTTTTGCTAATGCAGCAGCAGTTTTATCGCAAACAGCTAAAGGTTGATTTTGCATTAATACATGTCCCTTTTTATCATCAAAGTATTCTTCATCTCCATAATAAATGGCTGTTTTCCCGGTAAATATACAAGGTCCATCCTCTGGCATTGGGTCTTTAATAGCAGCTACTTCTATAGATTCTATAAATACCAATTCTTCTGTAGGGTAGTGGTTAGGAGATAATACTCGGTAAGATTTACGTGCTCTTATTTCTATGGTTCCAAAACCTGCATCTGTTAGTGCTTTTACATAGTCTGCAATAGGAATACTGCCACTTAAACATAAAGCTCTAAGTCTATCATCGTTTCTTAAAGTATCGTTCATGGGTTGCTCACAAGTTGGGTCGCTCATAACCAATCGTCCGTGAGGTTTTAAAACACGGTACATTTCTGCCACTGCCTTTTTTAAATCTTCAGCTTTAAAAATATTAAATAAACAGTTTTGTGCAGCAATATCCATACTCTCGTCGGCTACAGGTAAATTTAAGGCATCACCTTTAACAAGGTTTACATATTCACTTTTAAACCAATCGTTTTCTTCTTCGGCAATTTTAAAGTTTTTTCTAGAAGCTTCTAACATTTCATCTACAACATCAACACCAGTTACACCATCCTTTTGTCGAGAGAAATATGAAAATTGTAACAATTCCATACCACCACCAACACCTACATATAAAACTTTAGGGTTGTTTACTAAATCCTGTGCAGATACCGTACTTCCGCAACCATAATTCATCTCTTGCATTATTGTTGGAATAGACAATCCAGGAAATTGCCATATAGGATTGGTAGTGCAACAAAGACCAACATCTGGGGTTAATGCTGCTTCTTTGTATAAATCGTTAGTTGCTTCTAAATAACTCATATTTTGTTTAAATTTCTTTTATTAATTCTTTAAATAGCTTAATCATTTTTGGTTCTGTATTTCCTGCTATTTCTATAATCTCCTGAATATTAACAGGTTTAAGATTATTTGGGTCGCATTCATCAGTTAAAACAGATACAGCTACTACAGGTAGTCGTAAATGATTGGCAACAATTACTTCTGGGACTGTGCTCATTCCAACAGCATCTGCTCCAATAATTTTTAGCATACGATATTCTGCCTTAGTTTCTAGTTGCGGACCTACTACAGAAGCGTATACGCCTTGCTGTAAAGAAATATTTTCTTTTTTAGCGATAGCTGTAATCTTTTGACGCATAGCTACATCGTAAGGTTCGCTCATATCTGTAAAACGATCGCCAAAATCTGCTACATTTTTAAAAGCTAAAGGAGAGCCACCTTGTAAATTTATATGGTCTTCTATAAGCATTATATCTCCTTTTTTGTAATCTAAGTTAATAGCTCCAGCCGCATTAGAAATGAATAACTTTTTTATGCCTAGTTGATGCATAACTCTAATAGGATAGGTTACATCTAATAAATCGTAACCTTCGTAGAAATGAAAACGCCCTTCCATAACTACTACTTTTTTATTTTCTATAGTACCATAGACTAATTTTCCGGTATGAAATTCTACGGTGGCTAAAGGAAAAAACGGAATATTATTATAATGTGCTTCAATAGGGTTTTCTATTTCGTTTACCAATTTTCCTAAACCAGTACCTAATACAATTCCAATTTCAGGAGCATCAAACCCTTTATTCTTTAAGTATGCTGTAGATTCTTCTAGTTGTTTACTTGTCATAAATTTATATTTTTTAAAAAAGGCTGAAAAGCATCAATATCTTTAATGTCTTCGTAAAAATCTACATCATTTTTTGTTTTCAGCAATTTTAAAGATTCGTTTTTTAAATTATTTAGTGTGTCTTTTAGTACTGTATCTGTTCCCCAAGCTTTGTTTTTAAATATTTCGGGTTTAAATTTTTTCATCCCTAATAAATAATAACCACCATCTTCTGCAGGGCCTACAATAAAATCCTTATTGTCTAAGTCTTTAAATGCGTTATCAATATCATTACTGTTTATGTCGTGCATATCGCTGCCAATGATAATAATTTTTTTGTAATTATTATTAAAACCAGATAAAAAAGCATTAGCCATGCGTTCTCCTAAGTCGTTTCCGTTTTGTAGTTTTTTATCATAAATATTTTTATCCCAAATATCATTTTTTCTAATAGCAACGGAGTAATGCACTTGTTTTGTAGCTTTTACATTTTTAGCAACAGTATTGGTGTGGTCTAGTAAAAATTTATAGATGTTTAGAGCGGTAATATCTCCGACGGTAGCGGCTAAACGTGTTTTGCATTTTCCTAATTCTGGGTTTCTTGTAAAAATTAGTAAAAGGTTTTCTTTTTTATCTTGGGGTATAATATTGCTCATAGTATTAATGGTATACTTTTTCTCCTTTAGTTAGTAGTTTGCCCCATTCTTGGTCAAAGGCATGCACTTTTTTAGTTATAGTGTTTTTGTTATCGTATACAGGTAAGTTGTTGTTTTTCCATTCGAAAATACCACCGTATAAATTTTGCACATTAGTATAGCCTAATTCTAATAATTTTTCTCCTATATCTTCTGATCTAACACCAATAGAGCAATATACAATAATAGGAGTGTCTTTATTGGAAACAGTTTTTGTTACTTTATTAGCGTTAAAATTGGTGTAGCCTACCCAAACAGCATTTTTTAAATGGCTTACCTTAAATTCTTTTTTTTCACGAGTGTCTAAGAGAACTATGCTGTCGGTTATTTTTAACTCGTTATGGAGAATATATTCTACCGATTGGTTATTAGAAACTTTTAAAACAGAGTCTATTTTAGACTGACTGTAGCCAGATAATGAAAATAATAATATGATATAAAATAGAGGTATAAGTTTCATTTTATTAATAACTTAAAGTTGATAAGACGTTAATTATAATTTTACCTTACTTACGGGGTATGTTTAGCAATAAAGTTAAGTATTATCTACGTCTGGATCTTTTTACATCTACAATATTAAAAAGACCAACCAAATCGTCTAAGCGAACAGTTATATCTTCATAATAGTCATTAAGGCTATGAAGGGTTATTTCTCCCTTTTCGGTGTCATGATGAACAATGCGTTTCGCTAAAATACCTTGCTCTCTGTGTACAATTACAAAATCCCATTTTTTAATATGTAATTTATTTATCCAGTGTTGTTTCTGTACTTCTCTACATAGTAAAAGGTCACCTTCAAATAAACTTTCTCTAGGGTTTTCGTCAGATTCCATACTGTCTCCAGAAACTTCAAAAGTTAAATAAGAGCCCTTGTATTCGCGATCTACTTCCCAGGGTATTTTGGGTAAGTCTTCTATATATTCATCATCTCCCCATCCCGATAAAAAACCAGCTCTGGCTCTGTGAGATATTAAAGGAACCAATTTAAAATGTTCATAATTTACCCATAAAGCGTCTGTATTTTTTAAGGCGCCACCTTTCTCTTTTTCGTCTTTAAGCATATTTCCATTGCCTGTTAAGAGCCATTCCGCATTAATTTCATCAAACGATTGTTGTATTTTAGCTAATTTGTCAGGGTCTGGTTTTTGCTTTCCTTTTATATAGTTTGATGCTACTTGGTGAGATAAACCTGTAGCTTCTGCAAATTCTGAGTATTTGCTAAACTGCTTATAATCAAATATTTGTTTAATTCTTTCTGATATTGTAGTTGTCATACATCGATTTTAACATAATAATTCAATATTTATTTGACTAAAATCAAACAATTGTTTTACATTTGTCAAACATTTGATGGCTAAAATACAAAATATATTGTAAAAGTGTGCATAAGATGTACAGTTTTAGCCGAAGAAATCAAATAAAAAGAATCAAAAATCAAACAAGTATTAATTATTAAATAAAAAAGTATGGTATAGGGAAAAAGAAAAAGTGGCAAAAACGGTTTAAAGTTCATCACCGTGAAAAGCAGTAGCAAAAGTTACATGCGGGTTTCTAAAGATGAATTATCAATTTTTTAACAAGTAAATAATTTTAAATAATATGAAGAAAATAATTTTTATAATACTAATATTAATAGGGGGCTTTGCGGTAGCGCAAGATGGTTATCCTAAGCTAAAAACCATGACTTTGGAGCCGCAAAGTGCTCCTGCGAACCCTATAGAGGGACAGATATATTACGATACTGTGCAAAAAGCAATTTTTGTGTACAATGGAAGTAATTGGGTTAATTCTACTGCTGATGCAGTTGTTTTGAACAACACCACAACATCTACATCTACAACAGAAGCGGCAACAGCAAATATAGCTAAAGTTTTAGCGGATGAGATTCAGAATATAGATGCAGAATTAGCAACAACTGGTTTAGTAATTTCTAACCACACCTCTGAAATTTCTAGTTTGCAAACAGCACTAAATACAACTACTACTTCTGCTTTTAATTTTGAAGTAGTAGATGAAGACCACACTTTAACACGGGAAGATTTAGAAGACAATAAGATATTGCTTTTTAATTCAGTCTTCACTAAGGATGAAATTACCGTCCCTTCAGGAGTGTTTAATGTAGGTGAGGCGGTAAGAATAGTCTATGGCGAGAAATCTACATCAACGGCTTATATATTAGCTAGTAGTAACGTTTCTATTGATGGATATTCATCATTACAAATGAATGAATACCCTAGTGGTTTTACTTTGGTGCGTAAAAATAGCAATACTAATCCAGAAGAATTTGTAGTAGTAGACACTTTTGGAAGAATTAATAACTATATTTCCCCGGACCCTAATGAAGTGAACCTATCCTATAACGCAACAAGTCATTTAGACAGTGATTCTTATATAGGTTTTACACCAGAAAATAATACAGAGGGAGCTCTTAGAACATCGACTGATGCTTATTTAAGTGATTATTCGGTATCACAAGAACTCATAGTGGACGGGGCAGTTACATATTTTTTGTATGCTTTTACAGCAGAAATAGGCGATACATTTGATGTTTCTTTTGATGCTAAACGCAACAATACAACAGGGATACAGCGTATTTTTGCTTGGCAAAATGTCTTAGTATCTCCTAATATCACTCCTTCAGTTAGATGGGAAAATTACACAACAAATATAGAAGCGACTGGAACGACTGTAAGGCTTGTATTTTATGTTTCTGGCAATGATAATGGTTTAGCTGGGGATAAACTTTGCATTGACAATCTTTTAATCATAAAAACAAACTAAATGAAATTTATAATATTATTAATTCTTTCTTTTTCTTGCTACTCTCAAACCCTATATGTAGATGTAAATGGTGGCGGTGATGGTAGTAGTGTATTGTCTACAATAACACTATCAGAAGCTTTTTCTATGGCAATGGCAGGAACTACTGTTTATATAAAAGCAGGGAATTATGGAGGAGGAACTTACGTACAAACAAATAACGGAACTCTAGCTAACCCTATTAAATTTATAGGTTGCGACAGTAATTTTGAGTCTATAGAAATAAATACATATTCAACTTATTACAAAAATGATGCGCCGGATGGCTCACAAATGCCACTTTTACAAGAGAACAGAAATGCTAATGGGAAAGGGGAAGAGACGGCGATAAATATAAGGGGTGAGTTTGTGGAGTTATCAAATTTCGTAACCCGCTACTATAACTCAGGAGTAGTAGCGAGCGAAACCGCTCATAATTTTATAGGTCGAAACCTTATTAGCTATAAAGCTGGTGATTTCAATCTCGACAATAGCCACGAAGCAGGCACAAATACAAGCGGTTTCGGAAATTATGCAGGGTTTGGCATAGTAATTCAAGGAGACTATTCATCTCTTTACGGCTGTTCTGCTATAAATGCAGGGGCTGAAGGAATAAGATGCGTTGATAATTATGGGTCTAAAATACAGTATTGTCGAGTGTTTTCGGATGATGAAAACATAAACAGTACAGATTATTACTTCCAATTGTCAGGCACGCCTACAGACCATTTATCTAACATTTTAGTGGAAAACTGCATAATAGATAGAACAAAAGGAAATGGTCATCCGGGGCATGGTATTTCTTTAAAGCGGTATTCTACAAACTGCACTATCAGAGGAAACGAAATTTATAACACCAACATTGAATTTCAGCATCCACCTACCAACAATAATTTGGTGATAAGCAATAAGCTTTACGAAAGTAATATAGTTATCGCAAATGGAGCTAATAATGTGCGGGTAGATAGTAACTATTTTACAGGTATAAATAGTAAAGGCGTTATTTTTTCTGACTGGCCTGACGGGTGGGATGAGGATGGTAATTTAGATGAGCCTGGGGGAGTTATCCCTTGGGCGGGAGCAGGTAGAGATAATTTAATAGTAAACAATATTTTTGATGGTGTTTACGCAGCCTGCAATTTCTCATGGCATTCCACAAAAGACACTGACGATGCCCGAGGAACAGCATCGGGGAATGTTTTTATATATAACACCATAAAGGCTGATTATTTAATAATGCCCGACCGAGAAAATGATAATACTTTTTTTGGGAATAACTTATTTATAGACTTACAAGAAGTTGCTCCTTTTTTTTATCCATCCCGTCAATTTCCGTTAAATAATGTAGTTTTTGAAAATAACTATTCGATTAACTCCTTTTCTAAGGCAGGAGTAATAGCTACAAATTCAACCTTAAATAGTGACTTTGAGCCTATCAACGGAAATGTTATTGGTAACGGTCAGACGGATAGTAGAGTTATTTTAGACTACTATGGAAGAAATAGAACAGCTTACGATGTAGGAGCGGTACAGTCTCAGTTACAAAATATTAATACTTCACAAAAAGACCTAAGAGCAAAATTTTTAAAATATAAAAAGTTGTAAAATGAACAAAATAAAAGAATCATTTTTAAAGAAATATAGCGTGTGGGAGTACATTGCTTTTTTAGGAGGGCTTATCTTGTTTGGCTATGCCATACGAGAGGTGGTTTTAGAAACGTATGAAAATATAAGTATAATTGGGGCTATTGCTTTGGCGGGTTTGGTGTTAATGGCGGCACCTATATTGTATATAAAGCTTTTTAATCGCAGAACGGGTTTGGAAGATTAAATTTTAACTGCTATGAAAACAGTATTTATTATACGGTATAAAATTGGTAGAAAACAATCTCTAGGAAACTTATTGGTGCGTAATGAGTATGGAAATATTGTGTATAGTCGTCATGTTTTAGAATTAGGTTGGTTAAATAACAAGCGAAATATTTCTTGCGTACCACAAGGAACTTATGATTTAAAATTAGAGCATTCTCCAAAATTTGGACGTAAACTTTGGGAGGCTTATGGAATTTTAAATAGGAGTGAGTGTAAGTTTCATGTGGCTAATTTTGCTAATCAGTTAAATGGTTGTTTTGCTCCTGGTATGGCAAAATTTGATATTAATCGTGACGGAAATAAAGATATGGTAAATAGTAAAGAAGCTTTTAGTGAGTTTATGGATGCTATGGGGAAAGATATAAAAGCAAGGTTGGTAATTATAAATGATAGGTATGCAGGTGAATTTTAAAAATCTTTCAGAGAATTTAGTGATTATAGTAGTGTCGGTATTGCTAGGAGGTGTAATTGGTTATGCAGCATCTGTTAAGAGTCATAAAATAACAGTAGAGCAGTTGCGGCCAACTATAGAAAAGGCTATAGATAAAGAAACTATCAAGAATGAAATAAAAAATGAGATTAGGGTGGCTAAAATCAAAAAATCGGATAGTGTTAAAATAGTTTTGGAACCAATGAATAATCAAAAACCAATAAATTTAATTGCGGCTAAAGATAGTTGTGTGGCTTTAAAATTATTGTCGGATAGGGAGCGACGAAGATTAAAAAGAAAAGGAGTTTTGTAGTTGAGTTAAAAATTGTGAGTTAAATAAATAAAAACCCGAACAATTTGTTCGGGTTTTTTTATTGATATCTTAAGAATAATCATTCAGAGTTAAGAAAAGGATAAATATTATTTAACTTAAATAACCTGTAGGAATATATTTTATTTTTACTAGTGTATATAGGTGTTTTTGGGGATGAACTGTCTTAAATAATCAGAAAATAAGGTAAAAAAAGAATAACCATAGTAACAATTTAATACAATAAGAATGATGTAAAGTAAAAGATAAAAGTAATAAAAACGGCATGTAATCACCGCCGAAAAAAGCAATAACAAAAGTTGTATGCAGGTTTTAAAGGTGAGTTAATAATTTTTGAGAATGATATAATAAAGTAAGAATGAAAAAAATATTTTTTTTAATAACGCTGTTAGTGTGTGCTGATAGTTTTTCGCAAGATGATCCATTATTAATGGAAAATATAGAATTGGGTGGAGTGTTAAATGATATGCCTATTAACCCTGTAGATGGTGAAATGTATTATAATGATACTACGAAATTAACGTATAAATATAATGCTTCTAGGAAAATATGGTTTATCAATAGAGACGGTTCTTCTATTAATTTATTTAATGCGAAAACTATAACTTGTGGGGCTTTTATATTTAGTAATAATGAAACTGGAGTTTATTATTTAGATGAAAACATTACTTATAATACATCGGATTATATTAAGGTTATTCCGGGTCAGGATTATGTGGCTTCACATAATATGCGTTCTACGTGTTTTTTTGATGAAGATAAAAATTTAGTGCTTGGGGGTAGTTTTTCTAATAGTACGCAAACAACCATACCAAATGGAGCGGTATATATTAGATTTTCATACAGTTCAGCCCTAGATGATGTTTTTCAATTTCAATTAGGTACAGAGTCTACAAGTTATGAATCGTATAAAAAAAGTTATCAAGAGCAGATTAGTGAGTTGAATAAAATAAAATTAGATAAAGAATCTAGTGAATTAACATTATTTACACCCAAAGCAAGAGAGGTAATTGCGGAAAGGTTAAAGAATGGGTATAGCCTAGGGGTTGGCTTTGCAGATGATGTTGCTCGTATAAAACGAGATGTTGCTGCATTTAAGGAAAATCCAAGTGAATGGAGGCCTTTTTTTGGGGAAAATGATAGTGTACCTTCGCAGGGAGTGCAAATGCATACATCGGCAGTTTATGCATGGGCTTTAAAAAATGAAACTATTGCTAATATTGTTGCTAATGAGTTGTTAGAAATAATAACAGCAACTAATCTATATGATGCTTATTGGGTATCTGCAGAAAGTCCTGTAAACAAAAGATTTGCATCTGATGATGATCTTTGGATTCAAGTGGGTAAAGTAAAAAAAATGTTTGACTCATATGGTTTAATTAAAGAAATGCAAACCACTTTAGGGGATGGTGATAAACTAGAAATAGAAAATTGGTTTAAACGATTTAAAGAAATTTGTGAAAATAATGAGAAAGCTTTAGTAGATGCTTATTTTGGAAAAGGGTGGGAATATTCTACACGAAAACAAATAAATAACAATGTTTTGTATAGTTATAATAGTAATCAATCTACTCCAACACCTATTTATACAAATCATGGAGATGTAATGCATCAATATACCATGATAAGAAGTCAAGATGAATATAATAATAGAAGATGGGAGGTAATCAATTATATTCATGGCTGGGCTATTCATAATGATGATACTTACTCAGAATTTTGGACAAGGCAATTTTTTAAAGAAGCGCTTAAATATGGTTTGTTTCCAGACGGTACATGGTGTGAAATGTTCCGTAATCATGATAACTCCACGGCATTAGGTGTTAGCTATGGTTTTGCAAGTTTGGCTGCTATGTTAGAAATGGCACATAACGATGCGTTGGCTAATCATTTCCCTTATGATAGATTGTATGATTATACAACTACGGAAGGTGTTGTAACAGGTTCAATAAATTTAACCAATACTCCTTATGTAGGATCTAGCACAACAGATGGAGTAACAGAAAAAAGTATTTATACTTTTTTAATAGGGCAATCAAAATACCTTAGAAATGCTGCTAATGGAGGATGGAATAATAAGCGTTCCTTTAAAAAATCTACTGGAGCAAAGGTTCCTTTAAATGCAACTGATTTGTATCAGCCATCAATACATGCTGCTCTGGCAAATTTATATTATAAGAATACTGAATTAGAAGCTTTTTATAAATATGATACATCAGCTGGTTATCCAGTTAAAAAAGATATATATTCAGGGTACAATCCTCCTTTTGCAACCCAAGATGCTGGTGCTTGGACTAATTTAATTAATGGAATGTTATGGTATGAGCAAGAGGATAACTTTTTTGATTATAATACCTACTCTCCAAGGAGTAAGGAAAATAAAGTTGATAATAAAGAGGTTTTGAACTTATACAATAAAGCATCTACTACAAATGGCGTTTATTTTTCACCTTCAAATGGTAATGAAATAGTAGATGGTGTGCATAATGCGAGTGACTTTATTTCTGTAAAACAGGGTAGTGTTTATTCCATGAATCCATGGCCTCGATTTGTTGCTTTTTATGGAGCAGATAAAAATTTGATTCCTAAAGGTTATTCGCATACAACAGGGAAAATAGCAATTCCTGTTAATGTAGCATATGTTAGATTGGGTATAGTGATAGGTAACGATAATCAATTTATGATGGTAGAAGGAGATAAAATACCTTCATATTTTATACCGTATAAGTTAACGCAAGAAGAACGAATTAAGCAATTGGAAGAAACTATAATACAATTAACTAATAATTAAAAAAAACAAAAAACCCGAACAATTTGTTCGGGTTTTTAAGTGGTGCCTCCAGGAATCGAACCAGGGACACATGGATTTTCAGTCCATTGCTCTACCAACTGAGCTAAGGCACCATGCTATGTGTAAGCGGGTGCAAATATAATTTCAAATTTTCGATATGCAAACAAAAATGTAAAAAAAAGACAATAGTTTTTTAGTTTTTCAGAACTTTGTTACATGAATCTTATACTAGACGCAGGAAATACATTGGTTAAAATAGCTGTTTATGAGAGTGGTAGCTGTATTTTTTATGATAAAATAGAGAATAGATTTTTTTCTGATGAAATAGAAAAAATATTTAAAAAATATCCAAAAATTAAGCATGCAATAGCTTCATCTGTTGGTTTTTTAGATAAAACAGCGTTAAATTTACTCTCAAACAGGTGTGGTTTACATGTTTTAAGTCATAATTCTGAAACTCCTTTAAAAAACAAATATGCAACGCCACATACTTTAGGTGTAGATCGTATAGCTTTAGCAGTAGCAGCATATTATATTTATCCTAAAAAAAATACTTTAATAATAGATGCAGGAACATGTGTTACTTATGATATGCTAGATAGTAAAGGAACTTATTTGGGAGGTGCTATATCTCCAGGGATGTATATGAGGTATAAGGCACTGCATAATCAAACTTCTAAATTGCCTTTATTGGCAGCTACAGATTTTACAGATTTTATTGGAAACTCAACAGAAGAGAGTATTCACAGTGGTGTTGTTAATGGTATTTGTAATGAAATTGACGGTGTAATTGGTCAATATTCGTCTAGATTTAAAGATTTAACAGTTATTTTAACAGGAGGCGATGCTCAATTTTTGTCAAAACGATTAAAAAATACCATATTTGCGCATTCAAAATTTCTCTTAGAGGGGTTAAATTACTTGCTAGAAAACAATAAAGACTAGATGATTAAGAAATTTATAGTTGTAATAATTTGCTTCGCAGCCTATAGTTTGCAAGCCCAAAATGGTACTGCGTCCCCTTATTCTTATTATGGTGTAGGAGATTTAAGAAAAGCTACAACGGTAGAAAATCAAATGATGGGTGGTATAAGCATGTATGCAGATAGTATACATCTAAGCTTAAACAACCCAGCATCATACAGCAAATTAAGGTTAACTACCTATGCTGGGGGGATTTCAAGGAATAAAGTTGATTTAAAGAGTGATTCTGCTAGTGAGAGCACATCAATTGTTAATTTAGATTATTTAGCTATAGGCGTTCCATTGGCCAAAAGATTTGGAATGGGATTTGGATTAGCACCTTATTCTTCTGTAGGTTATAATGTATTGTCAGAAACTACAAATAGCGCTAGTGACGATGTAACAACAAATAGTTTTTCTGGCTCAGGAGGTTTAAATAAAGTGTTTCTTTCTTTTGGGTATGAGATTATTGAGAATTTAAGTATTGGAGCTACGGCTAATTTTAATTTTGGAACAATAGAAAGCGAAAGGAGACAAACTATTGGTTCTACGCAATTAGCTACAATAGATAGGAGAGAATCTGTAATACATGGAGTAGATTTTAATTTAGCAATTAATTATTCGCAGCCAATTAATAAAAACCATACGTTTTATACCTCATTACGAATAGATACGCAAAGTAATCTAGTATCTAAAAATACACAAACAACAGGTACATCTATAAATTTGATAGAGAGAGATGTAGCAGGTACAGAATTAAAAATACCTACAACAACTACAATTGGTTTAGGATACGGAAAAGAAAAGAAATGGTTTGTAGGAGCAGAGTATAGTATGCAACAATTAGGTTCTTTTAAAAATGATTTTTTAGGAGTTAATAATTTAACCTACAATGATGCTACTAAAATTAATGTTGGTGGATTTTATATTCCGGATTATACTTCTTTTACAAGTTATTTTAAACGCATCACCTACAGAGGAGGTTTAAGAGTGGAAAACACAGGAATGGTTGTTGCAGGAGAAGAGATAAACGATTTTGGCATAACTTTTGGAGTAGGATTACCATTGGAAAGATCTATCACAGGTGTTAGAAATTTTTCAAACATTAATATAGGTTTTGAAATAGGAAGAAGAGGAACAACAAAAGCTTCTCTAATACAAGAAAATTATTTTAAAATAAATGTTGGACTATCATTAAGTGACAAATGGTTCCAAAAGAGAAAAATAGACTAAGTACATTAACCAGAATAAAATAATTATTATGAAAAAGAAACTTTACTTTATAGCTGCGGCGGTATTAGGAATGATAAATATTTCTAATGCACAAGAGCAAAATCCAGAATGTATTACCAACTTATCTATTTATGTAGAGCATGCAAAAGTTAAAAATTACGATGCAGCATATACACCTTGGAAAATGGTATATGATAATTGCCCTGCATTAAATTATGCAAATTTTGCTTACGGAGAAAAAATATTAAAGGATAAGATAAAGAAAGCTGCTGGCGCAGAAAAAGATGGCTTTATAAAAGATTTATTAGGTTTATATGATGCAAGTTCAACGCACTTTCCTAAGAAAGCAAAAGTAGCACCAACTCTTATAAAAATAGCGTCTTTAAAGAGAGAAAATAAATTAGCTACGGATACAGAGATTTATGATTTATTACATAAAGCTTTTACAGAAGATAAAGCTAATTTTAAAAGCCCTAAAGCATTATATACCTATTTTTCTACTTTAGTAGATTTACATAATGCAGGTAGTAAGGATTTACAATCGGTTTTTGATACGTATGACGATGTTACGGAAAAAATTGAGTCTGAAAATAAAAAGATGACTAGTATAATTACTAAGTTATTACCAAAAGAGGAAGAAGGAACTCTGACTTCTAAAGAAAAGAAAAGGTTAAAAGGAGCTACTACAAATTCTAAGTCTTATGGTAAAATTGCAGGAAGTATAGATTCTAAATTGGGAGCTTTAGCAAATTGTGAAAATTTAATTCCATTATACGAGAAAAATTTCGAAGCTAAAAAGAACGATATTGCTTGGGTAAAAAGAGCAGTTGGTAGAATGTTTGCAAAAGAGTGTACAGATGCTCCTTTATTTAGAAAGTTATTTGAAGCACAATTAGCTTTAGAACCATCTGCATCGGCATACATGTATGGTGGTTTATTAAAACAAAAAGCAGGTAATAAAAGTGGAGCTATTGCAGATTTTAATAAAGCAGTTGAATTAGAGCAAGACCCATATAAGAAATCTAATATTTTATATAAAATTGCAACTATCGTAAGGAGAAGCAGTAAATCTAGTGCTCGTAACTATGCGCAAAAAGCAATTAATGCAAATTCATCTAACGGTAAAGCATATTTATTAATCGCTAACTTATATGCTGGTAGTGCTAACCAATGTGGTACTACTCCTTTTGAGAAAAGAGCCATCTACTGGAAAGCAGCAGATATGGCAGCAAAAGCTGGTAGAGTGGATCCTTCTTTAAGTGGTAGAGCAAGCCAAACAGCAAAAAGCTATAGAGCTAAAGCGCCTTCTAAAACAGATATATTTAATTCTGGAATGGCAGGAAAAACAGTTACCTTTAAGTGCTGGGTAGGCGGTAGCGTAAAAGTACCTAATCTATAAGATGATAAAAACAAATACATATAATTTTACAAGCATTGTCATAGTATTTTCTATGGCAATGCTTTTTTTTTCCTGTGAAGATAATTATGAGCGTGTTGGAGAAGAAGCGAAAGAAAAAATTTTCCCGCAAGGAATAGCACATAATTTTGTGTTAACGTATACAGAGGTAGATTCGCTTATAAAGAAAGATGGTAAGGCAAATTCTAAAATAAAAACGGTACTAACTAGTGAAACATGCGAGGATTACGATAATTTACAGTTTGCGCATAAGATATTTCCAGATGGTTTACATGTTGCTTTTTTTGATGACAATAATAAAAAAAGCACAGTAGTTGCAGATTATGGAATTATATATACCGTATTAAATTTGGTAGACTTGCAAGGGAATGTGGTGTTAAAAAGCCACGATGGTAAAAAAATAGAAACACAGCAATTATACTGGGATCAGAATAGAGAATGGATGTTTACGCAAGAAAAATTTAAATTTGTAAACCCAGAAGACGGAACCGTTATGGATGGTGAAGGAATGGATTTTAGTAAAAATGTAATTAATGCTCATAAAACATATGGCATTATGACAATAAAAGAGAAGGATAAAGAATGACAAAGTTTTTAAAATATACAGAGTATCTATATTTAATTGTAGCAATAATGTCTATCTACAAAGTAATTAGTATATGGCCAGTAAATCCTAAGGATAGTTATATTTTTATATTTTTTGGAGTGGTGTCTATAGCTATGTTTTTGTTTAGAAGAAATTATAGAATAAAATTTCAAAAACGTAAAGAAGAAAATCAAGAATAGATTTGGATAGTTCCATAATCATTATAATAATATCGTTATTATTTTCTGCCTTTTTTTCTGGAATGGAAATAGCATTTGTATCTGCTAATAAAATCCATATAGAAATAGAGAAAAAGCAAGAGGGTTTTTTGTCTAAAATATTAACAAGACTTACCAAAAGGCCCTCAAAATTTATAGCAACAATGCTTATAGGTAATAATATAGCATTGGTGGTATATGGTATTTACATGGGTAAATTGTTAATGCGTTGGTTTGTAAGTTTAGAACCGGCATTAAATAGTACATTGTATCTGTTGTTACACGATTTTAGTTTGGTAAGCCAAACAGTAATATCTACACTTATTATATTATTAACAGCAGAATTTTTACCTAAAGTTTTATTTCAGATATATGCCAACACTTTATTAAAAGTATTGGCAATACCAGCTTATTTTTTTTACGTATTATTTGCTCTCATTTCCGAGTTTGTTATTAAAGTGTCAGATTTTATTTTAAAAACCTTTTTTAAGACAGATGGAGACGATGTGCAACTAGCTTTTAGTAAAATAGAATTGGGAGACTATATAACTGAGCAAATGGAAACAGTAGAGGAAGAGGATGAGGTAGATTCCGAGATACAAATTTTTCAGAATGCCTTAGAATTTACAGCAGTAAAAGCTAGGGAGGTTATGATTCCTAGAACCGAAATACAAGCGGTAGAATTACACGAAACTCCTAAAAATTTAGCAAAAATATTTATAGAAACAGGTTATTCTAAAATAATTGTATACAAGGAAACTATAGATAATATTATAGGCTACGTACATTCCTTTGAATTGTTTAAAAAACCTAAAACCATAAAGAGTATTCTTTTACCTGTAGAGTTTGTGCCAGAAACAATGCTTATTAGCGATATTTTAAATGTGTTAACCAAAAAACGCAAAAGTATTTCTGTAGTTTTAGATGAGTATGGGGGTACTTCAGGAATTATGACTGTAGAAGATATTGTAGAGGAGTTGTTTGGAGAAATAGAAGATGAGCACGATTCTGTAGATTTACACGAGGAAAAGTTAGATGAGAACACGTATAAACTATCGGCACGTTTAGAGGTAGATTACCTTAATGAAAATTATAAGTTAGAACTACCAGAAACAGATGAGTACGAAACTTTAGGAGGCTTAATTGTAAATGAAACAGGAGAAATACCCGAACAAAACGAAGAAATTAAAATAGATAATTTTGTGTTTACAATATTAGAAGCATCCAATACTAAAATAAATTTAGTAATGCTTCAAATTTTAGACAAAGACTAGTCTAAATAGTTTTTTATCAACCCTTTTTTTAGTTTTTATTATTTCAAAAGAAAATGGTATTTTCGCCTGCAGATTTAAATATTCTATAGAATGGCAGTATTAGAGAAGATTAGAAGGCAAACCACGGTATTGATATTGATTATAGGTTTAGCTTTATTCGCGTTTATTATATCAGGTGTTTTTGGTAATGATACAGGAGGAGAAAAAGTAGGTTCTGCAGTTGCAGAAGTAAATGGAGAAGAAATATCTATTGATGAGTTTAGACGTAAGGTAGAATCAACATCAAGACAATATGGAGGAGGAGCTTCTTCTATTCAGGTAGTAAATAGTGTTTGGAATCAGCAATTAAGAGGTGCTGTTTTAGGACAAGAGTTCGAGGATTTAGGGATTGATGTTGAGCAGGATCAAATTATAAACTTTATAAAATCTAATCCGTCTTATAGTCAAAGTCCTCAATTTTTAAATGAAAGTGGTGTTTTTGATGAGTATAAGTTTAAAGAATTTATAGCCAACTTAAAAGCAAATAACCCACAGCAATACCAATTGTGGTTACAAGACGAAAAATCTATTATACAAAGAGCTAAAGAGCAAGTTTATTTTAACTTAATTAAATCTGGTGTTGGTGCAACACTAAAAGAAGGCGAGTTAGATTATAAATTAGCGAACGATAAAGTAGATATTAAATATGTAAGAGTTCCTTACACTTCAATAGTAGATTCTACAATTAAAGTTTCTAAGAGTGAGATAACGTCTTATATTAATGAGCATAAGACAGATTTTGAGCAAGATAAATCTAGAGATTTACAATTTGTTTATTTTGAAGAAAAAGCATCTTTAACAGATGAAAACAATATTAAACAAAAAATAGCTGGTTTAATAGAAGGAGAAAAAGGATTTAGAGCAGCCAAAGATGTTGCTGCTTTTTTAGATAGCGGAGATTCAGATGCTAAGTTCGATACTATTTATAAAGCTAAAAAGCAATTGCCAACAAAGTTTGCAGATACTTTAATGTCTTTAGCTATAGGAGATGTTTATGGTCCTTATAAAGATGGTAATGCTTATAAGGTTTCTAAAATGGTAAATAGAAAAGCAAATGGTTCTGTAAAAGCAAGTCATATACTTATTGCTTATGAAGGAGCACAAAGAGCTAAAGAAGGTACTTCTAGAACAAAAGAAGAGGCAGAAAAGAAAGCAAAAGATTTATTAAAAGAAGCTAAAAAGAGTGGTGTATTATTTTCAACTTTAGCCAGAGATAATTCTGATGGACCATCTGCTACTAAAGGAGGAGATTTAGGATACTTTCAGCAAGGGCAAATGGTGCCAAAGTTTAATGATTTTGCTTTTGGAAATAAAGTTGGAGCTATCGGTATGGTAGAAACAGATTTTGGTTTTCATGTTATAAAGGTAGATGATAAAGAAGATGTAGTACAAATAGCAACTTTAGTAAGAGATATAGAGCCTTCTGAGGAAACTATCAATAAATTATTTGAAGATGCTACCAAGTTTGAAATGGAGAGTATTGATGGTAAAAAAGAATTTACAGATTTAGCAAAAGAGAAAACATACGATGTTAAGCCTGTAAATAAAATAAAAGAGTTAGATGAGAATTTACCAGGTCTTGGAGCTCAAAGGTCAATTGTTCAATGGGCTTTTAATGAAGGGACAGATATAGGAGAGATTAAACGTTTTAATATTAATAATGGTTATGTAATTGCGCAATTAACAGCAAAGCATAAAGAAGGATTAATGAATGCAGAAGATGCATCGGCAACAGTGCTTCCTAAGGTGCGTAAAGAGAAAAAAGCAGCACAAATAATTGCGGCTAATAGTGGTAAGTCTTTAGAAGATTTTGCTAAAAATAATAACGTTTCAACATTGACAGCATCTGCATTAACTGTAAAGTCACCAACAATTCCAGGTTCTGGTAGAGAGCCATTGGTGGTAGGTACAGCATTTGCTTTAGGTAAAGATGCTACATCTGGTTTAATACAAGGTGAGAGTGGTGTATTTATGTTAACAGTAACTAAAAAAGAAGAAGCTACAGCTTTAGATAACTATAGTACGTATGCTAATTCTTTAAAGTCTTCTGGTGCGGCAAGAGTAAATTCTGCAGTATATAACGCATTAAAAGAAGGGTCGGAAATCATAGATAACAGAGCTTCTTTCTACTAGTAGAATTAAAGTATATAAAAATCAAAGCCTTCCAAATTTGGAAGGCTTTGATTTTTATAATAAGATGTGTATTATATCCTTTTAAATCTATACGCGATTTATAATATCATATCTTTATAAGATATAACCACGTCGTATCCTTTTCTTTTAAAATAACGTATATCTCTTGGCGTACCGGTAGCTAAAACAAAATCTCCGCCCCAAGCACCTAAACTTTTTAATTCGCCAGTAAAGTCGGGGAATAGGCGTTCTTTTACTGTAGGTGTTTTTGTTAAGTCCGCTATAAGCTGTTCGTGTGCAGCAATTAAAGTATTAAATTCAGTAATGGTTGTAGCTTCGGATATTTGAACTGTTAATTCAGAAATTTTCGAAATAAACTCGGCTTTATCTACTGCTATGTTTTTATATTGTTGAATACCTTCTCTGCTATTTTGTTTTTGGTTTAAATACACAAAATAGAGCTGATCTTTAAAAGGAGGGTTAAATGCTACTTTTTTTACGGTAGGCTTCTTGTCTTTTACTTGGTACGTTATTGGGTAATTGTGTTGCGCGCAAGCAATATCGTAACCACTACCAGAAAAAGAGTTCCAGAGTAATTTAAAAGCATCAACCTTTGCCCAATTTGCAATATTGTTTATAAGTGTAGAAGAAGAGCCTAAACCCCAATCTTTAGGGAAAGTTAACTTTGTATTTATAATATATCCATGTTTTTTAGCTAAAAAATCAGGATTCATTTTTATAGCTTCATTTAGAATGCTAATTAATGTTTTAGTGGTTTCTAGCTCATTATCTTTAGGGTTTTCTAAACTAAGTGTTACTACATTAGTTAAAGAGTCTCTAACTATTGTAATGCGGGTAGAGAACCATGTATTCCCCTTATCATCTAGACTATTCCAAATAATTTTATTGTCGCTAATTTTTTTGGCAGATAGTAATTGTCCATATTTTGTGGGTACAGCTAAACTTAATGCACCATCTAAAACAGCATATTCTCCAGATATTAATAACTTTCCGTTACTATAGAATAATTTTTCGTTCATTAGTGTTTGCTTAGTTTATTAAAAGCATCTATTACAGCACTGTGTGTTACTGTATTTTTTTCAAAATGTTTTATTAGTATTTCTTTTTGTTGCTCAGAAGCTTCTAATTGGTTTAGAATGTTTTGCAAGTGCATTTTCATGTGCCCTTTTTGTATTCCTGTAGTTACTAAAGAGCGTACAGCGGCAAAATTTTGAGCTAAACCAGCGGCAGCTACAATTTGCATTAATTCTTTTGCAGAGGGTTTTTGTAAAATTTCTAAGGCAAGTTTAGCCAAAGGATGTAAGCTTGTTAAACCACCAATAGTTCCTAGGGCTAACGGAATATTAATCCAAAACTTAAAGATATTATCCTCTATACTAGCATTTGTTAAACTGGTATAGGAACCATTTTTAGCAGCATAAGCATGTACGCCTGCTTCTATGGCTCTAAAATCGTTTCCTGTGGCTAATACAACAGCATCAATACCATTCATGATCCCTTTATTGTGCGTAACGGCTCTATAAGGTTCTACTTTAGCAATAGAAACCGCTCGTACCATTTTTTTAGCAAAATCTAGTGGGCTAATAGATTTTTCAACATTTAAATCCTCTACAGGGCAACTAACTTCTGCTCTTACCAAACAATTTGGAACATAGTTAGAAAGTATACTCATAACTACTTCAATATCTTTTTCTTGGTTTGTGAATAAAGAAAAAGATTGGGCTTCCCTTTTTAAAGTAGTTGCAAATTGTTCTAAGCAAGAATTAATAAAGTTGGCCCCCATAGCATCTAGGGTTTCAAACGTACAATGTAATTGATAGTAGTTTTCTATATCGGCAGTTTTATCTCGTAATTCTATATTAGAAATTCCGCCGCCACGTTTTTCCATATTTTTGGTAATAGCAATAGCATCGGAACGCAAAATAGGAGTTAATAGCTTAAAAAAATCTTTTAGTTTACTAGTGTCTCCTTTGTATATAAAATGTACTTGTCCTACTTTTTCTGTGCCTAAAATAGTGGTTTTAAATCCACCACGAGACAGCCAAAATTTGGCAGCTTTGCTAGCTGCTGCCACTACAGAACTTTCTTCTATAGCCATAGGAACAGCATATAGCTTATCGTTAATTAAAAAATTAGGAGCAATTCCTAATGGTAGGTAATAGTTGGTAATTGTATTTTCTATAAACTCATCGTGCAGTTTTTGTAAATCGGTGCTAGAATTCCAATATTGTTTTAATATTGTTTTTGTAGCATCAGCATTGTGGGTGTAATTAGAAGCAATCCAATTTAATTTTTCTTCTTTGCTAAGTTTAGAAAATCCTTCAACAGGCAGTTTCATATAAGTTTGTTTTCAAAAATTCAAAGATAATATAAGTAGATAGTAATTTTAAGATACTTTAAATATCAGAATTTTAAAAAGTGTTATAAATAAAACTTAAAGTTTAGTTTTTTGTGAAATTATTAGTAAACTTGGTGTATTGTAAATATAAGAGAATGATGAAAAAAATATTTTTAGCACTATTTGTGGTTTTCTGCCTAAGTTCTTTAGAGGCACAGCAAAAGAAAATTTCGTTAGAAGAAATTTGGTCTGGGCAGTTTAGAACAGAATATTTAGATGCCTTACAATCCATGAAAAATGGAAAGCAGTATACGATACTAAATTTTAATCGTGCTACCAGAGCTAGTACTGTAGATAGGTACGATTATGAAACGCTAAAAAAAGTAAATACTATTGTTTCTTCTGCAGATTTGGAAGGTGTAGATTATTTTACTTCTTACGAGTTTAATAAAGATGAAACTAAATTGTTATTGGCTACGGAGTTAGAAGGTATTTTTAGGCATTCTACTTTAGGCGTGTATTATGTGTACGACCTTGCATCAAGAAAAAATATTAAAATATCTGAGTATAAAATACAAGAACCTGCTTTTTCTCCAGATGGGGCTAAAGTTGCTTATGTATTGCAAAATAACATTTACATTTTTGATATAGCAGCGCAAACTACTCAACAAATTACTACAGACGGAGTGCCTAATAAAATTATTAACGGAGTTACAGATTGGGTTTATGAAGAAGAGTTTGCCTTTGTAAGAGCTTTTGAATGGAATTCGGATGGTTCTAAAATAGCTTTTTTACGTTTTGATGAATCGCAAGTGCCAGAGTTTTCTATGGATGTATATGGAACTAATTTATATCCTTTTCAATATCAATTTAAATATCCCAAAGCTGGTGAAGATAATGCACTTGTATCCTTGCATATGTTAGATGTAGCATCAGGAAAAATAGATGCTATAGATTTAAATAATACTTATTATATACCACGTATAAAATGGATGAACAATCCTAATTATTTAAGCGTACAGACATTAAACAGACATCAGAATTATTTAAAGATGTATAGTGTAAATGCAAAAAACAATAAGGTGTCTGTTTTATTAGAAGAAAAAGACGCTGCCTATATAGATATTAAAGATGATCTAACATTCTTAGCAGATGATAGTTTTATATGGACAAGCGAAAAAGATGGTTATAATCATATTTACCTATACAATGAAGATGGTGAGTTAATGAGCCAAGTAACAAAAGGAGCATGGGAAGTTACCAGTTATTATGGTTACGATGCTAATGAGGATAGAGTATATTATCAATCTACCGAAAATGGTTCTATTAATAGAGGCGTATATTCTGTATCGAGTAGTGGAGATGATAAAAATAAATTGGCGGTAAAAGAGGGGCAAAATAGTGCAGACTTTAGTGCAGATTTCACCTATTTTATAAACACCCACTCTAGTGTTACAAGTCCACCAGTGTATAGTCTATATAAAGCATTAAAAGGAGAGAAAATAAAAGATATTCAGGATAATTCAGGGATTTTAAGAAAATTAAAATCTTATGAAATAAGTCCTAAAGAATTTTCAACATTAGCTGTAAATGGTAATGATTTAAATATGTGGATGATTAAACCTGCTAATTTTGATGCCTCAAAAAAATATCCATTATTTATGTTTCAATACAGCGGTCCTGGTTCGCAGCAAGTATCAAATAGTTGGATGAGTTATAATGATTATTGGTATCAAATGTTAGCATCCGAAGGTTATATTGTTGCATGTGTAGATGGTAGAGGTACGGGATATAAAGGACGCGATTTTAAAAAAGTGACTCAGAAAGAATTAGGTAAATATGAAGTTGAAGACCAGATTGAAGCAGCTAAACAATTAAGTAAGTTAGCGTATATAGATGAAGATAGAACAGGTATTTGGGGCTGGAGTTACGGTGGTTTTATGTCTACCAATTGTTTATTAAAAGGTAACGATGTGTTTGAAATGGCAATAGCTGTAGCACCGGTAACTAGCTGGCGTTTTTATGATACTATTTATACAGAACGTTACATGCAAACACCACAAGAGAATCCAAGTGGTTATGATGATAATTCACCTTTTAATTACCCAGAATTATTAAAAGGAAAATATCTGTTGGTACATGGGTCGGGAGACGATAATGTACATGTGCAAAATACCATGCGTATGGTAGAAGCTTTGGTGCAAGCTAATAAACAGTTCGAGTGGAGTATTTATCCCGATAAAACACACGGAATTTATGGAGGTAATACAAGATTACATCTGTATACAAAAATGACGAACTTCATTAAAAATAATTTATAATATAAACCTACATGGTAAACAGCATAGAAAAACCACATCAAAAAGAACTTTTTGGCCATCCAATAGGGCTATTTATTTTATTTTTTACCGAAACATGGGAGCGTTTTTCCTACTATGGTATGCGAGCTTTGTTAGTGTTATATATGACCGCAAAAACACTACAAGAAAACGGACAAAGTGGTTTAGGTTGGTTAGAAGGGGAAGCTTTAGCATTGTATGGTTGGTATACTATGTTGGTATATTTAATGAGTATTCCAGGAGGATTTATAGCCGATAGGTATATAGGGCAAAAAAAAGCAGTAACTATTGGTGCCATTTTATTAACTATTGGGCATGGTGTTTTGGCCATAGAAGCGCTTTGGGCTTATTATGCAGGTCTTGGTTTTGTAATATTAGGTGTGGGCATGTTAAAACCTAATATTTCTACTATGGTAGGGGGCTTGTATAAGCAGAACGATATTAGAAGAGATAAAGGCTTTAGTATCTTTTATGTGGGTATTAATTTGGGTTCTTTTTTAGCTTCTTTATCTGTAGGTTTAGTAGCTAAAGTGTATGGTTGGCATTATGGTTTTGGCTTGGCAGGTTTAGGTATGTTATTGGGACTAATGGTTTATTTATATGGGCAACGCTACTTAATACATGTGGGTAATGCTCCAACGGCAGAAGAAAAATCTAATGATGTTAGTATTGGGACCTTAATCAGTCAATTAGTTAAATCGCCTTTGCATATAGGAATTGTAGGTTTAATGATGATCTATGCTGTTTATGCTGGCTATACATATAATGGAGCAGATAGTTGGGGTTATACGGCACTATATATTGTTATTGCTTTGGTTACAGGGGTAATGATGATGATATATAAAAACTTAAACGGACAAGTAGAGAAAGATAGGTACGTAGTATTGCTTTTATCTTTACTAATAGTAATTGTTTTTTGGGGCTGTTTTGAGCAAATGGGAGGATTAATGAACTTATATGCAGAACAAAAAACAAATAGAGATTTGTTTGGGTGGGAAGTACCATCTGCATGGTTTCAGTCTGCTAATCCTGGGTTTATTATTTTGTTTGCCGTACTTATTGCTAATATATGGGCAAAGCGTAAATTAAAAGGAAAAGAAGCAGGGTCTTTATTTAAGATGGCAACAGGTGTTATTATTATGGGTATTGGTTTTATATATATGGTTTTTGCCTCTATGGAGTACCAAAGTAATGGTAGCTCTGCTATGTACTGGTTGGTGTTGGCCTATATGTTTCATACCATTGGTGAGCTGTGTTTGTCGCCAGTTTCTTTATCATTCTTTACAAAACTAGCACCAGCACGTTACATGGCACTAATGATGGGGGTGTATTGGGCAGCTACAGGTTTAGGAAATAAAGTAGCGGGTGTTATTGGTGAAAGTGCATCTAAAGCAGGAGAATTAAATGTTTTTGGAGGCTTATTTATTTTTGCTGTTATTTTCGGGATTTTAGTGATTTTAATAATGAGACCATTAAAGAGACTTACACATGGGGCAGAGGATAACGAAACTATTATTCATGACGATGAAACAGAAGGCTTTGAGCTTTCAAATCATTAAATAAATATTTAATAACTATCTAAGTTAAAATAATAGGCTCCCTGTTCACCTGTGTAGTGAAAAGGGAGTTTTCTTTTTTTACAAGTGGCTTTCCAACGATTAATACTAGTTTTATAGTTGCTGCCATCTGCAATAATTATGTTGGGAGTAATACTATCTATTAAACGTTCTAAATTTATTTTTGGAGATTTTGTTAGCAATACAATGTCTGCCTCTTTAGTAGGATACATACCTATGCTGTCTATAATTAGTAAAGATGAGGTGTTTATATGATAGCTATTTTTTAAAGCTTGATGTTGTATGTGCTTAATACGCTTTGCAATTTTATAATCTTGTATAGTACTTTTGTTGGCAATAGCTTGTGAATTTAATATTGTTAAATGTTTTCCAGATTGATGTAGTAGTACGGTATTTTTACTCTCGTGTAATAGTAGTATTGTTTCAGCCTTTTGTGTTTTGTATAGAAGGAAAAAGTTGTAGCATTGAAAGCCTATAATTGCAAATAAAAAAACAGTCCATTTTTTAAAAGACTTTTCCGTAATAGCAATGACTATACTTATAATTAAAATATAGCTTAAAATCAGTTGCACTGCATCAAAAGAGATAGCGGTAAATAAGAAAGCTTCTTGCTGGGCAACCCATTTAACAATGCTATTCATTAGAGCTATACAAGTATTATAGATAATAGCTAAAAAGTTAGGGAGTATATTCAATACAACAAGTACAATAATTAATATTCCTAGTCCAAGTAAAACTCCTAAAAATGGAATGATAGCAAGATTAGAAATAAAGAACAAACCAGGAAACTGATGAAAGTAATATAAACTAACAGGTAAAACACCTAATTGAGCAGCAATACTTACCGTTAATAATTGCCATCCTTTTTTTAAAATCCAATAATTAGGAAACCATACTTTTTGTAATATTGGATATATCCATACAATAGCAAAAACTGCCGCATAGCTCATTTGAAACCCAACCTGAAATAAAAACATAGGGTTCACCAATAAAATAAAAAAGAGCGATAATGCTAGAATATTAAAAGTACTTGTAGGTCTGTTTAAAAATTGAGCGTAAGCTATAAAACTAAACATAGCAACTGCTCTTATAATAGAGGCAGAAAAACCAGCCAGTAGAGCAAAACACCATAAAATTAAAATAATGAGGACAAGTTTAATGGTATTGCCTTTTGGTAGTAATTCCAAGGGTTTTAGTATAAACTGTAGTAGCAATAATAAGATTCCAACATGTAAACCAGATAAAGCCAAAATATGAATTGCCCCAGCATTTTTATAGTTGGTATAAGTATTTTTAGAAATATGATTACGCTCTCCAAGCAATAAAGCTTCTATGATAGGAAATTCTTCTTCTCCAAAATTAGCGTCTTGTAGTTTTAAAATAATTGTAGCTCTAATTTTTGCAGCAATACCCAATAGCGTAGTTGAAGCTTTTTTATGAACTATATATTCATTGGTGCTTATTTGTAGTTGATGATATATGCCTAAGTTTTCTAAATAATTTTTATAGTTAAATTGATAAGGATTTAAAGGAGGGAGTATTTCTTTTATGTTAGTATGTGTTGTTATTTCTTGGTCTATAAAGAGCTTTTCTTGTAAGCTGTCTTTGCTAACACTTAAAAGTATTTCTCCTGAACTAAAATGTTTATTAATGCTTTTTATACGAGCAATATATTTATTAGAGAAGTTAGTAGATTTTAAAACTTTGGTAATTTTAAGTTGTAGTGTATGCGTTCCTGAGTTGTATTGTTGTGTATAGTGGCTTTGGTAATTGGTAGGTTTAGAAATTGAAAATGAAAGAACTCCAATACTTATTGAAGTTAATAACATTAAAATTCCAAAGTAAGTCGAGCTGGTGTTTTTTTCTTTAGTGAAAAGAATACCCAAAGCAATTAAAAAAATAAAAGTAATAGCTATTGCTATAATAAGGGTAGGATTAAAATAATAGCCTATTAAAATACCTAGAATTAACCCAATAGATAATTTTACAGATGCATATTTTAAGAGTTCCATTAATTTAGGACTCTGGTTGCTTTAACAAATGCATGGTTCCAGTAGCCTTCTCTTAAAGAGGATACTATTACACCTCTAGATGAGGTGGAATGTATAAATTTTATAGTATTATTTTCTACAGCTACCACTAAGCCCACATGGTTTATTCTTCTTCCTGTTTTACTGGTTTTAAAAAATAATAAATCTCCTTTAGTAACATCTTGTACACGAATGCGTTTTCCTTTTTCTGCCATTACATAAGAAACTCTAGGGAGCGAAACACTATGCTCATTAAAGGCAACATATAAAAGGCCAGAACAATCCATTCCTTTTTTAGAAGTGCCTCCGTATTTATAACGTACGCCAGAATAAGTAAGAGCGGTATTAATAATATGGTCTGCCTTAGTAAGCGTTTTGTTGTTTTTAGTTCTTATTGTTTTGTTTTCCTTTTCTTGTTTTGGAGAGGCTTTTACGTTTACACTTCGTTTTGGAGTATTTGTGGTTCTTTTGGTTGTGCCACAATTAGAGAGGGAAATAACGATAAAAAATAAAAGCGAAAGTTTACGAATCATCCAAGAAAGGAATTAGGTCTTGGGTATCAAATTTAAAGAAATATTTCCAAACCATATTGTATGAAATATGGTTTGGAAAATTATAATTTCTATTTACTTTCTATCCATTCTTGTACTTTGTTTTCTAGAATATTTAATGGTAATGGTCCATCTGTTAATACAACATCATGGAATTCTCGAATATCAAATTTATCTCCTAATTGTTTTTTAGCATTTTCCCTTAGAGATAAAATTTTATTCATTCCAATTTTATAGGCAGTAGCTTGCGATGGCATTACAACATGTCTTTCTACCATTCTTATGGCATCATACTCTGTATTTGGAGTATTGTCGGTGTAATATTTTATACTTTCTTCTCGGTTCCATTTTTTAGCGTGTATACCTGTGTCTACAACTAAACGGCATGCTCTCCATAGTTCCATGGCTAATCTTCCAAAATCTGAATATGGGTCACTATAGAATCCAATTTCTTTAGGGATAAGTTCAGTGTAAAGCCCCCATCCTTCTGTATAGGCAGTGTATCTCCCCATTTTTCTAAACATAGGAACATTTTCTAATTCTTGAGAAATAGCAATTTGCATATGGTGCCCAGGAATACCTTCATGGTAGGCTAAAGCTTCCATTTGGTAGCTAGGCATAGATTTAATATCGTACATATTAGCATAATAAGTTCCAGGTCTAGAGCCGTCTAATGCAGGAGCTTGGTAAAATGCTAGCCCGGCAGCTTTTTCTCTAAAAGGTTCTACTTGTTTTACAATTAAATCTGCTTTTGGCTTGGTTATAAATAACTCGTCTAAACGCCCTTTCATACTATCAATAATAGCCACCGCCTTTTTCATGTAAGCTTCTCTACCTTCTTTAGAATCTGGATACAAAAATTGTTTGTCCTCTTTCATAAAAGTAAAAAACTCTTGTAATGAGCCCTTAAATTTTACCTTTTCCTTAATAGCTTTCATTTCTGCATGTATGCGAGCAACTTCGGATAAGCCTAGCTCGTGTATTTCATTAGCAGTCATGTTAGTAGTAGTAGTCCTTGCTAAAGCATTATTGTAAAATGCTTCTCCGTTAGGGAATTTCCATGCGCCATCATCATCAGTAGCATTTTTTTCTTGTTCTTTTAAAAAAGATATTAGTTTTTTGTAACCTGGTTCTATAGCAGTTACCAAAGCTTTTTTGGCATTGGTAATTAATGTTTTTTCCTCGTCGCTATCTAAGTTTAATTTTTTAACTTTTTTAGTAAAATCATCTAATAGCGTACTATTCTTTTTTGAACTTTCGTAGGGAGCACCTTTTATAATATTTTCACAAGACTCTATTACTTTAGGAAAAACATATTTAGGAGTAAGGATACCGGCTTTTTCTCTTTCTTTTAAATTTTCTATTAATTGATCAAATACATTTGGAGCTTTATTTAATCTAGAAATATATGCTTCGGCATCACTCTTATCGG
The DNA here is from genome assembly GCA_947492955.1 of uncultured Cellulophaga sp. GTDB lineage: Bacteria > Bacteroidota > Bacteroidia > Flavobacteriales > Flavobacteriaceae > Cellulophaga. The sequence continues at coordinate 57,778 of CANLOV010000010.1, read as the reverse complement.
TTATTTGATGCATGTTAATAAGAAAAGCAGGGATTTGAGCATGCATTCCGAACATCTGATTTACAGGGTAATTATGTAGTCTGTATTTGTAATCTGCAATTTCATTTTCTGCTTTTTGTACGGCAAGGCTGTAGCTAAGTTTAGTAGCTTTATCTAATGTATTTAATTGTATAGAGTCTTTTAAATAAGAAAGCCTTTTTTTAGTTCGTTCTAAAGCTTTTTCTTCGGCTTCTTTAGATATATCATCCCATTTATCATAATCGGTTTTATCGCCTAGATATGTTTGTGTCATTGGAGAGAACGATAGTTCGTTGTCCCATTGTTTTTGAAACCAATCGTTAAGTTGTTTGGAAGCCGCTGCGATTGCTTCTGCAGATGCCTCTTTAGGTTTTGCTTCTTTTTCTTTACAATTACTCAGCAGTAATATAGAAAAACATAGTAGAATAGTTTTAATACTGTTTCTTTTCATTTTTTAATGTTTAAAATTGCACACTTTTGTGTGAAATTAAACATTTTTAATGATTAATGTTGCAGTTTTTTCACTTGCACCTTTTCCGCCCAATTTTTTTTCTAATTCGTAATAATGTTCTAATAATTTTTCACGATTCTCATTTTCTAGAATTTTAGAAAGCTCGTACGTAAGATTTTTGGTATTTAAATCGTTTTGAATTAATTCTTTAACCACCTCTTTTTTCATAATTAAATTAACTAAAGAAATATAGTCTAGAGTTATAATTCGTTTCGCTATTTGGTAAGATAGCCAACTTGCTTTGTAGCAAACAACTTGGGGTATTTTTAATAGGGCAGTTTCTAAAGTAGCAGTGCCACTAGTTACTAGTGCTGCATACGAACTATTTAATAAATCGTACGTTTTGTTTGATACTAGTTTTATTTGGGCATTTTTTAAGAATGGTTTATAAAAATCTAAATCTAAACTAGGAGCGCCCGCAATTACAAACTGATAATTAGGAAAGGATTTTGTAACCGAAAGCATTATGGTAAGCATGTTTTCTACTTCTTGTTTTCTACTTCCTGGTAATAAAGCTATAATAGGTTTTTCTACATCTAAATTATGAGCCGTTTTAAAATCAATAGCACTAATTGTAGGTTTGTTATTAATAGCATCAATTAATGGGTGACCTACAAAGTGAACAGGGAAATTATGTTTTTTTTCATAGAACTCTTTTTCAAAGGGCAGTATAACATACATAGCGTTAATGTCTCTCTTTATTTTAGAGATACGCCCTTCTCTAGAAGCCCATATTTGAGGAGAAATGTAGTAATTAGTATTAAAATTATTTTCTTTAGCCCACTTTGCTATTCTAAGATTAAAACCCGAATAATCTATAAAAACAACAACATCTGGATTAAAATTTGCAATATCTTCTTTACAGAAAGCAATGTTTTTAAAGATAGTTCGGATACTGGTTATAACTTGCAAAAAGCCCATAAAGGCCAGCTTTTTGTAGTGTTTTACTAATGTTCCGCCAGCCTGTTGCATTAAATCGCCACCCCAACAACGAATATCTGCATTGGGGTCTTTAATTTTTAAAGCCTTTATTAGGTTAGAACCGTGTAAGTCTCCAGAAGCCTCTCCTGCTATAATGTAATATTTCATTTTAAAATAGCTTGTAATACAAAATAACTAAGGCAGTAAGTAAGGTGGCTATTAAAACTCCACGAGCCCTATGGTCTCTTTTAATTCTTAAAAAACCAAAAAACGCTACTAAATTTAGAATAGCACCTAAAGCCAATAAGCTTCCAATGTGCCCCTGTTGTACCGCAGCATTGTAAGTGTCTACAATACTCATATCAGAAAAAGTAACAATGTATAGTAATGTTCCTATGGTATTGGCAATAACACCAACAATAAAGCCTATTATAGTTTCTTTTTTATTCATTAAAATTCCAATTATTTATGCCTTGTATAGCATGGTGCGCTGTTAAATCAAATTTAGTAGGTACTATAGAAATATAATTGTTTTCTAAAGCCCAAATATCTGTATCTTCTCCTTTATCTAAAAGTTCAAATTCGCCAGTTAACCAATAATATTCTTTACCCATTGGACTTTCTCGCTTATCGAACTTTTCTTTCCAATTAGCACGTGCTTGTCTGCAAACTTTTATTCCTTTTGGGGTATCTATTTTAGGGATATTTACATTTAAAACTACTCCTTTAGGAATACCGTTGTTTAAAGCTTCTCTAACAATTTTTTGTATGTTTTCTTTATGGATTTCAAAATTTGCTTCCCAAGAAAAATCACATAAAGAAAAACCAATAGACGGAATACCTTCTATACCTGCTTCTATAGCGGCACTCATAGTACCAGAATAAATAACGTTTATAGAGGCGTTAGAGCCATGGTTTATACCACTAATGCATATATCTGGCTTCTGTTTTAAAAGTTCTTGTAGACCAAGCTTAACACAATCGGCAGGTGTGCCGCTACAACTGTATTCTTCTAAAGCACCATTTTCTGCATCAATAACCATTTTTTTAGAATGTAAGGTGCTGTCTAATGTAATGGCATGTCCCATACCAGATTGTGGACTATCGGGAGCAACTACTATAACAGTACCAATTTCCTTCATAAATCGTATTAATGCGCGTAACCCAGGTGCTGTAATACCATCATCATTTGTAACAAGAATTAAAGGTTTAGGCATAAGATATAATTTATGAATCAAAAATACGTTTTTAATGTGATTCCTTTTATTTTTTAAAGCATTGCTAAAGCTAGTTTAGTAGAAAAAGTAAAATAATTCTTATGTATTATAAGCTGGCATGGTTTTTTCATTATATTAGTGAGTTCTTAGTCCGCGTAAAGATTAAAAGCTTATAATGAGAGAAATGAGGAAGTTTTTTAATAAAAATATTGAATTAATGAAAAAGAATTTAACCTACCTGTTATTGTTGATGTTTGCAGCAGTAGCTTCTTGCAGTTTTACCAATAAGTCTTTTGAAACTAATGATAAAGATAAATTACTTCTAGATCTTATTGCTTATGTTTTGGAGAAAGGACATTACCAGCCAAAAGATATTAATGATGATTTTTCGGTAAGTGTTTTCGATGATTTTATAAGTGTTGTAGATCCAACTAAAAGATATTTTTTAGAAGAAGATATTGAATATTTTGAAAAATATAAGTTTCAAATAGATGATCAGATTAAGAATACAGACATTAGTTTCTTTAACTTGGTGCACGAGCGTCTTATAAAGCGTATGGCAGAGGCTAAAGTTATATATGAAGATGTATTAAAAAAACCTTTTAACTATAGTGTAGAGGAGACTATTAATATAGATTATGAAAAGCAGAAATTTGCGACTTCAAAAAAAGAATTAAAAGAGCGCTGGAGAAAGCAATTAAAATATGCTACTATTGATACTTATGATTCTAAAATAGCAGATTATAAGAAAGCTAAGAATGACAATAAATTTGAAGAAGGAGTTGCAACAAGTGTAAAAGATGCTGAAAAGCAATCAAGAGAATCTACAAAATCTACTTTAGATGATTTCTTTGATTTTGTAGCCGATTTAGAACGTAAAGATTGGTTTGTACAATACATAAATACAATTGTAGATAAGTTTGATCCACATACTTACTATTTTGCTCCAGATGATAAGGAAAAGTTTGATACTAGTATGTCTGGTAAGTTTGAAGGTATTGGAGCTAGATTGCAAAAAAAGAAAGACCAAACTAAAATTGTAGAAGTTATATCTGGAGGACCAGTATGGCGCGATCAACAGATTGAGGTTGGCGATGAGATAATAAAAGTGGGGCAGGCTGGAGAAGAGCCAGTTAATATTGTTGGAATGCGTTTAGATGACGCTATTAAATTAATAAAAGGCCCTAAAGGAACTATCGTAGATTTAACCATTAAAAAAGTAGATGGTTCTATAGAAATTATATCTATTACAAGAGATATAGTAGAATTAGAAGAATCGTATGCAAAATCTGCAACAGTAAAGCATAATGATAAAAAGTTTGGTTTAATTAACCTACCAAAATTTTATGTAGATTTTGAAGATTATAATAAAAGAAATGCAGCTACAGATGTAGCTAAAGAAGTAGAAAGGCTAAAACAAGAGGGTGCAGAAGGCTTAATATTAGATTTAAGGGATAACGGAGGAGGTTCTCTTAGAACTGTTGTAGAAATGGCTGGCCTTTTTATTAAAGACGGACCAATTGTACAGGTGCGCTCTTCTGGGCAACGAAAAGAAGTACACGATGATAAAGATGAGCGCATACAATGGGATGGACCATTAGTTATCTTAGTAAACGAATTATCAGCATCGGCATCTGAAATATTAGCAGCGGCTATGCAAGATTATAAAAGAGCTGTAGTAATAGGGAGCAAGCAAACTTTTGGAAAAGGTACTGTACAAAATGTAATTCCTTTAGAAAATATTGTTCGTAGTAATGAGCATGGAGATTTAGGGGCAATTAAATTAACAACGCAAAAGTTTTATAGAATTAATGGAGGTTCTACACAGTTAGAAGGTGTTAAGAGTGATGTTATTGTTCCAGACAGATACAGCTATATAGATTTAGGAGAAAGAGATCAACAAAACCCTTTAGCATGGGATAAGATATCACCAGCTAGTTATGAGCCTTGGGATGGGTATATAGATTACGAGCATACTGTAGAAAATAGTATGAAACGTATGGAAGGAAATACACAAATAAAATTAATAGAAGAAAATGCTAAGTGGTTAAAGGAACAGCAAGAGGAAACAATTGTTAGCCTTAAGTATAAAGACTATAAAGTTGAATTAGAAAAAGATAAAGAAAAGATTAACTACTTTAAAAAGCTTTCTGATTATGACTCGCATCTTACTTTTGAATCTTTAAAGTACGAGAAAGAATTATTTACTCAGGATTCTATTTTAAGAGAAAAAAGAGATCGTTGGCATAAAAATTTAGCAAAAGATGTATATGTAGAGGAAGCTATTAATGTGTTAGAAGATTTAAAAGCAAATGCTATTAACCCTTCTAAATTAGTAAGTATAAAAGGATAAGCATATAAATTTTAAAGCATAAAAAAAATCCAGTAAACATATGTTTACTGGATTTTTTTTATGTGTTAAGTTAGGCTGTTTTTATATTAATTTTATGTTTCTCCATTCTAATTTATTAATTCTGAATATGTTTACATTATTTCCATTATAAGTAGTTGCTTTATCTATTCTCATTCCATTTTTTATGGCAACGCTTTCCGAAGGTTTGTTTGTTACGCTTATTATGGAAATAATAGAGTCCGAAAAATTATTTTTAAAAGCAAAGTCTCTACATTTTTTTGCAGCTTCGGTTGCAAAGCCTTTATTCCAGAATTTAGGTAAAAGCGAATAAGCAATTTCTAATTCAGTTGTATTATCAACGTTTTGAACTAAAAGTCCGCAATGCCCAATTAATTTTCCAGATTGTTTTTCAATCAAAGCATTCATTCCTCCCAAATTATTCTGATAACGATGAAATTGTTTTGTGTACCAATTTTTACATTCGGTCTCTGGGTTTTTTAATTCTGCTATCCAGTATTTAGAAGTTATGGGGTTCTCATGAAATACTAGCCAATCATTAAAATCTGATAACTCTATTTTTCTAAACAGAATCCTTTCAGTTTCTTGGCTGTGGAGTAAGTATTTCATTTAGTTTTTAACTTATAGAAATTGGTTGTTGTAAAATAATAAAACTATCTAAGATTAATTGTTTTTAATAGATTTTATAAGTTATTATTATTCTAAATCTGTGTGATAGATATAATTTATTCTAGAGTTTAGTTTATTTAAATGTTGTAAACGCATTCCTTTTTCAATATTCTCAGTAGCCTCGTATTCTAAACCTCCAGTATTATATTTTTTTACAGAGAAAGAGGAATCTGTTCTTGTTAGTAATAAATAGTCTTCTTTATTATTATATGAGTCTCCTTTTATTCTTACGGTGCCATTTATTAATTTTCCGTCTTCAAATTCTGCAGTTCTTATAATTTTTTCTTTGTCGTTATATGAGATAACTTTCCCTTCTAATTGTTCGTTTTTTAAGTTGTAGCTTAAAATTTTCTGGTTATTTTCATTATATTTAGTAACCTCTTTGGAAGTTTTATTGGCGTAATTGGTAATAGTTTTTCCTTCCTTTTTGGCATCTATAGATTGTATGATGTTGCCATTAGTATAAGTTTCTTCTTTGTAACTTTTATTGTACTCGCTATGTGTTGTTTTTTTTCCAGAATAAGGTAGGTCGTCTTTATAAATCATTTTACTTAATACATCTCCATTTGCATTATAATAAATAGCTTCTCCTTCTTTTTTATTATTTGTAAAGTTTACAGTAGAGGTTTTTGAACCTGAGCTACTGTATGCTGTAAAAACACCTTCTTTTAAATCATTTTTAAAGTTACCTTCCTCTAGTATTTTTTCATTGTAATAATATTTAGTGTACTTCCCGTTTTTTAGCCCTTCTTTTATATGGTACAGTTCTTTGTCTCTTTCGTTGTAAATAGTTCCGTTATCTAGTTCACCGTTTTTAAAACTGGCTTTAGCTATTAGCTCTCCATATTTGTTATAAAATTTAGCATCTTTAGAATTATCAATGTCTTTAATTATTATATATTCATATGTTTTTTTTTGATTGTCATAAGACTCAATATAAGTAACATTACGAACCAGTTTATTATTTACTATTTCTTCTATTTCTTTTATTTGGTCAGAATTATAGAAAAATTCATAGCGTTTTCCTTCTTTAGTTTTGTAATTGTATCTACCTATTTCTTCTCCCTTGTCATTAAAATAGATACCAGTGATTGGATTATATTTTTTATAATTTATTTCACTTTTTATTTTTCCGTTGCTATAAAATTTTGTCTCTTTAATTTTACTATAACCACTATCATCATATAATTCTATGGTTTTAAAAGACTTACCTTTAGTATCTTTTTTAATGGAAGTTAATTTAATACGTACGCCATCTTTGTATTCCTCAATTCTTTCAATTACTCCTTTGTATTGGCTGTATCTAGTGCCATTTTCAGGACTGTTATAATTGTCTATGTTTAGTGTTAATGTGCCTAGTACCTCGCCATTAAGATCATAATATGTTTCTATGGCATTTTTTAATGCCATAAATTGCTTTTTAGTGTTGGCATAATACTTTATTTCTTCTAATAATACACCTTCTTTATAGGTTCTTTTAACATCTCTTTCAAATTGTATTCCATCAAATGGTTTGTAATCTTTGTAGGTTAAGCGAGATATTTCCTTGCCTTTTTCATCGTAGAAAAGATCTAAAAGTCTATATCCATTTTCATAAGTAAATAGTGCTTTAGTGCTTTGGTCTTTGTACTTTTCTTCAAATTTGGTTGTAAGCCCATCTTTATAGGTTGTTATAGAAATAGGCCAGGTTTCACCTGTTTCATTTGCTTTTTTAATGTTGTATTTTGATTCAAAGCTGTACTTAGTGCCATTTTCTGCTTTTAAATAAGAATTTTTCATTCTATAAGTTAAACTTCCTAATTCTTCTCCGTTTGTATTATAATAGGTTGTTTTGTAGCCAGGTTCCTGTTCAAATTTTTCTCTTAAAGTTCCGTTGTTGTAGTAAATAGAAGAGCCTAAATATGTTCCTGATTTAGAATAGTATTCAATATTAGATATAGAAAATGGATTATAGTTATATAATATTTCTATACCTACTTTTGAGCCATCAGGAGTGTTTTTAGATTCGCCCAAGAGTTCTCCATTGTCATCATAATATTTAGTGTATTTCTTTTTTTTGTCTTGATCTAAATATTCTTCGTAACGTAATCCATTTAAATCTCCATTGTGGAATACTCTTTTAAAACCATCATTTATTTCGGCTAAATAAATATAATATGTTCTGCAATTTATATTTGTTTCTCCGTTTACGTATTGTCCGTTTTTATAATTAGCTAGTATTTTTTTTTCCTTAATATAGCTGGTATATGCTCCGTTTAATTTATGGTCTTTATAGTTCCCTTCTTGGTGAATACTACCGTCTTTATTATACCAAGTAACTAAACCTTCCCAATGGTCTTTATCGGCGTATTTAGATATGGCATTCATTTGTAACTCACCAGACTTATAATAATCTTTAATTCTAAAAAAGTTGCCTTCAGCTTTAACAGGTGGTCTATAAAAACTAGCTTCTGTTTTTTTAGATAATTTCCATTTAGCGTTATACCATAATGTATCTTGCTGCGCTAGCATATTATTATAACCTATTAATAATATAATAAGGCTAGTGGCTCTTTTTAAAATTATGGTACTATTCATTTTTTAGAAGTATATAAGTTCTCTGCAATAATATATAAAAATATTCTGTTTGTTATGTTGATGCGTTTTTTAATTTAGCCAAATGAAAAACAAACAAGTATATTCTATATTAGTTTTAATTTGTGTTGTAGGTTTTTGGCTTTTTGAAAATTTTTATACGCCAGATACATATACAGCCCCTGAAGGAGCAGAAGCGGGAACTGAAATAGTAGAAGATTTTTTACCTAGTTCTACAACAGGAAGCATAGTGCATCACAATCATTTTTCATTATCTTATCATGAGGCATATGAGCAGGCAGAATGGGTTGCTTATACATTAAAAAAAGAGCATCTTACTTATGATGATCGTAAGCGCCCATACTTTATTGAGGATCCAAAAGTAAAAACAAAATCTGCAGATTGGCGTAATTATAAGCGTTCTGGTTATGATAGGGGGCATTTATGCCCTGCAGGAGACCGTAGATTCTCTAAATATGCTTACAATGAAACTTTTTATACAAGTAATATTAGCCCGCAGGATAATGCATTTAATGCAGGTATATGGAATAGGTTAGAACAAAAAGTGCGTTATTGGACCAAAAAATATGATGAGGTGTATGTAGTAACAGGTGGTGTTCTAGAAAAAGGATTATTTGCTATAGGTGATGAAGATGTGGCAGTACCTAAATCCTTTTATAAGATTGTGGCAAGAAAAGATAATCATAAAATTAAGATGATAGCTTTTTTGTTTCCTCATAAAGAAAGTACAAAGTCACTTAGTAAGTTTGTAGTTCCCGTAAATAAGATAGAAGAAATTACAGGAATAGATTTTTTTAAGAAATTACCAGATTCAATAGAAGAAAAGCTAGAAAGTAAAGTTGTTAAAAACGAATGGAAATTTTAATTCCACTCATTTAACCTATTTGCATCTAATTTTAAAAATATAAACAAAAGGATAGAAAATCCTAACAACGATGACCCCCCGTAACTTAAAAACGGTAATGGAATTCCAATGGTTGGTAGCATACCTATTACCATACCTACGTTAATAAAATAATGTATAAAAAGGATAGAAATTACCCCATAACCATACATTCTACTAAATGGGTTTTTTTGTCTTTCAGCTAAAAAAACAAGCCGTAATAGTAGAATTGTAAATAGTAATACAACAGTGGTAGTGCCAATAAAACCCCATTCTTCTCCAACGGTGCTAAAAATATAATCACTATGTTGTTCGGGAACAAAATCTCCTTTGGTACGCGTGCCTTCTAAAAAACCTTTGCCCAAGAAACCGCCAGACTCAATAGCTTTTTCTGATTGGTCGGTGTTATAACCAATTGTTTTTCTAATTTCTTCTAATTTTTTAGGGTCTTTTTCTAAACGTAACCATAAGCTAAAACGATCTCTATGGCGTTGTTCAAAAACAGAATTAAATACAAAATTTACAGATAAAGAAAATACAATAACAATTGCATAAAAAGAGATAGTTGGTATAATAGGTATTTTTGTGGTTTTCTTTTTAAATAAATAAAACAAAGCCATTAATAAACCTATAGAAACACCTACCCATGTTGTGCCAAACATTAATGTTGTTACAAAAACAAGGATAGTAAATAAAGCTAATCCTAAATATATTAATGATAGTCCTTCTCTAAATATTACAAAAATTAAAGCAAAGAATACTAAAGCACTTCCTGGATCTGGTTGCGGAATTACTAAAAAGGCAGGAATCAGTAATATTAAAAATGCATAGAACTGGTCCTTCTTGCGTTTAATATCTGTTTGTATATCACTTAAATATTTAGCTAAGGCTAATGCTGTTCCTACTTTTGCTAATTCTGAAGGCTGAAGGCTAAAAAAACCTAAATTATACCAGGATGTTGCTCCGGCTACGGTTTTTCCAAAAACAAAAAGACCAGCTAATGATACTAAAGAAATAGAATACAATATACTAGAAAAGCGTTCATAAAAACTGGCTTCTAGAGCTAAAACAATGATAATGGCAACAATGCTAATAATAATAAACATTAACTGTTTGCCATATATTTTACTAAAATTAAAAATAGAAGTGCTCTCCTCTGAAAATGTACTAGAATAGATATTTGTAAAACCAATAACTACAAGTAAGGCATAAAGTAAAATGCTAAACCAATCAATTCTTTTTATAGCTGTTCTACCAAGCATATTCATTTATTTTGAATGGTTCGCCGCTATATGGTTTTGCATATTCGTGCTCTAAGGTTTTTTCTAGCATCCTTTTTTCTAAGTCGGTTCTTGTAATTTTTCCTTTTATATATTTTTCTATTAGTAAAGAGGCTATATGCCCTGCATAACGAGAACCGTAATAACCATGTTCTATATATATGGCTAATGCTATTTTTGGATTCTCAACAGGTGCAAAAGCAACAAATACAGAATGGTCTGTAAGTTGTGTTCTAACGCCATCTATTCTTGTGAAATTTTCTACGGTTCCTGTTTTTCCTGCTATTTCTATATCTTTTACCTGTAGGCCTCTGGCAGTTCCTTTTCTATACACGTCTGCCATTCCTTGTATTACAGGTTCAAAATGTTTTTTGTCTATGGTGGTGTATTTAGGTTTGGTGTATTTAGGAATACTGATCTCTTTATTTTCTATTTTTTTTATTACATGTGGTGTATAGTAATAACCTCTATTGGCGATAGCGGCTGTCATATTTGCTAATTGTATGGGAGTAGTAGCAACTTCTCCTTGGCCAATAGAATTGGATATAATAAAAGAAGAAGCCCATCTGTTGTCTCCGTACGCTCTATCGTAATATGCTTTGTTAGGAATTCTTCCTTTACTTCCGGTAGGTAAGTCATAGCCTAAAAAATTACCTAGCCCAAAACTTTTCATATGCTTTTCCCAGACATCCATACCTTCATCTGTAGTAGGGTATTTATCGTATATTTTTCTAAAAGTACTTGCGAAATATGCATTGCACGATTTTTGTATGCCAGAGGTCATGTTTCTTAAGCCTCCTCCACAATGGCATCCTCTTTTTGTTTTACCAACATAAAAGCCATTATAACACCTAACGGTAGTTTCTTTTGAAAGAACGCCTTCTTGTAGTGCTACAAGAGCATTTAAGGTTTTAAAAGGAGATCCAGGAGATGGTTGTGCAAGGATACTTCTGTCCCATGTTGGGTTAGCTATAGAGTCGTAATATAATTTAGTGTAATTTTTAGAACGTTCTCTTCCTACTAATAAAGAAGGGTCATAGGTGGGACCAGAGATTAATGCTAGTATTTCTCCAGAACTAGGTTCTAAAGCTACTATGCCACCACGTTTACCATGCATTAGTTTTTCTCCGTATTCTTGGAGAGTTTTATCTAAAGTTGTAGTAATTTCTTTGCCCTGCTCTGGTAGCGTATCATAAATACCGTCTTTATAAGGGCCAATGTCTCTGTTAAATCGGTCTTTTTGTATGTATTTAATTCCCTTGCGTCCTCTAAGGATTTCTTCGTATTGTTTTTCTATACCTGTTCTACCTGTTAATTCACCTGCGGCGTAATTAGGGTTTTTTCTTAAGTCTCTTTCATTAACTTCGCTAATATACCCTAATACATTAGCGCCACTTTTTGTGTCGTAATAGCGTAAGGAACGTTTTTGAATATAGAATCCTTCGTATTTTCGCATTTTCTCTTGTAAACTGCCATAGTCTTCTTTAGAGAGTTGAGGTACTAAAACCGATGGCAATCTGGGAGAATATATTCTTGCTTTTTTTAGTTTTTTTATAAATTTTTCTTTGTCTATTTTTAAGAGCTTGCAAAATTCTAATGTGTCTAATGGTTTCACTTCTCGCGGAATTACCATAACATCATAAGCTGCTTGGTTAGCAACTAAAAGCTTGCCATTTCTGTCATAAATATAGCCGCGCTCTGGATAATCGTAAACTGGCTTTATTGCAGTGTCATCTAGTATTGTAGTGCTAGAAAAACGAAATATTTGCAAATACGATAGTCTGCCAATAAATGTAATTCCAATAATAAGAATGATAAGTGATAATAGAATTTTTTTCATTTCTTTTTTACACTGAATAAAGAGCTAACTAAAAGGCATATAAGCCACGTTGCTAAGCTAGTTGCTATAACTTTCTTTAAAATTACTAGTAAATATGATAAATTAAAAATTTCTAGTGAAAAGAAAATAATATGGTGTATAAGAATTAATAGCGATAAAAAAGTTAATTGTTGTAATTTGGCAGTGCTGGTTATTTTAAAGTTCTGAAATTCGTAATTTACACCAAAACAAAACCGCATTAATGCGGGTCTTAAATAAGCTATAGATACAGTAGCAACCGTATTAATTGCCATTGAATCTGATAAAAAATCTATAAAAAAGCCTAATAAAAAACTAATAATAATAAATGGGCTTTTATTTTCTTTTATAGGAAACCAGTAAAGAAATAAGATGTAAACCATAGGATTTATAAACCCGTAGAAATTAAGCCTATTAAAAACCATAACCTGTAATAATACAAGTAATGTAAATCGAATAATATTTATAAAATAGAAGCTATTTGCCATTGGTTGTTTCTGATTCTAATTCTAATATTTCCTCTCTTTTAATATTGTTAATTATATATGCATTTTTAAGATTAGTCATATTGTTAAATAAACTAATGTTTATTTTATAATAGCTTTTAGAGCTATTTAAATCAAACTCTTTAATAGTACCAATAGGGATGTTTTCTGGAAAAATACTAGACATAGCTCCTGTAACAATGGTATCACCAACGTGTAACTTTACAAGCCTTGGAACATCTGTTAATTGTACTGTATTAGCATCTTCAGTATTCCAAATAAGAGAACCAAAATAATCGGTGTTCTTTATTTTGGCATTTATGTTAGATTTAGTGTTTAGAATACTTTGTACAGTAGCAAAACTTGTTGAGGTGTTCTCTACAATTCCTAAAATACCTTTTGCATTAATAACACCCATATCTTGTGCTACACCTTGCTTACTACCTTTATTAAGGGTAATATAATTCATAGGTTTAGCATAACTGTTTTTTATTATCTGAGCAGAAATAACGGTGTAATTAGTAGTGGAATCTGAAATTACGGTATCTAATAATTTGTTCTGATTAAATAAAATATTTCTTAGTCTTAAGTTCTCCTCTAATAATCGTTTATTTTCTTGATTTAAGTTGAAATAAGAAGAAACATTAAAAGAAGTTTGATAAATATTTCCAGACAAGCTATTGGCCGAATTAAAAAATTTAGACTTGTGGTAGGAGTGAGATTGTATGGTAATAGTTAGTGCAATAAATAATAAAAAAACATACAGTAATGTATTTTTATATCTTAATATAAAGTTTATTATCTGTTGCATTCACTCTTTATTATTAGCGAAACTATTTTAAATTAAGTGTGAGTTATATACAACCTCTCACTAATGATGTAAATTAATGAGAGGCGTATTTTAATTATTTTATTAAAATGCTCTTGTAGCGATCAAGGTTTTTTAGTGATATTCCTGTACCTCTAACAACAGCTCTTAATGGGTCTTCTGCTATATATACGGGTAAATCTGTTTTTTGAGATAACCTTCTGTCTAAACCTCTAAGCATAGATCCACCACCCGCTAAATAAATACCTGTGTTGTAAATATCTGCAGCTAGCTCTGGAGGTGTTTGTGATAGAGTTTCCATAACGGCATCTTCTACACGTAGTATAGATTTATCTAGGGCTTTAGCTATTTCTCTGTACGAAATTTGCACTTGTTTAGGCTTACCTGTTAATAAATCTCTACCCTGAACAGACATTTCGTCTGGTGGGGTTTGTAAATCCTCTGTAGCAGAACCAATCTGTATTTTTATGTTTTCAGCAGTACTTTCTCCTACGTAAAGGTTGTGTTGTGTACGCATGTAATATATAATATCGTTGGTGAAAACGTCACCTGCAATTTTTACAGATTTATCACATACAATACCACCTAATGCAATAACTGCAATTTCAGTAGTACCACCACCTATATCTACGATCATGTTACCCTTTGGTTGCATAATATCTAATCCAATACCAATTGCTGCTGCCATTGGTTCATGAATTAAGTATACTTCTTTGCCATTAACACGCTCCGCAGATTCTTTAACCGCACGCATTTCTACTTCTGTAATACCAGAAGGAATACAAATAACCATTCTTAATGCTGGAGGAAACCATTTCTTCTTTAATGCAGGGATGTTCTTAATGAACATATTAATCATTTTTTCAGAAGCATCGAAATCTGCTATTACACCATCTTTAAGAGGTCTAATAGTTTTTATATTTTCATGCGTCTTACCTTGCATCATACTAGCTTCTTTACCAACAGCAATGATTTTACCAGTAACTCTGTCTCTAGCAACAATAGACGGGCTATCTACTACAACTTTATCATTATGTATAATAAGTGTATTTGCAGTTCCTAAATCTATTGCTATTTCCTCAGTTAAGAAATCAAAAAATCCCATTTGTAATTCGGTTTGGTTATGTTATCTAGTTCGCGTGGGGTACGTATAATTAACAAAAGTACTAAATTAATGTTTGAAATGACGAGTACCTGTCATAACCATGGCAACACCATTATCATTACAGTAATCTATACTTAATTGGTCTTTTATAGAACCTCCTGGCTGTATAACGCTTGTTATCCCACTTTTATGCGCAATTTCTACACAATCTGGAAAAGGGAAAAAAGCATCACTAGCAAGAACGGCTCCATTTAAATCAAAATTAAAAGTTTCAGCTTTGTGTATAGCTTGGTTTAAAGCGTCTACTCTAGATGTTTGACCAGTACCACTAGCGCATAGTTGCTTTCCTTTTGCTAAAACTATAGTGTTAGATTTTGTGTGCTTACAAAGTTTAGAAGCAAAAATAAGGTCTTCTAACTCCGCTTCAGTTGGTGTTTTTTCTGTAGCATTTTTTAAATCTGCTATTTCATCTGTTTTTCCGTCTTTATCTTGTACTAAGATTCCATTTAAGCATGTTCTTACAGATGTTTCTGGTAAAGCAATATCATTCTGAATTAAAATAATACGATTCTTTTTACCTTTTAATATTTCTAAAGCATCACCTGCATAGCTAGGTGCAATTACAACTTCGCAGAATAATTTGTGAATTTCTTCTGCTGTAGCTTTATCAATTTCTTTATTACTAATTAAAACACCACCAAAAGCCGAAACAGGATCTCCTGCTAATGCATCTACATAGGCTTGGTGTATAGTGCTTCTAGATGCTAAACCACAAGCATTGTTGTGCTTTAAGATAGCAAATGTAGGTTCATCATTCTTAAACTCATTAATAAGATTTACCGCAGCATCTACATCTAGTAAATTGTTATATGATAATTCTTTTCCGTGTAGTTTAGAGAACATAGCATCAAAATCTCCAAAGAAAAATCCTTTTTGGTGTGGATTTTCTCCGTAACGTAATACTTGTCCGTTAGTTTCACTAATCTTAAGAACTGTTTCTTGGTCTTCTTTGTTAAAGTAATTAAATATAGCAGAATCGTAATGCGATGAAACATTGAAAGATTTTGTTGCAAAACGTTTGCGGTCTTCTAACGAAACATTTCCGTTGTCTGCACTAATAATATCTAAAACTTCGCTATAATCTTCCATAGAAGAAACACAAAGAACATCTTTAAAGTTTTTAGCGGCTGCTCTAATTAAAGAAATACCACCTATATCTATCTTTTCTATAATATCTTGTTCAGGAGCACCACTAGCTACTGTTTTTTCAAAAGGATATAAATCTACAATTACTAAATCTAGCTGAGGAATATCGAACTCCTTTAATTGCGCAACATCACTTTCGTTATCTTGTCTGTTTAAAATACCTCCAAAAACTTTTGGGTGTAATGTTTTAACACGTCCGCCAAGTATAGAAGGGTAACTAGTTACGTCTTCTACAGGAACTACATCTACTCCTAATTCTTTTATAAATTTTTCGGTACCACCCGTAGAATATATTGTAACACCTAAATCATTCAATTTGTGAACAATAGGAGCTAAACCATCTTTATGGAATACAGAAATTAAGGCCGATGTAATTTTTTTTGTACTATGCATTCTTTATGTACTTATTGTTAAATAATTATAAGATTGCAAAAGTAATTTTTTTGATTTTAAAAAACGATGTAGTTATAAACAAAACAAGTAAAGTTTTAAAGAATTTCTGCAACTTTTTCATTTACGAATTCTAAAAAGCGTTCGTCTTGATTGGTAAATGGGTCTGGCGTGTTAGAATCTATATCTATTTGTCCTATGTTTTCTCCGTTTACAAATAGTGGAATTACAATTTCTGCTTTAACCGTAATGCTACATGCAATATAATTATCCTGAGCTTTTACATCTGGCACCACAAAATTTTTATTAGATACAGCCACTTGCCCGCAAATACCTTTTCCAAAAGGGATAATAGTGTGGTCTGTAGCTTCGCCTGCATAAGGGCCTAATTTTAATTCGTTTTTATCCCCATTTTTAAAATAAAACCCAACCCAATCGTAGTAGGAAATATTTTCTTTTAAAAGCTCACAGATGCTTTGCAATCTGTCATCAGTGCTTTTGTTAGATTCGTTTATGATTATAATAATTTTATCTTTTAATATTTGAAACATAATACCTTTTAATTTTTACAAACCTAGTAATAATTGTTGTTTTACTTTATGATAGGTTAAGCAGATTTTAATACAATTTTTTAATTCGGTTACAGGGAGTTCATCCTCCATTTTAAAGATAATAGCTCTATTGCCTTCGTATGTAAATACATCTTTATAAACGGTTTTAAATGTTGAGACTAAATTACTATTACAATTAAAATAGAAGGCGTATTGGTCTGGTTTTTTAGGTTTCCAGTCCATTCGTAACGTACTCCCAATTTTAGTAATATAACTAGGTTCTCCCCATTTTAAAGTTTCTTCTAAAGTTGTTATTTCTTCTGTTTCGTTAGCAGTTTCAAGAATTAACTGTCTAAGCAATTGCATTTTGTTTTTAACCAACTTTGGGTAACTATTAAAAACGATTTTAACTTTTGGAGATGTTTTTAGTTGCAAATTTTTCAAGAGTATTAGTTTTTTTATTGTTCAGCAAAGAATAGAGTTAAAATCATAATTACATTCAATATTAAAAAAAATGAACTAACAATAGTTATAAAAAATAATTTGTGTAAAGCTTTTTTCAACTTAAATATAGCCCATATACCCACTGCCATTATTGTTAAAGATATTAACACACCGCCAGCTTCATATACGAAAGGCAAGCCAATGCTTGGAATCCATAAAATTAAAAAAATAATGATTAATGTTTTTTGCGTTTTTTTTAAATTTAAGTCCTTAATATTTTTTAGTGATGTTACTCCAGCAATTATAAAAGGAATACTAATAAAAATATTTAAAGAGATATAGAAATCAAACCACGCAGATGGGTATATAACAAAATACACAATTAGTATAATTGATATGATTGGAAAACCTATAATGTTTGTCCAACTCAGGTATTTTATTATTTCTTTCATGTTAGATAATAATATTCTGGAATTTTTTTTAAAAACAGACTTTATAAATGATATTGTTAATTAACGATTATTTTACTGAAAAAAGCAGCTCGTATATTTAAAATTTAGTTAAAAAAGAGTGCTAAAGGTAATCTACTTCTATATTTTGTATTTTTGTAGTGATGAAAAAAGCGTTTCAGCAAATACTATCTGTAGTAATGGCATTTTTGTTATTGATTTCTACTACTTCTTGGAAAGTAGAGAAGCATTACTGTATGGGACGTTTAGTAGCAGTTTCTTTTTTTAAAGATGCCGATAAATGTGGTATGGATTTAATGAAAGGCGCTACAGAGAGCAAATCTTGTTGTAGTGATGAGGTAATTGTTGTAGAAGGGCAAGATGATTTACAGTTTTCTTTTGATGATGTATCTATAGAACAACAGTTTTTTGTAGTTGCGCTCGCTACTTCTTATTTAAATACGCTATACATACTAGAAAAAAGGCATATTCATGAAAATGATTATTCTCCACCCATTTTAGTAGAAAACATACAGGTTTTAGACCAAGTTTTTCTTATTTGATATAAAAGTTTACAGTTTTAGGTAATTACTACTCCTGAAAAATAGAGGGGTATTTAATTTATTATTTAAACAAAGTAATTTTTATATTAAAAATCATGAAAAAAACATATACAATAACAGGGATGACATGCAATGGTTGCGTTGCATTTGTTACTAAAAGTCTCTTAGCTATAAATGAGATTGATGAAGTAAAAATAGATTTAGCGCTTTCTAAAGCATTACTTCATTTAAATAAATCAGTATCTCTTAAAACATTACAAGATGCGTTGCCTAGTAAATACGTTGTTACCGAAAACGTAATTCAGCAAAATACAATAGCCTCGAAAGAGTCTACATTAAAGCAATTAAGGCCTTTGTTTTTAATATTTACCTATCTTCTTGTAGCTACTTTTTTACTAAACTATAAAGAGCAGCGTATTACAGATGCTATGCTAGATTTTATGGGTTTATTTTATATCGTATTTAGCTTTTTTAAGCTATTAGATTTAAAAGGGTTTCCTAAATCGTTTCGTATGTACGATCCTATTGCTAAAGCAATTCCAATTTATGGCTGGGTATACCCGTTTATAGAGGTAATTTTAGGGATTTTGTTTTTAATGCGAATTCAAATTCCAATAGCTTTAATAGTAACGCTTGTAATTTTAGGAGTAACTACAGTAGGCGTATTAAAAACATTGGTAGATAAAAAAACAATTCAGTGTGCATGTTTAGGAACAGCATTAAAATTACCAATGACCAAGGCTACATTCATAGAAAATAGTATCATGATTGTTATGGCAATACTAATGCTTATTAATATCTATATATAAAAAGTATGAAAAGCATATTGTATATAGTAGTAATATTTCCAATATTTCTTTTTTCGCAGGAGAAACTTAATGGCCTTGTTAAGGAAATAAATGAGGAAGGAGGAAAAGAGCCGCTACCTGGAGTAAATGTATATTGGTTAAATACAGCTGTAGGAACCATTACAGATATAAATGGCGAGTTTACCATAGACTACACAGCAGCGTATACTAAATTGGTAATTAGTTATGTAGGTTTTAAAACAGATACATTAACAATAACAAAACCAAATAAGCTTGTACATACATTACAAGCTTCTAATGCCTTAGATGAGGTAACGGTAACATCTGAAAAGCAAACCACAGTTAAATCGTATTTGCAGGCAGCAAATGTAGTAACGGTTAGTAGTGATGAGCTTTTAAAAGCGGCTTGTTGTAATTTATCGGAGAGCTTTGAAACTAACCCTTCTATAGATGTAAATTTTGCCGATGCTGTCTCAGGAACACGACAAATAAAGATGTTGGGGCTTACAACACCTTACATTTTAATAACTACAGAGAATATACCATCAATCCGCGGAGCATCACAAGCATTTGGTCTTAGTTTTATACCAGGAACTTGGGTAGAAAGTATACAGATAACAAAAGGAGCGGGGAGTGTAGTAAATGGTTTTGAAAGTATAGCAGGACAAATTAATGCAGAATTAGTAAAGCCATCTACAGACGATAAACTATTTGTGAATTTTTATGGAGCATCTAATACACGATTAGAATTAAATACGCATTTAAATACAAAGGTTAACGATAAATGGTATACAGGTTTATATCTACATGGGAATTCTCACAATAAAAAACATGATGTAAATGATGATGGGTTTTTAGATATGCCCTTATATCATCAAATTAATATCATGAATCGTTGGCAATATATCAACGGAGAAAAAGGCTTTGTAAGTTTTATCAATTTAAAATATTTGAATGATGAAAAACAAGCAGGAGAATTAAATTTTAATCCAGACACCGATAAGTTAACAACAACATTTTGGGGTAGTGAGATTGATACACAACGGTATGAGATAGCAACTAAACTAGGTTATGTAAACCCAAATCTTCCTTGGCAAAGTTTAGGGGTGCAAACCGCTTATAGTGGGCATAAGCAGGAGTCTTATTTTGGACTAAACAGCTACAATATTAAGCACAATAGCTTGTATGCAAATGTTATTTATAACACAATTATTAATAATTCTAAGCACAAGCTTAAAACTGGGGTAAATTATACTTATGATGATTATGATGAGCTTGTAAATACTATAAACTACGAAAGAACAGAAGAATCAATAGGTGCTTTTTTTGAGTATAATTATGACGATTTAGATAAAATAAATTTAACAGCAGGGATACGTGTAGATAATCATAATATACTAGGGACTTTCTTTACTCCCAGATTACATGTACGCTATACACCATGGGATAAATCTGCTTTAAGAGCATCTTTAGGCAGGGGAAAACGTAGTGCTAATATTTTTGCCGAAAATCAGCAGTTGTTTGCAACATCAAGACAAATAAATATTACTGGGAATTCTTCTGGGGCTTATAATTTAAACCCAGAAATAGCGTGGAATTACGGAGTTTCCTTTTTACAAGGATTTAATTTGTTTGGTAAAAAAGCAGATATTACGCTAGACTATTATAAAACAAATTTTAAAAACCAGGTAGTGGTAGATTATGAAAATCCTGGACAAATCAGCTTTTATAATTTAGAAAGAGATAGCTACGCAAATAGTTTTCAGGCAGAAATTAATTATAAGGCCTTTAAAGGTTTTGATATGCGTTTGGCTTATAAATATTATGATGTTAAAACAACCTATTTTTCAGGAAAATTAGAAAAACCATTAGTGCCTAAAAATCGTTTATTTGCTAATATGTCTTATGAAACCGATATAAAAAATGATGCGCAATGGAAATTTGACGCCACTTTTAATTGGTTAGGTAAGCAGCGTTTTTCATCTACAATAGTAAATCCTATAGCATATCAATTACCAAATAAAACACCAGCAATAGCAACCTTAAATATACAAGTAACCAAAGTGTTTTCTAAAAAGTTTGAAGTATATTTAGGAGGAGAGAATATTACAAATGTTAGGCAATCTAATCCCATTTTGGGTACAGATGAGCCTTTTGGAGCAAATTTTGATACTACTTTTGTATATGGTCCAATTTTTGGAAGCTTATACTATACAGGCATACGATTTAAAATATAATTATAAAATACAACACAATGAAAAATACAATATTAGGAATTCTATTTTTACTGTTAACGACAGTAACATACGCGCAAGAAAAGAATAAGAAAATGACTTTTGAAGTAGATGGTAAATGCGATATGTGTAAAGTGCGTATAGAGAAAGCGGCACTTAGTGTTTCTGGAGTAAAATATGCGCAATGGGATATACCAACACACCAATTATCATTAATTATAGATGAGCGTAAAACCAACCCTATGAAAATAAAAACAGCGTTGGTTGGGGTGGGTCACGACACAAAAGAGTTAAAAGCAACGCAAGAAGCATATGATAGTGTACATCCTTGTTGTAAATATAGAAAGGATGATACCGATGATAGTAAAGAACATAAAAAATAGTTAAGAAAGAACAATAAAAGCTTATTAATGCTTATTGCTAAATATTAAAAAATAAACTTTTATCTTATTAATGTAAGGTTTTCTTCTTTTTAGATACTAAAACATGGGAATTTCTATGTTTATGTATTTTAAAATTATATTATCTGCATTTATTTTGTTTTTAAGTCAGCAAGTGTTTTCTCAAACATGCTGTTCTGGTGGCGTGCCTTTATCTAATAATTTAGGGCTTTCTAATGATGGTAAAGGTTCTGTGCAGGTAGGTTTAAATTATGATTATAACAACCTAAATACACTAAATGCAGGTAGCTCCAAATTAGACGACAATTCTAGAAAACGTGTTACCAATTCTGTGTTAGCAAATATTGGTTATGCAATTACCGACAGATTTTCTGTTGAAGGTTTATTTACATGGGTAAACCAAACCAGAAGAATTACTCAATTTAACAACGAAAACTTTACAGAAACCTCAGGTCTAGGTGATGCAGTAATTCTATTAAAATATGCTTTGCCAGATGCTTTAGGAAAGAATACGGTATTAAATATAGGGGCAGGTACAAAAATGCCTCTAGGAGAATCAGATATTATATCGGAACAAGGCATACAATTAACAGCAGATTTACAACCCGGAAGTGGTGCTTGGGATGCTTTGGGTTGGTTATCTATTTCTAAGCAATTAGACTTTAGACCAGCAGCAACAGTATCTGGGAGTTTTACCTATCGTTTTACAGGAGTTAATAATTCATATTTAAATACATCAACCTATGAGTTTGGAGATGTAATACAAGCAAATATGGGTTACGTGGATCAGTTGCTATTATTTAATACGGTGGTTAATCCAGGGGTAGTCTTTAAATATAGAAAATCTTTTAATGATAAAATTGATGCTGCTGATATTCCTAATACGGGTGGCGAATGGGTTTTTATTCGTCCAGAACTCAGTGTTCAAATTTCTACAAATTTGGGTTTTATAACTAGGTTAGAATTGCCGCTATATAGTTATGTAGAAGGAACTCAGTTAACACCTACTACTAGATTTACTACAGGATTTACCTATAAGTTTAAGAAAAATAAAAGTAACATTATAAATATAAAGGAATGAAAAAAGTATTTGCATTATTAGTATGTTTAGGTGTGCTGTTATCGTGCAGTTCATCTAGTGTAGAGAATTCTAACCCTGGTTTGCAACAATCTTCTGAATGGAGTATTCCTGTTACAGAAGTTCTAGATGGTGGTCCGGGTAGAGATGGTATACCCGCCTTAACGAATCCTAATGTAGTTGCTGCAGCAACTGTAACACAAAGTTTTCTGTTAGATTCAGATTTGGTAATAGGGTATAAGCAAGGAAATGTGGTAAAAGCATACCCACATATTATTTTAGATTGGCACGAAATTATTAATGATAATTTAGGTGATGTTTCTGTAGCAATAACCTACTGTCCGTTAACAGGTACAGGTATAGGATGGAATAGAGTTTTAAATGGTAGTGAAACTACTTTTGGCGTATCTGGACTTTTATATAATACAAACCTTATTCCTTTTGATAGGGCAACTAATAGCAATTGGTCTCAGATATTAAATGAGTCTGTTAATGGAGATTTAATAGGAGATAAGATAGATGTTATTACATTGTTTGAAACAAATTGGGGAACATGGAAAGCTATGTATCCAAATTCTGAAGTAGTAAGTACTAGTACAGGTTTTTCTAGAACCTATGGTATTTCTCCTTATGGAGATTATAATACTAATAACAATCGTTTTTTCTTTCCTGTAGCAAAAGACGATAGATTGCCATTAAAAGAAAGAATACATGCTGTTATAGTCGATGATAAAGCCAAAGCATATAGGTTTAGTGATTTTGATACAGATAATGTAATTCAAGATTCTTTTGAAGGAAATGATTACCTAATTGTTGGTAATGAAAATTTTATGGTTTCATTTGAGTTAGATGCTTCCGTTGCTAATTTAGAATTTAGTTATACTTTTTCTGGAGGAGAAGTATTGTTAGGAGACAATGAAGGTAATGAATGGAATATTTTTGGTGAAGCAGTAAGCGGTCCGCGAACAGGTCAGTTTTTAAAACCATCAACATCTTTTATGGCTTTTTGGTTTTCTATTCCTGCATTTTATACAACAGAGGTATATAATTCTAATTGAGTTAGGTTTTTTATAAATTAAAAAGCGCTTCAAAATTTAATTTTGAAGCGCTTTTCTGTTATTAAGAACTTTATGTTTCTTATTTTACATCATGCCTGGCATTCCTCCGCCTCCCATAGGTGGCATAGCAGGAGCAGCTTCTTCTTTAATATCAATTAAAGCACATTCTGTAGTAAGGATCATTCCAGAAACAGAAGCAGCATTTTCTAAGGCTACTCTTGTTACTTTTTTAGGATCAATAATACCAGCTTCAAGCATTTTTACATAGCTTTCAGTTTTAGCATCATATCCAAAATCAGCTTTACCTTCAATTACTTTAGCAACCACTACAGAACCTTCTCCACCAGCGTTTTCTACAATTGTTCTTAAAGGAGCTTCTATGGCTCTAGCTACAATTTGTAAACCAGTTTCTTCGTCTGCATTATCTGCTTTTAATTTAGTAAGTACAGATTTTGCTCTTACTAAAGCAACACCTCCACCAGCAACAATACCTTCTTCTACGGCAGCTCTAGTAGCGTGTAAAGCATCGTCTACACGGTCTTTCTTTTCTTTCATTTCTACTTCAGAAGCAGCACCAACATATAGTACAGCAACACCACCAGAAAGTTTTGCTAAACGCTCTTGTAGTTTTTCTTTATCGTAATCAGATGTAGTAGATTCTATCTGAGCTTTTATTTGATTTACTCTTGTTTTAATGTTTTTAGCATCACCAGCTCCATTAACAACAGTAGTGTTGTCTTTATCTATAGATATTTTTTCGCAAGTACCTAATAAATCTAAAGAAGCATTTTCTAAAGAAAACCCTCTTTCTTCAGAGATTACTGTACCGCCAGTTAAAATAGCAATATCTTCTAACATTGCTTTTCTACGATCACCAAAACCAGGTGCTTTTACAGCAGCTATTTTTAAAGAACCTCTTAATTTGTTTACTACTAAAGTAGCTAATGCTTCACCATCTACATCTTCTGCAATAATTAAAAGAGGTTTCCCAGACTGAGCTACTGGCTCTAATACTGGTAATAAATCTTTCATAGAAGATATTTTCTTGTCAAATAACAAGATGTATGGGTTTTCTAAATCTGAAGTCATTTTTTCAGAATCAGTAACAAAGTAAGGAGAAAGGTATCCTCTATCGAACTGCATTCCTTCTACAACATCTACATAAGTATCTGTTCCTTTTGCTTCTTCTACTGTGATAACTCCTTCTTTACCTACTTTACCAAATGCTTGTGCAATTAGCTCACCAATAGTTTCATCGTTATTAGCAGATATAGCAGCAACTTGTTTTATTTTTTCAGAAGAATCTCCTACTTTTTTAGATTGCTTAGTTAAATCCTCAACAATTGCTTCTACAGCTTTGTCTATACCTCTTTTAAGGTCCATAGGGTTAGCGCCAGCAGCAACATTCTTTAATCCTTCTTTTACGATAGATTGTGCTAAAACAGTAGCGGTAGTAGTACCATCTCCTGCTAAATCATTAGTTTTAGAAGCAACTTCTTTTACCATTTGCGCTCCCATGTTTTCTAATGGTTCTGCTAATTCTATTTCTTTAGCAACACTTACACCATCTTTTGTAACAGCTGGGCCACCAAAAGATTTGCTAATAATTACATTTCTTCCTTTTGGTCCTAAAGTTACCTTAACTGCATTTGCTAAAGCATCTACACCTCTTTTAAGGCCGTCGCGTGCTTCAATGTCAAATTTTATATCTTTTGCCATTTTAAATTTAATTTTTTTTGAGCCATTAACTAGTCTTTAGTTTTTGGCAGAATATTATATTGTTTTTAATACTAATGAGCTTAAGGCAGTAAGCCAAAAGCATAAAGCAATTTAGATAATTGCTAAAATATCACTTTCACGCATCATCATGTAATCTGTACCTTCTAATTTTAGTTCGGTACCAGCATACTTTCCATAAAGAACAGTTTCTCCAACTTTTACAGTGATTTTTTCATCTTTGGTACCAGGACCAACTGCAACAACTTTACCTTTTTGAGGTTTTTCTTTAGCTGTATCTGGAATATAAAGACCAGAAGCTGTTTTTGTCTCTGCTGCCATAGGTTCTATAAGAACTCTATCTGCTAATGGTTTAATGCTAAGTTTAGCCATATTGTTAGTTTTAAGATTAATTTTTAAAATATGTTTCTAGTAAGGCAGAAATTATGCCATTACTAAAAACTGACACTTTGTTAAAACAAAAAATGCCAGCTTGTCATTAAGCTGGCATTTGTATTGTTATAGGTTTAATTTTTTATTCCGTTGGTGTATCTGTAGCAGGTACTTCTTCTGGTGTTACAGTTTCAGGAACAACAGTCTCAATATCGTCTCCTTGTAATAATTTAGAATCTGCACCACCGCTATAATTTCCTTTAATAGCAACATTAGATAATAATATTAATACAATTAATAGCGTAGCTAATGTCCAAGTACTCTTGTCTAAAAAGTCTCCTGTTTTTTTAACACCACCTACTACTTGGTTTCCACCACCACCAAATGAAGAAGATAATCCTCCGCCTTTAGGATTTTGAACCATAATAACTAGCATTAATAAAAAACAAACTATTATTATTAAGATTAAGAATATTGTAAACGTACTCATTATATTGTTATTTTTTTTGTTGTAATTTTTCTACCGCTTTTATGCGGTCTGCAAAGGAACTACTTTTTTCTGGATATTTCAAACTTAAAATTTTATAAGCCTGAATTGCTTTTTTATATTTTTTTTGTTCTAGATAAACCCTTGCTAAGGTTTCTGTCATTAATTCAGCTTTGTCGATTTTTATAGATTCTTCTATTTTTACCTTAGTAGTAGGGTTTTCGGTAGCTACTATTTTAGGGTTGGTCTCTATAAATTTATCAATTAAGTCAAATTTTTTCTTAATGGTGTCTTTTATTTCCGGAGCTGTATTTTCTTTGTCGGTATCTTTTTTTTCAGTATCGGGTTCTCTTTCTATAGGGTCGTTAGCGGTTAATTGTAGCCATTCTCCAAAAGAATACTTTTCTTTTTTTGTAAAAGTTATAGGAGTACCAATTTTAAGGTCTTTTTCTGCTTTTTTAGTTTCAGCAATAGTAGCGTCTACCTCAGGGTCTTTAGATTTAAAAAGTTGAGCATCTAATATTTGTTCTGCTTCTTTTTTATTTCTAGGTAATGGTTTGTCTTCTACAACATCATCTATTATAGGGGTAATTTTTGTGTCAGCAGTTACTTCTTCAAAAACAATTTCTTTGTCCTTTAAAGCAATATCTTTTCCAGAAATAGTGTCGGCAATTGTATTCTGTAGAAACTCATTAGAGGTTATAAAGTCAAATAAAATATCTCTTTCAGATGTATATGCGGCAGTAATTTTTAAGGCATTGTTAAACTTAAAACTATTTAGGTTTCTTAAGCCTTTTAAATGTAGTGCTCTGGCAGCCTGAAAATAAGGGTATTCTTCTAGTACATCTTCTAGTTGTTTGGTTTGTACAGGAGAAACTACTTTTTCTGGGTGCTGTAATAAATATGTAAAATCTGTTACATTCATATTTTTACCAATCTCCTAATGATTCGTTAAAAATGTCTTGCGTAATACGTTCAAAAATAACTTCGTGAGCTTCACTTTTTACAGAGGCAAGTAAAGAAGCAGCAGGGAAATCGTAAAAGAAAGAAAAACGTTTTTCAAAATCTGCATCTTCTTTTGTGGTGTTAAAAAAACGAACATTAACTCCTATAGTTAGCCTATTTTGTGCAGCTGTTTGCTGTGCTGTTGCTGTCATAGGAGCAATTCTATATTCTACAATTTCACCTTCGTATAACAAATCTCCTCCATTATTAACAATATCCAAGCTGGTTTGATTTAATAGTAAGTCTTGTAAGGCTAGGGTGAAATCTCTATCCACACCAGGCTCTATTGTAGAGCCAGCGCTTTGTGCAGCATAATTTTGAAAAAGAGGAACTCTAAATGTTTTTGCAGAGCCAACGTTACCTCCAGTAAGATTATATATGCCACAACTTTGAGTTATGAGTATAAAACTAAGGAATAGTGTTGTTTTTATAATTTTTTTCATAATTACTTATAAGTTGTATTGTTTAATTTTACGGTATAAGGTACGCTCAGATATACCTAGCTCTGTTGCTGCGGCTTTTCTTTTACCTCTGTTACGCTCTAAGGATTTTTTTATAAGTTCTATTTCTCTTTCGTGTAAAGATAAGGTTTCTTCCTCTTCTATTTCTTCAGCAAAATGATACTTGTCTTCTTGTGTTATGGGTTGTTGTAGTATAGGTGTAGCCTCAGGAGTAGGTTCTGCTATACGCAATACTTCAACCTTTTCTTCTTCTTGTGAAAACTCTTCTTTTTCGTTGCCGTATATTTTGCGAATAAGATGTTCGTTTTCTTCTTGTACTTTTTGGCTATCGTTGTTATTCAACAGTTTTAAAGTTAACTTTTTAAGGTCGTTTAAATCGCCTTTCATGTCAAATAAAACCTTGTACAATATTTCTCGTTCGTTACTAAAATCGCTTTCTTTTTCTTGTTTTCCTACTACTGCAGGTAAATTAGAGTCGCTAGCATTGGGCAAATATTCGTTTAAAGTAACAAGTGAAATAGCTCTTTTTTCTTCTAAAACAGATACTTGCTCTGCAATATTTCGTAACTGACGAATATTTCCTGGCCAACGGTATTTTTGCAATAATTGAATAGCATTTTCGTCTAAACGTATGGTTGGCATTTTATATTTTTGACCAAAATCGGAAGCAAATTTTCGGAATAATAAATGAATATCTCCTTGGCGGTCTCGTAATGGTGGAATGTTAATCTCCACAGTACTTAATCTATAGTATAGGTCTTCTCTAAATTTTTCTTTTTTAATAGCTTCAAACATATTTACGTTTGTTGCCGCAACAATACGCACATTTGTTTTTTGTGCTTGGGAAGAGCCTACTTTTAAAAATTCTCCGTTTTCTAATACACGTAATAAGCGTACTTGTGTGGTTAATGGTAATTCTCCTACTTCATCTAAAAAAATAGTACCGCCATCTGCTACTTCAAAATAACCAGCACGTGTAGAGGTGGCACCTGTAAAAGCTCCTTTTTCGTGTCCAAACAATTCACTGTCTATAGTGCCTTCTGGTATAGCTCCACAGTTTACAGCAATATATTTTGCATGCTTTCTATGTGATAAAGAATGAATTATTTTTGGAATAGATTCTTTACCAACACCGCTTTCTCCTGTAACCAAAACAGAAATATCTGTAGGGGCTACTTGGATAGCTTTTTCTATAGCACGATTGAGTTTTACATCGTTTCCGATAATCTCAAAGCGTTGTTTTGTAGCTTGTATAGATTCCATTTCTTAATTGTTATCTGAATAGCCAACTGCTTCGCCAATAAGTGTAGCAGAAGTGCAGCTGTTAATTTTTACGTTTACAAATTCTCCAACTTTATAATTTTCTTTAGGAAAAACCACTACAGTACTTTGCGAGTTTTTACCCATCCAATCTGCATCAGATTTTTTAGATGTACCTTCTATAAGTACTTCTTCTATTTTACCAACATGCGCTAAGGTTCTTAGGTTTCCTATTTCTCTTTGTAGTGCTATAATTTCTGCTAGTCTACGTTTTTTTGTTGCTTCAGGAACATCATCTTTTAAATTTTTAGCAGCAGATGTACCAGGTCTTTCGGAATAGGAATACATATATCCAAAATCGTATTTTACATAGGCTATGGCTGCTAAAGTATCTTTATGATCTTCTTCTGTTTCTGTTGGGAAACCAGCAATCATATCCTGAGAGATAGAACATTCTGGTAAAATACGTTTAATATTATCCGTAAGTTCAAAATATTCTTCAATGGTATGCAATCTGTTCATTTTCTTTAAAATACGATTGCTACCACTTTGTACAGGTAAATGTATGTGTTTGCAAATATTTTGGTGCGCAGCCATTACTTTAATAACATCTAAAGTCATGTCTTGCGGGTTAGATGTAGAAAAACGAATACGCATTTTAGGAAATGTAGCAGCAACATTATCTAATAGTTTAGAAAAATTTACCGCGGTTGCTTTCTGCATTTCGGTAGCCTTATTAAACTCTTTTTTTAATCCGCCACCATACCATAGATAGCTATCTACATTTTGTCCTAAAAGTGTAATTTCTTTATAGCCTTTGTTCCATAAATCTTTTATCTCTTCTAAAATAGATTGTGGCTCACGACTACGTTCCCTACCTCTGGTGAAAGGAACTACGCAGAAAGTACACATATTATCGCACCCACGGGTAATAGAAACAAAAGCAGTAACACCATTAGTATGCAAACGAACGGG
Organism: uncultured Cellulophaga sp.; assembly: GCA_947492955.1. Lineage (GTDB taxonomy): Bacteria > Bacteroidota > Bacteroidia > Flavobacteriales > Flavobacteriaceae > Cellulophaga. The sequence continues at coordinate 27,556 of CANLOV010000010.1, read as the reverse complement.
AGAAATATCGCCATACGTTTCTTCTTTAGAAAGAATAACATTTACGGCGTCTTTTCCTTGGTCTATTTCCTGTATAAGGTTGGGTAAATCTTTGTAGGCATCTGGCCCTACAACCATATCTACTATTTTTTCTTCTTCTAAAAATTTATGCTTTAAGCGTTCTGCCATGCAACCTAAAACGCCCACTTTCATGTGTGGTCTTGTTTTTTTTACGGCGTTGTATTTTTCTAAACGTTTACGAACGGTAAGTTCTGCTTTTTCTCTAATAGAGCAGGTGTTTACCAAAACAAGGTCAGCTTCATTTAGCTCTTGGGTGGTGCTAAAACCTTCGTTGTCTAATATAGAAGCTACAATTTCGCTGTCAGAAAAATTCATAGCACAACCATAACTTTCTATGTAAAGTTTACGTGTGTTTCCTTCTTTATTTTGGATAGACAAGGCATTACCTTGCTTACTTTCGTCAATAATCTTCTCCATGGTATTGTATGTACAATATGTGATTGCAAAGATAGTACTAAATATAAATTAGTGACAATATGACAGTAATTTTAATAATAATTTAGGAGATGTTATTATTTATTGAATCTTTCTATTTTTAGCAAAAAAATAAAGTATGGGTGTAGAAGGTGTTATTAAAAGAATAAATGAAAGTGATCCATTGGATTTTGGAACCATTTTTAACGATGCTATAGCATTGTTTAAAAAAGTATGGCTGCAAGGTTTTATTACCTTAATCTTAACTTTTGTTTTTATGCTACCGTTTTTAATTTTAATATACCTTCCAATGCTATTAGCTGGGGTAACAGATCCAGAAATGTTAAAACAAGAAGAGCCAGATGCTATTTTTATTATAGGAATGTTTGTTTTGTTGCCCATAATTTTTGTAGGGATTACAGGCGTGGGATTAGCTTTTAATGCATCGTTTCTTAGAATATGTAAATCCAATGATATAGATGAGGTTAATAAAGACGATTATTTCTATTTCTTTAAAAAGAAGTATCTCATAAAGTTGGTAGAGCTTTCTTTAATGATTTTAGGACTTGTTTTCTGTGGTATATTATTGTGTGGTATAGGAACTATTTATTTTGCGGTGCCTATTGCATTAATTTCGGCATTTTTAGCTTTTAATGAAAATTTATCTTCTATAGAAATAGTAAAGTCAAGTTTTCAATTAGGAAACAAAAACTGGTTGGTGATTATAGGTTTGTTGTTTGTAATGGGGCTAATAGCACAACTAGGAACTTGTTTGTGCTATTTTGGTGTATTGTTTACTGCAATGTTATCAAAAGTACCTGTATATTATTTTTATAAAAATAGTGTTGGTTTTAAAGAAAAAGAGAGTTTTCTTTTAGATTAATTTATTTTAGGGAGAGAATGACAAAAAAAGCAAAAAAACCGTGGCCTACTAAAGATGCTATGGAGCAGATTTATGAAAAGAAACTCTGGGGAGGTAATGAGTTCGATTTTTATTCAGGGATAGGCTCTCATCATTCAGCTATTGTAAATCCATATATAAATGCTGTTATTACATTTTTAACTTCTTTTAAAGAAGCACTTACAGTATGTGATTTGGGCTGTGGCGATTTTAATGTAGGTAAAGAATTGGTGAAATTTACTAAAAAATATATTGCAGTAGATATAGTGCAACCCCTTATTAATCGTAATAAAGAAAAGTTTAAAGGAGAAAATTTAACCTTTGAATGTATAGATATTGTTAAAGATAAAATTCCGTCTGCGGATTGTATTTTGTTGCGGCAAGTTTTACAGCATTTATCTAATGCTGAGGTTTGTAAAGTAGTAAAGAAAATACAGGGCTTTAAGTATGTTATATTAACAGAGCATATTCCAGAAGGAGATTTTATTCCCAATAAAGATATTATTTCGGGCCAAGGTATTCGTCTTAAAAAGCAGAGCGGGTTAAATTTATTAGCGGCTCCATTTAATTTTAAGATTAAAGAACAACAACAATTAGTTGCTGTTGTTTTAGAAAATAATAAAGGAATTATTGTAACTACGTTGTATACCGTTTTTTGAATTCTGTATGTAAAAAACGCAACTTTTTGTAAATGCTTGTATCTAATTAATACAACATCAAAAAAACAAAAAGTTATGAAACAAAAATTAATGGCTCTCCTATTTATAGTTGCAGTGGGCTTTACATCGTGCGATAATAAAGATGATGTAGATGATAGTAAATATGCAGAATATTTGGTGGCTACACCTATAACAATAGCTAAATCGGAATTAAAAAATAGTGTAGATATTATTGCGCCTTTGCCTATAGATGAGTCGGGTAAAATGTATGCCTATAAGAATTATATTTTTATAAATGACAAATACAAAGGGGTACATGTTATAGATAATATAAACCCAAGTGCCCCTAAAAAAATAGCTTTTATTAAAATTCCGGCTAATGTAGATATATCTGTTAAAGATGATTATTTGTATGCTGATAGTTTAACAGATTTGTTAGTGTTAGATATCTCTGACATTAATAATATAAAACAGGTGAATCGTCTAGAAAATGTTCTTGGGAGTAATGTAATATGGCCTGCCAGAGCAGATTTTTATGAATATGATGAAATAGACTACAATACAGAAATTGTAGTTGGGTGGAAAACAGAAACAGAAAAACGACTGATTGAAGATTATGAAAATAATTTTAAAGGAAGAAATGTTGCTTTTGCAGAAATAGCTTTAGCAAATGATGCTTCTGTAGGGCAAGGAGGTTCTTTAGCACGTTTTAAAATTGTAGAAGATTATTTGTATGCAGTAGATAGTCATAACATAAATGTGTTTAATATTCAGGATTTAGGAAGTCCTAAAAATTTAGATACTGTATTTGCTGGTTTTGATATCGAAACCATATTTAATAGAGGGAATCATTTGTTTTTAGGGAGTATGCGCGGTATGTATATCTATGATATTACATCACCTGCAACACCAACATTAGTTTCTGAGTTTGAACATGGTACTGCTTGTGACCCAGTAGTAGTTGATGAAAACTATGCTTACGTTACATTAAGGGGAGGAAATGAATGTGGTGCAACAGAAAGTGGCTTGTTTATAATAGATATATCAGACATAACAAAACCTACATTAAAAAAAACATATCCTATGGATAGTCCTTATGGTTTAGGCATAAAAGATGAAAAATTATTTGTGTGCGATGGAGATTCTGGTTTAAAAGTATACGATAAAACAAATGTAGAAAACTTAGTATCATTAAATCATTTTAAAGATATAAACACTTTTGATGTAATTCCTTTAACAGAAACATTATTAATGGTAGGAGACGAAAAACTATATCAATATCAGTATAAAGAAAATAGTATTAAGTTGTTAAGTACATTATTATTGCAATAATTAATTGTAAAAATAGTTATAAACACCTGTGAAAACAGGTGTTTTTTTGTATGTAAAAAAATAGATAGTACGTTTAATAAAAAAATTGATATACTTTTGTATCACCAAAAAGTTGTGCATGGCAAAGAATTTAGTAATTGTAGAGTCCCCAGCGAAAGCAAAAACAATAGAGAAGTTTTTAGGAAAAGATTTTAAGGTAGAGTCTAGCTTTGGGCATATCGCGGATTTACCTTCTAAAGAATTAGGGGTAGATGTAGAAAATGATTTTTCAGCAAAATATATTGTTAGTGATGATAAAGCTACCATTGTAAAAAAGCTGAGAGATTTAGCTAAGAAAGCAGAGACTATATGGTTAGCAAGTGATGAAGACCGTGAAGGAGAAGCTATATCTTGGCATTTAGAGCAAGAGCTAAAATTAGATAAAGAAAAAACAAAGCGTATTGTTTTTAACTCTATTACTAAATCTGCAATACAAAAAGCAATAGAGAATCCTAGAGAGATTAACTATAACTTAGTAAATGCGCAACAAGCTAGGAGAGTACTAGACCGTTTGGTTGGGTACGAGTTATCTCCGGTATTATGGAAAAAAATAAAACCAGGACTTTCTGCAGGTAGAGTGCAATCGGTAGCTGTACGATTAATTGTAGAAAGAGAAAGAAGTATAGATGCTTTTACACCAGAAGCATCATTTAAAGTAGTAGCACAATTTAAAACACAAGCAGGAAGCGTTTTTTCTGCTAAGTTGCATAAGACTTTTGCAAGTAAAGAAGCAGCCAATGAGTTTTTACAAAAGAATGTAGGCGCTAATTATTCTGTTGGTAAATTAGATAAAAAACCAGCAAAGAAAAGTCCGGCGGCACCATTTACAACATCAACATTACAGCAAGAAGCTTCAAGAAAATTATATTTTTCGGTAGGTAGAACCATGCAGGTAGCGCAACGTTTGTACGAGGCAGGTCTTATAACTTATATGAGAACAGATAGTGTAAACTTATCTAAAGAAGCACTAGATGCGGCCAAAGAAGCTATTATAGAAAATTACGGAGAGGAATATAGTAATACAAGAAATTTTAAAGGAAAATCTAAAGGAGCGCAAGAAGCACACGAAGCAATTCGCCCTACAGATATGAAAAGGCAATCGCCATCATTAGAACGTGATCAGGCTAAATTATACGAGTTAATATGGAAGCGTACATTGGCATCGCAAATGAGCGATGCGCAATTAGAACGTACCAATGTTAGGATTGCTTGTAATAACCATGGTGAAGAATTCACAGCAAATGGAGAGGTAATAAAATTCGATGGTTTCCTAAAAGTATACATGGAAGGCATAGATGAAGAAGATGCTACAGAAGAACAAGAAGGAATGTTGCCTGCAATGAAAGTAAACGATGCTTTACTAAATAACTACATTACGGCAACAGAGCGTTTTTCTAGACCACCTTACAGATTTACAGAAGCCTCTTTGGTAAAGAAATTGGAAGAGTTGGGTATTGGTAGACCCTCTACTTATGCGCCAACCATATCTACGGTTCAGAATAGAGGTTATGTAGAAAAAGGAACCATAGAAGGCACAGAACGTAAGTATGTTCAATTAGCATTAGAAAATAATACTATACAAGAAAAGAACCTAACAGAAAATGTAGGTTCAGACAAAGGAAAATTAGTGCCAACAGATATTGGTATGATTGTTACCGATTTCTTGGTAGGGCATTTTGAGAGTATTCTAGATTATAATTTTACGGCTAAAGTAGAAGAAGATTTTGATGATATTGCTGATGGGAAAGAAGATTGGAAAAAAATAATGAAAGACTTTTATAAAGACTTTCACCCAAAAGTAAAAGATGTAGAAGAAAATGCAGATAGAGCAAGTGGAGAGCGTATTCTAGGAACCGACCCTAAATCTGGAAGGCAAGTATTAGTACGCTTAGGTAGGTTTGGACCAATGGTGCAAATAGGTACGGCAGAGGAAGAAGAAAAACCAGTCTTTGCAAGTTTATTGCCAACACAATCTTTAAATACAATTACCTATGAAGAAGCAATGGAGCTTTTTTCATTACCTAGAAATTTAGGAGTGTACGAAGGTGAAGATATATTAGCCAACGTGGGTAGATTTGGTCCTTACGTTAAGTTTGGAGATAAATTTGTTTCTTTAGAAAAAGGAGAAAGCGCTTTTGATGTTACAATGGAAAGGGCAGTAGAACTTATAGAAGCAAAGAAAAAAGCAGATGCTCCAATAGCTACTTACGAAGATTTAGAAGTAACTAAAGGAACAGGGCGTTTTGGACCATTTATTAAGTGGAATGGAATGTTTATTAATGTAAATAAGAAATACGATTTTGATAACCTTTCACAAGCAGATATTGTAGAGCTTATTGAAATTAAGAAGCAAAAAGAAATAGATAAGCTTATTCAGGAGTGGCCAGAAGAGGGTATACGAATAGAAAAAGCAAGATGGGGAAGGCATAACATTATTAAAGGAAAAATAAAAGTAGAATTACTTAAAGATGTAGACCCTACTAAAATTTCTTTAGAAAAAGCTAAAGAAATGATAGATAAAAAAACACCAAAAAAGAAAACACGAGCAAAGGCAAAACCTAAAGCTAAGAAATAACTATGGCATACGATTTTTTAGTTCCAGTTCAGGATAAAGTATTAGCTCATTGCGAGTTGTTACCACCACAGGCACTAGGAAAAAATATATATAAGCATACCGCAAAAAAAGGACTGCCAGTATTAGCAATTGCAACAATAGCAATATTTGGAGTTAATGAGTCTAGAAATGCTTTTGAAAAAAAGCCAGCCCCTTTAGATGTATCGGGTATACGTTTGCAACTGTATAAACTAATGTTGGGCAATTGGAATTCTTCAATTGTAGATTTAGGAGATATAGAAGAGGGAGAAACGGTAGAAGACACTTATTTTGTGGTTAAAGAGGTAGTAGCTGGTTTATTAGAAGAAAATATTATTCCAATAGTTATAGGAGCTACTCAAGATATTACTTACCCAACTTACAGAGCATTCGATGGTATTAAAAATAGAGTAAACTTAGTATCTGTAGATAGTAAGTTCGATTTTGGTGGAGATGAAGAACTTATTTCATCAAACTCATATATGAGTAAGATTATAACAGATAAACCTAATAATCTGTTTAATTTTTCAAACTTAGGATATCAAAGTTATTTTAATGCCCAAGAAGAGATAGATCTAATGGAGCGTCTTTTTTTTGATGCGCATAGGCTGGGAGAAGTTATATCGGATATTACCTTAGCAGAGCCTATATTAAGAAATGCCAATATTGTAAGTTTAGATGCAAGAGCCATAAAAGCAAGCGAGATAGGTGGTGCAGATAATTTTTCTCCAAATGGTTTTACAGGAAGAGAAATTTGTGCTATTGCAAGATATGCAGGTATAAGTGATAACCTTTCTGTATTCGGAATTTACGAAGTAGAAAATTCGGTGCAATCTTTTCAATTAATTGCTCAGATTATTTGGTATTTTATAGAAGGATGCAATTTTAGAATTAAAGAATCTCCGGGTATTGATAATGAGTCGTTTACAAAATTTATTGTACCTGTAGAAGAAGAAGAATTTGTGTTTTACAAGAGTAATGTAACAACTAGATGGTGGGTAGAGGTGCCATCTATTATAGATGCACATAATAAAATAAATACCCCTGCGTTATTACCTTGCACAGAGAAGGATTATTTAGAAGCATGTGATCAAAATATTCCTGAAAGGTGGTTTAAGGCTTATAAAAAAGGCTTTAATTAATAAAAATAATTAGTAAAGGATAAACTTTTTACACAATAATTCGTTTAAAAAATAGTTTTAGAGAGTAATAATTGTGTTTGCAGTTTATAATCTTAATCGAAATTTAACCTAAGTATGAAGAAGCTATTGTTGTTATCTATAGCATTTGTTTCACTATTCACAAGTTGTGGATCTAAAACAAAAGGAGAGTTAGTAGGAGCCCAAGGAAAAAAATGGTATCCAGAGAAACCTTACGGAATGGAATTAATCCCTCGGGGTTCTTTCATTATGGGTAAGGCAGAAGAAGACCAAGCTAAAACTCTTAATGCACCAACTAAAACTGTTACAGTACGTTCATTTTATATGGATGATACAGAAATTACAAACAGTGAATACCGTCAATTTGTAGAGTGGGTTAAAGATTCTATAGCAAGAACTAAATTAGCGATTCTTGCAGACGAATTAGGTTTAGGCCCAGAAGATGAAGGAATTGGAGAGTATGCATTTAAAGATGCAGATACTACTAAAATGTCTGTATACGATAAGTATATGTTAGATAACTATTCTGGATTAGGAGAAACAGGCTACGAAGGTAGAGCACTTAATAAAGACCTAGATTTAGAATGGCAAACATCTGAATATCCAGATGAATACTATGCTGAGGTGATGGACTCATTATACATACCAGAAGAAGAGTCTTATAACGGACAACGTACTATAGATGTTACTCAATTAAAGTACAAGTATAGTTGGATGGATATTGAGGCGGCAGCAAGGGCTAAAAAGGGAAAAAGAAAAGAGTTTATAAGACATGAACAATTAGAAATATATCCAGATACAACAGTTTGGATTAAAGATTTTCAGTATTCTTATAATGAACCAATGCACAACGATTATTTCTGGCACGATGCTTATAGCGAGTACCCAGTAGTGGGTGTATCATGGGAACAAGCAAAAGCATTTTGTAACTGGAGAACTAAATTTAAAAATGACGATCAAAAAAACAAAGGAAGACAATTTGTAAACAGATTTAGATTACCAACTGAGGCAGAATGGGAATATGCTGCCAGAGGAGGAATTGAAAGTGGAACTTACCCTTGGGGTGGACCATATGTAATAAGTGATACAGGTTGCTTTATGGCAAACTTTAAACCACAAAGAGGAGATTATGCTGCCGATTCTGCACTATATACTGTAGAAGCAAAAGCATACGAGCCAAATGATTATAACTTATATAATATGGCAGGAAATGTTTCTGAGTGGACAAGTTCTAGTTATGATCCAAATTCTTACGAATATGTTTCTACAATGAATCCTAACGGAGGAGGAGGAGAAAACTTAAGAAAAGTAATTAGAGGAGGATCATGGAAAGATGTTGCTTACTTCTTACAAGTAAGTACAAGAGATTACGAATATCAAGATTCTGCACGTAGTTATATTGGTTTTAGAACCGTACAAGACTATATGGGAGAAGAAGATTCAACAAAAGGAAATAAATTATTCAAATAAATATTAAATTTAACCCAAACCTTTATTATTAACATTAACTAAAATTAAAATTATGGCACAGTCAAAATCTACAAAAAAATTATTTAACATGGCCTATGGTCTTGGAGCATCGATAGTAATTATTGGAGCATTATTCAAGATATTACACTGGGAATTTGGACCACTTACAGGAGGTTTATTATTAGCAGTTGGACTTATAACAGAGGCACTTATTTTTGCTATTAGTGCATTTGAACCTTTAGACGAAGAGTACGATTGGTCTTTAGTGTACCCAGAATTAGCAGGAGGAGAAGCATCTGCTAAAGGAAAAAAGAATGAAGCAGTAGAAACTAAAGAAGCTGAAGCATCTTTATCTAAAAAATTAGACAATTTATTAAAAGAAGCTGGTGTAGATGCTAACCTTATGGAAAGCCTTGGTTCTAGTATTAAGAACTTCGAAGGAGCAGCAAAAGGAATTGCACCTACTGTAGATGCAATGGAATCTACTAAAAAGTATTCTGAAGAAATGTCTCAGGCTGCAGCACAAATGGAATCTTTAAATAGTCTTTATAAAGTACAATTAGAGAGCGCAAGTAAGCAAGCATCTGTTAACGAAGAAGTAGTTCAGAATTCACAAGCATTAAAGAGCCAAATGGAATCTTTAGCAACGAACTTATCTTCATTAAATGGAGTATACGGAGGAATGTTATCTGCAATGAGTAAAAACTAATTAGTGTATCTACTAATAACCCAAATTTAAATTATTAATATACCTAATTAGAAAAAGATGGCAGGAGGAAAACAGTCACCACGTCAGAAAATGGTAAACCTAATGTACTTGGTTTTCATTTGTATGCTGGCTTTAAATATGAGTAAAGAAGTATTAGCAGCGTTTGGTCTTATGAATGTAAAGATGGAACAAGCTAATGCAAAAACTACAGAAAACAATTTAGCTTTTCTAGGTAGTTTAGAAACAAAAGCATCTGAAAACGCAGAGAAATATGCAAAGGATTATGAAAATGCGAAGAAGGTGCAAAAAATGTCTCAAGAATATTTTGATTATTTAGAAGGTCTTAAAAAAGAGATGACAAAAGACATCGAAGATCCTACAGATTATCAAGTAATGGATAAAGCAGATTATTTAGATCAAAAATTCTTTCAAGGCGATAATTTAGCCGAAGGTGGAAAAGAGTTTTTAAAGAAAATTAACGATTACCGTACGCAAGTAGGAGCTTTAGTTCCTGAAAGATTACAAGGTACAGTTAAATCTCGCTTTAACACAGGAGACGAAAACGGAAAAGTAGAAAATAGAGATAAGAAGAAAGTAGATTGGATTAAATACCACTACGAAGGATTTCCTTTAATAGCTTCTTTAACTAAAATAACAGCTTTACAGTCAGATATTAAAGCAACTGAAGAAGATGCTTTAAAAGCAATGTTAGAAGGTAACTTAACAGATCAGGTTTCTTTAAAGAACTTTGCAACATCATTAAACGCTTCTAAATCTGCTTTTTATGCAGGAGAAAAGTACGATGGTAAAATTATCATTAGCAAAACAGATAACTCTTCTACACCAGTAAGAGCAGAGTTAACTTTAGATGGTAGAAAATTAGCAGAAGGTAAAGATTATGCTTTAGAAGCAGGTGGCGTAAAAATGTTAATTAGTGCAGGTGCTGCAGGAGATCATAAAGTAGAAGGAAAGATATTCTTTAAACAAGATGGTGAAGAAATTCCTGTAGAAGTAAAAAATACTTTTGCAACAATTACAAAGCCTAATGCAGCAGTTATTGCAGCAACTAAGATGAATGTGGTTTACCGTGGAGTTCCTAACCCAATGACAATATCTATACCTGGTATTCCAGATAATAAAGTATCTGCATCAGCTCCTGGTTTAACAAGAAAAGGAGGAAGTAATTATACGATGAATCCTGGAAAAGGAAGAACAGTTAAGATTGTTGCTTCTGGAACATTACCAGATGGGCAACGTATTTCTACACCAGCAGAGTTTAGAATTAAAGATATTCCAAGGCCTTCTGGAGCAATTAGAGGGGAAACAGGAAGTGCTAAAATGCCAAGAAAAAACTTAGAAATATCTACAGTTGGAGCTTTATTAGAAGACTTTGATTTTGATTTAAACTTAAGAGTAAGCGGATTTAAATTTAAAGTGCCTGGGCAACCAACAGTTACTGTAAGAGGTAATAAGTTAGATAGTAGAGCTAAGTCTGCTCTTAAGAGAGCTAAGCGTGGCGATGCAGTTCAGATATTTGATGTAAATGCGTATATCTCAAATAACAAGTCATACAAACTTAAAAAAGTATCTCCTGTTGTTGTAGAGATTACAAACTAATAGTAATTATAAAATATGTAATAAGTCATTATAATTATTATAATGGCTTATTATTTAACTTATAAAAACCAATAAATAGTAAATAAAATGAATTGGAAGAATGTTTTATTAATAGGAGCTTTAACATTGTTACCAATGTCTATGATGGCGCAAGCGAATTTATTAAATGCGAAAAAGCCAGAAGATGTTGGAAAAAAGACAGAAGCGCAAATAGAGAAGGATAATGATGCCCCTTTACCATATGCATACGTAGATGATAGAGATATTTTATGGTCTAAAACGGTATGGGAGCTTATTGACTTGGATGAGCGTGTTAACTTTCCTATGTACTATCCAATAGATACCATAGACATTGGTTCGGACAGAAGATCATTGTATGATGTTCTTATTAAGAATATAAAGAATGGTAAACTTACAGATGTATATGTAGATTCTTATTTTACGGAGAAAAGAAAGTTTAGTGATTTAGAAGCTACATTACAAAAGGTAGATACTACAGATTACGGTTTTGAACAATTAAATGCTGGTGAAGAAGTTTCTCCAGAATATATTAATCGTAGAGATTTAACAGCTGCAGATTTAGAAGAATACCTTGTTAAAGGAATATGGTATTTTGATAAGCGCCAGGGAGAATTAAAATACCGTTTATTAGGTATTGCTCCTGTAGCACCAGATGTTAACTTTATAGATGATGAGAATATGGATATCTCAGAAGCTAAAGTGCCACTTTTCTGGGTATGGTATCCGTCTGCAAGAGAAATTCTGCACGAAGCTAAAGTTTTTAATCAGCAAAACTCAGCACAACCCATATCTTTTGATATGTTGCTAAACGCTAGACGTTTTAATGCAACTATCTATAAAGAAGATAATGTGCATGGAGATCGTAAGATTAAAGATTATATAGCAGATAATGCACTATTTCAGTTGTTAGAGGCAGAACGTATTAAAGAAGTTATTAGAGATAGAGAACAAGATATGTGGGCGTATTAGCCACAAAGAATATTCCAATTCAAAATAATATAAAAAATGCTGCACTTTTAGTGTGGCATTTTTTATTAGTAATACCTTCTAAGTATTCTTTACTTTTGCTATATGTTAGATTATATAGTTGTGGGTTTAGGTTTGGCAGGCATTTCTTTTTGCGAAACTTTAGAAAAAAACCAGAAGAAATTTATTGTTATTAGTGATGCATCGCAAACATCTTCTAATGTTGCTGGGGGCTTATACAACCCGGTAATATTAAAACGATTTACGGCTGCCTGGAATGCTAAAAACCAGCTAGAGGAAGCATTGCCTTTTTATTCTAGTTTAGAAAATAAATTAGGAACGCAATTAGATTTTAAAGTGCCTGTATTAAGGCGTTTTACCTCTATAGAGGAACAAAACATGTGGTTTGAAGCATCGGACAAACCTGCATTAAAATCATTTTTGTCTACTACAATACTGCCCAATAAAAATGATGCCTTAGATGCTTCTTTTGGTTATGGAGAGGTCTTAGGAACGGGTAGAATAGATACAAAGCTATTGTTACAAGAATATCAATCTTATTTAAGAAAAAAAGAAGTATTAATAGAGGCTACTTTTGATTTTGACATGATGAAGGTTGAAGAAAATGTAGTTTTATATCAATCTATAAAAGCAAAAAAAATAGTCTTTGCTACTGGTTTTGGTTTAAAAAGCAATCCTTATTTTAATTATTTGCCTTTAAATGGAACTAAAGGAGAATTGTTAACGATAAAAGCTCCAGAATTAAAAGAGACTAGAGTTATTAAATCATCCGTATTTATAATTCCACTGGGAGAAGATATATACCGTGTGGGAGCAACCTATAAATGGAAAGATAAAACCAATATCCCAACAGAAGCATCTAAAATAGAATTATTAGAAAAGCTAAATACATTTTTAAAATGCGATTACGATGTGGTAAAGCATGTGGCAGGTATAAGACCTACCGTAGCAGATAGGCGACCATTAGTAGGAAAACATCCTAAACATAATAATTTGTTTGTACTTAATGGCTTTGGCTCTAGAGGCGTAATGATAGCTCCTTACGCATCAAGGGAATTATATGAGTTTATAGAAAAAAGAGAGCAATTAACACCCGAAATAAATATAGCTAGATTTACTAAAAAATACTTTACAGCGTAATTACTGTTTTATAGCATTTTTATCATACTTGTGAAAAAAGTTAATCCAAATATTTCTAGATAATCTTATGATTATTGGTAAACAAGCAATCATAGTTATTACAATAGCTATAAAAGTAATAATTAAAGAAGTTTTAAGTAATAAAAAGGTAATTACAAATGCAGCTGTAGCAAAGGCAATTCCAACAGGATAACTAACATACATAGCGCCATAAAAAAAAGAAGGTTCTATTTTGTATTTAGTATTACAATGAGAACAACGCTCGTTCATTTTAAAGATATTCTCAATATGATAAGGGTTTTTATCCTCATACATACTTTCTTCATGACATTTTGGGCAAGTTCCTGTTAAAATACTGTATAGTTTGTATCCTTTTTTTAACATTTGCAAAAGTTTTAGCAAAGTTAAGGATTTGAACCATTTTTTATTGTAACATTAGTCACAAAATATGCTTAATATACACAACCTATCTGTCTCATTTGGAGGAGAATATTTATTCGAAGAAATATCTTTTAGATTAAACTCAGGAGATAGAGTAGGTCTTATTGGAAAAAACGGAGCGGGTAAGTCTACCTTATTAAAGTTACTTTCAAAAGAAATGCCTATAGATTCTGGTACCATAGCGTCCGATAAAGATATTCAGCTAGGGTTTTTAAAGCAAGATATAGATTTTGTACAAGGGAGGTCTGTGTTAGAAGAATCGTACCAAGCTTTTGTTGAAATTAAAAAGATTGAATTAGAGTTAGATGAAATTAATCATCAATTAGCAGAGCGTACCGATTATGAAAGCGAAAGTTATAATCAGCTCATAGTAGATTTAAGTGATAAAACGCAGCACTACGAGATAATAGGCGGATATAACTACCAAGGAGAAACAGAGAAAATTTTACAAGGACTTGGTTTTAAGCGCGAAGATTTTGATAAAAAAACGGAAACCTTTTCTGGCGGATGGCGTATGCGTATAGAGTTAGCAAAATTGTTATTACAAGACAATGATGTTTTACTGTTAGATGAGCCTACAAACCACTTAGATATAGAATCTATAATATGGTTAGAACAATTTTTGCGTAGTTATACGGGGGCAGTTGTAATAGTATCTCACGATAAAATGTTTTTAGATAATGTAACTAACAGAACTATTGAGATTTCATTAGGAAGAATTTACGATTACAATAAACCCTATTCTAAATATTTAGTATTAAGAAATGAGATTAAAGAGCAGCAATTAAGTGCTCAAAAAAATCAGGCTAAAGAAATACAGCAGGCAGAACGTTTAATAGAGAAATTTAGAGCAAAATCTACTAAAGCGTCTATGGCACAATCTTTAATTAAAAAATTAGATAAGATAGAGCGCATAGAGGTAGATGAAGATGATAATAGTGTAATGACACTACGATTTCCTGTTTCAGTAACTCCTGGTAAGGTAGTGGTAGAAGTAGATAAGTTGTATAAGAGCTACGGAGATAATAAAGTACTATCTAATATTAATATATTAATAGAAAGAGGAGTAAAAACAGCTTTTGTTGGACAAAATGGACAAGGAAAATCTACACTAGCCAAGATTATGGTGGGCGATATAGATTATGATGGAAACGTAAAGTTAGGACACAACGTACAAATAGGGTATTTTGCCCAAAACCAAGCAGAGTATCTAGATGGTTCTAAAACTGTTTTAGATACAATGATAGATGCTGCTAATGAAAAGACAAGAAGTAAAGTAAGAGATATTTTGGGTTCGTTCTTGTTTAGGGGAGATGAAGTAGAGAAATATGTAAGAGTACTATCTGGAGGAGAACGTAATAGATTGGCACTAGCCAAAATGTTACTACAACCTTTTAATGTATTGGTAATGGATGAGCCTACCAACCACTTAGATATTAAGTCTAAAAATGTACTTAAACAAGCATTACAAAATTTTGAAGGGACTTTAATATTGGTATCTCACGATAGAGATTTTTTACAAGGCTTAACCAATAATGTATACGAGTTTAAAGAAGGGAATATAAAAGAATATCTTGGAGATATAGATTATTACTTAGATCAACGTAAAGTAGAAGACTTTAGAGCTATAGAGAAAAAGAAAGTAGTAGTTAAGCAAAAAGAAAAACCTAAGGAGAATACTTATGAAGATCAAAAAAAGATAAAATCCTTAAAAAATAAGTTAAGCTCAGTAGAAAGTAAAATAGCATTATTAGAGAAAGAAATAGCAGCAATAGATCAAGAATTGTTAATGAATTATGATGCTACTATAAGTAAGCCAAACTTTTTTGATTCCTACGAGAATAAGAAAAACGAGCTAAAAGATTTTATGAATAGGTGGGAAGAAATTACGCTACAGTTAGAAGATTTTAGTTTGTAGTTTATCGGATACACCACATAATTTTAAATTTTCACAACAAAAAATATAGGCAAGAATGTAATTTATCGAGTAATTTTAGATATGTAGTTTTAAAACTGTTAATTTGTAGGTATATTCTTATAAAATATTTAATTTAAGTACCTATAACGATGAAAATAAGATTACTCATTTTTTTTATTTCGGCGATTAGCAACCTTACTTATGCAACTATTTCTAATAAGGAAAAACAAGCATTAGTAGATTTGTACACACACACAGAAGGGGCAAATTGGACTGTATCTTGGGATTTAAGTAAACCAGCTTCTACATGGTATGGAGTTCATATAGAAAATAATACAGTAACTTCAATTACATTATTTAATAACAATCTTAGAGGAAATCTGCCTAAATCCATAGGTAAATTAAAAAACTTAAAAGTTTTAAACCTTGCTTTTAATTTTATAGGAGGAACAGTACCAGAAGAAATAACATACTTAAATAACTTAGTTGTGCTTAGATTAGGAAAGAATCAATTAACAGGAACACTTCCTAATGCCATAGGTGATTTAAATAAATTAGTAGTGCTAGATTTTTTTAGCAATAACTTATCAGGAGAATTACCTGTAAGTTTAGGTAAACTAAGTAATTTAAAAATAATAAGCATGTCCGATAATTCTTTTTCGGGACAAATACCTAATGCTCTTGGAGATTTAAAATCATTAGAGCGGTTAGAATTAGCAGGAAATCATATAGAAGGAGTTATTCCTAAAAGCTTAGGTAAGCTTACGAATTTAAATACATTGGTTTTATCGGAAAATAAAATAGAAGGGAAGTTTCCAGAAACTGTTTTCGAATTGGCAAATCTTAGAGTTCTACAATTACAGAAGAATAATATAGATAAGTTTCATCTAATGAAAATAATGCCTTCGCAAACAAATATTGCTTTGCTAGATTATGATGTAGACGATGATCGCTTTAAGAAAGGAGATTTTATAAAATTATACGAGGAAAAGAATATAAGAACTGCAGATACAAAATTTGAAGAATAAATAGCATTTACTATGAATAAAGTTCAGAACATAAAACAAGGTTTTTTACTAGTCTGTTTTTTATTGGTGTTTACTACAGTAGTAAGTGCATCTATTTCTAAATCAGAAAAAAAATCTTTAATAGCATTGTATAATAGTACAAATGGTAAGGATTGGATTCATAAATGGAATTTAAAAGATCCAGTATCTAAATGGTACGGAGTTAAAATAGAAAATAACCATGT
This sequence comes from uncultured Cellulophaga sp., assembly GCA_947492955.1. Classification (GTDB taxonomy): domain Bacteria; phylum Bacteroidota; class Bacteroidia; order Flavobacteriales; family Flavobacteriaceae; genus Cellulophaga. The sequence continues at coordinate 10,843 of CANLOV010000010.1, read as the reverse complement.
TGTTGCGCTTAATTTGTTTAGAAACAACCTTGTAGGTAGTTTACCTAAGGAGATAGAAAATTTAAATAATCTTACGTATTTAAATTTAGCATTTAACAATATAACAGGGCAATTACCAAGTAGTTTAACTATGTTATCTAACTTAAAAATATTAAAGTTAGAAATGAATAGGATAAAAGGGAACATTCCAGAAAGTATAGGAAGTATGGTAAGCTTAGAGGAGTTTAGCATATTTAATAATTTTTTAACGGGAGTAATCCCTAAGAGCATAGGAGATTTAAAGCATTTAAAAATTTTAAATCTATCTAGTAATAGTTTAAAAGGAGGAATACCTATTAGCCTAGGAAAGCTTAAACAATTAGAAAATTTGGGGCTTTTTGAAAATGCTTTAGACGGAGCCTTGCCATCAGAATTAGGTAATTTAATTAAACTTAAAGAGTTGGTGTTGGCTAATAATCAATTAGAAGGTGCAATACCAAAAGAGTTTGGACAATTAGCGAGTTTAGAAATTTTTCAGATTCAAAATAATAAATTCAATTCTTTAGATAATTTAAAACAAATGAACTCTAATCAGTTATTAGTTTTTGATTATGATAAGAGTAATACAGAAATAGATTTTAAAGGGGTTAATTACAGTAAAACTGGTATGGCAGATACAAAGTTTGAAGATGAAGAATAACTAGTTACAAAGCGATGTATGTGAAAATGATATAATGGTAATTTATAAAGTCGATAGATTATGGGAAGAAGAAAATTATATTCGATAGTTATATTAATGCTGATCCTTACAAGTTGTAATGTTGATAAAGAAATATTTGTAGTAACAGAGTTTGTAGAAAATATAGAAGTAGAGAAGAACTTTTTTAAGCTTCATAATGGACGTACATATTATTGGGATGCAGATATAAATAAGTCAGTAGTTAGTAACGAAAGAGTAACTATTAAATATGATAAAATGCTGTTATCGGATATAGTTTCTCAATTAGGGTATCACAGCCAACAAAAGCATATGGCTAAAAACCCTATTATAAGTATTTATTACAACAAAGAAAATACAACTCAAGAGAAAGCTAAATCCGAAATAATGGATGTATTGTATAGAAAATATAGGTTAGATTATGCAAACCTAAGTTTTGATGAATAATTAAGAAAACAAATTATTAGGTTCTTAAAAATGCTTAGTTTTATAATTATAAATTTTAATTTATGATAGAGCATTTTTTTCAATGTCCTTATTGTTGGGAAGAAATATCTATGCTGTTAGATGCTTCGGTTGCTAAGCAGATGTATGTAGAAGATTGTGAAGTTTGTTGTAACCCAATAGAAATAACGCCCCATTTTGAGGCGTTAGAACTTATAAGTTTAGAAATTAGAAACTTGGAGCAGTAATATTAATTACTCTTGAAGTTCGCAAACTAAAGTCTCTCCTTCTTTAGATACTTTCGCAAGACCGTTTTTAGTAAGCCCCTTAATACCTTTATCCCAAGCTTTATTACTTAATCCTGCAGCATCTTTTAGTTGTACTAAATCTATTTTTGTTTCTTTTTTAAGAATCTCAAAAATTACTTTTTCATTATCAGAAAGTTCAACAGCTTTTTTCTCTGGTCTCATTTGAGGAAAGAATAAAACTTCTTGTATAGATGCATTGTTAGTCATTAACATAACCAATCTATCTATACCAATACCTATACCACTAGTTGGTGGCATTCCATATTCTAGCGCTCTAATAAAGTCTTGGTCTATAAACATAGCCTCATCGTCTCCCTTTGCAGATAATTTTAATTGCTCTTCAAAACGTTCTCTTTGGTCAATAGGGTCATTAAGCTCAGAATATGCATTTGCTAATTCTTTACCATTAACCATTAGCTCAAAACGTTCTGTTAAATCTGGGTTATCTCTATGTGCCTTACATAATGGGCTCATTTCTTTAGGGTAATCTGTAATAAAGGTAGGTTGTATGTAATGGTGTTCACATTTTTCACCAAATAATTCGTCTATAAGTTTACCAACACCCATAGTTTCGTCTACTTCAATTCCTACTTTTTTAGCAACTTCGCGTAGCTCAACTTCGTTCATGCCAGCAACATCGTAGCCTGTATGGTCTTTAATAGCCTGTAAAATTGGAACTCTTGGATAAGGAGCTTTAAACTCAATCTCATTATCTCCTACTGTAATTTTAGAAGCCCCATTAGAGTTAATAGCTATTTTTTCTAGTAATTTCTCGGTAGTATCCATCATCCAATGGTAATCTTTATAAGCAACATAAAGTTCCATTACCGTAAATTCAGGATTGTGGGTACGATCCATCCCTTCGTTTCTAAAATCTTTAGCAAACTCATATACACCATCAAAACCACCAACAATTAATCGTTTTAAATACAACTCATTAGCAATACGTAAATACAAAGGTATATTTAGAGCATTATGGTGTGTTATAAAAGGACGAGCAGAAGCACCTCCCGGAATTGGTTGTAAAATAGGAGTTTCTACCTCTAAATATCCGCTGTCATTAAAAAACTGACGTATAGTATTTGTTATTTTAGTTCTTTTTATAAAAGTTTCTTTAACAGAAGGGTTTACCACTAAATCTACATAACGTTGTCGGTAACGTAATTCTGCATCGTTAAACTCATCGTGTACTTTACCATCGGCATCTACTTTTGGTAAAGGAAGTGGGCGTAAAGCTTTGCTTAAAATTGTAAAGTCTTTTACTAAAACTGTTTTTTCACCTACTTGCGTGGTAAACAATTCACCTTCTATACCAATGATATCTCCTAGGTCTAATAGTTTTTTAAAAACATCATTATATTTAAGTTTATCTTCTCCAGGGCATATTTCATCTCTATTAAAATAAACTTGTATACGGCCTTCACTATCTTGCAATTCGGCAAAGGATGCTTTTCCTTGTACTTTCTTTCTCATTAATCTACCAGAAACAATTACCTTTTTGCCTTCTTGGTAATCATCTTTAATACTTGTAGATGTTGTGTTTACAGGATATAAGGCAGCAGGATAAGGGTCTATACCTAATTCTCTTAGTTTACCTAATTTTTCTCTTCTGATAACTTCTTGTTCCGAAAGTTGCATAAAAAACTATTTAAGGGTGCAAATATAAGTACTCTAGCCTAATCTATCAATGCAGTAAATTGCTAATCTTGTATGTAACAAAAAAGAATGTTTAGCGTCATATAGTTACATCAATTAAAAAATCAAAAAAAATGAGTTTAATAAGAGTTTTACTAGCAATTCTTTTTCCGCCATTATCAGTAATAGGAAAAGGTTGCGGTTCTATAGTTATTGTTTTTCTACTAACACTTTGCGGATGGGTGCCAGGTGTTATTGCTGCTTTAGTAATATTAAATAACCCTAATTAATATACTAATATATTTAGTAGATTTAGCTATTAAAAAAAGTAACCATTTATTATAATCCTATATGAAAAGAATATTTTTATTAATTAGCATCTGTAGTACTTTAGTTTTTACATCGTGTAATTTCACAGAAGAGCTCCATGTAAAAGAAGATGGAACGGGTAAAATTAGTATTGGTTTTGATGGTTCTGAACTAATGCAAATGGCTGGAGATAAAATGCCTGAAGGAGAAGAAAAGAAAATAGACTCTATAATATCTTTTAAGCAATTGTTTAAAGAAAAAAAGGATAGTATTGCTAAATTACCTCTAAAGGAACAAGAAAAGCTAAAGAAGTTAGAAAAATTTACAATGCATATGAAAGTTGATGCTGAAGCTAAAGAAATGAACTTTTCTATGTTTTCAGATTTTAAGAATGTAAATGAATTAGGAGATGTGTTAGGCAGTTTTCAGGAAGCCAGTGCAGGTGCAATGGGTAAAGGTGGTGCTCAAAAACAACCACCATCTATGATAGGGAATGCAGATGGAACAGAAGTGAGTTATAGTTTTAATAACAATATATTTTCTAGAAACACAAAAATTGTAGATCAAGAATTATACAATAAAGCTAAGGATAGTTTAAATTTAGATCAAGCAAAATCGTTTTTAGAGGGGTCTACCTATACCTTAAAGTATCATTTTCCAAGAAAGATAAAAAAGATATCGGCAGAGGAAGCCTTGTTTAGTCAGGATGGTAAGAGTTTTACTTTAGAAGTAAATTTTTTAACTATTTTAGAAGATCCAACAGTTTTAAATTTAGAAGTAGAATTAGAAGATTAAATACTGTTTAGGTCTTTATATCTTTGCACTTATGAATAAGGAGATTAAACTTCAGGATTTAGGGTTAAAAGATTATAAAGAAACTTGGGATTATCAAGAAATGCTTTTTAAGGAAATTATAGACCTTAAAATAAAAAACAGAAGAGAGGAAACCTCAATAGTAACCAATAATCATTTTTTATTTGTAGAACACCCACATGTGTATACATTGGGTAAAAGTGGTAATGCAGCAAATTTGTTGATAGACGAAAAAGAGCTAGAACATAAAGGTGCAAAATATTATAAAATAAACAGAGGGGGAGATATTACCTATCATGGTCCAGGGCAAATAGTAGGCTATCCAATTTTAGATTTAGATAATTTTTTTACAGACATACATAAATACCTTCGTTTTTTAGAAGAAACAGTAATTCTTACTTTAAAAGAGTATGGAGTAAAAGCAGAAAGGTCTGATGGAGAAACAGGAGTTTGGATAGATGTAGGAACACCATTTGCTCGTAAAATATGTGCTATGGGAGTAAGAGCAAGCCGTTGGGTAACAATGCATGGTTTTGCATTAAATGTAAATACAGATTTAGGTTATTTTGATTTAATGATTCCGTGTGGAATAAAAGATAAAGCTGTTACTTCTCTAAATGTAGAATTAGGAGTTAAAGAAGTACCTGCAACAGAAGTAAAAGAAAAATTATTAAAACACTTTAAAATACTTTTTAAAGCAGAGTTTATAAATTAAAAACCGAGGAATAACCCTCGGTTTTTTTATTGACTAAATAAAATAACAATATCATTTACATCATTGAAATAAGTTAACGTAACTATACTTGTTTCAAAACTTGTTTTAATATTTACGACTAAAATAAGTTATAAGATAGGTTGGTTTTAGTGTTTTATGTATAGTTAGATAATTATCTTGTATGCCTAACAAGTTTAACTTTAATTCATTTTATATACTATTAACGAATTGTCTGTGTCTTTAGTTACAAACTCTAGTTTTTTATCTCTATTAATATCTTCAAAATCAATTATAGAGTTTCCAAAAACAGGGAAGTTAGGAATAGATTTAGCATTGCTATCAAATAAATAAATTTTTTGATTTTGTATATCAGTAACGCTTATATAAATTTTATTGTTAATATAAAAAATTTGTGGTTTACTGTAAACCCCTAGGTCTAAATTTACTTTTTTGCCTTTAATACTTAGGGTGTTATCATTCATAAATACAAGAGTTTTGCTAGTAGCATCTAATCCGTGGTATTCATTTAAGTTAAAGTTTGTTTTTAGGATACTACCTTTTTCATTAATCTGATATAACACACCTTTATTGTCTGTAGTAATAAATTTATTCTTGTAGAGTTTTATAGGGTTGTTAGAGAAATTTATTTTCTGATTTACTTTAATACGAGATTTGCCAATTCTGTTTAAAATTTTTAACTCATTGTTTTTAAGTTTAAAAACTAAATAATCTTTTCGGTTAATTCTAAAATGCTGAGGAGCATCAATAATACCACTTTTAGAGGAGGTGTATTTAAAACCATCTACAATTTTAGCCTTGTTGTTGTACATAAAAATAGTTGTTCCCTGAGTAATAACAAATCTGTAATCCTTGTTGTTTTCGTAATCAAATACAGCTAATTCATTTAAATTACCACCATCATATGTTTTATTAAAAGGAGCAATTTCCTCTCCATTCCTGTCTAAAATTAAAAACTGATTATTGGTTGTAAAAGCGAACTGTAATTTTCCGTTTTTATAAAGGTCTACCTGTTTTACTTTCCCTTGTATAGGAGAGTTAAGTTCTTTTTTCCAAAGTATTTTTCCTTCAGATGAAATTAAATAAAGATTGTTAGCGTTATCCTGAACTATAATTTCTTTCTTTTTTGTTTGATGGTTGGTTACAAATTGAGGATTAGAAGCGATATCATTTTCTAATTGGATAGTATATAAAGGAGAAATGGAGTTGCTTTTTTCTTCAGTTTCTACCTTCTTTATAATACTATTAATATGATAAAAATTTTGATCACTTATAAATTGAGTGGCAAAGGCATAATCTGAAAGCCCCATTTTTTTAAAATCTTTGGCAATAGACTTAGAAAAAGCATCATTAATAATAGATTCAATATTATTATGGTTGGCAATAAATAAGAAATTAGACTCAGTAGCTAAGGTTTTCCTTGTTGATTTAAAAAAAGATGAGGTATTAAAAGTTGTACCGTTTTTATAATTACTTATAATTGTTTGTATGTTTTCTTTCTTAGTAGAAAATACAAAAGCATTTTCTAGTATGGTGTAATAGTTAGCAGAAAAATCTTTAATAAGGGGGTTAAAATAATTGTTTAAGAAAGAGGTGTTAGTGAGTTCTGTAATTTCATTTCCTTGGTAAGTAAAAGTCTGTTTCTTGTTTTTATTTAAAAAGTCAGTAATAGTTTCGGAACCATAAGTGTTTAAAACAACAGATTTATCATTGTTTAAGTAAATAAGCCCTATTTCTTCCACAGTCTTAAAAGTAGAATCTGAGACTATAAAATCTGTAGTATTATATATATGTTGGTTTTTTTTAAATGTACTGTAATTATCGAAGGTGTAAGATACAATTGCAGCTGCTTTTTTAGGCGCAAATAAAGCAGTAGCGTTTTTTAATGCAGATGTGTTTTTAAATAAATTAATATATTTTTTTGTGGAATCTTTTGCAGTAGCAATTCCGTTTAATTGAATATAATCTTGGCCAGTGTTTAAGTCTACGGCTATCCAATCACTAAATAAAGAAGGTTTTAGTAAAGGCTCGTTTTGTAGTTCAGAAGAGAATAAAGAGTCGCATAGATGAGTATTAATAAAAATAGAAGCAGTTTTTTTAGAGCTACTTGCGTTAAATAACTTCTCTAAAACTATATCACTAGTGTTTTTGGGATTAATGCAATCTTCTAACAAGCTAATAGAAGAACTAATAATAACAGTATTGTTTATAGACGAGCTATAAAAAGTAGTATTATTAATCTTAGATAACGTATAAGACCAATTTTTATGGCTAATCGTTTCTGTTTGTATATCAAGACCCTTTTCAAATTTAATAATATCAGTAGTGTCTTTAGTAATAAAAGCAAATTCAGAAGATTTGTTTTTATTTGTTACAAGTAATAAACTAGTAGAAATAGGATTAATATACTCTAAGGCTTTTATTTTTTGTGTAATAGAATCGTATAAATTTGTCTTTTTAAATTTAGAAATTAAAGGGGTGTTTGTAAGCTCGTTTTTTAAAGAAGAAAGCTGGTTTATTTTAACTATAATAGCAGTATTCTCCGGAATATAATTAAGAAGAGAAACGGGTTTAGATTCTTTTTGTGTGCAACTCAACAAAAAACAAGAAAAAATAAATAGAATTTTAAATTTCATAGAAGCCCTTTATACAAATTTAATGTTTTAAATATCAAGTTTTAGCTGTTCGGGTAATTGTCTAAAGCTTTTTCTGTGGTAAGGAGTAATACCATATTTTCTAATGGCATCTCTATGTTCTTTGGTAGGATAACCTTTGTTTTTTTTCCAGTTGTACATAGGGTATTCAAGATGAATTTTTTCCATGTAAGCATCTCTGTGTGTTTTTGCTAAAACAGATGCAGCGGCTATACTCATATATTTTCCGTCTCCTTTAATAATACATTCATAAGGAACATCTTTATAAGGTTTAAACCTATTACCATCAACAATAATAAAATTAGGTTCTATGGTTAATAAATCTATGGATTTGTGCATAGCTAAAAAAGAAGCATTTAAGATATTTATCTTATCTATTTCATCAGGAAAAACATGGGCAACACCAAAAGATAAAGCGCTCTCTTCTATAATAGGTCTTAAAAGTTCTCTTTTGTGTTCAGAAAGTTTTTTGGAATCGTTTAATATTTTATTCTCAAATTTTTTAGGTAATATAATTGCGGCAGCAGTAACAGGTCCTGCAAGGCAGCCTCTACCAGCTTCATCTGTACCAATTTCTCCATGTTTTTTATAAAAAGCTTTCAGCATCTAATCAATTAATTATAATTATGGTAAAAGTAGTCGTTTTTAAAAATCAAATATAAACACAACAAATACAACAATTTGTCAATTTAGCTCATGATAAAATTTCAGAATGATAAATTTTGTGTAATTTTTATCTAAAATAGCTTTTAATGTTATAATTATGCGTTAATTAGCGTAAGACTAATTATTTTATAACAATTTTACGATTGATGATTGTTTAATTACCTAAAGTATTTTTTGTTTAGCCTCAAACTAAATTATACTAGGTATTGTTTTAATTTTTTACATTTTAAGACAAATAAAGCTTGCTTATTATAAGCAAGCTTTATTTTTTATATGTTTATTAAGAACTTTCACATTTTCTTAAGGACAAAAAAAATTACCTTTGCGCAAGTAATTTTATTCAATGAAACTTATACACGTATTCTTTTTTGTTCTTTTAAGTCAAGTATTAAGCGCTCAGCAAGATTCTATACCAAGCCTGCCCCCAGTGGCTTTAGATACTTTGGCAACTTTAAAACCAACAGATTCTTTAATGCCGCTTAAAAAAGTAGCAAAAGTAGTAGATAGTTTGCCAGGCCCCCATAGTATTGATGATGTGGTTAGGGAAGACTATAAAATTATTTCTCATTATAGAGATACTACTTTTTTAGATACTACATTAACTATTAAAAAAGAATACTCTTATAACTATTTAAGAAAAGACGATTTTGAATTAATGCCATTTGGTAATGTAGGACAGCCATATAATAAATTGGGGGTAAATTTCGAAAACAGAACAATGTATCCTTCATTAGGAGCAAAAGCAAAACATTATAATTACCAAGAGATAGAAGATATTAAATATTACAATGTGCCAATACCTATGGCAGAAATGATGTTTAAAACAACTTTTGAGCAAGGACAGCTATTAGATGCTTTCTTAACATTTAACACTTCTAGAAGGTTAAATTTTTCTGTTGCTTACAAAGGATTTAGGTCTTTAGGGAAATATAATTCTGAACAAGCAGAATCTGGTAATTTTAAAATAACAAGTAATTACGAAACCAAAGACAAACGATATAATCTTAGAATGCATATTGCGGCCCAAGAAATAAAAGGGCAAGAAAGCGGAGGTCTTGCAGAAAAAGAAGAACAATTCGAATCTAAAGATGAAGATTTTAAGAATAGAATTAGAATAGATACAAGGCTAACCGATGCAAATAACAAAATATTAGGTAAAAGATACTACTTAGATCATTCTTATAAATTATTGCGAAAAGAAAAAGATTCTGGCGTAGCACCTACCTATATAAGTATAGGGCACCAGTATGCCTATGAAACTAAATTTTATCAATTTACGCATAGAGCAATAGAAGAAGATTTCTTTGGAAGTAGCTTTCTTACTAGTGTAGATGATAAAGCAAGTTTAAAAACAACATTTAATCAAGTAAATGCTACATTTTCTAATTCAATATTAGGAAAACTTAAAGGTTTTGTAAATCTATATAATTATAATTATTTCTTTGATAGTACAATAATTACCGATGCAGGACAAATAGTTAACAAACTAAAGGGGCAAGAGGTGGCAGTAGGTGCAAATTATAAAAAACAAATTGGAGCTTTTAAAGTAGAAGGAGAAGGTAGTTATAATGTATCTGGAGAATTGTCGGGGAATATATTAGATGCTTCTGCAAGTTATAATATAAACGAAAATAATAGGGTAAAGGTGGCAATACATACATCATCAAAAATGCCAGACTTTAATTATTTATTATATCAAAGTGAATATGAAAATTATAATTGGCAAAATACAGAAAATTTTAAGAAGCAAAATGTAAACAGCTTACAGTTTAGTTTAGAGTCTAAAGTATGGGGCAGTTTGGTGGCTAAGTATGCTACAATAGATAATTATACCTATTTAAAATCAGAGGCAGATAGTATTGCTTTAGAAAATACATTAGTAAAGCCTTTTCAAGAAGGAAATAGTGTAAATCATATAAAGGTAAAATATAGTAAAGAATTTAAAGTAGGTAAGTTTGCTTTGGCTAATACAATAATGTATCAAAATGTGTCACAAACGAATCAGGTTTTAAATGTACCAGAGTTAGTAACAAGAAATACATTGTATTTTTCGGATAATGTATTTAAAAAAGCCATGTATTTACAAACAGGAGTAACATTTAAATACTTTACCTCTTATAATATAGATGCGTACAATCCTTTATTAGGAGAATTCTATATTCAAAATAAAGAAGAAGTAGGAGGTTTTCCTTTGCTAGACTTCTTTATTAACGCAAGAGTAAAGCAAACACGTATATATTTAAAAGCTGAGCATTTTAATTCTTCCTTTGGTAAGGAAAGTAAGTTTTATTCAGCCCCAAGTTACCCTTATCGCGATTTTGTTATACGTTTTGGCTTGGTTTGGAATTTCTTTTCTTAATTTCTTATAGATAAAGCACAGAGCATATATAATAGAAAGCGTGTACTATTATATAGTAATAAGTATGTGTTATTGTGTTAAAAAGGAGTTGTAGTAAAAAACTTTTGAGTCTTAGATACGTGTAATCAGCGAGTTATGGAATTTGTAAAAAAAACGTCAAAAAAAGTTGAATTATTTTGTTGTTAGAATATAAAAAGGTTGTAGGTTTGCAGCCCGTTAGCGGAG
>CANLOV010000009.1 GCA_947492955.1 uncultured Cellulophaga sp. | reverse complement strand
TAGTATCGACATATGGCTATTTGCTAATCAAGGCAATAACCTACCTGGAACCGCTAGGTATGATAACCTAAATGTAACTAAAACTAAAGGAAGTACTCTCAAAACCTCTTCTAATTTTATTGATAATTTAAAAATAGAAGAATTTAAAAACATAAAAGTGTATCCTAACCCAACTAGTGAATATCTAAACATAGATTCATCACATACCGAATATAGTTCATACATTCTATATAGTTTAGATGGAGTTCCTATTAAAAAAGGAGCTATTAATTTAAATCAAAATAAAGTATCTGTAAACATATCATCTATAAATGGTGGCATTTATATTTTAACACTATATGAGCGTAGTGGAAATTCTGTTTCTTTAAAAGTTATTAAACAATAAGAAAAAACAAACTAAAAAAGGTATTTAGAAATATAATCCAAATACCTTTTTAAATTTCATTAAAATGTATATCTATAACATCACTAAATCAACCCAGCACGCTCCAATAAAGCTTCAATCTTTGGCTCGCTACCTCTAAAGCGTTTGTAGAGTACCATTGGGTTTTCTGTACCTCCTTTAGACAATACATTGTCTTTAAACTTAGTTGCTATTTCTGTATTAAAAATGCCATTTTCTTTAAAATACGCAAAAGCATCGGCATCTAAAACCTCTGCCCATTTGTAACTATAATAACCAGATGAGTAACCTCCTTGAAAAATATGTGCAAAAGCAGTACTCATACACGTTTCTTTAGTAGCAGGAAATAAATCGGTAGCCGAAAATGTTTTGCTCTCATGGGCTTTTACATCTGTAATATCAGACGGGTTTATGCCATGCCAAGACATATCTAACAATCCAAAACTTAACTGACGTAAAGTTGCTAAGCCTTCTTGAAAAGTGGCCGATTCTTTTATTTTCTGTACCAATTCCATTGGTATTACTTCTCCTGTTTCGTAATGCGTAGCAAAAAGCTCTAGCGCCTCTTTCTCATAACACCAATTTTCTAAAACCTGACTTGGTAATTCTACAAAATCCCAATACACAGAAGTTCCCGATAATCCTGGATAAGTTGTATTAGCTAACATGCCGTGTAATCCGTGTCCAAACTCATGAAACAAGGTAGTAACCTCATTAAACGTTAATAAAGAAGGCTTGCTTGCTGTTGGTTTTGTAAAATTACAGACGTTAGATACATGCGGGCGTACATTTTCGCCATTCTGTATATACTGTGATTTAAAAGAGGTCATCCATGCACCACCACGTTTTCCAGCTCTTGGGTGAAAATCGGCATAGAATAGAGAAATAAAATTCTCTTCAGCATCAAAAACCTTATATGTTTTTACTTCTTCATGGTATGTATCTATATCAGACACTTCCTGAAATTGTAGTCCAAATAATTTTTCTGCCACCTTAAAAACACCCGCAATTACATTTTCTAGTTTAAAATAGGGTTTTAGTTTCTCATCATCTAAACTAAATAATTTTTGTTTTAATTTTTCAGAGTAATAGGCACTATCCCACTTTTGTAATTGGTCTATACCATCTAATTCTTTTGCAAAATCTTCTAATTGCTTAAACTCTTTTTCTGCTGCTGGTTTTGCTTTTTCTAAAATCTCATTTAAAAAAGCATACACCTTTTCTGGCGTTTGCGCCATACGCTCTTCTAACACAAAATGGGCATGTGTTTTGTATCCTAATATATTAGCACGCTCATAGCGTAATTTTGCTATTTGCAATACATTTTCTTGGTTATCCTTATCGTCTCCTTTAAATGCTTTGCTACCAAAAGCTAATGATAACTGCTTGCGCAGTTCTCTATTAGTAGCATATTTCATAAAAGGAATATAGCTAGGATAGTCTAAAGTAATTAACCATCCTTCTTTATCTTTAGATTTTGCTAACTGTTGTGCCGCCTCCTTCTCTCCTTCTGGTAATCCGTCTACATCTTTCTCATCTGTAAGGAGCAACTCATAAGCATTTGTTTCTGCTAAAATATTTTCTCCAAACTGTAATTTTAGTTTTGCAAGCGCAGCATCTACCTCTCGCAAGCGTGTTTTTTTATCTTCGGATAAATTAGCTCCATTTCTGCTAAAGCCTTTGTATTTTTTATCTAATAAAGTCTGTTCTTCTATTGTTAAATCTAAACTAGCTTTTTGCTCATAAACGGCTTTTACACGTTTAAACAAATCTGCATTTAACGTAATATCATTACTAAACTCTGATAATAACGGAGATACTTCTTGTGCTATTTTCTGAATATCTTCGTTTGTTTCGGCAGAATTAAGGTTAAAAAATAAACTAGTAACACGTTCTAATTGCTGTCCCGAAAAATCTAAGGCAGCTATCGTATTTTTAAAAGTTGGTGCATCCGCATTATTGGTAATAGCATCAATTTCTTTACGAGCATTAGCAATAGCTTCTAAAATAGCAGGTTTAAAATGTTCGTTCTTTACTTTAGAAAATGGTGCAGTATCAAATGGTGATAGAAGTGGGTTCATATTTTTTAGTAATTATTTTATTAATCGAATTAGATTGGGATAAAAGTTTTTTACTACCCCTTTACTTGTTTTAACGGCAAATAGTATTGGTAAGATAATATTTACTACATATAATACTATCCAAATGTATATAAAACTATACGGATTTATTATACGAACTTCAAAATGAGTAATCTTTAATAACACAAAAATTAATAGAAAGATATAGGTTACAAATGTCCATATTATTTGAAAATTTAAAAGATTAACTCCTACTTCTTTTAAACTTATTATCTTTTCTTTCTTAGTAATCCATAATATTAATGGCAGTATTATATTTCCTAGAGGGATTACTAAAAAGACAATTACAGAAAGGTGAAAAAAGACTAAATAATTAACATTCCTTTGTTTTCCATAATCTAGAATATCTTCTACATTTATGTCAAGTACATTACATATTAAATTTAATGTCTGTCCTCTTGGTTCATTCTTATTATTTTCAATTCGCTGAATTGTTCTTAAGTTTATCTTTGCAGCTTCAGCCAACTCTTCTTGTGAGAACCCTTTTTTCTTTCTTAATGCCTTTATTTTTTCACCAATATCGTTCATAACTAATTTAGTTTATTATTTAACAAAACTATCTATGAAAGGGGGTAATTGATAACGGCTTATTTGCGACATTTACACGACATTTATGTCTATTACTTCTTCCTAACCTCTTCTGCTCCTTTTATTACTTTTTCTTTAAGCCCTTCTTTGTATAATATAATTTTATCTAATACACATTTATCACTAGCTCCGATAATTTGCGCGGCTAAAATACCAGCGTTTTTTGCCCCATCTAAAGCAACTGTTGCTACAGGCACTCCTCCTGGCATCTGTAATATAGATAATACAGAATCCCAACCATCTATAGAGTTGCTACTCTTTACTGGCACTCCAATAACTGGTAACGGAGACATAGAGGCCACCATACCTGGTAAATGGGCTGCACCACCAGCTCCTGCTATAATAACTGAGTAACCGTTTAAATGTGCATTTTTACTAAAATCGAATAATTTTTCTGGCGTTCTATGTGCAGAAACAATATCTACATCAACCTCAATATCAAAACCTTTTAATATCTCTACTGCATCTTGCATTACAGGAAGGTCGCTTGTACTTCCCATGACTACGGCTACTTTGCTCATATTTTTTATTTACTAATTACTTTAATCGTATTCTTTACTTGTTCGGCAATTTTACGTGCCTCTTCTATATTTTTATTTACAATAGTAACATGTCCCATTTTACGAAAAGGGCGTGTTTGTTTTTTACCATAAATATGGGGAGTTACACCATCTAACTTTAAAATAGTTTCCATATTCTTATAGACCACATTACCTTCATAACCTTCTGCTCCCACTAAATTTACCATAATTCCGGCTACTTTACTAGCTGTATTACCCAATGGCAAATCTAATATGGCACGTATATGTTGTTCAAATTGGTTCGTATAACTTGCTTCTATACTATAATGTCCACTGTTGTGTGGTCTTGGCGCCACTTCATTCACAATAATTTCATCGTCTTGTGTCTGAAACATTTCTACTGCCAATATACCTACTTGTTGTATTTTATTAGATACTTCTAAAGCAACTGCTCTTGCTTTTTTAGCTACATCATCACTAATTCTCGCAGGACAAATAACATACTCTACTTGGTTGGCTTCTGGATGAAACTCCATTTCTACCACAGGATAAGTAACTACCTCGCCGCTAGCACTACGCACCACAATTACAGCCAATTCGTTTTTAAACGGAATCATATCCTCTGCAATACACTCTACATTAGGTAGCCCTTCTAAATCTTCTATTTTACGAATTATTTTTACCCCTTGCCCATCGTAACCAAATTCTGCACATTTCCATACAAAAGGTAAAGACAAACCACTATTACTAATACTCTCCTTAATTTCACTAGTATAAGCAAACCTAGAAAAGGGAGCTGTTGGGATTTTATTATCTCTATAAAATAATTTTTGTGTTGCTTTATTCTGTATCGTTCGCAGAGCTTTACTTGGCGGATATACTTTTACCCCCTCAGACTCTAACTTTTCTAAAGCATCTAAATTTACACGCTCTATTTCTATGGTTAAAACATCTACTGTTTTTCCAAAATTGTAAACAGTATCAAAATCTAACAAATCTCCTTTAACAAACTCATTACAAGCAACTTTAGAAGGCGCATCATCAGAAGGCTCTAAAATTTTTGTGTACACATCAAACTTGCGAGTTTCGTACAATAGCATTTTACCTAATTGTCCGCCTCCTAGAATTCCCAATTTAAAATCGGAAGAAAAATAATTCATTTATAATATCTTAATACAGGTTAGTTATAGCTAACTATTATATTTTGCAAAAATACATTTTAATCTTAAACATCATTAATGTATTTAAAAAGCAAAAGCAAAATGTTATCTTTGCCATCTTATAAATTTTATTCCATTGATAAAGCTTCACGACAAATACTTTAAACCCTTTTTATCTGAGGCACAAGTTCTTACTGCTGTTAAAAAAGTTGCAGAAAAAATTGCTAAAGATTACAAAGACAAAACTCCCATTTTTGTTGGTGTGCTTAACGGGGCTTTTATGTTTGTTTCAGATTTTTTAAAGGAATATCAACATCCATGCGAAGTCTCTTTTGTAAAATTAAGTTCTTACAGCGGATTGTCTTCTACCGGAATTGTTGAAACGCTTTTAGATGTTCCTGATAATGTAGAGGGCAGAAGTATTATTATTCTCGAAGATATTATTGATACTGGAAGAACACTTAAAGAATTGGTACATTTATTTAGTAATACCAATGCTAAAGAGTTTAAAATAGCTACTTTATTTCATAAACCATCGATTTATAACGGGGAGTATGTTATTGATTATGTTGGAATGGAAATTCCAGATAAGTTTATTGTAGGCTATGGATTAGATTATAACGAACAAGGTAGAAACCTTAAAGAAATATATCAACTAAAAGAAAATCATATGATTAATCTTGTTTTATTTGGCAAGCCTGGCGCTGGAAAAGGAACACAAGCAGAATTTTTAAAAGAAAAATACAATTTAAAACATATTTCTACCGGAGATGTTTTTAGATACAATATAAAAAACGGAACAGAATTAGGAACTTTAGCAAAATCATATATTGATAAAGGTGAGTTGGTACCAGATGAAGTAACCATTAGTATGTTACAAGACGAGGTTGAAAAAAATCCTGATGCTGGTGGTTTTATTTTTGATGGTTTCCCTAGAACTACAACACAAGCAGATGCTTTAAATACTTTTTTAGAGTCTAAGGATATGAAAATTGATGCTACTATTGCTTTAGAGGCTAATGACGAAATATTAATACAACGTTTATTAGAAAGAGGAAAAGTAAGTGGCCGTTCAGACGATCAGGACGAAAGTAAAATTCGTTTCCGTTTTGATGAGTACAATGAAAAAACAGCGCCTTTAAAAGAATATTACACAACACAAGGAAAATTCCATAGTGTTAACGGAATTGGTTCTATAGAAGAAATTACTGAACGCTTAAGCGCAGTAATTAACAGTTTATAAGACACTAAATTCTAAGTTTAGCACTTATTAAAACTCCAAATAAATAAAATGACGGAAGGCAATTTTGTAGATTATGTAAAAATATATGCCACCTCTGGTAAAGGAGGTAAAGGCTCTGTACATTTACATAGAGAAAAATTTATTACTAAAGGAGGACCAGATGGTGGAGATGGTGGTCGTGGAGGTCATATAATTCTGCGCGGAAACCAAAATCAGTGGACACTACTTACCTATAAATATAAAAGGCATTTTAAAGCGGGCCATGGAGGGCATGGTAGTAAAAGTAGAAGTTCTGGTGCAGATGGTGACGATGTTTACTTAGATGTTCCGCTTGGAACAGTAATACGAGATACTGAAACCAATGCTATTCTGTTAGAAATTACAGAGCACAACCAAGAACATATTATTGCTAAAGGTGGTATAGGCGGTAGAGGTAATTGGCATTTTAGATCTGCTACCAACCAAACGCCAAGATATGCCCAATCTGGAAAAGAAGGAGAAGAAAAACAAATAACTCTAGAACTTAAGGTATTGGCAGATGTAGGACTCGTTGGTTTCCCTAATGCAGGAAAATCTACCTTACTATCTGTAATTACCACTGCTAAACCCAAAATTGCCGATTACGAATTTACTACGCTAAAACCTAACCTTGGCATTGTAAAATACCGAGACTTTCAAAGTTTTGTAATGGCAGATATTCCTGGTATTATAGAAGGTGCAGCAGAAGGAAAAGGTTTGGGGCATTATTTTCTAAGACATATAGAACGTAATGCTACTTTGTTATTTTTAATTCCTGCTGATAGCGATGATATTAGTAAAGAATATAATATTTTGTTAGATGAGCTTCGTAGATATAACGAAGAATTGTTACACAAAGAACGCCTAATTGTTATTTCTAAAAGCGATATGCTCGATGATGAATTAGAAGCCGAAATGCGTACCGAATTAGATAAAGACCTAAATGGTGCTCCATACATATTTATATCTTCAGTAGCTCAAAAAGGTATTACTGAGCTTAAAGATAAACTGTGGAAGATGTTAAATTAACATAAATCACAATTTTAACTTATAAAAATAATCCCAAAATAATTTACACCTATTTTGGGATTATTTTTGCTACAAACTATTCTGCTGTTTTAGTCTTTAATGCTTTTTGGATAGAGCTAGATAGTACTTGTTCTATATCTGTTCTACCTCCTGTTAAATAACTAGCATAATTTCCATTTTTATCTAGAACAATATTTAAAGGAAAATACTTGGAAGGATTAAATAAATTACAAGTTTTTCTTTCATTAACAACAATAGGAAAATTAATAGGGTGTTTATTTATAAATGAATTTACTTGGTCTAAATTATTCCATGTAACAGAGGCAAAAACAACTTTATCATTATCTTTATATGTATTATAAACTTTATTTAAATGAGGTATTTCTGTTATACAAGGTTTACAAGATGTAAACCAAAAATTTAAAACTACTACTTTTCCTTTTGTGCTTTCTGTGGAAATTGCAGCACCATTTACATCTTTAACAGAAAAATTAGGAGCTTTTTTTCCAACAATATTAGCCTCCATCTTTTTATTCTCTTCATATCTTTTTTTTCCTTTTCTCCTTTTTTCTATTTCTTCAGGGGTTAACTTATTTAGTTCTATGTAAGCCAATTTTCCTTCTCCATTCTTTTTTTGTGTAATTCCCCAATCTCCTGTTTTAATAAGCTCTGCAAACTTAGCCGTAGATATTCTATTACCTGTATGATCCTTAATAATTGTTTCATCAGTAATATTTATCTGAGCATATATACTTTGAAAAGAAAAAAGAAATAATGTTAGCGCAATTAATAGTAATTGTTTCATTTTATGTTTTTTTAAATTTGAAATAAAAAACCTACAATAAATGTACCAATAAACAAGATATATTATTTTTTCACTATTTTTATATAAAACAATGAAAATGAAAAAGATAAGCATTGTATTATTTATTTTGTTTTTTACTTCATGCGCTGGTATCAGGGTAAATTACGATTATGATAAGGCTACTGACTTTTCTAATTATACCACCTACAATTATTATCCAGATATGGAAACTGGGCTTAGTCCTTTTGATACTAAACGCTTGTTACTCGCCATAGATAACACTATGCAAACAAAAGGCTTTAAACTTTCTGAAGAACCCGATTTTTACATTAATATTAAAAGTAAAACTTTTAGAGGGTCTCAAAATAGCAATACAAACATAGGTGTTGGCGGTGGTAATGGATCTATCGGTGGTGGTTTATCCATTGGCATTCCCGTTGGAAAACCTAGTATAGAAAGAGAAATTAGTTTTGATTTTGTTGACCGAGAAAAAGATGCTTTATTTTGGAATGCTATTAGTGAAAGCTCCTTAAAAGAAAATGCATCACCAGAAATTAAAGAGCAAAAATTACTACAAATAGCAATTAAAGTTTTAGCTAAATATCCTCCTGAAAAATAAATTCAATATAGACTGTTTTAATTTAACTCAACTACAGTCTCATCTAACATTAAATTAACTTCTGACCAAAGTGTAAGTTTAGATGTACTAGGCAAGTAAATAGACCTTGAGGAATGATAAATGTTTTCAAATAGTTCTCTTTTTTTAGAACTATGATTGGTCTTATCAACATCCTCATAAATCATACTCCAATCTCCAAAAATTCTAAAAAAAGTTTCTTCTGTAGTTAATAGCAGAACATTTTTATGCCTAGTATCCTTTTTTATTCTCTCAAATAAAGATTTCACTTCTTTCTTATTTCCTTCCAATAATTGCACAATTTTACCCTGATGGTGCAATAAACACCCCGTTATATTATTTGCTGCATTAAACTCTCTTGCCTTGTAAAGCATCTCTACAAAAGACCCCATACTAAAGTCACTACATAACGTAGATCGGTATACTAAAGAATACATACTTACTTTTTTTATACATGAACACTATAAGGGGGATTAATCAAAAATACAAAAAATAAGTTTATACATCTTTAAAAAGTAAGAAAAAAACTATAAATATAATTTATAATACCTAGAATAATGTAAAATTTAACTATATCATTTCCAAATAAATACATTTTAAATACGCTCCTTCCTTAAAAGAAATTGGATGATCTGTATCGTGTAACGTCTTTTTAAGAATCTTATATTTTATATTATTTTTTAAAAGTGTTTTTTCTACCAAATTAAAAAACAGTTCGGATGTTACTCTAGAACTACAAGATGCTAGCACCAAAATGCCGTTCTTACTCACCAATTTTAAACCAAGAGTTGTTAACTTTTTATAGGAAGCTAATGCCCTATCTACTTCAGAAGCACTCTTTGCAAAAGATGGTGGATCTATTACAACAATATCATATGTTGTTTTTTCCTCTGCTAATTTATTTAGTGCAACAAAAGCATCGCCTGCAATTGTTAAATGTTTCCCTGTATACTTATTTAACTTTGCATTACTTTTTGCTATTTCTAATGCTGGTTTACTAATATCTAAACTTGTTACTTCTTTAGCTCCACCTGCTAAAGCATGCACAGAAAAACCTCCTGCATAAGAAAAAACATCTAACACTGTTTTCCCTTTTGCTATTTCACCCACCTTTTTCCTATTTGCCCTATGATCTAAAAAATAACCTGTTTTATGCCCATGAATTACATTAGCAGAAAAATTAATACCATGTTCTTTAAAAATAACAACCTCATTCTTTAATTCTCCATCTATAACCTGTCCATCAGTAAAATTAAATTCATTTTTCTCTTTTTGCACATTTCTACTAAGTCTCAGGACTGTAGTTTCTGCTTTACTAATACTTATTAAGAGTGGTAGTATATCCTTTAAGTAATAAAACCAAAAAGAAGCATATAGCTTAACTACTAAAACTTTATCGTAAACATCTGCTATCAAAGATGGTAAACCATCATTTTCACCATAAATTAACCTATAGCTATTGGTATTAGTCTGTAATAACGAAATACGTTTGTTATAGGCTTGCTCTATTTTATTAGAAAACCATTCTTTATTAATTACTACAGGATTATTTGCTTGTAAAATTTTTATGCGAATGGGCGAATAGGGATCATAAAAACCACAAGCCAAAAACTTATTCTTTTTACTATCAAAAATAACCGCCAAATCTCCAGACTTACCTTCTTTATTTTGTTTAACAATACTATTTTCAAAAACCCACGGATGTCCTTTCTTAACCAAGGTTTCTGCTAGTGGCTTTAATTTTATTGCAACTTTGGATGTATTATTACTAGGTAGTTTTATCAAATGGATTCTTATTTTAAGGTACAAATCTATTATGCAAATAAACAATACCTTTTAATTAAATACTAATTGTCTTTAAGCTATAAAAATAACTCAATAGAATAAGCACAAAAAAATACCACCTCTTTTAAAACTTGAAATGGTATTTACAAATATTTAAGATAAATCTAAGGTCTTAGAATGCCATGATAACGCTGCTTATAAGCAAATAGCATAACTACATTTAAAAATAATAAAATAAGTGCCCCAGATATAGAACCTGGCTCTAAAAAGGCATGAAATAAAATTGCATTTACCGAAATAATAAGTAAAACAATCATCATTAAAGCCCCAAACTTATTTATTAAAAGAGAAATACCTGCTAAAATTTCTACTAATGCAACAATCGTGAGCGTTTTTGTACTCATAAGCGCCGAAAAATAATTCATAGCCGCTTCAGACATTTTACCAAATTCCATGTAATGGAAAAACTTATTAAAACCAAATACCAAAAGGAATAACCCAAAGATTATCCTTAGAACTAAAAATACTTTTGAATTCATAATTCGCTGTTTTTAAGTTAATTGTTTATTAATTTACAAAAAAAGCAGCAAAAAATACGTAATTATCTAATTTTTAATTCGTTACAAAAAAACCTCAGTGTAAAGCAATATTGCTTTACACTGAGGTTTTTTATTATATTAAAAAGAGTTTACAACTCTAATTCTTTTAATGCCTTAATTGTAGCATCTAAATCGTCATAAGATATAGCATCATTTAAAAAATAACTTTCAAAAGCACTCGGCGGCAAATAAATACCTTTTGCCAACATACCATGAAAATACTTTTTAAAAGTTTCATTATTTCCTTTTGCAGAAGAGGTAAAATCTACTACTGGCTCATCAGTAAAATGCACAGAAATCATACTTCCAAACCTATTAATTTGGTACGGTATGTTCTTTGCTGCTAAAACAGCATCTAAACCCTTGTGTAAGTAAGCTGTTTTATCTGCAAGACTTCTAAATATATCTGGATTATTATTAAGCTCTGTTAACATTGCTAAACCTGCACTCATTGCCAATGGATTACCGCTTAATGTACCTGCCTGGTATACGGGGCCTTCTGGTGCCAAATACCCCATAATTTCCTTTCTAGCAGCAAAAGCTCCTACAGGTAAACCTCCGCCTATAACTTTACCAAACGTAACAATATCGGCATCTATACCTAATACTTCTTGTGCGCCTCCTTTTGCTAATCTAAAGCCAGTCATTACCTCATCAAAAATTAACAAAATTCCATGTTGAGTACATAATTCTCTTAGGCCTTTTATAAAATCTTCCGAAGGTATTATACAACCCATATTACCAGCTATAGGTTCTATAATTATAGCCGCTATTTCATTTTTATTAGCAGCTACTAATGCTTCCACACTTTTTAAATCGTTATAATTAGCCAGCAATGTATCTTTAGCTGTACCTTGAGTTACTCCGGGGCTATTTGGGCTTCCAAAAGTAACAGCACCACTACCCGCTTGTATTAAAAAAGAATCGGAGTGGCCATGATAACAACCTGCAAATTTTATTATTTTGTCTTTCCCTGTATACCCTCTAGCCAAACGAACAGCACTCATACATGCTTCTGTACCACTATTAACAAAACGAATTTTATCTATATTGGGTACCATAGACACTGCTAATTTTGCCAATTCGGTTTCTATCTCAGTTGGCATTCCAAAAGAAGTTCCCTTCTTTGCTTTTTCTATAACAGCGTTTATTACTGGTTCGTGTGCATGACCCAAAATTAGTGGCCCCCAAGATGCTATGTAATCTATAAGTTTATTACCATCTTCATCATACAAATAAGCTCCCTTGGCTTCTTTTACGAAAATAGGAGTGCCTCCTACTGCATTAAATGCTCTTACTGGCGAATTTACACCTCCAGGAATATATTGTTTTGCTTCATTAAAAAGAGTACTACTTCTTTTGTAAATCATAGATTAATTAGCTTTTTCTGATTTTATAATAAGTTGTTGACCAATAGCAAGATTGCTATCTTTTAATTGATTCATTTTCATTAATTCTGGCACAGACACAAAATATTTTCTTGAAATAGAGTACAGCGTATCTCCTTTATTTACCACATGTACCTGATAATTATATTTTTTAGGAGCCTTTTCGGGGGCGTGTCCTAATTTTATAACTGCTTTATCATACAAATAGAGCTTGTACTTTTCTATTAAAGAAATTAATTTTTGCGGATAACGTTTATCCGTAGCATAGCCTGCTGTACGTAAACCATGAGCCCATTTTTTATAATGCCCTGGTTTTATATCAAACAAAAAAGAATATCGTGCTCTAGAAGACAAAAAGATACTATGATCTCTAAAAGAATACATAGGGTGATTGTATTTTCTAAAACACTCCCCTTTTTCATCATCATCATGGTACGTTACATCTCCTTCCCAACCTTTATGGCATTTGATACCAAAATGATTGTTACTTTTTAATGTTAACTCACTTCTACCAGATCCACTTTCTAAAATTCCTTGCGCTAAAGTTATACTCGCTGGTATGCCATAGGCTTTCATCTCGAATTGAGCAATTTCTGTAAAATTACCTATATAATCCTCAACAGAACTTATTGGAAACTTTTTAAACTCCCCATTATCTATAGGCATAGGATATAGGCCTTTATCTGCGTTTGTTGCTTCTCCGTAAGGCTTTGTTTTAGTTGTTGTAACTGTCTTTTTTTGTTTCGTTATTACAGTCCTTTTTTTAGCGCCACAACTTATTAAAAGAATTAATGCTATTATTCCCAGAAAATATCTCATATACTTATTAGTGGTAATTTTTTTTTCTTTAAAATATTATTTATTCCAGCAATACCTTGTAAGCCGCCTGTATGCACTGCCAGTATTTTTGTATTGGGCTCAAAATAATCTTTAGCTATTAAATCTAAAATTCCGTACAACATTTTTCCTGTGTAAATAGGATCCAAAGGAATTGTTGTTTTTAATTTAAAATCATTTATAAATGCTACTAACTCTGGTGTTACTTTTCCGTAACCTCCAAAATGATAATTAGTTTCTAAATCCCAATTTTCTTTCGTAGCAAATTTACGAATTTCATCTTTTAGAAATTCTCCTTTTAAAGCCGTAAACCCTAAAATTTTTTGATTTGATTTTGAACCATTAATAATACCAGAAATAGTGCCTCCTGTACCCACACACGAACTTATTACATTATAAGCGCTATCTTTTTCTGTTAGTATTTCTTGGCATCCTTTTACTCCTAAAAGATTAGCTCCTCCTTCGGGAATTATGTAACAATCTCCATACTCTTTCTGTAACTCGTTAAGGAACAAAACCTTTTCTTTTTCCTTATAAAGAGCTCTAGAAACAAATTTAAATTGCATACCATTAGTATTTGCAAAAGAGAGTGTTGGGTTTTTATCCCATTTATCAAAAATTTCTTCTCCTCTTATAACTCCAATAGTATTAAACCCATATTCTTTACCTGCGTAAGCTGTTGCCGCAATATGGTTAGAATAAGCCCCTCCGAAGGTTAATAGTGTTTTAAACCCTTTTTGCTTTGCTTCTAAAAGGTTGTATTTTAATTTTCTGTATTTATTCCCAGAAATAAAAGGGTGTATTTTATCTTCCCTTTTTATATGAAGAGTTATTTTTTTTTCTTTTAAAATAGCAAGATTTACTTCCTGGTTTAAGGTATTCACTTATTCTTAGTTCTGCTTCAAAGATATTTAATAAAGCTGAAAACCGTTCTTTTATTTACATAATCCATATCATCTTCATTTTGATATGCTTCTCTCTCAAAACTTATATTTTGATATGCTTTGTAAGTATCTAAATACAATAAACTTCTAACAAGCCATTCTATTAAATAGAGTACATAAAAGGGAATAATAAATAATTCTAATTGTTGCTTTAAGTGAATTCTTTCGTGATTAATTAAAACCGAATCCTCTTTAAGTGATGTGTTTTTAAGAATAATAAAAGGCCATAAAGATAAACCTACGTAATTCTTATAAAAAAAATGTTTGAATACTAATATCATATATAATGGTAAACAACAACCTTACCAAAGATAATTGTAAAAACGCTTTTATATATTATATCTTAGTTTTATTACTAACAAAAACGATAAACGGAATAAATTTTAATTTTATCAGTACATATAGGCAATACTAAATCATAGCCACACACTTATTAACATAATTCATCTATTTTTACATCTTATAAAATTAATACTGAGCTCCTTAAAAAAAATGAAAAAAATAATTCCTATCGAAGATGGTGATTTTTACTGGTCTGAAAACGGATATAGAGTTTTTACAAAACAATATCACTTAAAAAGAGGATATTGCTGCGAAAATGGTTGTAAGCATTGTCCTTATGGTTTTAACCAAAAAACCAATTAAAGTGTTTTTATAAAACCTTTTAAATCAATACTGTTATTTAACTCTATCTTTATACAAACCTTATAAAAGACCACAATTACATAAACTACTACAAACCAAATACTTTAGAGTATTTCGGCATGATTTTTGAGATTTTATTAGTACAAAGCAGACTGTTTTTAACCCTATAAATAAATTGTTATGAAAAATTTAAAATTACTAGCAATTCCTGTGATTGCCATTTTACTATTAAGTTCGTGTACTTCTGTAAGAGTATTGTCTGATTACGATAAGGAAGCTAATTTTAATACTTACAAAACATATGCTTATTATAAAAGTGGTATAGATAAAGCTCAAATATCTGATTTAGACAAAAAAAGAATATTAAGAGCCATTGATGCTGAAATGACAGCTAAAGGTTTTTCTAAATCTAGCACTCCAGATATTTTAGTGAGTATTTTTACCAAAGAAAGAGAACAAGTAGATATTTACAATAACAACTTCTGGGGCGGTGGCGGCTTTGGCTGGGGGTGGAACCCATGGTTTTGGGGCGGTGGTATTGGCGGAAATACCGTAAGTACCCGTACCGAAGGTTCTTTGTATGTAGATGTAATAGATACCCAGAGCAAGCAATTAGTTTGGCAAGGAAAAGGAGTTGGAACCATTACAAATACTAAAAATATAGAAAAGAAGGAAGAGCGCATAAGAAAGTTTGTTTCTGAAATTATGCAAGCTTACCCTCCTAAACCAACAGCTATTGTAGCTGCAAAATAATACCAATAAAACCGCTCTTAGTAGCGGTTTTATTCTTTTATAAAAGGAATTGTTTTATTAAAATCTTCTAAAGCAGTAACGGCTTCTTGTTGGTAAACCAAGGTCCACCCCATAGAATTGGTAAGCACATAAAATTTAGACAACTCACTAATTAATCTATTACTAGCGTTCTTTTTTAAACTTGATGCTTCAATTTTTTTAAGTAATGAGGCTTTTACATTCCTTTTTATCTTATTGTAATCTTCTGGTTTAAAAGGATTAAAATAATCCGATGTAATATCATAATATTCAAAATCGGGATTAATTTTTATTTCGGGGTCAGGAATACTTGTTATATATAATGTTTTTGTTTCCTCATTAACCTTAAAATTAATTTGACTTAAATCATAAGCAACAGTAACCTCTGCATTTACAACTACCAAAGCCTTTTTATTTGCTGTAAACAAGTTACCTAAAACTTCTTGCGAGTCTTTATAATTATAAACCTCAGCAAAATGCCCTTCTGTTACTATTAATTTAGAAACATTCGCTATTTGTTGCTGTATAAGCATTGAACTTTCTTCTAGTATTTCTTTCTCTTTTTTTGCTTCATTACAAGAATGATAACTTAAAATAAATACTGCCGCTATAAGAATCCCTACTAGTACTTTCCTCATACTATTTTATTTTCTATAGATGAATTTACACTTACTAATTCTTTAGCAAAACCTATTTTATCTTTTGGAGACAAGAGTAAAGTATCAAATTTATTATAACGTATTTTTATTCTATCTAAAGATGGTGCAGGAGCTGAAGTTATATCAC
Organism: uncultured Cellulophaga sp.; assembly: GCA_947492955.1. Lineage (GTDB taxonomy): Bacteria > Bacteroidota > Bacteroidia > Flavobacteriales > Flavobacteriaceae > Cellulophaga. Next base: position 179,965 of record CANLOV010000009.1, on the reverse strand, counting down.
GAGATTTAGCAATAGATTTCATTGCATTTATATCAAACTCTTTTTTATAGAAAAAACCACATTGCACTTTTAATGTATTTTCTACAATGGTATATTTTGTTTTATACGATAAGTGTAGAAAGAAAAACAACACTAGTAAAAAAACACCATTTACGGTCAAAATCTCTTTTATATCCTCATTGTTAAACACATGATATCCTGTAAAAAATAATGATTGTGCTACTATAAAAATTATAATTTCATAACCAATTTTAGACTTATATACCTTCATTTTAAAATTTCATAAATGGATATTGATTTTGAAGATACACAATTTTCTTTTCTAAACTGCTTAAAAATTGCTGATGCTCTTTAGATAGTGGGTTAAATGCTTTATGCTTTAAACCTCTTTGTACCGCAGCCACTTTATCTAAAATAGTTATAGCCTCTTCTGAAACCCATACTTTAGAAAATTTTTCCCATATATAGTCTACCGCTAATTGATTAGGGTGCACCATATCATTTGCATAGAAACGATAATCTCTAAGCTCATCCATCATAATTTCATAGGAAGGGAAATAAGACAGCATACTTTTTTCTTTTAGTTGGTGTATGGCTGTAATTAAATGCGCTTTGCTTTGCTGATTTTCTACAAAACCATCTTTTAAATGACGTACTGGAGAAACAGTACATACAAATTGAACATTAGGATTAATTGCTTGTATTTTAGCTATACTATTTTCTAAGCTCTCTACAACTTCATCTACCGATAAAAGCTTCTTTACAAATGCTTTCTGAGGTACTTTATGGCAATTAGCTACTATAGTTTCCTTTTTAATATACTCGTATACCCAAGCTGTGCCTAATGTTATTACAATATGTGTAGCCTTTGTTATTTGTTCTAACGTACTTTCTAATTCGCTATTTAATTTTTGTAATAGTTTTTCTTTAGAAACATCGCTTAAATTAGAATGAGCATCAAAACAATGCCAACGTTCGTTTAAAAAGAAAACAGCCTCTTCTGTATATTTTTTCTTTTCTATAGCATTTGCAACAAGTGTTTCTATTGCTTTAGGGTGAAATAAAATTCCGAATGGATTTTGAACTGATTGAAATTTGTAGTACGCTAATTTTTCTCCAATATTTTCTACAAAACAAGAACCTAATAATAACAACTGACTTGTATAGTCCACCTTATTATTTCCATGTTTTAATGGCACTTGGGTTTGTAGTTTCATCTTTATATTATTTATTTAGCCCTCTTTTCAACCAAAAAACCGTCAATTCTAGTACCTCGAATTTGGAAGAAGTGTTTTGATTTAAAAAGCTATTCTCAACACATTTTGTCTTCTGTCATCTCAAACATAATCGAGAGGTTACAGTAACAAAACACTCGAATTGATGCTTTTTTCAGCTTACTTTTTTCTCAAAACAAAAACTGTTTTCTACACCAATATATTGTCCATAATTAGGTATTATGGTATACTTATTCTTTTTATACAATGCAATTGCTTCTAACTGCTTATTACCCGTTTCTAAAATACATTTTTTATACAATAATTCAGCAGCCCATTTTTCTAATTCTGATAAAATTAATGTTGCTACTCCTTTCCCTCTACTTTTGGGAGTAGTATACATACGCTTTATTTCTACAGTATTAGCATCGTATTCTTTTATTGCCCCACATCCTAAAGCAACATTATCTTCATAAATAACAACAACGTGCTTTATTTTATCTAGCTTATTATATTGTGAATAAAAAGAATGTTCATCACCATCCGTAACAGCTAAATAAGCATCTAAATCTTTCACAAGATTTTTGAAATCTACGCTCTCCGAATTAGTTCTTTTTATCTCCATCACTTTAGTAAGTATTACAACAAACTATAAAATTTAAAAAATGATATTAGTAATCAAATTAAAACACAGTACTATAACTTAAATCATAACCACTCCCTTTTTTAGTAAAGGGAGTGGTTATTATTATTCCAAATATCCTTTTACATTTTCCAAAGCTTCTGCTATACCAGCAGGGTTTTTACCTCCTGCAGTTGCAAAAAATGGTTGTCCACCACCACCACCTTGGATATACTTACCTAACTCACGAACTATAGTTCCTGCATTTAAGTTTTTATTAGCCACAAGTGCTTTAGATATATAACAAGACAGCACCGCTTTACCTCCTTGATCTGTAGCAAACAACAAGAATAAATCATCCTTATTAGCTCCCATTTCAAAACAAAGGTCTTTTATACCTGCAGCATCTAAATCTACCTTTTTTGCTAAAAATTGAACTCCGTTAATCGTTGTTAATTCATTAGCTAGTTCTCCTTTTAGATTTTTGGCTTTATCTTTTAATAAACTTTCTATCTGTTTCTTTAAGCTCGCGTTTTCTTCCTGTAAAGAAGCTACTGCTTTTACTGGATCTTTTGCATTGTTTAAAAGGTCTTTTACCTCAAATAAAGTTTTATTATTCTCTAAATAAAATTCTTTTACACCATCAGACGTAATTGCCTCTATTCTACGTATACCCGCTGCAACAGCACTTTCTGCTTTTATTTTAAAATGCCATATATCACTTGTATTTTTAACATGTGTACCTCCGCAAAGCTCTATAGATTGTCCAAAACGAATTGCACGTACTGTGTCTCCGTATTTTTCTCCAAATAATGCCATAGCACCCTGATCAAGAGCTTCTTGCACAGGAATATTTCTAGATTCTTCTAATGGCAATTGCCCTTCTATACGTGCATTTACAAAATTTTCTACTGCTCTAAGTTCGTCTACTGTTAACTTAGAAAAATGAGAAAAATCGAAACGTAAATATTTAGAATGTACCGCAGAACCTTTTTGTTCTACATGTGTTCCTAAAACCTCTCGTAATGCCTGATGCAATAAGTGTGTTGCTGTATGATTACAAGCACTACGGAAACGTTGCTTCTTATCTACAACTGCCTTAAATGTTTCTTCTATATTCTTTGGCAAATCTTTAGCAAAGTGAACAATTTCGTTATTCTCTTTTTTAGTATCTATAATGTAAATTACATCGCCATTAACAGCTTCTAAATACCCTTTATCTCCTACTTGCCCTCCACCTTCTGGATAAAAAGGAGTTAAATTAAATACCAATTGATACTGCTCTCCTTCTTTTTTAGAAGTTACTTTTCTGTATTTTACCAATTTTACATTAGCTTCCAACACATCATACCCAACAAATTCTTGTTCGCTATCCTTAGAAATTGTAATCCAATCTTCTTTAGAAACCTCAGAAGCAGATCTAGATCTGTTCTTTTGTTCTTGCATAGCAAGCTCAAATCCTTTTTCATCTAAAGTATAGCCGCGTTCTCCTAATATTAATGCTGTTAAATCTATAGGAAAACCAAAAGTATCATATAACTCAAAAGCTTTTCTTCCTGCTATTTCTTTTCCTTTAGCATTCGCAATAACGCTATCTAACAACACCAATCCTTGATCTAAGGTTTTTAAGAAAGATTGTTCTTCTTCTTTTACTACATTTTCTATTAATTGGCGTTGTTCTTTTAACTCTGGAAAAGATGCTCCCATAGTATCACTTAGAACCTTTACCAAACGATACATAAATGCGTCTTTGGTATTTAGGAATGTAAATCCGTAACGTATAGCTCTTCTTAAAATTCTACGAATTACATAACCTGCTCCTGTATTACTAGGTAGCTGACCATCTGCTATAGAAAAAGACACCGCTCTAATATGATCTGCAATTACACGAATTGCAATAGATACTTTTTCATCTTTTTCGTATTCACTATTTGTTATAGTTTCTATCTCACGGATAATAGGCGTAAAAACATCTGTATCGTAATTAGATTTTACGTTTTGCATTACCATACACAAACGCTCAAATCCCATTCCTGTATCTACATGCTTTGCTGGTAATGGCTCTAAATCGCCATTAGCTTTACGATTGTACTGCATAAAAACCAAGTTCCAAATCTCTACAACTTGCGGATGGTCTTCATTTACTAAAGATGCTCCAGAAACTTTTGCTTTTTCTTCGGCAGAACGTATATCTACATGTATTTCTGAACAAGGACCACAGGGACCCTGATCCCCCATTTCCCAAAAATTATCTTTCTTATTTCCCATGATAATGCGATCTTCTGGAACAATAGCTTTCCATAAATCGTATGCCTCATTATCTTTTTCTAACTGATCGGCATCATCACTACCTTCAAAAACAGATACGTACAAACTATCCTTATCTATTTTTAACTCTTTAGTTAAAAACTCCCATGCCCATTGTATAGCTTCTGTTTTAAAATAATCTCCAAAGCTCCAATTTCCAAGCATTTCGAACATGGTATGGTGGTAGGTATCCATTCCTACTTCTTCCAAATCGTTATGTTTACCACTAACACGCAAACATTTTTGCGTATCGGCTACTCTTTTATTTTTAGGAACACTATTTCCTAAAAAGAATTCTTTAAACTGGTTCATACCAGCATTTGTAAACATTAAAGTTGGGTCATCTTTAATCACCATTGGTGCCGATGGAACTACTTTGTGACTTTTTTCTTTGAAAAAATCTAAAAAACGGGATCTTACTTCTTGGGATTTCATGAGAAAAGACTATGCTTTTGATAAATTTACGTGTTTATACAAAACAATTTTTATATTTGTTAAGTTTGCTAAACAAAAGCACAAAAATAGGATAAATCCATTTATGTCTAAAGTAAAATATTTTTACGATCCAGATACGCTCTCTTATAGGGAGATTGAAAACAAAAAATCTAAGAAATATAGAAACCTTTTCTTTTTTATATTAGGGTCTATATTATTTGGTTTATTAGGGCTTACCATATTGCTAAACACCTCATTTATAAACACTCCAAGAGAATTATCGCTACAACGAGAATTAAAAAATTACGAGCTTCAGTTTGAACTATTAGATAAAAAAATGGAGCAAATGGAGCAAGTACTAACCAATATAGAAGATAGAGATAATAATATTTATCGTTTATATTTTGAAGCAAATCCAATTCCTGAAGAACAACGCAGAGCTGGTTTTGGAGGTATAAACCGCTACAAATCACTAGAAGGGTTTAATAATTCTGATATGATTATTGGTGCTACAAAGCGTTTAGATATTATTCAAAAACAAATGGTAATACAATCTAAATCTTTAGATGAAATTACCAAGCTAGCCGCAGAAAAAGAAAAACTATTACTAGCTATCCCTGCTATACAACCTATTAGAAACGAAGATTTAACTAGAATGGCATCTGGTTATGGCTGGCGTTCTGATCCTTTTACAAAAGCACGAAAAATGCACAGAGGAATGGATTTTACCGCGCCTAGAGGAAGTCCTGTATACGCTTCTGGTGATGGAAAAATAACAAGAGCAGATAATAATTCTTCTGGTTACGGTAAGCATATACGTGTAGATCATGGTTATGGTTATTTAACATTATACGCCCATTTAAGTGAGTACAATGTTAAAAAAGGACAAAAAGTAAAACGCGGAGACCTTATAGGTTTTGTGGGTAGCACAGGGCGTTCTGAAGCTCCACACTTACATTATGAGGTATTTAAAGATGGAGAACGTATAAATCCTATTAATTTTTATTACGGCAGTTTATCTCAGACCGAATTTAATAATATGTTGAAGCATGCTTCACAAGAAAACCAATCTTTAGATTAATGCATTTAAATCTCCCAGAAAAAAGATATTATGGTATTGGCGAAGTAGCCAAAGCTTTTGGCGTAAACACCTCTTTAATACGTTTTTGGGAAAAAGAATTTGATGTTATAAAACCTAAAAAAAACGCAAAAGGTAATAGAAAATTTACGCCTGAGGATATTACCAATCTTAAATTTATTTACCATTTAGTTAAAGAACGTGGTTTTACTTTAGAAGGAGCAAAAACACATTTAAAAGAAGGAAAAGACAAATCTTTTTCTAAATTTGATATTATACAAAAACTAGAAAATGTAAAAGCTGAGCTCTTAAAAATTAAGAGTCAATTATAACAACACTAACCTAAATTAATTTATCATGAAAAAAGGAGCCATTGCTAGCTTAGGTTGCTTAGGAATTTCACTTATAGCTCTAGTTTTATTAGCTATAATCGGAGGAATCTACGCATTTAACTTTAATAATAAGGCTGTAACTCTTAAAGAAAAGTCTACCAAAACGTGGGCAAATGTAGAAAGTGCCTACCAAAGAAGAAATGATCTTATAGGAAATTTGGTTAAAACAGTACAAGGTGCTGCAGATTTTGAAAAAGGTACTTTAACAGCAGTTATAGATGCTCGTGCAAAAGCAACTTCTGTTTCTATAGACCCAACAAATATTACTCCAGAACAATTAGCACAGTTTAACAAAGTGCAGGGTGGTTTAAGTGGAGCTTTAAAAAGTCTTTTAGTAACTGTAGAACGTTATCCTGATTTAAAAGCAAATCAGAATTTTTTAGAATTGCAATCGCAATTAGAAGGCACAGAAAATAGAATTAATGTTGCTAGAGACCGTTTTAATGCTACTGTAGAACCCTATAATGTTTTAATTAAAAAATTCCCTGGTTCTTTTTTTGCTAGCTTGTTAAATTTTGATGAATTAGCATATTTTAAATCAGAAGCAGGTTCTGAAAAAGCACCAGACGTTGATTTTGATTTTAAATAAAATCCCATGTCTAAAGTAGAAGATTTTTTAACAGCTGATGAAGAGCTAGAAGTAGTAAATGCTATTATTGAAGCTGAAAAAAATACTTCTGGCGAAATAAGGGTACATATTGAAGCTACAACAAATTTAAGCTCCTTAGACAGAGCTAAAGAAGTATTTCATTATCTAAAAATGGACAACACCAAAGAGGATAATGGTGTATTAATTTATGTTGCTGTATTGGACCGTAAATTTACAATCTATGGAGATACTGGTATCAATAAAGTTGTACCTAATAATTTTTGGAACAGTACCAAAGATGCCATAGAAGCTGAATTTAAAAAAGGGAATTTTAAGCAAGGAATAATTAACGGTGTTTTAAAAGCTGGTGAAGAATTAGAACGTCATTTTCCATGGAAACATGGAGATGTAAATGAATTAAGCAATGAAATATCTAAAGGTTAGTTTTCTTCTTTTACACTTATTATGCTTTAGCTTTACTATTGCACAATATAAAATTCCTGAAAAGCCAAAAGAAGAAACTAGTGTATATGATTATATTAACTTATTAAATTCTTCTCAAAAAAAATCATTAGAGTACAACCTTATTAGTTATTCTGATAGTACTTCTACTCAGATAGTTATTGCAATTATAAAATCTACCCAAGGAGAAAATATTAATTACTTGGGTGCGCAATGGGGACAAAAATGGGGCATTGGACAAAAAGGAAAAGATAATGGTGTTCTTATACTTTTAGCTAAAGACGACCGTAAAATAGCGATAAATACAGGTTATGGTGTAGAAGGTAGCCTAACAGATGCTATGTCTAGGCGCATTATACAAACCGTAATAATTCCACACTTTAAAGCTGGTAATTTTTACCAAGGCTTACAAGATGGCTCTACTGCTATTTTTAAAGTATTAAATGGCGAATTTAAAGAAGAACGCACTTTTAACAACAATCAGGGTTTTCCTTTCCAAGCGCTACTCCCTTTTATCATTTTTATAATTATTATCATTATTCTATCTAGTAAAAAAAGAGGTAATGGTGGTGGAAACGGTGGTAGACGTTCTTCTGGTTTTGATTTACGAGATATTATAATCTTAAGTAATATGGGACGTTCCTCTGGAGGCGGAAGCTTTGGAGGTGGTTTTGGTGGTAGTAGTGGCGGAGGATTTGGTGGTGGCTTCGGCGGCGGCGGCTTCGGCGGCGGCGGTGCTTCTGGTGGCTGGTAAGGTATCTGCAAGCATAATATTGTCACAATTTCTTCATAAGCTAAACAATAAAAACCTAAATCTTTTTTAAAACAGTGTAACATTTTATGTTGTTATGATACTAACTGTACATTAGCAACAAAAAACACTTTTTAAAATGTACAAAAGATTTTTATTTTTAGTTATAGCACTACTTTCAATTCAAATTGGATTTAGTCAGAGTATTGATTCCCTAAAACTGAATAACTATTTTAAATCTTTAGATTTAAATAATAAGTTTATGGGTAGTATTGCTTTACTAAAAGACGGTAAAATAATTTACACTCACCAAATTGGATTTGCTGATATTAACACAAATAAAAAGCCTAATAAAAGCACAAAATATAGAATTGGGTCTATTTCTAAAACTTTTACTGCTACCCTAATTTTAAAAGCTGCTGAAGAAGGGAAAATAGATTTAAACCAAACAATAGAAAAATATTTTCCTAGTATAAAAAACAGTAAGCTTATTACCATTAGTAATTTATTAAACCACAGAAGTGGTATTTATAATTTCACCAACGACAAAGCTTATTACGAATACAATACTACAGCTAAAAGTGAAAAAGAAATGGTAGCTATCATAGCTAAAGCTGATAGCGATTTTACTCCAAACTCAAAAGCAGCATACAGTAACTCTAACTATGTGCTTTTATCTTATATTCTTGAAAAAATATACAAGAAGCCTTTTTCCGATATTTTAAACGAACAAATCGTAAAGCCTCTTAATTTAAAAAACACCTATTTAGGGAGCAAAATTAGTTTAACAAATAATGAATCTAATTCTTATGTTTATTTAAGAGAATGGGAAAAACAAACAGAAACAGACACCTCTATTCCCTTAGGTGCTGGCGGAATAGTTTCTACTCCAAGTGATTTATTACTATTTTCAGAAGCTTTATTTAACCACAAAATTATTTCCAAAGAAAGCTTAACTAAAATGACAACTATACAAGACAATTATGGCTTGGGGTTATTTAAAATACCATTCCATGACATGTTTTCTTATGGCCACACCGGAGGTATAGATGGTTTTAGGTCTGTTTTTGGGTATTTTCCAAAAGAGAAATGTGCTTTTGCCTTAACTTCTAACGGAACAAATTATGATAATAACAAAATTTCTATTGCATTACTAAGTACTATTTTTAATAAAAATTTTGACATACCAACATTTGAAACTTACGTACTAAGCTCAGAAGACTTAGACCAATATCTTGGCACATACGCTAGCCCTAGTTTTCCTTTAAAAATTACTATTACTAAATCTAATAATATTTTAATTGCACAAGCTACTGGTCAGCCATCTTTTAACTTAGAAGCAACCAATAAAGATGAATTTAAATTTGACCAAGTCGGTATTGTTCTAAAATTTGACCCAACAAATAATGAAATGACCTTAGAGCAAGGTGGCGGAGTTTTTAAATTAACTAAAGAATAACTACTAAGGCAAAGCGGTTTCTACATCAGCTATAGAAACCCCAAAAATAGCCCTTAATACACCGTCTAGAGTTTCTTTAGCTCCTTCTACATGGTACACCTCTTGCGAATGCGCAATAGTTTCTCCCACTACTAACTCTTTGGCTTTGGAAGAGGTTTCTAACTCATAAAAAGGACCAAAAGGACCTATATCTCCTATAACACCATCATTAAAAACATTAGTTACATCTCCTCCATATTGGTTTTCTGTGTCTACAGGGTGAGAGTTTACATAAGACGTATCACCATCAAACGTAAATTTTATAATCGTTAAAAGATTTAATTCTGGAGAATAACTCCCAAAAAAAGGTAAAGTGTATGCTGGCTTTAATCCTATCTTATTTAAATAAGCACCATCAGCTTTATAATACAATACATTATTTTTAATTTGTATTCTAGTGCTATCTAATTCTGTAAAATATACCGTTGCTTTTTCTAGCGCCCCTTTTGTAGGTATAATAACTCTAGTTTTTGGTGTTGGATGGTAGCATCCTAAATCCCAAACAGACAATAAACCTGATTCTTTAGACCAATTTTTGCTACCGATATTCTTCATTGTTGTAGTTACATTATACCCTATTACCGAAGCTGTATTGGGCAACTTAAATTTTAATGCATCATTAATATCTTCATTACTTAACAAACTTATATCGCGGGTTACATCAATCTTAAATTTAAATCCTTTTAGGTTTTCTAAATTTAATTGCCCTCCAAACTTTGTAGATGTTTTAGTCTCTTCTAATATTTTAAAAGGCACTGTATTTAAATCTTTCTGTGCTTCAATCTCTCTTTCTTCTTCTGATTTTAGAGGATCAAAAAAAACAGAATTAGGTCCTATATCTGGTCCAAACCAAATTCTAGATTCTCCACCAATTTTACTTATATTCTCTTTAGAAGTTCCACTATTTATGATGTCTTTATTAAACCAACCGTAACTTAAGCCTTTTAACCCTTTAGAAGTACTTGTTAATACCCTACCTTGGTATTCTGCTGACACAATAATTTGCTTATCATTATCGGCTAATATTATAGGGTTCGATTTTTCTTTAAGCAAGGCAAGATCACTACCAAATGTACCTTTTTCATTACTTATCTTATTACAACCCGTAATCCATAGTAAAGTAACCGCAAATAATAAAAATTGTGTTCTATAATTTTTCATTCTACTTTATATTTTAAAAATAACAGGATTAAAAGCTTTAGATGCTACCATTACTTTATCTCCTATATTCATTTCCTTTATTTCAGATTCTTGTGCTATTATTTTTACTACATTGGTTTGTATTAGAACCGTTACTACATAAACTACATCCTGAGGTTCAATTTTTAGTATTTCACCAACAAATTTAAATTTACCACTTATATTATTTGCTGCAAATACATCTTGCGGGTTCCCTTCTTTTATTACCTTACCAGAAGACAATACATATATATAATCTGATAGTTTTAAAATTTCTCCAATATCATGACTTATAAGTATCGCTGTTAAATTAAACTCTCTATGTACCTTTAATAAATAGTCTTGTAATTTTAGACGGGCCTTAATATCTAGTGCAGAAAGTGGCTCATCTAACAATAATATTTTAGGATTTTGGGCCAAGGCTCTGCCTAGAGCCACGCGTTGTTTTTGTCCGCCAGATAATGTTTCTGGCTTTTTACTTTGAAGTTTACCTAACTCCAAAATTTCGATAATTGCTTCTATTTTTTTAGAGGAGTTATTTTTTGATGAGGCATACTCAAGATTCTGACGCACTGTCATATTAGGAAAAAGTGCATAATCCTGGAACACATAGCCAATGTTTCTAAACTGAGGTTTTTTATTTATTTTTTTTTCTGAATTAAACCATGTTTCTCCGTTTACAACAACATTTCCACTATCGGGGTTTAATAATCCTGATAGCATTCTTAAGGTTGATGTTTTTCCTACTCCAGAATCGCCATATAAAGTTACAAAAGCACCTTCTGCTATAACAATATCTAATGCTAGATTCATTTTACCATCTGCAGTATCTAATACTTTATTTAGGTTTAATTGAATCATTTCCAATACTTTTTAAGATACCCTCCATTAACTAAATAAACCAATAATAGAATACAAAATGTTATTACAAATAAAACTGCTGAATAAAAATTAGCCGCACTATAATTTAAAGCTTCTACCTCATCATAAATAGCTATAGATGCCACTTTTGTTTTTCCGGGAATATTACCTCCAATCATTAACACCACACCAAACTCCCCTACTGTATGCGCAAAAGAGAGTACTACCCCCGTTAATAAAGAAGTTTTTATATTGGGCAATAATACTTTTAAAAGTGTTGTAGTTTTTGATTTTCCCATTACATAAGACGCTTCGGTAAGTGTCTTGGGCAAACTTGCAAAACCAGATTGTATTGGGTGCATCATAAATGGTAAACTGTACAATACCGATGCTATTATAAGCCCAGAAAAAGAAAATACTAATTTAATTCCAAGCCACTCATTTAACCAACTTCCAAAAAAATTACCGGGGCTAAATGCTATTAAAAAATAAAACCCCAATACTGTAGGTGGTAATACCAACGGCATGCTCACTAAGGTTTCTATAACTGGCTTAAGCTTTGTTTTTGTATGTACCAACCAATGCGCCAAAGGAATTGTTATACACACCAGTATAAGAGTGGTTATACTAGCAAGTTTAAAAGTTAATAAAATAGGTTCCCAGTTCATTATTCTGCAATCATAATTTCATTTAATTTAACCATTGCTTGCACTTCTTTAGTTTCTTCTAAAGAGAGTTCTTTTATGGCAGTTGTACTAACTACAGAAACAATATCTCCTACATCTGTTGCTATTACTACTTTACTTAGTAAAACACCTTGCTTTATCTCTTTTATTGTTCCCTTAATTCTATTCTGCAAACTAATCTTATGGTCTATATTAGTTCCTATTACAACTTCTGTTTCTTTAAATAAAACCTTAATTAAGTTATCTTTTTTTAAATAAGCAACTGTATCTGGTGTATCTATTACAATAGCTTTAAAGGTTACATCATCATTAATTTTAATAGTAACTAAAGATAAACTTCCGTTAGTATTAAGCGCTATAATTTTCCCTTTTAAATTATTCATTTACCAAATATCCATATTTTTTTAAGATGTTCTTTGCTTCTGTAGAAAAAAGAAAATTATAAAACTTTTGTGCATGCTTATTATCTTTTGATTCTTGCTTAATTAAAACAACTCCTTGTTTTATAGGCTTATGCAATGCTGCATCTATTGCTATCCAATTCCCTTTTCCTTTAATGTTTGGAGATAATACTACAGACATGGCTGTAAAGCCCACTTCTACCGATTTTGAATTTATAAACTGATTTGTTTGCGCTATGCTCTCGCCAAAAACTAATTTATCTTCTAATTCGCCATACAAATTATACGCTTTTAATACTTCTACCGCAGCTACTCCATAAGGAGCTGTTTTAGAATTTGCTAAGGCTATATGCTGTATGTAATCAGCTTTTAAATTTACTATTTGTGGCGCTATAGTATCTATCATTGACCATAGTACCAATTTACCATAACCATACACTTGTGGCTTTGTAAGTGCTTGTCCGCTATTATATATTTCTGTTGGGTATTTTATATTAGCAGCGACAAATACATCATAAGGTGCCCCTTCTTTTATTTGCGCTGTTAATTTCCCTGAAGACCCTATAACTAATTCACACGCTATATTTGTTTTAGCTGTAAAATGCTTAACTAATATAGGCATTACAAATTGCATGTTTGCGGCAGTTGCAATGATAATTGTATTCTCTTTTGTATTTGAGCTACACCCTAATAATAAACTACTAATTATAAATACTATTTTTTTCACTTCTCTTTTACCATTTTGTTAGCGCCTAATAACCAAATATAGCTTATTAACACTTACAATAGTAAACTACCAGTAAACAAGCTCACAAGTAATTTATAATATTTTAATTACAAGAAAAATCTTCTGCTATTAGCACCATTAGCAACACCATAAAAAATAGCCATATCTTAAAATGACATGGCTATTTTTAATAGTGTAACAAAATCTAATATAAGTCTCTACTCATCTAAGTGCTTTTCTTTATAATGCATTTTTCTTTTTTTATTATCATTTCCTCTTTTATGATGCATTCCTTTTCTACGATGCATCTTTTCCCATTTTTTATATTGCTCTTCAGATAATATATTTTTCATCTTTCGTTTATGAGCAATCATGTTATCTAATTTTTCGTTTTTTCTCGCATATAATAATTCAGCTGTAGGCTCTTCTTTTTCTCCACTATCCCTTATTGCTTTACGTTCTGCCATTTTAGCCTTTCTTATTTTTGCATGCTCTAAATTTACCGTATAAACATCATTATATTGTTTATCTGTTAAGTCTAATGCCAATGTCATTTTTTTTGTTTTTAATGTTGCCATTTGTTCTGGCGTCATATCTACAACTTGTTTTCTCGTTGGTTTATGTTCTTGCGAAACTCCTATAAAACTTACTAATACCAAGAGTATCAAAATTATTTTTTTCATGTCTTTTATTTTATGATTATATTCTTAAGACTAGAAATAAAGGAATTGGTTTAAAATACTGGTAAAAAAATAACCTCTACTATTAAAAATAGTAGAGGTTATTTTACTCTATATTTAAAAGATAAGATTAGGGGAACTCTGTATTTATTTCATCATCTTCAAAATTATTACTTGCCGATAAAGATTCATTTACAGGCATTTCTTTAACATCTCCTGATTCTAATGCTACCATTGAATCAGTATTGTTTTCTATATTATTATACACTAATGCGCAAATAATAAAACATGAAAAATATAGTAGACTTCGATATTTGTAGGACATAAGATTGGGGGTTTTATTTATACCTAAATTTAACTATTTTTTAACCTTGCATCAAAGAGTTTGTTGTGTAACAAATATTTTTTGTTGTAAAAACAAACAAATCTGATGTTACGTATTTTCCTACAATTTAATAAACTTTGATATAAAAACAAAAAAAATAGGTATAAAATGTAACGACAGCAATATTTATACGTCTTTAATAGTAAACACATATTGTTTACATTGTGTTATTATAATTAGTCAAATCAAAACCTCTATTAAATAGGGGTTTTGTTTTTAAAATAATAATGGAATTATATATTGGTATACAAGTATTAATATTAATACTGCAATTAAATTTAAAATAAACCCTATTCTTACCATTTGGTTTACTTTTATATAGCCACTTGCATATACTATTGCATTGGGTGGTGTTGCCATTGGTAACATAAACGCACAACTACTAGCCATAGTTACTGGTATTAATAAATATAGTATCGGAATTTGCAATCCTATTGCTATACCCGCTATAACAGGCGCTAAAACTGCCACTAAAGCTACGTTGCTCATTAATTCTGTTAAAAACAACATTAATACAATAAGTAAAGCCCCCATAACAAGCATACTTATTTCTGCTGTGGCAATAGTTTCTGTAACGATAGTAACAATTCCGCTAGAAGACATTCCTTTTGCTAAAGACAAGCCCCCTCCAAAAAGAATAAGAATTCCCCATGCTAATTTCTCCGTGTCTTTCCACTTTAGAATAAAATCTCCTTTGGTAATATTAAATGGAATTGCAAATAGAGAAATAGCTGCTATTATACTTATAATAGTATCCGATAAAGCCACATTAGGAAACAACTCATTAATTAATGCTCTAAATACCCATAAAAAAACAGTTATAGCAAATACAATTAAGACCATTTTTTCTTTTCCAGAGATTTTACCAAGCTTATTTAATTCTGTTGCTATAATAGCTCCTGATGCACTAAACTGAATGTTCTTATTAGGAAACATCCATTTTACTAATACTAAATAACATACAGTTACCATTATAATTGAAAAAGGCAAACCAATTGTCATCCATTTAAAAAAAGAAATTTGAATTTGATATTCATTTTCTAATAGCCCTATTAATACAGAATTTGGAGGTGTTCCTATTATTGTTGCAATGCCTCCTGCATTAGCAGAAAATGCAATACCTAACATAACACTTACTGCAAAATTTTGGTCGTTTTTTGTAAAACCATCAGCATCATTCACCAACAATTTAATTACAGATATAGCTATTGGCAACATTACAACTGTACTTGCAGTATTACTTATCCACATACTTAAAAAAGCTGTAGCCAACATAAAGCCAAGAATAATCTTATTAGGTGTTGTTCCTGTATATTTAATAATGGTTAATGCAATACGCTTATGAAGGTTTACTTTCTCTAATGCCAAAGCCATTACAAAGCCTCCAAAAAACAAAAAGATAATAGGACTGCCATAGTTAGCCCCTACTTCTGCTATTGGCATTATTTTTAACAAAGGAAATAAAACTAAAGGGAGTAATGATGTTACTGCAATTGATACTGCTTCTGTAATCCACCAAACAATCATCCAAACAGCAATAGCTATAACGGCATCTCCTTTTTCTGATACAATAAAAAACGGCAAACTATGTATTACAAAAAATAAAATAGGACCTAATATCAGTCCTATTTTTTTACTATTGTTCATAGGAAAATTTTATTTCCTCTAAACTATGCTTTTTTAAAATAACTTAAAAATCTAAGCTATTCTACTTCAACTCTATGCTCTATAATCTCATCTATAGGAATTACTAACTTTCCCTTCTTTGTTTTTAAAGTAACAAATATGGCATCTATATTTTCAACGGTACCTTCTATATCATTAAACTTAATTTTATCGCCTACTGTATAGTTTTTACGCGCATAAAATGTTTTTAATAACTTATCTACCACTTGCCTAGAACCCAGTCCAAAACCTATAGCAAAAGCTAAAAGAAAAGCTCCAAGAACAAGTGTAAAATTACTTGTTACAATTGTAGTATCTATTTTAGCGTGATTTAGCGCTGTGATAGTTACAAAAATAACGATAATGGTAGAAGCTATACTACTTACAATTTTTGCTCCGCTTATACCCATTGAATTAAAAAGACGTTCTAAAGCTTTCTTTACTAGCTTAGCCCCGTAAAGACCTATCATAAAAATAGCCATTGCACTCAATAATACAGGAAGATACCTTAGTAAATTAGCTATTTCTGTAGAAATGATAGTCATGCCCATAAAATCTGCTGCTATTATAACAAACATTAACAGCAATACTCCTTTTACAAAACCTAATAAAATTTTAGACAGATCAACTTTTACATCACTATCTCCAAAAAGCTTGGCTTCATTTATTTTTTCTGATATTTTTTCTATTTTAACAACCTTAAATATCTTCTTTAAAATAGCCCTAACTATTTTATGAATAATCCAACCTATTAAAAGAATTACCATTACCCCAATAATTTTAGGGAATGCCGATGCTATATCTGCAAAAATTGACTTTAAAGATCCCGAAAGAGCTTCCTCTAAACTATTCATTATTTCCATATTATTCTCTTAATTAGTCTTATGATTTTGTTTTAAACATTCCTTCTATTGCAGAAGTGTAATTATAAGTAAACAATGTTGCCATATCCATTACTAATTTTGCATTAGCAATATCGCTCATTACTTTCTTTTTCATATGAGGTGGTACTTCCCGCAATGAATCTTCCATTTCTTTAAATGGATTTTTATTGTTGTCTGACATATCTAGGGTAGTTTATTATACGTTTCTACTATACGAGCTTTAGCTCTTTTTAATCTCATTTTTACTGCACTTTCTCCTATTCCTAAGAGTTCTGTTAGCTCTTTTATAGGAACATCATCCTGATATTTTAATAAAAGTATTTTTTTATCTTCAGGGTCTATTAATTCTAATGCTTTTTTTAATTTATCTGATCGCATGCTGTATATGCTTTCATCATCTACTTCTATTTTTAACTTATGCTCATTATCTTCTATTGGAGCCGAAGCATCTTTAATTTTTCGTTCTTTATTCCTATTAACATAATTAACACAAAAATTATAGGTAAACGAATACAACCAGCTAGAAAATTTAGACTTTCCGCTATAACTCCCCAATTTTATAAATAACATTAAAAAAACATCTTGTGTTAGATCTTCTGCTTCTTTATCAGATTTAGAAAAACTGTAACACTTGTTATATACTACTTTTGCATACCTATCGTAAAGTATTTCAAATAGCATAGTGTTTTTTTCCTTAACTATCTTATAAATAAGTTCTTGATCTGGTAAATCTTCAAAAACAGTATTTTCTCCCAATTTTATTTATTTAGTGCCTTATTTAGTTTAGGACACAGTTTTTTAAAAAAAGTCACTTACTACACCTCTAAGTTATAGAATTAAATTATTTTCTCGCTTAAAAAAAGTGAATAAGCTATTATACTAAAAAAATAAAGCCCCCTATATAGGAGGCCTTAAAAACAAACCAAAAAAACCAAATCCTTAGGAAGCACTACCACATGCTCCCCAGAACTATCCATCTATAACAGATGGCTATTAATGAAAAATGTGCGATTAGTGTTTAAATAGTTACACACCTCCATTATATTTTTTATTACGAAAATCTCTTGCTTTTTTATTTTCTCCAAGGGGTGATGACATTAAGAGAATAACTCCTATAGCTACTAAAAATATTAATATACTAATAACTAAGAATAATTGTATTATAAATAAGTCTATCATTGTTTTTATCTTCTATACTTATTAAGACACAAATATTTTAGGAAAGTCACTTTTTAAATAAAAAAAGAAAATAATTGTTTTAGAAAACAAAAAAGCTCCACATTTCTGTGAAGCTTTTCTTTTGTTACTGTGGGCCCTACTGGATTCGAACCAGTGACCCCCTGCTTGTAAGGCAGGTGCTCTAAACCAACTGAGCTAAGAGCCCTAAATCAACAAATAACTTTATCGCTATTCCGATAAGCGAGTGCAAATATAAGACTGTTTTTCGTATCACCAAAGAAAAAATGATAAAAAAACTAAACTATTTCTGCTACAACAAAAGTACTACCGCCAATATATATTAAATCTGTTTTCCTAGTAGATTCTTTAGCTACTTTAAGTGCTTTATTTACAGATTCATACCTATTACCTTTCAATTTAAATGCAGTAGCTTTCTCCATTAAAACTTTTTCATTTAAACCTCTAGAAATTTTAGGGCAACAGAAATAATAAATAGCATTTTTAGGAAACAATGGTAATATTTCGTCTAAATTTTTATCACTTACCACACCTAAAACAATATGTAAAGTATTATACTGCTGTTGCTTTATTTGATTAAGAACTAACGACAGACCTTCTTTATTATGAGCTGTATCGCAAATAACAGCCGGATAATCTTGTAATTTTTGCCATCTTCCTAACAAACCTGTATTAGCAACTACATTTAAAAGCCCTCTTTCTATATGATTATCATTTACATTAAAATCTTTTAATTCTTTTATAGCTGCAATAACTCCTTTGATATTTTTAGTTTGGTAGTCACCCAAAAGGTCCGTTTTATATTCTTTATCTTTTGATTTACTAGCAAATACAATTTTAGATTTTCTGTCTTTAGCTGTAGAAATAAAAGTCTCTTCTGTTTCTTTTTGATACTCGCTAATAACTACAGGTACCCCCTCTTTTATAATTCCTGCTTTTTCACTAGCAATTTTTGGCAATGTATCTCCTAAAATATCGGTATGATCATATCCTATGTTGGTGATTAAGGACACTTCTGGCATTATAACATTCGTAGAATCTAATCTACCTCCTAAACCAACTTCTATAATAGCTATATCTACTTTCTCTTTGGCAAAGTATAAAAATGCCATACCAACAGTCATCTCAAAAAAAGACAATTTATTAGTTTTAAAAAAGGCTTTATTATCTTTTATGAAAGAAACCACAAACTCTTTACTTGTTGGCTTTCCATTAATCTTTATACGCTCTCTAAAGTCTTTTAAATGAGGGGAAGTATACAACCCTACTTTATAACCAGCTTCTTGTAGTATTGATGCCAGCATATGACTACTAGACCCTTTTCCATTGGTACCAGCAACATGTATACTTTTAAATTTTTTCTCAGGGCTATTTAGGTGTAGACTAAGCGCTTTTATAGTATCTAATTTTCCACTAAAAGCTGTTTTACCTTTCTCTTGGTACATTGGAAGCTGTGTAAACATCCAATCTAAAGTTTCCTTGTACGTCATTTTTAAATGTACTATTCGCCTAATTTAAAATTAACAACTACAAAACCTACTTGTTTACTTGGTGCATTACCATCTAAATTCCATTTGTGTTTAAAAGCTGTTTTTTTAGCAGGTTCTAATAAGCAAGGATCACTATTGGTAGTTCCTTTTACACCAGGTGTAGCACTAATAACTTTACCGTTTCTATCTACTATAATTTTTACAACTACTCTGCCTTCTTGGTTGCAGTTTTGTTCTACTTTTCCTTTATTTACCAAGGAGCGCCCATTTAGTCCATATCCTCCTGAGCCTCCTCCCGAGTTGCCATAATAACTTGTTGCATACGGGTTACCTTCTGGTTTTCCTTTATCTCCGGCTCTGTTATCGTCTCCCTCTCCACCTGTAGCTTCACCATCAGACTTATTAAGGCCTCCCATAAGTTGATCTAACTTTTTCTTTTTAGCCTCTTTCTCTTTTCTTAAACGTTCTTGGGCTTCTTGTTTTTCTTTTGCTACCCTATCGGCTTCTGCCTTCGCTTTTTTAGCCTCAGCATCAGCTTTTCGTTTCGCTTCTTTTTGTTGTTTTATAAGAATAGACTCTTCACTTTCTTGTGTTAAAACTTTTTCTGAAGGTTTATTATCTACTGAAGATTTTTCTGGAACCACCTCTTTTACCTCTTGCTGCTCTACAGGTGGTTTTATTGGTTTTTTATAAGGCTCAGATTTTATTTTTTCTTTTGGTTGCACTTTACCACTACCAAAATCTGTAGTACCAAAATTTACTGCAATCCCTTTTTCCTCAGGCGGATCCATGTAAGTCAACCCAATATAAAAAAGCAATAAGAGTAAAGCACTTACCAATATAGTAGTAAGTGTAAAAGACTTTTTTTTGTGTTTTGTGTTTAAAAACGACATTAATTAGGTCGCACTGCCAAAATAACCTTATAATTATTCCTATTAGCAATATCCATTACATTTACTGCTTCTTTAATTGCAACACTTTCTTCTGCTCTTAGAATAATCGTTGGTTTCTCTTGTCCTTGTAGTGCTTTTTTTAATTCAATTTCTATATATTCTCCGTTAATTCTCTCGTTATTAACAAAATATTCTAACTTTTTATTTATGCTTACCGAAACATTTTGTGTATTGGTAGATTTTCCTTTTGCCTTAGGCAACAATAAATCTAGAGCGTTTGGCGAATTAGAGGTTAACATAAAGAAAACCAATAATAAGAACACAATATCTGTCATAGAAGACATGCTAAAGTCTGGACTTACTTTATTTCTACCTTTTAATTTCATAACAAAAAATTATAGAGGTTCGTTTAATAAGTCTAGAAAATCTACCGCATTGGCTTCCATTTTATGAACTACTTTATCTGTTCTGTTTACCAAATGGTTGTATCCTATATAGGCAATAATACCTACTATTAATCCTGCAACTGTAGTTGTCATTGCAGTATAAATACCAGATGCTAATGACCCCATTTCTGCTTGCCCACCGCTACTTGCCATTTCATGAAATGCTAAAATCATACCAATTACAGTTCCTAAAAAGCCTATCATAGGTGCAGCACCTGCAACAGTAGCCAAAATACTCACATTTTTCTCTAATTTATAAACTTCTAGAGTACCTGCATTCTCTATTGCAGTGTTTATATCATCTAATGGTTTTCCTATTCTAGAAACTCCTTTCTCTGTTAATCTTGCCACAGGAGAATCTGTTTGCGCACATAATATTTTTGCTGCTTCTAATTTTCCGTTGGTAATGTGATCTCTAATCTGATTCATGAAATTATCATCAATCTTAGAAGCTGCTTTTATAGCAAATATGCGCTCAAAATAAATATATAAGGCTACAAATAGCATTACAAATAATACGGCAATAATTACAATACTACCCGTACCACCATTAACTATTAAATCTACTATTGAAAGTGTTTTTTCTTCTGGTATAGCATCACCTACCCCAGTTTCTTCAACAAGGTTCTGAAACAATAACATATATTTTGTGTAATTATAGTTGTTTTATTAACGCTTATATACAAATAAAAGTATACTACAATACAAAATTTCTCATAATTATAAATGCTACAGCACCAGCTAAAAATCCTACTAAAGCTAACCATGCTATTTTCTTAAAGTACCAAAAGAAATCTATTTTCTCCATTCCCATAGCAACAACACCTGCTGCAGAACCTATAATTAGCATACTACCACCTGTACCTGCAGAGAAAGCTATAAAGTGCCATAACGGATTATCTAAATCTTCTGAGAACATTCCTAAACTCGCTGCTACTAATGGTACATTATCTATAACCGCAGAACCTACTCCTAGTAAAAGAATTACTAAATCTGATACTTGTGTACCAGCCATTTCTGTTCCTAACATTGGCATAGACTGCTTTAATGTATCTGCAAAACCAAATAATAAACCTAATGATTCTAATGCAGCAACTGCCATTAATATTCCTAAGAAAAATAATATACTTGGCAATTCTATTTTAGATAAAGAATGGTGTACTGGACTATGGTGACCTGCTGAAGCATGCTCCTCTTCTCCATCTATCTGAGAAATGTTAAACTTAGAGCTACTATATATTTCTGCAAATGTGGCTACTACTGCCAAAGAAAGCATCATACCTACGTAAGGAGGTAAATGTGTTACTGTTTTAAATATTGGCACAAAAACGATAGCTCCTAATCCAAGGTATAACATTGTTGGTCCAAATTTACTTTTTGGTTTATCTTCTCCTTCTTCTTCTCCTGCTATTTCTCCTTTAAAAGCTGGCATAAACGAAGCTATTATTGTTGGTACTAACATACATAATAAAGAAGGTATTAATAAATAAGATATTAATTTTCCAGTACTAACTTTATTACCAATCCATAACATTGTAGTAGTTACATCTCCTATTGGAGACCATGCTCCACCCGCATTTGCTGCTACAATAATTAAACCTGCATACCATAAACGCGCATCCCTGTCATGTACTATTTTCTGAAGTATAGAAATTAATACTATTGTTGCCGTAAGGTTATCTATAATAGCAGATAATATAAATGCTAAAAATGCAAAAATCCATAAGATTTTACTCTTACTTTTTGTCTTTATAAATCCTTTAATTGTAGAAAAACCATCAAAGTAATCTATGATTTCTACAATTGTCATTGCCCCTAAAAGAAATACTAAAATCTCTGCTGTTTTACCTAAGTGATGTAACAACGTTTCTTCTAGTAAATGCAGCTTTTCTTCATGATTTAGCAAACCAAAATTATCCATTAAAGCATGCTTAGCAGAATCGAACCAAGTAGAAAAACTATCTATACTTAATGCCATAAAAGCCCATAAAATAGCCATCATCGCCAAAGCCGGGATAAGCTTATCTATTTTTAGGTTATGCTCAAGTGTTATTGCCAAATAGCCGACAACAAATACAATAATCATGATAGTTTCCATATTCTGCTCCTTTAAGTTTTATAATTGGTTATTATTATTTTAATCCATTTTCAGCAAATGTACTAATTGGGATATTTAATTTCCACTCTAACTAGTTAAAAAATCGTAATCATACTAAATTTCACAAATGTATGTTATTTCAATATATTAAATACAATAATTTTTATAAAAAAGTAGCACAGAGTATCACAGATTTGCACCTTTTATTAAAAAACTTATCAATTTACAGTAATATCATTAAAATTTAATAGCTTTAGAGAGCATGTTAAATATAAAATAAGACTAAAACTATGGATTTCTCACTTTCAGAAGAACAACTAATGATACAAGAAGCAGCAAAAGATTTTGCTCAAAATCAACTATTACCTGGTGTTATAGAAAGAGACGAAAAACAACAATTCCCTAAAGAGTTAATAAAAGAAATGGGAAATCTTGGTTTTTTAGGGATGATGGTATCCTCTAAATACAATGGTAGCGACCTAGATACATTATCCTATGTAATTGCCTTAGAAGAGCTTTCTAAAATAGATGCATCTGCTGCAGTAATAGCTTCTGTAAACAATTCTCTGGTTTGTTGGGGTTTAGAAATGTATGGTTCCGAAACTCAAAAAGAAAAATATTTAAAACCTTTAGCTTCAGGAAAAAAACTAGGTGCTTTTTGTCTTTCTGAGCCAGAAGCTGGCAGTGATGCAACTTCCCAAAAAACAACAGCAATAGATAAAGGAGACCACTATATTGTTAATGGCACAAAAAATTGGATTACCAACGGAAATTCTGCAGATATTTATCTTGTTATTGCGCAGACTGATAAAGAAAAAGGACACAAAGGAATAAATGTAGTAATTGTAGAAAAAGGTATACCTGGTTTTGAAATTGGGCCTAAGGAAAATAAATTAGGAATACGTGCCAGTGATACACACTCATTACTATTTAACGATGTTATAATCCCAAAAGAAAACCGCATTGGAGACGATGGCTTTGGCTTTAAATTTGCTATGAAAACATTAGCTGGCGGCAGAATAGGTATTGCTGCCCAAGCCTTAGGTATTGCAGCTGGCGCATACGAATTAGCTTTAAAATATTCTAAACAACGTAAAGCTTTTGGAACAGAAATAAGCAATCATCAAGCTATAGCATTTAAACTAGCAGACATGCATACGCAAATTGAAGCAGCCAGGCACTTGGTATACAAAGCAGCTTGGGACAAAGACCAAGGAAATAATTATGATTTATCCAGTGCCATAGCAAAATTACACGCATCGCAAGTAGCTATGGATGTAAGTATAGAAGCCATACAAATTCATGGCGGTAATGGCTATGTTAAAGATTACCATGTAGAACGCTTTATGAGAGATGCAAAAATTACCCAAATTTACGAAGGCACTTCAGAGATACAAAAAATAGTAATTTCCAGAAAAATTTTAAAAAACTAAAAAAACACCAAACCAACACCCCTAAATTTTTAGGGGGGTAACTTTCTCAATCCTCAAAAAAACCACACCAAATCTTTCTAAAAAACAGGGGTTACAGATATTCTATTGCAAAAATTTAACAAACACCCCTCAACTTGTTAAGCTTCACTACTTAAAGCCCTTTTGTTTTAAGATAATCTTAAAATTAACAATATAAACACGTAAATTTGCATTTTTTTTAACGTTTTATTCTTAACGCTAGATTTTTTGGCAATTCTATTCTAAATAGGTCTATTTGGTAGAATTAAAACGATATTTTTGAACAAACTGATGAATTTATGAGATTGAAAGAGCAAGGTTTATACCTACCGGAATTTGAACACGAAAACTGTGGAGCTGGTTTTATTTGTAACCTTAAAGGTGAAAAAAATAACCAAATTATTCATGATGCTTTAGAGATTTTAGTGAAATTAGAACACCGTGGTGGTGTTAGTGCGGATGGTAAAACAGGAGATGGTGCTGGTTTATTAATTGATATCCCTCACGATTACTTCAAAAGAGTATGTGATTTTGAAATTCCAGAACAGCGTAAATATGCTGTAGGTATGGTTTTTTTACCTAAAAACAGTAACCAATATAAATTTTGCAAATCAGAGTTAGAAAAAGAAATCACTAATCAAGGTTTAACAATACTGGGATGGAGAACAGTTCCTGTAGATTCATCTCAATTAGGAGAAATAGCATTAGCATCTGAACCTAATATTGAACAACTATTTATTGCTCAAGGAGATTTAGAAGAAAATACATTTAGAGCTAAATTATATGCTGCTCGTAAAATTACGGAACACACCATCCGTAATTCTAAAATGTCAGAAGCAAATCATTTTTATATTCCAAGTTTATCAAACACAACACTTATATATAAAGGTATAATAATGCCAGAAGATATAGGTCCTTACTTTATAGATTTACAACAGAAAGATTTAGTAACGCGTTTAGCGCTAGTACACCAACGTTTTTCTACAAATACAATGCCAGCTTGGGAGTTAGCACAACCATTTAGATTTTTATGTCAGAATGGAGAAATTAACACTTTAAGAGGTAATGTTTCTAGAATGCGTGTTCGTGAAGAAATCATGAAGTCTGGTATTTTTGGAGACCAAATAGAAAAATTATTCCCTATTATATTACCTGGAAAATCAGATTCTGCTTCTATGGATATGTCTGTTGAGTTATTAACTTTAACAGGGCGTTCATTACCAGAGGTAATGATGATGACTATACCTGAGGCATGGGAAAAACACGCTACAATGTCTGAGGACAGAAAAGCGTTTTACGAATACAACTCTTGCATTATGGAGCCTTGGGATGGCCCAGCTTCTGTACCTTTTACAGATGGTGATTATGTAGGTGCTTTATTAGATCGTAACGGACTAAGACCTTCTCGTTACACCGTAACTAAGAGCGGTAAGTTAATTATGTCTTCTGAAGTAGGTGTAGTTGATATTGAGCCTTCTGATATAGAAAGCCATGGTCGTTTAGAGCCAGGTAAAATGTTCTTGGTAGACATGAACGAAGGTCGTATTATAGACGATGAAGAAATAAAGAATAAGATTGTTTCTGAAAGACCTTATAAAAAATGGTTAAAAGAAAATAGCTTACAACTAAAAGATGTTCCTAATACAAACGAAGTTTGTCCTATAGAAACATTAGATTTAAAAACAAGACAACGTTTATACAATTACACTATTGAAGATATTCAGGAAGTAATTGTACCAATGGCAGTAGTTGGTAAAGAAGCTTTAGGATCTATGGGTATAGATACTCCTTTAGCTGTATTATCAGACAGGCCTCAATTAATATCAAACTACTTCAAACAATTATTTGCTCAGGTAACCAATCCTCCTTTAGATGGTATCCGAGAAGAAGTGGTTACCGATATTAGTTTAGCCTTAGGTCACGATAAAAATATTTTTGATATTACTCCAGACCAATGCCATAAATTAAGAATTCAAAACCCAGTTATCTCTAATAATGATTTAGAGAAAATTAGAAATATAAATGTAGATGGTTTTAAAGCAGATACCATCGAAATTTTATATGAAAAAGAAAAGGGAATGAATGGTTTAGAAGATGCTCTAGACAATATCATTACCGAAATAACTAAGTCTTTAGACAAAGGAGTTAATATCATTATTTTATCTGATAGAGGTGCTAAGAAAGGTTTAGCTCCTATCCCTGCACTATTAGCTTGTTCTTTTGTACATCACCAAATGAATCGTTTACGTAAGCGTTCATATTTTGATATTGTAATAGAATCTGCTGAACCACGTGAACCGCATCACTTTGCAACATTATTTGGTTACGGAGCATCTGCTATTAACCCATACATGGTTAATGAAATTATCCGTTTACAAGTACAAGAAGGATTTATTGAGTTAGACGAACAAAAAGCGGTAGATAACTTTAACAAAGCTATTGGAAAAGGTATCTTAAAAGTAATGAACAAAATTGGAATCTCTACTTTACACTCATACAGAGGTTCTCAAATATTTGAAATCGTAGGATTTAATTCAGAATTCGTAAACAAATATTTCCCTTACACAGCTTCTAGAATAGAAGGTATAGGATTATACGAAATTGAGAAAGAAATAAACAAAAGATATAAGTACGCATATCCAGATACTTACATAGATAAAAGATTAGGATTAAATATTGGTGGCGATTATAGATGGAGACGTAATGGAGAACGCCATTTATTTAACCCTACTACCATAGCTAAACTACAGCAAGCAGTTCGTTTAAGCGACCAAAAATCGTATGATATTTATAAGAATGCTATTAATGAGCAATCTAAAAACTTATTAACGATTCGTGGCTTGTTTGAGTTTAACAACTTAGACCCAATTCCGTTAGACGAAGTAGAACCATGGACAGAAATCGTTAAGCGATTTAAAACAGGAGCTATGTCTTACGGATCTATATCTAGAGAAGCACATGAAAACTTAGCCATTGCCATGAACCGTTTAGGTGGAAAATCTAACTCTGGTGAAGGTGGTGAAGACAGAAGACGTTTTCAGCCAGATGCTAATGGAGACAACAAAAACTCTGCAATTAAGCAGGTAGCTTCGGGTCGTTTTGGAGTAACTTCTCATTACCTAAGTTCTGCAAAAGAGATTCAAATAAAAATGGCTCAAGGAGCTAAACCAGGAGAGGGTGGTCAATTACCAGGAACTAAGGTATTACCTTGGATTGCTGATGCCCGTAACTCTACACCATTTGTAGGTTTAATTTCTCCTCCTCCTCACCACGATATTTACTCAATTGAAGATTTAGCACAGCTAATCTACGATTTAAAAAATGCGAATAGAGAAGCTAGAATTAACGTAAAATTAGTATCAGAAGTTGGCGTAGGAACAATTGCAGCTGGTGTAGCTAAAGCTAAAGCAGATGTAGTATTAATTTCTGGTTACGATGGAGGTACAGGAGCATCACCATTAACATCATTAAAGCACGCTGGTTTACCATGGGAACTTGGTTTAGCAGAAGCACAACAAACACTAGTATTAAACAACTTAAGATCTAGAATTGTTGTTGAGTGTGATGGTCAGTTAAAAACAGGACGAGATGTTGCTATTGCTGCATTATTAGGAGCCGAAGAATTTGGTTTTGCAACAGCACCTTTAGTTGCCTCAGGATGTATTATGATGCGTAAATGTCATTTAAACACATGTCCGGTAGGTATTGCAACACAAGATAAAGAGTTGCGTAAAAACTTTAAAGGTACTCCTGAGCATGTAATTAACTTCTTTTACTACGTAGCAAATGAATTAAGAGAAATTATGGCCGAATTAGGATTCCGTACTATGGATGAAATGATTGGTCAGACTCAAAAAATAAATGCAAACAAGGCTATTAAGCATTACAAAGCTAAAGGCTTAGATTTATCTGCTATTCTGTATCAACCAGCAGAATACAATAACTTTACTTTAAAAAATACCGAAAAGCAAGATCACAATTTAGATAATGTAATCGATTTTCAAATTCTAAAAGATGCACATGCTGCTATCTTTAGAAAAGAGGTAACACATTTAAATTACCCTATACAAAATACAAACCGTTCTTTAGGTGCTATAGTATCTAATGAAATATCTAAAATATACGGTCATTTAGGTTTACCAGAAGATACTTTAAACTTAAACTTTAAAGGTTCTGCCGGACAAAGTTTTGGAGTGTTTGGAGCAAGCGGTATAACCTATACTGTAGAAGGAAACACCAATGATTATTTAGGAAAAGGTTTATCTGGAGGTAAATTAATTATTAAAAAACCTGCTGATGCAGACTTTATAGCTGAGCACAATATTATTGTAGGTAATGTTTGTTTATTTGGAGCTGTAAAAGGTGAAGCCTACATTAATGGTATTGCTGGTGAACGTTTTGCAGTACGTAACTCTGGAGCTACTGCTGTAGTAGAAGGCTTAGGTGATCACGGATGTGAATACATGACGGGTGGTAGAATTGTTGTTTTAGGTGATACAGGACGTAATTTTGCTGCAGGTATGAGTGGTGGATATGCTTATGTATTAAATACAACAGGAAAATTTACAGATGGTTTATGTAATGAAGAAACTATAGATTTTGACCCTATAACAGCAGAAGATGCTGCTGAATTAAAAGGGTTAATTCAAAAACATGTAGCATATACCAATAGTAATAGAGGTGCCGAAGTTTTAGCAGATTGGGAAAACAACCTAGCTAAATTTGTAAAAGTAATGCCTAAAGAGTACAAAGTAGCTTTAGAGCGCATTGCCAATGAAGAACCAATGGTTGAAGAATTAACAGTATCGTAATTATGGGAAAAGTAACTGGATTTAAAGAATTCGAAAGAAAAGACGAAAAATACACTGCTGTTGAAAAGCGTGTTAAAGATTATAAAGAATTTACGATACCTTTAAGTGAAAAAGAAATCACAGAGCAAGGTTCTCGTTGTATGGATTGTGGTATTCCTTTTTGCCATAGTGGTTGCCCATTAGGAAATTTAATTCCTGATTTTAATCACATGGTACACCAAGGAGAATGGCAAAAAGCTTCTTTAATTTTACATTCTACTAATAACTTCCCAGAGTTTACTGGACGTTTATGTCCTGCGCCATGTGAGCAAGCCTGCGTACTAGGAATTATAGAAGACCCTATCTCTATTGAAAATATAGAAAAAAATATTGTAGAACGTGCTTTTGCAGAAGGTTGGATTAAACCTCAGCCTCCTAAGAAAAGAACAGGAAAAACAGTTGCCGTTGTAGGTTCTGGACCTGCTGGTTTAGCTACTGCGCAACAATTAAATAGAGCAGGGCATTTAGTAACTGTTTTTGAAAGAGATGACGAAGTTGGAGGATTGTTACGTTACGGTATTCCTAACTTTAAAATGGAGAAAGAGATTATAGACCGTAGAGTAGCTATATTAGAAGCAGAAGGTATTACTTTTAAAGTAAATGCTAATGTTGGTAAAAATGTATCTGTAGAAGAATTAAAAGCTTTTGACGCTATTGTATTAGCTGGTGGAGCAACAGAAAGACGTTCTTTACCTACTCCAGGTATTGATGCTGATGGTGTTGTACAAGCAATGGACTTTTTAACACAGCAAACAAAAGTTGTTTTTGGAAAAGAAGTAAAAGACCAAGTTTTAGCTACAGATAAAGATGTTATTGTTATTGGTGGTGGTGATACAGGATCTGACTGTATTGGAACATCTAATAGACATGGAGCAAAATCTGTAACTAATTTTGAGATTATGCCTAAACCTCCAGGACATCGTTCTCCAAAAACTCCATGGCCGTATTGGCCTTTACAGTTAAAAACTTCTTCTTCTCACAAAGAAGGAGCTGAACGTAACTGGCTTATAAACACTAAAGAATTTGTTACCGATAAAAACGGAAAATTAACGGCTTTAAAAACAGTTAATGTAGAGTGGAAAATGGTTCCTGGCGAACGTCCGCAATTAATAGAAATTGAAGGTACCGAAAAAACTTGGGCATGCGATTTAGCATTATTAGCTTTAGGTTTTACAGGACCAGAAAATTATTTAGCAACGCAATTAGGCATAGAACAAGATGCGCGTTCTAACTACAAAGCTACCTACGGCAAGTACCAAACTAATGTTCCTAATATATTTACGGCTGGTGATATGCGTAGGGGACAATCATTAATAGTTTGGGCTATTTCTGAAGGTCGTGAAGCTGCAAGACAGGTAGATATCTTTTTAATGGGAAAATCTGATTTACCATCTAAAAATGTAGAAGGAGATTTACCTAATCTATAAGAAGCTATTAAAAAATAAATACAAAAAACGGTTAGAAAATTTTCTAACCGTTTTTTTATGTTTAATAATTATAAAAAGTCCGTATTTATTGAAAAGCGTAAGTTGTTATTCTTATACTTGGATCCTCTGCACTAGTGAAAGTAAAAATAGTATTAGTAAACCTTACTCTAAAATCTTCTTGCATTACGTACAAACCTGAAGGATTGGTTAGCGCATTATCTATAGCTGCCACAAACGGAATTAAACCTGGATCACTCCAACCATCATCAGTTAAAATTAACTTACCATCTACATTCTCAAAAGTTACAAAATGATTGATATTGAATGTTGATCCATCTGCTATATTTTCCAATCTATATTGTATTACATTAAATGTATCATCTCCTCCAATGCTAAAAAAGAAAGAAACCCGCTGCAATCTAAAGCCAGCTGCACTTAAACCATTATTAACCTCATCTCTTAACAACCTGTAATTAGTTGATGTTGATGGCGCCTCAAACAGAAAATCATCTATATAACCATAAGCATTGTCTGCTTGTACTACTACCAAATTATCATTAGTTAAAAAAGGTGGAGCATCTGCATAAGAAATTACTACTGAATCTGAATCTCCTAAATCAGCTACAAATTCATCTGTAGTTGCATTATACACAAATTCTTTAGCTTGTTTTCCGTTTACTTCTATTGCTGGGCTTACAATAATCCCTGTACTGGTAAATGCAATCCCAAAGTCTATACTACGGTTTATTCCTGTAGCACTAAAAAACCTTCTTGCAGGATTATATGTACCTCCCAAAGTTTCTGTTACACCCCCAGAAGTTATTGCTAAATTCTGATATACAGATTTTGTTGGATCGTTTAATAATTCTGGAATAACTAAACTTTCTGATATACTTGTAACCGCATCTGTAGTTGCCTTTACAAAACGCAACTCTTGTTGTGTTCTATTAGTTCTAAAAATAATATCACCTGTAGTCTCGTCTACTCCATAATATAAAAATTCAAAATCACCTAAATACCCACGCCCAGTTAAATTCGCATCTGGCGCATTAGCAGAATCAGATAATTTATGAATATCATTTTTTGTTGTAAATGATAATTTTACTGCAGATCCTAAAACTATATCGTACTTACTTGTTAATAAAGAGGTATCATCATCAAAATCTGATGACATAACAACATTATTATCATCTATAAAGTTGAAAAAAAAAGTAAACCCTCCTAATTGGGTGTTATCTGTAAAATAGACTGCTTTCCAACCGGTGTCGGATGATTTTAATAAAGTTCTTAATTCATTAATTCTAGAGTTAATCCTTTCTGTTGGTGTTTCTTCAAAAACGCTTGAAGTATCATCACTACTACAGCCTACAAATAATACACTGAGTAATATAAATCCTAATATTTTATATTTATTTATTATTTCTTTCATAATAGCTTTTATTAATTAATTACTTCTTGCGTATTCCTTGCTGTTACAGCTTGTAGTTCATAAAAATCTATACCCCACTGTGTATCAAAATACTCTACTACCATGGCTTCTTTTGCCCTTATATCTACTCGTGCTTGCGGATTTGCTATAGCATCTACAATGGCATTATATTCTTCATTAGAATTAACAAGCATTATATTTACCATTTCGGCAAAATCTTCCACAACATCATTTCTAGCATAATCTGTAACAAAACCTAACTCTCTAGCATCGGCAATACTTGTGTTAAACCATTGCGCCGTATATTCTGTTGGTGTTATTCTACCAAAACCTTGTTCATCAAATGGTTTTGTTTGATTAAGGATATGCGTATACTCATGCTGTATCGTAGAAATAAATCTAGTTATGTTGCCTCTATCTTTAACATCTACTAAATCGGTTTCAAAAAGTGTAATACGCTTACCACCTTCTGCTATTCCTAATAAAATAGTTCCTGATCTATTAAAGTTTCTCCCTCCTACTAAAAGTAATTGTCTAGGAGCCACTAATTTCACAAAATCTTCCCCACCAATTTCAGTATAAGAATCTAACCAAATTTTCTTTACCACTTCTAATACTGGTTGCACTTGCTCCTCAGTAGGTGGAAATAAAAACCTATTGTAATCTACCACATTTTCGTTCCATTGATACAACACATCTATATTATATGTATCTACATAATTTGATCTTATGTATTTATCTAACTCAGATAAATCTGGAGTTTCTGTATTTAATTGACTTTCTCCTAAAGAACCATCTTCATCACATGAACCAAT
This sequence comes from uncultured Cellulophaga sp., assembly GCA_947492955.1. Classification (GTDB taxonomy): domain Bacteria; phylum Bacteroidota; class Bacteroidia; order Flavobacteriales; family Flavobacteriaceae; genus Cellulophaga. The sequence goes on along the minus strand of CANLOV010000009.1, from coordinate 147,053 downwards.
TAGGATTAATAGCATAACAGCTAAAACTGCTTTTATTGCTCTTTGTATTTTTATCATGTCTTTATTTTTTATTAAACTAATTTCCAATATCTAACGAGGATTTTTTTCTAATCCTCTTGCTGTAGCAAATGACGGTATTTGTAATTGCCTTCTAAGATCTCCTTTAGTTAAAACAATATCAGGATCACCACTAACAAAAGTGTGTGTTACTTCTAAATCAAACCTTCTAACATCAAACCAACGTAAGCCCTCATGATAAGATTCTCTACGCCTAAATTCTGCAACTGCTTTTACATAAGACGCCTGAATACTTGTAAGTCCATAAGAAGGGGTATACTCTCCTAAAATTTCTGGATAAGCAGCTACAATTAAACCTTCTGTTAACACATTTAAAGCCGGATCGTAATTGGTAGAACGTACCGATAAGAAAGACGTTAAGTCCGCTAAAGCTAAATCAAAATCTCCTCTCATAGCGTATGCTTCTGCTCTATTTAATAAAACCTCATCAATAGAAAACAACACAATACCAACATAAGGATTCCCTATTCCCGCACTAACATTTGTTACTTGAAAAAATTCGTCAAATTTTGGCAAATTATTTACTCCTTCTCCTCCAAAAACATCATAAACCCATGACAATCCTAATAAATTATTACTAAAAAATAATTCGTTAGACTTCTCAAAGTTTAATCCGTAATTATCAGATGCAAAAGATCTTGCTCGTAATGAATTTGCCGATACCGTTAATAAGTTAGCAGGATCATCACCACTACCATATAAAGCTATTCTTTGCGAATATTCTAAATTATCATAAACCCCAATATAATCTCTTAATTGTGATGCCGGGTTCGCTGATAATATACCTGAGCTATATTCTATTACCTTATCCCAATCACCCTTATATAAATAAAAACGCGCAGCAAAGGCTTTCGCAGCTGCTGGTGTAAAATGAAATTTTGGTTCTTGATAATCATTAGTTACTAGAGGCAAACCTTCCATAATGTCTTTCTCTATAAAATCATATACCTCTTGCACCGAATTTCTTGTATAGGATACTAAAAATTCTGTTTCAGGTTCTAAAACATAAGGTATTCCTAAATCTGTACTCGCTGTTGCAGGATCATAATGTTTAGCCCAAAAATTAACTAACATAAAATGCGCATATGCTCTTGCTAATAATGCCTCTCCTTTTTGCGGATTTAAATCCTCTATTCCTTCTAATTCTTCGATAGAAAAAAGTGCCTGATTTGCCTGTGCAATTGCCTTATAACAAGCATTCCAATAATCTACAGGATAATCCAAATTATCTACATCCGTTACACCCCATAAATAATTAGCACTATTTAGTTCTGATGGTAACAGACTGTTTTTATCTCCAACATTATCAGACATGGTTTCTGCCATGTCCATATAACTAGCTTCTGGGTACGCTACAACTAATAGTTCTGATATTTTCTCAGCGCTATCAATAGCTGTTCTATTGTCTGGTATTTCTGATAAATAATCATCACATCCAAAAATTAAGGATGTAGCAAATACTAAAAGAAATACATTTTTTATGCTATATATTTTTTTCATCGTTTTCTAGTTTAAAATCCTAAATTAAGTGATAATGTAAATTGTCTTGTTATTGGTTGTGAAACACCACCAGACCTAAAAAATTCTGGGTCTTGACCATTTAGTTTAGAGTCCGAATAAATAAGAAATGGGTTTGTACTAGACAACTGCATTCTTAATGTACTTATTCCTAAATTTTTAGTTAAACTTGATGGAAACTTATACCCTACACTTATATTCTTCATTCGAATAAAATCGGCATCTGCAATTCTTTCACTTGAAAAATTATACGCATTATAAGCTCTAAATAAATTAGGAACTTCATTAATAAGTCTACCACTAGGTATTACTGGAACATTAGTAAAATTCTCATCCCCTGGATTAATCCACCTATTAGTTAATTCTCTTGTGAATATATCTAAATCCGTAAAATCAATATCTGTAGACTCACTATTAAAAATAGGATCCAACCTTACTTTATTTCCTCCGGAAGCAGTAATTAAGAAACTTAAACTCCAATTTTTATATGTTAATGTATTAGAAAACCCTGCATTTTTTGTTGGTTCAACAGGCCCTTCATACTTAAGGTATGATGTAATATCCTCTACATCTTGAAAATCTACTCCAGTGATACTATTATTTACATTACTTGGATCATCTGGCACAACATATTGTGGTAAACCACGATCATCTAACTCTGTAAATTCTATTGAAAATAAAGACTGCCTAGGAAAACCAATAACATTACCTCCTGTTTGATCTATTAAATCTAAAACATTAGGCCTGTTTTCTAATGCTGTTATTTCTTGCTTTAATGCCGATAAATTTAAAGTACTTGTCCATTTAAAATTTTCAGTATTTATGGGTGTTACAGTAAATGAAAACTCAAAACCTTTAGTATCTAAATCTGCATTATTCCCTTGCTTGTTAAATTCTCCACCTATTCCTGAAGTTCTTACAAAATCTATTAAATCAAATCCTTTTCTTTGATAAACATCTGCACTTATCTGAAATTTATTATTATATAAAGCAATATCAAAACCAACATTTGTTTCGTATTGTTTTTCCCATGTTAATTCAGAATTCTGTAATTCCTCTACATTTAAAAATCGCTCTCTTGAACCTATTGCCAAACGGTTAGTTACATCATTTCTAAATATTGCTAAAGAGTTAGTAGCTGGTCCTGCTGTTGCTGTAAGACCATATGAAGCTCTAAAATTAAGACTATTAATAACTTCTACATTTCTCATAAAGTCTTCATTCATCACATTCCATTTTCCACTAATACTCCCCGTAGGCAGCCACCTAGATGCCTTACTTCTTCCTTGCCTATTAGATCCATCATAACGTCCTGTTAATGAAAGAACATACTTGCTATCAAAAGCATAAGTAAGTTTAGAAAAAAGCCCTATTGTACGCTCTTTTTCATCTTCTAAACCAAAATAATTATTTTGCTCTCCTAGTGTTTTTTCAATAATACCTGGATTTGTAAATGGTACCGACCCTCTATTATATTGCAAACCATATCCTATAAAGAAATCTTCTGAACGATTGATATACCTAACCTCTTGACCTAATAAGCCGCTAAACTCATGCTTATCATTAAAAGTGTTATTATAACTTATACTATTTCTAAAATAGTAATTAGTTAAATCGTTATTTGTTTTTCTAAAAATACCCCCATTAGGCAATACCGAAACTGGTGGCGCAGTTGGATTATCTGGATCTTGATAAAGAAATACATTATTATCTCTAACTATTGTTGTTTCCTGAGACCTATAAGCAGCAGCAACATTTGAATCTTCAGTTATATTATGTTCTCTATTAGACACCACATACCTAGCAGATGCCAAAAAATCATAACTTAACTTTTTATTTATTTTATAATTTGCTTCTATCTGAAAACGTATATCCTTAACATTTAAATCTATATAATTATTCTCTAATTCATTAAAAATATTGAAAGGCGCCCAGTTACGTCTATAAAATTCTAAGTTTCCAAAATTATCTCTAGCTCTTAACGTTCTATTCGTTGATAGTGCATAATCAAATGGATTAATATCAAAATCACGAGTTACGCCTCCTCTAAAATTATCTACCTCCCTATCAAAAGTACCAGGAGCATCTTGCTCTCTTACAGATCCTACAGTAGATAATGTTAATTTAAATTTATCAGATATACTGTAGGTGTTTTTTATATTTGATGTTATTCTAGAAACTTTATCTGCCACGGTCCATCCTGGGTCATTATAAAAACCTATTGAGGCATAGAAACTATTATCTGCCCCACCTCCAGAAAAACTTATCGTATGATTTTGAGTTAAGGATTGTCTAAACAATTCTTTAAACCAATTCGTATTCGCAAACTCATACTGTTGTAAAAATTGATTTCTTGCTTCTGGCGTATTTCTAACTCCGTATGCTCCTCCAGAAGTATCATAGGCATTTAATTGCTGTGCAAGTATGGTATAAATACCTCCATTTCTATTTTGTGCCACATCTGGAAAATCTAAAAATCCTTTAGATTCTATCTCCTTAAAAATACTTACTGTTTCTTGAGAATTTAAAATATCAAAATTACTATACCTAGGTGTATCTCTAACTGTTTGCTCTAAGCTATAATTAACTTTTAATTTGGTATCTCTTTTTCCACTTTTAGTAGTTATTACAATAACTCCGTTAAGTGCACGAGCTCCATATAAAGATGTTGCCGAGGCATCTTTAAGTACATCTATTTTATCTATATCGTTTGCATTAATACCAGCTATTGTAGATCCTAATAATGAAGAGGCATTACCCGAAACTAATGATTCAAAATCTGTTACTACAATATCTTCTTGTATAACTCCATCAATAACCCACAAAGGTCTTGTATCTCCAAATACAGAAGATGCCCCACGAATTGTAATCTTAGGGGCTGCACCAAATGTTCCTGTTACATTTTGTATACTAACACCTGCCGCTTTACCTTCTAACATTCTACCTACATCTACTAAACCATCTATTTTTAACTCACTAGATTTTATAGAACTACTAGCTCCTGTAAATATTCTTTTAGATGTTTTATCATAACCAGAAACAACCACCTCGTCCAAGGCCTCTACGTCTTCTTCTAAAATAATTTTTAATTGTTTTTGATTTGTGATAGTATATTCTTGCGTTTTAAAACCTAAACCACTTATTACTAAAACATCTCCTTTGGAGACTAGAATAGAAAAATTACCATCAAAATCTGTCACAACACCAGTCGATGTTCCTTTTTTAATTATCGACATTCCTATTAAAGGTATATTACCTTGATCTAATACCGTACCCGTTAATTGATACTGATCTTGTTCCTCTTTTACATTTTTATTTAGATTACTGCTAGTAAGTATAACTTGCTTACCTAAAATGGTATAATCTATATTAGTGTCCTTAAAAAGAACTTCTAATATATACTCCATACGTTTTTTAACAACATTAATAGATACTTTCTTCTTGTAATCAATTTCCGAATTCTTATAAAATATTTTATACTCGGTATCTTTCTTTAACTCCTTAAACAACTCTTCATAAGTAACATTATTTAGATCTAATGTAATTTTAGTGTTTTGAGAATAAATACTTGCATTGATTCGACACAAGGAAAAAACTAATAAAAGAAAAGTTAGTTTCATTTTTAAATCGAATTTTAATATAGTGGCATAAGAGCAGCCACTATTGTCTGGTTTTTTCATATTTTTAACATGATTTTAAAGATTGCACATTTTTAAAGTTAATTTCCTGAAATCGAGAGATGTTGGAGCATCTCTTGATTTCTTTTTTTTAAATTATTTCATTCCTTTTCTTTTATTAATTTTAGCGGGTTAATATTCACTTTATTGTTCTCTATTTTATATTCAAATGAGGTACTTTTTTTAAAAGTTTTAAAAACTTCCTCTATCGTCTCTACATCAAATTGCCCTGTGAAATTTTCATTATTAAAAGCTTCAGAATTATTATTTATATCCACATTATAAAACCGTTCTAACTTTTTTGATATATTTTCAAAACTTTCATTCTCAAAAAGTAATACACCATTAACCCAAGCAATATGATTCATTACTAGTGCATCTGATTCCTCTATTGATTTTTCTATTTTAGAATAGACTGCTTTTCTACCTGGCTTTAAAAGAACTCCTTCGCTATTATTTAATTGTTTATCCTCGGCAGAGACAAGTACAGAACCTTCTATTAACACCACTTTAGAAAAAGTATCATTACTATATGCAGATACATTAAATTCTGTTCCCAACACCTGAGTTCTTACCTCCTTTGTTTTTACTATAAAAGGATGTTTTATATCTTTAGCTACCTTAAAATAAGCTTCCCCTATTAACTCTACTACCCTATCTTCTCCTTCAATAAATTCTACAGGATATTTTATAATGGTTTCAGAATTTAAATTTATATGCGTACCATCAGACAAAACAACTTCAAATCTTTTACCTCTTGGTACCGTAATAACATTCATTGCAACTTCACTGATACTGTTTTTTAGCTTACTTACAGAACTATTATATAGTAATTGCGATTTATTCTGAACACCTACAACATTACCTGTTTCACTATCTATTATAGTCTGCGAATCGTTTTCATTAATAATATTAACACTACCATCACCCATTTTAATTGTAATAGCATTATTTTTATTTGTAATTATTGAACTACTTAAATTGTAGTCCTTATAAAGATATAATAAAATTATTGGCCCTAATAATAATGCAGCATATTTTAATAAAGACCTTCCTTTCTTTAAAAAGAAAACCTTATTTTTCTTAGATTGTTCTTTTGTCTTTGTAGCAAATTTCCCAAAAGCTTCATCTGTATTAAAATGTCCCTTGTTTGTATCTATAATATGATTAGTAACAATAAACTGGTCTACTAAATTTTTATTCTCTTCTTTTTTTAACTTCTCTTTAAAATCTGACATTTCTTCTAACGACATTTTGCCGTTTAAAAATTTCGCAATTTCTTGAATATCTAAATCCTTTTTATTCATTTCAGAGAAGGTTATTTTATTATATGACTTTAAATTTCTTTTTTACCCTTAGTTTTTTGTTGTTTTTGTTAAAAAAAAACTAATTTCATGTTAAATTAAATCTAAAAACATTTTTCTGAAAGAAGTTAAAAAAAATATAGACCTTAAAGTAAGTAAGCTAAAAACTGGCAATGAATCCGCTTACAAAAAACTATACTCACTGTACTACAACGAGTTATGCTCTTATATTTTTAACTTAACCAATGATAAAGACTTAAGTGAAGATATTGTTCAAAATGTAATTTTTACTATTTGGAAGAATAAAGAAAAATTAAATATTAAAACTTCATTAAAAGCATATTTATACAAATGTTGTTATAATGAATTTGTGGATGTTTATAAAAAACAGCAAAAAAAAATAGATTATATTACTTCCGTAAAAATATCTGCTTTAGATGTTTTTATGGAAGAAGACACAGAAAACATAGCAGAAAAGAGATTACAGCAAATACAAAATGCTATGGAAACGCTACCAAAAAAATGCAAAGAAGTTTTTACACTCACCAAAATTGATGGTTTAAAATACAAAGAGGTGGCAGAAAAAATGGAAATATCCATAAAAACCGTAGAGGCTCATATGGGATTAGCTATGAGAAAAATTAAAGAGCAAATTATTGTAATAGCTACCTTATTCTTTACTTCTTTTTAAAACCTATATTATTTTTTCCTCATAAATATAGAAATAGGCACTCCGTTAAAATTAAAATTTTCTCTTAACTTATTTTCTAAAAATCGCTTATACGGTTCTCTTACATACTGAGGCAAATTACAGAAAAATGCAAATTGCGGATATGGCGTTGGTAATTGTGTACAGAATTTAATCTTTACGTACTTCCCTTTATAGGCTGGAGGTGAATTTTGTTCTATAATGGGCAACATAACATCATTAAACTTTCTAGTAGGAACTTTTGCACTCCTATTTTTGTATACCTCAACAGCTGTTTCTATTGCTTTAAAAATTCGTTGTTTATTTAATACAGATATAAAGATAATAGGCACATCTGTAAATGGCTCTATTGCTTTCTTTATTTTATCGGTGTAATGTTTTATAGTATTGGTTTCTTTATTCTCTACTAAATCCCACTTATTTACAAGAATAACAATTCCTTTGTGGTTTCTTTGGGCCAACCAAAATATATTCTCTACTTGCCCATCAAAACCTCTAGAGGCGTCTAAAACCAATAAGCAAACATCGCTATTTTCTATAGCTCTTACAGAACGCATTACAGAGTAAAATTCTAAATCTTCTTTTACTTTAGCTTTTCTACGAATACCAGCAGTGTCTACTAAATTAAACTCAAAACCAAATCTGTTATATTTTGTATCTATACTATCTCTTGTAGTACCTGCTATGTCTGTTACAATATACCTATCTTCTCCAATTAATGCATTTATAAAAGAAGACTTTCCTGCGTTAGGTCTACCCACTACAGCAAAACGAGGTAAATCGCTCTCTTCTTCTTCAACATGTTCTGGTAATACACGTACTAACTCATCTAAAAGTTCTCCGGTACCACTACCATTAATACTTGCAATTGTATAATACTCTCCTAATCCTAAAGAATAAAACTCTACTGCATCTTCCGCACGCTTTGCATTATCTACTTTATTAACTGCTAAAAGAACAGGCTTATTTACTCGTCTTAAAAGATTAGCTACATCTTCATCCATACCTGTAACACCAGACTCCACATCTACCATAAATATAATAGCATCTGCTTCATCAATAGCTAATTCTACTTGCTTATCTATTTCTGCCTCAAAAACATCATCACTACCTACTACATATCCACCAGTATCAATTAATGAAAATTCTCTTCCGTTCCAATCACTTTTACCATAATGACGGTCACGGGTTACTCCACTAACTGCATCTACAATGGCCTCTCTGCGCTGAATTAATCTATTAAAAAATGTAGATTTACCAACATTAGGTCTTCCTACCACGGCAACAATAGCACTCATAAAATAAAATTTGGCTACAAAAGTACTACTTATATCTTAAGAAAAGATAAGTTTATGAATATCATATGGATATATCCTTGAAATTTAATGTTATTGAATTTATATTTCTCTAAAACAAAAAGTCCTTTGAATTCTATATAAGAATTCAAAGGATTAATAGTAAAAATTGTATTATTTACTTTATTTCGTAAATAGCAACAGTATTAGAAACTTCATTTGTTATAACTACTAAATTTTCTCCTGTTGGACTTTCTTTAGCTGGGATAGCTATTAAACCTTCTGGTGCAACATCATCAGCATCAAACAACCATTTTAAAAATACGGGTGCTAATGGGTTAGATATATCATAAACCATTGCTCCTCCTGTTCTTTCTAAACCAACAAATAATAATGTAGACTCTCCTACTTTAAGTGTTGTTACTGCTTCTGGCTCTGCTCCTTTATCATCACTTCTACTGTCTTCTAAATTAAATTGCGATGGGTTGAGCTCAAATGTTTTTTTTCCTATTCTATTTCCACTATCATAAACTAAAGCTCCTGAGGTATTCCAAATGGAGAATGAACGAGCTCCATAACCGTATATTACATCAAAATCTCCATCATTATCGATATCTCCATTTGCAGTTGTTGTCTTTAATCTCCCTAAATTTTCATCCTTTTGTAATTCTTCTGCATTTGGAAAAGCTGTGGTATTTAAAATTAAATCTTTTACACGCTCTTCTTCTGAATACCCATCATAATCTCTAGCGTCTCCTTCATTTGCCGTAATTAAATATCCTGTATTATTAATAGTTGCATACGTAATTGCATCTGGCATATAATAACTTAAAACTGGCCATGTTTTAAAATTCCCTAAAATATCATCTTTATTACTAGCATCTATAGCATTTTGCGCTAAAGAATAATCTTTAACTCCTAAACCTACTAATTCCGAAACAACTCCAGCTTTTAAGTCTACTATTGCCATTCCGTTATTTTCTTGTAAGGCTACATATGCATACTTACTATCTTCGGAAACTGCAATATATTCTGGTTCTATATCTTGAGAGCAAGTTGCTCCTGGTCCAAAAACTCTAAAATCGTTTCCTATTGCATTTACATCAAAAGCTTCAAAACCTATTGTTTTAGTTTCATTCTTAGCTAAATCTACAATAGTTATAGAACCTTCTGGATCTACTGTATAGTCATCATTTGGCTCTCCTTCATTTGCAGAAATTATATACTTACCATCTGGACTAAAAGTTACCATATCTGGCAAAGCACCAGCGCTATACGTATTTTTTATATTTTGAGAATCTGTACTGTAAGTTACAATAGTACCATTTGCTTGTTTATTCTCATTTTCTAATGCTACTGCTAAAACCCCGTCTTTTACTGCCACACTATTAGGCGTGCCTGTTAATGCTATTGAGCTTCCTTTTACTGCTACTGCTGGGTTTGTAATATCCCAAACAGAAATCTCTTGCTCTTCTGGGTTTACAATGAATAATTTATTGGTTTTAGCATCAAAAGCACTAATCTCTGCAAAACCTTCTTCTCCTGAACCATTTCCGTTAGAGAAAGTTCCAATTTTTTTATACGTTAAAGTAGATACATCTACTGGGGTGTCTTTTCCTCCGTCACCTATAAAATCATCTAATTCGTTACAAGAAAAGGCTAGTACTAATGCGCTAAATCCTAATGTTAGTTTTGTTATTTTTTTCATTTCTAGTGTTAATTTGATTTAACTACAAAAATGAAATTCAAATTTAAAATTAGTGGTAGCCTTATATTATACTATTGTTAAGTAGTGGCTTTTAATGTAACCTTAAGGTTTAGTAATGCATATACTTGTACTACTATAGAAGATACAGCTTTTTGATTTCTCTATTAATTATTATATCCAAATCGTTTTAATTGATTGGTATTAGAACGCCAATTTTTATTTACTTTAACGTAAAGTTCTAAATGCACTTGTTTAGCAAAGAACTTCTCTAAATCTTTTCTGGCTTCTACTCCTACTCTTTTTAATGCACTTCCTTTATGACCTATAATAATTCCTTTTTGCGAATCTCTTTCTACCATAATTACAGAACGCATACGAATAATAGCATCGTCTTCGAAAAACTCTTCGGTATCTATCTCTACAGAATATGGAATTTCTTTTTTATACTGCTGTAATATTTTTTCTCGAATAGTTTCGTTTACAAAAAAACGTTCTGGCTTATCTGTTAATTGGTCTTTTGGATAATATGGTGGACCTTGCGGTAACAACTCTATAATTCTTAAAAATACTTCCTTAACATTAAAATTTTGTAATGCTGATATTAAATGTATTTCTGCCGTAGGTAATTGTTCTTGCCAATATTGTACTTGTTCTTCTAAAATTTCTTGTTCAGAAACATCAATCTTATTTAACAACAACAAAACAGGTATTTCGCTATTCTTTATTTTTTCAAAAAAACGCTCGTCTTTTAAGGCTTTCTCACCTATTTCTACCATGTACAACAACACATCAGCATCTTCAAAAGCAGATTTTACAAAATCCATCATAGAAGATTGTAACTCGTAAGCAGGTTTAATTATACCTGGTGTATCTGACAATATCACCTGAAAATCGTCTCCATTAACAATACCAAGAATACGATGTCTTGTGGTTTGCGCTTTAGATGTTATAATAGACAATTTTTCGCCTACAAAAGCATTCATTAATGTAGATTTACCCACATTAGGATTTCCTATAATATTTACAAAACCAGCTTTATGCTCTGCCATTCTTTAATTTATTTAAATATTCTTTAGTAGCAATATTAACCTTAGGCGCTAACAATAATACTGCTATCATATTAGGAATCACCATTAAAGCGTAAGAGAGGTCTATTAAGTTTTTTACCAAATCTAAAGAAGCTACGGCTGCAAAAATAATCATAATAACAAAGTATATGTTATATAATTTACCAATCTTAGCATTGGTTAAAAAAGAAAGGCTTTTTACGCCATAATAAGAATAGGTAAATAATGTAGATAAGGCAAAAGCTGTAACTATTAGCATTAATAAATCGTCTCCATAACCAAACAATGTACGCTTAAAAGCTTCTAATGTCATTACAATACCACTCATATCTTCTGTATAAGCCCCACTTAAAATAATAACTATAGCAGTAAAGGTACACACCAAAATTGTATCTATAAAAGGTCCCAACATTGCTACCAAACCTTCTTTTATGGGATTATCTGTTTTGGATTGCCCATGATACATGGGCGCACTTCCCAAACCCGCTTCATTAGAAAACATAGCTCTGCGTACACCGATAATAATTAATCCCCAAAAACCACCTGTAACTACTGTTTTAAAATTCCAAGCTTCGGTAAATATTAATTTTAAAGATGGCACTACTTTACTAGCATTTAAAAACATAACTACAATAACTGCTGCTAAATACACAAATACCATAAATGGCACTACAGCAGATGCTACTTTAGCTATTTTTGTAAGTCCACCAAAAACAACAAACGAAGTTATTAGTGCTAAAACAATACCTATTGTCCATTTCCAAGTCTCTGTTTCTAGTGCATAAATTGTTTCTGATGGTTTTATAACACTCATAAATGTTTCTGTAAATTGATTTGCTGTAAATACTCCCAAGAAACCAAACAAACCACAAATACAAAAGAAAATAGCTAAAGGTTTCCATTTTTCTCCTAGCCCTTTTACAATATAATACATAGGACCTCCTTGTAATTTACCTTCAGAATCTGTTCCTCTATACATTATAGATAAGCTACAGGAGTAGAATTTTATTCCCATTCCTAAAAGTGCAGTTATCCATATCCAAAAAACAACCCCTGGCCCACCATCATGAATAGCTATAGCTACACCCGAAATATTACCTAAACCAACTGTTGCTGCTACCGCAGCAGAAAGCGCCTGAAAAGAACTTACATCTCCTTTTGCTGTTTTATCATCATATTTACCTGCGGTAATTGCAATTGCATGTCCAAAAAAACGAAAGGGAATAAATTTAGAATAAAAGACCAAAAAAAGACCCCCTCCAATTAACAAAAGAAACATAGGCCACTCAGTATAAGGTAATACCGAGGACAGAAAATCATTAATATGCTGCATATTTTTATATAAAAACTCTAAGGTATGGATTTTAATTTTTTACACTATAATTAATAAACCAAATAATTATATCGTTTTTGTTTGCGAAACAAAAAAACCGTTGTATATTTGCAGTCCGAAATAATTCAGTCAGCATTATGAACTGAAAGTTTAAAAACTAAGTTGATTATTTTGGATTCCACATCGCGGGATAGAGCAGTAGGTAGCTCGTCGGGCTCATAACCCGAAGGTCACTGGTTCGAGTCCAGTTCCCGCTACTAAATATAAAGCCTTTCAGGAAACTGAGAGGCTTTTTTTATGCTTAAATGTTTATACTATTAACCCCAAGCAGTACTGCTTAAAGTAATTTAAAATTCTAAACCTAGTTCTTTTAGATATAAAAGCCATATTCTTAAAATTTTAAGAATATGGCTTTTATGTATTAAATTTTGATTTTTCTATAGAAAAAATCTATTTCTTCTTAATAGCCCTTCCTTCTGGATGTTTATTAATACTACCTACTCCTTGTGCAAAATACACTTCTGGTTTATGCCAAACACCTGTGTTTTTATAAGCAGGCTCGTTATAATCTAAACTTAAGTCGCAATCAAAACGAGCAATAATAGAATATCCTTTTTTTGAAGTTCCTGCATTTATAAAATGAGATAAGCCCCAAGTAAATCCTCTACCGTCTTTGGTATCTGTAAATGCATCTGCTACAAATGGCGCCGCTGCGGTAGGTGTTAAAGAAACACTTGATGCTATTTTAAAATTAGCACCGTCTTCGGCATACTGTATGGTTTCACGCTCATTCCCGTCTTTAATTGCTAAAGTTGCTATTCCTCCTTTATAAGGCCAATAAGTAGTTTCATGTCCAGATTGCATTACTGGATTTAAAGGATGTTTTTCATAAGGACCTAAAGGATCATCTGCAATAGCTAAACCATGACCTACAGCATAGTTTTTTCTATTATCTGGCCACTTATTATAGGCAGCTTTGTAATAAACATAAATTTTTCCGTCGTGAACAATAGGCTGTGGATCATGAGTTGCTTTATGATCCCATTCGTTTTCTTTTCCAAAAGGAATTACCTTATCTCCGCCATGTGTCCAAGGACCATCCGGAGAATCGGCATAAGAAACAGATACCGGGCATAAATCTCCTTTTAAACCACTAGGCTCATCAAATGCTTGATAATACAAATAGTATTTTCCTTTCCATACTAATATGTCTGGGGTAGCTACAGAACGCCAACCAGAATTTGGCTTTTCTGGTCTAGAAATGGCTACTCCTTGTTCCTCCCAAGTAACACCATCTTCGCTTGTTGCATACCAAACATCGCACAAATCCCAATCAGTTGATGGTATTTCATCTGTAGCTTCTGCGGCACGATTCCACCCTATAGGTGGTACTTTAGTATGGCGCTTTGTATACCAAACATAATATTTACCGTTTACAAAAATTGGTCGTGATGGGTCTCTACGCGAAACTGTACCATCACCATTACTATAATCGAAACCTTTTAAACGAGTATATTTAAATTGAGAAAAAAGCTCATTATCCTGTACTCTAGGCGTAGGATAATCAAACATACGTTCTGAAGAGGCGCTTAATAAAATATTTGGCTTTTCTGTTGGCATTTTAAAAGGAAAAACACCTTTATCTTTTGTTTCTGCTATTTGTTCTGTTTTCTGTTTACTTTCTGAACAGGAAATAGCTAGAATAAATAATAAAGATAGCATTGTAATTCTTTGAATTTCTTGTGTTAATTTCATACTTAATATTTTTTATTGTACTCTTATTTTATTCTTAGCATTTTTTAAATATCTATAAGCTAAGTACGCAATTATTGCTAAGGCAATTGAAAAAGAAAACATAATCTGCATATGCTCAACATTTATTAAAGCTAATAAAGCTATAGCAACAGCAATAATAGATATGGTTATATACAGCATCTTTAAAGGCATCAACGATGCTGAAAGGGGTTTTTCTTTTTCAAACGTTTGTCTTAACTCCATAACTTCTTTCCATTTAGGGTCTTCTTTTTTACTAAAAAATTCGAATAGTAACAATATTGTAAATGGACCAATAACTCCAGAAATCATATCTGCAATACGACTATTTTCAGAAATCCATACGACTAATGGGTTAAATAAATCAACATTGGTTAAATAGCCTTCATTGGCTAGCATAAATTTAAGTACGTAAGCAGACACAAATCCAAATACAGTAGTAAACCATACACCCCAAAGTTTAATTTTTTTAGAAAATAAGCCCCAAATAGTAGGTAGGACTAATGGAATGTATAAAAGAGTATTAATATCAATAATAAAAGAAGTATAACCATATTGAGGAATTAATAGTGCTCCAGCTATAATTATTAGACCTAATACTATTGTTATGAGTCTCCCTACAAATACTAATTGGGTTTCATTTACAGTTCGGACTACTCTTTTGTAAAATTCAGTAAACGCTCCTGCAAATACATTTAATCTTGTAGTAGCCATACTAGCAGTTGCAGATGACATTGCAGCAATCATTAATCCTATCATTCCTAATGGAAGAACCTCTTTACAAGCTAAAATATATGCTTGTTCTGGATTAACATTAGCCTCAATTGTTCTATAAATTAATGGAGGAATCATCCAAAAAAGCGGACTAACTAAATATAATACTCCAATTAAATATGCTACTTTTTTGGCATCTTTGGATTTTGGCACGCATACATATCTTTGAACAAAGGCCCATTCGCCTCCTAAGGATACAAAGTTAATTGTTGCCCATCCTATCATAAACCACCAACTATATTCACTAGTAACAGGAGAAAAGAATTCAGAAGGTGCATTATTTATAAAGTTATCAATACCACCAGCTTTAGTTATTATTAAAGGAATTACAAATACAACGGAAACCGTTAAAATAACAAATTGTAACACATCGGTCATTAAGACAGCCCATAAGCCCCCAGAAAAAGCAATTATTATAACAATAATACATATAATAACAGAGGTTATAGGTATGGATAAAAATCCAGTTGCTGGATCAACCAATAAGTGTCCTTCTGGTAACGGCATTAATGCTGATACGATTACAGATAAGGCGTAAATAGACCCACCGGTAACAAACATTACCATTATCCCTTTTAACCAAGTGTAAAATTGCACTATAGATGAACCATATCTAATTTGCAAGTATTCCGAAGCAGAATTAACTCCTGCTTTTCGCCACTTTCCTGCCACCCATTTACCTACAAACATAGCAGCTACACCATAACAAATATTTATAACTACAGCTACTATACCGTATTTATATGCAATACCTCCCCATATAACAAAAGTTCCTGCTGAAAAACATGTCATAAAAGCTGATAATCCCGAAACCCACCAAGGAGATTGACCCCCAGCTGCAAACATGTCTTTAGAATTCTTCATTTTACCAGAAAATATCATTCCTGCAGCAACAATTCCAATAGCATATAATATAATTACAATGTAGTCTACTTTTTCCATGTTATTTTTTTAATTGCGAAATTGTATATGGAGTAGGTTCTATACCCAAACCAGGTTTGTCGGTAATATTATACATCCCTTTTTTTACTTCTATGCCTTCAGTTATTAAATGTTGGTTTCTATCAAATATAGTATGTTGATACTCATGAGATTTTATGCCTTCTAAAGCAGAACTGGCTTGTAAACTTGCGGCCAAAAATATACCGGAACCTATGGTTGCGTGAGGTATTATACTCAAATTTTGAAATTGAGCTGCTAACCCTATTCTCATAAATTGTGTAATACCAACATGTCCCATTTCTGGTTGAACAATATGGACAGCCTCTGCATTAATTCGAGCTTCTGCATCATATACTGTTCGCCATTCTTCCCCGACAGCAATAGGAGTTTTAACGGTGCGGGCTATGTGGGAAAGTCCTTTTATATCTTCGGTAGCTGTAGGAGCTTCTGCAAACCATAGATTATAAGGTTCCATCTGAATGATTTTTGCTATTGCTTCTGCTGAAGTTTGATTCCAATGCATATCACAAGCAATTTTAGTAGAAACCCCCAATGCGTTTCTTAAAGTTTCCATTTCTTTGCTTAAATCCTCACCTGCTTGTGGCGTAGCAAATTTAAAACTGTTAAAACCTTTATCTTTCCATGAAACTGCTAATTCTACTCTTTTTTCTAATGTTGATTCTGGTAAACCCGAAACATAAGCCGGAATTTCTTTTCTTCTTTGACCTCCTAATAGCTTAGCGATAGGTAGTCCTGCCATTTTTCCTGAGATATCCCAAAGTGCAATATCTATTGCTGCTAATGCATCATGATAATAACCGCCACTATATTTTCGAAAACGCATCATATTATAGATGTCTTCATAAATAACAGACACATCAAAAGGGTCTCTACCCTCAACAAAATCTGCCATAAAATCGTTAATCAACGCCATGGTAGCTTCTGGAGCAATAAGACCATACGTTTCTCCCCAACCAACTATTCCAGAGTCCGTTTCTATTCTTACTATAACCGTTCTATCTACAGTAGCGTATACTGTTTTATTACCACTACGAACAAAATAGCCTTTTTCATTTGCTTCTTCTCCTTTTTTAGCATCTCCTAAATAAGGTTTGTCTCTAGGTATTGTTAATGTAAAAGCTTCTACTTTTTTTATTTTGTTCATTATACTAGCTCTTTTTTAAAGTATTTTGAAAGAACTTCTATCTGATACTTTAATTCTTTTTTATCTAATTCGTCTAATTCTGGAAGTGGTGCTCTTACTATTGAATTTTTAAAAATACCTCTCAGCGTAAATACGTATTTGGTTAAACGCATTCTATAAACGGCTTGTATTATAAGTAAGGGTAGTGAGTCTCTATAAATTGTTCTAGCTGTTTCTATATCTCCGTTTTTATGAGCATTCCAAATTGCTACATGAAGATCAGTGATTTCGGCAGCTGGCATAGCCGCAACTGCACCTCTATTCATTTCATCAATAACATACCTGGCTCCGCCTCCCCCGATAACTCCTATTACGTGCGATGGAGCGTTTTTAATAAGCTTGCTAATCTTAGAACCAGAAGGGAGTGTTTCTTCCTTTACATATTTTATTTGTTTTACCTCTTGTGCTATTTTACAAATAGCCTCTGGCTCTAGCCCTGCTCCAATTGGAAATGGCGCATTTTGAAGAATTACATCAACATTTGGTGCTATTTCAGATACCGTTTTCATAAAATTGGTAGCTCCATCAATATCATCTTTAAACTGCTTTGGAATGAGTACCATAACGGCATGTACTCCAAACTTTTCTGATTTTAGGATGTTTTCTCCTATTTCTTCAGCGCTACCTTTTCCTCCTCCGCAAATTATAGGCAATCTACCCTGGTTTACTTCATATATTGCTTCTAACAACTCTAATCGTTCTGCTGAACTCAGAAAATCGTACTCACTCGCAACACCGGGAAATACTAATGCACTGGCACCAGACTCAATACAAAATGAAGTGACTTTTTTTATGGAAGCCTTGTCTACCGACATATCTTCCTTAAAAGGTGTAGGTATAACAGGCAAAATACCTTTTAGTTGGGGTTTAGTCTCCATTTTTATCATATTTAAAATTTTAATTTATTCACATGTAGAAAAACAATTCTCCTACACTTTTATTAGTTAGTTTTTTTTATCTATAACTTGTTGGTCATCATCACTAGTTTCATTTTAAGAACTACTATAATTCATAAAATTGCTCCAACATAAAATATTAATATTGTATATAAATCTTTTTACAAAATTTGCTTTTCTATTTATTATAAATCATTCTTACTTAATTCTCTTATACTCCAATAATCATATATTTCTTTTAGCTGATTATAGGCTTCTTTTTTATTACGTTTCTCATCTACTATTCCCCATTCTCTAAATCCAGATTCTGGTGTACCACGATAGTTACTACGATAATCATTGTAGCTCCAAACAGAGATACCGGTTACATATGGTAAATCTTTTAGTTTTTTTAAATATCCAACAAGCTCATCTTGTAGTTTTCCTTTGGGTGCAGGTCCAATTTGCCCAATACCAATTTCAGAGATAAAAATTGGCTTTCCTGGAAATTTATCATGGGTTATTTTAGTAAGCTCTACTGCACTTCCATAGGAATTCATTGATATAAAATCTACTTTTTCATAGGGTTCACTTCCTATTTCGCCTTTTCTGTACGTGGTAATAGTAACGTATGTTTTTAATCTTGAAGAATCCAATTCCGCAACATAATCTAACATGGAGTTTGCATAATCGTATTGATTTTTGGTCATCTTTTTTTCTGGCCATGTTGCTGCAATTGAATCATTCTCTCGTAACTCATTACCCACGCTCCAAGCAACCACAGATGGGTGATTATAATCACGTTCTATCATTTCTTTCATCCATTTTTTAGTTAGAGGGTTATCAGGAAACGTTTGTGGGTCATCATCTCCCCAAACGGGAATTTCTTCTACTAATAAAAAGCCAATACTATCACACACTTTTAATAGGTTTTTTGAGAGTGGCGCATGCATTAAGCGTGAAAAATTACAGCCTAAAGATTTAATATCTAACATGTCTTTTAACACCAATTCATCTGGTTCTGTATTGCCATAAACTGGATGGTCGTGCACACGATTAATTCCGTTCATTCTTACAGCCTCATTATTTAGAAAGAATTGCTCTCCACGAACTTCAAATTTTCTAATTCCGAATTTATCTGAAGCTGTATCAACTTCATTCGTATGAATAGAAATTGTACTATTCAATTGATAAAGATTAGGTGCATTAAAATGCCATAATTTTACATCTGAAAGTGGTTTTTTAAATTTTAAATACGAGACAGCCGTTGATGCTTTTTCAACGGTTAAAGACAGAGAATCTTTATGAATCCCTTCAATATGAGCATATATTTTAGCTGAAGCAGATGTACTTCCATTGTTTTCAACTTTATATTTAATTGTAAAATCTACGGTTTGTTTTTCAAAATCTGGAACCGAAGTAATATGTTGATAAACTAATCTTACATCATCATTAGCCATCAGAGTTACATCTCTACTAATACCTCCCCATGCCCACCAAGCACCACGTTTATAGGTATTGTCTGCCATAACTACAACAGAGTTTTCTTTATTAAAATCAACTTTATCGGTAATATTAAACTCAAATGGTGTGTAGCCCCCAATATGGTCTCCCAATAATTCTCCATTTAACCAAACTTTAGTAGTTTCATAAACAGCATCAAATTTTAATCTCACTTGTTTAGCTTTCCAGTTTTTTGGTAGGCTGAATGTTTTTTGATAATATCCTTTTCCAACATATTCTGAATAACGCTCACGGGTATCCCAATTCCCCGGCACTTGCAAGGTATCCCATTGGTTATATGATGCTTTAAAAAGCTCCTCTTCATTAATTGAATTGGAAGCTAAAAATTGCCAGTTACCATTCAATGAAACTGGTTTTAGTTCTTGTGGTTGCTCCTCTTTATTACAGCTGTACAGTGCCACTACAAAAATGAATAAATAAACTATTTTTTTCATGTTCTCAGTTTTTATATTTAGTAATTTTCAATGGTATTTGGATATTAAATGAATGGCGAATATTATACGCATCTATAGTATCTGCTGCACACAAAAGCGCTACTGGCTCACCACCCTCCATAAATACTTGCGGGCGTTCTAGATGGTCAAATTTAATTTTCCTACCATCTGTAAACATTACTGTTCTATCAGATACTTCAAAATGTTTAGCTTGGTTCCAATTAATACCATCTTCGGAATCGTAGTGTACTAATGAAAACACTCTACTTTTCCCTTCATGA
The DNA here is from genome assembly GCA_947492955.1 of uncultured Cellulophaga sp. GTDB lineage: Bacteria > Bacteroidota > Bacteroidia > Flavobacteriales > Flavobacteriaceae > Cellulophaga. The sequence continues at coordinate 126,557 of CANLOV010000009.1, read as the reverse complement.
TTCATACGTTTTACTATGGCTCTATATTTTCCATCTTGGTACCAGATGTATGGGTCTTCTGCAGGAAATGTCTCTCCTTCAAAAGTAAAAATTGGTTCTGGATATTTTTTAAATGGGCCTGCTGGTGACTCTGCAATGGCAACCCTATGTACAACGGGACCACCTGCAGGTAGTTTAAACTTTTTTCCAACGGCTTTATAAACCATTAATATTTTACCATCTGCCATTTGACATACAGATGGATTAGAGGTCATTAATGCATCATGAGCTAGCGAATCATTTACAGTAATATCTAGTACAGGTTTATCAAAACGTTTCCATGGTCCGTTGGGGTTATCTGCAACAGCTACACCAATGCGCTGGTTATTTCTATGCTCCCAATTTATTTTAGCTTTCCCTGGTGTACTCACAATTTTCTTATCGCCAAAATTCCCCATATAATACAGGTAATATTTGTCGTTAAATTTGTGTACTGTTGGGTTATGCGTTGTAGAACCATCCCAAAATTCTAGACCTCGGTCTGGTAAAACATCTTTTTTATGTTTAAAAGGTCCAAATGGTGAGTCTGAAACAGCGTGTGAAATAATGGAATAATTAACCCATTCCCAACCCAGTTTTTTGGGCCAAACGGAATAAAACATATGGTACTTATCATCTTCCCCTTTAACTAGAGAACCTCCCCAAATACTTAAAGAATCATTTGCAAAAACGGATTGCGGTGTTACTTTACCCAATTCAATCTGATAGTCTATAACTTCTTCTTTTATAGTATTCAACGCTTCTTTTTTGTTCCTTTTATTAGAACAAGCTATTAATACAGTTACTAAAAGAAGTGATAATGAAAGTTTACGCATAATTTTCATTCGTATTTAGTTTGTTGTTCCACTTTTTCGATTATAATATCTTACATAATCTATTTTCATGCTTTTTCCATCTAAATCATCTGCAATAGGGCCAGAATAATTGTTTTTTAAAATTGCCAAACTAAACAAGATATTAGTTTCGCTAAAACAAACCGTATTGCGCATTGTATAATATAGCTTACCATCAAAATAGAATTTAAAATAATCTTCATCCCACTCTAAGCCATAGGTATGATATTCTTCTCCGAAGTTTGATGTTTCAGATAAATTGTACTCATGAATTGTTTTCCAAATGTTATTTTCGAACACTTGTATTTTATAATCTGTTATAAGGTTTCTTGACATGCCATCATTTTGCAGCCAACCATTTATAAACTGAATGCTTTTTATTTCTTTATCTGCATCCCATTCAAATTCTATCCACTTATCTCCAGAGTTTCTCGATACCCATCTGGTATCTAAACGATTATCTGCTACAAAACCGGGTTCTGATTTTAAAGCATTGGAATTATTTCCGTTTGTCGTAATGGTAACATCATTACTAGCCACTAAATTTTCGATATGTTCTGGTAATGGCTTATTGCTATTTGGAAAGTTCTTGATTGATGTTCCAAAAATGCGTAATTCGCTTATTTGAATTGATTTGGGTGTTGATGAAATTAGTCTAATTTTTTTGGCTTTTACTACTTCTTTCAACTCTACTTCATGTAATGGCTCTGCGGTGAGTGTATGATGTAGCTGATTACTCGAATGTGTTTTTCTCCCATTAGGAGCTGTATCAAAATCTGTCCAGTTATGTACATTCGTATTTATGATACTAGGAAAGTGCCCTTCATTAATATCGACTTCACAAGCCTTTTCTCCTTTAGCTAGTTTAAATTTGGGCCATAACCAAAAGGAGTTATTAGTTGCGGGTGCAGCTGCATACTTATACCTAGCCTCAAAGTATCCATAATCAAATGTTTTCTTTGTCCAAACATTACCTGCCGTCCAATCCTGCCCTCCTCTTGTTTCTTTTTTTATAACAAGTTCCAGAATACCGTTTTGTACAACAGCATTTTCTCTCCAACGACTGCAAGCTACCAAAACGTGTTCTGTTGGGCCATTTTGCGAAATCCATTTTTTATCTAATTCTTTATCCGAATAATCAAATTCGTCTTGCCATATTAGTTTCCAATTACTAAAATCTAATTGCTCATAATTCTCTAAAATAGATGTCTGATTCTTTTCCGAATTCTGTGCGTACAATGATGATAACACTGAAAAAAATATGATAACAAAATGGATATTTATTTTATTCATTAGTTAACTTTTATAATTTGAGACCAATTGCTTTCTTTAGTATTAGAAACCCTCTTTATTTTAAAATAAATATCGTTTTCATCATTTAAATCAATAGACATCATACCTCTAACGTTAGATGTAAAATGTTTATCTAAATTATCTTTAGATGTACCATAGACTACTGTATAATCCTCATCTTCAAAATCACTTGAGTATCCAATAACCAATTTATTATCTGCTATAAATGCATCCCAAATTATGGGTGGTAATGGTTTACTATTTGGTGTTACTTGCTTTGTTTCCGAAGGTTTACTTATTCCTTTATCATTTAAAGCAAATAACTTAAAACTATAGGCTTTTCCGTTAGTTAAACCATCAACATCTATAACATTGGTAATGGTTTTTGGTGATGTAATGGTTTTACCTTTATCGTTACTATAAGACACAACATATTCTGTAGCATTGGGTACTTTATCAAAAAGGATTCGTACTGAATTGTTTCCTGAAATCACTTCAGAAATTTTAGGAGTTATCGCTTTTTTAAAGGATATGGTTTTATCAAATCTTGAATAGTTGGTAGGTGACACCAAACGTACAGTGATATCTAAAATATCATCTTTTGATAAGGTTTCCCATGTAATTACCCCATTCCAAATGGTATCTTCTGGAGTTAATTCTGGTAAATCAATAACGTTAGCCGATACTACTTTTCCTTTGGTATTTCTAAACAAATACTCCAATTTATAGTTCACCATATTATGACTAGGATAATCACTTCTACTCTTAATTGGCATACTAATATCAGCCGTATTTTTTTCAAAATCGATATTTGAAATTCCAATATCATGAATTGGTGCATGCTCCTTTTTAAGACGATGGAACAACCTTCTTTTATCGCGCCATGTGGTAATAACACCCCAAACTCTATTTTCCTCTGCTGTAGTTCCAGCATAAGCACTTCTGTAATCGTTAAAGGTCCACATAGACGTACCAATTACAAATTCGTTTTTATGTCTAAAGTGGTTCATCCACTCAGAGAATATCTCTTTATCTGCATTTGGCGATGTGGTTTGAAACGGGTCAAAGCCATATTCTGAAATAAAAATGGGTTTATCTGGCCATTTAGTACGTAATGTGGTTAAAATCTCTTGCGGCTCACCCTGCCAACGATACATATTATGCATTATTAAATCTGCATAGGTATTAGGGTCTGTTTCTGGAGTATATTGTTCTTTTTGACCTGAATTACTAACACATGTCACCAACCTATAAGGGTCTAGTTCTTTCTTTACATATGCTATGGCTTCTTTGCCATACTCCATATGATTATTTAACTCATTACCAACACTCCAACCAATAATACTTGGATGGTTTATGTCTCGCTCTATCATCCCTTTTAGCCAATATTTTGACAACAGATAGTTTTTTTTGACACCTATTTCTGTTGAAGTTTTAACATAAGGTTGGTCTAAATACAAAACTTCTTCATCTGGGTTTTGAAGCACTTTCACTCCATTAGAAACCTCTGAAAGTGGTTGATAGTTGGCTCTAAACTCATCGTTATCCAAATCTCTTACGTTTATTTCTTCAAATAATAAAATACCTTTTCTATCGCATAAATCTATGAGTTTTTCATTTTGAGTACCATGCATGATTCTCATAAAATTTGCTCCTGCTTCTTTCAAAAGGTCAACATCTTTTTCGAGGACTTCCAAAGGTTCTGAAGACCCCCAAAAACGGTGTTCACTAACTCTATTAAATCCAGCTAAACGTACTGGTTCTCCATTCAAAAGTAATTTAGAATCTGTGAGTGTTACTTTTCTAATACCAAAGTTATCGTTTCGCTTATTTAAGATCATTTTACCTTCAGAAATTGTAGTTTCTATTTGGTACAATTTAGGATTATCAAAATGCCATAATTCTACTTCATCGCGTTTTAATGAAGCTTCTAAATATATATCTTTCGATGTATTAGGCTCTATTTCAATGGTGCCGTTTAAAACTCCAATCTCCGTTTTATCAATTATTTTTGAGTTTACTGTAATGGTTCTTTTTTCGTTTGAACTATTTTCGATTTTCACCTTTAGTTTTACGCCTGCTGTACCTGTTTTAAGATTAGGTTCAGCATGAATATATTGGTAATCTATACGAACATCTTTGTTTTTTGTGAGTGTTACATCTCTTATAATGCCTCCCCAGTTCCAAGTTGCTCCAACAATAGCACTATTATCTACTTGTACTGCAATTACATTTTTACCATTAAAATTTATGGTTTCTGTAACATCAAACTCAAAAGGTGTAAAACCTCCTCTATTACTTCCTATAAATGTTCCGTTTAGATATATTTTTGATAGGTGATATACGCCACCAAACTTTAAATAATACCTTTCGTCTGGAGCTTTGGTCCAACCTTTGGGTATATCAACAGTTTTTCTATACCAGCCTATTCCTGTATAATTTGAAAAATCATTAATCATTCCCCAGTGCCCTGGTACTTTTAAATCATACCAACTGGAATCATCAAAATCAGTTTTAAACACCTGTTTTGGTTCTTCTTTGGCAATTAAAAACTCCTCTTTAGAAATTTTCTTGAATAATACTGCATCTGCAGCAACTGTGCCTCCAGCAATGGCAGTGAGTTCTACATAATTAGTATCGGCACTATCAAATTTATAAATACCTAGGCTAACCCAATCATTACAAAATACACGTTGACTTACATATTTTGTGGTGATTCCATCTGCATGTTTTACATTATATTGAGCGGTAAGATGCGACTCAAAAGGGTATTTGGTAAATGCTTCATAATATCCAGACGTTTTAAAATCTGGTTTAAATCTAAAATAGGCATCATCTTTTTTCTTTCCTTCAACTAAATTATTCTCGGGAAAATTATGTTTTAAATAGTCTTCTCCATAAAATTTAGAAAACCGAATCCCTGTTTTAGAAGATTTCCATGCCCCATGAATTTCAACATTAGCATCTTTATTATCTATTATAATATGATCTTCAGTTGCTTTTATATTCCTATAATTGGAACCCTCACCATAAATAGCATGGAATTTCCAATTTCCGTTTAAAGAGAACTCATTAGCGCTTAAGGATAACTCGTCAGATACTTGTGAACAACCTAGATTAATATTAAATACAAAACCAAGTAATAAAGTATAACATATTTTATAGACTATACTTCTCATTTTCTTTTCCAAAACTTAACATCATCTATATATACCTGATTTGGAACTAGCAACCTTAAAAGTGCTTTGTTATTATGGGTAAAACCTTCTGATTTGAATTCTCCCACTTTAGTTCCTCCAATCTCAACCTCAACTTTGTTTTTATTAACATGAATTAATAGTTCGTGCCATTTGTTGCTTTCTAATTCGTACGGAGTTTTATGTATTTTAGATTTAAGTAACTCTTTCTGCTTTTTAGTTAAACTTTTTTCTAATATAGATTTCCGTATTTTTAAATTCATATTTCCTGTTTTCTTATCTTCAAAAACAATTTCATTTGTTCTAATAATCACATCAAAAAGATGACCTGCCCAAACTGTTTTTAAAGAAAGATCAGCAAAATTCAACTTTAGTTCGTCTTGATCAGAGGGAAGTAAAAATTTCAACCCAACCGAACCATTTTTAAACCCAAGCTCATGACGTACCGCAGTTGCATGGTTTGCAGATTTATGCATCCATACATGCAATGTGCCATCTATTAAATCGACCTGCTTATGTCCTGGTGCTGTTTTATTGCTACTGGTTGTCCAATTATTCCCTGGCTCATCCTTTAGCTCTTGCGACTCTATTCTTTCAAAGTCATCAACAAAAATTAACTCCCCGTAATTTTCCTGCTCTTCTAAAAAAATATTAGCTATACATACGCTAACTATAATGACAAAATATTTTATATTATTCATGCTTTAATCTGTTTACCTTATATTAAGTAATGCATTTTTTAAATTCATGTTATTTCATCATTGGCATAATATTTCAAAAATAGCAGCTGGCACATCTTCCGATGGATGTTCAGTCTCAACTACAAAACCTTCTAAATTTAAAGGCTTTTCCGGTGCAAATACATTAATAGTTTGGTAATTGCCTTCAACTTTATAAAGCACTTCTCCTGCTAAGTCCTTTATTACATAATTACGGATACAAAAAGGCACTACTTCTTCTGGATGCCCCATAAGTGTAGACTCCATTGGATGATCATAATCTGGATCTAAAAACAATTTTATTTCAGAAATAGTTTTAACCTCTTTCCATTCTACTTTTAAAGTTGGTTTTTTATCATTTAAATCGGCAACCCAAGCGTTTGTAGTTGTCCCTGGCCTAACAAATCCATTAGCTACATTTTCGCTTTCAAAAGCCTTTATAGCTGGGGCTATTTCCATTGCAATATTTTTACCTTCGGGTCTACGCTGAGGAATCCAAAACTCAAAAGTATCTACTCCTAAATTAGCTGGGGGAACTTGTTTTCCATTGTTAGATACTGCTTTATTAACACCATTAAATACTGATAATATTCCTGTAAAACGTTGATTACTATTTTTTAGTTCTACCTTATCATTAGACACAAAGGTGACAAACGCATATTGGCTTACCATAGTAGTGTTATCAAATGTAATCTCTACAAACTGTTCTCCTTCTTGCAAAACTATAGTTTGCGTTTCTAAAATTACCTCAGGACAATAGTTATCTGCCTTTTCTGAGGTTCTTAACTGCACCTCTAAAGAAGTATTCTCTAATGCTTTTATTTGAACTTTAAAAGTATATTTCTCTCCTGATTTAAAAGGCAATAATTGCGCAGCAGAAGTTGCTAAATTAAACCACTCTCCATCAAAAGCAATCTCTGAAAGTTGCAACGTAGATGAAGTTGTTATCGTTGCCTGACTTAGTAGATTTGTAGTAGCTTGAATAGGTACTCTTGGAATACTTTGCCCAACAATATTAAGTTCATTTTGAAGGTTTTTAATTAAACCATTTTCTAAAATTCCTGCAGGAGAAACGTTGTTTTCTAAACAAATAGCAGCTGCTACACCTATAGCTTGTGCACATAAAGCAGTGGTAGCCATAACACGTGTAGAACCAAATGCCACATGGGTTGCACTAATAATTCTCCCTGCTAAAAATAGGTTATCAATATCTTTACTTACAAAAGAACGGTATGGAATATCATAAATTCCTTTAGAATGCCATTGTGTACAACCAGACAACTCACTGTAAACTCCATCTGCAGGGTGCAAATCTATAGCCCAACCACCATGTGCTATGGCATCATCAAACTTGCTTTGCTCTATAACATCTTGTTGTCTCATCATATATAAGCCTTCAAAACGCCTACTTTCTCGCTTACCAGGAATTGTACCTACCCATTCTAAGGTCATATTTTCTACACCCTCAAACTCTCCTGAGTTTTTAATGTAATCCCATACACCGTATATTACTTTCCATAATTCGTATTTTATCTCTTCGGTATCATGAATGGTGTCATGACGACCACCATATTCGAACCACCAAAACCTACAGCCTTTATCATCTTTTCCTATAGCTTTATATCTAGGAATTTGAGTAATATCTTTTAGAGCAAAATTTGGTGCTTTAAATTTTACAGGCTTGTCTGTATTTTTACTATAGAAATACATAGAGTGCCCTAATAACTCTCCATAAGACTTATCTGGAGCAAATAATTCTCCAAATTCTTCTTTAGACTCTGCACCCATTCTAAAACTTGCTCCTGCTTTAAAGGCCACAATTCCATCACCCGATGCATCACAAAACAAAGGTGCTTTAACAATATATTCGGTAGAATTTTGAGCGTTAAATGCTTTTACAGATTCTATTTTTGTATCGCTAGATTTTTCAACATCATAAACACTAGTATTCAATAACAAGGTAATGTTTTGTTCATTTAAAACTTTTTCAAGTAAAATGGTATCAAAAATTACGGCGTTACCCTCTTTGTTTCTATTTAGATTTTCTACTAGAATCTCATCTATTACACCACCTTCACGAGACCAACGGTTATTATTTCCTAAATGAGAGGTTGCTCCTAAAATCCATAAACGTACTTCTGAAGATGCATTTCCTCCTAAAACTGGTCGGTCCTGAATTAAAACAACTTTAGTTCCTTTTCTAGCTGCCGTTATAGCTGCACAAACACCAGCTGTTCCTCCTCCTGTAATAACTAAATCGTAAACTAACTCTACTATTTTACTACTCCTTTTCTCTTTATCAAATGTTTTAGCAATCATTAAAACGCAATTTTATTTTTTTATAATTATTTAGATTTTTTAATAATGAATAAGCCTAAAAGCAGAACAGAAAACCCTACTCCTCCTACTAGTAATTGACCTGATTCACCTATAAATGACAAGATTAAAATTAATAACCCTGTAGAAGCCACACCTATCCCTATAACTCTAGTTCCTTTTTTATTTCCTTCTGAAACTTTTTCTTCTACATCACTAAGCTTTAACTGTCTTATTTTCTCATAATCATCATAAGCCGATGTATCACTTTTTGTTTTAACAAGTATAATTTCAATCAAAACCATTAATGCAATTGGTAACCCCATACCTACAACCATTTCTGCAGAACGGCTTAACGTAATACCTATAATGTCTGGCGCAAAAAATTTAAAGAAAAAATTAACTACTAATGATACAGAAGTAACTAATAAAATAGTTTTACCTGTTTGATGTTTTGAAAATAGTGACCAAAGTGGTGGTAAAAACATAGCGCCACCTGTTAATGCTCCTAAACTTAAAACCACCTCTACAATACCTCCCATATAAGGCACCAATAAGGCTACAACTATAGTTAATATACCAAGAATTACCGTGGCTATTTTTGCAACTCTCATTAGTTTTATATCATTAGTTTCTGGAAATAAGTTTTTATACAAATCATTAGTTAATACCCCTGCCGATATATTTAACGTAGTATTTACTGAACTTGATGTTGCGAAAACCATACCTCCTAACATTAAACCAAGCATTCCTACTGGCAATACTTCTTTACACATAAGTAAATAAGCCCCTTCATCTGCTAATTGATTTAATTCAGGATTTAACACACGATAAATCATTGGCGGTATCATCCATATTAATGGGCTAATCGCATAAAGCCCTCCAAATAACCACCCTACTTTTTTTGCATCTTTTGGTGTTGCTACACTTGTGTAACGTTGTACATACGCCCAGTTCCCTGCTATAAAGAACAAATTATACAGTCCAAAAGCTATCATAAACACCCATGTATACTCTGTATTTGTAAACTCAAAAAAGCGATCTGGTGCATTTGCTATAAAATTATTAACACCTCCAACCTTATCAAAAGACATAGGAACAACGATAAGTACTGCTGCGGTAAGCACTATAAATTGTAACACATCCGTAACAATTACTGCCCATAGGCCACCTACAGCTGTGTAAATAAGAATAAGCACTCCCAAAAAGATGATACTAGTATATATTGGAATACCTGTAGATACCTCTACAATTTTAGCTACTGGGTACAAAAAAGCTCCTGTAGAAAACAATGAAATAACTAAAAAAAGATAGGTATAGGTTTTTTGAGTAGACTTCCCAAAACGATTTGTTATATACTCAGCAGCTGTTAAAGCTTTTGTTTTTTGCCATTTTGGGGCTAAAAAAAAGCCTATTATTACACCTGCAATACACATGGTCCATTGTACAGTAATAGCTACCCATCCACTTGAATAAGCGATAGAACCCCAAACTACAAAAGTACCAGCTGAGAAGAAGCTCATAAATAAAGAAAGACCACTCATCCACCAAGGTAAAGCCCCTCCAGCAGCAAAATATGATTTCATGTTTTTCCCTGCTTTTGAAAAACTCATACCGCATATAAAAACTAATGCTGTAAATACTAAAATGACTATAATATCAATGTTACTCATTATAAAAATTGATTTTTTTTCGAAAGATACTTAAGCTTGTTATATGGATTTAATTAATTTTTTATTTACCCATAATTTAGCTCTAAAATAGGTGAAAAATTAACGGGAACGTTTCCGTAACTTTTTTTTGTTACATTAATTAATATTTATAACTTGTAAGCTTTGCTTATTTTTCAAGATTAAAACCCCTTGTTTACCTTGGGTGCCTAAACCTATTTTTTTTGCTCGTAAAATTTCTCCTCTTACTAAAAAATTACTTTTATCAGAGGATACACTTTTAAAATATTTTTTTTCATTTTTAAGATAAACTCCATACCCTGCATCTTGTCTTGGTGTTTCCACTTCAAAATCGTACCTATTACCAAACAATAACCCATCTAAAAATCCGTCTTGATCAAAATCATGAGTTATAATACTTTTTATAGTGGTAGTTTGCGAATAATTATCTAAAGAAACTAACTTAAATTTGCCTTTTCCTTCATTTATTAATATGCTATTTGCAAATGTTGTTGCTTTGTATTTTAAAGATTTGTCTATTTTTTCTTTGCCATACACATCTTCTAATTCTGCCATAGCAAAAGAATGATAATTAGGGAATTTCTGTTTAATGAATGGCATTTGCTGAGAGCTACATTCTCGTCCTCTAAGTGGGTAATTTTTACCATTCTGTTTGTAACCTAAAACAATATCTAGAGAGCCTGTTTGGTCAAAATCACTGGCATAAATCTGAAATGGTTTTTGTTTTGATGCCTGATATTTAGAATTTAACCCTAGATTACCTACCAAGAAATCCATATCTCCATCATTATCATAATCCATTTTAGTTAAATTAAACCACCAACCAGTAGAGTTTTCTAATCCAAGCTCTTTGGTTTTATTTATTAATACTCCTTTATCATTTTTAAAATAAGTAATCGGCATCCATTCACCAACAAGAATAAGATCTTTTAGATTGTCATTATCTATATCTACCCATTGTGCATCTGTAACCATTCCTATTTTTTCGAGCGCATTATTTTTTATCCTAGAAAACTCCACTTTTCCGTTGAAAGTATCATTACGTAATAACATACTATTTCCTGGTAAAGGGTACTTCCCTGGTGTTTGTCTACCTCCTATAAAAAGATCTATATCACCATCATTATCATAATCATACGGTCTAACTACCGAGCCACTATAACTAAGCTGTTTTGAAATAAAATTATCATACTTTTTAAATACTCCTTTAGTATTTATATAAAGCCTATCTAAATAATATTCAGATTTTTCTTTGTATTCATTTCCTCCACTAACTACATATAAATCTAAATCACCATCATTATCTACATCAAAAAAACTAGCATCTACATCTTCATAATTTTTATCCTTATAAAAAGTATTTGTTTCTGTTTTTTTAAATTCTCCATTTATTTTTTGTACATAAATCACCCCGTTGTACCCTTTTGCTCCCCCAACAAAAAAATCATCTAAACCATCATTATTTATATCTCCAACACATAAAGCAATGGCCTCTTCGGACATTTTATGAGGCAGTAGTGTTTCTCTTTTAAAATCATCGAACGTATTCTGAAATACGGTATGATTAATTTTTAGCTCTTTTGTTATATCACTAAACATTTCATTCACTAAGGTCGATTCTTCTTCTTTTTCTAAAGCCTCAGGATAATTAAAAACAATAGTTTGGTTGCTTTTAACATTATTAATTTTTTGATTTTTACCATCTGGCCAAACGACTTCAATACTTTCTATTATATTAGCTCCAGACAGACCAAAATGAAGTGTTGTTCCTATTGATGATTGAAAACCTCTTGAGAAATATTGTTCTTGTATTTGTTTTTTTTGATTAGTTGTTAAAATAACTCTAGCCCCTATACCATTTAAGTTTTTTTTAGAGCCCTTAAGTTTAACTTTTACAAAATTCCCTAAACCAAGCTCAACACTATTATTTTTATATATGGTAGCTACCTCATCCATATTGTTTGTAATAATTTCTAAATCACCATCATTATCTAAATCAGCATAAGCGGCTCCGTTTGAAGCTGTTATTTTTTTTAATCCCCAGATGTCATTTTTTTTAGAAAAAGATAAATTTTCTTTATTTTCAAAAAAGTAGTTTTCTTTTTTTCTAGCTGGCATTTTACGTAAAAGATCTTGATTCAGTTGCCTTTCTAAAATAGCTACAATTTCTTTAGGCCTATCTTTTAATTGTTCGGCAAACTTTGTTTCTTTTCTTTGTCTGTAATGAATAAAGTCTACATTTCTAAAATCTCTTTTAATTCCGTTTGAAACGAATAAATCTTTATCACCATCATTATCTATATCGCAAAACAATGGACCCCAACTCCAATCTGTACTCGATACTCCAGATAAAAAAGCTACATCTGAAAATTGTGGAATTTTATTTTTTCCATAATTACCATTGTTTACTTGTAATGTATTGTACATATATTGATGATGAAATCCCTTCTCTAATAATGCATAAAATCGTTTAGGATTCATGCCACTCATACTCGCTTTTATCCCATAATTATCCTCGGAGACCATATCCAATGTCATAAAATCTAACCATCCATCATTATTAAAATCTGCAATATCATTACCCATTGAAAAATTTGAGTTATGCCCTGTAGACTGCTTAGACACCTCTGTAAAGGTTCCATTTTTATTGTTTAAATAAATTCTATCGTTGGCTACAAAATCTTGACTCACTAAAACATCTGGCCACCCATCATTATTCAAATCTCCAATTCCAATTCCTAAACCAAAACTAATACCATTGTCTATTAAACCTGCTTTTTTAGAAACATCGTAAAATTTGTTATTCCTATTTTCATACAATCTTTCAGTAGTATATTTAGATTTTGCTTTTAGCATATTATCCAAATCATACAATGCCTTTGTATTTGTATTATGATTTATTAAAAACATATCTAAATCGCCATCCCTATCATAATCAAAAAAAGCTGCTTGCGTAGAATAATGAGGCAAATTTAAATTGTATGCTCTTGCCTGTTCTTTAAAAATAGGTATGCCATCCTCGTTAACCCCTTGATTTATAAAAAGCTCGTTTTCTCTGTTTTCTTCATTAATAAAAGGCCCCGATTTACACACATAAATATCTAATAAACCATCAGAATTTATATCTACTATTGTTGACCCTAATGAAAGCCCTAATGTTCCTTGTACTCTAGAAACATGTGTTACTTCTTTAAACCTTAAATTACCTTTATTAAGATATAGTTTATTTTGAAGCTGGTTTGAAACAAAATAAATATCAACTAACCCATCATTATTAAAATCTGCTACAGATAACCCCGCTCCATTATACATATAATCGTAATTAAGCGCATTCATTTCTTGGGTTTCATTAATTTTATTAGCAAATGAAACTCCAGATATAGAATCATTTAAAATCTCAAATAATTTATTTTCTTCTAGTAATTCTTCTGTTTTAGATGTTTTAATAGGGGTCTTTTTTTCTTTACAAGAAATTATAACACTTAATAGTGATAGTAAGCATAATACTAGTATACATTTTTGTAAAGAATAAAATTTCATTTTCTATAATAAATTAAATAGGGAGCATATAAAGTACATGCCCCCTATTTTTAAACTAAAATTAATATTAATTCTTAACTAATTCTAATAATTTGGGTTTTGCATTATATCTACACCGCTACTAGCTGCTGCTTTAATTTCTGCATCTGGTATTGGCCATAAATAATCTCTAGCAGGATTAAATATTCTTACTTCTAATTCTCTATAATCCAGGTTACCTTTTTCTACTCTTAGTTGAGAAGGTGCTCCAGGATAAGTCACAAAATCATCTTGATCAATACTAGGAATTAACCCTAAATCCCCACCTATTTTACTAAATCCATTGGCAGGACTTCCAAATTGTGTAGTATTCATTAATTTTTCTGCAATTCTCCATCGTCTAATATCAAATAAACGTAAGCCTTCATCTGCTAATTCTACTTTACGCTCTCTACGAATTATTCTTATTAGTTCTGCTTGATCTGTTGTTGTTACAGCCGGATATGTAATTCCTGAACCATTGTAAGCTCTTTCCCTTACCAAATTAATAGCATCTAAAACAGATTGATCTATGTTATTACTTTCTATTTTGGCTTCTGCATAGGTTAATAATACTTCTGCATAACGCATTAAAATTACTGGATGCTCAGCTGCACCAGACCACAATCCTGTATCTCCTATTAAAGTTGGCTCATCTGAAAACTTTTTCCAGAAATAACCAGTAAATGATACAAAACGATTTGCTCCTCCCGAAGAGAATGTATTTCCACTAATTGGATCTACGATACTAACACCAGATGGGTTTGTAGAATTTGGATTATAAACTCTTTCTGTTCTTGTATTATTTTCTACTTTCCATGTTGCTAAACTATCACTATGAGTTTCTATAATATGACCCGACCACACTTCACCAGGTACTGCTATTGAAGCTTTTAATCTTGGGTCTCTATTTTCAAAAGGATTAGCAGGGTCAAAAGCTGGATCTTCATCAATAGGCAATCCGTTTATAGTTTCATAAGTATCAACCGTTTGTTGGGCAGGTACCAATTGACACCAGCCACCAAATCTACTTCCTTGTCTTACTGATAATCCGTGTACCTTAACCCCTGTTACATATTGTAAACTTAATAATACTTCTGGAGAATTAATTCCACCTGCGGCAAACAAAGATTCATAATCATCTGCTAGTGTAATTCCACTATCCATTACCAATTGTGCTTTTTCAGCAGCTAACTCATAATTTTCATTATACAATGCTATTCTTGCAATAAGTGCATTAGCTGTATTCGCAGAAGTTCTTCCTGTTTCTGATGGATTTAATGGCAATAAATTTACTACCTCTTCTAAATCTGCAATAATCTTTGCTACAATTTCAGACTTAGGTGTTCTTGGTAGGGCATCTTGAGATGATACAGTTAATTCATCATGAAACGGAACATCTCCATACAACTCAATTAAATAGCTATAAAAGAGTGCTCTTAAGAATAATGCTTCTCCCCTTATTTCACTAAATCTTAATGGGTTAGTGCTTTCTTTTGCTCTTTCCATATTGGCTAACAAAGAATTAGACCTTTGTATACCTCTATAAAATGCATTCCAAAAACCATTAACTAAACCATCTGTAGATGTTAATCCTCCTGTTGTGACTGTAGCCGTTCCCGCAACATTTCCTCGACTAAAAGCTAAATCTGTAGTATGATCTAAAAGTTGGGGGAAAGGTGTAGCATTAACATAATTTAATTCCTCATATATACCTACTAAAGCTACCTCTAGCTCTGCTTCTGTTGAGAAAAAAGAAGCACTATTTGGTGTGCCCGGATCCTCTAAGTTTAACACTTCATCTTCGCAACTAACAAATATTGTTAACAAAAGACACGAAGCTATTATAAATTTAATATTTTTCATTTTATTAGCTTTTTTTTAATTATTAAAACCCTACACTTAAACCTATTGTATAAATTTTTAGAACAGGATAGAAATTACCTGTTGTAAAGTTTGGCACAGTAGCATCTATTCCATCAGGCATGTTGTCAAAAGTCAAAAGGTTTTGACCAGAAACATATAGCCTAAGATTATTTAATTGTAACTTATCTAGCACCTCTGAAGGAAACTTATATCCTAGTGTCAAGTTTCTAAGTCTAGCGTATGATGCATCAAACATCCAAGTTTCATTAACTCTCCAGTTAGGAGAACTACTAGCTACAAAGGCACGAGGATAAGCTGCATCTGTATTTTCTGGAGTCCAATAGTCTGTTTGCCACTTTTGAATTTTACCTGCATTAAAGAAAGACCAACCAGCGTCTTCTTGTAACACCACATCTCTACCACTTTCTCCAATAAAAGATACTGATAAATCAAAATTCTTATATGAAGTAAAAATATCTATACCCCAATTTGTATCTGCTATTGTACTACCAATAATAGTTCTATCATCATTATTTATAATACCATCTTCATTAAAATCTACATATTTAATATCACCTGGCGCAACAGCTCCAAATTGAGGTGCAGCTAAATCAGCATTTAATGTTCCTCCTGCAAAATCGCTTTCTTGATACAAGCCGTCTGTTTTTAAACCAAAAATAGAACCAATAGGCTCATTTAACCTATTTATTGTTCTCCCAGGAGGTAACTCTTCTAAACCATCTGCAAGTTCTGTAATTTCATTATTAAATTTAGAAATGTTTGCTGTTATACCATAAGTAAAATCTCCTATATTATCTCTCCAATCTAAAGAAATATCTATCCCTTTGTTTTCTACAGAACCAGCATTTCTAAACGGAACTGCAAATCCTTGACTTGGTTGTAGTGTACCTATTTGAAGTATAATATCTTTTGTACTTCTAACATAATATTCTGTACTTAATTTTAATCTACTTGCAAAAAGATTAACATCTATCCCCGCGTTAAAATTTTCACCTGTTTCCCATATTAAAAGAGGATTGGCTAATTGCGTTTGAGCACCACCGACTTGCGAAGAACCTCCTAATACACTATTAGCATTACCTAGCCCAAACTGAGACGCATAAATAAAATTCTGAGCAACTGGGTTTCCGTTATTATCTGTAGTAAAAATCTCTTGATTACCCAATTGTCCCCATGATGATCTAATTTTTAAAAAGTTTACAATATCATTTTCAGGAAAAAAACCTTCATTTGAAACTACCCAACCTGCTGAAAAAGATGGAAATGTTTGTGATCTAGTATCTGGTCCAAACCTTGAAGAGGCGTCTCTTCTTATGTTAGCTTCGAATAAATATTTATCATTATAAGAATAATTTATTCTACCAAAAACAGATTCTAAACCAAATAATGTAGCAGAACCTCTATTTGTAGAAGTTTCTGCATCACCATTATTTAATGTTCTAAATTCTGGCACAACAAAGGTTCTTCTAAATGCATTCCAATTTTCAGATTGGTTTTTAATAAACTCATAACCTGCTAATGCAGAAAAACTATGATTTCCAAAATCCTTATTAAAGTTTATTAAAAAGTTAAAATTATCTGAAAACACTTCTGATGTAGACTTTATTAAACTATTGTTATCTACTAAATCATTATTTGGCTCTGCATCCGAGTTTTCTTTATAAACCCAACCAGCAACAAAAGCATCACGATCCACATCTGTATATTGTGGAGAGTACGATAAAGAAATTGCCAATTCATCAATAGGCTTATAAGTTGCCTTTACTATTCCTCTAAAATAATTTGTTATTCTTTCATCTAAAGAAGAGGTATTTACCAATGCTACTGGGTTACTACCATTAAAACCAGCACCCCAACTACCATCGTCATTAATCGCATTAAATAAAGGCTGTAATCTATAGGATTGTCTTGTTGTTAGTAGTAATTCTCTTGGCTGATTTCTTATTTCTCTTCTAAAATTTAAATCAAAAGATAAATCTATCTTTTCACTAACTTTAAAATCGGTATTAAATCTTCCCGAATACCTTTTAAATTTATATCCTGGTATATTACCCTCTTGGTCTAAATAAGAAATAGAACCTCCTATTTTCACTTTTTCAGAACCTCCTCTTATTCCTACACTATGGTATTGTTGTAAACCCATTTGAGAAAATAGCAAGTCTACCCAGTCTGTATCAGGCAAAGCTTCTGTTCCTACACCAACTCCATTTCTATACTGCTCCAAAGTTTCTTCTGAAAAAGAATTAGGTATAGCATCGTTAAAAGCTTCCATATAACCAAGAGCATCTAAAAATTCTAAATTTTGAGCAGGAGTTTGAAACCCTACATAAGTATTATATGTAGTTTTAACTACACCTTCCACTCCTCTTTTAGTCGTTATTAAAATAACTCCATTAGCTCCCCTTGAACCATAAATTGCCGCCGCCGCCGCATCTTTTAGTACAGAAACAGATTCTATGTCATTGGGGTCAATTCCATTTATATCATCTGGTATTCCATCAATCAGAACCAAAGGATTATTTTTTCTACCATTACCAAGAGTACCTACCCCTCTAATACGAAGAGTAGCTCCATCAGAACCTGGCTGTCCACTAGATTGAGTGGCTGTAAGTCCAGGAACCAAACCTGCAAGTGCTTGCGAAGCTTGTGCTACTGGCTGTCTAGTTATTTCCTCAGCTTTTACCACCTCCACAGAACCTGTAAGGTTTACTTTTTTCTGAGAGCCATAACCCACAATAACAATTTCATCTAGTTGCGCTGCATCTTCTATTAAAGATACATTAATTTTAGTTTTACCGCTTACAGAGATTGTTTGTGTAGACATTCCTACATAGGAAAACACTAACGAAGCACCCTCTTTAACTGTAATACTATAATTACCGTCAAAATCTGCCTGAACACCATTTGATGTACCTGCCTCTAAAATACTTGTTCCACCTAAAGGAACACCTTGTTCATCAGTAATAGTACCACTTATAGTTGTCTCCTGAGCCCACAAGGAAACAGAAGAAGCTAAGAATACCACCACTAAAATAAAAACGTGATTTAATTTCATAATCATTTTTAGTATAAGTTAATTAGTAGCTTCAAAACTATTTTATTAAATACTCGACAAGAGCGATTTTAAATTGTTTTTTAACGGCATCGTTCCCGAAAACGTTATCATTTCCCGAAAACGTTCCCGAAAATAAATATCATAATGCAAGCACATTATTTTTGTATATTCGACTAAAATCCTAACTTTTAGATTAATGAAGTTTGTTAAGATTTTACTCTTAAAACACTTATTTTAAATAATAATGAAACATATTACTATTAAAGACATTGCAAAAAAACTTAACGTTTCTACCTCGTCTGTTTCAAGAGCTTTTAATAATAAATATGATATAAAAAAAGAAACAAGAGACCTTATTTTAAGTACCGCCAAAGAAATGGGTTACATACCCAATCCAATGGCAAAAAAACTTACTCAAAATTGCTCTTTAAATATAGGTTTGGTAGTTCCCGAAATTATTAACGGCTACTATTCCGAAGTAGTTATTGCTTTACAAAAATATTTAACAAAAAGAGGATACCAGGTACTAGTAATGCAATCTGATGAGAATGAAGATCAAGAATTAAAAAATGTAAAAACTTTAATTAACAATATGGTAGATGGTCTAATAATAGCTCCTACCGTTGGAAACAAAAACATATCTTATTATTTAGAAAAATATAATAATGGTTATCCTATTGTATTTTTAAATAGAATTAATGATAATTTACCAGCTTCAAAAGTTATTTTTAATAATATAAACTGGAGCTTTTTTGCAACAGAACATCTTATATTGCAAAAATGTAAAAAAATTTATCATCTTGCTGGTTACAAAGATTTATCTGTATCAAAAGAAAGAATACAAGGTTTTAAAAAAGCCTTAAAAAAATACAAATTCTCCTCAAAATATTATAAAATAATCGAAACAGGTTTGTTAGCTAAAGAAGGAATGCAGGTAATGGAAGATTTAATTTTAAAGAATGATATTCCGGATGCTTTTTTCTGTGTAAATGATATGGTTGCCTTAGGGGCTATGAAAAAATTAAAAGACAACGGCTATAAAATCCCAGAAGATGTCGCTTTTATAGGGTTTACAGAGACTAGAATTGCAAAACTAGTTACTCCTCAATTAAGTAGTGTAAAACAACCTACTTTTAAAATGGCAAAAAAAGCAGGTGAAATATTATTAAATAAAATAAACAACTCCAACTCAAAACCAGAAACTGCAATTTTTAATGGAGAATTAAACATAAGAAAGTCATCCGTAAAAGAATTTTTAAACTAAATTTATGGAATATTAGCTTTTACATAGACCCTGAATTAAAAATTATTTCAATTAATTAAACTAGAACAATAAGTTCGAAAAATAACTCTCTGGGTTTGTAATTTTTTCTGATTTGAATATCATATTCTTTCTCTGCCACATCTACTAACATATCAAAAATAATCACTTTCTTATCCGCTCACTCAGTAAGATTTTCTGTTCGTACTTTGTGTTTCTTTAATAATTGACTTCGAGTTCAAGAATTCTTTGTTGGGGTGTTTTTGACGTAGAAACTCTAGATTGATTGTTCTATTTAATTGGCTAGATTCAATTTTTCCAACCATTTGAAGTTTTAAAGAAATCGAGTAATCCTTTATGGTAAGCTTTACATGCATCATGTTTTCTGATGTTGTCATTTCACTAACTTTTTAATGCATTGCTATTTCAGAACAGGATAAGATTAAGCTATTATTTTAATTCACTAAAAAATATCCTAGATTAATATTATTTTTTTAATGTAAGAAATACCTCTTTTTCGATAGACGATTTTACCCCTCTTTATAAACTGTACCACACCCCATCTTCCTACTAAATAAAGATTAATATTATAGTATTAATCTCAAAATCAGAAAATTATGAAAACAAAACTATTACTATTATTTAGTTTTTGCTTTGTAGCACTAACATCTAACATTGCTTATGGACAAATGTGGGAAGACAATTTCAACTCTCCTAATTTTAAGAACAATTACGATATGAATCAAGGGCAAAATTTTAGGCACTTAACATCTGGCGGCTATAACAATAGTGCATGTGTAGAAATTAAAATCAATAGTGGATCTCATCATGGAGGCTCTATGCGCTATATGCTTAAACAAAAATGGGGATTTGAGCCAGAAGAAGTATATGCAGAATATCGTGTTCGCTATGATGTATCTATGGGAAATCAAAGTGCTGGTTATGGGGGAAAAGCTCCTGGATTTTCTGGCACTTATGATGAAGCTGGCTGGGGTAATAGGCCTGGTTATGGCCTAGAAGGATGGTCTGCTCGCGGAACTATTAATTGTGATAATCAAAATTATGTTCAAAATAGATATTACGTATACCATACTTATACAAATTATGATGCTCCTGTAAAGAATGGAACTACTGACTACAGAAACTTTAATCCAAAGGCTCATACTGTAAGTAACCCTGGAGCACAACCACACGCAAGCACAAAAACTTTTGGATCTGGATTAAATTGGGGTTCTTGGAGCCAGAGAGACGCAAGTGATATGGATTTTAACAAATGGTACCATGTTAAACAATATGTTAAAATGAATGATGTTGGACAAAACAATGGAATACTTAGAGCTTGGGTTGATGGTGTACAAGTATGTAATTTTACTAATATTAATTTCCGTAGAGATAATAAATTAAAAGTATACGCATATTGGTTTAACTATTATAATGGGGGTCAAGATGTTGCAGATGGTGATGCTTATGTTAGAATTGATGATTTTAAAATATACACCCCAGGCAATAGTGGTGGTTCTGGTGGCGGTGGAAATAATACCCAGACTTTTATACATATGAAAAAAAGAAATGCTTCTGGCTATGCACTTGATGGCGGCAACGGAGGTGCAAATAACCAAAATGTAAAACTTTGGGCTACAAATACAAATAATCAAAATCAACAATGGGAAGAAATAAGTCGTGGGAACGGTTATTTTTCATACAAAAAAAGAAATACTAATTATTGCTTAGACGGTGGTAATGGCGGTTCAAATGGCCAAAATCTTAAATTATGGAGCTGTAGCAATAATAACCAAAATCAACATTGGAAAAAAATTAGTGCTGGTAATGGTTATTATAGATTGCAAAAACGAAATGCATCAAATTATTCCATTGATGGTGGAAACGGAGGCTCTAACAATCAAAGCGCTAAATTATGGCAATCTAGCTCATCTAATCAAAATCAACAATGGAAGTTTACTACAATTAATGCTTCTACACCATTAAGAGTGTCTGTCAATAATATAATTCCAGAAAGCACAATAACTAATGAAACATCTGTTTATCCAAACCCTTTTGAATCTAGTATAACTTTATCATTAGAAAATGAACATGGTTATAATTCTGCAGAGTTATATAATCTTATGGGTAGCAAATCTCTTTTTTCTCAAAATTTAGACACTACACATACAGAATATCTGTTATCTTTTGAAAACCTAAATTTAGACTCGGGAGTTTATATCTTAAAACTCAAAGGGACACAAAAAGAAACTAAAACTATTAAACTAATTAAAAAATAATATTAATTAATCTCTTCTATTAAAAGGTCAACTCTTATGAATTGGCCTTTTCTACTTTTAAATAACTAAACACCTATAAATTAACTTTATTCAATTTTAATTGTAATAATTCACTATACTTATTCCCTAGATAAGTCTACACAGAGTTAAAAAAGTTGTAATTTTAGCTTGAATGAACAACTATAGAGTGAAAAAAATATTTTACTTTTTTATTTATTACACATTACTACCATTATCCCTATGGTCTCAAGAACCTTTTCAAGAATTTCATTTTGTTAATACAAAAGACGGAATTGCCAAAACCGGAGTTTACAATATTATCCAAGATCATTGTGGCTTTATATGGATTGGTACCAGTGGAACAGGATTATATAAATTCGATGGAATAGATTATAAAGTATATAAACACATACTAAAAGATTCTACATCTGTAAGTAGCAGTAAAATAGAATGCTCTTACTTAGATAGTAAAAATAGACTTTGGATTGGTACAGAGAACGGATTAAACCTATACAATAGAGATTTAGACCAGTTTAAAAAAATTAATATAAGTGATGCAAATACAGATCGTGAGTTTATTTTATCAATAGAAGAAGATTCCGAAAACAATTTGTTAATAGGAACATATAATATAGGCTTATTTAAATTAAACCCTGAAACTTTTAATATTGAACATATACAAAACTCAAGTTCTGAGAACGGTTCAGAATTACATATTAATAGTATTCAGCATTATAAAGGTGGTAAAACTTTTGTAGGAACCAATTTTGGACTTAAAGAAATAGATACCGTAAACAATAAACTTATACACCATAAATTAAAAGACAATGAATCTATTTACAGTGGCATAAAAACATTATTTATAGATTCTAACGACAACTTATGGATTGGCTCTGAAACTAACAAAGGTCTTCTTAAATGCATACTAAATAGTGATAAAAGTAAAATCACGGATAGTAAAGAATTAAAATTCTCAACAAAAAAAATAATGGCAATTAATGAGTTGCCTAATAAAACCTTAATAATAGGAACAGAAAACGATGGCCTTTTTCATATAAAACACAATGGAGATGTTATTAAAAATTACATCTCGGACAAGACCCAAGAAAATAGTATTTTACACAACTCTATCTGGTCATTATTTGTTGATGACAATAATCGAATTTGGATGGGTTATTTTAATAGCGGTGTTGCAGTTAGTGATAACTTGTATGATAAATTTTCTAATATTAAAAGCTTACCCAATAGCGATAATTCTCTAAAAATAGCATCGGTTATGGGCATGGTAGAAGATAGTTCTAAAAGAATATGGATAGCTACTGATGGTGGTGGTATTGACCTTTACAATCCAAAAACATCAACTATCTCACACATAAATAATCAAGATCAATCCCTCTACTCTGGATTAACTTCTAATTACATAAAAACATTATTTATAGATTCTAATAAAAACCTATGGGCAGGA
The DNA here is from genome assembly GCA_947492955.1 of uncultured Cellulophaga sp. Taxonomy (GTDB): domain Bacteria; phylum Bacteroidota; class Bacteroidia; order Flavobacteriales; family Flavobacteriaceae; genus Cellulophaga. The sequence goes on along the minus strand of CANLOV010000009.1, from coordinate 102,964 downwards.
AGCTGGGATAATGGCATTTTTCTTTTAGAAAAAGGCAAAACTAGGTTTATTAACTATAATACAAATAACACTGCTGAAGGCTTAAAGTCAAATCAAATTATTAGTTTATCCGAAGATTCTAGCGGTACAATTTGGATTGGAACCTTTTCTCAAGGTTTACACTCGTATAATCCAAAAACAAAGATTTTTAAAAAACACCAATCAGACGCCTTTATTAATAGTGGTCTTACTACAAAAAATATTAGAAAAGTTTTAGTAGATTCAGAAGACATAATATGGGTAGGAACAATAAATGGATTATACAAAGTAAAAAAGATAAACAATGAAACTTTTGATATTACTTTATTGAGTAATGAAATGATTGAAGAGTATAGTAACCCATCCGATACAAACCATATACTCTCAATGCTTGAAAGTTCTGATAAAAATATATGGATAGGAACTAGAGGTGCCGGTTTATACAAATATGATAGAGTAAAAGATAAATTTATCTGGTTTAATAAATTTAAAGGTTTAGAAGAAGAAAATATTGCTGCAATAATAGAAGAAGATAGTAATCATTTATGGGTAAGCGGAAACTCTGGACTTACTAAAATTAATTTACAAGATTTTAACTTTACCAACTATACAATTAATGATGGTTTATTATCTAATGATTTTAATTTTGGCTCAGTATTAAAAACTTCCGAAAACCTACTCTATTTTGGAAACTTTAAAGGAGTAGATTATTTTAATCCAAAGCAAATAAAAATTAACAATACCCCTCCGTTATTACACCTCACTAATTTTAAACTATTTAACGAAAATGTTATTCCCAAAGCTGATAATTCTCCTCTAAAAAAAGTTATTTCGGAAACAGATAGTATTACCTTAACACACAAACAGTCTGTTTTTACCATAGAATATTCAGGGCTTAATTATACTCGACCAGAAAAAAATAGCTATGCTTATTATTTAGAAGGTTACGAAACAACATGGAACTATGTTAAACAAAAAAGAAGTGCCACTTATACCAATTTAGATGCAGGTGATTATATATTTAAGTTAAAGGCTGCTAATAATGATGGTGTTTGGGAAGAAAAACCATTAGAATTAAAAATAACAATACTACCTCCATGGTGGCGTACCAACTGGGCTATATGTTCATACTTAGCATTATTTCTTTTTGGAATTTATTTGTTAAATAAACTAACACAAAGCAGAATTAAAGAAAAAGAGGTTATTAAAAATGAGCGCCTGCAGCAATTACAAAAAGATGAGTTAAATAAAAAGAAGATTCAGTTTTTTACAAATATCTCACATGAATTTAGAACTCCACTTACCTTAATTTTAAATCCACTTAAAGACATTCTTAACAATTCAGAATTAGATTTACCACAAAAGGTAAAAAACAAACATGCAATTATCTATAAAAACACAGATAGACTTTATAGGTTGATTAATGAACTAATGGATTTAAGAAAGCTTGAATTAAAAAAAATGAATGTTAGAGCTGAAAGCATACATTTAATAGCATTTGCTAAAAATATTACAAGCTATTTTAAAGAAGAAGCTTCTAGAAAAAATATATCGTTAAATGTAAATTCTGACATCTCTGATATAATGGTCTGGGCAGATACAAAAATGCTCGAAAAAATAATTTTCAATTTATTATCTAATGCAATTAAGGTTACTCCCGAAAAAGGAACTATTACTATAAAAATTTCAGCATCTGACAGTACTTACACATTACCATTAGTTAATAAAGAGAAACCTATAAAAACAGTTGAATTAGTTATTTCTGATACTGGTCCGGGGTTAGAAGAAAATCAGGTATCAAAAATATTCGAACGCTTTTACCAAGTAGAAGGACAAAACAAAACCTATTTTGGTGGAACCGGAATTGGTTTAGAAGTTGTTCAAAATTTTGTAAGACTTCATAAAGGAACCATAGATGTAAAAAGTAAAATAGGAGAAGGAACAGCCTTTAAAATAATACTTGCAGCAGACAACAAGCACTTTTCTGAAAACGAAATTATTATTAACAAAGAAGCTACATATAAAAAGAAAGAAGATTTTTTAACAATTCCAACCGCAGAAATTAAAACTCAACCTAACGAGAAGAATAAATCTAAGGAAACATATACTATACTTATTGTAGAAGATAATGTAGAGTTAAGAGATTATTTAAAACAAGAATTAAAAAGTCATTATAAAATATTATTAGCTAGCAATGGCAAAGAAGGTATTAAAATAGCAAGAAAATCTTTCCCAGACATTATAATCACCGATGTTATTATGCCAGAAATGGGAGGTTTTGAATTTTGTAAAATTATTAAAACAGATACAAGAACAAGTCATATTCCGTTATTAATGCTCACAGCAAAAGCTTCTATAGAAAATAGAATAGAAGGTATAGAAAATGGAGCAGACGCATATATGGTTAAGCCTTTTGACCTTAAACTTTTAAAACTGCGTTTATCACAATTAATAAAAAGTAGGCAACTTATTTTTGACAAATACTTTAGCGCTATTAGTGGAGCAGAAGACAATAAAAACACAACCTCCCTTGATAAAGATTTTATAGAGAACCTATTAAATTATATTAATAATAACATAGCAAATTCAAACTTAGGTGTAGAAGAATTAGCTATTCATCTTAATTTAAGTAGAAGTCAACTTTACAGAAAAGTTAAAGCTTTAACAGGACAAACTGTTAATGAATTTATTAGAAAAATAAGACTTGAACGTGCTAAACAAATTCTAGAAAAAGGCAAGTCTAATATTAGTGAAACTTGTTATAGTGTTGGTTTTGCCTCTCCTTCATACTTCTCTAAGTGCTTTAAAAATCATTTTGGAATCTTACCTACAGAAATTGAAACAAAGTAATTATCTATTTATTAAGCATATCTAAATAGACTCCTTATAATAACTCACTATACTTTAACTATAGTTGGCTTAAACTAATATTTTAGATACAATTTACTACTACTGTATTTAACTAAGCACTAAAATTTTAACTGCTTGCAGCCATAAAAATGTTGCACCGAATAACACAAATGTTGCATTAGCGATACATTCTCTTTTCTAAGCTACAAATCTTTCATTTTCTGCTACTTAAGTAACATTGATGATGTTAACAAAATATTAAGTTTAACCTCCATCAATATAATTTATGAGTCAAAGAAAAGTAAACAAAAAGTTAATATTAGAAATCTTATTAATTGGTTTTCTAATGTTCTTAATAGTAATGTTATTTCTAAATATATAGTTAGAAATTAAAAATTTAGATTATGCAACCAAGAATTAAAACGATACATATTAAAACGGTTCTACTAGTTCTATTTAGTATAATACATCTTTTTACTAGTTGCTCTAATAAAGTAAAAGATCAAGAAAAATTTGAAATAAAAAAGGGCACTAATATTGCTCATTGGCTATCGCAAAGCGATAAAAGAGGAGAAGAAAGAAGACTGTTTTTTACTGAGGACGATGTCATTAAAATTGCAAATATGGGATTTGACCATATTAGATTACCCATTGATGAAGAACAGATGTGGGATGAGAACGGAAACAAAAACTCAGAAGCATTTCAACTAATGCAAAATTGCATTAACTGGTGTTCTAAAAACAATCTTAAAATAATCATTGATTTACATATTCTGAGGTCTCACCATTTTAATGCTAAAGAAAAACCTTTATGGACAGATCCAAAAGCACAAGAGACTTTTTTTAATTTATGGAAAGATCTTTCTAAATCTCTAAGTAAACACCCAAACAGTTTAGTGGCTTATGAATTAATGAACGAGGCTGTAGCAGATGATAACGAATCATGGAACAAATTACTTTTAAAAGCTTTTACTACTATTAGAGAACTAGAAAAAGAGCGCACCATTGTTATTGGATCAAACAGATGGCAGTCTGTAGAAACTTTTGATGCATTAAAAGTTCCTGCTAATGATAAAAACATACTCTTAAGTTTTCATTTTTACAAGCCTTTTTTATTAACTCATTACGCTGCGAAATGGACTAACTTAAAAAACTACAATGGCGCTACACACTACCCAGGCATAATTCTAACACAGCAGGAGTACGAGAAATTACCCCCAAATATCCAAACAGAAGTGCAAAAATGGGTAAATGTAAAATTCAATAAAGATATATTATTAGAAATGTGGCAAAAACCCATACAAAAAGCCAAAGATTTAGACTTGCCTTTATACTGTGGAGAATTTGGCATTATATCAAATGCTCCAAATAATGAAAGCATTAATTGGTATAAAGATATAGTAACACTTTTTAATGAAACTGGTATTGGATACGCAAATTGGAATTATAAAAGTGATGATTTTGGATTAATACACACAGACGGAAAAGAAAACAAAACCCTTATTAAAATCGTATCTGGGAGCAATTAAATTATGAAGCAATTTTTTAAACACATAAATAGTTTTTTTATTCTCTTTAGTTATATAGCATGTGCTAATTGTAACACTACAAGCCCTGCTAAATGGGAAAATTGGAACTCATTAAAACATGCTTCTAGTTTTACTATTATTAATGACTACACATATACTACCTCTGGTGTTAGCAATACAGGTAACGGACCAGAGCTCATCTCTGCAAAAAGATTAAAGCTATTGTCCAAAACAAACAATACAAATCAAAATTCGGTAAGCACTTTACCTATTTACAAGCAATGGCATACAATAACACTTCCGTTTAAAGGACCCGAAACCTCAGAAACTGATATTGATAATCCATTTTTAAATTATCGCTTAAGTGTAGAATTTAAACACAAAAAAACAAAATATATAATTAGAGGGTTTTATGCTGCTGATGGCAATGCTGCTGAAACAAGTGCAGACAAAGGAAATATATGGAAAGTAAAATTTACCCCAGATTTCAAAGGAGAATGGAGTTACAGTGCAACACTACATCACAAAGATAGTATAGCCTTAGAAGATAATTTAGAAATTGGAGAAGCTATAAAACTATCCAATTCCAAAGGCAAATTCATTGTTATAAATTCTGATAAAGAAGCCCCAGATTTTAGAGCAAATGGTAGATTAACTACTCATAAAGGTTTTTATAAATTTCAGAATTCAGATAAATTCTGGATAAAAGGAGGAACTAACAGCCCAGAAAACTTACTTGGATATCAGGATTTTGACGCAACATACAGGATGCAAGCCTCTAATAGAGATGGAGAGGCCAGTACTAATAAAGAAATACACAAATACACTACACATCTTAAAGATTGGAATATAGGTGATCCAAATTGGAAAAACGGCAAAGGAAAATCTCTTATTGGCGGAATCAATTACCTAGCATCTAAAGGCGTTAATTCTTCATACTTTTTAACTATGAACATTTTGGGAGACGGTAAAGATGTTTGGCCATATACCTCGCCAAAAGATTTTTCCCGTTTTGATGTGAGCAAGTTAGAACAATGGGATATAGTTTTTGAACATATGCAAACCAAAGGCATTTTATTGCATATGGTATTGCAAGAAACAGAAAATGAAACTATGCTCGATAATGGTGATACGGGAACGCTACGGCAATTATACTTTAGAGAATTAATTGCTCGTTTTGGTCACCATTTAGCTCTTAATTGGAATCTTGGAGAAGAAAACGGACCTGCTTCTTGGTCGCCAATAGGTCAAAATAATCAACAACGAAAAGCAATGGCTAAGTTCTTAAAAGAAACAGACCCGTACAAACACCCTGTTCTTTTACATACGCACGCTCATGACCCTTTAAGAAGTAAAATATTAGATTCCATATTAGGGTTTCAGTATTTAGATGGTTTGTCATTACAACAAGATAAAAGAGAGTTAGCTCCAGGTATAGTAAAAGAGTGGAGAATAAAATCAAAAGAAAAAGGTCAAGATTGGCTAATTACTATGGATGAAATAGGCATGTGGCATACTGCCGCTTTACCTGATAATGTTGACCCGCATCATAATACATTAAGGCAATATGCTTTATGGGGAACATTACTATCAGGTGGCGCAGGTGTAGAATGGTATTTTGGAGCTAAGCACCCTCATAATGATCTTAATTCTGAAGATTGGAGGCAACGAAATAATCTATGGGAATTAACAAATAACGCTACTACATTTTTTCAAAAACATATTCCCTTTTGGGAGATGAGTCCTGAGCACACATTAATTAACCATCCTAAAGCTTACTGTTTACGCAAAATAGGTTCAGTGTATGCTATTTACTTACCTAATTCTGGTAGTTACACTATTAATTTAAAAGGAGCTAAAGGTAAATATAGTGTTCAATGGTACAACCCAATTACAGGAGGTGAATTACAAAAAGGATCAAAAGAAAAAATAAATGGAGGCGATATAGTATCGATAGGGAATCCCCCATCAAATAAAGATAATATTAACCAGCAAGATTGGATATGCTTGTTAAAAAAAATGAATAAGTAATATATAAAGAAAATCAACATCTCTTTATACTAAAATAATAGTATTTATATGCTAAATAAAACATTAGAAATAAGTCCACAACTTCAAATCGAAGCTATGTTTATGAAACACTATAAAGAATGGTGTTTAATTGCCTATAGCTATATAGAAAATATGATTGAAGCAGAAGATATGGTTCAGGATGTTTTTGTAAAAGTTTTAAACAGAAAAAGAGATACTGAAATTTTAGATTTAAAAAATTACATAAGTATAGCGGTACGCAATACAAGCCTAAAAACAATACAACGAACAAAAAAAACAGAAAAGATTAAAGATTATGCATTAGCATCATTAGCACCTTCACACGAAGATTATTTAATTGATATTGAATATAAAGCAGAGATACAAAAAGCAATAAAAGTTTTACCAAAACAAAGTAAAAAGGTTTTTGAACTATGCGTATTAGAAGGAGTTAAGTACCAAAATGCAGCTGATACATTAGGAATATCAATAAACACAGTGAAATTTCATTTAAAAAAAGCCTATAAAATATTACGTAAAGAATTACGAAATACGCATTTATAGAGTTTATTTTCATGATTTATTACACTTTTTTAAGTTTAATTTTATTGTTTTTTCATTTTTAAACTACCCTTTTTATATATTCAAGGGTCTTATTTTATAAATAGCCTCTTGTAAAGTAGTGTAATGAATATTGATGAATTAATAATAAAAAAAATAGATAATGATTTAACAAATGAAGAAGAGGTTCTTTTTAAAAGTTGGATAAACGAATCTGAAATTAATAAACATGTGTTTTTTCGCTTAAAAAACCTTAAGAAGATAAAAAATGATTTTCCAAAAAAAATAGATATGGATACTCATTTAGCTTGGAACAAAATAGTAAAAAAACTAAATATCAACTAAATTAAACTTTAAACACCCTCTTAATGAAATAAAACAATGAAAATTATGATTGCATAAAAAATCGAGAAGTACCGCAATACTCCTCGATAAACATGCAATAATCAACTAATTATTAGCTAACTATTTAAAACAACTCAAAGGTATGAAAAACAGTAAAAGTTTTGTGTCAAAACGGCTCAATTCACTTAATTTTAACTTAACAATGAAAGTCACAATTCTTTCATTGTTTATTTCGTGTTTTTCGATTCAAGCAAATACCGCTATGAATTCGAAAAATAATGAACCAAATAAATTTACAGAGGATATAAAACCTCTTGAAACTAATAACTTTATTGATGTTCAAACATCAATATCAGGAATAATAACAGATGCCGATGGAACACCACTTCCTGGTGTTACCGTAGTAGAAAAAAACACCTCAAACGGTACAGCATCAGATTTTGATGGTAACTATACAATTAACGTTTCTAATGCAAATGCTATTTTAGTATTTAGCTCCATTGGCTATAAAACAAAAGAAATTACTATTGGTAGTAAAAAACAAATCAACGTTCAAATGGATGAAGATGCTGCTGCTTTAGATGAAGTAATTGTAGTAGCTTATGGTACAGCCAAGAAAAAAGATTTAACGGGTGCTGTAGCAGTTATTGGCGCAGATGAACTTAATAATTTCCCAGCTGCAACTGTGGATCAAGCCTTACAAGGAAAAACAAGTGGTGTTCAGATAACTTCTAATTCTGGTGCGCCAGGATCTTCTGTATCTGTAAACATTCGTGGTGTGGGTTCTTTTGGTAGTACTACTCCTTTATATGTTGTAGATGGATTCCCTACAGAGAATATTAATTTTATAAACCCTAACTCAATAGAATCTATTTCTGTATTAAAAGATGCTTCTGCTACAGCACTATATGGAGTAAGAGCAAGTAATGGTGTTGTAATTATTCAAACGAAACAAGGAACAAAAGGTAAAGTTCAGGTAGAAGTAAATTCTTTTTTAAGCTTCCGTTCTAAACCTAAAGAATTAGATGTTTTAGATGTAAATCAGTTTGCAAGCTTAGCCACAGAACTAAGCAGCAGTACAGACGACACTGTTGCAGGAACTGCTATTCCTTATAGTGGTTGGAGTAACCCAGGTTCTTTAAGAAATATAAATTGGCAAGATGAAGTTTTTAACACTTCCGTTACTAAAAGTACAACTTTAAACATAAGAGGTGGTGGTGAAAATTCTAGATTTGCATTTACTACTGGTGCTTATGATGACGAAGGAACACTAATTGGATCTAAGTACAAAAGATATGACATAGGGTTCAATGCTAGTTTTGATATTACAGATAAAATTCGTTTAAAAAGTAATATAAAATATATTACTTCTCAAAATTTTCAACCATTAGGAACGGGTCGTGGAGCATTATTAAATTTATTCTCTACAATACCTCATTTAGCGCCAGCAGGTGAAACAAACCTTAGAGGAGGCACAAACCCTACCAATCTTCCTGTTGATGCAAATGGAAACTTTGGAGCTGTTCCTGATGTAACTGGCGAAGCATTCCGTGATGGTAAAAACTGGGTTGCAGGAGCATTAGAAAATGATCTTGATAATGTAACCAACACTGTTTTAGCTAATATTGATGCCGAATGGGATATATATGGTGGACTTTCTACACAATTAAAAGTAGGTGCCAGAGTAGATAATAATGCAAATGAAAATTTTCAACCAACATATTACCGTAGTAATGGTAATGTTGATCTTAGAGATAATGCAGTATATACCACAAACCAATCCGTAAATAACGAATGGATAGCAGAATACTTATTAAAATACAAAAGAACATTTAACGAAAAACACACTATTGATATTTTAGGTGGTGTTTCTGCACAAAGAAGATATAGAAAATTTTCTGGTGCAACAGGAGTTGGTTTTTTAAATAATAATATAAGAAGTATTGCTGCTGCAAATGATATACGTAACACTACTGGTTTTTCAGACAGAAGAACACTGGCTAGTACATTTGCAAGATTAAATTACAATTTTGATAGTAAATACTATTTAACAGGTACCATAAGAAGAGATGGTGTTGGTGATGTATTTAGTTCCCAAAATTTATGGGGAGTATTTCCATCATTTGCTGCCGGATGGAATATAGATGAAGAAAATTTTATGGATGATAGTGTGTTTAACATTTTAAAACTTAGAGCTAGTTGGGGAGAAACAGGAAACTTTGCTGGTATTCCTTCTTTTGGTTACCTTTCACTTTTTACAGGTCAAGGAGGTACTAATGATACTAACTATAGTTTTGATGGTAGCACAAACAGTGCTTTAGGTTTAGCTCCACTTGTATTAGCCAATAACAATTTAGGTTGGGAAACACAAACACAAACAAACATTGGTGTAGAAGGAGAACTATTAGATGGTAAAATATATTTTACTGCTGATTATTTCAATAGAGAATCTGGAAATTTCTTATTTCAGCAAACCGTACCAGCCCAAACAGGGTTTACTACACAACCTCAGAATGGTGGAACCATGATAAACAAAGGATTCGAGTTCTTAGTAGGAGTTAGAGAAAATGATGGTGATTTCACATATGATATTAATGCAAACATTACTATAACTGATAATGAAATTACAAAAATTGACAATCTATCTAAAGAAGTTGTATTTACTAATACCTTCTTAGATACTTTTGACGAATCTGGTTTCTGGTACGATATTACTAGAGCTCAAGAAGGTGGCCAAGTAGGTTCTTTCTATGGTTTTGTTGCAGACGGAATTTTTCAAAATCAAGCAGAAATAGATGCAGCTCCTACAAGACCAAGTGGTACACCTGCACCTGGTGACCGTAAATTCAAAGATTTAAATGATGATGGTATAATTAATGGAGAAGATAGAACTACTATTGGTAGTCCTGTACCTGATTTTTATGGAAGTTTAAATTTAAATTTTTCATATAAAAACTTTGATTTAGGATTAAACTTCTACGGCTCGTTTGGAGGAGAAATATTAAATCTTGTAAAACGCGATTTAGAAAGTGCTTCTGGATATGGTAATGATGCTTCTTTTTCTAATGTAAGTATCGAATATTTTAATAACCGTTGGACTGGTGAAGGTTCTACAAATACTTATTCAAGGGCTATTATCGATGATGGAGATATACAGAACAATAGAGCATCTAGCTATTTTGTAGAAGATGGTTCATTCTTTAGATTAAGAAATTTAAATATTGGATATAATCTACCATACAATACTGTTGAAAAACTTGGTTTACGCAATCTAAGAATATATGCAAGTGCTCAAAACCTATTTACAATTACAAACTATTCTGGATCAGACCCAGAAATTGGTCAAAACGCTGATATTAATGGCAATAGTAGTGTTACCACTAGAGGTATAGATGCAGGAGCATATCCATTATCTAAAACATTTACTTTAGGACTTAATGTAAAATTTTAAAAAAATTGTTATGAGTAAAAAAATAAATATAATTAAAAAAATAGGAGTATGTAGTGCTGTTGCATTGAGTACTATGGTAGGATGCTCCGAAGATTTTTTGGTTGATACTAACAACAGAGATTTAACTAGTGAAGTTGTTTTTGGTTCAGATGATACGGCATTAGCAGCTGTCACTGGTGTATATGATGGTTTTCAAAATGATTCACAATCAGATCCAGGGTTACCAAATGAATACAATGTAAAGGGAATTCATAGATGGGCCAATAGTACTGGCTTAGATTTTTTAAATAATGAAAACCCAGCAACCAGTTCCTACTTAAATTTTAACCAAGACCCTTCTACAAGTGATGTTTCTACAAAAATTTGGGCTAATAATTACAGACAAATTGGTAGAGCAAACATAGCGTTAGAAAATTTAAGAGTTGCTGTAGAAAACGAAAGTATTAGTACAGACTTAGGAAATCGTTTAATTGGTGAAGTTTTAACTTTAAGATGTATTTCTTATCAATACTTAGCAGAAGTTTATGGTGATGTTCCATTAATGCTTACTAGTGAAGATGATCCATTTAAGGCAAAAGACCCTCAGGATTTAATTTTTCAACAGATTGTAACAGATGCAACTGAAGCTATTGAAAAACTTCCTTGGACATACGATGCAGACAAAGGGAGAGTATCAAAAGCAACAGCATATACTGTTTTGGGTAATGCACAAATGTGGCTTGGTCAATACGGTGATGCCGTAACTGCTTTTGAAGCATTAGAAGATAGTCCTGTTCTTGATTTAGAAGAAAACTTTCTTGATATACATGCTGTAGATAATCCAAATGGTAAAGAATCTATATTTGAAATTCAATGGGCTGCTAATGGAGATTTAGCTTGGTCTAGAAATGATGAAGTAAATATTTTACAATTATTCGCTATGCCAACAGATATAACTGGCGGTGGTGGTTTTACAGGCATTCCTACAAAAGAATTATATGATGCTTATGAACCTGGAGATACAAGAAGAGCCGCGACAGTTATAGCTCCTGGAGAAGAACACACAGACCCATTAATAAATATTATTGATTATGATGGAATAGATATTAATACTGTAGGTACAGTAGATGCACCTTGGACTGGAGGATCACCAGATACAAGATCTGGATATTGGGCTATAAAATCGTGGAGAGACCCTAAAATTAAAGGTTGGGGAAGCCCTGTTCTTTTTGGTGGTCAAGGCCATATATGGTTACGTTATGGAGGAGCTTTACTTAGTTTAGCTGAGGCCGCTCTTAAAGACGGACAAATGGCAAAAGCGCAAGCTGCTTTTGATAGAGTAAGAAATAGAGCTTGGGCAGGTACTGCACCAGTAAAAACAGTTACAATGGACGATATTTTACAGGAATATAGGCTAGAACTTGCTGGTGAATTCTCTCTTTGGGGTGTTATCAGAAGAAGTGGTGAAGCAATTAAATTTGTAAAAGATAATTATGATTTAGATATGCCTCCTGGGCGCGATGTTTACCCAATACCAAGTTCTGCATTAAGTGCTAACCCTAACCTAATACAAAGTTCCGCTTATCTTAATCCTTAAGTAGATTTTTTTTTAAATTAGTTTGATTTTGAGGCTTTGGATACAATTCAAAGCCTCTTTTTTCTTAAATTTATTATAATGAAGATTATTTACCTCATTAGCTTTAGCTTACTCTTATTACTATCCTGCAAAAAACAAGATAAGAAGCAATTTAGTATACTACCAGCAAATGAAACTGGTATTACTTTTTCTAATGATATTAAAGAAACAGATTCCCTTAACTACTTTAATTACCCATACATGTATATGGGAGGAGGCATTTCTGCCGGTGACATTAACAATGATGGCTTAGTAGATTTATTCTTTACTGCTAATATGAAATCTAATACCCTATACCTAAATAAAGGTAATTTTAAGTTTGAAGATATTACAGATAAAGCAAACATAGCTGGGGATGATAGATGGGTTACAGGTACTACTATGGTAGATATTAATAACGATAACTATTTAGATATTTATGTAAGTGTTTCCGGAAAAGGGAATAACAGAAACAATCTACTATATATAAATAATGGAGATAATACGTTTACAGAAAATGCTAAAGATTATGGCATAGATAATAATGGACATACTACACAAAGTACTTTTTTTGATTATGATAATGATGGCGATTTAGATTTATATTTAGCTAATTACCCTCCTACCCCTTTTAAAAGTCCTGTAGAATTATATTACTATAAATCTAAAAATCCAAAAATAGAAGAATCAGATATTTTATATAGAAATAATGGAGATGGCACCTTTACCGATGTTACCATACAGGCTGGTATTTTAAATTTTGGCTTATCATTAAGTGCTACTTCTGGGGATTTTAATGAGGATGGTTGGAAAGATATTTATGTTTCTAATGATTTTGATTCTGCTGATTATTTATATATAAATAATAAAAACGGAACGTTTACTGAAATTGCAAAAGAAGCCGTTAACCACACTGCTCAATATGGTATGGGAGCAGATATTGCCGATTATAATAATGATAAACTTTTAGATATTGCTCAGGTAGATATGACACCTGAAGACAATAGAAGATCAAAAGCAAATATGGCTAGTATGAATCCTATTGGATTTACAAAAATGGTAAAAGCGGGCTTAAACCACCAATATATGCAAAACTGCCTTCAACTCAACAGAGGCAATGATGCTAATGGAAATCCTGTTTTTAGCGAAGTATCAAGACTAGCAGGTATTTCTACTACAGATTGGAGTTGGTCTATCCTCTTTGCCGATTTAGATAATGATGGTTGGAAAGATTTAACCATATCTAATGGTACAAGGAGAGATATTAACAATAGAGATTACTTTAATAAACTAAAATCTAGAAATCATTTTGGAGGTGTAAAACTATCTGCGGAAGAGATACAACAGATACCATCAGAAAAAGTATCAAATTATATTTATAAAAACACCAAAGATTATACGTTTAAAAATATGGTTACAGAATGGGGATGGGAAGAAAAAACTTTCTCTAATGGCGCCGTTTATGCCGATTTAGATAATGATGGAGACTTAGATTATGTTATAAATAATATTGACCAAGAAGCATCTGTTTATAAAAACAATAATTTAGATAATAATAATTATTTACAAGTAACACTAAAAGGTCCCAGCAATAACAAAAATGGTCTTGGAGCAAAAGTTTACCTTACTGCTAATAATATAGAACAATATAATGAACTTACCCTAACAAGAGGTTTTCAGTCATCAGTTGCCCCAACATTACACTTTGGTATAGAAAAAGCTACAGATATATCGTTATTAAAAGTTATTTGGCCAAATGGTAATGAATCTACACTAAAAAACATAAAAGCTAACCAAAATATAACAGTAGAATTTTCATCAGCAACTAAAGTAAGTAATAAACAACCTAACAAATTTCCTCTTTTTAAAACAATACCTGCAGACTCTTTAGAAGTAGGCTTTAAGCATACAGAAAATGATTATGACGATTATTTTCATGAACCTTTGCTGCCTCACAAAACATCTATGCTTGGTTCTGGAATAGCAGTTGCAGATGTAAATGGCGATGGCTTAGACGATTTTTATATAGGTGGTGCATCTAAACAAGCCGGAGCATTATACATACAAAATTCAATAGGGAAATTTAAAAAATCAAATGAGACTGTTTGGGAAGTTGATAAAGATAAAGAAGACATGAGTGCTTTATTTTTTGATGCTGATAGTGATGGCGATTTAGATTTATATGTTGTTAGTGGAGGAAATGAAAAACAAAAAAACACCTTCTATTTTCAAGATCGTCTTTATATAAATAATGGTAATGGTAAATTTACAAAAGGAGTAAATAACTTACCAAAAATTACAACTAGTGGCTCTAGAGTTAAAGCAGGCGATTATGATAATGATGGTGATTTAGATTTATTTGTTGGCGGCAGATTAATTGCTGGTAAATACCCATGGCCTACAAAAAGCTATATCTTAAATAATACTAATGGTATTTTTAAAGATGTTACATCAGAAGTAACAACAGGTTTTGAAAAGTTAGGTATGATTACGGATGCCACCTGGACAGATTTTGATAAAAATGGAACCTTAGATTTAATAATTGTTGGTGAATGGACTCCTATCTTATTTTACAGCAATACAGCTGGAAAATTTAAAAACGTAACCAAAAATATTGGTTTAGAAAACACCAATGGATGGTGGTCGAGTATTACTCAAGATGATTTTGATAATGATGGAGATATAGATTATATTATAGGTAACCTTGGTTTAAATTATAAATACAAAGCCACTTCAGAAGAACCTTTTGAAGTATATGCCGATGATTTTGATAAAAATAATAGAAAAGACATTGTACTAAGCTACTATAATTTTGGAAAATTATTCCCCGTACGTGGTAAATCTTGCTCATCTGAACAAATACCATCTTTAAGTAAAAAGTTTGAAAATTATAACTCTTTTGCCATAGCAGATGTAACCGAAGTATATGGAAAAGAAGAATTAAAAAATGCCGAAATACATTATAAAGCACAAACCTTTGCTAGTAGTTATATAGAGAACTTAGGCAATAATAAATTTAAAATAAGTAAACTCCCTAATAAAGCTCAATTATCATCAGTAAATAAAATAATTGCAAGTGATATAGATAATGATGGATTTAAAGATATTTTAATCGCTGGAAATTTATATGCTTCGGAAATAGAAACACCCAGAAATGATTCTAGTATAGGTAATTTTCTAAAAGGTGATGGTAAAGGTAATTTTACACCAATTTCCAATAAAGAATGTAACTTATATATTAGAGGAGATGTAAAAGATGTAGCATCAATTCGTATAAATGAGCAAGAACATATTATTGCTACTAAAAATAATGATTACCCACAATTTATTAAGATAAATTCATCTTTATAAATGAAAAAAAAGGTTCAAAAATTAAAAGATAAAAAAAACTTAGGTGCTTTAATTATTTTGCTCATTGCATGCTTATTTATATTTATCTTTTTTTCAAATTCTATTATTAAAAGTGATTACATCCCTATAAAACCCATAACAATACACAATAATGGAAGTGGTTTTTCCGGATCTAAAGTTTGTGCAGAATGTCATTTAGATATTTATAATTCACATATTAAAACTGCACATTATAAATCATCTGCTGAGGCTAATCTAGAGAATGTTAAAGGTAATTTTAAAAAAGGAGAGAATACATTCCATTTAAACGATGCTATTGCATTTAAAATGAATCTTAGAAATGATTCTCTTTACCAAGATGTTTTTATAAAGTCTAATGATTCTCTGATAAATTCTTCTCGATTCGATGCCATTATCGGTTCTGGAACCAAAGGACAATCGTATTTAAAATGGCAAGATAGCTCGCTATATCAAATTCAGGTTTCTTATTTTGCTCCAACTAAAAGCTGGATTAACAGTCCTGGTTATCCTCCAAACAGGTTAGCATCTAATAGGCCTGTTCAACAAAGATGTTTAGAATGCCATGTTACACACGCAAAAAACAGCACTAGTTTTGGAAAAAAAAATGTGTATTACAAATCCAAAATAATATACGGAATAGATTGTGAACGTTGCCACGGACCTTCTCTTAAACATGTAAATTTCCATAAAAAAAACCCAGAAGACACAATTGGAAAATTCGCGATAAAGTATCGCAATTTGTCTAAACAACAAAAATTAGATGCCTGTGCATTATGCCATTCTGGATTAAGAAAAAAAGGAAATAAATCGCCATTTTCTTTTATAATTGGCGATACTTTAAACTTATTTTCTACACCAGATTACACTAAAGAAGATATCAAAAAATTAGATGTACATGGCAATCAATATGGATTACTTTCTGCCAGCAAATGCTTTAAAAAAAGTACTACTATGGATTGTACCACATGCCATAACCCCCATAAAAACCAAAGAAACAATTATACCTCATTTAATAAAAAATGCTTAAGCTGCCATAATTCTAATGAAAACCACAAAAATATTTGTACTGCAGAAAAAGAAGTAACTAATACTGTTAACAATAACTGTATTGAATGCCATATGCCATTAGTCTCTTCTAAAACAATGAAAATACAAAGCTCAGAAGACTCATTAGAATCAGTAAAAGTAAGGACTCATTTTATTGCAGTTTATGCAGATTCTTTACTTTCAAAATAACACCCTTTGCTTGCTAACCTATATGCTATACATACACTAATATTATAAACGTATTAACACTACCCGTTTTTCTTTTTTATAGGTCTTAACAGTAAAGGAATCTTTTATTTTTTCTATTTAACTATCTCTAGATTGTATATAGAATATTTCAATGTATTAAAATAACTATGAAACTTAAATTATTCATTCATCTTATTATTATCTCCTTTGGAAATTTATATACTTATGCACAAGAAATAAATACGTTAGCTATTGATTCTTTAATGGTAAAACACACCTATTCTGCCACAAACGGATTAGAGATACCCTATAGATTATTTAGTGCTAAGAATAAAAAAAATGAAAAGATTCCTTTGATTGTTTTCTTACATGGTAGAGGAGACAGAGGAACAGATAATGATGCCAAAACATACCATGAAGCAGGAATTATTATAAATAAAAATTCATTACTAAAAGACGAAATGCAGACAAAATATCCTTGTCACATTTTAGTGCCTCAGTGCTCAGATAAAACCGAAAATGAAGAATGGGCAAAATGGGTAGGCAATTCTCCTAAAACACCATTTAAAGGTTTAGGCAAAGATGGTTCTTATACTATGAATTATTACCCTTCAGCATCCGGAGAGGCTACTTTAGAATTAATAGAAGAACTCATAAAGAAAAAAAATATAGATAAAAATAGAGTCTATATTATTGGGCTATCAATGGGTGGCTTTGGAACTTGGGAGTTTACAGCAAGAAAACCTTATTTATTTGCTGCTGCTGTTCCTATGGCGGGTTACTCTGACCCAAGTCAAATTGAAAAAATAAAACATATTCCCTTCTGGATATTTCATGGAGAAATAGACAAATGGAATCCTGTTGAAGGCTCAAGAACCATGTTTAAATTATTGTCTAAGAACAATGCAGATGTAAAATACACAGAGTATAAAAACACAGATCATGGGACTGCTTTTAAAAAAGCTTTTAATGAAGAAGAATTAATCCCCTGGCTTTTTTCAAAAAAAAGAAAATAACCTCATCTCAAAAAAATTATGATTAAAAAATATTATATAATAATCATTGGTATTACTTTAATTAGTTGCTCTCAAACTAATGTGTCTACTACTAGTAATAACAGTCAAGAACAATTTATTGATAGTATATTATCTACAATGTCTATAGATGACAAAATAGGACAAACTAATTTACGAGGAACCTCTAGTAGAGCAAAAACTTTATCAGAGGAGTTAAAAGAAGATGTAAGACAAGGAAAAGTTGGCGCATTACTAAATGTTATGAAAGTTGAATTTGTTGATGAGCTTCAAAAAATAGCTGTAGAAGAAAGTCCTAATAAAATTCCTTTAATTTTTGCACGAGATGTGGTGCATGGATTTAAAACTATATTTCCTATTCCTATTGGTTTAGCTTCTTCATGGGATACCGAAATTGCGGAATCATCTTCACGAGTAGCTGCAATAGAAGCCAGTTCAGTAGGTATTCGTTGGACATTTGCTCCTATGTTAGATATTGCAAGAGATAGTCGTTGGGGAAGAATAGCAGAATCCCCTGGAGAAGACCCTTATTTAGCATCTGTTTTAGGAAAAGCATACATAAAAGGTTTTCAGGGCGATTCTTTAAACAACCCTACAAGTATTGCTGCATGTGCTAAACACTATATTGGTTATGGAGCTGTTATAGGTGGTAGAGATTACAATACCACTATAATTCCTGAACCTTTATTACGTAATGTATATTTACCTCCTTTTAAAGCTGCTTTAGATATTGATGTTGCCACGGTAATGACTTCCTTTAATGAAATAAATGGAATTCCGGCAACTGGAAATGAATTCTTATTAAAAGACGTTTTAAGAGATGAATTAAAATTTAATGGTTTTGTGGTAAGCGATTGGGATTCCGTTATAGAAATGATTGCTCATGGTTATGCTAAAGATGAAAAACATGCGGGAGAATTAGCCGCCAATGCAGGTATGGATATGGAAATGACGAGTAAAACTTATGAAAATCATTTAAAAAAATTAATACAAGAAGGAAAAGTATCTGAACAACAATTAAATGAATTTGTAAAGAATATTTTACGAGTAAAATTAAAATTAGGCTTATTTAAAACACCTTATAGAGATAAAAAAAATGAAGCAAACTTTTATAAAAAAGAACATTTAAGCATAGCAAAAGAAGCTGCTATTAAAAGTTCTGTGCTATTAAAAAATAAAGATTTACTTCCTTTATCTAAAAACACAAAAGTAGCCCTTATAGGTCCTTTAGCAAATGCTCCATTAGATCAAATGGGCACATGGACTTTTGATGGTGAAAAAGAACATACAGTAACTCCCTTAGAGGCTTTTAAAAAAGCAAATGTTGATTTTAAGTATATCCCTTCGCTAACCCATAGTAGAGACCAATCTACCAGTGAATTTAAAAAAACCATTAATAGTGTAAAAAATTCTGATGTAATTGTATTTATAGCAGGAGAGGAAGCTATTTTATCTGGAGAAGCGCATAGTAGGGCTTCTATAGATTTACCTGGTGCACAAGAAAGTTTAATAAAAGAATTAGCTAAAACAGGAAAACCAATTGTTTTAGTTATTATGGCAGGTAGACCTATTACCATCTCGAACATTATTAATGACGTAGATGCTATTTTAATGTCTTGGCATCCTGGCACAATGGGTGGTTCTGCTTTACAAGAAATTATTTATGGGCTAAGAGAACCCGAAGGTAGATTACCGCTATCTTGGCCAAAAGCTGCAGGACAACTACCTTATTTTTACAATCATAAAAATACAGGAAGACCAGCAAATAAAGAAGACTATGTTAGTATGTACGACATTCCCGTTGGTGCATGGCAAAGCTCATTAGGAAACGATTCTCACTATTTAGATATTGGTTACAAACCACAATTCCCTTTTGGCTATGGCTTAGGCTATACAGATTTTAAATATAGTAACTTACAAATATCCAAAGACACCATTAATTTTAAGGAAAACTTAATGGTAAATATATCTATTACCAACACAGGCAAAAGACCTGGAAAAGAAATTGTTCAGCTTTACACACAAGATGTTGTAGGTAGTATTACCCGCCCTATTAGAGAATTAAAAGGGTTTGAACATATCTATCTAAATAATGGAGAAACTAAAGAAGTTACATTTAAAATATCAGCAGAAAAATTAAAATTTACAAATCATAAAAATGTAAATACCGCAGAAGAAGGTGATTTTAATTTATGGGTAGGACCTAACTCATCTTCAGGGCTAAAGAGTTCTTTTTACCTCAAAAAAAAGTAAGTTTATAATCCATAATAGCATACTAAATAATTAAGTATAGACTTTCTTTTATTAAGAAAACTTACTCATCTGGTATATTCAAAATACCAAATAAGTAAGTTTTTTCTTATAATTTTAACAATATAAAATATTATCTTCCGTTATAGAGATACCCTTAATCTTAAAAATTTAAAAAACAATGTAAAAAAATAAATTATGTTTTCTTTAGTCTATAAATCTGTCCTTGCAACCAATTTAAGTTCAGAATCTTTAAATAATATGCTTCAAAAAGCAAGACTATTTAATCGAGAAAAAAGTATAACAGGGTGTTTATTACATCACAAAGGGGAAATAATACAGCTTATTGAAGGTGATGAAACAGAGGTTAAATCTCTGTTTAAAAAAATACAAAAAGATAAGCGACACGAAAAAATTATTGTACTAAATACCGAAGAAAATTTATTTAGAATGTTTGGAAAATGGAGTATGATATATACCAATATAAACGCAAATAACACCTTAACATATCAGGAAAAAAGAGAATTATTTAATACTATATACCATTCATCAGATGTGTCTTGCGTACCAGGAATTTCTAAACTTGCATTGTGGAAAGAGGCAAATTTAATTTTGAGTAGTTAAAATGTTTACTATAATCAAAGAAACTAGATATTCGTAAGGTTTACTCTCCTCTTATCGACCAAAGCTATGCTTTAACTAAAGCAAACTAGTTTAGTTAAAATGCATAAATTATATAAATGAAATTTCTAGGAAACATATCCGAATATCTTCAATTAGAAATAATTGATAAAAAAACGTGTAGTCACTTAAACGAAACTATCGAAAGTAGTTTAATAGTTCTGTGGTTCGAAGAAGATTCTAATGAACTTATCATAGATGGTAAGCAACACTTTTTTTACCGAAACCAAATAGTTTTCCTTACTGAATTCCATAAAATAAAGGCTATTAACATTGGTAAAACTAGACTCTTAAAATTTAACAGACCCTTTTATTGCATTCTAGATCACGATACAGAAGTTAGCTGCAAAGGAATCTTATTTTTTGGTGCTTCACAGCTCCCTATTATTAACATACCAAACAATGAGCTAGAAAAATTTGAAACACTATGGAAAATGTTTACTATAGAGATGGAATCTGATGATAGTTTACAAATAGAAATGCTTCAAATGATGTTAAAAAGGTATCTAATTTTATGTGCTAGAGTATACAAATCGCAAGAAAATTATCCTAATGAAAAAGGTGATTCTGATATTGTTAGAGAATTTAACTTTTTAGTAGAGCAGCATTTTAAAACAAAACATACTGTTAAGGAGTATGCTTCTTTGTTATTTAAATCGCCCAAAACATTATCTAATATATTTTCTAAAATTGGGTTTAAAACTCCATTACAATATATTCAGGATAGAAAAATGCTCGAAGCAAGACGGCTTCTACATTATTCATCGCTCCATATAAAAGAAATTGCTTATGAAATTGGTTTCGATGATATTCAGAGTTTTAGTCGTTTCTTTAAAAAAAATGAAGGTATTTCTCCTTCTGAATTTAAACAAAATTTAAAGAAGGAATAATTGCTAACTCTTAAGGAAGTGTTACCTAACACTTTATTCTATTACTGTCATAATTTTGTTTTAACAAATTATGTATAATTTAAAAATATAAGATATGAAAAATTTATTCGCAGTATTAGTAATATTATTATCTAGTGTAGGTAGTGCTTTTGCTCAGCTACCAGATCCTGGTTTTACAGTAGACTCTAGAACAGCAATTGTAATAACAGACCCTCAAAATGATTTTTTAAGTCCTGATGGTGTAACATGGGGTGTTGTGGGAGAAAGTGTTACCGCAAACAATACAGTAGAAAACATTGAAAAGCTATTTAAAATAGCTAAAAAGAAAAATATAACCGTTTTCGTATCACCTCACTACTATTATAAGCATGATCATAATTGGAAGATAGAAGGAGCATTAGAGGCTTTAATGCACAAGATTAATATGTTTGATAGATCACATACACTTAAAACTGATGGTTTTGAAAACTCTGGAGCAGATTGGTTAGATAAATATAAGAAATATATTGATGAAGATAATGTTGTTGTTACTAGTCCGCATAAAGTATACGGGCCAGAATCTAATGATTTAGCACTACAATTACGTAAGCATGGTTTTGATAATGTAATTCTTGCAGGAATGTCTGCAAACTTATGCACGGAATCTCACATGAGAGATTTAGTAGAATCTGGTTTTAGAGTGGCTGTTGTTTCAGATGCTACTGCAGGAGCAATTCTTCCTGGAATGAATGCATACGAAGCTGCACTAGTAAACTTTAAAATGATTGCTAGCCATGTGTATACAACTAAAGAAATTGTGAAAGAAATTAAAGATGCTAAATAATGGCAACAGAAATTAATATAAAAAATATTCCTACTGGTTATCAATCCATAATCAGCAATGGGAGACATGCAGTAATTGGAGATGAGCCAATTAAAGCTAAAGGTACAGATTTAGGTTTTTCTCCTGTAGAATTTTTACTTGCAGGCATATCTATGTGTAAAGTAGCAACAATACGTAATGTTGCAAGAAGAAAAGGTTGGGAAATTGGTGATGTAAATGCAGATTTATCTCAAACAGTTTCTAGACAAGAAGATGGCAGTTTTAAAACTACCGTGGAATCATCTATAAATATTGAAGGTGATATTACAGAAGAACAAAGAACTTACCTTATTAAAGAAGGAGATAATTGTTATGTAACCCGAATGGTAAGAGGTGATTGGGAGTTTGTTGATTCTAAAATCCCAGAACAAATTTTATAATAACTTAATTAAAAAAATTAAATGAAAGCAATAGAAAGTACTCAAGATTTTACAGATGTTTTAAATCAAGAAAAACCAGTTCTTTTAGATTTTTATGCAGACTGGTGTGGTCCATGTCAGACACTTTTACCAATAGTTGAAAAACTATCAAAAGAATACGAAGATCGTATAGAAGTTAGAAAAGTAAATGTAGATGATAATAGAGAATTATCTCAAAAATTCCAGGTTCGTAGTATCCCTGCTCTTTTCTTTATTAAGGATTCTAAAATTGTAGACAATCAGGCTGGTTTAGCTCCTGAACACGAATTAAGAAAAAAAATAGATGCCTTATTAAATTAAGCATTTACTATAAAAAACTAAAGTGGGGCATAGAATAATTCTATGCCCCACTTTAGTTTAATTCATTACATCCAATATTTTTCATATTCTTCCTGAAAAGAAAGCGTTTTCATATTATCCATTCTATCTATAAGTAATATGCCATTTAAATGATCCAGCTCATGTTGTGCAACTATAGCTGCAAAACCTTTTAAATCAACTTCATATTTTTCTCCTTTTATGTTGTGCGCACTTAATTTAATATGATTATAGCGTTTTAACATTCCTCTAATATTTGGAATAGAAAGACAACCTTCCCAACTATCTACCAAATCGTTACTTAAAAATTCTATTGTTGGATTTATAGCTACATACAAAGGGAAAGACTCCTTCTCTGGATATCTAATATTAGCTTCCATTTCCATTACAAAAACACGCTTTAACACACCCACTTGTGGTGCTGCAATGCCTGCGCCATTTGCTGCTCTCATCGTATCTATTAAATTAGTAAGAAACTTTTGAAAGCTTTCCGACAAAATAGCTTCTTTTACTTCCAAAGATTTTTCCCTAAGTATAGGGTTTCCCATTTTTACAACTTTTTGTACAGCCATACTATTTATATATGAATAATCCCTAAAGGTGTTTTTAATATTGCTTTTAATGCTACTTCTTTATCTGTTTTAACTCTCATATCAAAATTTAATGATTCTAATACATCCATGTATTTTTCTGGATTAGGGTGCGTAGCGTATATCTCTACAAGCTCGCATCTCATGTCTGCCATATAATTAGAAGTATGTATTTCGGACTTAGACCAATCTATTAAAAAAGGTACAATTTCTACTTCTGGTGTAGCTAATGGCATTATTAATTCCCATTGCAATACATTACCGTTAGTTGTTTTTCTTAAACCCTTGTTTACAGTTCCCATTTCCGAATTATACTCTTTTAATATAATACTATCTTCTTGTAAACTATTAGACTTTAAAGCTACACGAGTTAATTTATTTTTTGTTAAAACATCAACTCCCATCCACCTAGGTGGTTTAATATCTTTATTCGTAGTATCTATAGCCAATAGCTCTAGATAACAACCATCATTAAGATTTATTAATGCATTTTTTGTTCCTTGAGTTGCGTGATATCCTCCAAAAACAGGACGAACACCAATTCTTTTTTCAAACTCCAATATTGCTTCATCTAAATTAGAAACAACATATACAATATGATCTATTTTCTTTTTAATAACTTCTTGTTTTAGCCTTAAATGTATTGTTTTTAACTCCTATTATACTTATGTCTTCCTAAAATTACCATTTATTCTCTTTTTTACACTACAATACGCTTATATCCAAATATACCTTTGTAGTATCAAATTTAAAATAGTAATAAAACAATAAAAGTCATGAGCAAAAGAGCATTAATTATCGGTGGTAGTAGCGGAATAGGGAGAGCTACAGCTGAAAACTTATTAAACGAAGGTGTTGAAGTACACGTAGTTGGTACTAATGATACAAAATTAGAAGCATTTAAAAATGCTGCATCAGGAAATTTACACACGCACAAAGTAGATATTACAGATAGTGAGCAAGTAGAAGCTCTAAACCAAGCAGTAGGTAGTTGGGATAACCTAGATTATTTAGTAAATGCTTCGGGTATTTTTGGACCTAAATCTTTCTTAGACCATACAAAGGCAGACTACGATTCGTACCAAGACTTAAACAGAGGCTTTTTCTTTATTACACAAGCTGCTGCTAATAAAATGAAAGACACAGAAGGTGGAGCTATCGTAAATGTTGGTTCTATGTGGGCAAAACAAGCCGTTAAAGCTACTCCTTCTTCTGCATACTCTATGCAAAAAGCAGGTTTACATTCTTTAACACAACACTTAGCAATGGAATTAGCAGATCATAAAATTCGTGTAAATGCTGTTTCTCCTGCAGTTGTAGAAACACCTGTATATGAAAGTGTATTTGGAGGTAAACAAGAAGCACACGATGCTTTACAAAACTTCCATGGTTTTCACCCAATAGGACGTAACGGAAAAGCACAGGACGTAGCAGATACCATTTCATACTTACTTTCAGATAAAGCAGGATGGGTAACTGGGGCCATCTGGGATACTGATGGTGGTGTAATGTCTGGAAGAAACTAAATTATTATTTATAGGGTGAGCATAACAATATGCTCACCTTTAATTTTAAAAAAATTGATTATGTATGATATGAATAACCTAAAAAAATTAGGTACATTAGGAAAAAATGCGGAATCTGCAATGAAAGCTTTTCAAGCTTTAGACCAAGCTGCTTTGGGCGATGGTGCAATTCCTAAAAAATATAAAGAATTAATAGCAGTAGCTGTTGCACTTACAACGCAATGCCCATACTGTCTAGAAATTCATAAAGACCATGCAGTAAAAGCAGGAGCTACAGAAGAAGAGTTAGCAGAAGTAACTTTTGTAGCAGCAGCCTTAAGAGCAGGTGCAGCAGTAGTACATGGTACGCATTTAATGGATAAATAATAAAGTAATGACATCTACTAAATATATTATAATTGGCGCTGGATTATCTGGTCTTACTACAGCCTACATGTTACATAAAATGGGAGAAACTAATTTTTTGGTTTTAGAATCCAGAGAACGTATCGGTGGTAGAATTTTAACAGAAAATGGCATTGATTTAGGAGCCACTTGGTTTCAAAATCATCATGAAAATGTAATAGATTTATTAGATGAATTAAAGGTGGAAAAATTTCACCAATACAATAAAGGAAAAAGTGTTCTGGTGTATAATTCAATGGCACCAGAACATTATTTTGAAAACGACCCAAATCATCCGTCTGCATATCGTATTGGAGGTGGCTCATTAGCTATTATAAATGCTTTAGCAAAAGCAATTAATAATACGATTAAAACAGAACAAACTGTTACCAGTATTGAAGTCAAAGGCAAAACTGTTACTGTAACCACGAATAAAGAAACTTTTAGTGCCGAGAAAGTTATTATAACTATCCCTCCTAGAATTACAGAACGTATTAACTTTGTTCCAGAACTCCCCCAAGAGCTTACTATAGCAATGAAAACTACACACACTTGGATGAGTAATGCTATAAAAGTAGGATTAACATTTAAAACACCATTCTGGAGAAATAAAAATTTTTCTGGGATGTTAATAGGTCAAGTTGGTGCTGTAGTTGAATTATATGACCATAATGATATAGAAAACAACACCTATGCTTTAATGGGGTTTGTAAACGAAGCTTTAAGAGACCTAACACCTGAAGCTCGTAAAACTAAAATCCTTGATTATTTAAAAAAGTATTTAGGAGACGAAATTTTAGACTATATACATTACAAAGAAAAAGATTGGTCTAAAGATAAAGACACCTCTTGTAAAACTATAAAATCTATTTACATGAGTCCTTCCTATGGGAACCATCTATTTACAGAAAAATATTTGAACGGAAAATTATTATTCTCTGGAACAGAAACTTCACCTGTATATGGTGGCTATATGGATGGTGCTATTTATAGCGGAATTATTGCTGCTAAGAAATTAACAGTAAAATAGTAATTTATATTTGTTTTAAAAGCAGTACCTTTTAACCTATAACTTAATGGTATAAGTGAATTTAAATAAATGCCTAAATCTAATTCTAAAATAGAGCAATATCACTTACACAAATTGCACCCAGAAATGTTGCAATTTGAATTGTACTCGTTAAAAGAATATCGAAAAAAAAGTGGAGAAAAAGCAGCTATTCCGCATTCTCATAGTTATTACCAAATTATATGGTTTTTTAACGGTGGTGGTACACATACAGTAGATTTTAAAACTTATGAAATAAAAGATAATACCATTCTATTTATCACAAAAGACCAAATACATTCTTTTGATGATGATTTAGAAATAGAAGGTTGGCTTATACATTTTAATGAAAGTTTTTTTATGCATTCCGATGTAGATATCTTTCTAAAATACAATCTATTTAACTCCCAACAGAATCCCTGCTACCCTATAAATAATGATAGCTGCGATGTTGTAAACAACTATATTAAGTTGATAAAAAAGGAATTAGATAAAAGAGGTAGTTTTGGTTATGAAGATGTAGTTCGGTTTTTATTAAAAGCCATGTTAATTAATTTAGAACGTATACATCAAAAAGATGCTACAAAGAAAATAGAATTAAACAGCCAATACGAACTACAATTTTTTAAGTACAAAGAGCTTATAGAAGCTCATTATAAAGATGGCTTTTCCGTAAACTATTATGCCGACTTACTTCATATTTCCTCTAAAACATTAACTACAATTACAAAAAACATTATAGGAAAATCTCCTTCGCAACTTATAGCAGAACGTATTATTTTAGAAGCTAAACGTTTATTACGATTTACATCTTTGCAAATAGGAGAAATTGCTTTTAAAATTGGTTTTGATGATGCTTCTTATTTTGTAAAGTATTTTAAAAGACACGTAGGGAGTTCTCCAAAAAGCTATAGAGAAGCTAGCTCTTAAGCAATATCACTTTTATTTAACTGACTATATATTAAATTTATTTGCCCTAAATGATAAGCATCATGATTTAGTATACCACGTAGCATATATTCATTATTGTACTCTTTTCCTTTTGTTGTTTCTAAAAGCCAAGATGCTGGTTTTTCTTTTAACAACCTACAAATAGTTTCTTGTGTATTCTTTAGTGTTGTAACAATCTCTAAAACGTCGGCTTCTTTATTAACAAGAATATCTTTTCTCCAATCTGCTTCCGTATTTAAAACAATATCAAAAGCTTCATTATCTTTTATTTTTTCAATTACAAAACAACGCCAATCTATTACATGCCAAACAATAGTAGCTATAGAATTAGATACGCCAATTGGTTTTTTATTCCATTGTTCAAAAGAAATTGTCTCTAAAGAATCCATTGTAGAAACTCCATACCATGGATTACCTTTAAACAACTCGTTAAAACTTAGAATAAAATCTTTAATTGTCATTACAAACTACTTAATCATCTGCTATATTTGGACTTAACCATTTCGTTGCATAATCCAAATCAATAGATTTTCTTTCAGCAAAGTCTTTTACCTGATCTTCTTTTATCTTTCCTAGTCCAAAGTAACGCGCTTCTTCATTTCCAAAATAGTAACCAGAAACCGATGCTGCTGGCCACATGGCTATACTCTCTGTTAACTCTACTCCAATGGTTTCTTTAACTTGTAGCAAATCCCAAATCGTAAGTTTTTCTAAATGATCTGGACAAGCTGGATACCCAGGAGCTGGACGAATTCCTTTATACGTTTCTTTAATTAATTCCTCATTGGTTAAACCTTCGTTAGCGGCATAGCCCCAATGTTTCATACGAACTTCTTTATGTAAATATTCTGCATAAGCTTCTGCTAAACGATCAGCCAAGGCTTTTACCATGATAGCATTATAATCATCTAACTTTTCCTCAAACTCTTTCGCTTTCTCTGCGGTTCCAAAACCTGTAGTGACACAAAAACATCCTACATAGTCTTGTTTTCCTGTTTCCTTAGGAGCAACAAAATCGGCTAGCGCAAAGTTTGGTTTGCCTTTGTATTTCTTTAATTGCTGACGTAAGGTTCTAAAAGTAGCTTTATGCTCTCCACCTAAAGAAACTTCGATATCATCAGTATCAATAGTGTTAGCTTCAAACAATCCAAAAATTGCCTTTCCGTTCAACCATTTTTCGGCTAATAATTGATCTAGCATCTCTTTGGCATCAGCAAATAATTCTTTTGCTTGCTCCCCTACTACTTTATCTTCTAAAATATCAGGATATTTCCCATGCAGATCCCATGATCTAAAAAACGGAGACCAGTCTATATAATCGACTAATTCATTTAAATTTTGGTTTTCAATTACTTGAATCCCTAATTGATTGGGCTTTACTATTTCTGAAGTTTCCCAATCAATTTGATAATGATTGGTTCTAGCATCTTCAATAGATAAATATTCTTTCTTTTTAGTTCGCTTTAAAAACTTTTCACGGAAAACATCATAATCTTCTTTGATTGATTTGATATATCCCTCTTTGGTGTCTGGCTTTAACAGATCTCCTACTACAGTCACTGCACGTGAAGCGTCGTTTACATGAACCACTGAACCTTCATACTGCGGATCAATTTTAACTGCAGTATGCGCTTTACTTGTTGTTGCTCCTCCAATTAATAGCGGCATTGTAAAATCTTTACGCTGCATTTCTTTAGCTAAAAACACCATTTCATCTAACGATGGTGTTATTAACCCACTCAAGCCAATAGCATCTACATTTTCATCAATAGCTGCTTGGATAATTTTTTCAGGTGGTACCATTACCCCTAAATCAACTATTTCATAATTGTTACAAGCCAATACTACAGAAACAATATTTTTTCCAATATCATGCACATCTCCTTTTACGGTGGCCATTAATATTTTACCTGCATTATCTGATTCTCCTTCTACTTTAGGGTTCTTAAGTTTTTCTTCTTCAATATATGGCAATAAATAAGCTACTGCCTTTTTCATTACACGAGCTGATTTTACTACTTGTGGTAAAAACATTTTCCCTTCACCGAACAGATCACCAACCACATTCATCCCTGTCATTAAATGCCCTTCAATTACCTCAATAGGTTTATCCGAAGCTTGACGCGCTTCTTCTACATCTTCAACTATAAATTGATCAATTCCTTTAACCAAGGCACGTGTAATACGATCTTGCAAAGCTTCTTCTCTCCAAGATAGATCTAAACCAGCTTCTTTTTTACCTGTACCTTTTACTGTTTCGGCAAAATCAAGTAAACGTTCTGTAGCGTCATCTCTTCTATTTAAAATAACATCTTCTACATGTTCTAATAAGTCTTTTGGAATATCATCATATACCTCTAGCATTGCTGGGTTAACGATACCCATATTCATTCCTGCCTTAATAGCATGAAATAAAAATACGGAGTGCATAGCCTCTCGCACTGGATTATTTCCCCTAAAAGAGAATGATACATTACTAACTCCTCCACTTACACTACAATGTGGCAAATTTTGGCGTACCCAACGTGTGGCTTCAATAAAATCGATGGCATTTAATTTATGCTCATCCATTCCTGTTGCCACAGGAAATATATTTAAATCGAAAATAATATCTTCTGGAGCAAAATTAACTTCGTCAACCAAAATACCATATGAACGCGCAGCTATTTCAATACGTCGCTCATAATTATCTGCTTGCCCAACATCATCAAAAGCCATTACAATTACGGCTGCCCCGTAACGTTTAATAAGCTTTGCTTCGTTTATAAACTTCTCTTTTCCTTCTTTTAAACTAATTGAATTTACAACACATTTTCCTTGTACTACTTGTAAACCAGCTTCGATAATTTCCCATTTGGAACTATCAATCATTATTGGCACACGAGCAATATCAGGTTCTGCCATAATCAAGTTCAAATAACGAACCATGGCCTCTTTTCCATCCAATAAACCATCGTCCATATTAATATCGATAACTTGAGCTCCCCCTTCAACCTGATGACGCGCAATATCCAAGGCTTCATCAAATTTTTCGTCCTTGATTAATCGTAAAAATTTACGTGAACCCGCTACATTTGTTCGTTCTCCAACATTGATAAAGTTCATGTTCTCGTTAACGATCATAGGCTCTAGACCGGATAGTTTGAGATATCTTTTAGTTGTTGGTTGATTGTTGTTGGTTGTTGGTCCTATAATCTCTTTCATCAACTTTTTGTTTTATAATAATTGATAAATCCATTTAATAGCTTTTTACATTTAGTAATACTATTTTGAATTGTATCAAACTCATCTTGATTCATAAATCCCAAATCTAAAGCTAAATAAATTTGAGTCTCTAATTCATACAATGACCCTCTTGAAATATATAAAAACTGTAACGTATCTTTCGATGTTCTCCTTCCACAGCCCTCTGCAATATTAGACGGAATAGATACAGAGCTTCTTCTTAACTGATTTGCTAAACCATATAATTCGCTCTTAGGAAAACCTTCCGAAATAATATAAATTTGTTTTACTAGATTTCTTGATGCTTTCCAAACATCCAATTCTGAGTACGTCATTTTCATTAATCTATTATTGCTAACAACAAACAACTATCAACTACCAACTAGAATACGAGGCTTATATTCATTAGCTAAATCAGCAATAGCTTTGATATGTGCTGGAGTTGTTCCACAACATCCTCCTACTATATTTATCAAACTTTTATCTAAAAACTCTTTTATCTGACCTGCCATTTGCTCTGGTGTTTCGTCATATTCTCCAAAGGCATTTGGTAAACCTGCATTAGGATGCGCCGAAACATTAAACTCCGCTTTTTGTGCTAATACTTCTAAATGAGGCGTTAATTGATTAGCTCCTAACGCACAGTTGAAACCTACGCTTAACATAGGAATATGTGAGATAGATACTAAAAAAGCTTCAGCTGTTTGTCCCGAAAGTGTACGTCCACTCGCATCTGTTATTGTTCCGCTTACCATAATAGGAACATCGATACCTCTTTCATCTTTTACTTCTTCAATAGCAAATAATGCTGCTTTGGCATTTAATGTATCAAAAACTGTTTCTACCAAAAGAATATCAGCTCCCCCATCTAACAAGGCTTCTATTTGTAATTTATAAGCTACTCTCAGATCATCAAAAGTTACAGCTCTAAACCCAGGGTCATTAACATCTGGAGACATACTTGCTGTTCGGTTCGTTGGGCCTATAGAACCAGCTACAAAACGAGGTTTATCTGGGTTTTTAGCCGTATATTCATCAGCAACTTCTTTAGCAATCTTAGCAGACTCATAATTCAATTCATAAACTAGGTCTTCCATACCATAATCTTCCATGGCTATAGTAGTACCCGAAAAAGTATTTGTTTCTGCAATATCTGCACCAGCTTCAAAGTATTTTCCGTGAATCTCTTTTATAGCTTCGGGTTGAGTCAAGCTTAACAAGTCATTATTTCCTTGTAATGGCTGTTTCCAATCCTTAAAGCGTTCTCCACGATAATCTTCCTCGGTGAACTTGTATTGCTGAATCATGGTACCCATTGCCCCATCTAAGATAAGGATACGCTCTTTTAAGATGTCTTGAATATTCTTCATGCTTCTTTATTACTAATAATAGCGTTATATTATTTCTATTATTAGAATTTGCAAAGTTACGGCTTAGCCTAGTCCTGAACAAATGAGCCTTATATATTAATTTAAACAAAGAAAGGCACAAAATATAAATTCTGCGCCTTTCTTAAATAACAAGATATTATCTGAAAATTACTTTAATTTAAATGTAATTGGAAGACTATACATTACTCTAACAGGATGATTCCCTTTTTTGCCTGGTTTCATTTTAGGTAATTTATTAATAATACGAGCCGCTTCTTTTTCAAATGCAGCCTCTTTACTTTTCGTTTGCAAACCAGTAATTGTGCCATCTACATCTATCTTAAAAACAAGATTTACTCTACCTTCTACCCCCATTTCTTCTTGTAATTGTGGATAATGAAAGTTTCTACGAATATGCCTATGCATCTTTTCGTTAAAACAAGCTTTTTTATCTTTGGCTTTTTCGCAACCTGGAAATACTGGCGCTACATCAACTAAATCAATAATTACATCTTCTACCTCAAAAACATCATTGATTCCAGATAATGAATCCATATCAATATCATCGCCTTCATTTACTTCTGTATCATCTATAACTCCTTCTATCATCTCAGCTTCTAATTCATCCACTATCGTTATTTTATCTGGGTTAGTTATGACTTTAGGTTTAGAGATATTTACAGTTTTTGTTTTAACTGCCTCTACTTTAAACTTTGTAAGCTCTGGATAATACTCAACATTATTAACCAACTCTTCTGTATCGTTAGCAATATTTTCTCCTTTTACAGCGAAAGATGCTTCTAAGCCTGCATATACCATAAGCATCGCTAAGATTAACCCTATTTGAAAATGATAGAAACCGTTTTTTCGTAAATTTGCATCGTGTTTACTTCCTTTGCTGGAGGTTTCATGGTTTGCTTCACTGTTGTACCCATTGCCGTGGGCATCAACATTTTTTTTGATGTTTTTTTTCATAATATTAGATTTATATCTCTTTATAGAGATTGTTACAATTATGTTAAAAACACAAGAAGCATACCAAAAAAAAATCCCGAACTTAAGTTCGGGATTTTTAACATTTTAAAAATCGTTTTAATTTTAAAGAAACGATTAAAATATACGTTTTATATTACTGTAATTTAAATGTAATAGGTAAACTAAATGGTACAACTACTGCTCTACCTCTTTGCTTTCCTGGTGTCATTTTAGGAAGTTTACTAATAATTCTAGCTGCTTCTTTTTCTAAGTTTTTGTCTGGTCCACGCATTCTTACTCCACCGATACTACCATCTTTCTGAATTTTAAACATTACGTTTACTCTTCCTTGTACACCCATTTCTTGAGCTATTTCTGGATATCTAAAGTGTTTACGTACGTGTTTCTGCATTTTTTCACTAAAACAAGCTCTTCTTTTACTTTTTGCTACCTTTTCACATCCTGGGAAAATAGGCACATCTTCAATTACCGCAAAAGGTACATCTACATCTACTTCTTCTTCTACCTCAGCTACATCTTCTATCTCTACAACTTCTTCGTCTTGACTAGTTTCTGTAGATTCTATAACCGTTTCTTCTACTTCCTCTTCATCTTCAACAACCTCAATAACTTCTGGTGCTGCTGGTGGCGGTGGCGGTGGTGGCGTTTTAATTTGTTCTGTCATAGGAACCTCTTCATCTAATTGATCCTCTACATTCATACTTATATCATACTCATTTGTTTCATCGTACACTTTGTACTCCAAAGCACCATAAGTTAACAACATAACCAACGCTAAGCCTATTACAAAGTATAGACCACTATTTTTTGTTAAATCCGCTTTCGGGTTCTTTTTTGGTTCCATAAATTCAATTTTAATGTGTGCTAATTTAATTATTTATTTACCATATAAGCAATTAATTTTTCCATTTTAACTGGCTTTTTTTAGAAAAAACATATTTTATTGCTAAAATACCTAAAAATGCGCCTAAACTATTTGCTAAAACATCCAATATATCTCCATGTCTGTTTGGGGTAAATCCTAATTGTATAGCCTCAATAATTATACCGTAAACAACCATAGCTAAAAATATTATTATAGTTGTTTTTTTTAAAGCTGCAGTACCTTTCGTTAATTCTCTTACAAATAAAGTTCCTAAAATAGCCCCTACAAAATAAAAAGTGAAATGCACAGCTTTATCTACATGAGGTATGCTAACTTTAGGCAATGAGTCTCCTTTAAAAGAATATAAGCTAAGAAACGTAATAAATAGCATCCAGCTTATAAATAAAATAGTAAAGATATTTCTCTTAAGCATTTATCAATGCCTTATAATCGGCATCACTTAATAAACCTTCTATTTCTGATAAATCACTAACTTTAATTTTTATCATCCATCCTTCTCCATAAGGATCAGTATTTACTTTTTCTGGTTCATCTTCTAAGCCTTCATTAAACTCAATAATTTCTCCTGTTAAAGGAAGAAATAAATCTGATACTGTTTTTACTGCTTCTACTGTACCAAAAATTTCGTCTTTATCTAATGTTTCATCTACAGTTTCTACCTCTACATAAACAATATCTCCTAATTCTGATTGTGCAAAATCGGTAATACCAACTGTTGCTATATCACCTTCTACAGATACCCATTCGTGATCTTTTGTATATTTTAATTCTGATGGTAAGTTAACACCCATATCTTTTTATATTTTTTAATAAAGCAAATGTATAAGATTAAGTAAAATTAATCAATAAAAAATACTTAATTACCAAAATTGTACTTTATAGTAAACCCTGCATTTATTGTAGTTTGTGGAAATGCTGTTGATACCGCAAATTGGGAAAACGAGTGATCGTAGAAAAACAATGCATTTAAATTTTTACTCAGAGCATAATCGGCTGTAAACTTTACAGAAAATAAATTTTGTCCAGATGTTATTTGATTATTATCTAACTCTAAATTTCTAATAATAGTGATATTATCTCTCATGGTAACATCGGCTTTTAAATTTAAATCGCCTTTTAATCGTGTCTTTTCTCCACCAATATTAGTTACAAACTTTACATCTTTAAAACGATATCCTAAACCTAATGTGTACTCTTTACCATTAATTTCTGTTAGTAAGTTATTATCAAAACTTAAAGACAATGTTCTATCTGTTCTTACCTCTGCTAATACGCTTAAAGAATTTTTCATTTCAAAATCTACACGCATTAGAGGATTAAACTGATCAGTAAGCACCACATTATTTAAAATAAGATCTGGTAATACATCTCCTGTTGCTAAATCTGTTTCTGTATTCTCTTTCTCTAAATTGGTTTGAAACGAATTAATACTGTAAGACGCCCTATAACCATGACTTAAAGAAAAGCGTTTAAATTTCTTTTTAAACCACTTATTTTTCATAAGACCAGTATACTTTAAATTCCAATTAGGAATTGGAATATTTTTAAAAGCTCCTAGTTTTACCTTGTTTGCTTTTTGCCCTGTGTAAGCAGCAATAAATGCTGGTAATAACACATCTTGACTTGTTTTACCATAACGACCAGGAAAACCATCTGTATCTATATTTGCAGACTGATTTCCGTTTTCAGCTTCTACTCTATTAGCTACAGTAATTCTATTTTCTTTAAACGCTTCAAAAGCTTCCGAACTAAACTCATCGCTCTTTTTAAACGCAGTACTAATCATACTTGTTGATATGCTAAAGTTACCAAATTTATTCCCTAGCAAATCATTGTATTGTAAGTTTCCTGCCCCATCTGCTACCACCTGAAAATTTTCTTGATAGCTTTCAGAAAATTGCCTGTCCGCAGAAATATCTATCGTTAAATCTTTTATGGGCTGTGCTGTTGCTGTAATATTTAATTGCTTATTAGAGTTTTCTATATATTGCTGATTAAACTCTGGAAATGTGGTTAGCCAACCGTTACGCGCAGCATTAAAGCGTACATCTGCCTGACTACCAAATACAAAACCTAAAGAAGGCCTTATTGTACCTATAAAACCTGTAGACTGTGTGTATCCAGGTAAAACTTTACCTCCATTTTCACTATAACTTACATTAACTCTTTTAATTGCTGTTACAATATCTATTACAGTATTGGCTAATTTGCTTGTTTTTTTAGTTTTCTTTTTATCTTCTATTGGTTTCCCTGCTTTATCCTTTTTAACAGGTTTTCTGCTTCTAGAATTCCCTTTTCCGCCTTTTTTCTTTAGTCCTATATAGTCATAGAACTTTTGCATATTTAATGCCGCAGTTAAATTATGTGTACTTGCATTCTGAACGGTACTAATATCATCTCCAATAGCTTCTCTCACAGCTTCCCCTCCTCGTTGCCAATCGAAATTACTAGTATAGGCATATTGAGCATTTATAAAACTTAAAGCTGGTATTTTACTTAAGGGGAGCTCATAACTTATTTGCATGTTTTGGTTATGCCTATTAGGTTCCCCAATATCAAAAAAACCATCCCACAATACTAAATCTTGATTTATCCCAGATGTAGAATTTCCAGGTTCATTAAAATAATTACGCACAATATTATCATTAGAACCCGTAATATTTACGCGCAATGATTTACTTAAACTATAATTAAGCGTATAACGCCAATTAAACAAATAATTACGTTGTTGTAAAGATGGTAATTCTAAAGCATCTATATCTTCTTCGAAAACATCTCTAAATTTCTGCTGATTAAAAGATCTATTAATATTAGATGCTATAGAAACACTTGTGGGTAACAAATTAAAGTTTAACTCTTTTAGCCATTTCCAATACGACCCATTAAACAAAGAATCTTTTTTTGCAAAAGGTGCAACTGTTGCTGGCTTAAAACTATGGTTATACACCATACCCGCATTTACATTTTGATCTGTTAAACTAGCAATTTCAAAATCTCTATGATTTGTTTCATTATAAGAGTAATTAAACGTAAAGTTTTCTATATCATAAAAATTAGCTTCAGCATCTTCTCCTCTATCTTTACGAACTCCAATAAAATTAATACTTGTTCTTTTGGTATAATCTTGCGCTTGTTGTTCTATTTTTTTAGCATCTTCTGCTGTTGCAGCAGCTGCAATACGATCTTTTAATTTTAAATCATCGTAAACAGGATCAAACTCTGGCGTTATTGTTTCTTCAGATATTCCATAATTAAACGGCAATTGTATACCCCATTTTTTTGGCAATAATTGTCCTGCATTTATATTACTTACCAAATCATAAGAAATTCCATCCTCTCGTGCTCTTTCATTAGGCATCTGATCTACCGACCCAAAACCAGATGTACTTCTACGCCCTGTTACAGATACATTCGCAAAATCTGCCATATTAGCATCTATGGCGGCAACTGCTGCCCAACCTCCGTTGTTATCTAAACCAGCTAAACGTAACTCATTAAACCACACTTCTCCACGAGCAGGAAGATTATCTATATTCTTAACCCCCACCATCATACTTCGAATACTTCCTAACGAAGGATTACCTTGAATTCCGATTCGCATTTGCCCAGAAGTTCTTGCACTAAATTCGCCAACCTCCATTACTTCTCCATTTACAACTTCAAAAAAGCGAAGTTCGTTTAAAGGTGTAGTAGATTTATTAGCAATGCGAAATGATTTTATCTTATTTAAATCTGCTAAAGAAATATCTAAACTATTTTCTTCTGGCCATATTACATTTTCATCTCTTGACCCACCATGTGGTGTAAATTGTAATGGTGTTTCTATTTGATAAAAATTCTCAGAAAAATCGGTTCCTATTCTTAAGAATCCTACTAAAGGCGTTGCTCCATCTACATAATCGTTCTCCATTATCTCTTCGGCATGCATAAACATTTTTAGTTTTTTATACTGACGAATATCATAATTGATATTTTTAAACACCCCTCTAGAATCCTCTGGCTCTAAATCATTTACCACAAAAGATAAAGATTGCTCGTTCTGATCTATAATGGTATTATTATTATTTAATTGCTCTCTAAAAACTCCTGGAGGCAATACATAAGGTATTGGGTTTCTATTTCCATTTTCCTGAATATTAACTGTATTTACATCTACTTGGGTTGCATCATCTGATGGGTCATCCTCATTTGATTCAAGTGTTTTTGTATACGTTCTCCAATCTCCACGTACTAAATCTAGGGTAGCAAAACGCAACACCGCATCACTAGAAAAACCTGTAAGATACATACGCATAAAACTGATAGACCTAAAATCTGTTATTCCGTTTGTAGCATTTGTAAAATCACTTAAAGGGATTTTATACTGAATCCAACGACGATTTAAACTTCTACCATCTCTAACTGATCCTGTTGGAGCAGGTCCTGTTTCTAAAATATCACTTACATACTTATCGTTAATAGAAGTACCTGGTTTAATATCTATACGATATTCAAAATAACTATCTACAGTGTTCATAGTTAAATCTCTATCTACATCTTCCACATCTGGCAATGTAGTAGACCCTCTTGTATTATTTGTTACCTGTACAGGTGAGTTTCCTTCAGGGTTATTAAAATCTAAATAACGTTCTAAAATACCACCTTCTCTACTTAAAAAATATTGGTAATTATCTAAAGCTGGGTCATCGCTAGGGCCATTTGTAAAAACACTAGCTTCATCAGCATCATTTAAACCATCATATCCAATATCTTGTAATGCTCTACTTGCCTCATCTACATCAAAAGCGTAAACTAATGCCTGTGTTGATGGCACTTTACCTCCCCAAGAGGTTGACTCTGTAAAATCATCTCCAGCTGCATTAGGTAAGCCATTCTCATATTGTTTTTTGCCATCTTTTAAAATATCCTCAGATATATTTCCTAAATTAAATACTAATTCCCCTGGGCTAGTAGTAATACCATCTACATACGGATCTAAAACCCAAAATTGTAAAAACTCTACATTAGACTGCTCAAAATTAGTGCTACTTAAAGGCCTCATAATACCTGCCCAGTTTTGTTCAGGAGTAGCAACAAAATCAGCATCTGTATTGTTATTATAAGGTCCTTTGCGAGTTGGATAGTATGCTAAATTAAGGGTATTCTGTACTTGTGTTTGCCCCTGAGCTACTTGTTGATCAAAAACCTCATCTATAAAAATCCTTCTGGTTTCATTAGAAGAAATATCACTGTCTGTAATTCCAGAAGGGCGTTGGTTAGAATAAAATGTAGGATCTATAGTAAACCAAGACATTTTTGCTCTTCTAATTCCATTATCCAAACCTTGTACATCTCCTGATGGTATTTCTAAGGGTGTACTTGCTAAAGACCACCCTAACGAAGAACGAATATCTATTAAGGCTTGCGCACCTTCAAAATCGTCTACATAACTCGTAGTTTCTCCTTCAAAATCTGCATTCTTTGGCGAACCTGGCTTTAAAAGTGCTACTTCTCCTCGTATAGATATATTAGATGGAGCATCCGTATCTATGTTTGGTAATTTATTAGCCAAGCGAGTTAAAAAAGGAACTTCTGTGGAGAAATTTCCATTAAAACCAAAAATTGTATTATTTACTGGCTCTGTTCCAAAATTTGATTTTTGAGTTAAAGGACGTTCATTCATTCTTAAGTACGTACCTCCTAAAACAAAATTTTTATTTATTGTATGTTCAACATTTATCCCCGTAAAACGCCTTGTTTGTTGCCCAAATACAGCATTATTTTCTACAGATATATTTATTGGTGTGTTAGATGCTTCTAAACTCGGGTCTATTATCTGTACGGTACCTGCTTGGTAATTTACAGTATAATCTATCCCTTCTTGTAATTGTCTACCCCCAGCGGTTACACGTACCGAGCCTCTTGGCACATTAAAAGCCCCGATAGGAATACCATTACTTCCTTCAGATTTATAGCGCCCTTTTATCAGAAATCTATTTTTCTCTGCATCTTCTCTTGCTCTTGCTTTTGTAGAAGCATACATGCTTCTGTATACGTACTTTTGCTGATTCTCATTATAACCTTGGTCATTATCTACATCATAAGTTCCTCCGCCTAATTTCTCATGAATGTATTCTCCAAATGGTTCTACTTTGGTAAAAATAATTCTACCGTTTTGAGTATCTACCGTAATACCTGGAATAAAATCGAAAAAACCATCTCCGCCAGGTTGTATATCATTATAGGCATTTAAACGATCTAAATTAAACACGTCTAATAATATTCTTTCCTGTAAGGGTTTCTCTCCAGATTCTGGAGCAGGAAAGTCTACTACCGGAGTTATATAGTTTCTTGGTGTTGTTTCTGAATATAAAATATTTAATTTAAAATCTTCCTGACTTAAACGAAAAGCTCCGGTAGCATAAATATTTTTCATCATTAAATCCCAAATAGGATCATTAACCTGCGTTATACTACTTTTTAAAAGCTTAACTACTAATGTATTATTATCTACCACAGTATTATTTACTCCTGTATTAACCGTAGTTGCTTCTACACCACCGTTTGCAAATTCTCCTACTTGATATACCTGTCCACCAAACGTATATTGAAAAGCTACAGCCAAAATTTCATCATTACTTAGTCTTTGGTTTAAAGATATATATCCTAATTGCGGATTATAGACATAATCTCTATTTTGCTCTAACTTTCTTGCATTTTCTAGTATAGAATAATCAAAACCTTGATTTACTGTATACCCAGGAATATTAAACCCTTGTTGCACCGTAGAAATATCCCTAATATTATCGTTTAATGCATTAGCTGCATCTCCTATTTGTTCTGGATTGTAATTATTAGCATTATTCCTTGGCAAATCATTTGCAGAATTATTAAAAAAACCTGCTGGGTTTCCATTTTGACCTATTCTTGTTTTACTTGGTAAGGCTTCCCCTAAATCTTGTATAGCTACAACATTTCTAACGTTTAAAGTTTGTTGACTTCTATTGGTTACCCAAACTTCTAATCTTGTAATTTGTACTTGACTTTGTATGTATGGATATTTTTCTAATGCCTTATCATAATTATCTCTAAAATATTGCGATAAGAAAAAATGCTTATCCTCATCATAATCTAGCGCTGTTAAAGAATACTCGTTTACAGTTCCTCCGCCTTGCGCTACAACTGTATTTTGTTGTGACTTTTGATCAGCAAAAACCGCCGTTACCGTAGTTTTTCCAAATTGTAATTGTGTTTTTACCCCAAATAAACTTTGTGCTCCTTGTATTAAAGAACTATTTAAAGGCATACTAACATTCCCAATCTCTATTTTTTGAAGTATATCGTCTTCTGTTGGAGCATAGTCTAATTTTACTAAATTCTGAAAATCAAAAGTAGCCTCGGTATCATAATTAGCGGTTACTTGCAAACGTTCTCCCACTTTACCCAGCATACTTAAACTAATACGCTGATCAAAATCAAAAGAAGGGATAAAACCTCTATTTCTAGGTGATAGTGCTGGATTGTCATTTTTATTTAAAAGAACTCCTAAGTCTATAGCTACCGAACCTTGCGGTATCACCTCTATAGTATTACCTCCAAATATTGATTCGAAAAAATCATTATTAACATAAAAATTAGGTAACAGATTTTTTCTAGCTTCTTCACTACCGTCTTTTTTTCCAGAAAAAGCATCAATCTTTTCTTTGAAGTAGGATTTCATTCCTTCTTCTCTTACTAATTTGTAGTATTGTTTAGGTGTTAATATAATAGGATAACTAACATCAAATTCTCCTACCGTTTCTGTATAAATGTAATAATCTAAATTAGGATCATAGGTATACTTAGATACAATACTATCAGGATTCCCTAATTTTAATTTCCCTAAAGCAACACCTGTTTTTACAGAATCTACTTCTTGTTCGTTTTCATTAGTATTCTGAGCATAGGAAGTTTCTGTAGCCCCAAAAAAAACAACTAATACAATGGTTGCCTTAAATAATAATTTAAGATATAATTTTGCCCTTTTTTTCAAACTTTACAAATTTTTAAGCGAACGTTTTATGATATCCTCTACGCTTAGTGTGGAGTCCTCGCTTAATACTTTGTCTACAATTTTTTCTGATTGCTTACGAACAAATCCGAGAACCTCTAATGCAGATAACGCTTCTTCTTTGTTTGTATTGTTTGAAGTAACAGAAACTTCATCAATATCATATATT
This sequence comes from uncultured Cellulophaga sp., assembly GCA_947492955.1. Lineage (GTDB taxonomy): Bacteria > Bacteroidota > Bacteroidia > Flavobacteriales > Flavobacteriaceae > Cellulophaga. Next base: position 60,349 of record CANLOV010000009.1, on the reverse strand, counting down.
TTTAAAATTTTATCTTTTAAATCTAAAATTACTCTTTGTGCCGTTTTTGCTCCAATTCCTTTAATTGCCTGGATTGCCGCTACGTTTTCTGAAGCAATTGCATCTCTTACTTGCAAAGGAGATAAAGAAGATAACATTGTTCTTGCTGTACTAGCTCCAATACCCGATACAGACAACAATAATCTAAAAATTTCTCGCTCAGATTTTTCAAAAAAACCAAAAAGTGTATGCGAATCTTCTTTTACTTGCAAGTGAGTAAATAATTGAATGCTTTCAGAATCGTTAATTTTAGAAAATGTATGCAATGATATATTAACAAAGTAACCAACTCCTGCACATTCTATAACAACATAAGTCGGATTTTTTTCTACTAGTTTTCCTTTTAAATGGGTAATCATGGTTTCTTAATTTAAGGGAGATTAAAACAACATTACTCTTTCTCTCTTTCTTGTGCATCTATAACGGCAACAGCAGTCATATTCACCATTTCATCTACACTTGCTCCTAATTGTAATATATGTACTGGTTTGCGTAAACCCATCATAATAGGCCCTATAGAATCTGCCTTGTGCAATTCTTTTAAGAGCTTATAAGTTATGTTTGCCGATTCTAAATTTGGAAACACTAATGTATTCACATTTTTTCCTGCTAATTTAGAAAAAGAGAACTTCTGCTCTCTTAATTCTTTGTTCAATGCAAAATCCATTTGTATTTCTCCATCAACTATTAACTCAGGATTAGCTTTATGCAATAGTTTAACAGCATCTCTTACTTTTGCCGCATTCGGATGAACAGACGAGCCAAAATTAGCATAAGATAACATTGCCACAACAGGTGCAAAACCAAAGGTTTCTGCTAATTTTGCCGTCATTTGAGCCGTTTCTGCCATCTCAATAGCACTAGGGTCTATATTTAAAGATGTATCTGCTAAAAACAAAGGCCCTCTGTCTGTAATCATAATATTTACAGTGGCAACTTTCTTTACATTGGTATCTTTCCCTATGACTTCAAATACAGGTTTTACCACAGTTGGATATGCTCTCGAATATCCAGAAATCATACCATCTGCATCTCCTTCAGAAACCATCATAGCTGCATAATAATTACGCTCGCGCATTTTAGTTTCTGATTGGTATAATGTTACGCCACTACGCTGCCTGTTTTCCCAATATTTAAATGCATATTGCTTTCGCTTTTCTAACGACGCTTCTATTTTAGGGTTTACAATCTGCACCTCAGCATCAAACTCTAACTGTTTTTTAAGTTCTAATATTGTTGCCTCATCTCCTAATAAAATAGGCTCTGCAATACCTTCTTCGTGTACAATTTGTGCCGCTTTTAAAACATCTATATGCTCAGCCTCTGCAAAAACAATTTTCTTTGGATTTACCTTTGCTCTATCGTGTAATAGGCGAACCACTTTATTATCATTCCCTAAGCGTTGTAACAACTCATCTTCATATGCTTGCCAATCTTTAATAGGTTCTTGGGCTACGCCACTTTCTATTGCCGCCTTTGCTACAGCTATTGGCACAGTGGCTATTAACCTTGGATCAAATGGTTTTGGTATAATATAATCTGTACCAAACGTTAGTTTTGTTTTTCCGTATGCAATATTTACTTGCTCTGGTACTGGTTCTTTAGCCAACGCTGCTAAAGATTTTACCGCTGCCATCTTCATAGCTTCATTTATTGCTGTAGCTCTTACATCTAAAGCCCCTCTGAAAATAAATGGAAATCCTAATACATTATTTACCTGATTAGGATGGTCAGATCTTCCGGTAGCCATAATAATATCTTCGCGCGTATCTATAGCTAACTGATATTGAATTTCTGGGTTTGGATTTGCCATAGCAAAAACAATAGGTTTTTTAGCCATCGTAAGTAACATTTCTGGTGTTACTACATCTGCAATAGATAAGCCTACAAAAACATCTGCATTTTGCATAGCTTCTTCTAAAGTATCTATTTTCCTGTCTGTTGCAAATTCTAATTTTTCTTTTGTTAGATTTTCACGGTCTTTACGGATAACACCTTTACTATCTACCATTACAATATTTTCGTCTTTTGCTCCAAAAGACTTATACAATCTTGTACAAGATACTGCTGCTGCTCCCGCTCCGTTAACAACAATGTTTACTTCTTCTATTTTTTTATGCGTTAATTCTAACGCATTTAATAATGCTGCAGCAGATATAATTGCTGTACCATGCTGATCATCGTGCATTACAGGTATATCTAACTCTTCTTTTAAACGCTTTTCTATTTCAAAAGCTTCAGGAGCTTTAATATCTTCTAGATTTATACCTCCAAAAGTAGGTGCTATATTTTTTACCGTTTGTATAAACTCATCAACATTCTCTGTATCTACTTCGATATCAAAAACATCTATATCTGCAAATATTTTAAACAACAAGCCTTTTCCTTCCATTACAGGTTTAGAAGCTTCTGGTCCTATATTCCCTAAACCCAATACTGCCGTACCATTAGAGATAACAGCTACTAAATTACCTTTGGCTGTATACTTGTAAGCATTATTTTTATCTTTTTCTATTTCTAAACAAGGCTGTGCTACTCCTGGCGAATATGCTAAAGCCAAATCTCTTTGGGTTGCATATGGTTTTGTTGGAACCACTTTTATTTTTCCTGGTTGCGGTTTAGCATGATAGACTAATGCTTCTCGTCTATTTCTTTGTTTACTCATAGTGCAATGTTTAGTAAAGCTAATTTAAGAGTATTCTTTTTATTGAATACTTATTGAGGTAAGAATATTTAATTTAATTATTTTAAACTGTATTATTTAAGAAAATCTATATTTCTTTTTAAGCCCGAAAATTTTGTTCTTTTAACTGCTGATTTCTGAAACACTTTTCTAAATACATCCTCGGTAATTTCTTCCCAATCTTTCTTTGTCATTTCTAACAATTCTGGATGCGGATTAAATAATGGTTCTTGATGTGGTTTAGAAAACTTATTCCACGGACATACATCCTGACACACATCGCAACCAAACATCCAATCGTTAAATTTTCCTTGAAACTCATTCGGAATTTCATTCTTTAATTCAATGGTAAAATAAGAAATACACTTACTTCCATCTACTATATACGGTGCAGTAATAGCTTCTGTAGGGCATGCATCTATACACGCAGTGCATGTGCCACAATGATCCGTTACTGGTGTATCGTATTCTAAATCTAAATCTATAATAAGCTCTGCTATAAAATAAAAGGAACCTACCTGTTGCGTTAACAAATTACTGTGTTTCCCGATCCAACCTAAGCCACTTTTAGCAGCCCAAGCCTTATCTAAAACCGGAGCAGAATCTACAAAAGCTCTACCACCAACTTCCCCTATTTCTTCGGATATAAATTCTTGTAATGCTTTTAATTTAGATTTGATAACATGGTGATAATCGTGTCCGTAAGCATATTTAGAAATCTTATATGTATTATCTCCTTGCTCCTCTTCTGGATAATAATTTAACAATAAAGAAACTACCGATTTTGCTCCATCTACCAATAATGTAGGATCTAAACGCTTATCAAAATGGTTTTCCATATACTGCATTTCTCCATGCATATTATTCTTAAGCCATTTTTCTAACCTTGGTGCTTCTTCTTCTAAAAAGCCTGCTTTAGAAATACCGCAAGACAAAAAACCAAGACGTTTTGCTTCTTCTTTTATCTTTCTAGTATGTTCTCCTTTTGTACTCATTCGGTTGTAAAAATACACAAGTACCCAATACTAGCATCATATTTTTTCTAGAAAACAATCCATAACTGTAATAAGCATTTATTATTTTAACAAACTGCTTTGTAACAATTTTTAAAAAAAGTAGTCCTATAGAAAAATATCAGTCAAAAAAAACAATAATCATATCATTTATGTCACACACTAAAACCAATTACTTCTCTACATTTTTATGTTTCATTTTAATTTCTCTTTTTAGCAATGCACAAGAAACAGCAACAACTAAACCTTGCAATGAAATTTTTAATACGGGACATAAAATTGAAACTTTAGATTCAAAAATCAACAATAAAAGCTACAAGTTATTTGTTAATTTACCTGACGGATACAAGTCCGAAGAAAACAAAAAATATCCTGTTATTTATATTTTAGACGGACAATGGGATTTCGCTACTGCAGTAGCTGCATATAGCACTAGTCAATATGATGGATTACTTCCTAAGGCTTTTATTATTGGGGTATCTTATGCTGGTAAAGACCCAAATTATACGAATTTGCGAGCAAATGACATGACTCCTACCAAACTACCACAAATAACGGATAGTGGAGATGCTAAACTATTTACAGAGGTATTACGCAACGAAATTATTCCGTTTATAGATAAAGAATATAAAACAACTAGTACAAACAGAACACTTGCGGGGAACTCTTTTGGTGGTTTATATACTCACTACGCCTTATTTAATGCCTCAGATTTATTCCAAAATTATATTATATGCAATCCTTCTTTATGGTATGATAATGAATTGGCTTTTTCCTATGAAAATGAATACTATAAAAACAACAAAACATTAAATGCAAATGCTACTTTAGTTTGGGGGTCATTAGACGATGTAAAAAGACATGAAAAAATGGCTAACCAAATTAAATCTCATAATTACAAAGGACTAAATTTTCGTTCTTTTATTGAAGAAGGTTTTGGCCATAACGGAGCAAAGCCAGGAGGTTATGCTAAAGGTTTTTTACATAGCTTTAAAATAAAAGGAATTAGCATTCCTGAAAAAGAGCTTAAAAAATATATTGGCAATTATAAATTAGCACCTGGACAAGAGATTTCATTAATTTTACACGAAGGGCATTTAGCGGTTAAAGAATTTCAGGGACAAACCAATATCCCTATTTACACTATCTCTAAAGATAAATTTTCTTTACTAGGCACTTACAGAACCTTTGAGTTTAATAAAGATGAAAACGGACAGGTAACCAGCTTAACTGTTGAACCTAATACTGATTATATTGTTACATTAAAAAAAGTAAAATAGTTACGTTAGATTGTTAGATGAGTACATTGAGAGTTTAAAAATTCTCAGTGTACTTTTCATTAACTAATTCTTTCATTAAAAGTTAATGGAACACGCTCTGGTTTTAAAGATATTAACGGATCTAGTTCCACCGTATTTAATACTGTTGTAAGCTTATATTTCTTTACTATTTCTGCTATCGTTAAAATCATTTCGCTCATTGCAAAATTATTACCTACACACATTCTAGGCCCTGCGCCAAAAGGGTAATAAAAATTAGCATAGTCTTTTTTATTTTCATGATTAAAACGATCTGGATTAAACACTTCTGGTTCTTCCCAAAAATCTGTATGCCTATGTAATTCGTAAATAGACATTAATATCATTGTTTTTTCTGGAATTGTATTTCCATTAAAACTATCCTCGTTTATAGCCTCTCTATCTATAATATAAGCCGGTGGATACAAACGCATTGCTTCTTCTACACATTGTTTTACATACTGTAATTTGCCAATGCTCTGTAATATATCTTCATTATTAAAATCTACTGAAGTAACTTCATTATAAATTCTTTCTTGTACTTCTGAATGTTTCGCAATTAAAAACAGGGCAAAACTTAATGCATTGGCTGTTGTTTCATGACCCGCTGCAAATAGAATCATTACTTCATCTATTAATTGCTGCTGCGGCATTGCAGTCCCATCTTCATAACGAGCTTGCAAAAGCATATCTAACAAATCGTCTTTTTCTACGCCAGATGTTTTTCTTTCATTAATAAGCTCTCCTAATAAATCTTGCGCTTCTTTTGTTAAGCCCAAATGCTTTTTTATTTTTCCACTAAAATGAAACCACCATCTTAAATATGGCTGCCTCATTTCTTTAATTAACATTCTTTGATTAATCTCGGTGATAAACTTTAATTTATCCATCCGCTTACGAATATCACCATTACTAAATAATGATTTTGCTACTACTTGGAAAGCCAAATCTCCCATTAAAGGGAATACATCTGTTGTTTTATTAGGCTCTATAGTTTCTAGCTCAAACACAATAGCTTCTCTTACAGAAATCATTAAATTTTGTAATTTCTTTTTATGAAAAGCGGGTTGTACCATTCTCCTATGTGTACGCCAATGAGCACCATTAGAAGTTAAAATTCCGTGTCCTATATATTTTGCTAAATCTACTGTTTGCACAGACGATTTCTGATAATTTTTATGACCCGTTTGTAGAATATGTTTTATAAACTCTGGATTTTTAGTAAAAACAAGGCGCTCCTTTTTACTCACTACAATCTCAAAAGTATCCCCTAATTCCTGAAATTTTTCTCTATGAAAAGGCAATGGATTTTTTAAAATACGCTTACCATTTTTATAAACTTCAAACCTATTAATCGAAGGGATATTTTTCATTCACAAAAACTATTTTAAAACAACTCGCTCTGAGAGCCACCTTTTCTTATTCCTAAATGTTTATACGCTAATTCTGTAACCTCTCTACCTCTTGGTGTTCGCATAATAAACCCTTGTTGTATTAAAAATGGTTCGTACACTTCCTCTATAGTTTCTGTACTTTCAGATACTGCCGTTGCTATTGTAGATATTCCTACTGGCCCGCCTTTAAATTTTTCTATGATAGTCGTAAGGATTTTATTATCCATTTCATCTAAACCATGCGCATCTACATTTAAAGCTTTTAATCCAAACTTAGAAATATCAATATCTATTTTTCCATTTCCTTTTATCTGCGCAAAATCTCTTACCCTACGTAATAAAGCATTACATATTCTAGGAGTTCCTCTACTTCTACCTGCAATCTCTATGGCTGCCTCGTTAGTTATAGGCGTATTCATAATTTCAGAACTACGCTCCACTATAGTAGACAATAATTCTGTAGAATAATATTGTAATCTACTTTGAATACCAAAACGAGCACGCATAGGAGCTGTTAATAAACCTGATCGTGTTGTTGCTCCTATTAATGTAAACGGATTTAAGTTTATTTGTACTGATCTTGCATTAGGACCAGTTTCTATCATAATATCTATCTTATAATCTTCCATAGCAGAATATAAGTACTCTTCTACAATGGGACTAAGTCTATGAATTTCATCTATAAACAAAACATCTCGCTCCTCTAAATTAGTTAATAAGCCTGCTAAATCTCCTGGCTTATCTAATACAGGTCCTGATGTTATTTTTATTCCAACCCCCAATTCATTAGCTAAAATATTAGCCAAAGTTGTTTTCCCTAATCCTGGAGGGCCATGAAATAAGGTATGATCTAATGCTTCTCCTCTTAAGTTAGCAGCTTCTACAAATACTTTTAAATTTTCTAGCACCTGCTCTTGCCCTGTAAAATCATCAAAAGAGACAGGACGCAATGCTCTTTCTATATCAAATTCTTCTTCAGAAAAATTTTGTCCTGTGGAGTCTAAATTCTCATTCATATCCTAACAAAGATAGGGCAAAATAAAAATAATACCCACATCTTAGATCATATTTAAAATCTTTAAAAAAATTGTAAATTCACAACATGAAGCAACAAAATTACTCCCCAGGAATTTTACAATACATCCCTTTTTTTTATGTAATATGGTCAGACGATTTATTATCTGCATCTGAAACAGCTATTGTTTCCAAAGCCATTAATGAAGACTCTAGCCTATCTAAAACCGACCAAAATACCTTAAAAAGTTGGTTACATAAAAACACCCCACCAGAAGATAGTGAGTTAAAAAATTGGAAATACACCATATCTAACTCCAATGTGCAACTTATAGAAAGTGACACCTATCCATTGAGTTCTTTTTGCCAAAAACTAGCAAATTACTACACCAACAAAACAGCATTTAACGATTGTTTAAAGCATATAGAAATTAATTTAGGCATACAGCCCAACCATTATAATCATTTGTTTAATGTAAAAATTTCGCATGAAAAAACATCTAATTATTATAGTGCAAATGAAATTGACATACTATTAAAAGGGGAAAACGCTACTCCTATAGACACCTTTAGAGAGCTTTTATCTGAGCCTATTTTTAATTGGCAAATAGAACGTAATAAAGATAAATTCAGAAGTACTGTTTTAAAACAAGTAGAATTTTTAGCCGAAAAAGGATATGGAGCTATGGCATACCCTAAAGTTTATGGCGGAATAGACAGTATGCCCATTTATGCTTCTATTTTTGAAAATTTAATGTATGTTGATGGTAGTCTTACTGTAAAGTTTGGTGTACAATTTGGCTTATTTGGTGGTAGCATTCAAAAACTAGGAACAAAAAAACATCATGATAAATATTTAACAGATACTGGAAAAGCAAAACTTCTAGGTTGTTTTGCCATGACAGAAACAGGACACGGCTCCAATGTTCGTGGTGTAAAAACCACAGCTACTTATGACCAAAAAACAGATCGTATTATTATACACACCCCAGGAGAAAATGACAATAAAGAATATATTGGAAATGCCCTCCACTCTACTATGGCATCTGTTTTTGCACAACTTATTGTAAACGGAAAAAACGAAGGCGTACACGCAATTTTGGTTCCTGTACGCGATGCGCATCATAATTTATTACCTGGAGTTACTATTGTAGACAATGGTTATAAATTAGGTTTAAACGGCGTAGACAATGGCAAAATATGGTTTAACCAAGTAAGTGTTCCCAGAGAAAATTTATTAAACAAATATGGGGATATTAAAGACGATGGTAGTTACCATTCTGATATAAAAAGCCAAAGCAAACGTTTTTTTACCATGCTTGGCACTTTGGTAGGTGGTCGTATTTGCGTTGCTAAAGGCGCATTAAGTGGCGCAAAAATGTCACTAGCCATAGCAGTAAAACACGCACTAAAACGCAGACAATTTAATGATAGCGTAAAAGTTCAGGAAGATTTAATTATGGACTACCCTACACATCAAATGCGTTTAACCCCACCCATAGCCAAAGCTTATGTATATCATATTACTTTAGACCATATGATGAAATTGTATAGCGATACGTCTAAGCCCGATAAACGCAAAATAGAAACGCAAGTTGCGGCATTAAAAGCTGTAATTACTTCTTTCTCTAACAATACCATACAAGAATGTAGAGAAGCTTGTGGTGGCAAAGGTTATTTAATGGAAAATAGAATTGCTGATATAAAAGCTGATGTAGACATTTTTACTACGTTTGAGGGTGATAATAATGTATTACTACAATTGGCTGCCAAAGGAATTCTTTCCGATTTTAAAGCAGAATTTAATGGTGGTACTTTCTCTTCTGTTTTAAAAATTATTAGTTCACAATTAAGTGACGCTTTAACTACCATTAACCCTATATACACGAACAAAGTAGACAGAGCGCATTTGTATGATGCTAAATTCCATAAACATGCTTTTAATTACCGAACCAAAAGGCTTACCTATACGCTTGCTATGCGTATTCGTAATTACATAAAAAAAGGAATACCTGCCTACCAAGCGTTTTTAAAAGTACAAACACATTTAATAACTTTAGGGAAAGCCTATAGTTGTGAGCTTGCATACAACACTTTTTGCGATTTTACAGCAACAATTTCTGATGAAAAAAACAAACTCTTATTTGAAAAACTAGGAACTTTATATGCTTTGCATGAGATACGACAAGATGCTTCTTGGTTTTTAGAACAAGGCTATATTGGCGGCACAAAATCTAAAGCTATACGCCAACGTACCGAACGCTTGTGTACAGAATTACGTCCGCATATAGAAGTACTTATAGATGGTTTTGGTATTCCAAAGCATACCATTACTGCACCGATAGCTAAGTAAAAATAATTGAACGGATACCTTTTCATAAGAAAACAAAATTATATGCTCATAAATTAATCTTATGTAATAAATGGAAATTTATAAGTTGCCAGATCACCTAAATCTTAAGAACTCATCCTCTTTTAAGGTATTCGATTATAAAACTTCTGAAGAATGTAATAAGCAAATGGTATCCTTACAACAGAATACCTTTAGTTTTTTATTAGACGGAAGCAAAGAAGTGTTTGCTAATAAAACGGCTGTTTCCATTAACAACTCTAACTTCTTATTAATGAAAACAGGACACTGTTTAATGACAGAGAAACTACCAGGTACCAATGCCAATTACAGAAGTATTTTATTTTTCTTTTCTAATGAATCGCTTTTAGAATTAATACACAAATACAATATAGAATATATTAAAAGCGCTCAACAAGCATCTATTTTTTCTTTTAGCTATGACGATTATTTAGAAACCTTTGTACAAGGGCTTATTAATATTAATAGACTTGCAATTCATATTCAAGAAAAATTATTAACTGTAAAGTTTGAAGAACTTATCCTTTATTTAATAGAAACGAAAGGGGTAAATTTTATTTCATCTTTAATTAGTAATACGCAGAACCAAAACAGTCAATTTATTGCAACAGTAGAAACAAACAAGCTTAACAAACTTACCATAAAAGAACTTTCATTTTTATCTAACATGAGCGTATCTAGCTTTAAACGAGAATTTGAAAAACACTTTAATACTTCCCCTAGTAAATGGTTTCAGGATAAAAGGCTAGAGCATGCTTCATTATTATTAAAAGATAAAACCATAAGACCTTCGGATATTTATGAGGAAATTGGTTATGAAAATTTATCTAATTTTATACAAGCATTTAAAACAAAATTTGGCACCACTCCAAAGCAATATCAATTAAATTGAACTTTTAGCAATACTTTTTAAACCAATACAAGTATGATATATTTTATATCCTACCTAATTTTGCAACTATAACTAAATACACATATTATGATAAAGTCTAATTTTATTTTAGGAATACTATTAACAATATCGAGCACATTATTTGCTCAAAATACATTTACATTAACTAGTAATGACTTGGGCGGACAAGCTACAATTACCGAAGAATTTAATGGTTTTGGATGTACAGGACAAAACAAATCTCCGCAACTATCGTGGAAAAATGCCCCGGAAGGAACTAAAAGTTTTGCAGTAACAATGTACGACCCAGATGCACCTACAGGAAGTGGCTGGTGGCATTGGCTTGTTTTTGATATTCCTGCTAACACTAATGAACTAGTTGCTGGCGCTGGCGATGTAACATTAAAACTAACTCCTGAAGGAACCATACAAAGTATTACAGATTATGGCGCTAATGGATATGGAGGACCTTGCCCTCCTGAAGGGCACGGCATTCACCAGTATATAATTACAGTGTACGCCTTAAAAACAGACACCTTAGGACTTAACAAAGACACCAACCCTGCTGTAGTTGGCTACTACTTATGGAATAATGCTTTGGCGAAAGCTAGTATTGTTACTTATTACCAAAGAACTAAAAAATAAAATTACTTTTTAAAATGAGAAGAGCGCTTAGTTAAGCGCTCTTCTCATTTTATTTATAAGCTAATTAATTCTCTTTAATAACTCTTTTGTGTAATTCGGAAGTATCTAAAAACTCTATTATAGCTATTTGCGGATTACCAAATAAATACGTTTTTGATTTATCTCTTGCTGCTAAACTAAAGTTTTCTAAGGCATGAAAACGCCCTGAGCCAGATTCTTGCACTATTGTTTCTGCATTGATAGCAGATAACTTTTCTGCTTTTAAATTAGAATTACCCATTAAATTAACATTTAAGAGGTTTACAGAGCCTTCTAACTTACTAGAAGAACCATTAAACATATTTATCATTATCTCATCTGAAACGGCATGCATCTCTGTATTTACCTTATCTTTTAATTCAATAACTAATGAACCACAATCTATACTATAATCACCAAAACTGTTTCCTTCCATATCTATAGTTACTAATGCTGCGTTGGTATTTAATTGCACCTTTGCTGCACCATAGGTTTTAACCGTTAAATCATCTCCGCCAATCATATCATCCATAAAAATAGAACCCGCTGTAGCAACCACTTTATTTAGGCTCGTATAACTTATAGCAATATCTAATTGTTTTTTACCAATAATCTTATAAAATGTTCCTATGGTAAGCACACTATCTACAACTTCAAACTTTAAAACATCAATTAAATTATCGTCAGCAATAATACTGTAACCAGGACTAACGGCTTTCTGCAATTTTATTTTTAAGTTCTCTATTAGTTTTATTTCATTATAAGGAGGTAATTCCTTTTGTACTTCTGTTACAATTCTGCTCCCTTTTATTTTAGGTTTACGCTGTGCATTAACAACACATGTAAATGCTATACATACTAATAATATTATTTTCTTCATCTTAATCAATGTTCTTATTACAATTACAATATTATAATATACATTTTAGGTATACAATAAACTGAGATTTAATTGTTATTTATCCAAAATAAAAAAGCTCTTAAACATTTTATTTAAATGCTTAAGAGCTCTTATTATATTATTCTTAAAATTTAGTGATTCATTTCTTCCTCACCATCTTGTAAAGGTATGTCCTGAGGAACAAAATCTTGTCCTGGTATTACATACTCTCCATTTTCATTTGTTCTACTGTAGTCATATGCCCAACGGTGTACGTGTGGAATTGCTCCAGGCCAGTTACCGTGGATATGCTCCATTGGTGTAGTCCATTCTAATGTATTAGACTTCCATGGGTTTAATCCTCCTTTTTTACCGTAGAAAATACTACTGATAAAGTTATATAAGAAGATTAATTGTGCTAAACCTGCTATAATTGCAAATACAGTAATTAATACATTTACGTCTGTTAACTCATCAAACATTGGGAATGCTGTATTCTCATAATATCTTCTTGGTACACCTGCCATACCTACAAAGTGCATTGGAAAGAAAACTCCATAAGCACAAACTGCAGTAATCCAGAAGTGAATATAACCAAGGTTTTTATTCATCATTCTACCAGAGAACATTTTTGGGAACCAGTGGTATACACCAGCAAATAAACCATATAATGCAGAAATACCCATTACCAAGTGGAAGTGAGCTACCACAAAGTATGTATCGTGCACGTTAATATCTAATGTACTATCTCCTAATACAATACCTGTTAAACCACCACTAATAAATGTGGAAACTAAACCTATAGAAAATAACATTCCAGGATTAAACTGTAAGTTACCTTTCCATAATGTAGTAATATAGTTAAATGCTTTTACAGCTGATGGTATTGCAATTAATAAGGTTGTAAATGTAAATACAGAACCTAAGAAAGGATTCATTCCTGATATAAACATATGGTGACCCCATACAATTGTAGATAAAAATGCAATTGCTAAGATAGATGCAATCATGGCACGGTAACCAAAAATAGGCTTACGCGCATTGGTTGCCATTACTTCTGAAGTAATACCTAATGCTGGTAACAATACAATATATACTTCTGGGTGACCTAGGAACCAGAATAAGTGCTCATACAATACTGGTGAACCACCTTGGTAGTGTAATACTTCTCCTTGGATAAATATATCAGATAAAAAGAACGACGTTCCAAAACTCCTGTCCATAATTAACAGCAATGCTGCTGAAAATAATACTGGGAAAGATATAACACCAATAACTGCTGTTACAAAAAATGCCCATATAGTTAACGGAAGTCTTGTCATAGACATTCCTTGCGTTCTAAGGTTTAATACGGTTACAATATAATTTAATGAACCTAATAATGATGAAGCAATAAATATAGCCATAGAAGACAACCATAATGTCATCCCTAAACCAGAACCTCCTTGTGCTAGTGGTACTGCACTTAAAGGTGGGTATATTGTCCAACCTGCTGCTGCTGGTCCTGCTTCTACAAATAAAGAAGAAACCATAATTACACTAGATAAAAAGAATAACCAGTAAGAAACCATGTTTAAGAAACCAGATGCCATATCTCTAGCACCAATCTGCAATGGAATTAATAAGTTACTAAACGTACCACTTAAACCAGCTGTTAATACAAAGAATACCATAATGGTACCATGAATAGTTACCAATGCTAAATATACATCTGCATCCATAACACCTCCTGGTGCCCATTTACCTAATACTGCTTCAAATATTGGGAAAGATTCTCCCGGCCATGCTAATTGCATTCTGAACAAAAGTGACATTGCTATACCAATGAAACCCATAATCAAACCAGTAATTAAATACTGCTTTGCAATCATCTTATGATCTTGGCTAAATATATATTTAGTTACAAAAGTCTCTTTATGATGATGTCCGTGATCTTCTCCGTGTTCGTGTCCTGTTGCTGACATAACCTGTATTTATATTATCTTTTAAATTAATAGCTTTTATTACTGTGCTGATGCTACAGTTTTACCAAACGTTTGTTGCGATGCAATCCACTTGTTATAATCTTCTTCAGATTCAACAATTATTTTCATTTGCATGTTGTAATGCGATTTACCACATATTTTATTACAAAGTAAAATATAATCGAACTCCCATGGATCCGTATTTGGAATACCTTTAGCCGCTTTCTCTGCTCTAATTTTATTAGTTCTCTTAACTTTTGCTGCAACATCAGGATTTTTTCTCATTTCCTCTGTTGTAATTGTTGGTGTAAAAGAGAATTGTGTAATCATACCAGGCACACAGTTCATTTGCGCTCTAAAGTGAGGCATGTATGCAGAGTGTAATACGTCTTGTGAACGCATTTTAAAATTAACTTTTCTACCTACTGGTAAGTGTAATTCCTTTACTATAATATCATCACTTGCATTAGGGTCAGATACATCTAAACCAAGAACGTTAGCATTATCAATATCAATCATTCTAACATTGGCATCTCCTAATACGTTATCTGCTCCTCCGTATCTTGCTGTCCAGTTAAACTGCTGAGCGTATAACTCTACAATTAATGGATCATCTTCATCATTAATATCCATGATATTAGTCCAAGCATATAATCCCCAAAGAATTAAACCTGCTAAAACAATTACAGGAATAATTGTCCAGATAAATTCTAAACGATCATTATCGGCATAGAATAAAGCTTTTTTACCTTTTTCTCCTCTATACTTAAAAGAAAAATAGTGTAATAATCCTTGCGTTAATGTTTGCACAATAAATATAATAACAAACGATACTAACATTAAGTTATCATATTCACCTCCATGAGCAGAAGCTGCTTCTGGCAATAAAAATTTTGCGTACTTCCAAAAACTAAAAATAGTAATGGCATAAATAAATATTAAAAAAGCAAACATTAGATAACCATTATTCTTGTTATCTGTATCGTTGGCTACCTGAGAATTCTCTGCTCTAAGCTGTGAAAATTCAAATATTTTCGTCATTTGCCAAATTGCAATTGCAACTAAGACTAAAATAGCTATTGTTAAAAATGCTGTCATTGTATGATATAATATTATACTTTAAAAACTTATTTCTTAATAATGAAAGTGCTTACTTTCTCCTATAAATGGATTCCTTGTTGGTTGTAAAGGTTGTTTAGTTAATGCTCTAAATACCCAGAATATAAACAATCCTGCAAAGAACAATACTGAACTTATTTCAGGGATACCAATAAACCATTTATCTCCTACAGTAGCAGGCATAATCATATTAAAAATATCTAAATAATGTCCTGATAAAATTACGGTACCTGCCATAATTACAAACCAGTTCATACGCTTAAAATCACTATTCATTAATATTAATAATGGGAATAAGAAGTTCATCACTATCATACCAAAGAATGGTAATCTGTAATCATTAATTCTGGTTACATAATAAGTAACTTCTTCTGGGATATCTGCATACCATATTAACATAAACTGAGCAAACCATAAGTAAGTCCAGAAAATACTAATACCAAACATAAACTTTGCTAAATCATGAATATGGCTATTGTTTACATCTTCTAAATGTCCTTTAGATTTTAAGTATATCGTAACCATTGCAATTACAGTAATACCAGATACAAACATACTAGCAAACACGTACCATCCGAATAGTGTACTAAACCAGTGTGGATCTACACTCATAATCCAATCCCAAGACATCATAGATTCTGATACTAAATAGAACACTAAGAATCCTGCAGCTGCTCTAAAGTTCTTTTTAAAGTTGCTGTTATCGTCTGAGTTATCTTGTGCTATAGATAGTTTTCTAGAATATTCACGGTAGAAAATCCAACCTGCTAAAAATATAGCTGCTCTAATTAAAAAGAAAGTAGGATTTAAATAACCTTTCTTTCCTTGTAATAAAGCATCGTGTGCAACTACATCTGCATCCATCCAAACAAAAAGATGATTAAAGTGCATTGCAGATAATACTAAAATTACAAATACTATAACTCCACCTGGTACTATATAAGCCGTGATACCTTCCATAACTCTAAAAAGTAATGGCGACCATCCTGCTTGTGCAGCTCGTTGTATTGCATAAAATGCTAACACCCCTAAAGCAATCATAAAGAAAAAGAATGCTGCTACATACAATGCAGACCAAGGTTTGTTTTGTAATTGATGTAATTGATGTTCGTCGTGTGCAGCATCATGATGACCTTCCCCATGTGCTTCTGCAACTCCGTGAGTATCTCCATGCGCATCTGTAGTATGATGTGATGCTTCTGCCGCTCCATGAGCATCTCCGTGTCCATCAGAATGACTTGCAACTATAGCTTTTGCTTCTTCTACTGTACTTGGTGCAGAAATAAACCCAATACCTATTCCTAATGCCCCTACAGCCATTAAAATAAATGAAGCTATTTTTAATCTGTTTGAAAAAGTGTACATATTTCTAAATCTCTATGTATTATTTTGTTAAGTCTTGTTTCAATTGCATTACGTACTCTGAAACTTTCCATCTTTCTTCATGATTCAATTGATTCGCATAAGAACCCATTGAGTTTAATCCGTAATAGATCGTATAATACGTACTTCCTGTTGTTATATCTCTATCCTTGTAATTTGGTATACCAAGAATTTTTTCTCTTTTTACCAAAGTACCTTGTCCATCACCTTTTTTACCATGGCAAATAGCACAATAGATATTATATAATTCTGCACCTTCAGCAAGGTTTTCTTTTTTTGATAATGAATCTAATGGACTCACTTGCAATCTTGCTAATTCTTTCCCTTCAATAGAATTAGAAAAATCGTAAGGCATATGACCTCTAGAGATTGTATTTTCTACTGGTAAACCAGCTTCCATTTGACTTGGTAAAAAATCTACTTTCTGGTATGTTTCGTATCCTACACCTTCATACATATTAGGCATGTACTGATAATTACGGCTACTCTTGTCACTAAAACATGAAGTAAGCGAAAATACTAACGCTAATACAAAACTTATTTTTAAATAACTGTTCATAATAGTATAACTACTTTTCTGAAATATTAATTTCTACTGCTCCTGTTTCTGCAATAAGCTCTTTTAACTCTTGCTCATTTCCATGAATCCCTATCTCCATTAAAAATAGGTCGTCTGTAGTTCTTACATCCGGATTTTCCGCTTTCTTAAATGGCCATAATTTACTTCTCATATAAAAAGTAATTACCATTAAGTGTGCTGCAAAGAAAACCGTAAGCTCAAACATAATAGGAACAAACGCTGGCATATTTTCTATATAACTAAAGCTTGGTTTACCTCCAATATCCTGAGGCCAATCTTCAATCATAATAAAATTCATCATTGTAATTGCAACTGTAAGACCCACACATCCGTACATAAATGCAGTAATTGCTAATCTTGTTGGTGCTAATCCCATTGCTTTGTCTAGACCGTGAACTGGAAAAGGAGTATAAACTTCTTCTATATGATGTTTAGCTTCTTTTACCTTTTTGACTGCATGCATTAACACATCGTCATCGTCATAAAATGCTTGTATAACTTTAGATGCCATATCTATTTATTGTTATTTAATGTGTTTGCTTGTCCGGCCCAATCATCTCTCTGCGCTCTTCCTGGGAAAGAACCTGTAATTGAATCTAACAAATTATATTCCTTCTCTGTCATTCTACTTACCTGTGCAAAAGTAAAAATCCCTATTTGGTTTAAAGTAGCCTCCATTTGTGGCCCTATACCTTTTACTTTCTTTAAATCATCAGCAGTATCATTTTCAGCATCAAAAGTTCCTAATGTTCCTAAAAGTGATGATACCTGTGCATCGCTTTCTTCTACTGAAGCTTCAGCTACTTGCTCAGTTACTGTTTCGTTAGAAAGTGCCAATTTATTAATTTGATATAATGGCTTTCCTGCTTCTCTTAGTTTCTTATAACGCTCACCAGAAGATTTCATAATAGACTTAACTTCTGCTTGTGCTATTACAGGGAATGTTCTTGCGTACAATAAGAACAGTACAAAAAAGAATCCGATAGTTCCTATAAATATTCCTATATCTACAAATGTAGGTGAGAACATTGTCCAAGAAGATGGTAAGTAATCTCTGTGTAATGATGTTACAATAATTACAAAACGCTCGAACCACATTCCTATGTTTACCACAATAGATATTGCAAATGAGAACATAATACTAGTTCTTAATCTCTTAGACCACATAAATTGTGGAGAGAAAACATTACAAGTCATCATTGCCCAGTATGCCCACCAGTAAGGCCCTGTTGCTCTGTTTAAGAATGCATATTGTTCGTATTCTACCCCAGAGTACCATGCAACAAACAACTCAGTAATGTATGCACAACCAACAATAGAACCTGTTAACATAATTACTATGTTCATTAATTCTATATGTTGTATTGTAATATAGTCTTCCATGTTACAAACCTTTCTCATGATAATAAGCAAGGTGTTTACCATTGCAAATCCGGAGAAAATAGCTCCCGCAACAAAGTAAGGAGGAAATATTGTTGTATGCCATCCTGGTATTACAGAAGTAGCAAAATCAAAAGATACAATTGTGTGTACAGAAAGTACTAATGGTGTAGCTAAACCTGCTAATACCAAAGACACCTCTTCAAAACGTTGCCAATCTTTAGCTCTACCACTCCATCCAAAACTTAATAAAGCATATATTTTCTTTTGAAAAGGTCTTACTGCTCTATCTCTAATCATTGCAAAATCTGGTAATAAACCTGTCCACCAGAAAACTAATGATACCGATAAATATGTTGATATTGCAAATACATCCCAAAGTAATGGTGAATTAAAGTTTACCCACAAAGAACCAAACTGGTTTGGAATAGGTAATACCCAATAGGCTAACCATGGTCTACCCATGTGTATAATTGGAAAAAGACCTGCTTGTACTACAGAGAAAATAGTCATTGCCTCTGCCGAACGGTTAATTGCCATTCTCCATTTTTGACGGAATAATAATAGTACCGCAGAAATTAAGGTTCCTGCATGCCCAATACCTACCCACCAAACAAAGTTGGTAATATCCCAGGCCCAGCCAACAGTTTTATTTAATCCCCATGTACCAATTCCTGTAGATACAGTATAAATAATACAACCTAGTCCCCAAAGGAATGCTACTAAAGCAATAGAAAAAACTATCCACCACTGTTTGTTTGCTTTACCTTCTACAGGAGCTGCGATATCCACAGTTACATCGTGGTATCCTTTATCTCCAAGAACTAAGGGTTTTCGTATAGGTGCTTCGTAATGCGACGCCATAAGTTATAATATAATTACGTTCCTCTTATTTATTGATTATGCTTCGTTTGTATTTCTCACTTTTACATGATAGAACACATTTGGTTTTGTACCTACATGCTCTAATAAGTGATACATACGGTCACTCTCTTTTAACTCAGCAACCTTACTTTCTTTATCATTGATATCTCCAAATATCATAGCTCCACTACTACAAGCCGCAGAACATGCTGTTTGGAATTCTCCATCTTTAATAACACGCCCATCTCTTTTAGCGTCTAAGATAGTTTTCTGTGTACTTTGAATACACATAGAACATTTCTCCATAACACCTCTAGAACGTACGTTTACATCTGGATTAATTACCATTTTTCCTAAATCATTATTCATATGGTAATCAAACTCATCATTGTTGTTATACAAGAACCAGTTAAAACGACGTACTTTATAAGGACAGTTGTTAGCACAATATCTTGTACCCACACATCTGTTATACGCCATTTGGTTTTGCCCTTGCTTACCATGTGATGTTGCCGCTACTGGACATACAGTTTCACAAGGAGCATGGTTACAGTGCTGACACATTACAGGCTGAAAAGCAACTTGCGGATTAGCAGCAGGATCTTCTAATTCTAAGAATCCTCCAAGAGAACCATTATCACCAGATAAACCATCAAAACCATTTTTCTTAGCATTATCACCTTCAAAAGTATCCTCTGATGAATAATACCTATCTATACGCAACCAGTGCATATCTCTAGATCTACGAACTTCGTCTTTACCAACTACTGGCACATTGTTTTCTGCATGACATGCTATAACACATGCACCACATCCTGTACAAGCATTTAAATCTATAGATAAATTAAAGTGATGTCCTATTGAACGATCAAAACTATCCCATAAATCTACTTCGGTAGCTGCCACCTCTTGGTGATCTAAAGAAACTACAGGCTGAACATTCCATTCTGCCGCTTTCTTTGTATTAAATATTTCCAAGGTAGTTTCCTTGATAATATCTCCTCTACCCATTAATGTTTTATGCAACTGCACACATGCAAACTCATGCGTACCTTCAGATTTCGCTATAGAAACCGATTGTATATTAGAAAAACCTTGGTATAATGCATATGCATTAACCCCTGTTTTCATTTCTTCTTTTACACCTGCAGTTTTACCATAACCAAATGATAAACCTACAGAACCTACTGCCTGACCTGGCTGAATAATTACCGGTACATTTTCAACAGGAACTCCATTTACAGTAACTGTAGCATAACTACCATCTAAACCTCCATTAGCCACATTTTCATTAATGAACTCTAAACGCTCAGCATCAGCTTTAGAAACAGTAACGTAGTTATCCCAAGAAACTCTTGTAATTGGATCAGGAAACTCTTGTAACCATGGGTTATTAGCCTGCTGACCGTCTCCCATTCCTATTTTAGGATATAAGGTTAATTCCATTCCTGAAGCAGCTGACTTAGATAATGCATTTACTGCAGAACTAACAGAAACTAAAGGAGCTTCTTCCTCTTCAGAACTCACTTCCACTGCAACTGCCGGGGCAACAAAAACACCATCGTGTAATGCTTTGTTCCATTTAGCACTTGCTAAAACACCTACATTCCAAGTTTCTTTTATATAATCGTAGTATGTTTTATCGCTACCCAACCATTTTAATAAAGATGTTTGAAACTGACGCGTATCAAACAATTCCTTAATCGTTGGCTGCATTAAACTATACGAACCTTTTTTCATTTGAACATCTCCCCAAGACTCTAAATAATGTGGAGCTGCTGCAACATACTGCGAAACCGCAGCTGTTTCATTTTTATTTTGAGCAAACGTTACAGATAATGCTACTTGTTTTAAGCCTTCTTCAAAATCAGAAGCATTAGGCAAACTATATACTGGATTTACTCCATCCATAATTAAAGCACCAATCTTACCAGATTTCATATCCGAAATAAGCTTATTTACCGCCTTAGCACTTCCTTGCCTTACATACTTAGGAGCTTTAGCATCAAAAGCCTTACTTCCTAATTGCTCATTTATTGCTAAAACTACCGCTTGTGCATTTGCATCGTCTAAACCAGTAACTACTACTGCGTTATTACCCGCCTTACGAATCTGCTTTGCAACACTATCAATTGCTTTCTCTATTACTTCTGGCAAACTACCACCAACCGAAGCATTATTTAATTTTCCATATAATTTAGCCAAAGCAACTTTTTGCTGACTTGGCGTTAAAGGAATACGCTTATCTGCATTAGCACCAGCCAAAGACATATTAGCCTCAAACTGCACATGCCTAGACATTTTGCCATGAGCAGGAACACGCCCTTTAGAATAACCAGCATCATATCCTCCGCCTTGCCAATCTCCTAGAAAATCTGCACCAAAAGAAACAATCAATGATGCTTTTTCAAAATCATAATCAGCTAAAGCTCTTTCTCCGTATCTAGCCTCAAAAGCATTTAAAGCCGCTTCTTCCGATATAGCATCATAAGTAACATGACTCACATTTGCATAAGCCGCTTTAAACTCAGCAATTAAACGTGCTGTTGAAGGACTTGCGTAAGTCTGCGTTAACAAAGCAACTTGCTTTCCTGACTTTAACTGAGATTTTACAGCAGCATCTAAAGAAGACCACTCTACTTGCTCTCCATTTAATAATGGTCCTTGCACACGAGTACTGTCATATAAAGACAAAACAGAAGCCTGCACACGAGCATTAGCACTACCGTTTACTTTAGCATCCGTATTATTCTCTACTTTAATTGGCCTACCTTCACGTGTTTTAATAAGAACGCTAGCAAAATCGTAACCATCTGCAATTGTTGTTGCATAATAATTAGCAACACCAGGAATAATACTTTCTGGCTGAACCACATAAGGAATAGACTTAACTACCGGCCCTTCACAAGCAGCCATTGTAGCAGCTGCAGTACTAAAACCAACATACTTTAAAAAATCTCTTCTATTCGTTGAAGTAGAAGCCAAATTTTCTTTGTCCCCTAAGAACTCATCCGTTGGAATCTCCTCAACGAATTCATTCTGTCTTAGCGTCTCAACAATGGAATCGTTGGGATTTAACTCCGCTTCGCTTTTCCAATATTTCTTGTTTGATGACATATGATATATCTGAAATTATCTTCTTATTAAATATTGACTAATAGTGACATTTACCACATTCTAAACCTCCCATTTGAGCAGCAGTAAGATTTTCTACTCCATACTTCTTAGAAAGCTCTTCATGAATTTTAGCGTAATACTCATTACCCTCTACCTTCACATTTGTTTCTCTATGACAATTAACACACCAACCCATAGTCAAAGGAGCATGCTGTGTCATTATCTCCATTTCCTCTACAGGACCATGACAAGTCTGACACTCTACCCCAGCAACAGATACGTGCTGAGAGTGATTAAAGTATGCAAAATCTGGCAAGTTATGTATACGAACCCATTCTACAGGCTTAGGCTCACCTGTGTACTTCTGCTCGTTTTCATCCCAACCAACATACTTGTATAGTTTTTTTATTTCTTTTGTATAAAACTCATTAGTGTACCCGTTTTCTAAATCTTCCTGAGAAGGACCTGCCTCATTACCTTTATACTCATAAATAGATTTATGACAGTTCATACAAACATTTAAAGAAGGAATACCAGATGTTTTAGAAACCCTAGCTGACGAGTGACAGTATTTACACTCAACCTTATTATCACCAGCATGCACTTTATGAGAAAAATGTATTGGCTGTATTGGCGTATACCCCTGATCAACTCCTACCTGCATAAAATACCCATATACAAAGTAAGCACTAGACAACAATAATACAATTACCGAAACAATAATTAAGAAATGATTTTGCGCAAAAGCTTTCCAGATTGGCGTACGCTTTTCCGATTTCTCTTTCTCTAAAGAAACCCCATTTGCCGCTGCAATATTCTTTAATGTTTTTGTAACAAAAAACAACATTAACACCAACAAAGCAAAAACAAGAACCAAAGCCCCCAGGATGATTTCATTTGAAATCCCACCAGACGAACCACTTGCCTGAACACCCGAACCTGCACCAGCAACCACAACAGGCTTTTTAACCTCAGGCTCAGCAGCCGTATACGCTAATATATTATCTATATCTGCATTAGCAAGGGTTGGAAAAGCAGTCATTGCCGCTTTATTATACTCATTGTAGATTTTATTTGCATAAGCATCACCAGACTTAATTACACCAGAGCTATTTTTAACCCAAGCATAAATCCACTCACGATCTAAACCTTCTTCTTCTAAACGAGCCTCAACGTTTCTTAACGCCGGACCTGTCATCTTACGATCTAATGCGTGACATGCTGCACAATTCTGATTAAATAATTGTTTTCCCTTTTTCGCATCTTCTTGCGCAAAAATTGAAACTGAAAACAATAAAAGAGCTACCAGAGTGGCAGCTGCAAACTTTGAAAGTTGATTACGGTATGGAACCTTTTTCATATTAAAAATATTTCTTATCGAAATCTTGGCATGATATTTTATACTCTTCTTTTAAGTAAACAAAAATGCCTTTTAAATTGGCGACAAAAATACGACTTAGACTTTATTTTGAAAATGTTAATGAGTTGTTATTTTTTAATTTATAATTATTCTAAATAAATGAAAAACACACTACTTTTAGTTTATTAATTTACTTTTGCTAACTACTCAAATACAACACATAAGAAATGAAAAAAATCATTTACACTATAACATTATCCCTATCAACATTTGTTGGTTTTTCACAAAATGGAGAAATTTCTATTGAACAAGATGAAAAAATAACTGAATTAATTGACATTTATTCATCTTCTAACGAAAATTCTAATGTTTATCGCATACAAGTTTTCTTTGGGTCTTTCCAAAAAGCACAGAACATAAAAAACAAGGTAGATGTAGATTTTCCTGGATGGTATTCAAAAATAGATTTTGAATCTCCAAGTTACAGGGTTAGAGTTGGAAAGTTTAAAACAAAACTAAAAGCCGAACAGAAACTAATTGAAGTTCGAAAAAAATACCCAAACGCAATGCTTTTAAAACCAAAAAAAACGACCAAATAGGTCGTTTTTTTATTATAAATTTTAAGCTGCTATTGTTACTTTAACTTCTTTTTTACAGCCACTTCTTGGAATCCTTCAACAATATCTAATTCCTTAATATCATTGTAGTTTTTAATCTGTAAACCACAATCATATCCTTTAGACACTTCTTTAGCATCATCCTTAAATCGTTTTAAAGACGCTAATTCTCCTGTGTAAATAACTACACCATCTCTAATAAGTCTAATACCAGAACTTCTAATTATTTTACCATTAGTTACCATACAACCTGCAATAGTACCCACTTTAGAAATCTTAAATGTTTCTCTAATTTCAGCAGTACCCGTAATTTCCTCTTTCATCTCTGGAGAAAGCATTCCCTCCATAGCATCCTTAAGATCATTAATTGCATCATAAATAATAGAATACATTCTAATATCTATTTCTTCATTCTCAGCAATAGACCTAGCATTACCCATTGGCCTTACATTAAACCCTATAATAATTGCATCAGAAGCCGAAGCCAATAACACATCGGATTCTGTAATAGGACCAACTGCTTTATGTATAATATTTACCTGAATTTCATCTGTAGATAATTTCTGGAAAGAATCTGTTAATGCTTCCACAGAACCATCAACATCACCCTTAAGTATAATATTAAGCTCTTTAAAGTCTCCAAGGGCAATACGTCTTCCTATTTCATCTAATGTAATATGACGTTGCGTTCTTACAGATTGCTCTCTCATTAACTGAGAACGTTTTGCTGCAATTTGTTTCGCCTCTCTTTCATCCTCTAGAACCTTAAACTTATCACCAGCTTGCGGCGCACCATCTAAACCTAATATTGATATTGGTGTAGAAGGACCTGCTTTCTTAACATTATTACCACGCTCATCTTGCATTGCTTTAATTTTACCACTGCAAGTACCCGCTAATACATAATCTCCAATTTTAAGCTCTCCAGACTGCACTAATATCGTAGAAACATAACCTCTTCCTTTATCTAAGAAAGCCTCTACTACAGTACCTACTGCCAATTTATTTGGGTTTGCTTTTAATTCTAAAAGCTCTGCTTCTAACAATACTTTCTCCAACAACTCCTTAACACCTGTACCCATTTTAGCAGAGATATCATGAGATTGTATTTTACCCCCCCAATCTTCTACCAATAAGTTCATTTGCGCTAAACCTTCTTTAATTTTATCAGGGTTAGCTGTTGGTCTATCTATTTTATTAATTGCAAAAACAATAGGAACTCCTGCTGCTTGCGCATGACTAATAGCTTCTTTTGTTTGTGGCATAATATCATCATCTGCCGCAACAACAATAATTGCAATATCTGTTACTTGCGCACCACGTGCACGCATTGCCGTAAAGGCTTCGTGACCCGGTGTATCTAAAAATGCTATTTTCTGACCACTTTCTAGTGTTACACCATAAGCACCAATATGCTGCGTTATACCACCACTCTCTCCTGCAATTACATTTTCTTTTCTAATATAATCTAACAGCGATGTTTTACCATGATCCACATGCCCCATTACTGTTACAATAGGAGCTCTAGCCTCTAAATCTTCTGGCGCATCTACTTCTTCTTCTATTGCTTCTTCTATATCAGCAGAAACAAACTCTACCTCATAACCAAACTCATCTGCTACTATAGATAATGTCTCAGCATCTAAACGCTGGTTCATTGTTACCATAATCCCTAGTGACATACAAGCAGATATAATCTGTGTTGTAGAAACATCCATCATTACTGCAACCTCGCTAGCCGTAACAAACTCTGTTACCTTTAAGATTTTGCTTTCTAATTCTTTCTGCTCTAGATCTTTCTCTGTCTGCTGACGGTGTTGATCTCTTTTATCTCTTCTATACTTAGCACCTTTACCTTTTTTAGACTTCCCTTGAAGCTTTTCTAAGGTTTCACGTACTTGCTTTTGAACATCTTCTTCTGAAGGCTCAACCTTTGGAGCTTGATTAAAACGTTGCCCTGGACCTCTTCTTCCCGGACCTCCAGGTCTGTTATTACCTCCTGATCTTTGCCTATTACCTCCACCAGGACCGCCATTTGTTTTCTGACCCGGTTTAGCAACTATCCTTTTTCTACGCTTCTTTTTATCTGCACCATCATTAGCTTTTGGAGCCTCTTTCTTTTTCTTAGGCTTTTCAAACTTTGTAAGGTCTATTTTATCTCCCGTAATTTTAGGACCAGATAATTTTTTATACTGCGTTGTTATTGTTTCCTCTTTCGGCTTCTCTTCTACAACCTCATCTTTAGCTACCACCTCAGGAGAAACAACTTTTTCTTCTTCTTTTTTTGGCGCTTCTTTCTTTTGCTTCGCCTGTTTTTTCTCTACCCCTAAATCTATTTTCCCAACAGTTTTAAGACCAGAAAGTTTTACTTTTTCTGTAGGCAAGATTGTTTGCTCCACTTTTTCTTCTACAACCTCTTTTTTAACAGGCTCTACCGGAGCAACTTCTTTTACTTCTTCTTTCTTTTTTCCTCCTAAATCTATTTTACCAACGGTTTTAGGACCAGAAAGCTCACCTCTAGCTTTAACAACTTGTTGTTGAGCTGCTCTTTTTTCTCTAGCTAGCCTTCTCTCTTCTTGTTCTTGCTCTAAGCGAATCCTTATTGCCTCTTTCTCTT
Source organism: uncultured Cellulophaga sp. (assembly GCA_947492955.1). Classification (GTDB taxonomy): domain Bacteria; phylum Bacteroidota; class Bacteroidia; order Flavobacteriales; family Flavobacteriaceae; genus Cellulophaga. Next base: position 33,101 of record CANLOV010000009.1, on the reverse strand, counting down.
TTCGTTTTTCTTCACCAACTTCCTTAGAGGCAACCTTCTTACTCTTATCTGTTTGAAATTGATCCAACAGAACTTGATGCACTTCATCAGATATTTTGGTAGTGGGTCTTGCTTCTATTTCATGCCCTTTTGATGAAAGAAAATCTACCGCCCTGTCCAACGAAATGTTTAGTTCCCTTAGGACTTTATTAAGTCTTATTGTTGCATTATCTGCCATAAACAATCAATTCCTATTTCTTATAATATGCTGCTAATATATAGCTTAATCTTCTAATTCTTCTTTTAGTACACGCACAACTTCTAAAATTGTCTCCTCTTCTAAATCAGTTCGCTTTGCTAAATCCTGTACATCTTGTTCTAATACGCTTCTTGCCGTATCTAAACCTACCTTCTTTAACTCTTCTATTACCCAGCCTTCTATTTCATCAGAAAACTCAGTAAGCTCAACATCTTCTTCTACTCCTTCACGGAATACATCTATCTCATAACCAGTTAATTGACCAGCCAATCTAATATTATGACCTCCTCTACCTATAGCCTTAGAAACCTCTTCTGGCATAAGATAAACCTGTGCTGTCATTTTTTCATCATCTAACTTAACCGATGATACCCTAGCCGGACTTAATGCTCTAGTAACTAATAACTGCGAATTCGCTGTCCAATTAATTACATCAATATTTTCATTCCCTAATTCTCTTACAATTCCATGGATTCGAGAACCTTTCATACCTACACAAGCTCCAACAGGATCAATTCTATCGTCATAAGAATCTACCGCCACTTTTGCTTTTTCCCCTGGAATACGAACTGCTTTTTTAATAGTAATTAAACCATCGAACACTTCTGGAATTTCCTGAAAGAACAATTGCTCTAAAAACAGAGGCGATGTTCTAGACATTATTATAGCTGGTTTATTACCTTTTAACTCTACACTTTCAATAATACCACGAACATTATCTCCTTTTCTAAAGAAATCTGCTGGGATTTGCTTATCCTTTGGTAAAATTATCTCATTCCCCTCATCATCTAACAAAATAATTGCCTTGTGACGTATGTGGTGAACTTCCGCTGTATAAATCTCTCCTTCTAAATCTTTAAACTGCTTGTATATCGTTGTATTATCGTGCTCATGAATTTTAGAAATTAGATTTTGGCGCAATGCTAAAATAGCCCTTCTCCCTAAATCTATCAACTTAACTTCCTCTGACACATCTTCTCCTACTTCAAAATCTGGCTCAATTTTACGCGCTTCAGAAAGCGAAATTTCTTCATTAGGCTCTTCTACTTCACCATCTTCTACAACTATCCTATTTCTCCAAATTTCTAAATCTCCTTTATCTGGGTTTATAATAATATCAAAATTATCATCTGATCCAAATTTCTTTTTTAACGCGTTCCTGAACACATCTTCCAAAATCGCCATTAGCGTTACTCTATCTATGAATTTATCATCTTTAAATTCTGAGAAAGATTCAATTAGCGCAATGTTTTCCATTTTTGAACTTCTATTAAAATTTTAATACAACTTTAGCCTCTTCTATATCAGAAATTGCTATTTCTTGCTTTTTATGTACTGTTACTTTTCCTTTGCCTATTGGCTTAGGTTCTCTTGCTTTCCACTCTAACGTAACACTTTCTTCCGTAGCAACTGTTATTGTTCCTTCAAAACTAGCATCTTTAGTTCTAATTTCAAGCTTTCTTCCTATATTTTTTTTGTACTGCCTTGGCATTTTTAAAGGAGACGAAGCACCTGCCGATGCCACTTCTAAAGAAAAATCCTCTTCTTCCCTATCTAAATTATGTTCAATAGCCCTACTTACTGCCATACAGTCTTTTAAAGTAACTCCATTATCACCATCTAAAACCACATCTATTTTATTTCCTGACGACACTTTAAAATCTATCAAGAAAAGTGATTCATTCTCCGCCAACGCTTCTTCTAAGAGCTTTTTTGCTTTTTCCTTCAGCATAAATTTTAGTAATAAAAGAGGGGACAAATAGTCCCCTCATGAATACCGATATATTCTTTCAGCGCTGCAAATATACAACTTTTTATGTATCTATCAATTTTTAAGAAATAATCTTACTTTACTTAAAACCCAAGAAATTATTAAGTTTTTTCCTCTCGACTGCAAAAACTATAAAATAAAAAATCCTGACACTAATAAAAGTACCAGGATTATCTTAAATTTTGTTGGCCCACAAGGACTCGAACCTTGAATGACGGTACCAAAAACCGGAGTGTTGCCAATTACACCATGGGCCATTAATCATTAAGAGCGTGCAAATTTAAAACAATGTTTTATATCTGCAAATATTTTTGCAAACAAAATGAAAAAATATTGAGTTAAAGGTTTACTAAAAACTTATATGAATATCTATTTTAATTAGTATTTTCGCCTCAATTGGTAAATTACAAAAGCAAATGTTTTCTAAAGATTTTAAAAAATGGGACATAACCCTAGGATGGGTTGTTTTTTTTATAGCCCTTGTTACTTATGGCATTACAGTAGAACCTACAGGTAGTTTTTGGGATGCAGGAGAATACATAACCACCTCAGCAAAGCTACAAGTTGGTCACCCGCCCGGAGCTCCTTTATTACAAATGCTAGGTGCTTTTGCTGCATTATTTGCATTAGAAGCAGACCAAATAGCAAGAATGGTAAACTACTTATCTGGTATATCTAGTGCTTTTACCATTTTATTTATGTTTTGGACCATTACCAACCTTACAAAAAAACTTATTACTAAAAAAGAAGCTTTTACAAATAGCAAGGCAATTGCTGTATTAGGAAGCGGACTTGTTGGCTCTTTAGCCTTTACTTATTCTGACAGTTTTTGGTTTAATGCCGTAGAAACAGAAGTATACTCTATGGCCAGTTTTATTATGGCCGCATTACTTTGGATGGGACTTAAGTGGACCGATGAAATAGATAACCCGCGTGGCAATAGATGGATTATATTGATATCTTTTGTTGTAGGACTTACATTCGGAATACAATTTATGGGCTTTTTAGCCATCCCTACAATTGGCCTATTATTCTATTTTAAAAAATACAAAACAGTTACAATTAAAAACTTTTTACTAGCCAATATTGCCGTAGTAGCTATTTTAATGTTAGTATATAAATTCTCTTTAACCTACGTTTTAAAAGTTTTTGGTTGGAGCGAGGTTTTCTTTATTAATACCATTGGCTTACCATTTAATTCTGGCACCATTATAATGGGACTAATTTTTATTGGTGTTTTTTATTATACCCTAAATTACACTCGTAAAAATAATTTTAAAACCGCAAACACTATTACATTGTGTTTTATGTTTTTATTTCTAGGATTTTCTTCTTGGTTAATGCTACCTATTAGAGCAAATGCAAATGTTGTTATTAACGAAAATGACCCTTCTGATGCTAGATCTCTTTTAGCCTATTACAATAGAGAACAATATCCTGGCGTAGACAGCCCTATTTATGGCGCTTATTACTCTGATACTTTTGCCCCTAATGGCAAAGAACGAGACGACAAGCCTAAATATGAAAAAGATGAAAAATTAGGTAAATACGTTATAGTTAACGACTACAAAAATGCTGTCCCAGGCCCCAACAAAAAGCACATTGGTTTTTTACCAAGAATGTGGAGCGAGCAGAATACAGAAAATTACATGAAGTATTATGGAGTTCTTAATTTTAAAATAAAGCCCGAGTATATGGGCAATAAAGAACTAAGAAGCGCCATTCAACAATTTAGACAAGGCTTAGCAGAAGGTGAAATTAAAGAGGACCAGTACATTAAATTCCTTAGAGATTTTAGCGAATACATAGATGTACTACCGCCAAGCATTATAGACAACATAAATTATATGTTAGATTTCCAATTTGGATATATGTATTGGCGCTATTTTATGTGGAACTTTACAGGGAAGCAAGATGATATTCAAGGTAGATACAATAACCACGGAAACTGGATAAGCGGCATTGGCTTTATAGACAACTACCTTAGGGGTAGCCAAGACAACCTACCTAGTGATATCGCGAACAACAAAGGAAGGAATACCTATTATTTTTTACCCTTTTTATTAGGTATTATAGGACTAGTGTTTCATGTTAGCAAACATCCAAAACATTTTTGGGCATTATTAGTTTTCTTTTTATTCACTGGTTTAGCTATACAATTTTATACAAATCCGGGCATTTTTCAACCCAGAGAACGAGACTATTCTTTAGTAGGTTCTTTTTATGTATTTGCTATATGGATAGGTATTGGCGTTTATGGTTTATTTGATGAGTTTAGAAAAATTATCAATCCAAAAACATTAGCCCCTGCCATTACGGCAATATGCCTTTTAGCTGTCCCTAGCCTTATGGCTTACCAAAACTGGGACGACCACGATCGCTCTAATCGTTTTACCGCAAGATCAACAGCAAAAGCATACTTAGGCTCTACACAGGAGGATGCAGGAGCCATCTTATTTACTATCGGAGATAATGACACGTTCCCTTTATGGTATGTGCAAGAAATTGAGGAATACAGAACAGATGTACGCGTTATAAACACAAGTTTATTTGCTACAGATTGGTATATCGATCAAATGAAAAGCAAAGCTTACGAAAGTGAACCTATACCTTCTCAATTAACACACGACAAGTATAAATACGGATCTAGAGATGCCGTATACCATATGGAAGCTACCGATAACAGATGGAACATCAAAGATTTCATGAATTGGATAGGAAGCGACAAACCGCAAACAAAATTTAAGTATTATTTACAGCAACGAGGAGCAGACTTAAGCGAATACCCTGAAAGCAATCTAAACATAATTTACTACCCAACTAATAAAATAAGGGTTCCTGTTAACAAGAAGAATGTTTTAGAAAGCGGATTAGTAAAAGAAAAAGACTCTGCTTTAATTGTAGACTATATTGATATTGACCTACCTAAAAATGCACTTCCGAAAAATAGAATTATGATGTTAGACATTATAGCTAATAACGACTGGAAACGCCCTATTTATTTTTCTGGCGGCAGCTTTGACAAAGGAGAATATATTTGGATGAAAGATTACTTACAGTTAGATGGTTTAGTATACAAATTAGTTCCTATTAAAACCAAAAACGAAAGCCCTTATGAAATGGGACGTATTGATGCTGACTTAATGTACAATATTGTTAAAAAATGGGATTGGGGTAATTCTGGAAGTTCAGACATATACCACGACACCCAAACAAGAACACAAGGTTTATCTTTTAGAGGCAACCTTGCCAGGCTAACAGAAACATTAATTAACGAAAACAAAATAGAAAAAGCAAAAGAGGTTATAGATATTGCTATGACCAACATGCCTGTTGATTATTTTGGATATTATGCTTTTGTAGAACCTTTTATAGAAGGCTATTACAAGGTAGGAGAAACAGAAAAAGCCAGGGCTTTATACCACCAACTTAAAACCAAATACCAAGAACGTTTAAGTTACTATGCTAGCAGCCCCAAAGATGAACAATACAAGAATATAGAAGATATTTTAGGCGATATGCAAGCTTACAGAAGAAACATAGATATCTTAATACAAAACAAAGACAGAGATGTTGCGGAAAAAGAAACACTAATTTTTAATGAGTATATAGATAATTTTAGACACTTTTATAATGATGAACTTATAGAGGAAAATGAAGCCCCTATGGAATTAAGAGATTCGGACTCTATAGAAATAGACACTATTTCTCAGCAGTAAAAAACACCCACTGCCATAAAACAAAAAATCAGGATGTGTACACATCCTGATTTTTTGTTTTATATCTTAAAATATTATTTTAAACTAGATATACTCGTTCAAAATACCTATTAAAGTATTGGCATCTTGCTCCCCGCTTTGCCTCCAAACCATTTCTCCTTTTTTATAAATAATAAGTGTTGGCAAGCCCTTTACCCTTAGTGCTTCTGAGAGTTCTTTGTTTTTATCTACATCAATCTTTATAACTTTTCCTTTATCTCCTAGGGCAGCTGCCACATCTTTTAACACAGCATGCATATCTGTAGATTGCTCACTCCATTCTGCATAAAAATCTAGCAGTACTGGTATCTTTAAATCTATAAGTTCACCAAATTTAGACATACGAAATCATTAGGTTATAATTCAAATGTAAGAAAAAATCATAAAAAACAAGCAATCATACGCTTTTTGCGCTATTTTCAAGAGTTAAATTCAAGTTAAGCTTTTCTTTTTTAACGTAATTACTGTTATTTCTGGCCATATACCAACCCTACCTGGGTACCCTAAAAAGCCAAAACCACGATTTACATTAATATACTGCCCCATTTCTTTATAAATACCAGCCCAGTACCTATAACGCCATTTTACAGGACTCCACTTAATCCATCCCGGAATTTCTATTCCAAACTGCATACCATGAGTATGACCACTTAAGGTAAGATGATAATGATAATCATCGCTAATTACCTGTTGCTCCCAATGAGACGGATCATGACTCAATAATATCTTAAAATCATCTTTAGTAATAGCTGATGCCGCTTTCTTTAAATCACCTGCTTTTTTAAAACCTCCTTTACCCCAATTTTCTACCCCTACTAAAGCAATTTTATCAGCCCCTCTTTGCAAAAATCGACTATCGTTCAACAACAAATCAAAACCTATCTCTTTCTGTATTCGTTTTAAATCTTCTAAATTAGCTTCTTTAGCTGCTTTACTTTCCCAATCCACATAATCTCCATAATCGTGATTTCCTAAAACAGAATATTTACCATCTTTTGCTTTTAATTTTGCAAAAACAGATTTCCACGGCAACATTTCTTCTGCTTTATTATTTACCATATCACCCGTAAAAAAAAGCGCATCACTTTGCTGCTCATTAATTAAATCAATTGCGTATTCTATTTTCTTTTTATCATCAAAACTACCACTATGTATGTCTGATATTTGTGTGATCTGATATCCATCAAAAGAATCAGGCAAATCATCAAAGGCTAACTCATATTTTAAAACCTTAAAATTATACTTCCCCTTATACATTCCGTAAAGCAAAGCACCAAATGGTATAGCCGCTATCCCTAAGGCTATTTTACTTAAAAAATTTCTGCGCGATGGCAAATAAAAATTTCCTGTTTCACCAACTATTTTATAATACCCCCCAATAAAAAAACGAATAATATCTTCTAAAAAAAGAAACGCTACTGTAAATAACTGAAAAACAAACAATATCATTACAAAGGTAAAAGCATATGTTTTAGGCTTTGTCATTTCCCTAGTAACATCATCTGCTAAAAAAAATTGATAAACCAAATTCCCTATAGCAGCAATTGTTACCAAAATATACAACCAATACACCCATTGTTGTTTTGTAACATTCTTAATTGCCTGAAAGGCGTAAAAACTTAGCAACATAAAAACAGACACAAAAACTACAATACGCATTAACATTCCTTTCTTTTTAATGTAAAGATATTTCTTTGATTTATTTAGACGTATAATTTCTATAATAATTAACTAAAATTAATGAAGTCCTTTACATATCTAAAAAACTACCCCTGAAACGAAATAAGTTTTGTAGTTTTATCTCCCTAATAATTTTATTAAAATGGCAGACCAAAAGAGACTTTTTTTACTAGATGCATTTGCACTTATTTTTAGAGGATATTACGCTTTAATTAAAAATCCAAGAATAAACTCTAAAGGAATGGACACCTCTGCAATAATGGGTTTTACTAATTCTCTTTTTGATGTTATTAAAAGAGAAAAACCAGACCACATAGCCGTTTGTTTTGACAAAGGTGGTAGCGCAGAACGCACAGAACTTTTCCCCGAATACAAAGCTAACAGACAAGAAACACCAGAGGCTATAAAAATTGCAGTCCCATATATAAAGGAAATACTAAATGCAATGCACATCCCAGTAGTAGAGCTACCTGGATGGGAAGCCGATGATATCATTGGAACACTAGCAAAGCAAGCAGAAAAAGAAGATTACAAAGTTTTTATGGTAACTCCCGATAAAGATTTTGGGCAGTTAGTATCCGACAATATTTTTATGTACAGACCTGCTCGTATGGGTAATGGTATAGAAATATGGGGAATTCCTGAAATACAGAAGCGTTTTGGTGTACAACGCCCCGAGCAGGTTATAGATTATTTAGGAATGATGGGAGATGCTAGTGATAACATCCCAGGATTACCAGGCGTTGGAGATAAAACTGCCAAAAAGTTTATAGAACTTTACGATTCAATGGAAGGACTTTTAGCAAACACCGATCAGCTAAAAGGAAAAATGAAAGAAAAAGTAATTGAAAATGCAGAACTAGGGCTTCTTTCTAAAAAATTAGCTACTATTGCCTTGGATTGCGATGTTACTTTTAACGCAGACAACTACAAAATGTCTGTTCCTGATAATGAAGGGGTTCAGAAAATATTTGAAGAACTAGAATTCAGAAGACTTAAAGATCAATTCACCAAACTCTTTTTTAGCCAAAAAGTCTCAACAGAAGAAACTAATACCGAAAAGGTAACTCCAAAAAAGCAACCAACCAAAGAAGCTGGCGTTGGTCAATTTTCTTTATTCGGAGGAGATATTTCTAATACTCCCGAAAACGCAGAAGTATTTTCTAGTAGAAAAACCATAAAAGACACAGCACATGTTTACCAAAGTGTTGCTTCTGGTATGGCTATGAAATTATTTATTCAGAACTTAATGAAACAAAGCTCGGTATGTTTTGATACTGAAACTACGGGCTTAAACCCATTAACTGCAGAATTAGTAGGAATCGCTTTTTCATGGGAAGCTAGTAAAGGTTTTTATATACCATTCCCAGAGAATAAAAATGAAGCACAAGAAATTATTGAGCAACTACGCCCTTTCTTTGAAGCCGAAGAAATTGAAAAAATAGGTCAGAATTTAAAATACGATATAAAAGTATTACACAAGTACAATATCACCGTTAAAGGCAAGTGTTTTGATACCATGTTGGCACATTATCTAATTAACCCAGATATGCGCCATAATATGGATGTTTTAGCCGAAACCTACTTAAACTACACCCCAGTATCTATCACAGAACTTATTGGTAAAAAAGGAAAAAACCAATTAAGTATGAGAGATGTTCCTTTAGAAAAACAAACTGAGTATGCCGTTGAAGATGCTGATATTACTTTTCAATTAGCACAACATTTTAAACCCGAATTAAAAGAAGCTAAAACAGATGGACTTTTTAATGATATTGAAATTCCACTTTTACATGTTTTAGCAGATATGGAACTCGAGGGCATTAACCTGGACAAGGCTTTTTTAAATTCACTTTCTGAAGATTTAAATACTGATATAAAAAATTTAGAAACTAAAATTTACGAAGCAGCTGGCGAAGAGTTTAATATTGCCTCTCCAAAACAACTAGGAGAAATTCTTTTTGGAAAACTAAAACTAGTAGACAAGCCTAAAAAAACAAAAACAGGTCAGTATTCTACCGCAGAAGATGTACTTTCTTATTTAGCTAAAGACCATGAAATTATTAAGAACGTATTAGATTATCGTGGACTTGCTAAATTAAAAAGCACTTATGTTGATGCTTTGCCCGAGCAGATTAAAGAAAGCACCCAAAGAGTACATACGGATTATATGCAAACAGTTGCCGCTACTGGGCGCTTAAGTAGCAACAATCCTAATTTACAAAATATACCTATTAGAACAGAGCGCGGAAGACAAGTACGAAAAGCTTTTGTTCCTAGAAATGAGGATTATACTTTATTAGCAGCAGATTACTCCCAAATAGAACTTCGTATTATTGCGGCTTTAAGTGATGAAACTACTATGATTGAAGCTTTTAAAAACGGAGAAGACATTCACACTTCAACAGCATCTAAAGTTTTTAATGTTGCTATTAATGACGTTACCAGAGAACAACGAAGCAATGCCAAAACTGTAAACTTTGGAATTATATATGGTGTTTCTGCTTTTGGATTAAGCAACCAAACCGACTTATCTAGAGCCGAAGCAAAGGAATTAATAGACACCTATTACAAAACTTACCCTAAGCTACGTAATTATATGAGCGAACTAGTAGATTTTGCTCGCGATAATGGATATGTACAAACCGTTTTAGGTCGTCGTCGTTACTTAAAAGATATTAATGGTAATAATGCCATTGTTCGTGGCGCAGCAGAACGTAATGCAGTAAATGCACCTATACAAGGTAGTGCTGCAGACATTATTAAAATTGCTATGATTAATATTCATAAAAAATTAAAAAACAGCAATTACAAAACTAAAATGTTATTACAAGTGCATGATGAATTAGTTTTTGACGTATACAAACCAGAGCTAGAAGAAATGCAAACTCTAATTAAAACAGAAATGGAAAATGCTTACCAACTTGCAGTTCCTTTAGATGTAGAATTAGGGCTTGGCGAAAATTGGTTGGTAGCGCATTAAAACAAAAAAAAATCCTCTTTAGAAGTTTCTAAAGAGGATTTATATAAATAAATATTATTTTCTATTTTTTCTTGAAAATTATTTTAGTCCCTTTTAAGTTATCCTTATCTAAGTATTCACCTGGTAAGATTAATTTCTCCTCAGTTAATTCTACATCTAAAGTAATTTCTTCTTCATTCTCTCCTTTAAGAGTTAACTTACCCTCATTCATACTCCACACATTTGTTTCTACATTAATAAACTCTGGGCATTCTATTAAAAGACCTGTACCATCTGGTTTTACATCTCTTCCTGTTTGCGTATGATCTTTTATACTTGATATTAGAGTATTATCATCCTTAAATTCTAACAAAGCTAAATCGCAACCATCTGCAACTAATTTTGTTAAAATATCTTTAGTTAATTTTACACTTGCTGTAGCTCCATCCTCACTTAACTCTGCAAATTCCCAGTCGCCAACAATACTTGCTACTCCTGTTAATTGTTCTTCCATTTGCTCTTCGTCTTTATCCGAAGAACAAGAAAAGAATGTTGCGCTTGCCATAAATAGTAATAATAATTTCTTCATTCTTTTTAAGTTTTAAGTTTATAATAAAATTTGGTTGAAACTAATAACGTGTAGTTCACTTATATATTATATTCTTGTATAAACAAAAAATCCTCTAAGGCACAAACCAAAGAGGATTTTATATTACATTATATTGTATTACTATTTTTTTGTAAAAACTGCTTCTGTACCAGCAAAAGTATCTTCAATATCTCCTCCATTTACAGTCAACATATTACCCTCTAACTGTACCGTAATTACATTTACATCATCATTACTATCAGTAGTTGTTAACTGGTCTCCTTCTAAAATCCATGTTACTGACTCAACATCCACATCACTAGGGCAGTCTGGATTTAAAGAAGGGACTATATGAGGTAGCCTACTTTCAGTTTCCAAAGTCCCATCACTATTAAAAGTAAAAGTGAACAAGTTACATCCACTATTAATTAATATATCTGCTATTAATTTTGCCGCTCTTAACTCTCCTTCTGCTGTATCAGAGACCTCTACTCCTGTCAATTCCCAAACACCCTCCAAATTACTTGTCTTTTTTTCTACTTCTCCCCCATCAGAAGAACAAGAAATTGCAATCATAATTATACTAAATAAATATACTATTTTTTTCATTTCCAATATGTTTTATCTTTAAAATACAAAAATCGCACAAATAACTCACATAACCATAATCTTTAAAATATAAAAGAAACTATAATTTCATTTATACACACATATTGATTACAAATGCGTAAAACAAAAAGACCTTATTTCATTATACCAACTGTATTAGAATTCAGTTAAATTATATGGTAAGAGAACCTTTGTACTTTTATGCCATCAACATGAAAACACATTATTACAAAAAAAACAAAATAACCATTTGTATTTCAAGTTAATTAGTGTACATTTGCAGCCCGTTTATCGGGATTAGAGTGTTAATAAAAAAATATATTAGTGTGGATACATTAAGCTATAAGACAATATCGGCCAATAAGGCAACTGTAGACAAGCAATGGCTATTAGTTGATGCTGAAGGAGAAACATTGGGTCGTCTTGCCTCAAAAGTAGCAAAAATGCTTAGAGGAAAACATAAACCTAACTTTACACCGCATGCAGATTGTGGCGATAACGTTATTGTTATTAATTCAGAAAAAATTGCTCTTTCTGGTAACAAATGGGAAAAGAAAACTTATGTTCGTCATACAGGATACCCTGGAGGACAAAGATTTCAAACTGCTCAAGAGTTATTAGCAAAAAACCCTGCTCGTGTAGTAGAAAAATCTATAAAAGGTATGTTACCTAAAAATAGATTAGGAGCTGAACTTTTTCGTAATTTAAAAGTATACGTTGGTTCAGAACATAAGCAAGAAGCTCAAAAACCAACAACAATTAACTTAAAAGAATTTAAGTAATGGAAGTAATTCACAAAATAGGTAGACGTAAAACTGCTGTTGCACGTGTATATGTTTCTGAAGGAAAAGGAAATATTACTGTTAACAAAAGAGAATTAAACGACTACTTCCCTACTGCTACTTTACAGTACAAAGTAAAACAAGCATTTGCATTAACAAACAACGAAGAAAACTTCGACGTTAAAGTAAATGTATATGGAGGAGGAATCACAGGACAGGCAGAAGCTATTCGTTTAGCTTTATCTAGAGCTGTATGTGAGCTTGATGAAGAAAATAGAGGAATTCTTAAGCCAGAAGGTCTTTTAACAAGAGACCCAAGAATGGTAGAACGTAAGAAATTCGGTCAGAAGAAAGCTCGTAAGAAATTCCAGTTCTCTAAACGTTAATATTATTTATACAGAATTTATTATCTGTATTTAAATATAAAATCCTAAGTATTAGGGTTTAAAAAGTTCATTTAACAAACCCTGGATATTTTTTCAGGGTTCATTTTATTTATAACAAAGTTGTCGTTGTCCCAAAAAAGGAACAATAACATTTTTTTTGGGATTTAGTTTAGCATCTAAATGATACAGGCCTGTATACACAGCCACTTTATCATTGCTAATTCAACGGAACGTAAACTAGTCCAACAATATGGCAAGCAAAATTGAAGTAAAAGATTTATTAGAAGCAGGTGTACACTTTGGACACCTAACAAGAAAGTGGAATCCTAACATGGCTCCTTACATTTACATGGAGCGTAATGGAATACACGTTATTAACTTGTACAAAACAGTTGCAAAAATTGATGAAGCTAACGAAGCTCTTAAAAAAATTGCAGCATCAGGTAGAAAAATACTTTTCGTAGCTACCAAAAAACAAGCAAAAGACATTGTAGCAGAAAAAGTTGCTAATGTAAACATGCCTTACATTACAGAAAGATGGCCAGGTGGTATGCTTACCAACTTCGTTACTATCCGTAAAGCTGTTAAAAAAATGGCAACTATTGATAGAATGAAGAAAGATGGAACTTTCCTTACTTTATCTAAAAAAGAACGTTTACAAGTAGATCGTTTACGTGCAAAATTAGAAAAAAACTTAGGGTCTATTTCTGAAATGACTCGTTTACCAGGAGCTTTATTTATTGTAGATACAATGCGCGAGCACATTGCAGTAAAAGAAGCATTAAAATTGAATATTCCAATTTTTGCAATGGTAGATACTAACTCTGACCCAAGACCAATAGACTACATTATCCCTTCTAATGATGATGCATCTAAATCTATAGAATCTATCTTAACACATGTTACAGATGCTATAGCAGAAGGTTTAGCAGAGCGTAAATCTGAAAAGCAAAATGCTGCCGCTGAAAAAGCTGCACCAAAAGCAAAAGCAGAGGCTCCAAAAGAGAAAGTAGCAGAAGCTGCTCCTGTAGAAACAAAAGAAGTTACTGCAGATGATTTAACTAAAGTTGAAGGTGTTGGACCAAAAATTTCTGAGATTTTCCAAAATGCAGGAATTAAGACTTTTGCTGATTTAGCAGCTAAATCTGTAGAAGATTTAAAAGCAATATTAACCGAAGCTGGTTCTAGATATGCATCTAAAAACCCTGGTTCTTGGCCAAAGCAAGCTAAAATGGCGGCTGAAGGAAAATGGGACGAACTAAAGGTTTGGCAAGACAATACCAAAGGAGGTATAGAATAAAATCATATTGTAAATTAAATATTAATTTAACGTTCTTCTAAAATTAAACTCCAGATTGTTGTTTAGTTTTATAAAGACATTAAAACTTATATAAAATGGCAAAAATTACTGCTGCAGAAGTAAATAAATTAAGAAAAGCAACAGGTGCAGGAATGATGGACTGCAAGAAAGCCTTAGTTGAAGCTGAAGGAGATTTTGACAAAGCAATTGAAGTTCTACGTAAAAAAGGACAAAAAGTTGCTGCTAAAAGATCAGACAGAGATTCTTCTGAAGGTGCTGCTGTTGTAAAAATAAATGCAGACAACACTACAGGTGTTGCAATTTCATTGAATTGCGAAACTGATTTTGTTGCTAAAAATGATTCTTTCGTTGCCTTAGCTAATGAAATTGCAGACCTTGCAATTAACTTTGAAAACAAAGAAGATTTACTTGCTGCAGATTTTAACGGTATTTCTGTTCAAGAAAAATTAATTGAGCAAACTGGTGTTATAGGTGAGAAAATTGAGATTGGTGGATTTAGCAAATTAAGTGCTCCATTTGTGGGTTCTTATGTACATGGAAATAAAATTGCTGCTTTAGTAGGTTTATCTGCTAACGTAAACAATTCTGATGTACTAGCTAAAGACCTTTCTATGCAAATAGCTTCTATGGGAGCTACAACATTATCTTACAAAGATTTTGAGCCTAGCTTTGTTGCTGCTGAAACTGAAGCAAGAATTGCTGCAATAGAAAAAGATAATATTGAATTAGGTAGATTAGGAAAAACACTTAAGAACGTACCTCAATATATCTCTATGTCTCAATTATCAGAAGATGTTTTAGCTAAAGCACAAGAAGATGCTAAAGCAGAATTAAAAGCTGAAGGAAAACCAGAGAAAATTTGGGACAAAATTCTTCCTGGTAAATTAGAAAGATTCATCTCTGATAACACAACATTAGACCAAGAACAATGTCTTTTAGACCAAAACTTTATAAAAGACGAAAAGAAAAGTGTTGCTGAATACGTTAAATCTTATGGAGACGTATCTGTAACTACTTTCTCTAGAGTTTCTTTAGGGTAAGCAAATCCTAACATAGAATTACAAAAAACGCTGCTATATAATAGCAGCGTTTTTTTTATTCAATAAATTATAACTAAACTCTTCTCATTAATTTTTTTGATTATTTTTGCTCCGATTCTAAAAAAGAAACAATGCAATACAAAAGAATACTTTTAAAACTTAGTGGAGAAGCCTTAATGGGAGAAAAACAATACGGAATAGACCCAAAAAGACTTGCAGAATATGCTGAGGACATAAAAGAAATTGTTGCCAAAGGAATTGAAGTTGCTATAGTTATTGGAGGTGGTAATATATTTAGAGGTGTTGCTGGCGCTAGTAATGGCATGGACAGAGTGCAAGGAGACCATATGGGAATGCTTGCCACTGTTATCAATGGCCTAGCTCTACAAAGTGCTCTAGAAGATGCTGAAATACCTACAAGACTACAAACAGCCATAAAAATTAATGAAGTTGCAGAACCTTTTATAAGAAGAAAAGCAATGCGCCATTTAGAAAAAGGAAGAGTTGTTATTTTTGGAGGCGGAACAGGTAACCCATATTTCACCACAGATTCTGCAGCTGTTTTAAGAGCTATAGAAATTGAGGCTGATGTAATTTTAAAAGGGACTCGCGTAGACGGTATTTATACCTCTGACCCAGAAAAAGACAAAAACGCAACTAAGTTCGACACCATTACATTTAAAGATGTATTAACAAAAGGACTTAAAGTAATGGACACTACAGCTTTTACCTTAAGCCAAGAAAACGAACTTCCAATAGTTGTTTTTGACATGAACAAAAGAGGAAACTTATTAAAAATAGTTTCTGGCGAAAACATAGGAACTACAGTAAACCTATAAGTTTTATATATTTAAGATTAAATTGCTTTAAAATAATTAGTTTATGGACGAAGAAATTAAATTTATATTAGACACTGCAAAAGAAAGTATGGATAACTCTATAAGCCACTTAGATAAATCACTTTCTAAAATTAGAGCAGGAAAAGCAAGTCCTGTAATGCTTTCTACGGTAAAAGTAGATTACTACGGCTCACCTACTCCATTAGGTCAGGTTGCCAATGTAAATACACCAGACGCTAGAACAATAACTGTTCAACCATGGGAAAAAAATATGCTTCAAGAAATTGAAAAAGCTATTATGGTTGCTAACCTTGGATTTAATCCAATGAACAATGGAGAAAGTATTATTATAAACGTACCGCCATTAACAGAAGAAAGAAGAATAGAGCTTACTAAACAAGCCAAATCAGAGGCTGAAGATGCAAAAGTAGGTATCCGTAATGCCAGACAAGATGCTAATAAAGAAATACGAAACATAGATATTTCTGAAGATCTTCAGAAAAATGCAGAATCAGACATACAAGATTTAACCAATTCTTACATTAAAAGAATTGACGCTGTACTTGTTGTTAAAGAAGCAGAAATCATGAAAGTTTAATAAAATTTTCGCTAAACAATATCAAAAGAGCAACCTAGTGGTTGCTCTTTTTTATTTAACCTAAAATAAGAATATAGATTAGATAATAATTTCATCATTGCTTTTAGGAACACTAGTAATGATTTTCTACCTTTGGCAACCATAAATTATAACAATGGTAGCGAAGCTAACTCAAGGATTCTGGGCAACAACCGCAAGAATAATCCTTAGAAATAGAATTTTAATTTTATTACTTGTAACCGCATTTACAGTTTTCCTTGGTTTTCAATGGCAACACATGCGTTTTTCTAGCTCGCAAGCAAACTTACTCCCAGATGACCACCCTGTAAACATTAAGTATTTATCTTTCCTAGAACGCTTTGGAGAAGAAGGAAATGTAGTAGTTTTAGCAGTAAAAGATAGTTCACTATTTACACCATCTAAATTTAATCGTTGGAACAAGTTTAGCAAGCAACTAGACGCTTTCCCAGAAGTAGACTTTGTATTATCTACAGATAATCTACAAGAACTTATAAAAGATAACGAAAAACAAAAATTTGTTCTACAACCTTTCCTAAAAGAAAAGCCTAAAACAAAAACAAAAATAGACAGCCTAACAAACCATCTATTTAACAACCTTCCTTTCTACGAAAACTTACTTTTCAACAAAGAAAGTAAAACCATAAGAACCATTATTTATTTAGATAAAGACATTGTTAATACCTCTGTAAGGAAAGACTTTATTCTAAAAGACCTTACCAATTTAGTCGATAATTTCGAAAATGAAACAAATCTAGATGTTAGAGTTTCTGGTATGCCTTACATCAGAACCATGAATTCTCAAAATATCATTGATGAAATAGGCAAATTTATACTTGCGGCCTTAGGAGTAACTTCATTAATTTTCTTTTTCTTTTTTAGAAGTTACAGAGCCACATTTATATCTATGTGTGTTGTAATAGTTGGTGTAATGTGGGCTTTTGGACTATTAGGGCTATTACAATACGAGATAACAGTTTTAACCGCATTAATACCGCCACTTATTATTGTTATAGGAATTCCTAATTGTATTTTCCTTATTAACAAATACCAACAAGAGGTAAAAAAACACGGTAACCAAGCCTTATCATTACAACGTGTAATTTCTAAAATTGGAAATGCCACTTTAATGACCAATATTACAACTGCTTCTGGTTTTGCCACCTTTATCATTACAGATAGCAAATTATTAAAAGAGTTTGGTATTGTAGCATCTTTAAACATTATAGGAATTTTTATTCTATCGCTTTTAATTATACCAATTATATACAGTTTTATGTCGCTTCCCAAAACAAAGCACTTAAAACACTTAAACAAAAGATGGATAGACACTTTTGTAAATTGGATGGAGAATATTGTTCGCAACAAAAGAATAGCTGTTTATATCGTATCTATTATCCTTTTAATACTTAGCATTATTGGGATTTATCAAATAGAAATTTCAGGAAGTCCTATAGAAGACTTACCTAAAAAAGCACAATTCTTTAAAGACATTCGTTTTTTTGAAGAAGAGTTTGATGGCATTATGCCCGTTGAAGTAGTTGTAGATACCAAACGGGAAAAAGGAGTTTTAAAACTAGCTACACTAAAAAGAATGGATAGGCTAGGAACTATTATTGAAGAAATTCCAGAACTATCAACTCCAATCTCCGCAGTAAACCTAGTAAAATACTCTAAGCAAGCATTTTACAATGGAATTCCAAAATATTATCAGCTACCAACCTCCCAAGAAAACAATTTTATTATGGATGTTGCCAGAAAATCATCTAGTGACGGAAATGTATTAAAAAGTTTTGTAGACAGTACTGGGCAGGTTGCCAGGATGACCACCTATATGAAAGATGTAAACACACTTCGTATGGAGGAAATTGAAAAAAGTCTTCAGGAAAATATTGCTAAAATATTTCCTTCAGAACGCTACCAAGTCTACTTAACAGGTAAAGCATTACTCTTTTTAAAAGGAACTAAATATTTGGTAAAAAACTTAGTTTTATCTCTGGCATTAGCCATTGGTTTAATAGCTTTATTTATGGCCTATTTATTTCGTTCTTTTAGAATGATTATTATATCATTAATTCCAAATTTATTACCATTATTAATAACTGCTGGTGTTATGGGATTTTTTGGCGTACCTATAAAACCTTCTACAATATTAGTTTTCAGTATTGCTTTTGGAATTTCTGTAGATGACACTATTCACTTTCTTGCTAAATACCGACAAGAATTGACCGCTAATAAATGGCGAGTTAAAACATCTGTATATGCCGCTTTAAGAGAAACAGGCGTTAGTATGTTTTACACCTCTATAGTTCTATTTTTTGGTTTTTCGGTTTTCATTATTTCTAATTTTGGAGGAACAGTAGCTCTAGGAGCATTAGTTTCTGCTACATTAATGTTTGCTATGCTTTCTAATTTAATTTTACTCCCTTCTTTACTTTTATCATTAGAAAAAAATATTGCCAACAAACAGGTATTAAAAAAACCTCAAATAGATATTCTACCAAAAGAAGAGGATTTAAAAAACAATTAAAACACAGAATTTATATTTATGCCACATTGATTCTTTTTTACCAAAAAACCTATCTTTGCGGCTTTACTAAACAAGTTATTCAAAATGAAATCACCTAGTGTAAAAGAACTACTTACAGCAACTCATATATTACAAGAAGTTGTTATTAATGGATGGGTAAAAACCTTTAGAAGCAATCGTTTTATTGCACTAAACGACGGGTCTACAATTAACAATATTCAGTGCGTTGTAGATTTCGAAAATTTTGATGAAAATTTATTAAAAAAAGTATCTACCGGAGCAGCAGTTAAAATCTCTGGAACACTAGTTGAAAGTCAAGGAAGAGGTCAAAAAGTAGAGATTCAAGTAAAAGAACTAACTGTACTTGGAGAATCTGACCCAGACACTTATCCTATTCAACCTAAAAAACACTCTTTAGAATTTTTAAGAGAGAAGGCACATTTACGTGTAAGAACAAATACGTTTAGCGCTATAATGAGAGTACGCTCTACTTTATCATTTGCTATTCATCAATATTTTCAAAAAAACGGTTTTGTATACACACATACCCCTATTGTAACTGGGTCCGATGCCGAAGGTGCCGGAGAAATGTTTAGAGTTACAACATTAGACGCTAAAAACCCTCCACTAACAGAAGAAGGAGAAGTTAATTATAAAGAAGATTTTTTTGCTAAAGAAACTAACCTTACCGTTTCTGGACAATTAGAGGCAGAAACTTTTGCAATGGCACTAGGTAAGGTATACACATTTGGACCAACTTTTAGAGCAGAAAACTCTAACACCTCTAGACACTTAGCTGAGTTTTGGATGGTAGAACCAGAAGTTGCTTTTAATGATCTAGACGCTAATATGGATTTAGCCGAAGACTTTATTAAAAATGTTATTTCTTATACTTTAGAAAATTGTAAAGAAGATATAGAGTTTTTAGAAAAACGATTATTAGACGAGGAAAAAACAAAGCCACAAGCGGAAAGAAGTGAGATGGCATTGATAGAAAAGTTGAAGTTTGTTTCTGAAAATAATTTTAAAAGAGTCTCTTATACAGAAGCTATAGATATTTTAAGAAATAGTAAACCAAATAAAAAGAAGAAATTTAAATACCCTATAGATGCTTGGGGTGCCGATTTACAAAGTGAGCACGAACGTTACTTGGTAGAAAAACATTTTAAATGCCCTGTAATTTTATTTGATTACCCAGCAGACATTAAAGCATTTTACATGCGTTTAAATGAAGATGGCAAAACAGTAAGAGCCATGGATATTCTTTTCCCAGGAATTGGAGAAATTGTTGGAGGCTCCCAAAGAGAAGAACGCCTAGATGTTTTATTAGAAAAAACAAAAGCCTTGGGTATAGATGAAGAAGAGTTATGGTGGTACTTAGACCTTCGTAAATTTGGAACAGCTGTTCACAGTGGTTTTGGTTTAGGTTTTGAGCGTTTAGTACTTTTTGCTACAGGTATGAGCAATATTAGAGATGTTATTCCGTTTCCTAGAACACCGCAGAACGCAGAATTCTAATACTTTTTATAACTTTATACACCGTAGATTAATCTCATATGCTGAAACAACACTTACAGTTTAAGTTATCACAAAAGCTATCGCCACAGCAGATTCAGTTAATGAAACTGATTCAATTGCCTACGCAAGCTTTTGAACAACGATTAAAACAAGAACTGGAAGAAAACCCTGCATTAGAGAATGGTAAAGAAGAAACTGAGAACGCCGAAAATGAATATGATGACTTGTACGAAAACGACAGTCAAACCATAGAGGCGGAAGACATCAATATAGATGAGTATCTTAGTGATGATGAAATTCCTGATTATCGTACCCAAGTAAATAATTATAGTGCAGATGATGATGACAAAACAATTCCGTATGCAGCTGGCACTTCTTTTAATCAGCATTTAATAAATCAGCTAAACACTCTTTATTTAAATGATGATGAATGGGGAATTGCTGAATTTTTGGTTGGTAGCGTAGATGAAAGCGGATACATAAGAAGGCCTATTACCGACATCATAGACGATTTAGCTTTTACTCAGAATATATATACTGATGAAGAAAGCGTAGAAAAAATACTTAAAATAACACAAGAATTAGACCCTCCTGGTGTTTGCGCTAGATCACTAGAAGAATGTTTAATAATACAATTAGGCAGAAAAGAAATTACACCTACCATTGAACTAGCTATTACAATTTTAAAAAACTCCTTTGAGCAGTTTACAAAAAAGCATTACAAAAAGCTAATTCAAAAACACGGAATTAACGAAGAAGAACTAAAAGAAGCAATTGCTGAAATAGAAAAACTGAATCCAAAACCAGGTGGATCCTATGCTGGCAATAATAAAACTATAGAACATATTGTTCCCGATTTCTCTATTAAGATTGTAGACGGAGAATTAGAGCTAATGTTAAACGGAAGGAATGCTCCTGAGTTACATGTTTCTAGACAGTATAACAATATGCTAGAAGGATACAAAAATTCTAAGGAAAAATCCAAGTCTCAGAAAGACACCGTTATGTTCATAAAACAAAAGCTAGATGCCGCTAAATGGTTTATAGATGCCATAAAACAACGCCAGCAGACTCTTTTTGTTACAATGAATGCTATTATGGAATATCAAAAAGAATACTTTATATCAGGAGATGAGCGCAAATTACGCCCAATGATTCTTAAAGATATTGCAGATACAATTAACATGGATGTCTCTACCGTATCCAGAGTTGCCAATAGTAAATATGTAGACACTCCTTATGGCACTAAACTAATAAAAGAATACTTCTCCGAATCTATGAAAAATGAACAAGGAGAAGACGTTTCTACAAAAGAAATTAAAAAAATACTAGAAACTGTTATTAACGAAGAGGAGAAGAAAAAACCTTTAACTGATGACAAACTAGCAACTATTCTAAAAGAAAAAGGATATCCTATTGCAAGAAGAACAGTTGCCAAATATAGAGAGCAATTAAATATTCCTGTTGCTAGAATGCGTAAAGAAATATAATGCGATTATTTTTAAAAATAGTTTCTTATATCTCTCACCCTATATTCACCCCCATATTTGGAACATTATTATATTTCTACCTAACACCAAAGTATTTTAACCTATCTATTCTTTTAGCAACCACTATTGCTCCTATTTTTATATTAACCGTAATAGTGCCTATAATTAGCTATTATATTTTAAAAAACACAGGAAAAATAAATTCTATTTTTGCTAAAGATATTAAAGAAAGAAAATATCCTTTCTATATAAACATAGTGCTATTATTTACAGTTCTACTAAAGGTTATACCTATAAATTACAATACGGAACTATATTATTACTTTTTAGGACTTATAATTGCTTATTTAACCTCATTACTATTATTATTCCTTAATGTTAAAAGCAGTATGCATTTAATGAGCATTGGCTATGTACTAATGTTTGTAATTAACCTAAGCATACATTTTGAAATTAATATTATCATATTAATAAGCACTTTAACTCTGGCAAGCGGTTTTATAGCAAGCTCTAGATTGTATCTAAAAGCACACATAAAATCTGAAATTATTATTGGGTTTTGTATTGGTATTATAAGCCAATTATTAACCATTAAATTTTGGCTATAGAATATAAAATATTACCCCTATACGCAAGGGCTTAACATTTATACGCTCTTGTATCTCCTCCCCAATATAAACATTGTCATTAAATAATTTATTTAACTGGTAGTAAACATGAATGTTCCAAGTATTGTAACCAAAATTTAAAGTAAGTCCATATTGCAGATTTCTAATATCAACATTAGAAAATGATTCTTTACTTTCTTCTGCTACAAATTTAGACCTAGCATCAAAAGCCCAACCCAATTTAGCTCCAAAATATACCCTCCAAAACTTATATTCAGTAGCCGTAGAATTTCGCCATCTAAGTTCTAAGGGTATTTCTATTGTATGTGTTGCTACTTTACTCCTCTTTAAACCAATATCGTTTGTAGGCACGGTATAAGAGATATTAGAACCTGCATTTTCAAAAGCTATAATATTTGTATAATAATTATTAATAGCATAGCCTAAACCTATACCTAAACCTACATTCCTTTCTTTATTTAAAGGGATATCTTTAATATAACCCAACTGTAAACCATAAGGCAAATTACGCTGTTCTATGTCTTCTGGCTTATTAAGCAATAAATTATAGCTAATACCAATATAAAACTGATCTTCTAAATAACGAGTATCTTTTTGTAAAGCTTGAGCACTAATATTAAGCGATACAAATAATAAAAAAAGAAAAGTATATATTGTTTTCATATAAAATAAATATGCAGGATAAAATTAAACAATTAGCACCGTACAAAAAAGACATAAAAAAACGCCTTAAATAAATTTAAGGCGTTTGTATTATAAAATATAGTATACTATTTTAAATTTGTGAAAGCATCACCTTCATTTGTAGTATAATTTATTTTTAATGCATTTACTTTACGTAACTCCTGTTTAATATCAGATATCAAACCCATATTAGCCTCTCTATCTACTTTAAGAGCAGTTGTAATTTTATCTTGAAGCTCTTGAGGCTTCTTAGCTATTTCAGATAATATATATGAACCAACTTCAGAAACATCAGCAAATTTATCGTTTAATTGAATTTTAGATTCTTTACCAAAAGTTTTTTCATATTCTTTAGTAGGCTTTCCTACATAAATATATACAATCCTATCCTTTTTCTCTAATTTTTTGATTTCATTAGCATTAGGAAGAGTATTTTCTACTTTTAAAGAACTATCTTTCATAACAGTAACCGTCATAAAGAAGAATAAAAGCATAAATACAATATCCGGTAACGAAGCAGTAGACACTGCTGGTAATTCACCTTCTTTTTTCTTTTTAAATTTAGACATAATCTTAGATTTACTATTAAATTTAGTTCGTTTCTGCCTCAGATAATATTAAAGGAAATAGTTGTTGAATTCTTTTTATTTTTTCCTTTAATTTTTCATAAGCTTCTTCTGACAATTTATCTTTTGTCTCAGGGTTAGTATATTCTGCATCTAAATCCGTAAACTTCGTTTTAAACAAACGCATTGCTTCTCTATTTCGCAATTCATTATAAGCTCCTACTAACTCATTTTGAATCGTAACGTAAGTTCCATATTTTGTCTCTCTATCGTTTTTTAACGAAATAATAGCTTTTGCAGGATTATCAGATGACTCAGCGTCTTTTGCTCCTTTACAATAAGCACAAGTACCATCTCCTCCATTATCTAAAAAGGCTATTGCTTTAGCTTTTAAATCCTTAACATTAATTAATTCATCTTCAACTAGTAATTGTCCTTCCCTATTAATTACCACAGTAAATATATTTTTCTGTTTAATAACAGGAGGGTCTAATATTTCCTCCATAGGTGGCAACTTACGATCTAAACCTGCAGAAGTTTCAATAGTAGTTGTTACCAAGAAAAAGATAAGTAATAAAAATGCAATATCTGCCATAGATCCGGCGCTTACTTCTGGTGCTCCTCCTCTTCTTGCCATAATTGTTTTTTGTTTATTATTTACTAAATAAATTCTTAATTCCAGGTAAAACCATAGATAATATTGCCACTACAGTAAGTATAAGAAATACATTTAAGCCCATTCCAATAGCTTTGATAGTACTTTCTGATGTTTCTATTCCCTTACTAGCCATCTCATTTATATCAACATCTGTGCCAGAAGCTAACCCATAAGAAATAGCTACTACCAAAAGTAAACCTCCTATAGAAAATAATGCTTTTTTGATGTTTCCTGATGTAGAAAATAAATTTCTAAGTGTAAAAAACAAACTTACAATTACAGCTATACCTAAAAATAAATAGGTAAGTATAAACATAAAGTTCATTGCTCCATTCTTAGCTGCCTCTGCAGGATTTGCTTCAGACAATTCTGCTGAAGGCAAACCAAACCAAAGTCCAGCTCCTACTAAACTAAGTACTACAAGTACTATTTTTATAATTTTATGCATAATATATCTAATGCTTATTAAGTTCGACTATTATTTTTTGTGATCTACCAACATATCAATCAAAGAGATTGATGAATCTTCCATATCATTTACAATACTATCAATTTTAGCAATGATGTAGTTGTAAAAAATCTGAAGAATAATAGCCGTAATAAGACCAAATACCGTTGTTAATAAGGCTACTTGGATATCTCCTGCAATAAGAGATGCACTTAAGTTACCTACAGCAGCAATCTTTTGGAAGGCCTGAATCATACCTATTACCGTACCCATGAAACCAAGCATTGGTGCAATAGCAATAAATAAAGATAACCATGATACGTTTTTCTCTAATTGTCCCATTTGAACTCCTCCGTAAGCTACAACCGCTTTTTCAGCAGATTCTACGCTTTCTCCAGCTCTGTCTAATCCTTGATAAAATATAGACGCAACAGGTCCTTTTGTATTTCTACATACTTCTTTCGCAGCTTCTACACCACCAGATGCCAATGCATCTTCTACACTTTGCTTTAATTTGCTTGTATTTGTAGTTGCTAAGTTTAAGTATATAATTCTTTCGATAGCTACAGCTAAACCTAAAATTAAACATAAAAGTACAATACCCATGAAGCTAGCACCCCCTTGTATGAATTGTTCTTTTAATACTTGAGTAAATCCTTTTGCTGCTTCCTCAGTAGCTGCCTGCGCGCTAACTGTATTTGTACTTAAAATAAATAATCCAGCTGCCGCTAGGATAGAAGATAGTTTTTTCATTTCGTTAAAACTTAAATGTTAGTTACGTGTTACGTTAAATAATTTGGTTAAAGATAAAAAAAAAATATAATTAAAAAACTAAAACTTATCAGCAGAGAGGAAGGGATTCGAACCCTCGATACACTTTTGGTGTATACACACTTTCCAGGCGTGCGCCTTCGACCACTCGGCCACCTCTCTCTAAATAACTGTTTTAGGGCGAGCAAATAACGAAAAAAAAAGGAATTGAAAAAATTTGAAGCGTTAATTTTACTGTATTTCTCCTTGCAACGAATCCTCAAACATAGCTTTAAAACTATCTTTAGGTACTTTCTTCCCTAGCATATACATTAATTTAGCAACAGCAGACTCTGTTGTAATATCCTTACCATTAATTACTTGCAACCTTTCTAAATGCTCGCTTGTTTCATATTGCCCCATTATTACAGCTCCTCCAGAACACTGTGTTACATTTACTATATATATTCCTTTTTTTATTGCTTTTTTTAACTCTAAGAACAACCAATCTTCAGTTGGAGCATTTCCTGCTCCAAAAGTTTCTAATATTAGAGCTTTTAAATTAGGTGTATTTATAATACTTTCTAGTGTATATTTATTTAATCCTGGAAACAATTTTAAGATTACAACATTGTTATCCATTTCTTTTTGCACCAACAAAGATTTAACACGTTCTCTCCTTAACAACACATTTTTATTCACTTTTAAATAAACTCCAGACTCTACCAAAACTGGATAATTCAATGAGGAAAATGCCTTAAAATGCTCCGTATTAACCTTTGTTGTTCTATTTGCTCTATATAATTTATACTCAAAATACAGACACACCTCTTGTATTACTGGCTTTTTATCTTCTTGCAATGCCGCAATTTCTATTGCCGTAATTAAATTCTCTTTAGCATCTGTTCTTAAATCTCCTATTGGTAATTGAGATCCTGTAAAAATTACAGGTTTACTTAAATTTTCTAACATAAAACTTAAGGCAGACGATGTATAACTCATTGTATCACTACCATGCAAAACAACAAAACCATTATAATTTTCGTAATTGTCTTCTATAATACTGGCTATCATTTTCCAATGTTCAGTATTCATATTAGAAGAATCTATAGGCTTATCAAAAGAAACTGCATTTATATTACAATCTAATTGATGTAATTCTGGAATATGCTTTAGTAATTTATTAAAATTAAACGCTTTTAATGCTCCTGTTTTATAATCTTTAACCATACCAATGGTTCCACCTGTATATATAAGGAGTATGCTTACTTCTTTTTTTTCCATACAAAAGCTTTTATTTAATTACACCCCAAATACTTCTTTAGAATTAGCAGTAGTAATCTTTGCAATTTCTTCTTTGTCCTTATTATACACAACAGCTAATTTCTCTAACACATTAACAAGATAAGAACTTTCGTTTCTTTTACCACGATAAGGAGTAGGCGCCAAATAAGGTGCATCTGTCTCTAAAACAATATGCTTTAAATCAATTGCATTTAAAAAAGTATCTATTTTCCCATTTTTAAAAGTAACCACACCACCTATGCCTAATTTCATATTATAGGATATGGCTTTGTGTGCCTGCTCTAAAGTTCCTGTAAAACAATGAAAAATACCGAATAAATCGGTTCCTTTTTCACTTTCCAAAATTTCAAAAACTTCATCAAAAGCTTCTCTACAATGTATAACAATAGGTAACTTATACTTTTTTGCTAATTTAATTTGAGACCGAAAAGCTTCTTGTTGCTCTTGTAATAAAGTTTTATCCCAATACAAATCTATACCTATCTCCCCTATTGCATAAAATTTATGTTGCTCTAACATTTCTTCAACATGCTTTAGTTCTTCCTTGTAATTTTCTTTTACATGTGTTGGATGCAAGCCCATCATTAAAAACATATGTTTTGGATAAGCTTTCTCTAAAGCCAACATTCCTTTTGTATAAGCAGAATCAATTGCCGGGATAAAAAAGCGAGTAACTCCGTTTGCTATTGCTTTACCTATTACTTCTGACCTATCTTCATCAAAAGCTTCACTATATAAATGTGTATGTGTATCTGTTAAAATCATACTTCAAAAATAGAACTATCTTTACCACAAAAAGAAAGAATGAATCTTAAAAAGTTTTTAGAAAGCAAAAAATATACTAAAATTCCTTTAACACTTACTAAAACCAATCATTTTGAGATTAACGCCAAAATTAATGGAGTTACTGGTCGTTTTATTTTAGACACAGGTGCCTCTAATACCTGTATAGGTTTTGATAAAGTTGATTTTTTTGGCTTAACTACTGAAGATTCTGAAATAAAAGCGGCTGGCGCTGGTGCCATAGATATGGAAACAGCTATATCTACCAAAAACAAAATTGAAATTGGCAATTGGAAAAAGAAAAAAATAGAATTTGTATTATTTGATTTAATTCATGTAAACAGTGCACTTATAAATCACGAATCCCAACCTGTAGATGGTATTATAGGTGCAGATATTCTAAAAAAAGCAAAAGCTATTATAGATTACAATAAGAAATGCGTTTATTTAAAATAAAAAAGTCAGAAGAAAAACACTTCTGACTTTTTTACTATTTAATATATTTAAAACATTATAATTCTAATGCTTTCTTAATATCATTATCCATTAATATTTCTGCTGGGTTTTCCAAGGCCTCCTTAATAGCTACTAAGAAACCTACAGATTCTTTACCATCTATAATTCTGTGATCATAAGATAAAGCTACATACATAATTGGCGCAATAACAACAGCTCCGTCTTTTGCTATTGGGCGCTCTACAATATTATGCATCCCTAAAATAGCACTCTGTGGCGGATTTATTATTGGTGTAGACAACATAGAACCAAACACACCTCCGTTTGTAATTGTAAATGTTCCTCCTGTCATTTCATCAACTGTAATTTCTCCTTCACGAGCTCTTATAGCTAATCTTTTTATCTCAGCTTCAATTCCTCTAAATGTTAAATTCTCAGCATTACGTATAACTGGCACCATTAATCCTTTAGGACCAGATACTGCAATACTAATATCACAGAAATCAAAAGAAATCATTTCTTTACCATCTATCATAGAATTTACAGACGGATACATTTCTAAAGCTCTAATAACTGCTTTAGTAAAGAAAGACATAAAACCTAAACCTACATTATGCTTAGACTTAAACTCTTCTTTAAATTGTTTACGCAATTCGAAAATAGGCGACATATCTACCTCATTAAAAGTAGTAAGCATTGCCGTTTCATTTTTAACAGATACCAAACGTTCTGCTACTTTTCTACGCAACATAGAAAGCTTAGAACGAGATTCTCCCCTATTACCTCCTGTTGGTGTTCCCATAGAAGGCACAGCTTTTACTGCATCTTCTTTAGTAACTCTACCATCTTTTCCTGTTCCAGAAATAGCACTTGCAGCAATTCCTTTTTCTGCTAAAATTTTCTTAGCAGCAGGAGAAGCTGTTCCAGAGGCATAAGTTTCTTTAGCTGGCGCTTGTTTTACAGGCGCTGCTTTTTGCTCTTCTACAACTACTTTTTCTTCTGTAGCTTTAACAGCTCCTTCTGGTTTTGCAGCACCAGTATCTATTAAACAAACTACTGCACCAACAGCAACAGCATCACCTTCTTCTGCCTTTAAAGTGATAATACCTGCTTGTTCCGCTGGCAATTCTAAAGTTGCCTTATCAGAATCTACCTCTGCTATAGTTTGGTCTTTTTCTACGTAATCACCATCACTCACTAACCACTCTGCAATCTCTACCTCGGTAATAGATTCCCCAGGAGAGGGAACTTTCATTTCTAAAATCATTGCTTTATAATTTTACTAATCTGTTATTTTTTTATATTTTTTCTAACCATGTTATCTTTTGTTTTATCAAAAACATAGTCTATTACTTCTTGATGTCTACGCTTAGAACGAACGGCACTACCCGCAGCCGGAGATGCATAAAAACGTCTTGATGCTATACGCATTTTGTGGGCTTCACTAAAATGCATCATCATATGACTCCATGCTCCCATATTTCTTGGCTCTTCTTGTGCCCACACTATATCATCTACATTACTATACTTAGCTATAATGGCTTTCATTTTATCTGATGGTAATGGAAATAATTGTTCTACTCTTACTAACGCAACGGTATCTCTACCTAATTTTTCTTTTTCAGCTAATAAATCGTAATAAAATTTACCTGTACAAAAAACTAAAGTTTTTACTTTACTTTCTTTTACACTTACATCATCTATAACCTCTTGGAAACCTCCAGAAACTAATTCATCTATTGTAGAAACTGCTTTTGGATGACGCAGTAAACTCTTTGGCGTAAAAACGATTAGTGGTTTTCTATACCCAGATTTCATTTGCCTACGCAATAAATGATAAATATTTGCTGGTGTTGTACAATCTGCAATAAACATATTATCGTTAGCACATAACTGTAAGTAACGTTCCATTCTTGCCGATGAATGCTCTGCCCCTTGCCCTTCATAACCATGAGGAAGCAACATTACCAATCCATTCTGTAATTTCCACTTATCTTCAGCAGCAGAAATATACTGATCTATCATTATTTGAGCTCCATTACTAAAGTCTCCAAATTGTGCTTCCCATATAGTTAGCGTATTTGGACTTGCCATAGCATAACCATAATCAAAACCAACAACACCATATTCAGACAATAAAGAATTATATATCTGAAATTGATTCTCTTTCGCTGAAATTTTATTTAGAAGTACTACTTCCTCTTCACTATCTTCTACTTTTACTATTGCATGACGGTGAGAAAAAGTACCACGCTCTACATCCTGTCCAGAAATTCTAACATTATAACCTTCTTTTAACAAAGTACCGTAAGCCAGTAATTCTCCCATTGCCCAGTCTAACTTCCCTGTTTCAAAGAACATTTTTTTACGGTCTCCTATTAATTTAGCTACTTTACGTAAAAACTTTTTATCAGACGGCAATTCTGTTATCACCTTTGCAATATCTGTCAACTCTTTTTTATCAAAAGTGGTATCTACAGCTTTCATCATTCCTGTTTCATCAACAGTTTTAAAACCTTTCCACTCATCTGACATAAAAGGAGTAATAACAGTTTTATCTTCCTTTCTAGAATCTTCTAGTTTCTCCTCTAAAGAATTTTTGTAATCTTCTTCTAATTGTTTAACATCACCTTCTTTTATAACTCCTTCTGCCAATAGCTTTTGAGTATATATATCTTTTGGATTTTGATGTTTAGCAATAGCTTTATATAGTTTTGGCTGTGTAAAACGAGGCTCATCACCTTCGTTATGCCCATATTTTCTATAACCTAATAAATCTATAAATACATCTCTGTTAAAACGCATTCTATATTCCAACGCAAATAATGATGCATGCACAACAGCTTCTGCATCATCTGCATTTACGTGTAATACAGGACTCAAAGTTACTTTACCAACATCTGTACAATAAGTAGATGTTCTTGCATCTAAATAATTTGTTGTAAACCCTATTTGGTTGTTCACAACTATATGTATAGTTCCGTTAGTTTTATAACCGTCTAAGTTAGCCATCTGAACTAACTCATAAATTAATCCTTGACCCGCAATGGCTGCATCTCCATGTACTACAATAGGCAATACTTTAGAAAAATCATCTGCGTAATCTGCATCTTGTTTTGCTCTAGCAATTCCTTCTACTACTGCACCAACTGTTTCTAAATGCGATGGGTTTGGAGCAATATTCATTGTTATCTTATTTCCGTTAGACATACGATCAGATGTCCAACCTAAGTGATATTTTACATCACCATCAAAAATAACCTGCTCGTAATCTTTACCATCAAACTCACTAAAAATATCTTTAGCAGATTTACCAAAAATATTAGTAAGCACATTTAACCTTCCTCTATGAGCCATTCCCATTACAAATTGCTCTACTCCCATTTCAGCAGCTCTCTCTACAACAGTATCTAAGGCAGGTATTAAAGATTCATTTCCTTCTAAAGAAAATCTTTTTTGACCAACATATTTTGTATGCAAAAATGATTCGAAAGAAACCGCTTCAACCATCTTTTTAAGAATATGCTTTTTCTTATCTGCTGAAAACTGAGGATGATTATCATTTACATTTAACCAATTCTGAATCCACTCAATACGATCTGGAGTTCTTATATACATATATTCAACCCCAATAGCATCACAGTAAATCTTTTTAAGGTGATTAATTATAACCTCTAAAGAACTTGGACCTATCCCAAGTATTTCACCAGCAGTGAATACAGTATTTAAATCCCCTTCCGATAAACCAAATGTTTCCAACGCTAAGGTTGGAGCATATTTACGTCTCTCGCGAACTGGGTTTGTTTTCGTAAAAAGATGCCCTCTATTTCTATAGCCATCTATTAATTTAACAACCTGAAACTCTTTCTTTAATGTATCAGGTATTTGTACTGCCTCTACGCCAGCTACACCATTTAGTTCAGATACACCAGCCTCATCTAATGCTGTTTCTAAGCCAAAGTCAAAACCTTGAAAAAAGGAACGCCAACTAGCTTCTACACTATCCGGATTTGTTAAATACTTATCGTATAATTCTGCGAAAAAAGAAGTATGCGCAGTATTTAAAAAAGAATATTTATCCATGAAAATTATCTCTATCTTTTAAAGCAAATTTCAACCAAAAATACAACAATTAACAGTTAAAGTATATCTTAGTTACTTATTATCATAAAATTTAACGAAAATGAAGCAAATAGTATATTCCGCTTTCAAAAAAATTTTTTTAACGCTTTTTTTAACGCTAATTAGCATTTTCAGCAATGCTCAAAACAAGTCTTCGCCAAATAAATTCTGGGATGATGTATATTTTGGAGGTGGAATTGGGTTAAATTTTGGAAACAACAGCTTTAATGGCTCATTATCTCCAAACGGAATTTATCAATTTAACGAACAATTTGCTGCCGGCTTAGGATTAAGTATAAACTATTCTAAATTTAACAATACTAAATTATTTGCTTACGGAGGTAGTATTAATACTTTCTATAACCCTATTAAATATATACAGCTCTCTGGAGAACTAGAACAATTGAGAATTAATAGAGAATTTAATTTTGACGGAACAAAAATTGAGGATAATTATTGGGTACCAGCCTTGTATTTAGGTATTGGGTACACTCAAAACAATTACACCATTGGGTTTAAGTACGATGTTATACATAATAAAGATAAGAGTATATACGATAACACTATAATC
>CANLOV010000008.1 GCA_947492955.1 uncultured Cellulophaga sp. | reverse complement strand
ACTATCGATACGACGGACCCAGCAATTCCTACTGTAGTTTCTCAAACAACTAGCGATACTACACCGGTAATCACTGGAACTAATGGTACAATGGCGGCTTTACCAGCAGGAGAAACTATGACTGTAACTGTAAATGGAGCTACTTATGATGTAGTACCAGATGCAGATGGAAACTGGTCCGTAGATACAGAAAACGATACTCCTGCTTCAGGTACGCTTGGTACTTTTGTAGATGGTAACTCTTATGAAGTTGTGGCTACTATTACTGATGCTGCTGGAAATGACTCCGTGGATGTTTCTAATAACGAAGTAACTATTGATACTAGCTCACCTACAGTAGATAGCGCCTCAGAAACAGATACAACACCTATTATTACAGGAAATGGAAACCCAAATGAAAACATCATTATTGAAATTGACACAAATGGAGATGGAACTCCAGATGTAACCTATACAATTACAACAGATACAAATGGTGATTGGAGCTTGGATACGGAAACAGCTGCTCCTGATACAGGAACTTTTCCAGACTTAACCGATGGAGATATATTAAACATTACTGTAACTGACCCAGCCGGAAATGAAGGTACTGGAATTGTAGACATATCTGTAGATAGTGATAATGATGGGTTAACTAATACTGAAGAAACAATATTAAATACCGATCCAAATAATCCAGATACAGATGGGGATAATATATTAGATGGACAAGAAGTAATTGATGACACCAATCCATTAGATGATTGTGATTCTATTAATGGTTTAGCTCTAGATGCTAGTGATTGTGATGATGATGGGTTAACTACGAGTCAAGAAATCGGATTAGGAACAGACCCAAATACAGCAGACACAGACGGTGATAGTATACCAGACGGACAAGAAATAACAGATAACACAGACCCTCTAGACCCTTGCGATTCTATTGGAGGTACAAACCCATTAGATGCAGGATGCAGTCCAGAAGTTACAAATACGGGAATATCTGTTAAAAACGAAATTATTTCTCTGGATGGAAATGATACTAATGCATTTTTTGAAATTGAAAACATACGTTCATTCCCGAATAACACTGTGCAAATTTATAATAGATGGGGTGTTATTGTATACGAAATGAATGGCTATGACAATAATCCTAGTACTGCTTTTAAAGGCATTTCTAATGGTAGAGTAACCATTCAAAAAAATGAAGAACTTCCTGTTGGTGTTTATTTTTATATTATTAAGTATGAAAATGGAAATAATAGCTTAAATAAAGCAGGATATTTATATATTAACAGATAATTTTGTAAGAAAATTAAAAAGATTAAAGTTTAAAAAATGAAAAAATATATAACCATATTCTTATTTACAATTGCAGGATATCAATCTATACAAGCACAACAAGATGCGCAGTATACTCAGTATATGTACAATACACTTGCTGTAAACCCTGCTTATGCAGGATCACGAGGCGTTTTTAGCATTGGTGCTTTACATAGATCTCAATGGGTTGGCTTAGATGGTGCACCTACTACACTAACATTAAATTTTCATACTCCAGTCTCTAAAAGAGTAGGATTAGGTTTATCTATTGTAGATGATGAAATTGGTAATGGAACCAATCAAGATACTTATTTTGATGCCGCCTTTTCTTATACCATACCATTAGGGGTGGAAAGAAAACTATCTTTTGGAGTAAAAGCAGGTGGGCATTTCTTAAATATCGATTTTACCAAATTAAGAAACTATGATGTTGAAACTAATTTGGTTAATATAGACAAAAGGTTTTCTCCAAACTTTGGAGCAGGTATTTATTACCACACAGATAGGTTTTACACTGGCTTATCTATTCCTAATTTTTTACAGACCGAACATTTTGATAGTTCTGGCAATAGCGCTTCTTTTTTAGCAAAAGAACGTTTAAATATCTATTTAATTACAGGCTATGTTTTTGATTTAAATCGTAATGTAAAATTTAAACCTGCTGGCTTACTAAAAGCTGTAAAAGGAGCTCCATTACAGATAGATTTATCAGCAAACTTTTTATTTAATGATAAATTTACACTTGGAGCTGCCTATAGATGGGATGCTGCTGTAAGTGCTTTATTTGGCTTTCAAATATCTGAACAGTTAATGTTAGGGCTTGCCTATGATAGAGAAACTACGGATTTAGGTGCTACACAATTTAACGATGGCTCTTTTGAAGTAATGCTTCGATATGAATTTTTAACACGATATAAAAAAGTATTAACCCCAAGATTTTTCTAAGATGAACATTACATTAAAACATATAGTACTGGGTACGCTTTTTACTTGTTCTTTAGTAATGGGGCAAGACAAAAAAACAAAAAAAGCAGATACCAATTTTGATAATTATGCCTATGCAGATGCTATAGATTCTTATGAAAATTTGGTAAAGAAAGGATATACTTCAGAAGAAATATACAAAAACTTAGGGAATGCCAATTATCTAAATGCTAATTATGAAAAAGCTGCTGATTGGTATAGCAAATTATTTACATTAGAGAATGCCACTATAGATCCAGAGTATATTTATAGATATGCACAAACCCTAAAATCGCTAAAAAAATATGAGCAATCAGATTTTTGGATGCAAAAGTTTGAAAAAGAAAAAACAAATGACCTTCGTGCTCAAAAATTTAATGAGAGTACAGATTATTTACTAAAAATAAAAGAGAATTCTGGTAGATATACTATTAAAAATAGTACTTTAAATTCTACAGCTTCAGACTTTGCTCCATCTTTTAGAGGTGAAGAATTAATTTTTTCTACAGCTAGGGATACAGGCATAACAACACGGGCTATACACCAATGGAACAAAAAATCATTTTTAAATTTATATTCAACTACAGTATCAAATGATGGTACTCTAGATACACCTAAAAAGTTATCTAAAATATTAAATAACAAAACTCACGAATCGTCTACAGCATTCACAAAAGATGGAAAAACTATATATTTTACAAGAAACAATTCCAAAAATGGTAATTTCTCTAGAGATACTAAGGGTATTAGTAGACTTAAAATCTATAAAGCAAGTTTAGATAATGATGAATGGGCAGATATTATAGAACTTCCGTTTAATAGTGATGAATACTCTGTAGCACACCCGACATTAAGCAAAGACGAAAAACTACTATATTTCGCTTCTGATATGCCAGGCACATTAGGTGCTTCAGATATTTTTGTAGTAGCTATTAATGATGATGGTACTTATGGTTCTCCAAAAAACTTGGGACCTAAAATTAACACAGAGTCTAGAGAAACATTTCCATACATTACACAAAACAATATACTTTATTTTGCTTCTGACGGACATCCTGGTCTTGGTGGCCTAGACATATTTGCGACTCCAATAAATGAAGAATTAGCTCCTATACAGAATGTTGGTATGCCAGTTAATAGTGAAAAAGACGATTTCTCGTTTATTATTAATGAAAATACAAAAGTGGGGTATTTTGCTTCTAATCGTTCAGGAGGTATAGGTAGCGATGATATTTATAGCTTCAGAGAAAACACACCATTAGACTTTACATGCCATATTAAAGTAGCAGGTATTGTAAAAGATAAAAAAACTGGAGCTTTATTACCAAATGCTAATATTGTAATACTAGACAAACAAGGAGAAACTATTGCTAAAACAATATCTAATTCTAAAGGAGAGTTTAATACAGATGGATATTGTAAAAATGAAACTTTTAAAATTATAGCTTCTTTACATGATTATAACGATGGAGATACCACATTTACCGTTGTAGATGCTAAGAATGTTTCTGATGTAGAAATTTTACTAGCTTCCAACATACAAGAAGCTAGTATAGGCACAGATTTAGCACAATCCTTAAACTTAGAACCTATTTACTTTGACTTTGATAAATCTTTTATTAGAGCACATTCTAAAGTTGTAATGGAGAAAGTGGTAGCTTATATGAAGCAATATCCAGAAGCAAAAATTGATGTTCGCTCACATACAGATGCTCGTGGTAATGATAATTATAATTTAGCTTTATCTGACAAAAGAGCAAAAGCAACTATCAAATATTTAATTTCTCAAGGAATTGATGCCTCTAGAATTTCTGGTAAAGGATATGGAGAAAAACAATTAATAAATAACTGTGATAATAGCTCTAATTGTAGTCAAGAACAACACCAGTTAAATCGTAGATCAGAATTTATTGTAATTAAATAAACATATAATACAGAAAATAAACAAGGGATAAACTCACTAGATATTGATCTAAAAATATAATTTAAATACTCGATTATCGAGTAAAAAGGGAAAACAAATGTTTTCCCTTTTTAATTAAAAAAACGAATCGCTAAGTTTTACATTAATATTGAAAAATTAAATAAAAGAGTGGTAATTTTGTATTCTCATTCTTTTCCCTATGCAAAAACATTTCAGAAAAATTGCAAAAATCTCATTAATTCTAGTTTATTTGGTAATTGTGGCTGGTGCTGTTGTTCGTATGACAGGCAGTGGCATGGGATGCCCAGATTGGCCAAAATGTTTTGGATATTATATTCCCCCAACAGATGCTTCTGAATTGCAATGGCAACCTAATCGTAATTTTGAAAGTGGACAAGTAATTATTGTAAACGAGACATTACAAGTTGCTACTAAAAACTTTACTACAACAGATACTTTTAATAAAAATAATTGGGAACCCTACACGAAGCATAACTATGCTATTTTTAATGTATGGCATACCTGGATAGAATATATTAATAGACTCTTTGGCGCGTTAGCAGGTTTTGCAACATTATTACTTGCGGTAGCTTCTTTTAGCTATTGGAAGAAAAAAAAATCTATCACTATTTTATCATGCTTAGTAGTATTTTCTATGGGCTTTCAGGCTTGGCTTGGGGCAACCGTTGTCTATTCTGTTTTAGAGCCTGTAAAAATAACTGTACATATGGTCATGGCTTTAGTTATTCTTGCCATGTTACTATACATTATTTTTAGTACCAGAAGTAAAAATCATCAATTTAAATACAACAAAACAACATCATTATTAATCATAACCGCCCTAGCCTTAACATTAATTCAAGTAGTATTAGGCACCCAAGTAAGACAATTTGTAGATCACCAAATAGATAGTGTTGGTGAGCTTAATAAACATTTATGGTTGCAAAACCCTAGCCTTCAATTTTATTTCCATAGATCTTTTTCTATACTAATAATTCTTACAAATGGTTTTATAGCTTACCGCATACATAAATTAAACTTAGGCTATTCTAAAATAAAATGGGTATTACTCTTAATTGTATTAGAAGGGCTTTCTGGTATAATAATGTATTATGCTGATTTCCCTTTTACGAGTCAACCCATACATTTAATATTAGCTTCTCTCCTATTCTGTGTTCAATTCTATTTAGTATTAGAGAATTTAAAAGTTAATAATAGTCCTAAAACTTTGTAACTTTGCATATCCAAAAAAAAGAATTTTATGATTTATAAAATTAGGATAATACTCGATGCCGAAGATGATATCTTTAGAGATATAGAGATAGAAGCAAGTAATACTTTAGAAGAATTCCATAATGCCATAACTCAATCATATGGGTTTTTAGGCAATGAAATGGCTTCTTTTTACACCTGCGACGAAGAATGGAATCAGGATCAAGAAATTGCATTATTTGATATGAGCGAGAATGGTTCTGATGTACAATTAATGAACGAAACTTTTTTAGAAGACATTTTATCAAAAGATAAAACAAAACTAATTTATGTATACGACTTCTTTAATATGTGGACCTTCTTTATAGAATTAGCCGATATTGTTGTAAAAGAAGATGGACGTTCTTACCCTAACACCTTATTTAGTTTTGGTGAGCTTCCAGATTCACCTCCAGAAAAAAAGTTCGAAGCAGAAGACAACAATGCTTTTGATGGTGATATTTTAGATAATTACGAAGATTTAGATTTTGACGAAAATTGGAATTAAACAATTTTTAAGTTAATTAATACAAAACATTATACTCCTAAATGATAAACCTATACGCTACCCAGATAGAAAGTATTTCTTTGCATAGAGTTGGAAATAAGAATAAGAACGAAAACCTATTCTTAACATCGCAACCCCATGCCCTAAACGATGAAACTACTGGTTTACTTAAAGAATATTTTTTTAAACCGTTTAGAGAAAAAGAAGAAAACTATTTTAAATTCACTAACGAAGTAGACGTAGAGTTTAACGAATTATACAAAATAGCAACAGAAATTTTTAATGAACCTTCTAGCGTACACGCAAATTCTAAAAAAATAGCTACGCATTTGTTTGAGCAATCTAACCATCCGCATATTAAAAGTGGTGAAATATATGTAGCTTATTTATCTGGTTTATTGTTAGATAATGTAAAAGTAGATGCCGTTGGAATTTTTAAAAGTGAATTAAAACATGATTTTCTTCAGTTTGAAGAAAAAGAAGATATTATAGAAATTCTAGTACAACAGGGTATAAACATTAATAAATTAGATAAAGGTTGTCTAATTTTTAATACTAATAAAGAAGAGGGTTACAAGGTACTTTCTGTAGATAGTAACCGTTACGATACTAAATATTGGTTAGAAGATTTTTTAGGAGTAGACCCCTTATCTGATGATAATTTTAAGACTAAAAACTATTTAAAATTCTGCCAGAATTTTGCAAAAGATGTGGTACTACCAGCCGAAGATAAACAACAAGAAGTATTGTTTATGAACAGAGCTGTAAACCACTTTGCTATGAATGATGAGTTTGAAGAAACAAATTTCTTAAACGAAGTTATAGAAAACCCTGCCTTAATACCAGAATTTAAGCATTACAAAGTAGAAAAGGGCCCTAAGTATAGTATTGAAGATGTTTCTGATTTTGATATTGCCAACAAAGCAGTATCTGAAGCTCGTAAGAAAATTAAAAATGTTATAGAACTAGATACTAACATTCAAATAA
Organism: uncultured Cellulophaga sp.; assembly: GCA_947492955.1. Classification (GTDB taxonomy): domain Bacteria; phylum Bacteroidota; class Bacteroidia; order Flavobacteriales; family Flavobacteriaceae; genus Cellulophaga. The sequence continues at coordinate 192,355 of CANLOV010000008.1, read as the reverse complement.
AAATGGATTTTATTAACCCCGAATCTGCCGAGAAATTTGTAGAAAAAGGATGGGACGAAGAAAAGCAAATGTATTACTACCTCGTTTATTTTAATAAAGAACAGAAGAGCTAAGTATTTCTTTGGCAATCATATTCTTTTATAGAGAAGAATATGATTTTAAAATATTTTAAGCAAAGAGAGACGCTAAATAGCGTCTCTTTTTTGTTATTAAATTTCCCTTTCCTCTTAAAACTTATTACTTTACACCAACTTAATAAAGCTTGTAAACATTCATAATACTTTACGACTAAATTTGTAAAGCACATACCATGAGCAAACTACCAACACTACTAATCTTACTTTTTACCATTTCTTTTAATCTAAAAGCACAAAAAATGAATCCTGAAAAACTTTTAGAAATTATTACTAAAGTTTCTGATACTGTACAAAGCGAAGGGAATTCTATGCGTTTTATGTACAAGGAACGTTTTTTAATATGCGTACACGACCAAAAAGCCAATAGAATGCGAATTATTTCACCTATTGTAGAACGAGAAAAAATTGGAGAAGAAGAATTGTTAAATGCTTTAGTAGCTAATTTTCATTCTGCTTTAGATGTTAAATATGCGTTGAGCGATGAAATTATATGGTCTGTATTTATACATCCGTTGCAAGAATTATCTGAACACCAAGTTGAGGATGCTATTAGTCAGGTATATTTAGCCGCTGCTACTTTTGGTGGTTCATATTCTAGCACGCATTTAGTTTTTCCTGGAAATTCTGAAAAGAAAGAAGAAAAATTACCAGAACCCGAAAAAATTCTAAATAAAATTTAAATAAAAAAACTATTTTCTGGAACCTTTCCTATGGCTCCTTTATAAAACGATTTATAGGTATTAAAATCTTCCTCCATATTTTCTGTAACAAAATATGGCGATGATACTTTTACTTGTTTATGACCATAATCAAAAGTGACCAAAACAATAGGAATATTTGCTTTTTTAGCTATATAGTAAAACCCCGTTTTTAATTGACTTACTTTTTTTCGTGTACCCTCTGGAGATAAAGCTAATTTAAAAACTTCTCTATGCTTAAAAATTGCCGCAATAGATGTAGTTAAATCGCTATTAGCATTTCTTACAATTGGCTTAGCTCCCATCCATCTTATATACCAACCAAATGGCGGTTTAAACAAACTCTTTTTTGCTAAAAAGCTAATATCTTCTTGCCAAATTCTTCTGACTAACAAACCTAAAAAAAAGTCTACCCAGCTTGTATGAGGCACTACAGCAACAATACATTTATTTAAGTCTGGAAAAGAGCCAATTAATTTCCAACCCATTAATTTAAAATAAATAAATTTTGCTATTGCATGCATTTTGTAAAGTTACAACTAATCTACCTCCCTCAAAATAGAATTCAAAATACTTATAATCAGTGAATTATTTTAAAATATTTTCTCTTATTATATCTTCTGATAGATAGATTTTAATTTTTCTGGCGTAATTATTTTTTTCCAATTTTTACCAATTGCGTTTTCCCAAAGAGGTTCTAAACCTAAAGCTACATTAATCATAATATCAAAATCTGAAGCTGTTAAATTTGCACAAATTCCTTTAGGGAGTTCTATTTGGTGTTTTTGCATCATTTCCTTAAACAATGCTACACCTTCTGGATAAAACTCTTCTAAATGTTGAAATACCAAACAATTTCCAATACCGTGTTTTACTCCTAGTAAATAAGACAGACCATAACTTAAAGCATGTGCTACTCCCACTTGCGAGTAAGCTATACTCATACCTCCATGCCAAGATGCCATCATTAATTTATCTCTACTTTCTGTTGGCGCTAAATCCGACAAATACACTTCTTTACACAAATCCAATGCCTTTTCTCCATAACTCTGGCTAAAAGCATTTAAATAAGTACCGTTAAGCGACTCTATACAATGTATATAACAATCCATCCCGGTATAAAACCATTGTTCTTTTGGTACTCCTTGTGTTAAATTGGGATCTAATAGCACCTGATCAAAAGGGGTGTAATCTGAATTTATACCTAACTTTTTTTCTGGCCCCAATAATACTGTTGTTCTAGAAACTTCTGCTCCTGTACCACTTATAGTTGGTATCCCTACATGATAAATGGCTTGTTTCTTAACCAAATCCCATCCTTGGTAATCTGCGGCGCTTCCTTCATTGGTTAATAATATAGCTACTGCTTTTGCTAAATCTAATAAAGTACCTCCGCCAATACCAATAATACCAGATGGCATTTCTGAGAAATCCGATTTTATTTTGGCTACCAAAGCATCAACCTGGTATGTTTTAGGTTCTTCTTCAGAGGATACAAAAATAATTTGGTCGTTAAAAAGTAATGGTAATTGTGATGACAACTCTTCCTCTTCAAAAACAGCATCTACTAAAAATATAAATGGAGCTTCTGAGTTTTTACGTTTGGGCATTAAAATCTCCCCTAATTGGCTTAAGCTACCGCTACCAAAAACGACTCTAGGAACCATTGGAAAATTTTTATATGTATTCATTATTTTGGGGGCACTTTTGTGTGCTTCACTATTTATATTCATTTAAAAAAAATTGTGCTTTCTCTAAAAAGCTTCCTACATGATAACCATCTACTAAAGCATGATTAACACTTATTGCTATTGGCATTTCTAATATACCATTTGTATCCAAAACCTTTCCAAAGGCAAGCTTAGGAACAGATTCTTTAGCTCCACTTACTGGCTCTTTATGCCCAGTGAAATTTACCCAAGGTAAAGCTGAACAATAAATACAATCTTCTGTATTTACTGGCGGAAATAACGCATTAGAATTACAAATACGTTCTTTTTCTAATTTATAATTACGCTCAAAACTCAACGCCTCTTTTTCATAATTAATAAATGAAAAACCAAAGGTTTTATTAGGCCTTAATATCGTTGCAGATGCATGAATAGTATCGTGAACAACAACTTTATTATCTTCTGTAATTCTATATTTAAAATTTTCTATTTCGTTAATCGCTTGCATACAAGCATGCAAATAAATTGCAAAGAAAGATACTTCATTTACTTTGGCATATTTTTTTGCATTGGTAACATCTAAAGTACCAGTTATAGCAAAATAAGGGTCTTTAAATGTATTAAAGAAATTAAAATGTTGTTTTCTTTCCCAATTATTTACATCTAAAAACTTCATAAAAAACTTATAGCAATTTTAATAATTGTTTCATTTCGTTTAATGTTCTATATGCTTTTCCGTTACGTTCTTCTTCTGACACTTCTTCGTGTTGCCAAGTAGTATGAAACGGAATATGAATAGCTTTTGCTCCTATATTAATTAATGGCAACACATCTGATTTTAAAGAGTTACCAACCATTAAAAACTCATGTGCTGGTATTTTTAAATGCGATAAAAGTTTTTCGTAATTAATCTCTTTTTTATCACTCAGGACTTCTACATGCTGAAAATATTTTGATAAACCCGACCTTTCTAATTTATTTTCTTGATCTAACAAATCTCCTTTTGTTAATACAATTAATCTATATTTAGATTGTAGTTTTTGTAAAACCTCTTCTACCCCATTTAACAACTCTACTGGTTGCGCTAACATTTGTTTACCTAAATCTAATATCGTATTTAAAGTTGCATGCGACACCTGATTGTTAGAAAGCTCTAAAGCAGATTCTACCATAGAAAGCATAAAACCTTTAATTCCATATCCATAGATTTCTAAGTTTTTCATTTCCATTTTAAAAAGCTCCTGATCTATTTTATTTTTTGTCTCATAAGCTTCTAACAAAGTGGCAAACTTATCTTCTACATCTCTAAAATAAGTTTCGTTAACCCAAAGTGTATCATCAGCATCAAAACCAATTACTTTTATATTACTATAATCTATTTCCATGCTTTTTTAGCTCTTTCTAAATCTTCTGGCGTATCTATTTCTATACCTGTAACACTAGTTTCTATCATTTTTAATTTTTTCCCGTATTCTAAATAACGAATAGCTTCTATTTTTTCTTTAGCTTCTAAGGGCTGCATTGGTAACCTAGGAAAATCTAATAAAGCACTTTTCCTAAACGCATAAATTCCTTTATGCTTAAAATAAGGAGCATCTACTTTTTCATCTCTTGGATAGGGAATTGGGGAACGAGAAAAATACAAAGCAAAATTATTAGTATCTACTATAACTTTTACGGTATTTGGGTTATTTATCTCTTCCCAATCTGTAATTTTTGTCATTAAAGAAGCCAAATCTATCTCCTTAGAAGAATCATTTTTAAAAACTTCTAAAACACTTGCTAAACTTTCTTTATCGGTAAACGGCTCATCTCCCTGTACATTTACAATAATATCTACCTCTAAATCTGTTACCGCTTCTGCAATACGGTCGCTACCACAATCGTGCTCTTTTTTACTCATGATTGCTTTACCACCGGCATTAGTTATTACATCGTATATAATTGTACTATCTGTTACCACATACACCTCATTAAACAAAGCTGTATTAACAGCTGCTTCATAAGTTCTAAGAATAACTGGTTTCCCTTTTAAATCTTGCATTAATTTTCCTGGAAATCTAGATGCAGCATAACGGGCAGGTATCATTGCAATACTCTTCACTCGATTTTTATTTATGAGTTATTATTTTAATTAACAAAGTTATGTTTTAGGACGTAGCTTTCTGTATATTTTAAAAATTATCCCTAAAATAATGACCACTAATACTGCGGCAAGTATAGGTGCAAAGATTGATGCTGCGGACATTGCTACAGCCGTTCCTGTTTCTACAGTAGATACTAACGGATTTGCTATACCGCCTGTAGTTGCTGTAGATGTTAATCTACCAGCTGCTGATGCTCCTTTTATGGCTGTTGCCGTGCCTCCTCCCGCAATAATTGCTAAAGACCAAGTAACTACTGGGTCTAAATTTGCTACTGTAGACACCATTACTGCGGTACCTGCAATTGCTGCCAAGGGTACCGAAATACCATCTAAAGCATTATCTACCCATGGAATAAAATAAGCAAACACTTCTACTAATGTAGCAACTCCTAATGTTATTAAGGCTGCTAAACTACCAATCCATTGCCAACTTTCATTCAATTCCCAAACTCCTAAGTAAGAAGATAAACTAAGCGCAAATAATGGCAAGAACACCCGAAAACCAACAGATGCTGCCAGTCCTATTCCTAAAAATAAACTTATAATGGTTTCAGAAGTCATCTTTTAAATCTTTACTACTAAAATAGTTTTTTATTAATCAACAAAAAAATCGTCTTTAAACCCAATGAGGTATAATTGTTTTTTTGCTCTTGTTGCTGCTGTATACAACCAACGCAAATACTCTTTATCTACTCCGTTGGGCAAATAGGGTTGTTCTACAAATACGGTATTCCACTGACCTCCCTGAGATTTATGACATGTTATAGCATAAGAGAATTTTACCTGTAATGCATTAAAATATTTATTATTCTTTACCGCTAAAAACTTTTTATACTTAGATTTTTCATCAGCATAATCTTTCATTACTTCTTGGTATAACTTATTACCATCTTCATAAGATAAGGAAGGTGTTTCTGCTTTTATAGTATCTAACATTAATACCGTTTCTAAGGGTTGCATATTGGGATAATCGACCATTTTTACTTTTACCTCTGCAAATTTAAAGCCATAAATTTCTTTAATCCCAAAAATTTCTAATACTTCTATAATATCACCATTTGCAATAAAGCCCGCTTCTGATTGTGGTTTTAGCCAAAAATAATTGTTTTTTACCACCATCATAAAATCGCCCACCGCCAAATCGTTCTCTAAAAAAAGGATTCTGCTTCTTATATTTTCATTATATAAATTGGCTCTTTTATTAGAGCGTACAATTATTGCCGTTTCGTCTTTACCGTTTTCACCATAAGAATTGTCTATGGCTTCTTGTATTTCATGTCCGTCTACAAGCCTAACAATATCTGTATAAGGTTGCACATCAAACTTAAAATCATCAAAAAAGCTACTTTGCAACTGCTCTCTTAAATTGGTTGCATTTACCAAAATACCAGAGTCTTGTGCTTGCCTAACAACTTCATCTAACTCTATCTTTATTATTTCTTTATTGTAATTTAAGGATAGTTGGTCTTCGTTTAATGCTGGGCTTAGGTTTAATTTTACAGGAGGTAATTGGGCTGTATCTCCAATTAACATAAGCTTACAATTATGACCAGAATATACAAACATTAACAAATCATCTAACAGAGAACCATTCTCAAATAGTTTAGAATCTGCAGGCGTGTCTGGTATCATAGAAGCCTCGTCTACAATAAAAATGGTATTCCTATGCTTATTGGGTGCTAATACAAATTGTACACCTCCTCCGCTTTCTTTTTTAGGAAAATAAATTTTTCTATGAATGGTAAACGATTGTGTTTTTGCATAATTAGACATTACCTTAGCTGCCCTGCCCGTAGGAGCCATTAAAACTGCCTTCATAGATGCCTGCCATAGATTAGTAACTATAGTACCCACTAGGGTTGTTTTTCCCGTTCCGGCATAGCCTTTTAACAGGAATAATAAATCTTTTTCTTTGGATATTATAAAGTCCGAAATTTTCTCCAAAGTTATCTCTTGCCTTAGTGTTGGCTCGTGCGGAAATTTATCCTTTAATATTTTATAAAATGAAGAAGCCGTTATTATGCCCATAAGTGTTCAAAGATAATGAGGATTTTTAATGGTAAATACTTTTCTGATTAAAAAAAAATTGTAGATTTGTCAAAACCTCAAAATTTAAATAACACATATAAAATGAAGCGTATTTTACAAATTTTACTTTGGATTGTATCAATTGGTTTAGGATTTTTGATTTACAAGTCTGTAATGGGACCTATTGAATTTAAAAAAATAAAAGAAGAGCGTTTTGCTAAAGTAATTTCTGTAATGAAAGATATAGGCAAATCTCAAGAAGCATATAAAACAGTTAACGGAAAGTTTGCAAAAGATTTTAATAGCTTAATTAAGTTTATTGATACCGCTAATTATACAATTACACAACAAAGAGACTCCTCTTTTATGGAATTTGATAAAGCTTATGGTATTGATGTACTAAAAGAAGTAAAAATTATAGATACTTTAGGTACTGTTTCTGTAAAAGATTCTTTATTTAAGAAAGATACACGTTACAAATCAATGATGAATGTTCCTCATGCTAAAAACGGAGAAAAGTTTACAATGAGAGCTGATATTATTGAAAAAACGGGTGGTTACATGGCTCCTGTATTTGAAGTTAAAGTAGCAAAAGATGTTATTTTACACGATCAACCAAAAGATCTTATGGCTAAAGAAAATGCTGAAGTTAGTGTTGAACAAGTAAACGGTAGTGAAATTATAGTTGGTTCTTTAGAAGAAGTTAGTACTAACGGTAACTGGCCTCCAATTTATGACAAAAAGAAAAAATAACAATACCGTAGAGCAATCTACATCAAATTATCACAAGTTGTCCATTCAAATTAGTTTGAATGGACTTTCTTTTTGTGTGGTAGACATACTTAGTAATACGCTTATAGTTTCTGAAAATATTACTTTTGAAACTACTCATTCGCCTTATGAAATTTTAAAGCATATAGAGAATTTATTTGAGCAACACAAAGTAAGTAAGTCTACATTCTCCGAAGTTGTTGTTATCCATAAAAACAACTTATTTAATTTGGTGCCAAAAGCATTATTCAATAAAGATGAGTTGGCTAACTATTTAAAATACAATGCCAAAATTTTAGCGAATGACCATATTGTTTATGACGAAATAGATAGTCATGATATTGTAAATGTTTATATTCCTTTTGTAAATATTAATAATTACATCTACGATATTTTTGGAGAGTTCGAATTTAAACATAACGGAACTGTAATAGTAGAATCACTATTAAAAAGCCACAACAGCGGTAACGAAACAGTTTGCTACGTATATGTATCTGACCAACAAATGAATATTACCATTATTGCGGAGAAAAAATTACTACTCTACAATTGTTTTAATTATTATACCAAAGAAGACTTTATTTATTATTTACTTTTTGCTCTAGAACAATTAAAATTAGACAACGAAAGTGTAAAAGTTAAATTTTTTGGTGCTATAAAAGAAGAAGATGCTATTTACCAATTGTGTTATGAATACGTAAAGAACATCTCTATTTTTATCCCAGAAAACACTTCGTATCATTTAAAAGATACAGAAGAAGACTCCATAGATTTTACCCTACTAAATACTCTTTAATGCGAATAATATCTGGCACTTATAAAGGAAGACGCCTTGCTGCACCTAAAAAACTACCAGTACGCCCTACAACAGATATGGCAAAAGAAGGTTTGTTTAATATCTTAAATAACACCTATTATTTTGATGAAATTACTGTACTAGACCTTTTTGCCGGTACAGGAAATATAAGTTATGAATTTGCTTCTAGAGGCACACAAGAGTTGGTTTGCGTAGATGCAGACATGGGGTGCATAAAATATATTAGCCAGGTTGCCTCTGAGTTAAATTTTGGAATTTCTTGTGTTAAAAGTGATGTTTTTAAATACCTTGAAAAAACCACATTAAAAAATGATATTATTTTTGCAGATCCTCCATATGGTATTGAGCTAGAAGATTTTGCTAAAATACCCGAACTGGTTTTTAAAAATAATTTATTACAAGAAGATGGTATGTTAATTATAGAACATTCTAAACATACCGATTTGTCTGGTTTAGAAAACTTTACCAACCAACGTAAATACGGTGGTAGTGTTTTTAGTTTTTTTGAAAACAAAACGTCAACATAATAGTTTTTTACTTTTTTAAAAACGAAAAAAATAATTTTACATAATTAATATCCTAAGATGTTATTATTACACCTACAACGAAAACTATAATTTTCTGTTAATATTTTTAGTGAATAATACTTTCTTAACACCTAAAACAACCTAACATCGGTTTTATTTTCTACTTTTACTAGTAGTATGATTAGAGATTTTCTAAAAAGAAAAGGTAGTATTTACTGGATATTAGGGATAAATCTACTACTACGATTAATTATAGTATTTTTTACAAATCTTGGTAATGATGAAGTGTATTATACCACCTATGCACTTTATCTTGATTATAGTTTTTTTGACCACCCGCCTTTAGTTGGTATTCTTATACGCTTATCTACTTTTAATCTTTCTTTTATTTATAATGATTTTTTTGTACGCCTTGGGCCATTAATTATTGGCTGTGCAAATATTTATCTTATTTATAAAATTGGTTGTTTATTAAAAGATAAAACAACAGGGATTATTAGCGCTTTAATAATATCTGCTTCTTTTTACAGTTCCATTATTACAGGTGTTTTTATATTACCAGACACCCCTTTAAGCATCTTTTGGTTGTTAGCAATTTTCTTTTTCTGTAACTATATTATAAAAAAGCAAAACTATTGGTTACTTCTTTATGGAGTTGTCGTAGGACTATCTTTACTTTCTAAATACCATGCTATTTTCTTATGGCTAGGAGCTGGCATTTATTTTTTATTTTATAATAGAAAAGAACTTTTTAAGCCCTATCTATGGTTATCTATTATCATTAGTATAATACTATTTTCCCCTGTAATATGGTGGAATATGGTTAGCGAATATTCTGGTATTAATTACCATAGCAATAGAGTTGGATCTAACACTTGGTTACCTTCCTTAAAAAACTTTTTTCCTGAATTTTTTGGACAAATATTTTATAACAATCCATTTACTATTTACGTTATTATTCTTAGTCTGTTTTTTATTATCAAACAAAAAAAGTATACGACTCCAGTTATTGGTTTTCTTTTAAGTATTAGCATTCCACTTATAAGCACTACACTTATAATGGCTTTATATAATAAAACCTTACCACATTGGAGTGGCCCATCTTATTTTGCGTTAGCCATTTTAGCTGGCTATGTATATAGTAGTATAAATATTAAAAAACATAAGAAAAGGTTTCAAAAGGCTATTGTATTCGGAAATTTATTTTTACTGCTTGTAGTTACAGCAGCAATTATTCAAATTAAAACAGGAATTGTACTGCCTTCTAGTTACAAAGAGAGTCAAAAAATAGGAAAGAAAGATTTTACAATAGACATAGGTTTATGGAAAAATATAGCAACTGAATTAGAATCTAGAATAAATAAAGATATAAAAGCAGGTTTAATACCTAAAAATCATGTTATCCTTACCCATAACTGGTTTCCAGGAAGCCATTTAGACTATTATTACGCACAACCAAATAATACAAAACTATATGTTCTAGGCAATTCTTATAACCAACATAAGTACATGGAAATAAATACACTAAGAGGAGAAATACCCATAAATTCTAGCGGATATTACATCACAACTTCTCATAATTACAAAACACCCAAACAAGAATTATTAAACAGATATAAAACAGTTTCTAAACCTATTATTATACCTGTTTATATTCGACATAAAAACAGAGTAAATATATTTATATGGCGATTATCAAATTTAAAGAACAATAAAAAACCTTTCTAGCACTCAAGAGTAAGATAGCATCTTTATGTTTTTTAGTAATTTTATAATTGCTTTTTAAAAACTGCTTATGATAAGACCTATAAGAGAAAATGATGCTAAAAGTATAGCTGATATTTATAATTACTATATAAAAAACACTGTTATTACCTTTGAAAATGATATGGTATCTGAAGCTGAAATAAAAAAACGGATAAAAGAAATAACAGCAAATCTTCCTTGGATAGTGTACGAATCTAACAATGAAGTTATAGGCTATGCATATGCTAGCAATTGGAAATCTAGATGTGCCTATAAAAATTCTGTAGAAGCTACTATTTATTTAAAATACAATAAAAAAGAAAAAGGTGTTGGAACTTTACTTTATAACGAATTATTAAAAAGGATTAAAGCTAAAAAGTTTCATACTGTAATTGGTGGTATTGCGCTACCTAATGAGGCTAGTATTGCATTGCACGAAAAATTAGGATTTAAAAAGGTTGCCCATTTTAAAGAAGTAGGTTACAAATTTGATAAATGGATAGATGTAGCTTATTGGCAATTAATCTTAAATAATAAAAGCAGGTCATAAGCCGGATTCTGTAACTTTAAACAAGTTTAAAGGTCCTTATCATTTATCTAGACAACTAATTACTTAGAAGCTCTAACCGCCTACCCTTCAGTTTGGGCGTGCACCCTTAAACACTGATTTACATGGCGTTGCACCGCATAGAGTTTACCTGGTTTCACTACAGCATTACCTGTACATACTTTCTGCTGCACTTGTCCTCACCTCTCGGCGGACGGGCGTTACCCGCTATACTGCACTATGGTGTCCGGACTTTCCTCTCCATGTAAAAACAAGTTTTACATGCAGCGATAAGGTGACCTGCTAAACGCAAAGGTAAGGCTATACTAAAGAAACATCCAAATAACTGTTTTAATGATTTTTTAAACCAATTGTTGATAAAAAACTAATTTAAGACGCTAAAACACTTACGATAGTACATTGCTATTTTTATATTTGTAATACACGATTAAAGCTTAAGTATAATTTGGAACCATTTGTAGTATCTGCCCGTAAATATAGACCGCAAACATTTAAAGATGTTGTGGGGCAGCAATCTATTACCAATACCTTATTAAATGCCATTGATAACAATCATTTGGCGCAAGCTTTACTTTTTTGTGGTCCAAGAGGTGTAGGTAAAACTACCTGCGCTCGTATTCTAGCAAAAAAAATAAACCAAGAAGGCAACGAAAATACCGACGAGGATTTTGCTTTTAATATTTTTGAGTTAGATGCCGCTTCTAACAACTCTGTAGACGATATTAGAAACCTTATAGACCAAGTTCGTATACCGCCACAAGTAGGAAAATACAAAGTATACATTATAGATGAGGTGCATATGCTTTCTCAGTCTGCTTTTAATGCTTTTTTAAAAACCTTAGAAGAACCACCAAAGCACGCTATTTTTATACTAGCAACTACAGAGAAACATAAAATTATACCCACAATACTCTCTCGTTGTCAGATATTTGATTTTAAACGAATTACGGTAAAAGATGCTGCTGAGTACTTAAAATATATTGCAGAAAATCAAGGGATTAATGCAGAAGATGATGCCTTGCATATTATTGCACAAAAAGCAGATGGCGCCATGCGAGATGCTTTATCTATTTTTGATAGAGTCGTTAGTTTTTCTGGTAAAGAACTTACCAGAAAAGCAGTAACTGAAAATTTAAACGTTTTAGATTACGATACGTATTTTTCGGCTACAGATTTAATTTTAGCAAATGATATTCCTTCATTATTACTTTTATTTAATGAAACCTTAGCCCAAGGTTTTGATGGGCATCACTTTATAACAGGTTTAGCTTCCCACTTTAGAGATTTAATGGTATGTCAGCACCAAAATACTATCTCGCTGTTAGAAGTAGGAGAAGAAGCCAAAAAGAACTACTTAGAACAGTCTAAAAAAACATCGCCTGCATTTTTATTACAAGGCATTGATATTGCTAATGATAGTGATTTAAAATACAAGACTAGCAAAAACCAACGCTTACTAGTTGAATTAACACTTATGAAATTAGCCTCTATCAATTTTGATGGAGAAAAAAAAAAAAAAAAAACTTTAGTCTAGAAAGTAACGGAATAGAAATCCCTATTGTTCCTGCTGCTTATTATAAAAATAGTACTCCTGTAGCTCCTAAAGTTACAACTAGCGAAAAGGAAAAAGTTGTAGAAGCAGTTACCAGTACACCAGAACCCACTCCTGTAAACACTACTAATTCTTTAGAATATAGTGCAGCAACTACAACAGAACCCGTAGTTGCAGAACCTAAAACTGAGCTTGCGACTGCTCCTAACACAGAAACTATTGCTGAGCCTGTAACCGAAGTTCCTAAGCCAAAAATAGATATTAGTATTCCTAAAAAACGTATTTCTGGCTTATCTATCTCTAGCTTAAAAGCAAAAAAAGAACATCAACTTAATAAAAAGGAGGAGGTAATAGACGAAAGTAAATTACCTAGAGAAACTATCATTGAAGAGGATATGCAAAAACATTGGGCAGATTTTGTTCAAAAGATTGATGCGGACGGGCGTAAAATATTAGCTTCTAATTTAAATACAGATATTCCTAAGTTACGAAACGATACTACACTTTGGATAGAGTTACCAAACGATACTATGAAAAAGGAAATTGAGCGCGAGCAATACGACCTTATAGAATATTTGCGTGGTAAACTAAACAACCATTTTATTAAACTACAGATAACTGTAAACGAACAAACAGCCAAAAAATTTGCTTTTACTCCTGAAGAAAAATACGAGAAATTAAGAGAAAAAAACCCCGTTATAGATTTACTTAGGTCCGAATTTGATTTGGATATCTAAAATAGTTCTATTCGTATTTTTTAATTAATCCAAAATCAAAAGGAGTCCACAAACAAGATTTTAATCCACTTTCTTTAAATCCAGAATTAACCCAACTATTACATGTTTTAAAGCAAGAATAACTACCCGAAGCTTTATAAAAATCATCTTGGTTAGAATAGCCTTTATCTTTTAATAAAATCTTATTGCCGTTGTTATCTGTTTTAAAGGTGTTTAATAAATACTTATTTAGTTTTTGAAACTCTTTCTCGTTTATTTCTATGGCCATCCAATTACTCTGCTCATGTTTATAGCGTGTAACATGCATTAATGCAGAACTTCTTAAAAACAAAGCTGTAAATGCATTATTAAAAGTTAAATCTGACCAAGTAGGTGTGTTTATATAAAAGTTTTCATCACCCCATCCAAAAGAAATATAATTTTCTGTTTTAGAATGATTTATACTTTTTAATAATTCTACATTTATATCCTTTTTTAATAAAATAACATCTAAATGAACTCCATTTGTATTTAAATAAATAGTCTTAGTCCTTGCAGTTTCACTATCTTTTCTATCAATAGTTATTGAACTCAATAATAAAGATATCACCAAATAAATAATGGGAATAAGTAAAACATACAAAAACCATTTAAATACTATTTTTAATACCTTCATCTATTATCTTAATTGAAAATGTATATGATCATCGTGCCTAACAGCTTGGCATCCATGAAATCTCACTTTTTTATGTGTTAATCCTAGTCTATTTTTTAAATGTGGCTCAATAAATAATTTCCTTACTTCTTTTTGTTTTAGTATTAACCTTGCCAAATCTCTTGTTCCCTTGTTAGAAAACTTAATATCTTCATTTATTGTTCCTAGGGTTACATATTTTGGAAAATCGTATTGCCAATATCCTTTTTCTTTACAAATATCAATTTGATTATATTCCTTTTCTAAAGGATTTTCAAAAACTCCATAACCGCTTACCGATGGCTTTTTATTGGTTAACTTTTCATTCTCTTCATAAATTAATGAAACATCTATCTTTTTACCATCATTATGACTCAAGTGTGGTAACAAAGGAAATTTATCTATAAATGGGAAATTAGCATCCAGGTATACCATTTTTAAACCATTATTCTGTTGTTCAAATTCATTTGATATTTTTATGAGAGCTTTATTTAATTCTGGCCGCACATAGTTACGATTAGCTAGTTTATAGAAGAAAGAATGCGCTTTTAAAAATTTAGATTCTTTAATCTTTTCTCGTCCAAATAATGGTGCTGTATTAGGAACAACTAAAAAAGTAGTAAACAAATACAAAGCTGTAAAAACTCCGATTCGTTTATATCGTTTGTTACGAGCTGATTTTTTAACTACTAAAACGGATATTAAATATACGATTCCACCAACCTGAGTAATAACAGTTAGTATTATAAAAATTAGAATGTGGAGTACTATTTTCACTAATTTACATTTACATCATCATAATTTCTTTTTACAAAATCTAAAGCTAAGTTTAATATTTGACCCATTGTAGTGCAATTTCTAAACTTAGCATCTAGTGTTAACTCATAAATCTGTTCGCGTAACATTTCTATATGACTAGGGAGAGAAATATCATCTATTAAACACGTATCTAACAACCTTTTTATCCTATTCCCCGAACTCTTTATACGTTTAGCAACAATAGAACGCTCTTCTATCTTATACTGGTCTACAGATTTTTTTTGCAGCTTACTACGTACTAACTCTACCATTAAATAGTTTTCTTTAAAAAACTGTGGGCGGTATACTTTTAGTTTACCCTCGAAACACTGCTGATCAAAATCTATAGGTCTTATTTTATATACCACATGATCAAAATCGTGCGTAGGTACAATAACATAGTTATAAGAACGCATATCTCCCAATAAACGAATCATGCAGCGTTCATTAAACTTTACAAATTCTTTTGCCAGTTGCGCCTTTTCTGCTTCAGGGCATTTTGGCAGAATTTCTTTTATAAAAACATCTCCTGGAATACCTGCTATATGCTCTTCTATTAATGTATCCTTACATACTAAAAAGTTTAAATTATAAGGAGACAACATATGCTCTAATTCTAATCCGTAAACTCTAGAAGCATCTGTTTTTTTTACATAGAAATAGGTAAAATTATCGTTTAATATATTACGTACTTTAATTCTAAAAGGCTTAGAATTACCAAAAGTACAGTAGTCTACAGCATCGACATTTAAATACTGAAAAATACTATCGCTACCATCAGACAATAAAATAGAATATACCTTTTTAAGACTTAAATCTATTTCTTCTCTTTCATAATCTGGATAATAAACACGTACCCATAAACTATCCTCATCATTAGAATCGTACACCACTACAGAACCAGAAAACCGCAATAAGTCTTCATAAAAAATTGGGATTTCTATTTTTCTATTGTAATGTTCTAAATAAGCATCTAGTTCCTTATTAACAGGATAGGCAGGCTTTTTTTTAGACATTAATTTTTCTTCCGACATAATTCCTAATTTAATATACAATATCTTGTAACAAAAAAGACATTAGCTCGTCAAGTTACTATAAACAATCAAAAAACCAATTTTATTTTGGAAACAATTCTTTCTGTAAACAATCTCACAAAAAAATATGGGTCGTTAACCGCCGTTAAAGACCTTTCATTTACTATTGAAAAAGGAAATGTATATGGTATTCTAGGCCCTAACGGAAGTGGAAAATCTACCACATTGGGTATTGTACTTAATGTAGTAAATAAAACCAACGGCGCTTTTTCTTGGTTTAATGGAAATACGAGTACCCATAATGCCTTAAAAAAAGTAGGTGCTATTATAGAACGCCCTAATTTTTACCCTTACATGTCTGCAGTACAAAATTTAAAGCTTGTATGTAAAATTAAGGATGTTTCAGAAGATAAGATTCAGGAAAAATTAGAATTAGTAGGCTTACTAGATCGTAAGGATAGTAAATTTAGAACCTATTCCTTAGGAATGAAACAACGTTTAGCTATTGCTTCTGCCCTATTAAACGACCCTGAAATTTTAATTTTAGATGAGCCTACCAATGGTTTAGACCCGCAAGGCATACACCAGATACGAGAAATAATTAAAAAAATAGCAGCTCAAGGCACAACTATTTTATTAGCCTCTCATTTATTAGATGAAGTAGAAAAAGTATGTAGCCACGTGGTTATCCTACGAAAAGGACAAAAATTGTATTCTGGTAGGGTTGATGAAATGATTAACAGCTATGGCTTCTTTCAGTTAAAAACTAAAAATGAAACCGAGCTTATTTCTTATTTAGAAAAAACAGCCAGTTTTGGAAAAATAAAAACAGAAGGCAAACTCATTACCGTATTTTTAAAAGAAGATATAGAGGCCGAAGAATTAAATAAAATTCTGTTTGAAAAAGGAATTTTTCTTTCGCATTTAGTAAAGCGTAAAGAAAGTTTAGAAGAACAGTTCTTAACCTTAACAAAAAACCAATCTAACTAAAACCAACCTTTACAATGATACGTTTATTACAAATAGAATTCATAAAACTTTGGAACAATAGGTCTAGTAAAGTACTAATTTTAACCTATTTTATTTTATTAACCTCTATAGCTTTATTTTCTGCTATTAAGTTTGATATTGGCCCTATAAAATTTCACCTAGCTGAACAAGGTATATTTAACTTCCCTTACATTTGGCATTTTACCACATATATAACCGCTTTTTTTAAACTGTTTTTAGCCATAGTAATTGTATCTATGATGGCTAATGAATACAGTAACAAAACCATTAAACAAAACTTAATTGATGGGCTTTCTAAAAAAGAATTTATTTTATCTAAATTCTTAACTGTAGTCACTTTTTCTTTAATTTCTACTGCTTTCGTTTTTGTTGTTTCCCTTGTATTAGGTTTAATCTACTCTGATTACAATGAGCTTTCTATCATTTTTTCAGATTTGGAATTTTTATTAGCTTACTTTTTTAAATTAGTTGCCTTTTTTTCGCTTTGTTTATTCTTAGGCATACTTATAAAACGTTCTGCTTTTGCTTTAGGTTTTTTAATTATACAACTAATATTAGAGCAACTTATATTTGGTATTCTAGGTTGGCAAATTACATCATGGGAAAATGCAAAAGCTATCAAAAGGTTTTTTCCAATGGAATCGATGGCACACTTAATAGAAGAGCCTTTTTCCCGTTTAAAATCTGTTCAATCTGTAGCTAATCAGATAGGTGAAAATTTTCAATTCGATTATCAAGTACACTGGTATGAGATATTAATTGTTCTTTGTTGGACCGCTGTTTTTATCTTTTCTTCATATAAATTATTAAAAAAGAGAGATTTATAGTACCTTGTAGTGTTCTAGAACACTATGAAAAAGGTTTTACTTATATCTCTACTATGTATACATAGTTTCTTCTTGACATATAGTCAAGAAGAAACTTCCAACTGGTATTTTGGCAATGAAGCTGGTCTGCATTTTAATAATGATGGCAGCGTAGACCCAATTACTGACGGACAAATAAATACTATAGAAGGCTGCGCTACCATCTCTAACGAATTTGGAGACTTACTTTTTTATACAGATGGTATTACCGTATACAACAGGAATCATGCTATTATGATGAATGGCACTGAACTCTACGGAGACCCTTCTAGTACACAATCGGCCATTATTGTTCCTAAACCTCAAGATTCGAATCTATTTTATATTATTACTGTAGACACATCAAGTAATGAAGAAGATAATGATGAAGGCTTAAATTACTCTATTGTGGACATTTCAAAAAATGGAGGTAATGGTAGTATAATAGAAAAAAACATCCAATTATTAGAAGATTGCTCAGAAAAAATTACTGCAGTTATTAAAGACTGTTCTAACAAATCTATATGGTTAGTAACATTAGCTTCTGAAGACGGCACCAAACCTAGTAGTGGATCTATAAATGATTTTACTTACAACACATATCATTCTTTCGAAATAACCGCTGGCGGAATAAACCCTATTGCTGTAAAAACAACAATTGATGACTTAAAAATAAATGATGCTAGAGGCTCTCTTAAATTATCTTCTGACGGTACAAAATTAGCCAGTGCTAATATAGAAAATGGTTTATTTTTGTACGATTTTAATTCTGATACTGGCAAATTATCTAACCAAAAAAAAATAGACATTTCTATTGATAATTTTGCTACTTATGGTTTAGAGTTTTCTCCTAACAATCAATACCTATACGTTATCTCTTACAACAATTTACCTATTGGTCAAAGGACGGGACATTCTTCTTCTTTATTACAGTTTGACATACAAGCTTCTGATATATCTAATTCTATAGAAGTAATAGATAAAAGATCTATATATAGAGGCTCTTTACAATTGGCTAATAATGGAAAAATATACAGAACTACTTCTTCAAATTATTTTGAGGGCGTTTCATCTTTAGGAGTTATAAATAATCCAAATGAAAAAGGGATAAATGCTAACTACGAGCACAATGCAGTAAATTTAGATGGTAAAATAGCCCGACAAGGCTTACCTCCTTTTATACAATCATTTTTTAATAAAATAGATTTAATAAAAAATAATGATGGTACCACAAGCAACTCTTTAGAAATATGCGAAGGAGACAGTTTTATTCTTGAAGCCGAGAATTATCCAGGATCAACTTATAATTGGTATAAAGATAATATTCCCTTTATAAATCCGGATAATTACTTCTTAGAAGTTAGCACAAGTAAACAAATAGATGCTGGCAGGTATAAAGTAGAAATAATATTAGCCGATACAAAAGAATGCCCCATTATAGGAGAATCTACCATTAAAATAAATTCCTTACCAGAAGCAAATACAATTACATTAACACAATGTGATGCAGATCAGAATAGTACAGATGGTATTACCTCTATTAATATAGAACAGCTAATAGAAAATAAAGACTATGACTATGACTATTTCTTTTATGAGACTATTGCTGATAGAGATACTGATACCCCTATAGAAACTCCTGAAAATTATACAAATACTACCTCATTTAATCAAACAATTTACTATAAAATTGTAAATGAATTTGAATGCGAGAACCTTGGGGAAATAATATTAAATGTAAAATCTACAGACATCACAAATAAAACTCCCATTTACTTATACCAATGTGATGAAAATATAGAAGACAATGCCTTAACTACTACTTTTGATTTAGCTAAACATGTAATTTCCTCTCATATTTCACCAGAAAATTATAGCCTTTATAGAACTATAGAGGATGCTATATTAGAACAAAACCCAATTAAACAAAGTATAACTACAGAATCTACAACAATATATGGGAGAGAAGAGGATACAAATCAATGCGAAGATATTTTTAAAATAAATTTAGTTGTAAACCCTATACCCGAATTTGATATTGAACCCAGCTACATTATTTGTACCGATGGCCCTCCTTTAACAATTAATGGACCTAATAACTTTGACAGCTACAAATGGTTAAGAATAAAAGGTGATACAGAAGAAGAAATATCTTTAAATAAAACAGCTATAATATCCGAACCAGGAACTTATATTTTAGAAGTAGGAACAACATACAATCAAAACAACAAAGAAAACACCTGTGAAAACAGCAAAACTTTTAAAGTTATTCCTTCTAATAGAGCACTTATACAAGATGTAAAAATTAAGGATATATCTAATAATAATACTGTAGAAGTTTTAGTTTCCGGAGAGGGCAATTACGAATATTCTATTGATGGTATTAATTATCAAAATTCGTCACTATTTAATGATGTACTTCCAGGTATAATCACAGTTTACACTAGAGACAAGAATAATTGTGGCATATCTGAAAAAGAAATATCTGTTATTGGTTACCCAAAATTCTTAACTCCCAATGGAGACATGAATAATGATACATGGCAAATTATTGGCACAAATGATATGTTCCAAGCCAATAGTACTATTTCTATTTTTGATAGATATGGAAGTTTAATTACTCAAATACAACCAATATCTAAAGGTTGGGATGGCACAATTAATGGACAACCTTTACCTGCTTCAAATTACTGGTTTAAAGTTAATTTGGAAGATGGTAGAGAATTTAAAGGAAACTTTGTCTTAAAACGTTAGATTTCATCGCATTTAATTTACTATTTTATACAAAAAACCTATTATTCCATAATAATAAACCGCGATAAATAAACTTCACTCAATTTAACAAACACAAAATTAAGAATATCTTATATTAGTAAAATTATATACTTAAATATACTAACTAAGTATATGAGTTACATTATTACATAGCCAAAGCAAAAGAATACTACCACACACATGAACAAAATATTATTTATATTGTTTCTTTTATTGTCTCATCTTGGGTTTTCTCAGCTAAGCAAAAAACATTACATCCCTCCTCTAACAAGTGCTGCATTTGGTAATGCGAACCCAGAAAATCAATATATATACATATCTACACCTAATACTTCAGATATTACTTATACAATTATTCCTGTTGGCGAAACTCCTGATAATTATATTACAGGCACAGTTTCTAACACTATGCCAGATGAAGTTTTCATTGGTTCTGGAAATGGTCAACTTTTTATGGATTCTAATAACACATCTACTACTACGGATAATAAAGGTTACATTATAGAAGCTAACTCCCCCATTTATGTATCCGTCCGTATGAATGCAGGTGGTGGTTCGCAAGCAGGAGCAATTGTTAGCAAAGGCCTTTCTGCGTTAGGAAAAACTTTTAGAGTTGGAAGTTTCACTAATCAAAACCCGCAAGACAATTACTTAAATTTTGCTTCTATAATGGCTACAGAAGATAATACTAAAGTTTCTTTTGATTTAGAAAATGAATTAGTCATTAAAAATTATACCCAACAAATTACTCGCTTAAATATAACATTAGACGAAGGGGAGAGCTATATTATGGCTACAAACAGTTTTGATGATGTTAGAAACAGAGACGGATTAATTGGTACCAAAATTACTTCAGATAAACCTATAGTGGTTAATTGTGGGTCTACAAATGGTAGTTTTGATAATGGAGAAGGAAGAGATTACGGTATAGATCAGATTGTAGGCTTATCCAAAGTAGGTAAAGAATATATTCTTGTAAAAGGAGGTGGTAGTAATGGCTGGGAAAATGTTTTAATAGTTGCTCATAGCAACAATACTGTTATTAGTATCAACGGCAATACAACAACAACCATTAATGCTGGGGATTATTATTTAATAGAAGGAGATGAATATAATACCGCTGGTAATATGTATGTAGAAACTTCTGAAGATGTTTTTGTATACCAAGGTGTAGGGGCTACCAATAGTGAAGCAAACCAAGGAATGTTTTTTGTACCTCCTTTAAGTTGTGAAGCTCGTGGTAATTTAGATAATATTGCCAATATTAATGATATTGGTAATACAAGGTATACAGGTGGTATTACTGTGGTTACAAAAAAGGGAGCTACTGTTACCATTAACAATACGCCAATTGCCAATTTTTCTACTATTGGTCCAAGTAATGTTAGTGGAAATACGGATTATGTAACTTATAAGGTAACAGGACTTAATGGTAATATTTCTGTTGAAAGTACAGATGAATTATACTGTGCTTACTTTAATTTTAATGGAGCTGCAACATCCGGAAGTTTTTATTCAGGATTTCCGTCTGCTCCAGAAATTAATTTTGATACCACATTTAACACCTTAGGTAATTGCATTCCCAACATTACATTAACAGCAGCTAATACTGAATTATTTGATAGTTTTGAATGGTGGTTTAATGATGGTTCTGGATATATTAACTTAAATGTTTCAACAGATTCTTATACTCCTACCAATCCTGGGAAATATAAATTAATAGGAATAATTACATGTACATTACAAAAACTAGAGTCTACCGAAATTCCTATTAGCATTTGTCCAGACGACATAGATAATGATGGTATTATTGATAATATTGATTTAGACAATGATAATGATGGCATTTTAAATTGTACGGAATCTAAAGGAGATGTTACTATTAATTTAACAGATACTGGCAATCCAAATTTTATTTTCCAAGACGCTAGCACTACTAATTCTTTGGCAACTACACAAATAACAAAAAACACGCCAACCAATTCCTTTACAGGAACTAATACTGGTGAATTTACAAGTATTGTACAACCAGATAGTAACGGGGAAAATGAATACACCATTACGTTTACAGAAGCTATTAATGTTAAACTCTCCGAAAATATAGCTACAACTCATACTACAACAGAGGGCGAATTATTTACTGCAAAAATAACTCCTGCAAATAAAAACATAACATTAATAGACCCTGACAATAGATTACTAGTAGACTCTAATTTCGATGGTATTTTTGAAACAGGAATATCACAAATTTCTGGCTCAGAAATTCATTTCAAAATAAACCCAAATGCCAACGGAACAACACCTTATTCTTTTTTAGCTAATAAAGTAACTGGCTTTTCTTTTACTCATAAACTAGCAAACACATCAAAATCATCAACTTACACAGGAAATATATCTTTAACCTGCTACAAATTAGATTCCGACAATGATGGTGTACTAGATGAGCTAGATTTAGATAGTGACAACGACGGAATTCCAGATAGTATAGAACACACAGGTGTTTTAGTTTCATTATCTGGAAATGATGACAATGCAGATGGAGTAGATGATGTTTTTAATACCACCCCTACTCTTTTAGATAGTGATTTAGATGGAATTCTTAATCATCTAGATTTAGACAGTGACAATGATGGTATATTTGATTTAGTTGAAACAGGGCAACCAGGCTTACTTTCAGATACAGATTTAAATGGTATTGAAGATGGCGCATCTTTTGGTTCTAATGGTTTATCTGATAATATAGAAACCACACCCGATAGTAATACTATAAATTATACCCTTGAAAATACCGACGGAGATAATTTTTTTAATTTTATAGACTGGGATAGTGATGGTGATAGTTGTAATGATGTTGTAGAAGCAGGCTTTTCAGATATCAATCAAGATAACTTTCTAGGTAATAGCCTACCAACCATCAACTCTAATGGAGTAGTTAATAATGCAAGTGATGGTTATACAATGCCTAATTCTAATTATATAACAGATGGCACAATAACAATAAGCACACAGCCAGTGAACACAACAACTTGTGTAAATAGTGATACTGAAATTTCTATTACATATACTCCTATAAGTAACATACAATGGGAAATAAGTATTGATAATGGTATTAATTGGACAGCTATCACAAATAACACCATATACAATGGTGCCAATACAAGCCAACTAACAATTACAAAAACTCCTTTAAATTATAACAATTACCAATACAGAGCCTTTTTAAACAGAACAGACAATAGTTGTGGTATTTATTCTAACGAAATAAAGCTCACTGTAAACCCACTACCAATTGTAAATACCAATGTTACCCTAGTTCAGTGCGATGATGACACAGATGGTTTTAGCCCTTTTAATTTAACTGAAGCCCAAAATAACATCTCTACTAATGCAACTAACGAAACATTTACCTACTATACATCGCAAGCTGCTGCTATTGCCGGAGATATCACAAATGCAGATTATATTAATAACCCTACAACATTTATAAATAGAACTATTCCTTCTGATATAGTTTGGGCTAACATAAAATCTTCCGATGGATGTTCTGTTATTTCTGAAATACAACTGAATGTATCTACAACACAAATACCTCCTAATTTTCAACGTTCATTTTATGTCTGCGATGATTTTCTAGATACAAACGGAAATGATAACAGTAATAACAACAATAGAGATGGTATTGCAAATTTCGATTTTAGCAGTGTTACTAATGATGTACTAAATTTATTTCCAGTACCCGCAAGACCCAATTTATCTATACACTATTATAAAAATGAAATAGATGCTTTAGCCGAAGAAAATGAGATAGTAAACATCTCTAATTATAGAAACATAGGATATCCAAACTCGCAGCAAATATATATTAGAGTAGATAATGGTTTATCTAATGATTGCTTAGGATTGGGAGCACATATAACACTAACCGTAGAAACCTTACCAATTGCAAACCCAGTTACTATTCCTAGACAATGTGATGATAACCAAGATGAATTCTTTCCTTTTAACACCTCTAATATAGAAAACACTGTACTAGGAAATCAAAATGCTGCTGATGTTACTATAACATATTTTGATAAAAATAAAAATCCCTTACCTAGTCCACTTCCTAATCCTTTTTTAACCAAAAGCCAAACTATAACTATAAGAGTAACAAACAATACAACTCTAACAAACCTCAGCACTCCTTGTTACGATGAAACAATACTAGAATTTATAGTAGACAAACTACCTGTTGCTAATTCCGTTACCCCAATAATAGTTTGCGACGGAGAAGCTAATGATGTAGATGATGATGGTATATTTCCTTTTAACACTTCAACTATTGAAAATACAGTTTTAGGTATGCAAACAGGAATGGAAATATTTTATGACTATGTAGATGAAAATGGAAATACAATTACAAATAGTACAACATTGCCAAATCCACTTATTTCAGCATCACAAATAATAATAGCAAGTGTTGTAAACCCCATAAATAGAACCTGTACAGTATCTACTAATATTGAATTAACAGTAAATCCTTTACCAGAATTCTCTGTAGATAGTCCACAAATTGTATGCTCTTCTGACCCTAACTTCAGTATTATATTAGACCCTATTGAAAATAATACAACCGAAGTTTTTAATTACAAATGGGAATGGACAAACCTAAACGGCACAATAACAAAAGAACTTTTACCAGATACCACTCCAACACTTACAGTATCAACGCCAGGAACATACCATGTTACACTTACTAAAACAGATGGCTCACTATGCCCAAAAACAAAGGATATTTTTGTAAATGCTTCCGAAATGGCAACAATAACACCAGATGATATTGAAATAGAAGACTTATCGGACAGTAATACAATAACTATTAATAACGCTAATAATAATTTAGGCTTAGGAGTATATGAATATGCTTTAGAAGATGAGTTTTCAACACTTTCTAACGAAGCTTTTTTTAACTATCAAGACTCTCCAATTTTTAAAAATGTTTTCCCAGGTATTTATAAACTATATGTAAGAGATAAAAATGGTTGCGGAACATCAGAAATTACAGTGAATGTAATAGGCTTTATAAAGTTTTTCACCCCTAATAATGACGGAAATAATGATTATTGGTATTTAAAAGGCACTAACAATCAATTTCAACCAAATTCATTTGTAAACATTTTTGACAGGTATGGAAGGTTAATCATTCAAATTACTCCGAATACAAAATGGGATGGCACTATTAATGGTACTCCTTTACCTTCTTCTGATTATTGGTTTAGAGTAATTTTAGAAGATGGTAGAGAATTTAAAAATCATTTTGCTTTAAAACGATAAAACATTAATAACTTAATTTATAATACCAACAAAACAAATACGTTACACATTAAAAACCAACTCCTTAGTTTAATCAATGAGACTAATTATAATATTTACATTATTAATAACAACAATTACCAATGCGCAGAATGCATTTATAACAACTTGGAAAACAGATAATCCAGGAGTATCTAATCCAAATCAAATTACGATTCCAACAACAACTGGCACCTACAATTATAATGTAAATTGGGGAGACGGAAATATAGATACTAATATTACTACCGATATTACACACACCTATACCAATCCAGGCACCTATAGAGTTAGTATTACTGGTGATTTCCCCAGAATATTTTTTAATAATCAAGGAGATAAAGAAAAAATAATAGCTATTAATCAATGGGGAGATATCGAGTGGACATCTATGAATAGTGCTTTTCATGGCTGTAGTAACTTAGAAGGAAATTTCACAGACGCTCCAGACCTTACAAGAGTAAACAATTTATCTGGTATGTTTAGAGCTGCTAGTTCCTTTAATACATCATTAAATAATTGGGACGTTTCTAATGTAGAATCTATGTTTTTTATGTTTTTTGATGCAAGTTCTTTTAACGAAGATATAAGCAAATGGAACACAACAAATGTTTCTAACATGGCTGGTATGTTTACTGGTGCTTCAAATTTTAATCAAGACATTAGCGATTGGAACACAATAAATGTTACTGACATGACTAGCATGTTTAGTAGAGCATCAAATTTTAATCAAGATATTGGAAATTGGAAAACAGAGAACGTAACGAATATGAATGATATGTTTGCCGAAGCTAGCTCTTTTAATGCAAATATTGGCGATTGGGATACTTCTAAAGTAACTAATACATCTAAGATGTTTATGAATGCAGTTGAATTTAATCAAGATATTGGAAATTGGAAAACCGAAAACGTTATTAACATGAGTGGTATGTTCAATGGTGCTTCAAATTTTAATCAAGACATTGGTAGATGGAAAACCGAAAATGTTACTAATATGACAGGTATGTTTAGTGATGCTATAACTTTCGATCAAGATATTGGAAACTGGAAAACAGAAAATGTTATTAACATGAGTGGTATATTCCGTGGTGCTTCAAATTTTAATCAAGATATTGGCAAATGGAATACTGAGAATGTTACTAATATGCTATGGGTATTTATGAATGCAGTAGCATTTAACCAAGACATCAGTAATTGGAAAACAGAAAATGTAGAAACAATGCAAGGCATGTTTTTTAATGCTACTAACTTTAATCAGGACGTCAGCAATTGGAAAACAGGAAAGGTAACTAAAATGAATTCTATGTTCGCTAGAGCAAGTTCTTTTAATGCAAATATTGGTGGTTGGGATACTTCCAAAGTAACTGATATGAACACTATGTTTAGTAGCGCATTTAATTTTAACCAAAATATTGGTGGGTGGGATACTAGAAATGTAGAAAAAATGAGCCTTATGTTTGCCTCTGCTACTTCTTTTAACCAAGATATTGGTAACTGGGATGTAAGCAATGTTAACACTATGCATCAAATGTTTTCTGGTGCATCTTCATTTAATCAAGATATTAGTAATTGGAAAACAGGAAATGTAATTAGTATGTCTTTAATGTTTCAAAGTGCAAATGCTTTTGATCAAGATTTAGGAAAATGGAACGTTAGCAATCTAGAACAAGCCATTAATATGTTTAGATCAGATAATGCCATACTATCTACTAAAAATTACGATGCTTTATTAATTGGGTGGAGTTCCCAAAATCTAAAACCGAATGTTGTTTTTGGTGCAGGTAAAAATATGTATTGTGCTGGTGAAAAAGCAAGAGAAAATCTAATTAACACATTTAATTGGACTATTACAGATGGTGGTTCTAGTGCACCACAAATAGGAGATACTAGAACAGAAATCGTTAGTGGCTCCTTTACATTTCCTATTATTAATGGAAATAACCTAACTGGTAATGAAAAATACTATACAGGACCAAATGGTACAGGAACTGCATACAATGCTGGTGATATTGTTTCTTTTTCCAATTTTAACTCCTACCCTGTTACTATTTATATCTACGACATATCCGGAGCTTTTTCAACTGACTGTTCCAGTAAAGAAAACTTTGAATTAATTATAACACAAGATAATAATATTCCTTTATTTTTCACCCCAAATAATGATGGCATAAATGATAAATGGGAAGTAACTTTAGCTACAAATAACGATAGTAGTATCGTTATTTTTAATAGATTCGGAAAATTAATTAAACAAATTTCTTTCAACGGAACGTTTTCTTGGGATGGGACTTTTAATGGTAAAAATTTACCAGCAGATGATTACTGGTATAAACTCACCAATAGTAACGAAAGTATAACTGGGCATTTTGCCTTAAAACGATAATACTTTAAGAAAGTAGAAATATTTTTATTCCTTATCCTTAAATTTACTGCATGAAGTTTAAGGTAGTTTCAGAATTTAAGCCCACAGGAGATCAACCCCACGCTATACAACAATTAGTAAACGGAATAAATGCTGGAGAGCAATTTCAGACCCTATTAGGTGTTACAGGTTCTGGAAAAACATTTTCTGTTGCCAATGTAGTAGAGCGTGTGCAAAAACCTACCTTAATATTAGCACATAATAAAACACTTGCTGCCCAGTTATATTCAGAGTTTAAACAGTTTTTCCCGGAAAATGCGGTAGAGTATTTTGTTTCTTATTACGATTATTACCAACCAGAAGCCTATATACCAACCACAGGCACTTTTATAGAAAAAGACCTTTCTATAAACGAAGACATAGAAAAATTAAGACTTAGTGCTACCTCTTCTCTCCTTTCTGGCAGAAGAGATGTATTAGTAATAGCCTCAGTTTCTTGCTTGTATGGTATTGGAAATCCTGTAGAATTTCAGAAAAATGTAATTTCTATTCATAAAGACCAAGTTATATCTAGAACTAAATTTCTACACCAATTAGTACAAAGTTTATACTCTAGAACTACAGCCGATTTTAGAAACGGAAATTTTAGAGTAAAAGGAGATGTTGTAGATGTATTTCCTAGTTATGCCGATCATGCTTTTAGAATACATTTTTTTGGTGATGAAATTGAAGAAATTGAAGCTTTTGACCCACTTAAAAACAAGGTGCTAGAATTATATGAGCAGCTGAATATATACCCAGCAAACATGTTTGTAACCTCTCCTGATATATTGCAGAACGCAATACATATGATTCAGGACGATATGGTAAAGCAAGTAGCTTATTTTAAAGAAATAGGAAAACACTTAGAAGCTAAAAGATTAGAAGAGCGTACCAATTTTGATTTAGAAATGATTCGTGAACTAGGGTATTGTTCTGGTATAGAAAATTACTCTAGATATTTAGATGGTAGAGAAGCTGGCACACGTCCGTTTTGTTTATTAGACTATTTCCCTGATGATTATTTAATGGTGATAGATGAAAGCCATGTTACCATACCGCAAGTACACGCTATGTATGGTGGCGACCGTTCTCGTAAAGAAAATTTGGTAGAATTTGGTTTTCGTTTACCTGCAGCCATGGACAACAGACCATTAAAATTTGAAGAGTTTGAAATGATTCAGAATCAGGTATTATACGTAAGTGCTACCCCTGCTGACTATGAAATGCAAAAAAGTCAAGGTGTTTTTGTAGAGCAAATTATAAGACCCACAGGTTTATTAGACCCTATTATAGAAGTAAGACCCAGCTTAAACCAAATTGATGATTTAGTTGAAGAAATTCAGGTTCGTGTAGAAAAAGATGAACGAACATTAGTTACTACACTAACTAAAAGAATGGCAGAAGAATTGGCCAAATATTTAACACGCATAAATGTACGTTGTAGGTATATACATAGCGATGTAGACACCCTAGAACGCGTAGAAATTATGCAAGATTTACGTAAAGGTATTTTTGATGTATTAATTGGCGTAAACTTATTACGAGAAGGTTTAGATTTACCCGAAGTTTCTTTAGTTGCCATTTTAGATGCAGATAAAGAAGGGTTTCTTAGAAGTGCCCGTTCCTTAACACAAACAGTTGGTAGAGCAGCAAGAAACCTTAATGGTAGAGCTATTATGTATGCAGATAAAATTACCAATAGCATGCAAAAAACTATAGACGAAACGGAGTACAGAAGAGAAAAACAAATAGCTTATAATACCAAAAACAATCTTGTTCCTAAGGCATTAAACAAAAGCCTAGATAATGCCCTAACAAAAAACTCTGTTTCTGCATATCACTTTGAAAAAGAAGAATTAAGAGCAGCAGAACCAGATTTAGAATACCTAACTAAAGAACAACGAGAAAAATTGATACGCGACAAACGTAAAGCCATGGAAAAAGCGGCAAAAGATTTAGACTTTATGCAAGCTGCCAAGCTAAGAGACGAAATAAAAATGCTACAAGAACAGTCTTAAAAAAGAATAGCACTCTAATTTCTTAGAATGCTATCCCTAACCAACGTAACAAATCAACTATAATAGCTCTTATGAGCTAGTAATTTTTAATTTAAACTTATTAATCTTTTAGGTTTAGGTAGTGCTTCTTCCTTTTTTGGAAATGTAAACCTTAAAATTCCGTCTTCGTAAACAGCTTCTATTTTTTCTTCATCTATTGTTTTTGGTAATGTAAAAGCCCTTTTAAAAGCAGCATAGCCAAATTCTCTTATAGCATAAGTTTCTTCAACCTTTTTCTTTTCATTTTTTTCCTCTGTAGCAATAGTTAATATATGCTTATCTATTTCAATTTTAAAATCATCTTTTTTTCTTCCTGGCACTAATAACTCTAATTCAAAACTAGTAGCCGTTTCTTTAGAATTAACAGCTGGTATTTGTGCTTTTGGAGGCTGTATTCCCCCTAACCAATCTGTATTTAATAATTCATCTATAATTGGATTGATTAAAAAATTATTTCTTTTTATTACACTCATGATATTTATTTTTATAATTAAACATTCTTGCTTAATCAATAGTCAAATCATATACCAAGTAAAAAATAGTGACTTTTTGTCTTGTTTTAACTTTAACCTCATGACAAAATGACTGTTTTTAAATTTTTAAACTAAAAACGAATGACACCAATAACACATTTATGGTAACTTGCACCAAAATTTACATTTATGACGAATAACGACATCTTTAAAAAGTTAAGAGTTGCTCTTATGCTTAGAGATGATGAAATAGTAGAAATTTTAAAATTAGTAGATTTTAAAGTTTCTAAAAGTGAATTAGGCGCCTTCTTTAGAAAAGAAGATCACCCTAACTATGTAGAATGTGGAGACCAAATCCTTAGAAACTTTCTAAACGGTTTAGTTATACACTATAGAGGAACCAAAGAAAATCCTAAAAACCCAAAAGAGACTTTACCCAAACCTAAGAGTAATAGTAATTCCGATTTAAAAAAAATTAACTCAAAACCTCCTAAAAGAGCCAGAGTAGGTTCTAATTCGGATAATTTTAAATACAAGAGCAAAAAAAAATCCTGAACTAAGTTCAGGATTTTTTATATATAAAGTTTAGTTTATTTTTTATGCTAAAACAGCCTTTACTTTATCTGCTGCTTCTTGGAATTGTACTGCTGATTGTACTGCTAATCCAGAGTCATCTATTAACTTTTTAGCAATATCTGCATTAGTTCCTTGTAAACGAACAATAATAGGAACTGAAATATTCCCCATGTTATTATAAGCATCTATTACCCCTTGTGCAACACGATCACATCTTACAATACCACCAAAAATATTAATTAGTATAGCTTTTACATTATCATCTTTTAATATAATTCTAAAAGCCTCTTCTACTCTTTTTGCATCTGCTGTACCACCAACATCTAAGAAGTTAGCAGGATCACCACCAGCTTGCTTAATTAAATCCATAGTAGCCATTGCTAAACCAGCTCCATTTACCATACAACCTACATTACCATCTAAATCTACATAATTAAGACCTAATGCACCTGCCTCTACTTCAATAGGGTTTTCTTCGCGCAAATCTCTCATTTCTGCATATTGCTTTCTTCTATACAAAGCATTATCATCTATAGACACTTTAGCATCTACAGCCATAATTTTATCGTCAGATGTTTTAAGAACTGGGTTAATCTCAAACATACTAGAATCACTTTCTACATATGCCTTATATAAACTAGCCACAAACTTGGTCATTTCTTTAAAAGCAGTACCAGACAAACCTAAGTTGAAAGCTATTTTACGCGCCTGGAAAGGTAATAAACCAACAGCTGGATCTATTTCTTCTGTAAATATAAGGTGTGGCGTGCTTTCTGCTACCTCTTCTATATCCATTCCACCCTCTGTAGAATACATAATCATATTTCTACCTGTACCTCTATTTAATAATACAGACATATAAAACTCAGATGTTTCACTATCTCCAGGATAATACACATCTTCTGCTACTAATACTTGGTGAACCTTCTTACCTTCAGCAGAAGTCTGCGGCGTAATTAAATTCATACCAATAATGTTTCCTGCAATTTCTTCAACCTCTTTCAAGTTTTTGGCAAGTTTTACACCTCCACCTTTACCACGTCCACCAGCATGCACCTGTGCTTTTATTACATGCCATCCTGTTCCTGTTTCTTGTGTTAATTGTTTTGCTGCATCTACAGCTTCTTTAGCATTATGAGCCACTATTCCACGTTGAATGCGCACTCCAAAACTTGCTAAAATCTCTTTTCCTTGATATTCGTGAAGATTCATATGTAAATTATATTGTATCGTATGTTTAGCAACAAAAATAATAAACCAAAGCCACTTACCCTAATGAAAATAATAGCTTATAAATATTAAATACTAAAACTAACAAAATACACTTTCTTTGTCCATTTTTAAGTATAAACCAGTATTAATACGTAAACAAAATGTTACAAATACAACATTTTGTTTCATTTTATATATCGTACATTTTTTTTCTTGCTCATAATTATTAAGAAGGTTAGCTTTGCGTAAAATTATTGTTATTATGAAGAATTCCGATTTATTACAGATAGCGAAAACATACGGAGACCCCGTATATGTTTACGATTCGGAAAAAATAGTTTCTCAATTTAATAGGCTTACAAATGCCTTTAAAGGAGTTAACAACTTAAAATTAAACTATGCCACTAAGGCTTTATCTAATATCTCTATATTAAGACTATTTAATAGTTTAGGTAGCGGGTTAGATACAGTATCTATACAAGAAGTGCAATTAGGATTATTAGCTGGTTTTAAACCAGAGGATATTATTTTTACTCCTAATGGAGTTTCTTTAGAAGAAATAGAAGAAGCTTCTGCTTTAGGCGTACAAATAAATATAGATAACCTTTCTATATTAGAGCAATTTGGTAGCAAACACCCTAGTGTTCCTGTTTGTATTAGAATAAACCCACATGTAATGGCTGGTGGTAATGCTAATATTTCTGTTGGACATATAGATTCTAAATTTGGTATTAGCATTCATCAAATACCACATTTATTACGTATTGTTGATGTTACTAAAATGAACATTAACGGTATTCATATGCATACTGGTAGTGATATTTTAGATATTGATGTTTTCTTATATGCCTCTGAAATTCTTTTTGAAACTGCTAAAAACTTTCCAAACTTAGATTTTATAGATTTTGGTAGCGGATTTAAAGTTCCATACAAAGAAGGAGATATAGAAACAAATATTGAAGAGTTAGGAGAAAAACTAACTAGTAAATTTAATGCTTTCTGTAAAGAATATGGTAAAGATTTAACCCTAGCTTTTGAGCCTGGTAAATTTTTAGTGAGTGAAGCTGGCTCTTTTTTAGCAAAAGTAAATGTGGTTAAGCAAACTACTTCTACTGTATTTGCTAGTATTGATTCTGGTTTTAACCATTTAATACGTCCAATGCTTTATGGATCTACGCATCAAATATCTAACATCTCAAATCCAGAAGGTAGAGAACGTTATTATTCTGTTGTAGGATATATTTGTGAAACAGATACTTTTGCTAGCAATAAAAACATCACTGAAATAAGCGAAGGAGATATTCTATGCTTTAAAAATGCTGGAGCCTACTGCTATACAATGGCTAGCAACTATAATTCTAGATTTAGACCAGCTGAAGTATTATGGCATAAAGGAAAAGCCATTTTAATAAGAGAACGCGAAACTTTTGACGACATCATTAAAAACCAAGTAGATGTAAAAGATTTGTTTGCTGCTCCTAAAAAAGAAAAAGCAATAGCTAAATAAATTTAAAATACAAACCCACTCTAATGAGTGGGTTTTTTAATACCTATTTTTTTTCTACTTTAACATTGAAAATAATTTTACACTCAATACGTTAGTTTTTATATAGTTATTAGACTATTATTATAAATATTCACCATGAAAAAAATAAACAACAGCTTCATAAAATATACTTTACTATTATCCATCGTGCTTTTTAGCTTACATACAAGTGCGCAAGAAGTAGAATGGATTTCTTTTAAAGAAGCATCAGAATTAGCTAAAACTGATGCTAGCCCAAAGAAAATTTTTATTGATATATATACTGATTGGTGTGGTTGGTGCAAAAAGATGGACAAAGATACTTTCCAAAATGCAGAAGTAGCTAAATATATGTCTGAACATTATTATATGGTAAAATTAGATGGAGAAGGTGCTGAGCCTATAGAATACAAAGGAAAAACATTTAAATTCGTTCCTTCTGGCAGAAAAGGATACCATGAATTTGCAGCCGCTTTAATGAATGGAAAAATGAGTTATCCTACCACTGTATTTTTAGATGAAGAATTAAACATGTTATCTCCAGTACCTGGATATCAAAAACCAGTTGCTTTTTTACAAATTGCAAAATACTTTGGAGACAATATACACAAGAAAAAAGACTGGAAAACGTACGCTGCTAAAAGCAAATAATTAAACTTATTTTTCTAATGTTATAATTATTTTTTTTAGCTCTCCCTTATCTATAATTTTATCATTGTTATAATCCCTAAAAATAGCAAAATACAACTTTGCTAAGCCTGTGTCTTTTACTGGAATAAAATTAGGCTCTTTAAAAATCTGAGCTACTTTAAATTCAAATAATGAAAAATCGGATTTAACTCCTATTTTATCAACAGTTCTTTCTTCTTCATTATCATAATACAATATATGATGCCCATAATCATTTATAAACAAATCTCCATTATAACCATACTTTGTGGATACTGCCAAACCACTACCCGATTCTAAATTCTTTACAGTTTCTGTTTTTAAACCAACATGTAATTTATCTAATTCAGCTTTATTGGGTACCGAAACAATTCTAGTAATATTATAATTCCCCTCTTTTTTATAAACTGGTTTATTAAAATACTGAATTGAAAAATCTAAAGGTTTTAAACTTAGCGTTGCTATATCTTCTTTTACAGCATAAGATATTCCTTCTTGAAAAAAATAAATATGATTTATATTTTTAGCCTTAGGGTTCACTTTACTCACTACCACACAAGAAGTAAATAAACACAAGAAAGCCATAAGGCTAAAAATATTTTTCATTTAATTACCTGCTGTAGTTAGGAGATTCTTTTGTAATTGTTACATCGTGTGGATGACTCTCGTTAATTCCACTTGCCGTTATTTTTACAAAACGCCCCGTTTCTTTTAAGGTTGCTATATCTTTTGCTCCACAATAACCCATACCTGCTCTTAAACCACCTACAAATTGGTGAATACTCTCGAACAATTCTCCTTTATAAGGTACACGACCAACAATACCTTCTGGTACTAATTTTTTAATATCATCTTCTACATCTTGGAAGTAACGATCCTTAGAACCCTGTTTCATCGCCTCTACAGAACCCATTCCACGATACGATTTAAACTTTCTTCCTTCGTATATAATTGTTTCTCCTGGAGATTCTTTTGTACCTGCTAATAAAGAACCCAACATCACTGTATCTGCACCTGCTGCTATAGCTTTAGGAATATCACCTGTATAACGTATACCTCCATCTGCAATAACTGGTACTCCTGTTCCTTTTATAGCTGCTGCAACTTCTAATACTGCAGAAAACTGTGGAAAACCTACACCTGCTACTACTCTGGTAGTACATATAGAACCTGGTCCGATCCCTACTTTTACAGCATCTGCACCAGCTTCTACTAAATATTTAGCAGCTTCACCTGTTGCTATATTACCCACAATAACATCTAACTCAGGAAATTTTTTCTTTACTTCTTTTAAAACAGAAACAACTCCTCTTGTATGTCCATGAGCTGTATCTATAACTACAGCATCTACACCTGCATTTACTAAGGCTTCTGCTCTATCTACTGCATCTCCTGTTACACCCAACGCTGCTGCTACTCTTAATCTTCCAAATTTATCCTTATTGGCTATTGGCTTTTGTGTAAGCTTTGTAATATCTCTAAAAGTAATTAAACCAACTAATTTATTGTCTTTATTTACTACTGGAAGTTTCTCTATTTTATTTACCTGCAATATAGCTTCTGCTTGCTCTAAAGAAGTACCCTCGGCCACAGTTACTAGGTTTTCAGAAGTCATTACTTCAGAAATAGGTCTCTCATTATTTTTTTCGAAACGTAAATCTCTATTAGTTACAATTCCTATTAATTTCCCCGCATCATCAACAATAGGAATTCCACCAATACTATGCTCTTTCATATTTGCCTTAGCATCACCAACTAAAGAATTTAATGGTAAAGTAACAGGATCTAGAATCATACCACTTTCTGCACGTTTTACTTTACGTACTTTCATGGCTTGCTGCTCTATGGTCATGTTTTTATGCAACACCCCAATACCTCCTTCTTGAGCCATTGCTATTGCCATTTTAGATTCCGTAACCGTATCCATAGCTGCAGATACAATAGGAACATTAATGGTAATATTACGCGTAAATTTAGCTTGAATATTTACTTCTCTTGGAAGTACTTCTGAAAAGGCTGGAACTAGGAGTACGTCATCATAAGTAAGACCTTCTCCAACAATTTTATTAAGGTGTGCTTGCATGGCAATTAAGTATTAATTGCGTGCAAATATAGTGATTTTTACTGTAGCCTTAAGAATTTAATACAAGCTCTTTTTCTGTGTCTTGTATAAACTATGCACTTTTATTTTACATTATAATTTAAACGAGCTTGTTTTGCCCAAGCAATTAATGCTTCTTTCTCTTCATTTGTCATAGAACCATGTGTCCATGTATACTCATCTAAAGGCATTTTTCCTTCTTCTACTTCTTCTATTAACTCATCTAATTTGTGGTCTTTTTTCTTAGCATCGTACGTATCCCATGAAGAAAGATTAAAATGCTCATTTCCTTCTTCTATATGATCAGCCAACCAAAAAGAAACTGGAGCAATTTCTGCATACCAAGGATATTCTGTTTTATTACTATGGCAATCGTAACAATTATTTTGTAATAGCGTAACTATTTCTTTAGACGGTTTTGTTTCATTTTCAAATGCAGTTACCTCTCTAAATTCAGCGGCATTTTTTTCTGGTCTAAAAAATTGCATTACAACTAAAACTAATAATAATAGTATTAAGATTGTTTTAATAATTCTTTTCATGCTTATGTTTTTTAAATAAAATTAAAATTTAAATTGTAGTGTTGTATACCAATTTCTTGGAGCTGAAGGTATTATTCCTGGACCAGGATAACCTGTTGCTCTTCTGGTAAAATAGCTATTATCTAGAACATTATTTACCCCTACTTCTAATTTAAATTGTTTATAGCTGTAAGATAAAGATAAATCTAATATATCGTATGCAGGAATTTCGCCAACCACACCACTTAAAGTAGCCTCTTTAGAATTGGTAGCATCTGTAAATTGATTTCCTAAATAACTATATTGAATATTAGCCAATACGTTTTTATAACCTCCTTGAAGTCCTGTTTTTAAATTCAAATTGGGCACAAACTCTACATTATTTCCCTTAACTCCTGATTGTTCCGATGCAGTGTATTCTGAATTTATAAGTGATGTATTAATAAAATAATTAAGCTTTACATTATCATTTAAGTTCAATATTCTTTTCAGATTAAAATCAAATAAAGATTCTACACCATACATAACAGCATCTCCTATATTACCACGTTCACTAGTAACACGCCCATCTGATAATCCTTTTTGCACAAAGCCAATTCTATTATTATAAAACAAACCAAATACTCCTAAATCATATGAAAGTATATTTTTTATATTTCCTCTTATTCCTAAATCTGCTGTAACACCATCTTCATCTGTAATATTAGGGTTTATTGAAAATGCTGGATTTGTAATATTAATATCTGAAAACGTTACGGAACGATAATTCTGAGAAATATTACCATAAGCTTCAAACATTACATTAGGTTTATAGCTTAAACCTATACCCAATAATAGAAATGAACGATCAAAACTCTGATTATCTTCTGTTATTTCATTAAGTATTACATTTCCTGCTGCATCTGTATTTATACGCCTAAAAAAGCCTTCACTTTCTGTTTTAATATATTCAAAACGAAAACCAGGAGTCACAGAAAATTTATCAGAAACATAAAAAATATTCTCTCCAAATAAGGACATATTTAAATTTGGTAAATCGAACTGAGATTGATTTGGGTAATTTGGAAATTCATTACTTGCCAAATTAAAATTTGCATCACTACCGTTACTTCCAGGGCCTTGTACCTGAAAATTATTTGCTTTGTAAAATTTAGTTCCTACCAAGAAAGTTGCATCTTTCTTTAAAATCTTATACTTAGTTAACAAACGAGATTCAAATCCAAAATTTTTAAAATCACCCTTTATCAAATCACGCTCTTCTCCCGGGTCAGACTGATTTACTCTATTTGTTCTAAAGCCCAAAGCATTTCTAGATGCATCTAAACCAAAAAAACTAAGAGAAAAATTTGTCTTTTCAGAAAATTCATGCTCCAATTTTAAATTATATAGCAACCAATCTACCTCGAACCAATTACGTGCTCTATTACTTTGTAATGGATTTTCATTAAACATTGTATCCGTTAAACCACCAGCTTGTTTTGCTAAATATTTTAAATACGTTACTTCTCCTGTTAACTTTGTTTTATCAGAAAATTTATATCCTAAATGTACATAAGCATTTTTAGACTCAAACTCCGAATTTGGTCTAAAACCATCTCCTTTTTTGTAATTAAAATACGTATAGTAACTCCATTTATTTTTTGTTCCGCTTAAGCTTGTAAAATTGGTAAACAAGCCAAAACTACCTAGTGTATTTCTTGTTACAAGTTCTAAAGGTTTATTTGCATTTGGCGACTTCATTTTAAAATTAATTAAACCTCCAAACTGCGTCCCATATTGTAATGAAGCAGCGCCGCGAATAACTTGAATTTGTTCTAAACCTTCTGATGCTGGTGTATAATAACTTTCTGGATATCCCAAAACATCGGCACTAATATCGTACCCATTTTGTCTTGTATTAAAATTGGCTGTTCTATTGGGGTCTAAACCACGTCCTCCTATATTTAATTGCAAACCTGCATCATCGTTCTGATAAATATTTAAACCTGCTACCTGACTAAATATTTGACGTGCATTGTTAGAAGCTAAATTAGCTAATGATTGCTCTACTAAAACAACTTCTGTTTTTTTACCCGCATAAATAGCTGTGCCCTCTACATCATCTAATCGTTGTAATTCAAATACTCGTTTCTTCCTTGCTGTTACTTCTACTTCTGATAAATTCAGTGTTAAATCTTGTAACTCAACCTTTAATTCTGAAGTATCATTTGTATCTACTGTTATTTCCTCTACATTATATTCATAAGAAAAGAATACCAATGTTATGGTTTGTTTTGAGGTTTCAAACTGAAAAAATCCAGAAGCATCTGTAGTTGTTAATAACCCAGAAGCTTTATCGTAAATTTTTACATTATTAATAGGCTGCTTATCTTTTGAAAAAGTAACTGTACCAGAAATATTTTTTTGTGCAAATACAGAAACACTAAAAATTAGTGCTACTATAAGTTTAAAGTCCTTTAATTTCATCTGTAAATGGTAAAATCCAATTTTTGGTTTTAAATGATTCTTTTTCTTGGTACAAATCTACGTTTTTATCTATAAATGGCTCGCTTAATCTGCCATTTAATGCTACATAACTCTCTACAAAAACCTGTACATTTTTATGCCCGTTTGCTGTAAAGTGATCTCCTAAAAAATGTGCATATTCTAAAATAAAATCGGGCTGAGAGCTCATTTGCTTTTCCTGAAAAGGTGTTAAAAAATCCTTATTATCTACATAGAAAAAAGCCCCTGTTTCCGAGTTTACAATTTTAAAAGTACTTATGCCCATTTTTTCCATAAGCATAACACGCCATGAAAAACGATAGCCTTCCTCTGTCCAAAACAACTCTCCTGGATAACATAAATAACGAAAAGGAAAAAGCAATTGAACGCATAAAAACAAACTAACTACAAGTAAAATGGGTTTCCTAAATTGAAAATTATAATATTCTAATTTTAAAACTGATGCTGGAGATACTTTAAAGGGTAACAATTTTTTTATAGCATTAATAATTTTGTAATGAAAACCTGAATCGAAAAATAGTAATGTAGACATTATCATAATAAACGGAAACATTCCTATAGGAAATAGAACCCTTGTAAACACATGAAAAACAACTACCAAAACAAAAGCTAGCCAACGTGTTTTTTTGTACAATAATAAAAATGGAACACTTAAATCATACAAAGCTCCACTCCAACTCATAGCATAATGAAACCAATTTTGCTGCATTAAATTCTCACCTATAAACGGTAAATCGTATTTAGAAGGCAACCATATTTTTAAAGGCATTGCTTTAAATAACCAATCGCTATTTAACTTTGCCAAACCTGCATAAAAATATACAATACCTAAAAGAAGCTTAATACTATCTGTTGTCCATTTGGGAATATGCTTATAGCTTTTTTTACGAAGCATATTATCTACCGAAAAACATGCGTTTGCAGGTAAAAAAAGCATTAAAAAACTTAGTATACTAATAAAATAATAATGGTTTAAATACGTGGTTTTATCCATTAATTCTATATAAGTAAAACTTAAGAAAAATGCTATAATAGCTATCCTGTATTTATAACCCGCGGCTATACACAAAGCAGCTAATGCACAAATTATAAAAAGGATATAAGTGTAGGCTCCTAATGGTTTTATAAACTCAAAACCATAATAAGAAAAATGAAATTTTGGTTGTATATAAAGTTTATCTATCCAACCATGATACCAAAAACGAAGAATACTAAAACACATCATAATACCAAAGCCTATTCTAAATACTGCTAATGGTGCTGAAGGTGTTGTTTTGTTTAAATATGTTTTTATATTCAGTATCATATTACAAAAAAGGCTGTTTTAACCTTGTTAAACAGCCTTTTATATTCATTATTTTAGAGTATTAATCTCCGTCTGCATCTACAAAATCTACACTTACATTAAAAGCCTGTAGCATATCTACTTTTAAAGAAACAACAGCTAGTTGAAGCGCATCAAAAGCTTTTGTCATTTTAGTATTATCAGCAGTAACCTGATTATTAAGACTTGCATCTAATGCTTGTATTTTTTCTCTAGCATCATCAAATTTAGAATTTATTAGAACTGCCAAATCATTTCTTTCTAATGCTACTAAATATGCATTAAAACTACTCCCTGTTCCGTTTGTTGCGTATGCTTTTCCATTAAACAAATCCTGAACAGCATTTAATGATTCTAAAGCTAACTCTTTTGATATATCGTTATTATAAAAAGCTTCTACTTTTTCTGGCAATGGACTTGCTGAAAAATTACCTGCCGGAATTCCAAATTTATTAGCTCGTAATCCTTTTTCGTAATAAAATATAAAATCGTTTACAAACTTATTTAATGAACTTGTTGCTGTATTTGCTGTAGAATTAACAAAGGTAGTTCTGTAAGATGTTTTCCAATCTTCTAATACTGTTTCTGTTAATGATTCCATTTGATTTACAAGGTCTGACAAATAGGTAGTATATTTTGCATCTGCATATTTACTAATGATAGCCATATCGTCTGTTCCTAAACCATATAACATATAATCTACTGCTGGGAAACCAACTGCATCATTATTATTTACAGCAGTTAAATCATAAGTTCCTGTACTAATATTATTTTCTATATCTGATACATTTGTTGGGTAAACATTCATTTGAAAGCCATATAGCAATTCTTCTGCTTTACCTATATTAAAAACTTCTACAGATTGCCAAACTGTATATGCATTAACCCATGATGCTCTAAGTTCTTCTAAATTTGTTTGATTAGGTGTTGCTACAAACGCATCTTTTTTAGACTTTAATTCTGAAAGTTTAGCTCCTAAATCTTCAAAAGCAGGTATTACAATATTATCAGCTACATTAACTAACAAAGCTGTTCTGTCAAAATTATCATTATTCACTTTTGGCTCATCATCGGTTGATGAACTAGTGCAAGCAACAACAATTAATGCTGCGATTAATACTAAAAAAACTTTCTTCCCTGTAATCATAACTCTTTTAATAAATATTTTACAAATGTACTAAAGTAGCTGCTGTACCCATTAGTACAACAGCTACTTTTTTAAGATAACTATATCTTATAATTTTTAACTCCCTGCTTCAACAGTTGTAAAATCAAATTCAGCAGATATTGCATCAGACATTGTGTCTAAAGTTGCAGCGTCTAAATCCCAAAAACCATTACCAGCAGTTAATGTACTAATAAAAGCATCTACTTCTGCTTTAGTAAAATATGGCTCGCTTGTGTTTGGTTTTCTAGTAAACTGTAAACTGTAAACAAAACCAAAACCTTCGGATAAATCATGGAAAGCAGATGCTTTATCTGTTGCTAAATTTGCTTTCCCTTGTTGTAAATAATAAACAGCTCTTATACCTATAACTTTAGATATTTCTTCTCTTATAATTTCTGCTTGCTCATCGCGAACTTTATAATCTTTAGCTACAATAGCTGCTCTTCCTAATTTAAAGGCATTATAGATATCTGCTGCTATACCAGCAAAATCTGTATCTCCTTCTACTCTACCGATGTATTTGTTTAAAAAGTTATCTGCTCCTAAATCTGCATTAGGATTTGCTGGGTCTGCATTTAAACCATATACATAACCATAAGCCTCGTCCCATTTATGCTCCATAGTAGTATATGTTTTACCACTGGCAACTGTACCTGCATCATTATCTGCTCTATTAGTTGCTGCATCTAAAACGGCTGGGCTTAAATAATTATTAAGCGCCTGGTCTACCATTAAAGCTCCTATTAAACCTTTATTAATTGCTTGGTTATATTCTAATCCTTTTGCACTTACATAACGTGTTGCACCACCACCCGCTTCTTGTATATTACCAGCATTACCTTTGGTTGCATCATTATTCCAATTTTCAAAAATCTCATCATCTTGTGCTGCAATCCATGACTCAAAATCTGCTTTTATTGCATTACCATCTGTAGTATTAGCTTTAAAATAATCTTCCGAAGCGGCAGTTTTACTACGTACACTCTTATCAGAAGCATTTAATGCTGCATCACTAAAATTTGCATTACCTTCTACATGCGCAAACATAGATTCTATATCTGCTTTTGTATTAGTTGGGTCTTTTAATGCAGAAATAATTTCTTCTCCCATTTTAATTCTGGTTGTTTGCCCACCAAAACTTACTGTAGACTCTCCATTTCTTTCGAAAGTATACGAAGTAGGATTATCTATTTTTGGTAATTCTGAACCACCATTATCATCACTCTTACACGATGCAAAAAATGTTGCTGCTAAAAGGGGTATTATATAAAACTTTCTCATTATCTATTCTTATTAAGATTCATTACAAATAAAGCGCAAATATAAAACCTAAAGTCAAAACCGCAAAGTTTATTTGTACTAAATCTAAATAAAATTAATATTTAACATTTAGGTAATATATAAATCACATAATAACAGATGATTAAGTCTTAATGATACGTAGAAAATAAAGCCAAAGCTTTATTATGAGCAGCTTCAAAAACCATCCAATTTACATTGGTTTCTGCTTTTTCAGACGTAAAATAGGAAAGCATTTTTTCTGTAGGCATATTTCCTGTAAGCTCGTTTGTAGCCATAGGGCAGCCTCCAAAACCTTTAATTGCACCATCAAATCTTCTACAACCTGCTTTATAGGCTGCATCTACTTTTTCGTGCCACTTTGCCGGTGTAGTATGCAAGTGCGCACCAAACTCAATATTTGGATACTTTGGAATTAAATTAGAAAAAAGATAATCTATTGTTTCTGGTGTAGAAGTACCAACAGTATCGGACAAAGACAAAATTTTAGCGCCCATACTTGCTAATTTCTCTGTCCACTCCCCTACAACATCTACATTCCAGGGGTCTCCATAAGGATTCCCAAATCCCATAGATAAATAGGTTACTACTTCTTTATTTGCAGCATCAGCAATATTAAAAATCTCTTCTAAATTAGCTACAGACTCTGCTATAGTTTTATGCGTATTACGCATTTGAAAGTTTTCTGAGATTGAAAACGGAAAGCCTAAATAATCTATTTCTGAATGCTTACAGGCATCATTAGCCCCTCTTACATTGGCTACTATAGTTAAAAGCTTACTTTTTGTTTTAGATAAATCTAATTTAGAAAGCACTTCTGCAGTATCTACCAATTGTGGTATTGCCTTTGGAGAAACAAAACTTCCGAAATCTATAGTATCAAAACCACACCCTAATAAAGATTGAATATACTTTACCTTTTCATTAGTAGGTATAAATGGTTTAATGCCTTGCATGGCATCTCTTGGGCATTCTATAATTT
Organism: uncultured Cellulophaga sp.; assembly: GCA_947492955.1. GTDB lineage: Bacteria > Bacteroidota > Bacteroidia > Flavobacteriales > Flavobacteriaceae > Cellulophaga. The sequence continues at coordinate 147,675 of CANLOV010000008.1, read as the reverse complement.
TAAGGTATTCGGACATGAAAATCTTATCTTCTCAATCTCAAATTTACCATTATTTATGAGAAAATAATATACTTACTGTTATTTAAGCATTTGCTAAAATGGCTTTATTTATTTGTTTTACCAATGCTGGGCCTTCATAAATAAATCCTGTCCACAATTGTACTAAGTCTGCTCCTGCCTCTAACTTTTCTAATGCGTCTTCTGCAGAATGAATTCCCCCTACGCCAATAATAGGGAATGCCTTATTACTTTTTTCTGCTAAAAAACGTATTACTTCTGTACTTCTATTTTTTAATGGTTTACCGCTTAAACCTCCTTTTTCTTCTACATAAATGCGGTGCGATTTTAAATCTTTACGCTCAATAGTTGTATTACTTGCTATAACACCATCTATTTTACTATCCTTTACAATTGTTATAATATCTAATAACTGATCTTCTGTTAAATCTGGAGCTATTTTTAGTAAAATAGGTTTTTCTTTTACCTTTTTTCTTGCAGCCTTTTTTACGTTTTCTTTCTTTAAATCTTTTAATAAAGCAGTTAAAGGCTCCTTATCTTGTAACTCTCTTAGACCTGGCGTATTAGGAGAACTTACATTTACTACAAAATAATCTACATAATCGAACAAAACATCAAAACAGATTAAATAATCTTTTGTTGCCTCGCTATTAGGGGTTACTTTGTTTTTACCAATATTACCTCCTACTAATATATTTCTGTCTTGCTGCAAACGCTCTACAGCATTCATTACCCCTTTATTGTTAAAACCCATACGGTTAACAATAGCTTGGTCTTCTTTTAGTCTAAATAATCGTTTTTTAGGATTCCCCTCTTGTGGTTTTGGAGTTAGTGTTCCTATTTCTATAAATCCAAATCCAAAATTACCCAACTCATTGTATAACTTAGCATCCTTATCAAATCCGGCTGCTAAACCTACTGGATTTTTAAATTTTAAACCAAAAACTTCTCGTTCTAAACGCTTATCCTCTACCAAATACATTGACCTAAAAAGTCCCGAAAAGCCAATTTTAGAGAATAGCTTTATCATTGAGAAAGAAAAATGGTGTACCTTTTCTGGATCAAAAAGAAAAAAAATAGGCCGGAGGAGTAGTTTGTACATTGGTATTTTTGATTTTTGCAAAAATACAAACTACAATGCTCTAGAAATGCTTTTACACACTATTTTATCAACATAAATACGAAACATTGTTATTTAACAACCAATGGACGCCTAGCAGCTTCTTTACAAAGGTTATGATAACGTTCTTTTTGCTTTTCGTTAAAAGAGCTTAATAATTTTTTATCGTACTTAATAGTTACATCTAATAACTTTTGCTTTATAACATTATACTTTTGTCCTAAAACCGTTAATTCTTCTGGTGTGCTTTGCGGATGCGTATCAAAAAGCTTTTCTGCTTCCTCATTAATCAATCTTGCTTCTACAGCAAATGCTGCTCGTAAACTTTCTAATTTTTGTTTTTGTGCTGCATTTAACTGAAAAGCACTTTCTATAGTTTTATAATGTTCTCCTCCAATATCTAACACACAATCTTGTGCTTTTCCTAGAAGACCAATTAATAAAAACAGGGCTAAAAAAGTATAGTTTTTAACATTCATTATTTTCTTTTTACATCTATTAAACAGTATCGCAACAACAATATAAACCTTATTTTTGAGATAAAATTATATGCATGCAAAACATTATAGATAGATTTTTAAGCTATGTTACTATTGATACGCAAAGCGATGCCAGTTCTAACACTACTCCCAGCACAAAAAAGCAGTGGGATTTAGCGCATAAACTAGTAGCTGAATTAAAGCAAATTGGAATGCAAGAGGTAACCATAGATAAACATGCTTACATTATGGCTACATTGCCTAGTAATTGTAATTTTGATGTCCCTACCATTGGTTTTATTGCGCATTTTGATACTACCCCTGATTTTTCTGGAACTAATGTAAAGCCACAAATTATAAAAAATTATGATGGAAAAGATATTGTTTTAAACGAAGAAAAAAACATTATACTTTCTCCCGATTATTTTGACGATTTGTTACTATACAAAGGCAAAACTATTATTACTACAGATGGTACAACCCTTTTGGGTGCCGATGATAAAGCAGGAATAACAGAAATTGTTACCGCTATGGAATATTTAATTCAACATCCAGAAATTAAACATGGTACTATTAGAGTAGGCTTTACTCCTGATGAGGAAATTGGTAGAGGTGCTCATAAGTTTGATGTTGCTAAATTTGGTGCTTCTTGGGCTTATACTATGGATGGTAGCCAAATTGGCGAGTTAGAATACGAAAATTTTAATGCTGCTGGTGCAAAAATTACAATTCAGGGTAAAAGTGTACATCCTGGCTATGCAAAGGGTAAAATGATAAATGCCATTGGTATTGCTAATGAATTTATGGCTTTATTACCCCAACAAGAAGTACCCCAACATACTACAGAAAGAGAAGGTTTTTATCATATACACCATATAAACGGAAGTATAGAACATGCTGAAATTGAGTTAATAGTGCGTGATCACGACAAAACTAATTTTGAAGATAGAAAATTGCTTTTACATACTATTACTAAAAAACTTAATAGCACATATAACGATTGTATTACTTTAGAAGTAAATGATCAATATTATAATATGAGAGAAAAAGTAGAACCTGTTTTTCATATTGTAGAAACTGCTAAAAATGCCATGGAAGCAATTGGTATTACACCTATTATTAAACCCATACGTGGGGGTACAGATGGTTCTCAACTAAGTTATATGGGACTACCTTGTCCTAATATTTTTGCAGGCGGACATAATTTCCATGGAAAATACGAATACGTACCTGTAGAGAGCATGCAAAAAGCAGTAGAAGTTATTACTAAAATATGCGAACTTACAGCTGAACAGGCTTCTTAAAACAAAAAGCATCAATTTTAGATTTAAAATTGATGCTTTTTATATCCTATTTATATAGAGTAATTATTTTTTCTCTATTGCCGAGGGCTTTGCTAATTTTTTACTCATTTCTAAAGAAATAGCAGAACGATCAAATTTAATTTTCCCTGCCATAGTTTCCAAAACACAAGAATTGTCTTTATCGTTTAACTCAACGACTTTACCATACATTCCGCTTCTGGTAACTACTTTGTCTCCTTTACTTAATTCTTCTCCAAATTTCTTTTCATCCTTCTGGCGTTTCATTTGTGGGCGTATCATAAAAAAATATGCTACCACAAAAATTAATATCATCGGAAGAAATTGTCCTATATTTTCCATTCTTAAAATTGGTATTATTTTACCACACCAATAGGTGCATCTTTAGGGTTAACAAAGGCTTTAATTTTTAGTAATTCAGTGCCTTTTGCTGTATTAGCAGTTACTGTTATTGTTTTTGTTACTTCATTTTTTCCAGAACCATTAAAGTTTACTAAAAGCTCTCCTGTAGCTCCAGGTGCAATAGGTTTTTTAGGGTATTCTGGTACTGTACAACCACAAGTACTTTTTGCATTCGTAATAATTAATGGTGCGTTTCCGGTATTTGTAAACTTAAAAACAGTTTTCTGAGGAGTCCCTTGTGTAATAGAACCAAAATCGTGCTCAGATTTTTCAAAACTCATTACAGGTACATTTTTTGCAGCAGCATCTCTATCTGCAGCAGCCTCAACATTAGCCGAATTAATTTTTTTAGATGCCTCTTCTTTACAAGAAACAAAAGCTAAAGTTAATGCTAAACTAAAAGTTAAAAATATTTTTTTCATCAGTGTAGAATTTTTCATTTGTTGCGAAATTAAAGGAATATTTACTTATAACAAACCTCTACCTATCTTTTTTAATTTTCCGTCCGCTTTGTATTCCTTTACCAAATTATCTAAAATACCATTAATAAAAATACTACTTTTAGGTGTAGAGTATTCTTTTGAAATTTCTACATACTCATTTATAGTTACTCTTTCTGGAATTGATGAAAAATTAAGCAATTCGCATATAGCCATCTTTAATAAAATAGCATCTATATCTGCTATACGATCCTTATCCCAATTGGGTGTTTTCCCTTCTATTTCTTTTACTAAAGATTCGTTGTTTAATAGTGTTTTAGTTAATAACTTTTTAGCATATTCTAAATCATCGTCATCCTTTAATAATTGAGGCAAAAAGAAAGAAACACTATCGTCCTCTTTTACTTTCTTTAACTGCTTTAAAATAAATGTATTTACAATAGGAATATCATCTACCCAAGTAAGCTTATCGTCTTCAAAATACTCGTAAATTTTATCATTTGGAGCTATTACAGTTTTAAAAAGTTCCAAGATTAATTTTCTATCCTCGTTGTAAGTGCTTGTAGTAGCACTCATGTAAGCCTTATAAACATCAGAATTTAGTATCTCTTTGTAAAGTATTTTTACATACTCCTCATTTAAATACCAATTTTTAAGTTTTCTTGCTTCTAATTCGTTCTTTAATACTCTGTTTTCTGTTATTTGTTGTAATAATTTATTAGCAACAAACTTCTTTTTATTAGGATAATTATCTGTATCTACTGCAATATATTTTTTAGAAGAACGCTCTAATTGGTCTTCTGCCATCTTATGAATTTCTATCATAAGACTTAACATTAACAAATACAAAGAGTACATGTTGTCTATACTAGCTTTTAAAAACTTTTGCTGACCCTCTAAAGAATCACTCTTTGATTGCGTAAGTGCATAAATACACTGCATTACTTTTACACGAATGTGCCTTCTTGTAAGCATTTTAAAGAACTTTATTTTTATAAATATTTTGCGTGGCAAAAGTAATTTATATTTTCTTTCCTACCTACAGCAAACTGTTTTTATATTATACTTTTTATAACATTTATTTATAGGGCAAACCGCTATATTTGTGCTTTTGTAAAAAAAACGATTTATAGCACTCTAGCTAAATGAAAGAATTAAAATACATTAACAAATACTTAAAAAAATATTGGCTTAAATTATTACTAGGTGTAATAATTACTGTTATAGCTCGTGTTTTTTCTTTAGTAATGCCTCCGTATGTAAATAAGTCTTTTAAAATAGTAGAAAATGCCATTAAGAATGGTACTATGTCTGTGGCTGTTATAGAAGAACAATTATTAGAAAATATATTTATTATAATAGCAGCAGCCTTACTTTCTGGTTTTTTTACATTTTTAATGCGGCAAACTATTATTAATGTATCTAGGTATATAGAGTACGATTTAAAAAATGAAATCTATGAGCAATACCAAGCCTTAAACTTAAATTTTTATAAGAAAAACAGAACTGGCGATTTAATGAATCGTATTAGTGAAGACGTTACACAAGTACGTATGTACGGAGGTCCTGCCATTATGTATGGCATACAAACACTTACTTTATTTGCTTGTTTAATTCCTATTATGTTTATAAAGGCTCCTACGTTAGCCTTTTACACATTAATACCATTGCCTTTTTTATCTGTTCTTATATATCAGATTAGTAAAATAATTCACAAACGCAGTACAGTTGTTCAAGAATACCTATCTTCTTTATCTACATTTACACAAGAAGCTTTTTCTGGTATTTCTGTTATAAAAGCATATGGATTAGAGCCTAAAATAAATACAGACATACAAGCACTTGCCCTAGAAGGGAAACAAAAAAGTATGGCATTAGCAAAAGTAAATGCCTGGTTTTTTCCGCTAATGATACTATTAATAGGTATTAGTAACATTTTTGTTATTTATATAGGTGGTAAACAATATATAAACGGAGAAATAGCCTCTATTGGTATTATTGCAGAATTTATACTTTACGTAAATATGCTTACTTGGCCTGTTGCCATTGTGGGTTGGCTAACCTCTATTATTCAACGTGCTGAAGCTTCGCAAAAAAGAATTAATGAATTTTTAAATATTGTTCCAGACATTAAAAATGAAGTTAAAGAAGAAACACCAATAACAGGAAAAATTGTATTTAAGAATGTATCTTTTACCTATGATGATACTAATATTACAGCATTAAAAAATACCTCGTTTACAATTAACGAAGGAGAAACAGTTGCTATTATTGGTAAAACAGGCTCTGGAAAATCTACTATACTAAACTTAGTTACAAGATTATACGATGCCGATTCTGGCGAAATAACTATCGGAGATTATTCCATAAAAAAATTAAACCTAAACAATTTAAGAAACGCTATTGGTACTGTACCACAAGACGCCTTCTTATTTTCAGACACCATAAAAAACAACATAAAATTTGGTAAAGAAAATGCTACCGACAATGAAATTATTACCGTTGCTAAAAAAGCAGTTGTACATAAAAACATTACAGGCTTTTCTAATGGTTACGATACTGTTCTAGGGGAAAGAGGAATTACATTAAGTGGCGGGCAAAAACAACGTGTTTCTATTGCCCGAGCTCTTTTAAAAGATCCAACCATTTATTTATTTGATGATTGTTTATCTGCTGTTGACACAGAAACAGAAGAAGAAATTTTAAACAACTTAAAAAAAGCTTCTCAAAATAAAACCACACTTATTGTAAGCCATAGAGTTTCCGCCGCTAAAAATGCTGATAAAATTATAGTTTTAGAAGATGGAAAAATTCTACAAGAAGGAACTCATGCAGATTTAATTAACGCAAATAGCTACTACAAAGAACTTTACCTCAATCAAGTATCAGAGAAAGAAAACTAAAAAAGTCTTGTTATATTAGGTTTTTTTTTCCATTTTTGACAGAATTAATGAGTAATTGACATAACTAGAACACTAGACGAGATGAGCGAGAAAAATTTAATGGATCAAGAAGAAATTTATTCTAAAGTTTTAAGAGCAGGAAGAAGAACTTACTTTTTTGATGTAAGAAGTACAAAAGCTGGAGATTACTATTTAACGGTAACAGAAAGCAAAAAGTTTACGCATGACGATGGTTCATTTCATTACAAAAAACACAAAATATACTTGTACAAAGAAGACTTTACTTCTTTCCAAGAAATTTTAAACGAAATGATGAATTACATTGTTGATGAAAAAGGTAGCGAGGTAATTTCTGAAAGACACCAAAAAGACTTTAAAAAAGACGAAGTTTTAGAAAGCCCTAAAGCAGAAGATGTAGTAGAAACTTCTACAGAGAGTTTTACAGATGTAGATTTTGATGATATTTAAACATCAATTCATATAAAAACACAAAAAACGACTCTCCGAAAAAGAGTCGTTTTTTATTTTACAAAACATAATTATAAAATAGCATGGCAAGAACACCAAGTAATATGTTAGCTCTAGGTACAATAGCACCTAATTTTAACCTTTTAGATACTGTATCTGGCAACTACAAAACATTAGAAAATACAAAAGGAGAAAAAGGAACTGTAATATTATTTATATGTAACCATTGCCCATTTGTAATACACGTAAATCCGCTAATAACTAAGCTAGCTTTAGAATACCAAGCAAAGGGAATATCTTTTGTTGCTATCTCTAGTAACGATATTATAAACTATCCGCAAGATGCTCCGCATTTAATGACAGAGCTTGCCAAAAAAGAAAATTACAGTTTCCCTTATTTATATGATGCTACACAAGAGGTTGCAAAAGCTTACGATGCTGCTTGCACCCCAGATATTTACCTATTTAATAACAATTTAGAATTAGTATATCGTGGACAATTAGATGATTCTAGGCCTGGAAATGATCTTCCTTTAACGGGTATAGATTTATGCAATGCAATGGATGCCGTTTTAACAGGTAAGGAAGTTAACTCGGAACAAAAACCCAGTATTGGCTGTAATATTAAATGGTTATGAAAATAGATAAAGATGATGCCTTAGCTAAATTAACTAATAGCAAAGAAGAATTTATATCATTATTTAATCATGGAACTTTAGAAATTGAGGTTTACAAACCTAATAAAGTAGACCTACAGCAACCACATACCAAAGATGAAGCATACATTATAATTTCTGGTTCTGGTGAATTTTTAAATAATGACAAAAGATGCACCTTTAAACCTGGTGATTTTTTATTTGTGCCAGCAGGGAATATCCACAGATTTGAAAATTTTACAGATGATTTTTCTACTTGGGTGATTTTTTATGGCCCAAAAGGAGGAGAAAAAGATGCTTAATATTACCACCCTTGCTCAATAATTAAGTTTTCTATATGCGCATAATGGTGATTTCCATGCCATGCATATTTCCCTATATTTTCTGCAACGGTTACTTCTATATTACCTTCTGGATGTATATATCTTTTCTCTAATTTTTCTTCCGAAAGTCCTCTTAAAAGGTATACTAGCTTTGCATGTAAAGCCTTAATATAATCTATAGATAATTGTATAGGGGCTGTATGGGCATCAAATAACTTTGCCCAACTGTTCTCATCATAAGCCTTAATTAAAGGTTTACCCTCGGTAAGCGCCCATTTAAAACGCGTATAGCTATGATGATGACTATCCGCAATATGATGTATTACTTGCCTTATAGTCCACCCTCCAGGCCTATAAGTTACTTCTAATTGTAATGCATTTAATCCAGATACTAAATCCTCTAACTTCTTTGGAAGTATTTCTAGTTCTTTTATCCAATTAGAAACATGAACTTCTGTAATAGATTCAGGACATTGAAAATGTCCGATTGGGTATTTTAAATTTTCTAACGTAGCAGTATCCATAAAATAAAAGTACAAAAGTTACACTAAAAAACTTTAATGAATACACATAAACTTTAATAGATTTTTAACCTTTCAAAAATGAAACTTATTTAAGATACTCTTAACTTTATAGAATTATCCACATTAAGAAATTAACTAAATATTTCAACTTAAAAATATATTATGGCAACAATAAGATTAGGAGATATAGCTCCAGATTTTACAGCGGATAGTTCTGCTGGAATGATTAATCTATATGATTATATTGGTGACGGATGGGGAATATTATTTTCTCACCCAGCAGATTTTACTCCGGTTTGTACTACAGAACTAGGTACAGCCGCAAAATTTAAAGATGATTTTGAAAAACGTAATGTAAAAATGTTAGCACTAAGTGTTGATGGAGCTGCATCACATGCCGAATGGATTAAAGATATTAACGAAACTCAAAATACCACTGTTAACTTTCCTATTATAGCCGATGAGGACAAGAAAGTTTCTGACCTTTATGACATGATTCATCCGAATGCTAACAGTACTTTAACCGTACGTTCTGTATATATCATTGGTCCAGATAAAACTGTAAAGTTAATTATTACCTACCCAGCCTCTACTGGTCGTAATTTTCATGAACTATTACGTGTTATAGATTCTTTACAATTAACAGCAAACCACAAAGTGGCTACACCAGCAAATTGGAAACCCGGAGATGATGTTGTTATTAGCCCAGCTATAACAACAGAAGATGCTAAAGGAATATTTACAAAAGGAGTAGAAGAAGTAAAACCATATTTACGAATGACTCCACAACCAAATATTTAACTCACTTATTACAAACAGTTTAAAACCTCCTAAATGGAGGTTTTTTGTTTAAAAATTTGTTAAAACTTAACATTTTATATATATTAGCACAACCAGCAGTTAGCAGTTTTTTCTTTCAAAATTAACAAGAAAAATACGTTAATTGTATTACAACCTAACTAACAAATATAAAATGGAAAAACTACTAATTTTAATTGGTTTTGGAGGAATTGCTATAGGCGTATTATGCTGGCTTATTAAAGAAATCGATAGCAAAATAAAAACCAAGCATTAAATAATAATAACTTTATTATACGTTTATCAGTTCGCTATTTTTAACATTAAAATGGTAGAACTAAGTTTTTAGTGCCTTTTACTAAGAGATAAAATCTACCACTACGGCTAAGTATTTTATATCAAAAAAAATACGAATTAAAGCTTTGTTATAATATATTTGTAACTTATTTTTTTAGTATTTTAATATACAAGCCCACGTGGTGAAATTGGTAGACACGCCACCTTGAGGGGGTGGTGTTCGCAAGGACGTGCTGGTTCGAATCCAGTCGTGGGCACAAAAAAACATCAAAACAATGTTCTTTTTTACCTCCTAAAGCACATTATTTCTTCTTTTTCTACTAAAATTTCAAAAAAAATGAATTAAGCTAGTGTATGTATTAATTTTTTAACTAACTTTATTTTGTTTAATTTTTTTAGCAAAACAATGAACAATATAAAAGATAGTTTTAGTATAAAGGATTTAGAGAATTTATCTGGTATAAAAGCTCATACTATCCGTATATGGGAAAAAAGATACAACCTTTTATCCCCAGATAGAACTGTTACCAATATAAGACACTACAATTTAAGTAGTTTACAAAAACTCTTAAATATAACATTGTTGTACAACAGTGGTTACAAAATTTCTAAAATAGCTAAAATACCAGAAAATAGTATTCCGGTATTGGTCAATGAAATTATAACAAAGCATGCGAACAAAGATTATGTATACAATGCTTTTAAATTAGCCATGATTAATTTTGACCAAAATCTTTTCTTTAAAACCTACAATACATTATCTAAAGAAAAATCGTTTAAAGATATTTTTTACAATGTATTTATTCCTTTTTTAAATGAAATAGGCTTGTTGTGGCAAACAAATACTATTAGTCCTGCACATGAACATTTTGTAACTAACTTAATTAAACAAAAAACAATAATAAATATTGATGCTTTACAAGTAAGCAAACCTATAAAAAAAGATAAAACATTTGTGCTTTATTTACCTGAGAATGAAATTCATGAATTAGGTTTACTGTACTTAAATTATGAAATCTTATTAAATGGCTACAAAGCCATTTATTTAGGACAATCCTTACCTATTAAGGATTTAAAAAGAATACTTGGTTATCATTCAGATTTATATTTTATATCCTATTTTACTATTCAACCCACTAAGGATAAAATCAATAATTATATTACAGAATTTACAAAAGAAATAACAACTGTTTCTAATTCTAATTTATGGATTTTAGGTCATCAGACTCAATATTTAGAAAAAGATAATTTACCTACCAATATAAAGGTGTTTCGTTCTATAGAAGAACTAACAAATAATATCTAAATAGAATTCCCACTACTATAAATGAAGAAAAAAATTATCATTATTGGTTCAGGTTTCTCTGCTCTAGCAGCAGCTTGTTACCTTGCTAAAGAAGGGAACAGTGTTTCTATTTATGAAAAAAACAATACTACAGGAGGTAGATGCAGACAACTAATAAAAGATGGATTTACGTTTGATATTGGTCCTAGTTGGTATTGGATGCCCGATATTTTTGATAAATTTTTCGCTGATTTTAATAAAAAAACAAGTGATTACTACCAGTTAGATAAATTAAACCCTGCTTACAAAATATTCTTTTCAGATGATAGCATAACCATTGGTGATTCTATGGATAAAATTTGTGTAGAATTTGAACGTATAGAAAAAGGTAGCTCTAAGCACTTAAGAAAATTTATTTCAGAAGCGCAAAAAAACTATAATATTGCTATTAATAAGATAGTATTACGCCCTGGAGTTTCACCTCTAGAACTAATTACTCCAGAAACAGCTATAAGAGTAAATCAGTTTTTTACGACCATAAGTAAACAAGTTCGTAAAAAATTTAAAAATCCTAAATTAATAGCTACACTAGAATTCCCTGTGCTATTTTTAGGAGCTAAACCAAACAAAACTCCGTCTTTCTACAATTTTATGAATTATGCCGATTTTGGTTTAGGCACATGGCACCCAAAAGGTGGTATGTACGAAATTATAAAAGCTATGACTTCGTTAGCAAAAGAATTAGGCGTTACTATAAACACCAATGCTAATGTTGAAAAAATTAGAGTACAGCACAAAAAAGCAATTGGAATTACAGTAAATAATGAAAATATTGATGCAGATGTTGTTTTAAGCGGAGCAGATTACCATCATTCAGAAAGCTTATTAGATGTTGAACATAGACAGTATTCTGAGGCTTATTGGGATAAAAAAACTTTTGCTCCCTCTTCTTTGTTGTTTTATGTTGGTTTTGATAAAAAGTTAGATAATATTGAACATCACAATCTATTTTTTGATACAGATTTTGAAAAACATGCCGAAGAAATATACGATACCCCCAAATGGCCTAAAGATCCATTATTCTATGTAAACTTCCCATCTATTACAGACAATAGTATGGCTCCAAAAGGATGCGAAACAGGATTTTTCTTAATTCCTATAGCTACAGACTTAAAAGATACACCAGAATTAAGAACATCTTACTTTAATTTAATCATTAAACGTTTTCAAGAAAAAACGAAACAAAATGTAGAAAATAGTATTATATTTAAAGAGAGCTTTTGTGTTAACGATTTTAAAGAACAGTACAATTCTTATAAAGGAAACGCATATGGCATGGCAAATACTCTTTTACAAACTGCATTTTTAAGGCCTAAGTTAAAAAGTAAGAAAGTAGAGAATTTATATTTTACTGGACAATTAACGGTCCCAGGACCAGGAGTTCCTCCAGCTTTAATCTCAGGAAAGCTAGCTTCTGAGCTAATCATTAAAAACAGTAACACATGAAAGCCATATTCGACACCATTTCATACGATTGTAGCAAATTAGTAACAGAATCTTACAGCACTTCTTTTACATTAGCTACAAAAATGCTATCTCCTACTATTAGAAAAGATATCTATAATATTTATGGTTTTGTTCGCTTTGCAGACGAAATAGTAGATAGTTTTCATGATTATAACAAAGAGCTTCTTTTTAATAAGTTCGAAGAAGATTTTAAAATTTCTTTAGAGCAAAAAATTAGTTTAAACCCTATTTTAAATTCTTTTCAGCATACCTATCATAAATACAATATCCCATACCATTTAGTAGCATCTTTTATGAAAAGTATGCGTATGGATTTAAATAAAAAAATATACGATACCGACGAAGAATATAAACAATACATTTATGGTTCTGCAGATGTAGTTGGTCTTATGTGTTTAAAAGTATTTGTACAAGGTGATGATGCTACTTACGAAAAATTAAAACATAGTGCCATGGCATTAGGTTCTGCTTTTCAAAAAGTAAACTTCTTAAGAGATTTAAAAGCAGATTTCGAAGATTTAAGTCGTACTTACTTCCCAAATACAAATTTAATGGAGTTGGATGAAGGTTCTAAAACAAAAATAATTAATGAAATTAAGCACGATTTTGCTGTTGGCTATAAAGGTATAGCTCAATTACCAAATGGAGCTAAATTTGGTGTATATACTGCTTATAAATATTATTATAAGTTATTAGAAAAATTACAAAACACTCCACCTTTAGAAATTAAAAATACTCGTATTAGAGTACCAAATTATCAGAAGTTTGAATTGTTAGCTAAATCGTATATAAACTTTAAACTTAATTTAGTATAAATTATGAATACAACCATTTGGATATTACTATTTGTAGGCACTTTTGCTTTTATGGAATTTATGGCATGGTTTACACATAAATATGTAATGCATGGTTTTCTATGGTCTTTACACAAAGACCATCATAAAAAAGACCATGATTCTTGGTTTGAAAGAAATGATGCTTTTTTTATTTTTTATGCCGTAGTTAGTATGTCTCTTTTTGCAGCTGCTGCAAACACCAATTTTTGGTACGGATGGCCACTAGGACTTGGTATAATGGCATATGGTGCTGCCTATTTTATTGTGCATGATATTTTTATACACCAACGTTTTAAAATCCTAAGAAACACCAATAATTGGTATGCAAAAGGATTAAGGAGAGCTCATAAAATGCACCATAAACATTTAGGAAAAGACAAAGGAGAATGTTTTGGAATGCTTTTCGTTCCTTTTAAATATTTTAAAAAAGTATAATCTATTTTCTATATTGATATAAATAAATACCCTAAATAAAATAGTATACAAGCTATATATTTCATTCTTTTAATGAAAATCTATAATTTAAAAAACTAATCTCAATACTCTTCTCTGGATTCTGTACTTAGATTAGTCGAAATTTAGAAGTACTAAAGATGACGCTTTTTAATCTTAATAACGTCAGTTAGAGTGAAATTCTGATAAGAATTTTGTATCGAAAACACGTTATTAAGATGAATCCAACTCAGGTTAAAAGGAATTACCTTTTGCCATTTCTATGCAAGCATCGAGGGATCAAACCCACTGGTGGTAATAAATTTTCTACCATAGACCAACTCATAATTTTACTACTCTCCTACTTATTCTTAAGAACAACAAAAAAAAACATTATTGTAGTTAACTGATTACTTATTTAGTTTAAAAGTTCCTATTTTAGTTTTAGGAAACTGATATATCCAATTGTTGTAATTAATTAAGAAATAAAATGAAGAAGAGTAATTCTATTAAATTATTTATTACCGACCTAGAAGATATTTTAGAAACGGCTATCAATATTTCATTATTTAAGTTTATAAATCCATCTCTATTTAAAAACTCCAACATACAGACTAATTCTCAAGAAGACCTAACTTACGAAGAAATTAAAAAGTTCAATGATAAAAACCTTATCCATAACCATTTATTAGTTAATGTTATTTCTATCATGGAAAGTTACCTGCATAATATACTCGTAGAGCACATAAAGAAAGATTCTTCCAAATCAATCAAATTTGTAGAAGAATTTAATTTCCAGAAAAATTTATCTCCTAAACATGTAATCGAAGGTCCCGAATCATTAACAATAAACACTTTGGAGGACGTCATTTATCATAACTTACCTAAAGTAAATACTTTATTCAAGATAATTTTCGAAATGGATATCCTTAATATTTCTAATATAGATATAAAAACTATTTTTTTAATAATTAAAGTTAGACATAGCATAGTTCATGATTCAAATAGAGTAAAAGAAAAGAAGTTTTATATCAGTTCTCATACATTTATTGATTATTTGGATTTAATAGCTAATTGGTTAATGGAAATTGATTCCTTGATAATGAACAATCATACTCGGAAGAGAAAGACTAATTACTATTTAAAGTTTAATAAGGAATTAAATAAATATACGGACACGCCTCTTATCGAGCAAGGAAGTTTTCAATTGATGAGAGATGTGTTTTCCGACAAGAATAAAACATATGATGAAAAGAAAGAGTTTAAATTATAAAACACCTAATTACGTGCACAAAGATGCCACTTAAAAACAAGTATTAATCTTTAGCCGTATTTTAGGACGTAACATTTAAAAATGACAATAGAAGAGTTAAAATTAAATATTAAATGGTGGGAATCCAAAAGATGGATTTTTAACGTTGCGGTTGGAACTTTTGGAATTTTAGCTCTTTATAGAGGTATGTCAGAAAGCGAATATTATTGGTCAACATCTGATACACTTGGAGTTATAACATGGGGTATCGGAGCAAATATTTTCTATTCTTTAGGACTTTTGTTGGAACTTTTTGATTGGTATTATTTGAAAAATAGAATAAGATTAAAAAGATTCAGGCTTTTCTTTTTTATTAGTGGAACGTTATTTAGTTCCCTATGGACATACTGGTGCGCATTTTTATATTTTATCGGTCATATCTGGTAAAAAAACTAACTACAACAACGTATCCTACGAGAAACCTTAGTACAATTTCCAAAACTAGTAATCTTCTAATCCACCAACAAACCATCTAACAACACTCTAAAAGAAGTACTATTCCAATCTGCCGCACCAGTTTTCTCTACAATTATATTTCCTTTTTGATCTAAAACGTAAGTTACAGGAATACTAGATGCATTAAATTGTTTAGATCTATTATTTACCTCATAATAAACTGGTAATGAATATCCTTTTTTTAAAATAAACTCAGCTACTTTTTCTTTATCATCTAAAGCTACAAAAAGGAAGGTTACTTTATCACCGTAATCATCATATAACTCTTGAAAGCTAGGCATTTCTGCTACACATGGCGGACACCATGTAGCCCAAAAATTTACAACTACAATATTCCCTTTTTCATTTTTAAAATCAATTGATTTTCCTTTATTATTAACTAACAACCAATTGTAACTTTTTAATTTTTCTTGCTCATCTATTTCTATTGTAGATGGGCTAAATGACAATAATTTATTTACAAAAACTTTTACTTGAAAACCTACAGGAGTAAAAAGAAGTATTATAATAAATAGTATAAAAATCGCATTAGAAATTTGTTTTTTAGATACTGGCATTACTCTGCTATAAGTTTATCTAACAACTGATGCACTTTACTTGTATTCCAATTAGCAATACCTGTTTTATGTATTACTATATTTCCTTTTTTATCTATTAAATAAGACATGGGAGCTTTTGTTTCTGTAATTGGCATTTTTTCTCCTATATACAAATAGGTAACAGGGAAAGTAAATCCATTTTCTAACATAAACTCCTCTGCAGGAGCACGCTCTTCATTGGTAATAATATAAAAGTCTATTTTATCTTTATATACATCATACAACTTTTGTATACTAGCCAATTCGGCCTCACAAGGTAAATTCCAAGAAGTCCAAAAGTTTATAAAAACTACATTTCCTTTCGATTTTTTAAAATTGAAAACATTCCATTCCGCATCTTTCAACTTCCAATCATAATCCTTAATCTGATTTCGGTTCGTCTCTTCGGTTACTGAAGGACTAAAAGAGAATATTTTATTTAACAGCACCTTACTATAATCCCCTAATGGCGTTACAAAAAAGGATAAAATAAAAGCAAAAAGTAAAATATTTAAAATGGTCTTCTTGTTTATTTTCATTGCTTATTAGGATTTAGCCAAAACTAAAAAACTCCTGACGAATATCAGGAGTTTTTGTTAATTATTTACAGAAAATGCTTTTAAGAAGCAGCATTTTCCTTTTTTATAACATTTAAAGCAGAACCTTCATTAAACCAATCTATTTGTGACTGATTATAAGTATGATTTGCTATAACAGTATTTGTACTTCCGTCTGTATGAACCACTTCTATAGTTAATGGTTTACCAGGTGCAAAAGCATTTAAATCTGTAAAGTTAAATGTATCATCCTCTTGAATTAAATCGTAATCCGCTTCGTTCGCAAAAGTTAAGCCCAACATACCTTGTTTTTTTAGGTTGGTTTCATGAATACGAGCAAAGGATTTTACCAATACAGCAGCAACTCCTAAATGGCGCGGTTCCATTGCAGCATGCTCTCTAGACGAACCTTCTCCATAATTATGATCGCCAACAACAATTGTTTTTACTCCAGCAGCTTTATACGCTCTTGCCGTATCTGGGACACCAGCATACTCTCCAGTGAGCTGATTTTTAACAAAGTTAGTTTTTTTACCAAAAGCGTTAACGGCTCCTATTAAACAGTTATTAGAAATATTATCTAAATGACCGCGAAAACGTAACCAAGGGCCAGCCATTGATATATGATCGGTAGTACATTTACCAAATGCTTTAATTAATAATTTAGCTCCTGTAATTTTATTCCCAATAGGCTTAAACGGAGTTAATAATTGTAACCTTTCTGATGTTGGACTTACAACTACTTCTACCCCACTACCATCTTTAACAGGTTCTAAATAGCCGTTATCTTTTACCTCAAAACCTTTTGGTGGTAATTCCCATCCTTTAGGCTCATCAAACATAACCTCATCTCCATTCTTTGCTATCAATTTATCTTTCAACGGATTAAAATCTAAACGACCTACAATTGCAATTGCAGCCGTTAGTTCTGGAGAAGCAACAAATGCGTGTGTATTAGGGTTACCATCTGCACGCTTTGCAAAGTTCCTATTAAAAGAGTGTACTATGCTATTTTTTGGAGCATTTTTAGGGTCACTATACCTTGCCCATTGCCCAATACAAGGCCCACAAGCATTCGTAAATATTTTGGCATCTAATTTTTCAAAAACATTTAGAATACCATCTCTTTCTGCGGTATATCTTACTTGCTCAGAACCAGGATTAATCCCTAATTCCGATTTCATTTTTATTCCTTTATCTAAAGCTTGTTGTGCAATTGAAGCAGCCCTAGACAAATCCTCATAAGACGAGTTTGTACAAGAACCTATTAAACCCCATTCTACTTCTAATGGCCAATCGTTAGCTTTCGCTTTTTCTAACATAGCTACTCCTACTTCCGTAGATAAATCTGGTGTAAAAGGTCCGTTTAATAATGGTCCTAATTCCGATAGGTTAATTTCAATCACTTGATCAAAATACTGTTCTGGATTTGCATACACTTCTGCATCTGCGGTAAGGTATTCTTTCACTGTATTTGCCGCATCTGCAACATCTGCCCTATCTGTAGAACGTAAATAACGCTCCATAGACGCATCATAACCAAAGGTAGATGTTGTTGCGCCTATTTCTGCACCCATATTACAAATGGTTCCTTTTCCTGTACAAGACATTGCGGTAGCACCTGGTCCAAAATATTCTACAATTGCTCCTGTTCCTCCTTTTACAGTAAGAATTTCGGCTACTTTTAAAATTACATCTTTCGGCGCCGTCCAACCCGATAATTTTCCGGTTAATTTTACACCAATTAATTTAGGAAATTTTAATTCCCAAGCCATTCCTGCCATAACATCTACAGCATCTGCGCCACCAACACCAATAGCAACCATACCTAATCCTCCTGCATTAACGGTATGAGAATCGGTTCCAATCATCATCCCACCCGGGAAAGCATAATTTTCTAATACTACTTGGTGAATAATACCTGCGCCTGGTTTCCAAAATCCAATACCATATTTGTTAGATATGGACTCTAAAAAGTTAAAAACTTCACTACTTGTATTATTTGCATGCTTTAAATCTTTAGCAGCGCCTTCTTTTGCCTGAATTAAATGATCACAGTGTACCGTTGTTGGTACGGCTACTTTAGCTTTACCTGCTTGCATAAATTGCAATAATGCCATTTGTGCCGTAGCATCTTGGCAAGCAATACGGTCTGGAGCAAAATCTACATAATCTTTACCACGAGAAAAAGCTTTAGTTGCTTTACCATCCCAAAGATGGTTATACAATATTTTTTCAGAAAGTGTTAGTGGTCGCCCAACAACTTTTCTAGCTACATCTACACAATCTTTCATTCTTGCGTAAACTCCCTTTATTACATCAATATCAAATGCCATATAACTTATTGTTTTTTAGCTTAATTGCTCCCTAAGATACGAAATTTAACGCATGCTTATAAGGGCAACTATTTCGTGGTTTTACTCCATAATCTAGATTCATAATTTGTTAACTGCCATAAATTTATTTTTATCAGAAAAACGACTTTTAAATAGCTAATTAATAAAAGCTGTTAAACAACAAACTAAATCGCATATAAAACAAAATTTTTCTCCTACGAATTCGTTACTTTTAAAGTTCAAGCCCTTTAAGATTTAAATGTCTTAAAGTAGTTTACTAACTCTAAAGACATCTACTGTGAAGATTAAGAAATTCTGGAGACGAATTTTATTAGTACTAGTCTTAGTACCAATACTACTAGTAGGAGGTCTAATGCTATATATACAGCATAACCAATCTGAAATTGTTAAAGAGGAAATTGCAAAACTAAATAAAGAACACAAAGGCCTTATTAGTGTTGGAGAAAGTGAATTATCTCTTTTTGGCAGTTTTCCTTATATCTCTATAAAAGTATATGATGTACATATTTTTGAAACAAAAGAAGACAATGCCCCCAGTATAATGGATGTAAAAGACCTATTTATAGGTTTTAATCTATGGGATATTGTAAAAGGAAATTATGATATACAGTCTTTAATATTAGAAGAAGGTGTTTTTAATATTGTAATTCATGAAAATAATACAACTAATATTCAAAATTCCTTAGCGAATACTTCTGAAACAGAAACTCCTACCACCAATATTCATTTAAAAAAAATAAAGCTTAAAAATCTAGATATTCATACGCTAGATGAAGCTACTAATACCGATGTAGAAAAGTTTATTTATTCTGGCACAGGCGGTTTTCGCCAAAAAGATAGCACTATCGCTGGGCATATAGATACCAATTTTGAACTCAATGTAATAAAAGACGGAGACACTACTTTTATCCATAAAAAACATTTTGAAGTACATACAAATGTAACATTTAACGAGGCTACGGGTATTCTTAACATAGAACCTTCTGGTATTGCTATGGAAAATGGCGATTTTGAATTAGAAGGGACTATAGACACAAAGAATGATGTAGACCTAGACCTTTCCATAAAAGGAACCAAGCCTAATTTTGATATGCTTATTGCCTTTGCACCAGCAGATGTAATCCCCATATTAGAAAAATATAAAAATGCAGGTGAAATTTATTTTAATGCTAGTATACAAGGACCATCTAATAAAGGAAACAGACCGTTTATTAATGCCTATTTTGGGGCAGGAAAAGCTTTTTTAGAAAACACTAAAAAAGGAAAAAAAATAGATAACATGGGCTTTAACGGCCATTTTACCAATGGAGCAAATAGGAATGCCAGTACCATGGAATTTTCTTTAACAGATATGACAGCCTCTTTAGAAAAAGGGATATTTAAAGGAGCTGTTTTTGTTAAAAATTTTGAAGCTCCAGAAATTGATATGCAAATAAACTCGAATTTTAATCTCGATTTTATTACAGATTTTTTTGAACTACAACAGGTACAAAATGCCTCTGGACAAGTAGCTCTTAAAATGAATTTTCATGATATTATTGATCTAGATAACCCAGAAAATGCATTACAAAAACTTAACCAAGCATATTTTACAGAACTAATTGTAAAAGATTTAAGTTTTACTGCTAAAGAACTCCCCGCTCCCTTACACAATTTAGATGTTCATTTAGTTATGAACGATAAGAAGGCAAGCCTAAACCAATTTGAACTACTACTGGGTAATTCAGATGTATCTATAAGTGGTTTTCTTTCTAATTTACCTGCCTTAGTACATCATACCAATACACCTGTAGAAACTCATCTAAACATTACATCTAAAACCTTAGATGTTGCACAACTAACTGGTTTTTCTATACAAGACTCTATCCAAACTGGTATCGATGAACAAATAAAAAACTTAAACCTTGGGCTCTTTTTTAAAGCTTCCGCCAAAGATTTTACAGAAGCTAAACATTTACCAAAAGGTGAGTTTTTTATCGATAGTTTATATGCAGACCTTAAACATTATCCGCACAAATTACATGATTTTAATGCTGACATATTAATAGATGATCAAGACTTAAAAATAGTAGATTTTACAGGTTATATAGATGATAGCGATTTTCATTTTAACGGACTTATACATGATTATGCTTTTTGGATGAAACCCGAACGTAATGGAGATGTTAAATTAGATATAAATCTTACTTCTAATACATTAAGATTAGAAGACCTGTTTTCGTACAAAGGAGAAAATTATGTCCCTAAAGAATACAGACACGAAGAGTTTGATGATTTAGTATTACATTTTGGCTCTAGTATGCATTATAAAGATTCTGAGTTACACTCCATAGATTTGGCTTTAGATTCTTTAAATACAACCATGAAACTACATCCACTTCGCTTTCATGATTTTAAAGGGAATATTCATTACGAAGACGAACATGTAGTTATAAAAGACTTTCATGGAGAAATAGGACGCACCAATTTTAATTTTGATTTAAACTATTACCTAGGGAAAGACCCACAAACAAAGAAGAACGATAACCTATTGGCTTTAAAAGCAAATTATATAGATTTTGATACCCTTTTTAATTTCAATGTAAGTCCGCCCAAACCTAAAGAAGTAACTACCACATCTAAAACTGCTTATGTAAAAGAACATACAAATGCATTTAATTTATATGAGTTGCCATTTACAGCTATGCAATTTAAGGCAGATATTGATCACTTTATATACCATAGAATAGATCTACAAAACATTAAAGCAGACTTACGCACAACACCCAACCATTATATCTATATAGATACATTAGATATGGATGCAGCAGGAGGAAATATTAAATTAAATGGCTATTTTAATGGTAGCGACCCAAAGCATATTTATATGCAACCCAATTTGGTTTTAAACAATGTTGATCTAGATAAATTGCTGTTTAAATTTGAAAATTTTGGACAAGACCATCTCGTTTCAGATAATTTACAAGGAAAACTTACATCCAGAGTAAAAGGTAAAATTAGAGTATATCCAGATTTGGTGCCAGATTTAGACCAATCTACTATAGATATGGATGTAAAAGTATTAAACGGAAGGTTAAAAAATTACAACCCAATGCTAGCACTATCCGATTATATGGAGGATAAAAACTTGCAAAATATTAGGTTTGATACCTTGCAAAATAGCCTTCATATAAAACAAGGAAAAATTAATATCCCTGCAATGACTATTGAATCTACTTTGGGGCACATGGAATTATCTGGTACACATGATAGCAATCAAAACATTGATTATTATATACGTATTCCATGGAAAACAGTAAAAAAAGCCGCTTGGCAAAAATTATTTGGCAATAAAAAAGACAGTATTAGCAATACCCAACAAGAAGATGAAATTGTAAAAGTAGATGCTAATCAAAAAACAAAATACCTTAATTTAAAAATTAAAGGAAATATAGACGACTACAAGGTTTCTTTGGGCAAGAAAAAAGAGAAGTAGTAATTATTGCTTCGTTCTTAGTTGTTTGTTGATTGTTGATTGTTGATTTTAAGAAAATTAAAACTTGCTTAAAATCAAGAACGTTTCTAAAACAATTTGATATGTAACATTTCCAAACAGTCACACCAAAACGAGAAACTCAACCAAACAAAACGAAGACAACACCCAACTTCTCGATACAATTCTTCATTCTTCAGAATCACTCGAAGTGACGTATAAAAACAAAAAAGTCCGAGCTTAAAAACTCGGACTTTTAAAAATATTATAATCGAAACCTAAAACTAGCTTACTAATTGCTTTTGAGAAGGTTTAAACTTTGTAAGTACAATACCTTCTACAGCAGCTTCGTACTCTTCTAAAGTAGGTGTTCTTCCTAAAATAGTAGATAATACAACCACTGGTGTTGATGATAATAATGACTCTCCTTTTTTCTCCGCAGCATCTCTCACAACTCTTCCTTGGAATAAACGTGTAGAAGTTGCCATTACGGTATCTCCTGGTTCAGCCTTTTCTTGGTTACCCATACATAAGTTACATCCAGGACGCTCTAAGTATAACATGTTTTCATACTTAGTACGTGCTAATCCTTTTGGTGCACTATCATCGAACACAAAACCAGAGTATTTTTCTAATATTTCCCAATCGCCTTCTTCTTTTAGCTCATCTACAATATTGTATGTCGGTGGTGCTACTACTAAAGGCGCATTAAATACTACTTCTCCTTGTTGTGCTTCTACATTCTTTAGCATTTGTGCTAAAATCTTCATATCTCCTTTATGGATCATACAAGACCCAATAAATCCTAAGTCTACTTTTTTAGTACCTCCGTAGAAAGATAATGGCTGAATGTTATCGTGTGTATAACGCTTAGATACATCTTCGTTGTTTACATCTGGATCCGCAATCATTGGCTCCACAATCTTATCTAAATCAATTACCACTTCTGCATGGTACTCCGCATCTGCATCTGGTTTTAAAGCTGGTCTTTCACCAGATTTTAACTCTGCAATACGCTTGTTTGCTTTATCTACTAAGCCTTGTAATACTTTCTTATCGTTATCCATACCTTTATCTAGCATAATTTGGATACGATCTCTAGAAATTGCTAATGATTCTGCTAATGTAGCATCTTCAGATATACAGATAGATGCTTTTGCTTTCATCTCTGCCGTCCAATCTGTAAATGTAAAGGCTTCATCTGAAGTTAAAGTACCTATATGTACCTCAATGATTCTTCCTTGGAATACATTCTCTCCGCCAAACTGATTTAACATCTGCTCTTGCGTAGCATGTACCACATCACGGAAGTCCATGTACGGTTTCATATTTCCTTTAAAGGTTACTTTTACAGACTGTGGAATTGGCATAGTAGCCTCTCCTGTTGCTAATGCTAAAGCAACGGTTCCAGAATCTGCTCCAAATGCAACACCTTTCGCCATACGTGTATGCGAATCTCCTCCGATAATTACATCCCAATCATCTACAGCAATATCATTTAATACTTTATGAATTACATCGGTCATTGGAAAATACTTTCCTTTTGGATCACGACCTGTAATTAAACCAAAGTCGTTCATAAAACTCATTAACCTTGGAATATTAGCCTTAGACTTATCATCCCAAACCGATGCTGTATGACAACCCGATTGGTATCCTGCATCTACAATAGGAGAAATAACAGTTGCTGCCATCATCTCTAACTCTTGAGAGGTCATTAATCCTGTAGTATCCTGAGAACCTACAATATTAACTTCTACTCTAACATTAGACCCAGCATGTAATGTTTTTCCTGGTGTAGTTCCTACTGCATTTTTGTTGAATATTTTTTCTACGGCAGTTAAACCTTGCCCATCTATAGAAACTTCTTTTGCTGCAGCGTATACCTGAGGAACATCTATTCCTAAAACTTTGCATGCAAAAGTTTGTAATTTTTTACCGAAAACAACGGCGTATGACCCCCCAGCTTTAATAAACTCCATTTTTGGAGGTGTTAATGCTGCAGAAATATCTTTAACGGCTTTACCGTCTTTGTATAATTTTTTCTCTTTAGTATTTATAGTAAGTACTGTACCCGTATCTACTGTATATACTTGTTCTAAAACTGGTTCTCCGTCTGCATCATAAACGGTTTTACCTTCCGCATCCTTTTTAGTTACCCAGTTTTTAAGATCAATACCAATACCACCAGTTACCCCAACTGTTGTTAAGAAAATTGGTGCAATACCATTAGTACCAGCAATTACTGGTGCAAAATTAATAAATGGCACGTATTTGCTAAAAGGAACACCTGTCCATAAAGCAACATTATTAACTCCAGACATTCTAGAAGACCCCACTCCCATGGTACCTTTTTCCGCGATTAACATTACGCGCTTATCTGGGTGCTGCTCTTTTAAAGCTAACACTTCTTGTTGCATTTCTTTATTGTGCTCAAACATACACTGACCATGTAATTCACGGTCTGATCTTGAGTGCGCATCTGCTCCTGGCGATAATAAATCTGTAGAAATATCTCCAACACCAGCAATATATGTTACTATTTCTATTTCTTCTTCTACTTCTGGAAGTTTTGTGAAAAATTCTGCTTGCGCATAACTCTCTATAATTTCTTTTGCAATAGCGCTTCCTGCTTTCATAGCGCCCTCTAAACGATCAGTATCTGCTTCGTAAAGGAACACTTGTGTTTTTAAAACCTCAGCTGCTTGTTTTGCTATAGATGCATCTTCACCTAAAGCTAAATCTAAAAGTACTTCTACTGAAGGCCCACCTTTCATGTGAGATAATTGCTCTAAAGCAAAATCAGGAGTAATTTCTTTTACAACTTCTTCTCCTAAAATAATCTCTTTTAAAAATTTTGATTTTACTGTAGCAGCACTAGTTGTACCTGGTAAAACGTTGTATATAAAAAATTTAAGAGAATCTTCACGATGCGCATTCGTTGCGTCTTTAATTTGCGAAATTATTTCGCTTAATAATTCGGCTCCATCAATTGGCTTAGGATGTAAACCCTGAGCTTTTCTCGCTTCGATTTCCTTGATGTAATCTTTATAGTTCATAAAAGAGATATTTCAATATTAATTTACTAAAAAAACAGTATTTAATTTCGTTAAAAAAAACGATGCAAAATACAAATTTAATGCAAAGATTTAAAAATAATAGACGTAATAAAGTAAGATGTTATAAGGATTCTTTATAGTGGTATTTTAAAGCAAAGCGATTATCATTTTGATATAATTAGCATAAAAAATTACGCATTTAATAAAAAACACTATCCATATTTTTAAATATTTGTCTAAACACCAAAAAAAAGCATGTATTAAGCTTTAATCACGGAGTTTTATTATCACCAAAATACCTAATATATAATGAGTCTAAATAATGGAATTGTATTTAAAGTAAACTGGTAATAATTTGGTCTTCTGAAATACCCTCTGCCTCTGCTTTGTAGTTCTTAATTATTCTGTGCCTTAAAATACCAATAGCAACGGCTTTTACATCTTCTATATCTGGAGAGAATTTACCTGCTATCGCAGCATTTGCTTTTGCTCCTAATATTAAGTTTTGAGAAGCTCGTGGACCTGCTCCCCAATCTATATATTTTTTTACATAGTCAGTAGCAGTATCTAAATTAGGACGTGTGCTATTTACTAATTTAACGGCATATTCTATTACATTATCTGCTACAGGAATTCTACGAACCAGCTGCTGTACTTCTACAATCTCTTTTGCGTTAAATAGTGTTTGTAAATCTACTTTATTATCAGACGTAGTTGCTTTTACTACTTGTACTTCTTCTTCTAAAGATGGGTACTTTAATTCTATGGCAAACATAAAACGATCTAGTTGTGCTTCTGGCAACGGGTAGGTTCCTTCTTGCTCTATAGGGTTTTGGGTTGCCAATACAAAATAAGGAGCTTCTAATTTATATTGATTACCAGCTATAGTTACTGATCGCTCTTGCATTGCTTCTAACAAAGCTGCTTGCGTTTTTGGTGGTGTACGGTTAATTTCATCTGCCAATATTATATTTGAAAATATTGGTCCTTTAATAAACTTAAAATTTCTGTTTTGGTCTAGTATTTCACTCCCTAATATATCACTAGGCATTAAATCGGGAGTAAATTGTATTCTTTTAAAATCTAAACCTAATGTTTTTGCAATGGTATTAACCATTAATGTCTTTGCTAAGCCTGGTACACCAATAAGTAACGAATGCCCTCCTGTATATATAGAAAGTAAAATTTGATCTATAACAGCATCTTGCCCTACTATTACCTTAGCAATCTCTTGCTTTAATTCTTTATGCTTCTCTACTAAATTATTAATCGCTGTAACGTCTGACATGCAATTACTCTTTTAACCAATTATTAGAAAATGTACAATCTCTATTAGCTCCATTAACATCTATATAGGTATCTTCTATATGTTCTTGCATCCATTCTTTAATAGCATTGAACTGTTTTTCTCTTAACGCTAATTCTTTTATTTTAATATAATCTTTAGCATAATCAGCCTCATGCTCATCATACCTATTTGTAATCTTCATTATTTTATACTTACTTTCTCCACTTCTAGGGTCTTTTTCTAATATAGGATTAGATATTTCATTATCCTTAATATTTCTAACCTGGTTATATAATGTTGGATCCATCTTAGTAAGTTCAAAACGAGAATCAAAATTTTTAGGGTTTCTTAAAACTCCACCATCGAACTTTGTTTCTTTTTCATCAGAAAAATTAAATGCAGCCTGAGCAAAAGTATATTTACCATCTAATATATGCTTACGAATTGTATCTAACTCCGCTTTTGCATCATCAATAGCTTTTTGTGGAATTTCTGGTGATATTAATATATGTCTTAAATCTAATTCTTGCCCTCTTATTTTTTCTACATATATAATGTGATAGCCATAAGTAGTTTCAAAAGGCTCCGATATTTCTCCTTCTTGCAAACTAAAAGCTACATCCTTGAACTCTTTTACAAATGGCGTTTGCCTTGTCATGGCATAAAAACCTCCTTTAGACTTAGACCCTGGATCTTGAGAATATAAAATAGCTTTTACATTAAAACTAGCTCCATTATCCAATACATCCGCCCTTATATTATTTAGTTTATCTATTACTTTTTGTTTTTCTTCTTCTGGCGCTTTAGGCTCTTTTACTATCTGTGCCATTTCTAACTCAGCACCAAATACTGGGCGTTCTTCTTTTGGTATTTTATTAAAAAACTGCCTTACTTCTTCTGGGGTTATTTCTATTTCTCCAACTATATCTTGTTGCATTCTCTCGGACAACATGCGAAGCTTATTAATTTCAAAAAGCTCTTTTCTAAAACTTACTTCATCATCTTTCTTATAAAACTGAAGTACTTTTTTCATGTCTCCAACTTGTGATACCAATTGTTGTATTTGGCGATCACTTGTAGCATTTACTTCATCATCAGACACCAATATACTATCTTGTACTGCCTGGTGTGCATATAAGCGATCTTCCATTAATTTACCCAACAAACTACACTTAGTAACATCTGCATCTGATACTCCTTGACTTTTTAAATCTATCAATGTTTTTTCTATATCAGAATCTAATATTACATAATCTCCTACTACTGCAGCTACCCCGTCTAATTTTATCTTCTTAAAATTAACCGTATCAGTATCACTAAGCATAACTGCTTCTTCTTGTGCAAAAATATTCCCCGCAAAAAACAATAGGGAAAAGAAAACAACTACTTTTTTATTCATGTCCATAAACTTCAAATTCTTTTTCTTTAATGGCTTCATCTATAATCTCCGTTTCCAATTTTCTAATATAATTTAATCGTCTTCTATTTAATAACACTTGCTCTATAGAAGGCTTTATAAAAGTAAGTGGAGCTATATCATTTACATTTAAAACATCATTAACTTTTGCCAAATATACCCCTAATGAGTCCTGTATTTCAAAGAATTGTGATTTTTTTAAGTATTTATCCTGATTGGCAGCTTTTAATGGATATATTTCTTCTACAACTCTAGATGCCTTTACCCATATAGAATCGTTAAAATTTAATTTTTTAAACTGTACTCCTATTGAGTCTAAATAAGCAACATCATCAACATTAAAACGTTTTAATCTTGTTATAACCTCCCCTTTATTTAAAAAAGACTTTGGCAATTCTATAAAACGAATTTTAACTATTTTTTCTCTTAATCTAAAATTTTCTTTTTCATTATTGTAAAATGCTTCTAAGTCGGATTCGCTTATTGCTGTATCTTGTACTTGACTAACTAATGCCTCTTTATAGGCTCTTGTATACAAATCTGTTCTATAATTGTTAACCAACAATTCAAATTCAGCAGATTTCTCTTCTGGCAAGTTTATCTTTGCTTTGGAAAGTAATAATTGTTTAGATGCCCAATTATTAATATAATTAGTTACAAAGGAAGCGCTATCGTTTTTAGCTATTTTTTCTTTCAAAATTAACCTAATATCTTCCTTATATAAATAACTATCTCCTACTCTTGCTACAGGCTCTTTATCTTCTTCTTTCTTTAAAAATGAATCACAAGAAAAAAGCAATACCATTGCTAAAAAGCAAAGAAAAAAATTGAATAATGTAGTTATAGTTGTTTTTAAAAATGACATCATGCAAAAATAACAATTAAGTAACATTGTGCAAGTTCTCATTTTTAGATACAAATCGTTTATTTTTAACTTATATTTAAAATGACTTTTATTTACTAATTACGAATATGCAAGAAAGAAAAATTAAACTAATATGGGACTTTAGAGGTACTGCAGCAGCTAAAACCGCAGAACACCATGAAATACATTTAAAGGAATATGTTACTGCCAAAAAACTAAATTTAAATATAACTGGCTGTACCACTTTCAACGATATGCATAGCATTGCATTTTTAGTAGTAAATGAATCTGAAATGATTACAGTTCGCGATGCTTTAAAACCGCATCGTGGTGAAGTTTATACCGAATAATAATAATTTTACACACAAACTCTTATTTACATATTTCTATTAAGTAACGCCTCTTTAAAATGACAAAAACAATAGCATCTAGAATACAATCTATAGACATTTTAAGAGGTTTTGTTATGTTACTAATGGCGCTAGACCATGTTAGAGACTATTTTCATTATGGTTCTTTTTTTTCTAACCCAACAAATTTAGAAACTACCACTCCATTTTTATTCTTTACACGTTTTATAACTCATTACTGCGCTCCTGTTTTTATTTTTTTAGCCGGTACAGCTGCTTTTTTATATGGCAGCAAAAAAACAAGAACTAGTCTTTTTAAATTTTTATTTACAAGAGGACTTTGGCTTATTTTTTTAGAAATTATAGTTAACAATTTTTTATGGTGGTTTGATGTTACTTATAGCTTTATTACACTACAAGTGATATGGGCTATAGGTTTTAGTATGATATGCTTATCTCTACTTATTTACCTCCCCAAAAAAATTATCTTAGGTATTGGTCTCCTTATTATTGCTTTCCATAATTTATTAGATAACTTTACTGTAGAAGGAAGCAATTTTAGTTCTATTATATGGTATTTATTACACCAATCCCAATTTTTACAAATAAACGAAACTCGAAGTATAATTTTTGTATACCCAACAATTCCATGGATTGGACTTATGGCTTTAGGCTATTGTTTTGGAACTTTTTATACAACTAACTACAATTCTGAAAAACGAAAAAAATGGCTTTTAAAACTAGGCATTAGTGCTATTGTATTATTTTTTATCATACGAGGCATTAATGTTTATGGCGATTTAAGCCCTTGGAGCATCCAAAAAAATACCACCTACACTATACTCTCTTTTTTTAATGTAACAAAATACCCGCCATCTTTAGCCTATATATTAATTACTATTGGCCCATCTTTACTTTTCCTATATTTTATAGAAAATATTAAAAATAGTATTACTAATTTTCTTGTTGTATTTGGAAGAGTTCCTCTTTTCTACTATTTCTTACATATATTAGTTATACATGTATTTGCAATCATAGGTATTGTACTATTTGGTGGTAATTGGCAGGATATGATTTTAACTTCTGAAGCTTTTAATTCTGGAAGTTTAGCTACTTATGGCTATCCCTTGTGGGTTGTTTATTTGGTATGGGCTATAGTTATTGCTATACTATACCCCATTAGCAAAAAATATATGATATACAAAGCCAACAATAAAGATAAGTGGTGGCTATCTTATTTATAGTGTAATTGGCTCGGCATACAAATCGAAATCTGCAGCTTCTGTAACCTTTAAATTTACATATTCCCCAACCTTAACATAATGTTTTGATGCATCTACCAATACTTCATTATCTACATCAGGAGAATCAAATTCGGTACGTCCAATAAAATATTGTCCTTCTTTACGATCAATAATACAACGGTAAGTATTACCCACTTTTTCTTGATTTAATTCCCATGAAATTTGCGACTGAATCTCCATAATTTCAGCAGCACGTTGTTCTTTTACTTCTTCAGGAACATTATCTTCTAAAGTATAGGCATGTGTATTTTCTTCATGACTATAAGTAAAACAACCCAAACGTTCAAAACGCATTTCTTGTACCCAGTTCTTTAAGGTTAAAAAATCTTCTTCCGTTTCTCCTGGGTAACCAACTATTAGTGTTGTTCTAATCGTTATCCCTGGTACCGCAGCCCTAAATTCTTGTAAAAGTTTTGTTGTTTTTTCTTTAGTTGTACCACGACGCATACTTTTTAATACACTATCGGCTATATGTTGCAATGGTATATCTAGATAATTACAAATTTTTGGCTCTTGGTTCATTACCTCCAAGACATCCATTGGAAAACCAGCCGGAAATGCATAGTGTAAACGAATCCACTCTATACCATCTACCTTTACCAATTCTTTTAGCAACTCCGCTAAATTTCTCTTTTTATATAAGTCTAATCCGTAATAAGTTAAATCCTGAGCAATTAAAACTAATTCCTTAACTCCCTTAGCTGCTAATTTATGTGTTTCTTCTACTAAATCTTCTATTGATTTACTCTTGTGTTTACCTCGCATTAAAGGAATAGCACAAAATGAACAAGGCCTATCACAACCTTCTGCTATTTTTAAATAAGCATAATTTTTGGGAGTTGTAGTTAAACGTTCTCCAATAAGCTCGTGCTTATAATCTGCGCCTAGCGCTTTTAATAAATTTGGTAAATCACTTGTACCAAAATAATTATCTACGTTCGGTATTTCTTTTTCTAAATCGGGCTTATAACGCTCACTTAAACACCCTGTTACAAAAACTTTATCTACTGTACCCGCTTCTTTCTTTTCTACATACTCTAATATTGTATTTACACTTTCTTCCTTTGCATTTGCAATAAAGCCACATGTATTTATTACTACAATATTACCTTCTTCTTCATGCACCACTTCTTTATCATTAGCTTTTAACTGCCCCATTAGCACTTCTGAATCGTATACATTCTTAGAGCAACCTAAAGTTACTACATTGATTTTGTTCTTTTTAAGTGATTTTGTTCTCATAACTGTAAAATAGTGCGCAAAAATACAATAAGCATAACGAACAATATTGTTTTCATACGATTTCTTACCTAAAAACGTTAAACCTTTACTATTTACACTTGTCTAAGTTTTACGAAAAACAACTGAATAGATGAAAAAACATTTTAGAATCTTTGCCACAATCATTAGTTTATTAGTAATATCTTGCTCTAAAGACAGTGATAATAAAAAAGAAGACGACATAATTCCTAGCGGAATATATTTTCCAGAAATAGGTAGTACTACTTGGGAAACTATTACGCCAGCTCAATTAAATTGGAAGGAAGAAAACTTACCAGATTTATATGATTACTTAGAAGCTAAAAATTCAAAAGGATTTATAATCCTTAAAAATGGAAGAATTGTTGTTGAAAAATATTTTAATGGGCATTCTCAAAATGAGGACTGGGCATGGTATTCTGCCGGAAAAACATTAGTTTCTAGCACTATAGGAGTAGCACAAGAGGAAGGCTTTTTATCTATTACCGACAAATCTTCTGATTATTTAGGAGCTAATTGGTCGTCTTTAACTAAAGAAAAGCAAGATTTAATTACCGTTAAAGACCACCTTAGTATGAGTACAGGATTAGAAGATAATGTTGGGCAAACCATAAAATGGATATGTACTTTACCTACCTGTTTTAATTACGAGGTAGATGCAGGAAACAGATGGGCATACCACCAGGGTGCATTTACAAAACTAAAAGATATTGTAACCAATGCAACTGGAACCCAATTTAATGATTACTTCTACTCCAAAATTAGAGATAAAATAGGCATGACTGGGGCTTGGAACGAACTAACCTTACTAACTCTTTACTCCAGTGATACTAGAAGTATGGCACGTTGGGGGTTATTAATTGAAAACGAAGGTGTTTGGGACTCAGAAACCATTATTAGTAAAAGTTATTATGATGCAATGGTAAATACCTCTCAAGACATTAATAAATCTTACGGTTACTTATGGTGGCTTAATGGCAAAGAAAGTTATATGGGCACCGCCTCACAAACTGTAATACAAGGACCACTGGTACCAAGCGGCCCCAACGATATGTTTGCTGCTTTAGGTGCAGATGACCAAAAAATATATATTATTCCAAGCCAAGATTTAGTTATTGTCCGTTGTGGGGATAGCGCAGAAGAAATGCAGTTAGGACCATCTAGTTTTGATAACGAACTATGGAAAAAAATAAATGCGGTTATCAACTAACCGCATTTTACTTTTAAACTAATTTAATAATTATTTATTTTTTAAAGAATGAGTCTACAAATTCATATTTATTAAACACTTGTAAATCTTCTATTCCTTCTCCAACACCAATGTATTTTACAGGAATTTTAAACTGATCAGATATTCCTATAACCACACCACCCTTTGCCGTACCATCTAATTTGGTAACAGCTAACGAAGTAACTTCTGTTGCTTTTGTAAATTGTTTTGCTTGCTCAAAAGCATTCTGCCCTGTAGAGCCATCTAAAACCAATAACACATCGTGTGGCGCATCTGATACAACTTTCTGCATTACTCGTTTTACCTTAGAAAGCTCACTCATAAGATTAATCTTATTGTGTAAACGCCCAGCCGTATCTATAATTACCACATCTGCATCTTGTGTAACAGCAGAACTTAAAGTATCAAAAGCTACGGAAGCAGGATCACTTCCCATTTTTTGTTTTACTATAGGCACACCTACACGATCTGCCCATACTTGTAACTGATCTATAGCAGCAGCTCTGAACGTATCGCCTGCTCCTAAAACCACTTTTAAACCTGCTTTTTTGAATTGATTTGCTAACTTTCCAATTGTTGTTGTTTTACCAACCCCGTTAACACCTACAACCATTATAACATAAGGCTTTTTATCCTTTGGAATGGTAAATTCTGTATCTTCTCCTACATTAGTTTCTGATAACAGACCAGCTATTTCTTCTCTTAATATACCATTTAATTCATCGGTACTTAAATATTTATCTTTTGCTACTCTCGCTTCAATTCTATCGATAATTTTTAAAGTTGTTTCTACCCCAACATCAGAAGTTACTAAAACCTCTTCTAAATTATCTAATACATCATCATCTACTTTAGTTTTACCTGCAACAGCTTTACTTAATTTAGAAAAAAAACTAGTTTTAGTTTTTTCTAAACCTTTATCTAAAGTCTCTTTTTTCTGTGAAGAAAATATTTTCTTAAATAAACTCATGTTATATTAAAAATCTTTTACCCAAAGATATGAAAATAAAAAAGCCACTCTCAATTAGAAAGCAGCTTTTACACCAATTAATTAGGTATATATTATTTTTTACTTAACCAGCCTTTCACCAATTCTGGTGACATAACAGATTCTGTAAAAGTATATGCTCCTGTCTTTGGAGATTTAACCATTTTTATAGCTTTGGTTAATCTCTTAGAACTTGTTTGTAAACTTGCTACCGTTTTCTTTGCCATAACTTAAAGGGATATTAACATTATCACTAAAGTGAAAATATCTAAATTATTTAATTTCTTTATGAACTGTCATTCTCTTAAGGATAGGATTAAATTTCTTAATCTCTATTCTATCTGGAGTATTTTTCTTGTTCTTTGTAGTGATATACCTAGACGTACCAGCCATACCAGACTCCTTGTGCTCTGTACACTCCAAAATAACTTGGATTCTGTTACCTTTCTTTGCCATTGTTATTCTTTATTAAAGGATTATTTAATAATTAACCCTTTTGCTTTTGCTTCCTTTAAAACTGCGGAAATTCCTTTTTTATTGATACTTTTAAGAGCTTTCGACGTTACCTTTAAAGTTACCCAACGGTCTTCTTCAGGGATATAAAAACGCTTCTTAGAAAGATTTACATCAAATCTTCTTCTGGTTTTATTCATAGAGAAAGATACGTTATTTCCAAACATAGCTTTCTTTCCAGTAATTTCACAAACTTTTGACATTACGCTTCTTTTGTGTTATTTTAAACAGGATGCAAATTTATGGCTTTTTTATGGTTTGCACAAAATTCTTTTTTAGAATTTTAAAATTTCTTTTTGTAAGAGCTCAAAAGCTTTATTAACACCTTTTAAAACAATACGTTCCCTATGAGTTCCTAAGTTAAATTTTTCTACATAAACACCTTGTAGCGAGGCTATTGCAATATAAACTGTTCCAATAGCTGCATTAGAGTCTCCTTTTAAGGGGCCAGCATTACCAGTTGTAGCAACTGCAAAATCTGTTTTTAATAAAGACTTAATATTAGATGCCATGGCTTTTGCCACCTGTTCGCTCACCACAGAATTAACCTCTATATCTTCTTTAGGCACATTTAAAACATCTATTTTAGTTGTTGTAGCATAGCTAACAACACTTCCTTTAAAATAAGCCGAAGCTCCTGGTATTGCCGTTATCTTTTCTGCTATTCTACCACCCGTAAAACTTTCTGCTGCCGCTAAGCTCATTTTTTTATTTGTTAACAACTTAGCAACAGATGATTCTATGGTATCACCATCTTCTTCTCCATAAATAACATCTCCAATAATACTATATAGCTTTTTTAATGCTAATGCAACAGCATTAGATAACTCCTCTTTATCTTCTCCTTTGGCAGACAAACGTAATTTAACACTACCTAAGTTTGGTAAATACGCTAATTTTATAAATGAAGGCAATTCATTTTCCCAAGCTTCTATTTTTTCAGACAAAGCACTCTCACCTATACCATAGGTAATAATAGTTTTGTGTAAAATATGAGGCCTTTTAAAGGTCTTTACAATTTTAGGTATTACCCTATCTTTTATAAGATGTTTCATCTCAAAAGGTACCCCTGGTAACGAAACAAAAACGGTATCATTTCCTTCTATCCACATTCCTGGGGCCGTACCACAATCATTATGCAACACTTGCGCCTTAGATGGCACTAATGCTTGTTGCTTATTTATATCTGATATGGGTTTAGATGAAATATGTTTTCTAAACAA
Organism: uncultured Cellulophaga sp.; assembly: GCA_947492955.1. Classification (GTDB taxonomy): domain Bacteria; phylum Bacteroidota; class Bacteroidia; order Flavobacteriales; family Flavobacteriaceae; genus Cellulophaga. Next base: position 111,615 of record CANLOV010000008.1, on the reverse strand, counting down.
TTCTTCAATATGAAGCAGTACTTCTTTATTCTCTATCAAGGTATCATTAAAATACTTGCATAGCGTATGCTTAGTAATATCATCTTTGGTAGGACCTAAGCCTCCTGTAATAATAACTATTTGCGCACGAGACTGAGCTTCTTTTAAAGCTTGTAAAATATGACTTTCATCGTCTTGTATCGATGTAATCTGGTATACAGATATACCTATTTTGTTTAGCTCTTTACCTATAAAAGCAGAATTTGAATCTACTATTTGCCCTATGAGAATTTCATCCCCAATAGTTATAATTTCTGCAAACATTTATTTAAAGACTAAAATCTTTTTTTAATTCTGAAATAACTTGAGTTATATCTTTTTTAAGCGTTGGAAATATAGATGCTATTTCTTCACTTGTATTTCCTTTTTTTCCTAAGGTTTCTATTTCTAAAGCTGCAACTCTTGTTTGCTCCATTCCTAATAAATCTACATTAGGTTTTATTTTATGAGCCAATTGGTATATGGTTTCATAATTTTTATTATTCACAGCCACTTCTAATCCTTGTAAGTCCTGGGGAACCTCTTCTAAAAACACAGAAACTACAGAAGTAATAAAATCGTTATCACCTCCTGCCATTTCATTTAGTTTATCTAGACTATATATCATTATTTAATTTTTACCGAAAACATTTGTTCATCTTCTAGCTTACCTGAAAGATAATCATTTGTATTAACTTTACAAACTCCTGCGGGGGTTCCTGTAAAAATCACATCTCCCTTTTTTAACATAAAATACTTAGAAACATATGCTATTAATTCATCTATCTTCCACAACATCAAGCTAGTATTTCCTTCTTGTACTACCTTATCATTGCTTAAAAGTGAAAAATTTAAATTATTTAAATTTTTAAAATTTGTTTTAGGCAACCACTTTCCTATAACTGCTGCACCATCAAAACCTTTTGCTTTTTCCCACGGGAGTCCTTTTTCTTTTAATTGTTGCTGTAAGTCTCTCGCCGTAAAATCTATTCCTAAACTTACTTCATCGTAATACTTATGAGCAAACTTTTCTGCAATATGTTTTCCTACTTTTTTTATTTTAACCAAAACCTCAACTTCGTGCTGTACATCATTAGAAAACTCAGGAATATAAAAATCTTGTTCTTTTGGCAATACAGATGAATCTGGCTTTATAAAAACCACTGGCTCTTCTGGCTTTTCATTATTTAATTCTTCTATATGGTTTGTATAGTTTCTTCCGATACAGATAATTTTCATAACAATTACTTTTTAGATAATTTTAAACTAATTGCTGGGATAAAACTTTTGATTTTATCCTTGGACTTTACCACAAACGGATTCCAAGTTCCCATACCATATACCATTGCTTTGTAATTTTGATTCTTATTATACACCCCTGCAAAGGTAGGAGCAAACCTATCTTCTATTATTGCTTTATTAGTAATAGGGTCATTTCCTAGTTTTTTATACCAATTATGAGGCACAAATAACCACTCTAAGCCCACATAAACCCCTTCATTAGGTACCTTTATATTAAATGCAGATAAATCTATAGACACATAATCTTTTTCTTTATGCGATTCTAAAACAACACTTTTTCTAAGGATATCTTTATTTGGCTTTTTAGTAACCGGATCCACATCGTAAATACGCAATCTAAATTTAGAAGCTTCTCTATTGTATTTCTTATTCTGTTGAAAAAATATTGTAATCTTATTTATATATTTTTTTACAGCTCCTATGTTAGGAAAGTACAATGCCAAAACCCATGGCGTAGATGATGATGAAAAACCACTTGTTAAACTATAACTACTTATTGGGTTTAAAACTTCTGAATCTCCATAACTTTTAACTAAAACCACCTCATCTAACTCAAAAGACTCCTCTACTAAATTAAACTGCTTAGCTTCATAAATACTTTTTGCAACAACAATAGAATCTTTATAACCTAAAGAGGATATATGTACTTGCTTATTTAAATATGCCGTAGGAATATCTAAAAAAAAGTATCCATTATCATCTGTAGAGGTTCCTTTTAAAGTGTTTAAAAAACTAAGATTTACATAGGGTATAGGCTCTTTTGTTTTACTATCATAGACCTTACCTTCGAAAAGAACTTCTTGCTGTGCTTTTAGTTGCACAACAAAAAGCATAAAAAACAACAAAAAACGCATTTAACTTAATTTATTATTTAGCTTACTTAATTTAATTTGGGTTAATACTTTCTTTGTATATAATGGGAAATCTGCATTTAATATCCACCCAAAATAACCTGGTTCTTTTTCTAGAACTTCATCTACTTTTTTTCCTTTGTGTTTTCCAAAAGCAAAAATTTCATTTCCGTCTTTATCTAATCCTATAAAACCTGCAAAATCTACCGATTGCTTTCTTGTGGTAAATTCTGATAGTTTTTTAATATTATTTTCTAAATCTGTATAACGCTCTAACTGAGATAACAATACTTCATAAGTTGCATTTGTATCTGCTTCTGCACTATGCGCATCTGTTAAATCTTTATCGCAATAAAATTTATAGGCTGCCTCTAAAGTTCTTTTTTCCATTTTATGAAAAATGGTTTGCACATCTACAGAAACGGTATTTTTCATATCAAAATCTATGTCTGCTCTCAACATTTCTTCTGCCAACAAAGGAATATCGAAACGATCCGAATTAAAACCACCCAAATCGCTATCCTTTATCATTTTATAAATTTCCTTAGACAATTGTTTAAAAGTAGGTTCATTGGCTACTTTTTCATTTGTTATTCCATGTACCGCAATAACATTATCTGGTATTTGCATTTCTGGATTTACTAACCATGTTTTGCTTTCCTTATTACCGTTAGGAAATACTTTTAAAATAGAAATTTCTACAACTCTGTCTTTAGCTACATTAATTCCTGTTGTTTCTAAATCAAAAAAACAAATAGGTCTGGTTAATTTTAATTGCATCCTGCCATTTTTATATTTTACACAAATATAGTTTTTAGTATAATAATGCTAAGCATAAAGCATTGGTAAAAACTAAGATTACATTTTTTATCAATTCAATAATATTTCCTTTAATTATATTTCATTTTAATGATTAAAACCCGTTTACACTTAAAATAAGTCAATTCGTACATTTTGTTTAATTTTTAACGCAACTATATCTTACTTTTATCATCTAAAGGCTAAACACTATATATTAATTAACCATTATCCCCTTATGTCTTTATTTTTTAACATCTTATTTTTATTGTTAGCAATAAATATACTTTTGTTAACACTAAGCGTTAACAGAACCCGAAAAGCAAAAAATAATAAGTAGGGTTTTTAGGCTTTGTATTGTTTATATATTGAATACATAAACTCAATACGGCTATGAACCTATTCTATATTATTTTATTAGCTCTAATTGTAATAAATATGCTTTTATTAGCAATTAGTGTTAACCGTTCTAAAAAATAAAAGAGGTTGCCTTTTTTAAGACAACCTCTTTAACTAATCTTTCTATGCTTTACGCATAAAATATTTTTTAGCTAACCCCCATTAATTCTACATCGAAAACTAAGATAGCATCTGGTGGAATTACACCTCCTGCTCCTGCACTACCATATGCTAATGCAGATGGAATTACAAAACGAGCTTTGTCTCCTACTTCTAACAAGGCTATACCTTCGTCCCAACCTGGAATTACTTGCCCTATTCCTAATTGAAAACTAATAGGATCATTACGCTTGTAAGAAGAATCGAAAACTGTTCCGTTTATTAAAGAACCTTCGTAATGTACAGATACATTTTTTCCGCTTTCCGCTTTTGCTCCACTTCCTTTATTTATAATTTTATAACGAAGTCCGCTTGCAGTTTCTTCAAAACCAGCTGCTATTTTATCTAATTCTGCTGCTTGTTTTGCTTTTTCTTCTGCTAGTCTTTTTTCTCTAGAACCTTCAAATGTTCTAAAAGCCTCTACTGCATTCCACGCCTCTGCATCTTCTCCTACGCGTACAATTTCTAAAGTTTCTATGCTATCTCCCTGAGCTACCGCATCTACTACTTCCTGACCTGCTTCTACATGACCAAAAACAGTATGCTTATTATCTAACCAAGGTGTTGGTACATGTGTAATAAAAAATTGTGTTCCGTTTGTTCCAGGACCTGCATTTGCCATAGATAATACTCCAGGAGCATCGTGCTTTAAATCTGAATGAAACTCATCATCAAACTTATAACCTCCGTCACCAGTTCCTGTTCCTAAAGGACATCCTCCTTGGATCATAAAATCTGGTATTACTCTATGAAACTTTAATCCATCATAATATGGGGTTCCTTGTGGTTTTACACTATTTTCAAGATTTCCTTCGGCTAAGGCTACAAAATTACCTACTGTACCAGGAGTTTTATCGTGTGTTAGCTTAACTAATATTTCCCCTTTAGAGGTATTAAACTTTGCGTAGATTCCGTCTTGCATTTTATTTTTTTTTAATGAAGCTGCAAATGTAAGATTTTGTTTTTAAAATAACTTTAAATTACAAGCTATAGACCTATAAAACTATTTGTTAATCTTTTGTATTCTTAGGAGTTAAAACCCCATATTGATCAAATAAATACATTAAACTTGCCATACTTGCAGCCCCTAATTCTAACTCTCGTTTATTTACATGCTCAAAAGTATCACTTGCCGCATGGTGGTGATCAAAATACCGTTGCGAATCTGGTCTTAAACCTGCTAAAACCGTAGTTTCTTTTCTTAGCGGACCAATATCTGCCCCTGCATATCCTTTTTCAAAAAAATGTATTAAATATGGCTTAAAAAGTGCCCTCCATTCTTGTACACGTTCTAAATTAACACCAGAACAATCAAACGCAAAACCTCTTGGCGAAAAGCCTCCCTCATCGCTCTCTAAAGCAAACACATGTTTTTCTTTTTTATTATTGGCCACCTCAGCGTATTTATTACCTCCTCGTAATCCGTTTTCTTCATTCATAAACAACACTACTCTTATAGTTCTTTTAGGAGTATATCCTGTTTTCTTTAATAAGCGCAACACATCCATACTTTGCACACAACCAGCACCATCGTCATGAGAGCCATCTCCTAAATCCCAAGAATCTAAATGCCCGCCTACAATCATAATCTCATTAGGGTATTCGCTACCTTTTATTTCTCCAATTACATTGTATGATTGTACATCTTTATATTGCTTGCAATTTTGTTTAAAATAAAACTTTATATCGGGGTTTAAACTTAAGCTAGTACTTAATAACTCCGCCGCATTGGTACTAATTGCCGCAGCAGGAATTCTTTTTGATTCTGCTATATCTCCATAACTCATAGAACCAGCATGTGGGTAATCATCTAAGCGTAAATTCATAGAACGCACAATTATACCTACCGCACCATATTCTCCCGCAGCTTCTGCCCCAGAATATCGCTGATCTACACAGCCCGAATATGCATCAAAAGTATTAATTAAAGTAGGGTCCATAGGTCTATTAAAAAACACTATTTTACCTTCTATTTTTTCTTTTCCTATTTTTTTTAATTCTTCTATCCCTTGTACCTCGATTACATTTGCTTTAATCCCCAAAGATGGTGTTGCTACAGAACCTCCAAGTGCACAAATTGGTACATTATTAGTAACTCCTGGTGCACTTTCTATATATGCAAATTCTGGCAAGCCTCTTACCCATTTAGGCACCATTACTGGTTGTAACCATACGCGATCTAAACCTAAAAGCTCCAATTCTTTTTTTGTATACTCTACCGCTTGCTGTGCTTGCACAGAACCAGAAAGTCTCCCTCCAATTTGATTGGATAAATGATTTAGCCAATCATATGCTTTCCCTTCTGTTAAAGCTGTATCGTAAATTAATTTTAATTGTTTTTCATCTTTTGTTTGAGAAAATCCTAAAAAAACACCCAATAAAAATAGTAATGCAATCTTTTTCATATTCTTTATTCTGATTCTAGTTGTTTTTTATAAACTTCTATGTTTGCTTTTATTTCTGCATCTAATTCTGGCTCTTTAATATCTGTATATTTTTTTAGCTCTTGAAGTAATATTGATGCCACAACCACACGTGCTCCTTGCTTATTATCTGCCGGAATTATATACCATGGTGCATGCGATTTTGAAGTTTTATTAATAGCATCCTCGTAACATTCTTGATACTTATCCCACAACAAACGTTCTTTTAAATCTCCTGGAGAAAATTTCCAATTCTTTTCTTTTAATGCCAACCTTCTAAGTAAACGTTGTTTTTGCTCTTCTTTAGATAAATTTAAAAAGAATTTAAATATGATGGTACCATTTTCGGCTGCATGTTGTTCAAAATTATTAATCTGCTGAAAACGTTTACTCCAAAAATCGCTATTAATATCTTCTATAGTTTTTACTCCCGGAATATGCTCTCCTAATATATACTCTGGGTGCACTCTTGTAACTAATACATTTTCGTAGTGTGTTCTATTAAATACACCAAATTTTCCTTTTGGCGGTAAGGCTATATAGTGCCTCCAAAGATAATCGTGTTTACGTTCTAATTCTGTAGGCACTTTAAAACTATGCACCACAACTCCCCTTGCATTAAAGTCTTTAAAAACTTCTCTTATAAGACTATCTTTACCTGCGGTATCCATTCCTTGTAAACAAATTAAAACACTGTATTTGCCATGTGCATACAAAGTATCTTGAAACTCGCCTAACGCCTCTCTTATTTCCTCTAATTGCTTTTTTAATTCTTTTTTTGAAACTCCAAAATCTTCCCTTGTTTTTGTTTCCGATAATCGTTGCGGAGCATTTACTCTATATAAGCTTACATCTACTTTATTCATAGCTTGAATATATATAATATTTTAAACTTTTTTAAGATTTTAACCTAAAAAACTACTCCAAAAAGCATATTTAACAATGATTTTTAGTGTTTTCACAACATAATAACTTTCAAAATCGTAATTCATCGAAAAAAATAAGAATCATGTGGTATTAACATTAAATTTACATTACCCAAGCTTACTACCTAGTATAAAATTTATACTATGAGAAATAGATATACCTACATATTCCCCCTATGTGTAATACTCTTTACACTTACCTCTTCTTTTGGGGATAATAACGCTTGTAAAAATATAGGTTCTAATATTGGTTTTGTAAAAACTCAAACCGAAAAAGCAATTAAAACAAACGATATTAATATTGCAAAATACCATGCCTACAAAGCTTTAAATGCTATTGAAAAATCTAAAAAACAATTTAAAGAATGTGGCTGCTATACAGCAGAATTAAGCCTTAATAAAGGTTTAGAACATCTTAAAAATGCTACCAAAGAAACCTCTATTAACAATGCAAAATCCCTGTTAAAAAAAGCATTAAAAAATACAGAAGGGAGCTTACATGCCTTAGACGAATACAATACCAGTACTTTCCCTACTAATGTATTAGCTATGAACACTAAGTCTTCTAAAAGAATAGATTTAAATAAAAACAAAATATTACACCACAAAATAGACAAAACATTAGTAAATTTTGAATCGTCGTTACATAAAGTTGTTCATACGTTAGAGTGCGAAAAAGCTCGTAAATATGCACAAACTGTTTTTGATAACTGTGAAGAAAAGTTACTGAATGAAGACTTGTCTGAAGCTAAAAAATACTATAACTTAAGAATAAAAGAAATCGTATCTAAAGCATTAGATAAACTTAATAATTGCTCTAACTAAGAAACAGCTCACTTACTAGAAAACAAAGCTACTTCTTGCTCTGTTACTTCTTTATCACTTAAAATAATAAGTCTTTCTACAACATTACGTAGTTCTCTTATATTCCCTGTCCAATCGTAACCCTTTAGCATTTCTATTGCTTTAGCTGAAAAAACTTTAGGCGCATTACCTTGCTCCTGAGAAATTTTCTTTACAAAATGATTTATTAATAAAGGAATGTCATCTCTCCTATCATTTAAAGCTGGTACTTTTATTAAAATTACAGCCAATCTATGGTATAAATCTTCTCTAAAATTACCTTCTGCTATTTCCTTTTTTAAATTTTTATTTGTGGCTGCAACTACACGTACGTTTACCTTTATATCTTTATCTGTACCTACTCTAGATATTTTATTTTCTTGTAAAGCTCTTAAAACTTTTGCTTGTGCAGACAAACTCATATCTCCTATCTCATCTAAAAAAATAGTTCCGTTATTAGCCGCTTCAAATTTACCTGCCCTATCTTTTACTGCCGAAGTAAATGCACCTTTTACATGTCCAAACAATTCGCTCTCTATTAATTCGGATGGTATTGCCGCACAGTTTACTTCTATAAACGCACCAGAGCTACGCTCGCTTTTCTCGTGCACCCAATGCGCTACTAATTCTTTACCTGTACCATTTGGCCCTGTTATTAAAACCCTAGCGTCTGTAGGGGCTACTTTCTCTATCATATCTTTTATGAGCGTAATTTCAGGGCTATCGCCAATCATCTCATAATTTTTACTAACCTTTTTCTTTAGTTTTTTATTTTCTACAACTAATTCTTTTCTGTCTAAGGCATTACGAACGGTAGTTAAAAGCCTATTTAAATCTGGCGGCTTAGAAATATAATCAAAAGCTCCTAAGCGCATTGTATTTACAGCCGTATCTAAATCTCCATGACCAGATATCATAATAAAAGGAACCTCTGGTTTTATTTTAGTTGCTGCTTCTAAAACTTCTACCCCATCCATTTTAGGCATCTTAATATCACATAAAACAAGGTCGTAATCTTCTTTTTTTATTTTTTCTATTCCTTTTAATCCATCTTCTGCATCTTCTACATTATAAGAATCGTTTTCTTCTGAAAGAATTTTTACAAGAACTCTACGAATTGCATCCTCATCTTCTATTACTAATATTTTTGCCATATCTGCTTTTTAAAGTCCAATTTTTAATCCTGTTCTAAAATAAATATTTCTATCGTTATTTAAAACAAAAGCTGTTTTTCTTTCTAAATTTCTTAAAACACTTTTTTGCGAAAGTGTTCGCCCTACAAAACCATAGAACGATATATATTTAGTAAAATTATATTGATAACCTATTGCTGCAACAATTGCTGTTAAAGAAACGGCAGAACCAAAATCATTATCAGGCAAAACCACATTGTTTTGTATGTTTACAAAATAACCATCTAACAAAACTCCTGCTTTTATAGTATTACTATTTTTAAAATGATATTTAATATCTGTCTTAGGAATCCCTACTGCGTAAGACCAATTTTTATGAAATCTTTTTTGATAACTTATCAGCGGCAAAGGTACAGGCAAACCCGTAGCACTATTATATGTTAATCCAAAAAGTAAACTATAAGGTTTCTCTATTTCTTTTTTATCCTTAAACATTGCCACGGTGTAATTTAACCTAAAATCCTCATCTTCTACCCCAATAGAGAAATTAGATGCCCACCTTGGCGTTACAATACCTATGGCATACCAATTAGATTCCATTTTTAATACGTAACCAAAATTTAAATCTATAATATGCAGGTTTTTTAATTCGCTATTATCAAAAGGAAAAGCTTTATTAACATCATAATCTATAGAATTATACTCTAACCCTGCTACAAAATAATTACCCTCTTTTAATTTTATGGGAGCATTGGCTAAAAATCTGTAGCGCGATTTTTTTATTCCAGAACTATTTTCTGGAATTAAAGTATACTCTAGCCTAGCTATATCTGTGCTCTGACAAAAGCAAACATTTAATATAAGAGTAAAAAGAATACAAAGACTTATCTTTTTCGTCATAAAGTTTATTAACGTTTCCTATTTGTTTAAATTATTTTGCTGATACAAATACACATCTTGCTGCGGAAAAGGAATATTAATATTATGCTCTTTAAATTTTGTATTAATACGATACCTTATATTACTTTTTATAATAGGATCATCATAACTATTATTGGTGTAAAAATGAAGAGAAAAAAGCAATGCTGAATCCCCAAAATCATCAAACAAAACAAATGGTTTTGGCTTTTTTAATACATCTTTCTGAGAAAGAGCAATTTCTTCTAATATTTCTTTAACCAAGTCTACATCACTACTATAAGCCACACCTATTTTTATAGATTCTCTTGTGGTTTTATGGTTTTGGGTATAATTGTAAATACTATTCGTTAAAAACACATGATTTGGTATTACAATTACCTTATCATCTCTTGTAAGTGCACGGGTGGTTCTTAATCTTATCTCAAATACACGACCTACTTTATTTTCTACCTCTATAATATCGCCAACATGTAAAGACTGATCTAGAATAATTAGAATCCCAGAAATTATATCTTGAAATAAGTATTGTAAAGCAAAACCTAAACCAACAAATAATGCTGCCGATGCCGTTAAAACTACTGTTAAATTAACTCCCGAGGCATGTAGTATTGTAACAATTACCAAAATGTAAAATAAGTATTTTAGAAAGCCAAAAATGCTTTCGAACTTATTTTTATCCTCTAATGGCAACTTAGAAGTTACTAGCTTATTTATTAATTTTAATAGGTAAGTTATAAAAACTAAAGCTACTATTATTAGCAATACTGTCTTTACAGTAATACTTACCGTATCACTACTATACAGACTATAGTTAAAAAACCAAGAAATACTATCTAATATATGCTTTAATTTATCCATACTAATACCTTAACCATTTAAACAACTCTTTATAGGTTGGCTTTTTTCCATACATTAAAATACCTACTCTATATATTTTTGCTGCCAACCACACAATTCCTATAAATGCAACGATTAAAAAGAAAACAGAAGTTACTAATTGCCATAAAGGCACGCCTCCTTCTCCAATTCCGTTTGGTAAACGCATTAACATTACTATTGGAGATGTTAATGGAAATAATGAAAACCCAACTGCTACCGGTCCATGAGGGTTTTCGAACACAGAAAAGAAGCCTACATAAACTGCTAACATTAAAGGTAATATTACCGGGAATATAAACTGTTGCGTGTCTGTTTCATTATCTACCGCTGCTCCAATAGCGGCATATATAGAGCTATAGATTAAATAACCTAAAATAAAATAAACAATAAAAAAGACGATTAAACTGGCCCATGGTATATTTACAAACTCTTTAATATACAATATCATATTTTCATCCATAGCCACTGGCAAGGACGACATTTCCTTTATAGAACCAGATGCAACTTTAGAAGTGACTCCCAAACTGGCTACATCAATATTAAAAACAAATACTGCTACCGTTAATAAAATTGATGCAGATATTACCCATATTATAAATTGTGTAATTCCTGCAAATGAGGTTCCTATTATTTTCCCCATCATTAATTGAAATGGTTTAACAGACGATATTATTACCTCTATAATTCTACTTGTTTTTTCTTCTATAACACTACGCATTACAAAACCTCCGTAGATAATAATAAACATCATAATAAGATACCCAAAACCACCACCTATAAAAGCTTTCATTATATTGGCTCCTTTTACATTTTCTTCTCCTATAAAATTGGCTGTATGCACCTCAAATGGTTGCTCTAATATAGAAAAATCTTCTGCAGATAATTCCATATTTAAAAGCCTATGAGCTCTTAATCTAGATTCAAAAATACTCTCTATAGTATTTAACACTCCTGCATTAGGCGAATCTGTGGTGTAAAAAGAAGCTGTACTTGCTACTTTTTCTAAATCTTCATGATTAGGTATGTGCAACAAACCATAATACTCTAAACTCATTACAGAATCTTTAGCCTGTTGTAAACTAAGGTCTTTAAAATTTACATAAGACGTATTTTCTGTACTTAGGAAATCTGTAGAAAAATAATGACTCTCATTTAAAACAACTATAGTTCTTTTATCATTATCGTTCATATTAGCCAAATAAGCAACCAATAAAAACATACCTACCATTAAAATTGGCGTGAGAAAGGTCATTACAACAAAAGATTTATTACGAACCTTAGCCAAATACTCTCGTTTTATAATTAGCAACAGCTTATTCATTATTCCTTCTATTTTTTTCTTCTATTGTTCTAATAAAAATATCATTTGCAGAAGGGATAGTTTCTACAAACTGTGTAACATTCGATTTTGAAGACACATAGTTTAAAAAATCTCCTGTTTCTTTTGTAGGCAATTGCACCACGAAATCTAAATGCTTTTCTGTGTTACAAAAATCGGGTGTTTTTATCGTAAATTTCTCTCTAAGGTCTTGTAATATCAGCTCAGGATTATCCACTTCTAAACCTACATTAAAAATATTGTTCTTGTATGCTTTTTTAATATCTGATAGTTTACCATCTAATATTTTTTCTGATTGATGTATTAGTGCAATATACTCGCATAATTCTTCTACAGATTCCATTCTATGTGTAGAGAAAATTATAGAAGTTCCTTTTTCTTTTAACTCTAATATTTCTTCTTTTATAATATTTGCATTAATAGGATCAAAACCACTAAAGGGCTCATCAAAAATTAAAAGCTTAGGCTCGTGTAATACCGTAACTATAAACTGTATTTTCTGCGCCATACCTTTGGAGAGCTCTTGAATTTTCTTTCCCCACCAATCGCCAATTTCTAACTTATCGAACCAAAACTTAAGTCGTTTTTTAGCTTCCGATTTAGATAAGCCTTTTAATTGTGCTAAGTACAAAGCTTGCTCACCTACTTTCATACTTTTATACAAACCTCTTTCTTCTGGCAAATACCCAATTGTTGCTACATGGCTTGGTTGTAAAGGCTCCCCATCGAATAAAACTTCTCCCGAATCTGGGTATGTAATCTGATTTATAATTCTAATTAATGTTGTTTTCCCAGCTCCATTTGGACCCAACAGACCGTAAATACTATTTTTAGGAATGTGAAGAGAAACTTTTTTAAGTGCCACATGGTCTCCAAATTGTTTTGATACCCCTTTAGCCTCTAAAATATTATTCATGTAAGCGATTTTTTCAAAGATATATAAATGCCATAAATAGCATTTGAGGTTTTAACTTTTATTAAACATAATTATATTTAAATGCTACTCTTTTAACTTTATACATAAAATACTTTTGTAAAAAACAAAACCCACCCTTAAAGTATTTTAAGGATGGGAAAAAAATTGCTATGAAAAAGAAAATTTGATGGTGTTTAATCACCATCTCTTCAAATATACGTTTTTTATTTAAAAAATTATGAAAACATATCTTTAACCTTTTCAAAAAAAGATTTATCTGACTTTTCTGGTTTAGGCTCAAAGTTTTCATTGTTTTGCATACGCTCAAAAAATTCGCGCTGTTCTTTGTTTAACTCTTTAGGAGTCCAAACATTTACATGCACTAACAAATCTCCAGCACCATACCCGTTAATACTTGAAATTCCTTTTCCTCTTAATCTTAATATTTTTCCAGATTGTATACCCGCTTCTAACTTAATTCTTACTTTACCAGTTACCGCATCTATTTCTTTAGATGTTCCTAGTATAGCATCAGAAATACTTATATATAAATCGTAATGAAGGTTATCTCCTTCTCTTTTTAACGTAGCGTGTTCTACGGTTTCAATGGCTACAATTAAATCTCCTGGCACACCATTACCCGGTGCTTCGTTTCCTTTACCAGAAACCTTTAGTTGCATTCCTTCTTCTACACCTCCAGGTATTTTTATAGCTACTGTTTCTTCTTTAGCTATTAAGCCTTGTGCATCTGCGTTACTAGGTCTCTTATCTATAATTTGCCCACTACCACCACAAGTACTACATGTAGCTGCTGTTTGCATTCTACCCAAAATAGTATTAGCTATTTTAGTTACTTGCCCAGCCCCATTACATGTAGTACATGTTTTATAGGTTACACCACTAGCTTGTATTTTTCTACGAACTTTTACCTTTTTTTCTACACCGTTGGCAACTTCTTCTAAAGTTAATTTAACTCTGATTTTTAAGCTACTTCCTTTAGCCCTACGTTGACCACCGCCGCCAAAGCCGCCAAAGCCACCAAAACCGCCGCCGCCAAAAATATCTCCAAACTGGCTAAAAATATCATCCATATTCATGCCACCTCCAAAGCCGCCGCCTCCGCCGCCTTCGAATGCTGCATGACCATATTGATCATAACGAGCTCGCTTATTATCATCACTTAATATCTCATAAGCTTCAGCCGCTTTCTTAAATTTTTCTTCAGCAGTTGTATCTCCTGGGTTCTTGTCTGGATGAAACTGAATGGCTTTCTTACGATATGCCTTCTTTATTTCAGCAGCAGAAGCCCCTTTACTTATGCCTAAAATATCATAATAATCCTCCTTCATAACTTATATTTAATTCCCAACTACAACTTTTGGATGACGAATAATTTTATCTCCTAACTTAAAGCCTTTCTCTATTACATCTATAATTTTTCCTTTTAGCTTTTTGTCTGGTGCTGGTATTTGTGTAATGGCATCGTGTATTTCTGCATCAAAAGTATCTCCTGCTTTTACCGCTACCTCTTCTAAACCTTTTCCTTTTAAAATTTCTCTAAACTTATTATTTATAAGCTCTACTCCTTTAAGCATTTCTTTATCTTCTGATTTAGAAAGCTCTTTTAAGGCACGGTCAAAATCATCTGTCACCGGTAATAAAGAAACTATAACTTCCTGACCAGCAGTTTTAAATAACTCTATACGCTCTTTAGACGTTCTTTTTTTGTAGTTCTCGAACTCTGCAAAAAGGCGTAAAAATTTATCTTTCTCTTTTGCTAAATCTTCTCTTAATTGTTCTTCTTCCGTAAGCTTTATTTCCTCTTCTTCTAATGAGGCATCGGCAGCTACTTCTTCTCCTTCCTTAATTTCATCCACAGTTGTTTCTGAAATTATTTCTTCAATATCTTCTGCTTTATTCTTTTTACTCATTATAATATAACATTAATTAACTTATGAATTTTAAGATGGCAAAAGTACTGCCAATTCTTCAAAAATGTCAAAATGTCATCAAACTTTATAAAAAATAATGCTTAAGCTTTTTCTAAGGCAGCATATAAAGAGCTATAAACAAAATTAAAACCCGTTTCTTGAATTTTTTTACTGCTTACACGTTGACTAGCATATAATAAGTATGACATTTCGCCTAATATCATCTTCATTACAAAAGCTGGCACGTTTGGCAAAAACAAAGGTCTATCTAACAATTTTGCTACTTGCTTTGTAAATTTTGAATTTATTACAGGATTAGGAGCTACACCATTATAAACACCTGCTAAATTATTTTTTAATATATGTAAAAAAATACGAGACAAGTCTGTAATATGTATCCAAGATTGCCAATGCATACCTGTTCCAAAGGGTGCTCCTACATAATATTTAATAGGTTTCATTATTTCTGGCAAGGCACCACCTTTACGAGATAAGACTAAGCCTATCCTAACAGCTGAAACCTCTAATCCAATTTGCTTAAATTTATTAATTTCTTTTTCCCATATTGTTACTACTTCTCCTAAAAAGCTAGCATCAACTTCTTTCTCTTCTTCATTATAATAATTTTCAAAAGAACTTGGATAAACTCCTATACCAGATGCAGAGACAATGGAGTTTACAGTATTATTTTTATTTTTCTCTAAAGCACTATAAAGGGTTTGCAAACTATCTACCCTGCTAGAAATTATTTCTTGTTTATAAGCAGGAGTCCATCTTTTAGACACACTAGCTCCTGCTAAATTTATTATCGCAGTAACACCATTAAAAGCATTGGTATCTATTTCATTTTTTTTAGGATTCCAATAAAACCCTTGATAATTATCTTTAGATACTATCTTTTCTTTACGTGTTGTTAAGTAATTAACAGCAATATTTTGGTTAAGACATAAGGCTACTATCTCGCTCCCTATTAATCCTGTTGCACCTGTTATCAAAATCTTCATATTCTCACTTTTCTACATATTAACATATACAAGGTAAGCCAATAAACCAGCATAGTTATTAATTTTAAATAAGCTTTAACATTTTAGACTAAACTATTTCTTTAATTGCTCTTAGCATTTCTCTTTTCCCTGGAGGTCCAGGTAAACGCTCTACCTTAAACCCTACGGCTAACATAGCCCTCCTTACACTCCCTTTTGCTGCATAAGTTACCAATACTCCGTTATTTTTCATGGCAGTATACATTTTAGCAAAAACTTCTTCTGTCCATAATTCTGGTTGTACTCTAGCTCCAAAAGCATCAAAATATACCAAATCATAACAATCAACATCCTTAATTTCCATGAAATCTTTTTGTTGTTTTATTAATGATAACTGTTCAGAAACTGGAAAATTAATTTCCCAATCTATGCTATGCATTTTTTTAAAAACCGCTTCAAAATCATAAGCTTTTAATTCTGCTATATAATTTAGCTGTTGCAATTCTTCTTCTAAAACAGGGTAAGCTTCTACTCCTGTATAATTAATATTAAGATTTTTACGCTTAGCTTCTATACATGTTATTAACGCATTTAAACCTGTTCCAAAACCTATTTCTAATATATTTATGGATTTATTCTCGTATAAGTCTAATCCGTTTTTAATAAATACATGATAAGCTTCTTGTATAGCACCATGTTTAGAATGGTATTGCTCGTCCCAATCTTCTATCTGAATTGTTTTTGAACCGTCTGATGTTGTTATTATTTTTCGCTTCACCTTATTTTCTTAAAATATTACTGTCAATATCAAAAATACATCGTAAAATATCTGATTATCATTTTTCCGAAAAACATACTAAAACATTAAACATAGCGTTAAAAATTGTTCTAATAGGTAAAATTTATGACTTGTATGCAAAACTGGTCATTTTTAGGTAAAAAAAGAAGCCCAAGTAGCTAGAATTCATTAATTTTATTCTTTCAAATGTTTTTCAAATGAATACAATGTCAAAAAATCTGATTATTGAGAAAGCGGACTCGTCTAAAATAGGCGAAGTTGATTTTAATAATTTAGCTTTTGGGAGTATTTTCACAGACCACATGATGGTATGTGATTATAAAAATGGTGCATGGGAATCTCCTAAGATTATGCCATACCAGCCCTTAACATTAGACCCTTCTGCAAAAGTCTTACATTACGGACAGGCAGTTTTTGAAGGGATGAAAGCTTATAGAGATGATAATGATGAAGTCTGGCTTTTTAGACCAGAAGAAAATCACCAACGCATTAACAAGTCTTGCGTTAGGTTATCTATGCCAGAATTTCCTGAAGATTTATTCTTTTCTGGCTTAAATGCTTTATTACAATTAGATGACGAATGGATTAAACCTGGTTATGGTAACTCCTTATATATACGCCCATTTGTAATAGCATCTGAAGCTGGTGTAACCGCTTCTCCTGCTGGGGAATATAAATTTATTATTATCTGCGCTCCTGTACAAGCTTACTACGGTGGTGAAGTAAGAGTAAAAATTGCAGAAAAATATAGTAGGGCTGCAAGTGGTGGTTTTGGTTTTGCTAAAGCCGCAGGAAATTATGCTGGGCAATTTTACCCAACAGGATTAGCACAAAAAGAAGGTTTTCAGCAAATTGTTTGGACGGACTCTAGTACGCATGAATTTATTGAAGAAGCGGGCACTATGAATATTTTTATCCGTATAAAAGATAAATTAATTACTGGCCCTACAAGCGATAGTATTCTTGATGGTGTTACTAGAAAATCTGTAATAGCTATGGCAGAAGACCAAGGTATAGAAGTAGAAGTTCGTCCTATTAAAGTATCTGAATTAGTTGAAGCTGCAAAAAACAATACTTTAACAGAAATGTTTGGTAGTGGTACTGCTGCTGTTATTAATCCTATTTTAGGATTTGGATATAAAAATGAACGTTACGAACTTCCTACTGTAGAGAATTCTTATGCTACTAGGTTTAAAAAGCAATTAATGGATATACAATATAACAAAGCCGAAGATAAATTTGGTTGGAGATATAAAGTATAAGTACACCTTAATATATATAAAGGCTTCCTTAAATTTAAGGAAGCCTTTTTTTGTTTATTTCTCTAGAATACTAGCAATATTGGGCTTAAAATAATCTGGACCTTTAAGCACCTTACCATCTTCCCTATATATGGGTTTACCATCTGCCCCAAGCTTACTCATATTACTACGCTGTATCTCATTAAAAACTTCGGTAATTTTATGCTGCATCCCATGCTCTAATATAGTTCCACAAAGAATGTATAGCATATCCCCTAAAGCATCTGCCACTTCCACCATATCATTATTATTGGCAGCTTCTAAATACTCTTTGTTTTCCTCGTCCATTAAATTAAAACGAAGCAAATTTTTTCTTTCCCCTAAATCTGCAATCTGTGTTTCCGAAACTCCCATCCCAAAAGTTTTATGAAATTGCTCTACAGCATTAAGTTTACTTTCCATTATCTATTTTTTAAGTTAGCTTTGCGTAAAAATATAAAATATGTTCAGTAACGGACAACTAATCTTCGCAGGACTTTTTGTTATTGTTTTTATAGTAATTATTTCTTTATCCTATAAAAAGGACAAAAATGTGCATTCTAAAAATTACAGAGGGGTTATAAACGTAGGAATTACGTTTATAATATTTATTATTTTACTGTTTTTCATTAAACATTTCCTTAAAAATTAACAAAAATTAAACATACACCACAAAAATTCCACATTTCACAACTTTAATCATATTTCATGCGTATAATATAAGAAAAGGTGTACTTTTGCGTTATAATACTTAAAAACATAGATTAAATGCTTACTTTTTTTAATATACTTATCGTTTTAGTCGTAGTTAATGTATTATTATTAGTTTTTAGTGTTAACCGTTCTTCTAATAAAACAAAGAAAACCACAACTAAAATCTACCCTATAAATACAATTCAGCATAAATACAAAAAAGCTGTTTAAATTCTGATAAAGAATTACAGTTAAAAATTATAAAATAGCAAAAGCTAGTCTTTTTTTATCCCCCCCATCTCTCTTTTTATTTTAAATAATTAATAGTAATACAATGCTATTATTTATATAAAAACAAGCAATAATAGTACTTCACAAGTAATTTTAATCCTTTTTTCTTACATCCTCTTTAGAAGGTTTTATTATACAAAAATCTCAAAACCAACTAATTACCACACACAAGAAGCTTACAAATCATCAAATATTCATTTTTTTTGAAATAAATAAACATACCCTCAAAATTTTAGGGGTTTAATTAAAATAAATTTAAAAATTAGACTTATACCCCCTAAAATTTTGAGGGTGTTAATTTTTTTAACATATATTTGCTTCGACAAATAACAATATCAATTATGAAAAAAATCGAGGCAATTATTCGAAAATCAAAATTTGATGAAGTAAAAAAGGCTTTACATCAAATAGAAGTGAACTTCTTTAGCTACTGGGATGTAACTGGAGTTGGTAACGAAAAACAAGGTCATGTATATCGTGGAATTTCGTACAGTACTTCAGACATTCAAAGAAGACACTTAACTATTGTAGTTTCTGATGAATTTTTAGAAAGAACAGTAAACACTATTCTAGAATCTGCTAGCACAGGAAACGTAGGAGACGGAAAAGTATTCGTTTCTGATGTTATTGATGCTTATCGTATTAGAACAAAGGAAAACGGACAAGCAGGAATTAACTAAACAATTTATTACAAACAACTAACAATTATACAAAATGGACGCAGGATTATTTACAGCAAACAATGTATGGATGATGGTGTGTACGGCACTAGTTTTTTTCATGCACTTAGGTTTCTCTTTTTTAGAGATAGGTCTTACAAGACAAAAAAACACAATAAACATATTATTTAAAAACGTATTTATCATCTGTACAGGATTATTATTATACTATATAGGTGGTTTTAACTTAATGTACCCAGGTGATTTCTTTGGAGATAGCGGTTTCTTAGGATTTGCAGGATTTGGAATTGCAGCTCCTGAAAACGGAATGACTCCAGATTACGCTAGTGGTGGTTATACATGGTGGACAGATTTCTTATTCCAAGGAATGTTCGCAGCTACAGCAGCTACTATTGTTTCTGGTGCTGTTGCAGAGCGTATTAAATTAGGTGCATTTATGATATTTACACTTATATATGTAGGTTTAGTTTACCCAATTGTTGGATCTTGGCAATGGGGTGGTGGATTCTTATCTACATTAGGTGGAGAAGCTGGTGGATTCCACGATTTCGCTGGTTCTACATTAGTACACTCTGTAGGAGGATGGGCTGCTTTAATAGCTATCTACTTATTAGGTTCTAGAATTGGAAAATTTGGAGAAGACGGAAAGCCAAAAGCAATACCAGGACACAACATTCCTTTAGCTGCTGCTGGGGTATTAATATTATGGTTAGGATGGTTTGGATTTAACGGAGGTTCTGTTTTATCTGCAGACCCACAATTAACATCTTTAGTATTAGTTACTACATGTTTAGCTGCTGCTGCAGGTGGAGTTGGTTCTTTTATATTCTCTACAATTCTTTACAAAAACTACGACCTTACTATGTTCCTTAACGGTATCTTAGGTGGTTTAGTAGGTATTACTGCTGGTGCAGATTTAATGTCTCCTAACGAAGCTGTTGTTATTGGTTTCTTAGCTGGTATTATTATAGTACTTGGTGTTGCATTAGTAGATAAGTTAAAGTTAGACGATCCAGTTGGTGCTGTTGCAGTACACCTTATCTGTGGTATCTGGGGAACTTTAGCAGTAGGTATATTTGGAGATAAAGCTGGTATGGATCAGTTAATATGGCAATTAACTGGTATCGGTTGTACTGGTGTATTCTGTTGTGTAACTGCTTTCATTATCATATTTGCTCTTAAGAAAACTGTTGGAATAAGAGTTACTAAAGAAGAAGAATTAGAAGGATTAGACATTCACGAGCACGGAATGGATGCTTATTCTGACTTTAGAATGAACCAACACTAAAAATATAATTTTATACTTTTTGGAGAGTGCAAAATAGTATATATTCGCGCTCTTCAAAAAAAGTATAAGATTAAGTATTAAATCAAAGCAAAACAATTATTACAAATCCCTAAACAGGGAAATTAACTCAAATTAAAATGAAAAGAATTTCAACAAAAATCGTAAAAGGATTATTTACTGCTGCGTTTGCATTAGTAGCAACTACTGCATTTGCACAAGAAGAAGAAATGTCTAAAAAAGTATCTATTAGTGGTACTGTTGATACTTATTTTAAAACTAACTTAAGTGCTACAGATAGAGGTCTTATTGCTCCAGAATCTTCTTTTGCTAACGAAACAGGTTTTGCTTTAGGTATGGCAAACGTAATAGCTTCTTATGAAGGAGCTAAAACTGGTGTAGTTGCAGATTTAACTTTTGGACCAAGAGGTGAGCAAGCTACAGGTGGTTTTAACTTAAACCAATTGTATGCATACTGGAATGTATCTGATGATGTTACTTTAACTGCTGGTCGTTTTAACACATACTTAGGGTATGAAGTTATTTCTCCTGCTGCTAATTTTAACTACAGTACTTCTTACTTATTTTCATACGGACCATTCTCTCACGTTGGTTTAAAAGCTGATTTTGCTTTATCTGAAGATTTTAGCTTAATGTTAGCTGTTATGAATGTTACTGATGTAAACCATAACTTAACAGGCGAGTATTCTTTAGGTGCACAATTAGGTTACTCAGGACAATTTTTAAACTTCTACTATGATGGAAATGCTAGTTTAGGTTTTGAAGTAGATTATACTGGTGGTTTTGATGTTTCTGAAGATTTTTACTTAGGAATAAACGCTGCTTACCAAGATAATGATGGTTCTGGTTTTTACGGTGCTGCTTTATACCCACAAATAGCTACTTCTGATGATTTCACAATTGGATTAAGAGGTGAATATTTTAAGCAATTATCTGACGGAGGAGTTTTAGATAACTTACCTGCTGATGAAAGTATTTTTGCTGTAACGTTAACCGGTAGTTATACTATAGAAAACTTAATTATTAAGCCAGAATTAAGATTAGATAATGGATCAGTAGATATTTTCCCAGATAATGATGGACAAGCTACTAAAAGCTTATCTTCTTTCTTAGTTGCTGCTATCTACTCTTTCTAATTTAAAAGAGATTTAGAAAAAAATAGTATTTAATAATTTATACTTTATTAAAAGCTCCAATGTTAATTCATTGGAGCTTTTTTGTTTTACTTTTTTACCTTAAAAGCCTTTACCCCTGCTTTAATTTGTATTGGCAAACTATTTACTTTCGGTACTTTAGGGCAAGAATATTTTTTATTGTAAGCACAATACGGATTATAGGCTTTATTAAAATCTAATACCAAAGTATCTTCTTTAGGAATAGTTAAATCTATATACCTACCTCCCCCATAAGTTTCTTGTCCGTTTGTGGCATCCATAAAAGGTAAAAAAAGATAGTTTTCTTCTTCCTCTTCATCCGTTCCTTTGTATACCTCTAATTGGTATGGTTTTCCTTTTAAGGCAAAATGCAGTACACCATATACATATTCTTCTGCTCTTCTATCGGTATTGGTAGGCATCATAAAAGGTATAGCTTCGGGTATGCGGATTAAGGTTGCTTTAACTACATAGCTTGTATCTGGTTTAAAAAATTCTAAGCCTTCAAAATTTTTACGGTACCTATCTGGTAAAGGTGACGTTTCTGGGTTTTTAAAACTTTCATTTTGCTTGTTTTGATATGCCACAATAGCATTATAAGCACTACTACTTGTAGCTTTAATAGTTGTTACTTCATCATGGTATTTTTTTTTGCCATTACACCCAAGAACCACAAATAATGTTATAAAAAATATTTTTTTCATCAAATAAACAATAAATATAACTTAAAATTAATTTAACATATATAAATACAACAAAACGTTTTTTTACTTATTTTTGCTGCTTTAAAACTAACAAATGCAATTTACATCAATTTTAAAGAAAGTGTGGTCTTGTCCCAAAAAATGGGTCCAGCTCTTCTATATTTAAAATTGAAATAAATTTTAATCCTATAAAAGCCTGGCGATATCGTCAGGCTTTTTTTATTTAATACGCTTTTACAATGAAAAAAATGTACTACAATTACCTTAATTCTTTTAAAGGGCTATCTAAAGAAGTATGGTGGCTTTCTTTAATAACACTAATAAATAGAGCTGGTACTATGGTAATTCCTTTTTTATCGTTATACCTAACACAGCACCTAGGCTTAACTTTAGAAAATGTTGGTAGTATCATGACATTTTTTGGGCTTGGATCCTTATTAGGAACTTGGATAGGAGGAAAACTAACCGATATATATGGTGCTTATAAAGTAATGTTCTTAAGCTTGCTTTTTAGTGGAGTTTTTTTCTTTATTATTCAGTTTCTTACTAGTTTCTGGCAGATATGCTTTGGTATTTTTGCCTTAATGACTATTGCAGATGCTTTTAGACCTGCTGTGTTTGTTGCTATAAGCACTTATAGTAAACCCGAAAATAAAACAAGGTCTGTATCTTTAATTAGGCTTGCAATTAACTTAGGGTTTTCTGCAGGCCCTGCATTAGGTGGTCTTATTATTAGCTATTGGGGCTATACGTCTTTATTTTGGGCAGATGGTTTTACCTGTATTACAGCGGGTTTACTATTACTATTAATTCTAAACCCTAAAAAAGTAAAAGCTCTAGATACTATTATAAATACAAACCCTAAATCTGCTTATACAGATAAACCTTATTTGTTATTTATTGCTGCTATGGTTTTATTTGGCTTTGCTTTTGTGCAATACTTTTCTACTATACCTGTATATTATAATCAAATTCATGCTTTATCAGAATCTGAAATTGGTTTACTATTAGCTATGAATGGTTTTTTTGTTTTTGCACTAGAAATGCCCCTAATAAAATATATGGAAACTAAAAACTGGTCAAAAATTACAAATGTGATTATTGGATTAACCTTAGTAGGTCTTAGTTTTTTAGTTTTAAATATTTTTTCTTGGACTGGAATTTTAGTTATTGGTATTCTTTTTATGACGATTGGAGAAATGATTGCTTTTCCGTTTTCTAATGCCATTGCTATGGAAAGAGCTAAACGAGGTAACCTAGGAGAATATATGGCTTTATACAGTATTTCTTTTTCTATATCGCATATTTTTTCTCATAACTCCGGAATGCAATCTATTGCAAATTTTGGCTATAATGCTACTTGGTACGGCGTTACTTTTATTTGCCTATTAGGAATACTAATTTTATTCCTATTAAAGAAAAAGCTTAGAAATACGGTTAAGGAGTAAAAGAATAAGGGGTGTTTTTTTATTACACCTCTTACTCTTCTATAAGCTCATACCGAGCTTCTTTTAAATATTTAGCCACAATAGCATTATATTCCGAAGTAATTTTTAACAAGCCTGTATGCTCAATAACATATAAAGATTGTTTATCTGCATATCCGTTTTTTAATAACTCTTCTAAATAAAATAATGCCGTATCAAAATCTTCATTTTTAGCACTATTGGCTATTATTTTTATATAATTACTATATTCTTTAGGAGCTACAATTGTTTTTAACATCCATAAAAAACTCAATGCTTCTTCATCTAAAATTTTTTCTGCATTTAAAACTTCTATAGTTTCATTGGTTAGCGCATTTACATAACCCAAAAGTCTTTTCCCTTGTTGTTCAGTGGGCTTATTTTTACTCTTAATACGTTCGTTTATTTTCCCCATTTGGTAGTTCCACCACCCTAAATTATTAAAATTATAGGTAGCCACATCTTCTTCTAATGCGTATGAGTATTCTTCTTTTATAAGACCTTCATTAAAAAAAATTGCTTTTTGGTTTCTCTTTAATTCCTTAAACAGTTTATTTTTTTTAAGCTCTTTTCTTTTTTCAATTAAAGAATCAATATTAAAATGAGAATTGTATATGCTTATTGTCTTATTTAATTCGCTATTGTAATTTAATAGCTTTTTTGTTGTTTTTAACTCTTCTAGTTTTTCTACTGTTGTTGTATACGATTGCTTAATGTAATCGTTATTCTTTTCTTCATAACCTTTAAACATAGCCGAAATACGCAATAATTGCAGCGCTTCTCTAATATATTTTTGAGGTGGCCAAACTGCAGCACCATCAAAAACCAACAACTCATTAGGTATTTTTCTAAAATTAAGCACTTTTCTAAGCTTAATCATTTCTGTATAGTTGTAATCTTCTTTTCCTACTATCCCTATAAAATAATAAGGTTTTTGCTGATTACTAATAAACTCTGAATTATAAATACCCGCTCCGCAAGAAATAACACCTTTTATTTTCTTAATAAAAACGGGTAAGGCAGAAGCTAATCTTGCCCCATTTGCCAAACCAGAAGTATACATTCTATTCTCATCTATAGAAAAAGCAGCAATTACTGTATTATACATTTTACTAAATGCCAATATATTTTGCGAAGTAGATAAGGTATCACTGGTATTATTAGAAGCTGCCACTATATATCCTTGCTCTTCTGCTGCTCTTTTAAAATAACTTATAGCGTTACTACCTTTGCCTTTTAAATCTACAACAAAAACAATAGGCCATTTTTCTGTAGCCTTATATTGTCTTGGTAAATAAAGAGAATAGCTCTCTGAAGATGAATCGTTTAATTTAACCGAATCTATTACAACACCTTTTTTTAGTATTATTTCTTTTTGTGCCGTTGCATGCACAAAAAAGCATAAGAGTACAACTTGAAGTATTATTTTTTTCATAAAAAAAGAAGCATCAAAAATCTAACCAAAAACATTGTTTATAAATTTAAACATTTTAATTCACTTCAATTTTTAATAATTAAAATAGGTTTCCTCCATAATCAAGATTTAAAAAATTCTAAGGTTATCTACTCTCCTATTTCTCCTAATTCCATTCCTTCTGAATAAGCTACTTTTATATTGTTAGAATTAAAAGCACTTTTCATAACCTTATTTGCCTCAAAAGTAACTTCCCAAAAATCGTCTGGTTTTACATAAGGCCTAACCAATAACTGTACACTATGCGAATCGAAATTATGAATACCTATTTCTGGTGCAGGGTCCATCATTACTTTTGGTATGGTAGACAAGGCATCTAATATTACTTTACTTACTTTAGGAAAACTTTCTACATAAGGCATTGTAACTTCTAATTCCAATCTAATTTTTTCTTTTTCAGAGAAGTTAGTTACTACAGAATCTGTTATTTTGGAGTTGGGTATTATTAATATTTTATTCCCTGGCGTTAGCACATCGGTACTAAAGATTCCTATCTCGGATACCTTACCAAACTTCTCATCTACCTGAATCCAATCGCCAACTTTATAAGGTTTTAAACTCAGAATTAACAAACCAGATGCAAAATTTCCTAAACTCCCCTGTAATGCCATACCTATTGCAAAACCAGCTGCGGCCAAAATAGTCATTAAACCTGTTAAATCTGCTCCTAAAACAGTTGCTATCGCAAACAATACAGCTCCTTTTAAAACCACACTAACCAAAGAAGATAAAAAAGGTCTTAATGTATCTGAAAAACCAGCTTTTTCTAATGCTTTACCTAATATTTCTACTATCTTTTTTACTACTTTAAAACCTACCCAAAGGATAAGTCCTGCACCAATAATTTTGCCTATAAAAATAGCAGCATCCATTGGTTCTATGCTTAACATATTTATGATGTTATCTAAAAAATTTTCTTCTCCCTTTGTTTGCTCCAATGTGGCTGTTGCTAATTCTTTATCCTGCATAAAATTTTAATAATAAGTGTAGTTTTTAAAAAATATACTGCTATTTAACTCCTGTTGTTATGCATGAAATTTAAAAACTAAAATCTATTTCACCCAATAAAAACAGAAGTAAGTCTTTTTATTTCTGTTCTATATATTTATTTCCCTCGTTCTCTTTTACCCACTTTAAACAATCTTCAAAGTTTTTGAAGATATGATTTTCAGGGATTAAATCTGGAATAATATCAATACTTTCCATCATGTATTTGGGTTGCTGCACAAGGTTTACCAAATATATAGTTTTATTCGCCTCTAAAAGCTCTGTTAAAACATCTTCTAACGCATAAAGTCCAGACTGATCTATATATTGCATTCTATCCATTCTAATAATTACAATAGATGCTTCTTCTGGTATTTGCTTGGCTAAATCCTGAAAATCGTTTGTAGAACCAAAGAATAAAGGCCCTTTTATATATTTAATAAAAGTCTCTTTTTGTAACTTTTCAGAAAAGTCATATTTACTTAACCATTTGTTTTCTTGATACAATGGAGTTACATCTGACCTTTTTGCTATTAAATCGCCCATCTTTTTCATAAACATTAGCGATGCAAGTATTAAACCTATTCCTACTGCATATACTAAGTTCCAAACCGATGATAATACCAACACTACCAACATTACTACTACTTCTGGCTTTGGCATATAAGGTATTGCTTTTAATCCTTTATAGTCCATTACCCCTATACCTACTGTAATTAAAATTCCTGCCAGAACTGCTGCCGGAATTTTAGATGCTATAGGCCCTAATGCTAAAAGTATAAATAGTAATAAAACACCCGCGATCATTCCAGATAAACGTGTTTTACCCCCTGCATTAATATTTACTACGGTTCTTATGGTTGCTCCCGCTCCTGGAATACCACCAAATAATGCCGCAATACTATTTCCAATACCCTGCCCTACTAATTCTTTATTAGGCTTATGCTTTGTTTTGGTCATATTATCTGCAACAACAGAGGTTAATAACGAATCTATTGCACCTAAAAGCGAAAGTGTTAATGCCGTAAATATATATGGCGAAATAGAACCCAGACTAAAACTTGTAAAAATTTCTAAATTAGGGATTGGTAATCCGCTAGGTATTTCTTCTATAGGTCTGTATTCTAAACCAAAACCCATTGCAATGCCAGACATTACTAACAGAGCAACCAAAGTACTTGGAACTACTTTTGTTATTTTTTTAAATCCGTAAATAATTATAATGGTACCTAATGCGAGTAATAACTCTAACCAATTAATATTTTTTAATGCTCTTGGCAATACTTTTAATGCACCTATAACTCCAGATGCATTTTTCCCTGCCAATATTTTAGATTCTTTTAAAACGTGCTCACTGGTAATTTTTTCTGCTCTTGTAACGGTTTCTTTAAAATTCTCTAAAACCAAAATACCCTCATTAGCCTCTTCCTTTAAAATATTTTCTAGAATTACTTCTTCTGCTAAAGGTTTAAACTGATTTACATATTCCATATCTTCTTTTGGATAATACCCTACAGAAGGTAGTATTTGAGTTATTAAAATAATAACCCCAATAGCCGTCATAAACCCAGAAACTACAGGATAAGGAATATATTTTATATACTTACCCAAACCTAATAACCCCAGTACAATTTGCATTAGTCCTGCTAATAAAAAAACCATTAAAATGGCCGGCATAGCTTTAGCTACATTGCCTTCGAAAGTGGCTATTATACCTGCAATTACCACCATACTAACGGCTGTCATTGGTGCCGTTGGACCAGAAATCTGAGTGTTTGTACCTCCAAAAAGTGCAGCAAAAAAACTTACAAAAATAGCGCCATAGAGACCCGCGCTAGGGCCTAATCCGGAACTTACTCCAAATGCTAAGGCTAAGGGTAAAGCAACAATCCCTGCTGTTACACCACCAAATATGTCTCCTCTAAAATGTTTAAAATCAAATAAATTCTTCATTATATATTTTTCTACTGTAGATTAAATTTAATACTTATTATATAAGATACAAAGGACTTTAAAAACTATTCTTTTTAATAGGGGCATTAGCTATTACATCTGATAAAACAATATGTGTACGGGTTTCTCCATATTGTATTAACTTATCTATAAATTGCTCTAAATGAGATTGATTTTTTAAAACTACTTCCATAATAATATTTTCGTTCCCCGTAATTCTATAACAGTTTACAACCTCTTCAAAAGAGGTTACCAATTCTAAAAATGGTTTTAATTTTCCCATAAAAGCTCGCAAGGTAATAATTGCTTTTAATTGATACCCTGTTTCTGTGTAAGACACAACTGCTTTATAACCAGATAGCACACCTATATCTTCCATTTTCTTAACTCGCTCTGCTACTGCAGGTGGTGTTAGTCCAATTTTTCTGCCAATATCTGCAAAAGAAACTCTTGAATTCTCTTGCAAACATTTTAATATTTCCCAGCTTAAATCATCAATCTTCATAATCGAAACTTTAAAGTCAAAAATACTTATAATCAATAGCAAAACAAACTTTTAACTATTTAAAAAAAAGTTGAGATACAGAATTAGGGCGTAATTTTATAAGTAATAAAGCTATTAAGTTAGAAATGTCTGTAAAAAACTTAGGAACCATACCCGTTTATAAAAAAGCACTAGACTTATGTAATATGAGTAGAGAAATTGCTTCCTATGTTTCTTATAACAAAGATTTATTAAAATTATACAAATCTAATAGTTTAAGAGATAATATTGCAGATTCTCTACTTACCGATGCTATTATTATTCCGCAAAAAATTGCACAGGCAGAACACTCCACATCTAGCTATGTTAGAGCAAAAAATGTTTTATTAATAAACATAATGACCCGCAATATTCTTTCTTATTGCAAAGGTTTAGAGATGGATGGCCTTAAAGAAAAAGAATATATAAATTTACTTCGCAAAGAAATTAAAAGCTTTAGAATTCTTTATAAAGTTTGGAAACGCTCTATTAAAAGAAAAGGAGATAAAGATTTATAAGCTTTCCTTTGTATTACACACCTCATTATTTAGCATAAAGACATCTTTTTTATTGCATTTCGGACTTTTTTATTGATATTCGCCATTGCACTACTTGTGTTGCTTAAATTTGATATTATTTTAAAATATTTATATTGAAAACAACGATATTAATTAATTGTCCGGATCAATCAGGAATTATAAGTACTGTAACTGGTTTTATTCATGACAATGGCGGAAACGTTATATACATAGACCAGCATGTAGACAAACAGTCTAATATGTTTTTTATGCGTTTAGAAAGTGATTTTGATGCCGATACTATTACATTAGCAAACCTTAAAGCACTTTTTAAGAAAGATTTAGAAGGCCCTTACCAAATGAATTGGAATATTTATTTAAGGGATGTAAAACTAAAAATGGCATTATTTGTTTCTAAATACAACCATTGTTTATACGATTTATTAAGTAGGTTTAATTCGGGTGAATTAAATGTTGAAATTCCTTTTATTCTTAGCAATCATAAAGATTTAGAATATATAGCTAAACAATTTAATATTCCGTTTTACCACATTCCTGTTTCCAAAGAAACAAAGGAAGAAGCCGAAAATAAACAGTTAGAATTATTAAAGAAACACCAAATAGATGTTATTATATTGGCTAGATACATGCAAATTGTAACTAGTAAAATTATAAACGAGTATCCTAATAACATTATTAACATACACCATTCTTTTTTACCTGCTTTTGCAGGAGCTAAACCTTACCATGCGGCCTATAAAAGAGGGGTTAAAATAATTGGAGCAACAAGCCATTACGTAACCGAGGAGTTAGATGCCGGCCCAATAATAGAACAAGATGTTACTACCGTTACACACTCTCACAGCATTGGAGATTTTATTTCTAAAGGTAGAGATTTAGAAAAAATTGTACTCTCCAGGGGTGTAAAACTACATATAGATAGAAAAACAATTGTATATAACAATAAAACAGTAATTTTCACCTAAAAACTAATCCCCCTAATCATGATAAAAAAAATAGTTCTTTTCGTATTAATTTTCCAATGTGTTGCATGCGGAGAATTACAACAAGTAATAAACCAATTACCACAAACATCGGGTCAGATAGGAAATGACCAAATTGCTAATGGTTTAAAAGAAGCCTTAAACTTAGGTATAGAAAAACAAGTAAGTAAGCTTACCCAAAAAGATGGTTTCTTTTCTAATGAATTGGTTAAAATTTTATTACCCGAAGAATTACAAAAAGTTGATAATACCTTACGTAAAGTAGGTTTAAGTAAAATAGCAGACGAAGGCTTAAAAGTATTAAACAGGGCTGCTGAAGATGCGGTTAGCGAGGCTACTCCTATTTTTGTAGATGCTGTAAAAGGCATGTCTTTTAACGATGCTAAAACTATATTATTAGGAGAAAACGATGCTGCTACCCAGTATTTAACAAATACAACCCAAACAGCTCTGTACTCAAAATTTTCACCTGTAATTAAGAATTCCTTTAAAAAAGTAGGTGCAGACCAAATATGGAGCAACCTTATTACTAAGTATAATAATTTACCGCTTACGAATGATGTTAATCCAGATTTAACAGATTATGTTACGCAGCAAGCATTAACTGGTGTTTACACAATGATTGCAGTAGAAGAAAACGAAATTAGAACTAAGCTTTCTTCTAGAACTACAGATACTTTACGTAAAATATTTGCGCTACAAGACAAAAAATAAGCCTTTACATAAACTATAATTAAAACCGGTATTTTATGCCGTTTTTTTTGTTTTTACCTTAAGTACCATAACTTTAAAAAGACTAGTAAATCCTATAACACAACTACACTCTTATCTTTTTAATGCAAAATGTCCCGTAATTATTTTGCCATTATCGTATTGGTATTTAAACCAATAATTATCTGCTGGGATTGGTCTACCCTTATACCTACCATCCCAACCCAAATCTGTAGAAAAAAATTGTGCTAGTGGTTTTCCATATCGGTCATAAATAGTAACCATAGCATTAGGGTATTTTTCCCCTCCTATAATATTCCAAGTATCATTTACCATATCTCCATTAGGTGAAAAGAATTTTTGATATCCTATAGCGTAAATAGTTTCATCTAGAGTTCTACAATTAAATGGGTCCCTTACAAATACAGTATATTCGCCTGGAGAAACTTCAAAAGTATTGCTGTGCTGGTAATTTTCACCATCTATAGAATACTCAAAATCGCCTATTCCTGTAGCATTTACAACCAAAGTTATTCTATCCGAAAAACCACTGGTATCTACTGTAAATACTTCTGGTGCTCCCGAAGAAAACACTTCAAAACTTTTAGTATTAGAACAAGTAACTCCATTTGTTGTTTGTGTAACTGTTAGGCTATAGCTTCCTAAACCTACATTTTCTAGCGCTCTACTTGTTGCTATCTCATTAGCTTTTGCATCTTTCCACGACCAGGAATCAAAACTACCTCCATCTATATTTATTTGCGGATTATCTGGACATATAACATAGCTATCTTCTAAAACTATTTCTGGCAATGGATTTAAAATAAGGTCTATTGTACCTGTTGCATAGCAACTTTCATATTCTTTATGCTCTATTCTGTAATATAGGGTTTCGTTTGGGCTAGTATTGGTATAATTTGTATTGGTAATTGTATTGATCTTTAAAATAGCATCGTTTGCTGTAGTAAAGTAACTTATAATATAAGTATTTGCATCTTGACCATTAAGTATCTCTAATGCTTTAGTGTTAAGCTTAAATTCTGCTTTCCCTGTTTCTTGCTCATCGCAAAGTACTATGGCTGTTGTTGGGTTTGCTATTGGACTATTATAAACTGTTACAAAAAAGCTACCTGTTGCAAAACAGGCTTCATTTGTAGTACTTTCTATTCTATAGAATACTTCTTGTTTTGTAATGCTATTATTCCACATTCCTGCAATAGGGGTTGTTTTTGTTTCTGCAGCTGCTAAAGAGCTGTAATAACTAACATTAAAATCTATACTAGTTTGTGTTCCCAGTACCTCACTATCTTTGGTACTTAAATCAAAAGAAAAAATACCATCGTTATTGCTATCACAAACAAGCCAGTCTGTAACTTTCTCTAAAGAAGGTGTTTTAGATACTAATAGCTCAAAGCTGGTAGTATTGTAACAGTCTTTACGCTCTTTATTTTCTATACGCACATAAATGGTTTGCTTGTATGCTGTAGTATTAGTATATGCAGTTGCTGTTAGTGCATTTACACCTACATCGGCATCTGTTTGCGAACTATGGTAACTAACATTAAAATTAGTAGCACTTTGTATTCCTAATACCTCAGAGTCTTTGGTGCTTAAATTAAAACTTGTAAAACCATCGTTATCATCATCGCACTTTAAAATAGCAGTTGGTGTATTTGCTACTACTTCTAATATTACTTGTAATTTAAAACTTCCTATTTTAAAACATTCGGGGGTACTGTTATCTGTATTATAAATTCTAAAGTAGATTTCTTCTGTGCTATTGGTATTGGTATATATACCTGTAATAGGGTTGGTATTTGCCTGGGCATCGGTATTATTGGTATAGTAGGCTATAGAAAATACACCAGCATCTTGGCCATTAAGTATTTCTGCGTTTTTAGTAGTAAAATCAAAAGGATAAAGACCATCTGTATCGGTATCACAAACTAGCCAATCTTTTACTGTGGCTAATACTGGTTCTTTTTTTACACTAATATTAAAACTAGTAACAGGTGCGCAGCTTACATTATTAGCATTGGCAATACGGGCATAAATGGTTTCTGTTGCTAAGGTATTGGTATACATCGTAGGCAAGGCATTGCTTCTGTTTTGTGCATCTGCCAAACTTGGATAATAGGAGACCGTAAATAAAGTAGGATCTTGGCTGCCTAATATTTCTGCATCTCTTGTACTTAAATCAAACGTAGTTGTAGTTAGGTGGTGGCAAACCGTCCAATCTTTTATAGGATTTGCAATAGGTACTTGGTGTATTGTTATTTCTTTTTTATCTGTTTTGCTTTTAGATCCTGTGGTTGCCGTTACATTAACCGTATAGGTCCCTGGACTACCATAGGTATGGCTTGGTGTTTCTAATGTAGCGCTGTTACCATCGCCAAAATCCCAAGATATACTGGTAATGGGTTCACTGGTATTTACAGAAAATTCTGTGGCATCGCCTTCGCAAAAATTCTTTGCTTTTATTCCTACATTAAAAAAGCTGGTAATAAAAGGGGGTAATCCTAATCTTGACTTTTTTGTACCTAAGCTTACCCCATTCTCTATATAATCACTAGCTAAACCAGTTGCATTAGGGTCATTAATAACTCCTAAATAATGTTCACCACTACGAGCTATATATATTTTATTATCTATCCCTAATTGTAAAGCACCATAACTTGTTTCGTTAGAAACTGTAGCAATACTATTTACAGAACTTTGGATACTTGCAAAATTATAATTAGAAATATCTAACTGGTATAAACGGTAAGCAGACAATGATGGCCTAAATACGTGTTGTCTGTCGGTAACATATAGTTTTTTATTATCTGGGGAAAATTCTACGCCATAAAATACTCTTTTATCTATATTAAACAACCGACCACCCTGATGAGGAAGAGTTCTAAGCGGGGTAGTAGGCGTAAAATTAGTTAAATCTATAGCATCTGAAAGTAATCCTGTAGCCGCATTAAAACGAAAAATTTCTAAATTCCCCACTACATCTCCTGCTGCCATAACCAACAATTCTCCATTGGGCGAAAATTTTAGATAGCCAGCACTGCCTCCTTTTGTTGAAGGGTTTACACCTGTATAATTTACCCCTATTTCTGAAACAACAGGGCTTGTATTTACTCCTGCATTAGTTACCAAATAAGCCATAAATTTATTCCCTACATGTTCATGAGAAATAACCCAAACATCGGTACCATTGGCATGGGCTACTGCGGTTACTTTTTCCATAGCAGGAACTAATAAAGGAACATTTTTTGTGGTAATATCTCCTAAACCTCCGTTTAAACGTAGATCTACCACACTGTAATTTAGCCCATCTGTTTCTGTGTATTGATCTGTTGTAAAAATATAGTAGATATTTGGATCTCCTGGTTTGGGCACTATAATACCAGATTGTGTACTAGAAGGGTCTCCTAACAAACCTGTGCCGTTAAGCATTATGGCATGGCTTTTATCCCAAACCGTAATCCCATCGGTGTAAAACAATAAATTGCCATTAAAATCGGATATGGTTGCGCAGCCTTCTAGGGTATTTAATTGTCCGTCTTCTAAGGCCACGGGAGTACCACTTCTAAAATCTAAACCTGCATTTATTCCAAAATACCATATAGCAGCCTCGTTTTGGGCCATTAGCATAGCTCCATAAAAAAAACACAAGATAAATAAATACTGCTTCACTATCCCTTAGGGTATTTTTACTTTTTAGCATTAAAATTAGGCACATCTGTACAATCTATAGTATCGCCATTAAAATCGGTTATAGCTACAGAACCTTCCGGGCATTTTTCTGTATCACAACTATATATTGTAAAACAAATGAGCATACTTAAAATTAATTGTATCGTATTTTTAACATTATTATTTATTTTTTAATACCCTATCTTTTACTTTGTGGTTCTAGTAATTGTTTAAAATACTAATTACAAAACTTCATTAAATCTTAAGATAGTATAGTTTGGTAACTCTTTACAATACTGGCAGATACATTGATGAATTAAGATTATAAGAAGCAATAAAAAAGCAACAATTATTAAGCCGTTACTTTTCTATTTTTAAATATTATGTTTAATCTCTCGGTTTCATACTTGTATGTAGAATTGCATGAATATAAATTATCTGACCTTCTACTATAAAATGAATTCCATATCTAAACCTTTTTGTAAAAGATATACGAAAATCTTTATATCTTTTTTGAAAATATTGGGGATTATTTTCAATCCTCTCCATCACTTCTAAAACCTCATTATAAAGTTCTGAACCTAAGCCTTCTCTTTGCTCATCATACCATTCTAAAGCTCTCTTTAATTCTTGCTCTGCTTCAGGTTTTACAACAATTCTATAAACCATATTTTGCAGAAAGTTCAGACCTTAAGTCACTCCAGTCTTTACCAGAAGTTGGATTTTTAAGATGAATAGCAAGCCTTTGATCTAGAATTACTTTATGCGCATCGGAAACCACATAGTTATCCTCAAAATTACTTCTTTCAACAAAATCACCAATACGCTTTAAGTAATTTTCATCAGCATTAGTAATAATATTCAATAGTTTGTTTCTTAAGTCTAAAGATTCCATAATTCAAATATACATAATTATACCTTGTTTAGCTGTAAATTAAAATCGTAAAAATATACCTAACCTAGCATTAAATCTTACCTTACCCTATAAATAACTAAAACACATTTTCTATACTATGCCTCTTTAATTCCTTAAATTATTATCTAAAAAAAATTCCATTATTGTAAACCTATTCTAGGGTTAATATAAAATAGGTAAACTTTTTTTAGGACGAGACAACTCTCTACGGTACTAGTAAATACTAGCACTAGCGCTCATTTTAATCTGACATACTAGCGACATCAGGGATTATAACTCTAGTCACAAAATTTATTAACACTAAAAATTAAAATAGCAAACCTAACTCCAAACAGCCCTAGTAAACTAAGGCTTTTTTATTTATTTCTACCTACCAAATCTCTACGGCACGAGTTACAAACTCGCGCTAGCGGGGGTAGCCTTTATATTTATTTTAGTTTCCCAACTACTCCTTTCATATTATCTGGAACCTCATTAAAATTTGTTGTAAACATCATATTATAGTAAAGAATAGCATTATTTTCTATATTTATATCGTAATAATCTTCTACGTTCTCTCCTTTTCTCCTTATTATTTCCATGGATAGCCTAGTAGCCATTTCATCATAACTATGCGTAGTATTCCCTTCTAAATGAGAAACGTGCTCATAAGGAGCACCTATCCATGTGTAAGGTATACCCCCAACAAAATATTTCCAAAAATGAGCATCTTTTTCATATATGGATGAAAAAAGAGGTGTTGAAAAATCTTTCATTGCTGGTATATTTTTTTCATACTCTCGTAACGGACAAACACCCACTTTAGTATAATACTTTTTTCTTATAGCATAATAAATATCAGCCGTTAATATAGGGCCAACTAACTCTTTAGCCTTTTTAAAATCTTCTAAATTAAAGTTTTTTATATCTTTTAAAATATAATCGTAAGAATAAAAACACAAATGCATACCTGGTGATACTTTTACATTACTTAATTCATCAAAATCTACAACCTTAAGAAAAGTTATTCCTAAATCAAAATCTAATTTTAAACTTAATATAGCTCCGTTTTCTATTTTATTTTTCTTCATCAAAACTTCTTTTATATTATTTCATTTCCATCCATTTTTCTACATTTTTATCTAAAAATTCCTTTGCT
Organism: uncultured Cellulophaga sp.; assembly: GCA_947492955.1. Taxonomy (GTDB): domain Bacteria; phylum Bacteroidota; class Bacteroidia; order Flavobacteriales; family Flavobacteriaceae; genus Cellulophaga. The sequence goes on along the minus strand of CANLOV010000008.1, from coordinate 74,510 downwards.
TCTTGCATCAAATCTTTATTTTCAATTTGCCGTTTTAATGACATTTGAAGTCTTTTATTACTTGCCATTCCGTTACCATATTTCGTGGTTCCATGAATTGATATCAATTGTTGCTCTACTGCATCTGCAATTCTTGCTGGAACCTTAATTATATCTTTATACTTCATCTTAATCCTAACCTTTTCAGAATATCTCTTAAGATTATTAATTGTTTGCCCAAAGTATATCCCAGTCTTTTTAGTAGTCTCATCAATAACCTTTCTTCCTTTGTAAATATATACAAATTTTTCACTATGCTTTGCTACCTTTATTATTTTGCCTGCTTTACCTACAGGAGTAACAGCAATAACATTAATTGCATCACTTGAATCAAAATCACCATCACTTAATCCTGATAATAGAGTAGCAAACCCTAATAAATCTCCAGCTTCTAGACCATCCTTTACACTTTCTGCAATTTTATTTCTTTCTATTGAAGTTTTCTTATTTTGCTCACTTATCTGGTTAGCCAATTTAACATCATGATTAGCGACAGCTTCTATATCATTTGAATCTGCAAAGCCAGTGTAAATACTGTGAAACATACTCCTAAAAAATGCTCCCATATCAAAAGGAGGATCATTGTCATTACATTGACAATCTTGACCTCCATCAGGATCAATACGTATTATTGGATTATTACCCATTCCTAAATACGGAGAAGCATATTGCCCAACTGGATCCGTAGTTAACCACCTCCCTATACGTGCATCCCATAGGCGCAATTGAAAGGCTTCTTTGCCTGTTTCAGAATCCTTTTCTTGCCCTTGAAAAGCATAACGATAAGCTCCTAAGGTATTACGCGCTGGCATAGCCATACCAAAAGGGTAATAATCGGTGGCAGCTACCACACTAGCACTTTGACTCTTAAATACCGCACGGACATTCCCTAAATGATCGGTAAGTTCGTAACTAGTAGAGTTATCTAATCTATTATAAACCCCTAACCTACCAATTCCGTGTACTATATTTTCTATAAGGGTACCATTCTGATAAATAGCCATTACAGTACCAGAAGCATCTCGAACATAATGATTTGTAGAATTAAGCTCTCCACCTACATAAACTTCTTTTTTAACTCTAAAGTTTTTATCGTTGTAATAGAATATTACTTCTTGCTCATTAACTCCCTGTGTTACTTTCTTTACCAAACCAGTAGTGGTATAACTGTAACTTACTAATGTTTTAGGTATAATACCAGAAGTAATATACGCTTGTTTATCTTCTTCACTTACTTTTTCCCAATCTTGTATTAGTTGCCCTATGCTATTGTATACATAGTTATCTGCTGCTTGGCTACCTATATCATCTGCCCCATCTACATCGCCTACGCTATCTATTACCTGAGAGAGTTGATTGGGTTTATCTGCTTTATAGTTGTAAGTAAGCTCGTCCATAGCTGCTGAGCCGCCTGCACTATTTTTATTTCTGGTAAGGCTTTGTATATTTCCGTTAGCATCGTAGGTAATATTAGATACATCGTAATCGCCATCCATAAGCGTGGTTGCTCCTTCTGCTGCATTAGTAATACGTATACTTGCCGTACTCCCTTGCTTAAAGTGAACGCCACTACCTGTAGCGCTTAAGGTTACGCTTTCTGTACCTTTTTTAACAAAACTATCTCCACTTTCTACTGTTATATTAACAAGCACAGGATTCTGTTCTAATTCGGACCCATTAGTTCCTGTTCCACTAAAGTCTGCTGCTGTTAACCAGTTGTTACGGTTGTACTCATATGCGTATTGCAACTCTCCTGTAGCTCCTGCCACCGCATTGTTTTTCCAACGGATACCTTTTATATTACCATCTAAACGGTCTGTACCATAATTAGGCGCCTCTACATTAGATAGAGATCGGGCATAATCGTTTGTGTGGTAGTCTATTTGCATCCCAAAAAGATCGTTAGTATCTTTTCCTGGGTCCTTAGTAGCATCTCCTAAGCTAGGATGATTGATACTTTTTAACTGCCCAGCAAGGTTGTATACATAATCAATTCCTTGTATACCATCTGCTAGTTCTGCTCGCTTTAAAGCGCCCGTTTCATAGTATGTATACTCAGCATGTGTAATAAAACTATTTTCACTATTTGTAGTAGAAGTTTCTATTTTTATTAATTGGTTAGCCGTATTATGAACATAACGATGAATAAAATGCTCTGTTGGTTTTTCTTTTTGAAAATCTATGCGAATAACTTCTCCAGTAATTTCATCATATGAGTAATCTAAAGTTTTAACTCCTAACCCTTCTATGTCTTGTACAATCCAAGCAATTCTTCCATATACATCATAACTATACCAAGTAGCTGTAGCTAATTCCCCTACAGTATAAGTTTTACTAATATTACTTGCTACATACTTTTGCTGAATATATGCTGTTGTAGCTATTCCTTCCGCAGTTAAAGCGGCATGTAAATTAATTGTATCTGGCTCGTCATAAAAAATAAAAGTTTGCTCTTTACAAAAATTATTGGCTAATCCATCATTATCTACATTAATGTCAGTAACAATGTTTTCTAAAATACTGTCTGAGTTTTCAAAAGTTACTGGGCCATTAGTATATATACCACTTTCTACAAGTCTACCATAACTATCGTAATTAGTATAAGAGAATTCAGCATCACTATTATCACCATCTTCATTAGGATCTCTTTGTTTAGTGTTTTGCGAGAAACGTATTTGCCCACTTTCTCTATATTTAAATTGCGCTTCACCTTCATCGGGGCTAGTTGCTTTTAATAATTGTCCAACCGTATTATATTCATAAGTACTTTTTAATTTAACATCTCTAGTATCCCCTATATGCTGATATTCAGCTAAAAGTCTATTTGCTTTATCATATTCATTTAAACTATAATCGTAATAATTTACCGTATACGTTATGTTAATACTATTAGGAATATAAGTAGCTAAGTTATTTACGGAAATACGGTAAAAACCATTACCTAAATTACCCGTATTAGTAGTTGCAATTTTTTCTGTAATTAAATTATAGACAGATACTGCATTAGCATTGCTAACAGTAAAACCAGTAATACCTTCTGCTATGTGTATATCTACAAAGCCTTGTTCTGGTATAGCTACACTCATAGGTACAGACTCGTTTCCTTTAGAACCACTCCTAGCTGCGGCCAATACTTTACCATCAGTATCTATAAAAACTACATTTTCTATACCATGTGCATCTCTACTAATGGTTTTTGTTGTTTCTATAGTTTTATATTTTTCTAGCCCAAAAGCTGTAGCTAATGCCAGTTCATCTGAAGCTTTCATAGAAAAGCTATAGGTTTGTGGCCATTGGTTATCTATTTTATTTCCACCAAGGTTTCGTAATATTTGTCCTGGATTTAAATTACTATATACGCTTTTAGTAAAAGGATAGGCTGTAATATCTTGGTATGGCTCTCGCGTATTATTTTCGCTATAATACCAACCCAGTGTTCCATGATTGTTATTACCTACAGCATTAGGAGCCTCTATATTATCCCCATCATAATCTGATAACGAATACTCAGTAGCGTTATCCGTTCTCTCTATAAACTTTTCTTTAAATTGAAATACAAGACCTTTTCTCAACGGCGCAGATAAGGTTTGTAAAGCTGGTCTATCAAATTCATCATATAAAACAGCAGAAGCCCATATAGAATCAGATTTTACATTCCATGCTTGTGTTTGCTCTAATTTACCTAATTCGTTAAAATAGGTTTTGCTAGAGGCTTTTATATCTCCATTTACATCATAAGTCCAATTAGTAATCGTATTTCTATTTTCTACAATATCTCCTGGTGGGCAGCCATTATTCTCCATAGATCCTGGAGTATCCGGGCATAGATCTTTAGCATTAGCTACATAATTATACTCCTGATCTGTAGGGGCATTACATGCATAACGAGGCGTGGCTGTTGCATCTCCTAAATTATCACCATCTGTATCTGGATACCATTCTTTTGCATTACAAGAATCTTGATTAAGAATAAAAGCAGCAACTATGTTCCCATCTGCATTCATTACACCTACAAAGGCATTTCTATTAATACCATCATTATTATCTGTAGTGGTAAAATTGTAATTGTTATTAGATACAATACCAATATTTAACCAATCTAAATCTAACGGTTGTGAAGTGTAAATGTCTACAAAAGTAACATTCTGTGTACAGCTAGATGGTGTAAACAGGACTTGTATATTTTTAGTTTCTGATGCTATTCCAAAGTCTATTTCACTAGATACAGATGTGTTAGTAGGTAGATCGTTAGTATTATCTACTCTTACAGTAGCAGCACATGTTGAAATAGGAGGTGTAGTAACAATTTTCCCTTCTTGTTCTATATAAAATGTTTTTATTGTAGTTGGATCGTTATTTGCATATACTTCTATTTCTGCAGAACGTAAATCTCCATTATTAGATCTTACTTGAATAGTAAAAGGATTACTTGTACTCGTATTAATTGTAAACCAATCATCATTAGCATCTTTTTTTACAACATTTATAGTAGTTCCTGAACAAGAAGCTAAATCGAAAACAGCATTAATATAAGCACTAGAACCACCATTAACATTAAAACCTATATAATAATATGCTCCTGCTGCTATTGCATCAGAATCAAAACTATCACTAGTTAAATTAAAGGTACATGGAGGTGGGCAACCATCTGTAGAACTCGAATTCCCAGATTGATTTGGACAAGCATCATTCCCCTTATTATCTGTGCTCTTTACCCAATTGCCTGATGGTTTATTACAACCCATTTGTGAAGCTCCACTTGGGTCTCTAAATCCGTCATTATCCGTATCTGCATACCAGGTATACAATACATTTTCTGTACTATATTCTGTTGGGCAAACATCATTCCCCTTATTAACGGTGCTTTGTACCCAGTTACCATCGGTAGGCTCTAAACAAGAGTTTCTAACTGCTCCGTTTAAATCTCTAAAATCATCATTGTCCGTATCTCTATACCAAGTCTTAGAGTTACAATTTTGTGTAATTTTAGCACTAATAGCTGCTCCGCCAGAACGAGTCCCTACTATTATAACACTCCTTGAAGCTCCTGTATTATTAGCCTCTAATGCTACTGTAATTTTTCCAGTGTTATTAGAGGGGTGATAGGCTCTTATCCAAGACGCATTTACAACTGTTCCTGTTTGTGTTTGTTCTATAAAAGTTAGTGCTTGTGCTGAACAATTGGCAAAAGATATATTAAAATCTGAGGTCTGTGCAGCTCCAGAATAATCACCTGTTGTATTAAATCCACTAATTGTACAAGGAAGAGGCGGGCCTTGTTGATAAATATATAAACGCTTATTTAGAATTTGCCCTCCTGTGATTTCAAGCTGTAATTCAACATTTCTATATGAGCCTGCCGTGCTTATTTCTGTTGCGGAAATATCTATTTGATTTGGAATATTTGAGTTTTGTGTAACCGTAAATCCGCTCGGCATTGTTGTACCATTTACAGGTGTTAATTTTATTTCATAAGGGTTACTACAAGACCCATTAAATGTTATTTTAGCTTTTGTATTGCCTCCCTTTTCAGGCAAGTTAAAAGCAACTATATTTTCTGGGGTCTGTGGATCTCCAAAGCTACCATCTATAGATACAACTCCACTAGCACAATCTGCATCACAACCATTAGTAGAACCGCTAGATGCTGGCTGACTTGGACATGAATCATTTCCTTTATTTAAATCACTACGTACCCAATTACCCGATGGCTTATTACAACCTTCTCTTGAAGCTCCACTTGGGTCTCTAAATCCGTCATTATCAGTATCTGCATACCAGGTATACAATACATTTTCTGCACTATTTTCTGTAGGGCATTCATCATTCCCCTTATTAACAGTACTTTGTACCCAGTTCCCATCGGTAGGCTTTAAACAAGAGTTTCTAACTGCTCCGTTTAAATCTCTAAATCCATCATTATCCGTATCTCTATACCAAGTCTTAGAACTACAATTTTGTATAATTTCAGCTCTAATAGCTGCTCCGCCAGAGCGAGTCCCTACTATTACAACACTCCTTGAAACTCCTGTATTATTAGCCTCTAATACTACTTTAATTTTTCCTGTGTTATTAGAGGGATGGTAAGCTCTTATCCAAGGCGCATTTACAACTGTTCCTGTTTGTGTTTGTTCTATAAAAGTTAGTGCTTGTGGTGAACAATTTGAAAATGATATATCAAAATTTAAGGTCTGTGCAGCTCCAGAATAATCACCTGTTGTATTAAATCCACTAATTGTACAAGGAAGAGGCGGGCCTTGTTGATAAATATATAAACGCTTATTTAGAATTTGCCCTCCTGTGATTTCAAGCTGTAATTCAACATTTCTATATGAGCCTGCCGTGCTTATTTCTGTTGCGGAAATATCTATTTGATTTGGAATATTTGAGTTTTGTGTAACCGTAAATCCGCTCGGCATTGTTGTACCATTTACAGGTGTTAATTTTATTTCATAAGGGTTACTACAAGACCCATTAAATGTTATTTTAGCTTTTGTATTGCCTCCCTTTTCAGGCAAGTTAAAAGCAACTATATTTTCTGGGGTCTGTGGATCTCCAAAGCTACCATCTATAGATACAACTCCACTAGCACAATCTGCATCACAACCATTAGTAGAACCGCTAGATGCTGGCTGACTTGGACATGAATCATTTCCTTTATTTAAATCACTACGTAACCAATTCCCAGATGGCTTATTACATTTTTTCTGTGTTGTTCCGCCAGGGTCTCTAAATCCATCATTGTCCGTATCTCTATACCAAACTGTGTTGGGATGAATTTTAGCATCATTATCATTACAATCTCCTAAGGGATATTCTGTTGTGGTATAATTAGTATTAGGACGGGTACAACTTTTAGTTGTAGATCTAGCAAAACCGTCTCTATCTTTGTTTAAATACCATATAGTATTGGGGTTAATATCATCATCATTATCATTACAATCTGTATTATTACTTACATAATTTGCAGGTCGCGTATTTTGTGTAACACTATCATTAGGGTCTCCAAAACCATCACCATCATTATCATGATACCATACTGTTTTAACACTAACTTCCAATGATATTTCTGTTACATAATTATAAGAGTCAGACACATATGCAATAATATATTTATTTCCAGGTGTTGTCCACTTTACAGTTATACTAGATAAATTGGAACTAACTATAGAATAACCAGGAAATGGAAAAAACCAGTTTATACTAGAAGGTGATCCCGTTAGCCCCAAATTATATGTATAGGTTTGCCCTTGTATTTCACTGCCAGGAGGACATTGACAGGATAAAGCCCCTTGTACCTGAGCAGTAGTATTTGTAGAGGCCATAAAACATAAAAACAAAATAATACTTGCTAAAGAGAGTTTAAGTTGGCTGTATAATAACTTCATATCTTTAATTTTTTGTGTAATACCATTGTTGAACTATACTTTTTCCCATACCTAAATTATGAGGTTTTATAATAAGTACAGGAGGGGCTAGTAGTGTTATTATTTGTTTATTTTGATTACCTTGTGAACTTATCTCTATGCTATTATCATTATTGTTAAAGGTCCAAATACCTTGTATTATTTGACCATTAGGAAATATTTGCTGATAAGAACCATCTGAACCAAAAACCAATGTTTGACCATTATGAGAAGCCGCTATTCTTTGTTTTACAACATCTGGTACTTTATCGTATGCTGTTTTTGATTCTACAGACATTTTATTAAGTGATTCTTGATAGCTACAACTCCAAGCACCTATTAGTTGCTCTTCAACAGTTTGTGCAGTAACGTTCATTACAGATGTTATAAGTACAATAATGAGTGCGTATATAGGTTTCATATGTGTTTTATTTATTTTCATCATTGGTAGGTTTAGTATTTGTAGCTATATTTATTTTTACTAATGGTTTTAAAGCCGCCAGAGCCTTTTTCATCTGCCTCTATAATCCCAGATTTATCTACATCAAAATCTATAACTTCTGAAAGGGTTTCTATAAGTCTGCCTGCATCATCGTACCTATATTCTGTGGCTAAATTATTTGCTCCTAATATATGGCTAAGCTCATCCCATTCGTTATACACATAACTTACCATAGAAGACACTACAGGGCATAACCTAAAATCGTCTACAATAATATTAGCTCCTTGTGCAGTAACATGTACTTTTTGGTTGTTGCTTATTGTAGTATAAAAATTAAGCATTACCCAATCGCCTGCCCTAACCACTTCATTTTCATTATAGGTTACAGCGCTAGCACTACCCACTTTTATTCTAGTATTTTCATAACTAGTTGCTTTTACCCACAACGATATTTTGTAGTTTGTTGCTTCTGCGTTTTTAACTGTAACCTCATAGCCATTTTGACCTGTGTTTATGGCTAAAGCATACTTCCCGGTATGTGCATCAGTACTTAAACTTGCGCTTCCTTTAAAAACCTGACCGCCAAAGAAATCGCTACCCTGGTCTAAATCTTCTGCACCTGAATAAAAAAGCTCTCCATAAGAAGTATTTCCTGTAGCAAAAATTTTAGTTTCTTTATCGCCTGTTTTTGTTGTTAAATGGTTATTATTAATATCTTTTACTTCTAAAGGTGTAGACCAATGGTTATAACGGGTTGTTTCTGATATTTTTTGCCATTTACTATTCTGAGTATCTGCATAACCCCAATTAAAATTATGCGGATTTATTTCAAATCCATAAGTCCCATCATTATCTACATCATCTTTCCAAATAAACGCTTTATGCTTCCGCCATACACCGTCTTCAACTAAAGAAATAGCATCGTTATATTTTGTTTGCGAACTCCATGTATTTACAGATGCTGCTGTAGTTTTCCAACTAGCTCCAATTTTAACATCGCTGATAGTCATCGTATTTTGGGTAAGCATATTTTTATAATCTCTTTGTAGTGTTTTACTTCCCATTTCTGAGTATTGCGTATAGGCAGGAACATTTCTAGTTCTTACCATTGTTCCATCTGGTTTGGTATATAATGTGGTTCTAAAAGCTCCCGTAATTGGATCGGCATCTTCGTATATTTCTATATCGGTGTGCCCACCTGATAAGGTTCTTGTTTGCTTTAAAATACTAGGAAAATTTTCTTTTGATGAAATAGAGAGTAACCTCTTTTTTAAAATAGGGTCATTATCTGAAGAATTGGTAGAGAAAATAGATTTCATACTTTGAAATGATTCTTTTATAGCTCCCCTACCTGGAATTACTTTAGTAGGCTGCCCACTTTCATAAGTATTCTCATAAAATTTTTGACTCTTTGTTAATAATTGGTCTGCTACATTAAAAGTTTCAATAGATCTAAACTGACCAACTAGTGTCGTATTTATTTTTAAATCTATTGTTTTAGCATACGTTTTATCATTTGGATCAAAATATCCATCATTACCAGTACTATGGTCTGTAACCTTAGATTCAAATATGGTAATATCCTCATCTTCTACCAATCCCGTTTCTTGGTTAACTTTCTCAGACGTATACTCCATTTTAATGTCTGGATTAAAAATATTGAATACAGGATCTAAGGTATGAAACCTATAGCGTGTATACCCCAACTCTTTACCTTCTGATGATACTGGCACCATTGTAACATACTCGTACATAACACCAGGACTAGGCAATTCTGGTTGGTAAGGAATAAATTTAATTCCAGTATCTGGAGCAAAAGATGTAATCCCTGAAGATACATAATCAGGGTCATTTTTATCTCTTGGAGTCCCCGGTTTATTATAGTAATAATTAGTTTTAAATTCTCTACCATCACCATCCGAAACTATAATACTTTTTGCTCTTAAACCACCTCCTTTAACATCTTTTGGAACTTTGTTAGCTAAAAGTTTGTAAGACATGGTATGCCTAAACCCTCCTCCATTAAGGTCATTAGGAAACTGCCCTCTTAGTTTAGATTCGTATACATTAGACCCTGTACCATCTTTCCCAAAATATGGACCTACATTTGAACCATCATATAAACCAATAATTTCTTTTGCTTTAGAATGTGTTTGGCCTTCAATTTTGTGTTCAAAATTATACCACCCAAGGTCTAATATTAAAACATTATCATCCGTAATATCTAATACTGTTATATTTGTAGTTATTTTATCGTTAGGAAGAAAAAAGCGTCTATAATACGTATTATAATCTAAATCTAATTCGTTTATTTTTAATCCATTTCCTGGTAAATTTAAAAAACTATGATGTGTTTCTCCTGAAAAATCTGAATTTGGATTATTTGCTACCCCTATCCATAAATCCAAATATACTTTTTGACCAATTTCAAAATAATCTTTAAAATTTGTAATTAATTCAGAATTAAGATTATTTATATTTTTTACAGACACTCTATAATTACATGGTCCTAAATTTGACCCAAAATTAAGCCCACAACCTTGAGGTTTATTAACTCTTTCTATTGCAAATTGCAAGTTATCTTGCCAAAATTTTCTAGAAAAGGCTTCTTGATCGTAATCATCTTCCTCGTACTCAATTTTAATTTTACCGCCTGTGGGTGTTTGTATTTGGTTTAAACTCCAATTATCTGGTCCATATTTAGTATAATCTGTAGAACTATATATTTTTTCTGCTACTTGTTTTTCATCTATAAAACCCCAGGCATCTTTAGCCTGTCCAGGTAAATATGTGTTAGCAGAAGAAAATCTATTATAAAGTAGCTCTTTAGGGTACTGCATTTCGTTTTTATAACTAAAACGATAAGGTGGCATATAACTAAAATTTTCTTTGCCATTAAAGTGTACACTTTTTAAAGTAAGTTTTCCTCCGCCAAAACCATTGCAATACAAGGCACTCGGCGTATTTTTTGCTAACTCATAACTATAGCTAAAGTCTATTACTTTAACTGCATTTGCATAGTTATAGTCTGTAAAATCTGTAATATCATAGACATTCTGTTCTTGGTGTATTTCGTAAGATGTGTTTCCATATTCTTTATAAAAACCACCACTAATATTGCCATTGTTATAATAACCTGGTGTCCATGTTTGGTCATCTTCATATCCCGGAAAACAACCATTAGGATCTAGTGATGCAAGACTATTTACATCTTTACTTATAGCGTCTTCTCCATTATTTTTAACTACTATTATCTTATCTAGATATAATTGATATTCTCTCTTATAATCAATCTCTTCTTTTACCCATTCTGTACCGCCTTCAACAACATTCTCTACTTCATTAGTACCAGAAAAAATATATCTATATACGTCTTTTAATCGACCTACTCCAGTCTCATAAGCGTAACCATTAGCTCCTGTATTATCATATCTTATATCTTTAACAAAATATGCCGTATGTTCTCTTGTCTCTATTTTATCTAAATAATATAATTGTTTTCTACCAAATTGATAATTCCCAAAATCTTTTTTCTCTATTTCACCTGCTAAATTGGTATTGTATTTTTTACCTATATATGGTGTTCTCCAAACATAACCATCAGACCATTTTCCATAATCCATTTTTACCCAATACCCATAATCATCAGCATCTGCTTTGTTATTATTATTAGCATCTACATAATCGGGACCAGTTATAGCAATTAAAAGCCAATGTGTTGCATAAGGACTGTATTGCCTTTTTTCGTTTACATTTTTCTCTGAACTATTGTCTATAATTGTACGTTCTACCTGCTCAAAATGATATACTGGTAATGAGTAATGATATGTTTTACCATCTGGTGTTGTTATCATATAAGCACCTATACCATCTTGCGGCAATACACTATAATCTATATTATCTGGTTTAATAAGGTTTAAACCAGATAAATTTTGATCATTTACTAATTGGGAATTGGTGTATACTTCTATATAATTTGCCAATTGATGGCTAATATCATTTCTTGTGTTAGTAGAAAGATAATCACTAAATGTATTTGATTGAACTGTGTTTAATGTTCTTTCTGGAATTGTTATATTATTTGTAAACTGCCCGTCAAAATAAAATCTAAATTCATTAGAAGATTCATTAATTGTCTCCCCAAACGTTTTACTTGTAACACCAGTATTGTGATAATACAGTCTCATTTTTCTATTACTATTATCAGAATCTGCACCAGCGTATCCTTGACCAAATAATGTAGCATTATCAAATAATTTTGGCTGTATAAATCCTGAAATACCTGTAGCATTCACAGAATAAGAATCATAACTAACAAAAGAAAAATTTACTTTTTCTCTTTCTGCATCATAATCTGTAATAAATTCCTCTTCTGTTGATGGTATCCCTTGTTCATATATATCCGTGTAATAATACCTATTTTGCAAATCGTTAAAATCTCCATTTAAATCATTATCTGCTGTATTCATTACAGCATCTTTTGAATATAAAGAACCATAACCAACTTTAGGATAACCTTTATCTAAAGAATATTTTGTTTTCCTTTTTCCAAAACCAAAACGAAAGAAACCTAAATTTATAGGAATATAAAAACCTTTACTACTAACATCATAATCTCCAGCAGAGTAGTTTCCGATAGAGACTCCTCCCGACCCTGCCACTGCGGATTTACCTGTTCCTTTTCCGTAACCCCCTGATAAAGAAAATGACCCTCCCGAATCAGAAAGACTATATCCTAAACTAGCAGTTGCTCCATTACTACTTCTAGCACCTACTCCTACACCAATTCCAATGCCTCCACCGTTAACATTTCCAGAAATAGATAAACCTCCACCATAGCTTCCATTTTTACCTCCAAAACCTGCACTAAAACCAACACTATATGAACCATTAGTATCTATACTCGCTGTAAAACCAGCAACACTACCATAAACAGAACCTGATAAACTCTTATTAGAACCCCAAGACATACCAACCCCAACTTCTGCAGCATTAGAAAAACCTACACCTACGTTAATACTATAAAGTGTTTCTGTTTTAGAAAAATAAATAAAATCTAAAGAATTTCCTGACTTCCAATCATCTGGAGTACCACTAATACTCCTACTTATTGCTCCCGCGTTTATATTCCAACCTAAACCTGCCCAGCTAGATTCCATATCCAAAGGAACTCCAGCATGATAAGATAATGTTAATGGAAAACCATCCATATCCATAAGCGGTAGTACATAACTAACATCCCCACTAGATAAATTTACCATATCGGTAGCATCTACAGGTTCAAAAGCGGCTGCTTCTGGTGCATTAGGGCCTTGTGCTTTACTTTCTTGCACGCCCATTAACACACAAAAAATTAGTAGCAAATAATAGTGAAGCCTTTTTAAGTGTAAATTATTCTTCATCGTGTTCCTTTGGTTTGGTAATTATATTTCTTTATTCTTTATTTAAACTTTAATCTAGGTTCGTTTTTTATAGGTTCTGTAGCTACTCTAAAACTTACTTCCCCAGTCATAAATCCTAAATCTTCTATGGTAAAATGAAAAAAATCGTTCTTCATTATCTTTTCTTCTCTTGGGTATACCAATAACATACTTGTACCTCCGCCCATGCCATACATTCTTGGGTATACATAATCTGCCATGGCTATGGTATCTCTGGCTTTACTAATAAGATTTACCTTTTCTGCCATACCAAATGCCAATTGGTTAACCATTGCGCCAAATTCGCTCCTATTTTTTACTTTACTATTTAACAATTCTTGATTGTTTTTAGACATACTTAGTGTTAAGTAAATGTATTCTTGGTATTTTTTACGTAGGCTATCTACTTGCGTTGTACTATACTCTTCTCCCAGTTCTTGTTTTACCAAAGCATCGGTAGGTTTATAGGTTAAAGAATAGTCTACTCCGTTTGTGTTTTTTTGCTGGCTAAGTCCGTTTTTGGGGTTCTTTATATAATCCCAAAACTCTTTTTCCGTACTAAAACTCTTTTGAGAACAGGAAAGAAAAAGTAAAGCGCTTATACAGCACAAAAAACACCTTATTAAATAATTACTTTTATTTCCCTTCATAAGAGGCATTTAATGCTGTAAGCACATCATTGGTTAAATCTGAGGCTTCTTCGGCATACATAATATTACCATTACCGCCAGCACCAAAAATAATAGGGTAGCCTTTTTTCTTACCGTATTCCTTTACATAATCATTAATATCATTAATAACAGTTTGGGTTACTTTTTGATCCTCTTCTTGTATTTGTTTTTGAATGGCTTGTTGGTAATTATTTATTTGCTGTTGTTTATTCCCCAACAACTCTTGTTTTAAAGACAGCTCCTTTTTAGACATTGAAGCTCTTTCTTTTTCATACGTTTTTAATTCCTTTTGCCAATCGGTCATTAAACTATCTACATTGGCTTTTAATGTGGTTGCTTTTTTATTAAAGGCTTCTCGCTCTACCTTAGTTCGCTTGTACCCCTCTAATAACTTATTAATATCTACATATACTAATTCTGATTTTGATTGGAAATAAAAAAATGAAAAAATAGAGGCTATTAAAGCCAAAATTGAAATCGGTAATGCTAATTTGGTCATGCTTGGTTTTATTGCTATTGTTTAATTATTTAATTAAAAGTTTTTCTAAGGTTTTTAATCTATCCTCTAAACTTTTATTGAACTCTTGCTGTTTTTGGCTCTTGACTTTTTGACTCTGAAGTTCTTTTTGTTGTTGTAGGATATAGAGTGTTAATTCCTCTATTTTTTCTAATAAAAGCTTATTCATTTCTCCCACCTCAACACCATTTGCTTTAACAACTGCTGCACTTGGTATATTTTTTAAATGTCCTTTCTCTTTTATATGTTTTGCTACTTCTTCTAAACTTAACAACTTATAATCGTCTTTAAAAACATAATCTGGCCATTGCGATTGTAATTGCACTTTTAATTCCTCGCTTATGATTTTGCCATTAACCGCTAGCTTGTAGCCAGTTGGTATGGTAGTTGTTCCTATACCCACATTACCATCAGCAGTTATAGACATTTTTTTACTAACCCCATCAGAAGTAGGTGAACTAGCTGTGTAAAAATCCCATCCTTCTCCATCTCTATATTTTAACAAAGTACCCTTATAATTACTAGTTGTTTCCTTGCTTCTTCGTTGCATTTCAAAAGTTGCTATACCTGTAGTGCTTCTGTGATTTATAAGCCAAGTAGCAGCATGTTTATTTCCAGAATTCACACCTGTTGCTTCTAAAATAAGGTTAGCTCCATTATAATTACCTGTCCCTGTTCCTGCTACATATACCGTTGGATTATTGTTAATATAAGAAATTGTGTTTCCAGATTTCGACCATACACTAGTTGCAGAAGATGATGATTGCCCCCCTCCTGATGAATTTGATCCTGAATTTGGATTTAACAAATCTTCAACTTCCGGCTCATCACCATTTACCTCATATATTGTTGGCGCATAAAAATATTGACGATTATTAATATTTGTATCCCAATACAAATAAGCTCTATGCAGCATTCTTGTAGATTCATTGGTAAATTTCCAATCTGTAAGTGCCTGCACTTTATTAAAATTTCCACCAGTAACTCTTTCATAAATAGCACCTTTACTAACAGTTCCCGTATAAGATTTATCATGTACATACCCCACCAATAAATACCACTTATCTAACTCAGGAAGGTCTCCTACAAAAAAATAAGGATTGTCACTTACAACATTATTCAAGAGAGTTATCGTTTCTACACCAGCAGTTCTTGTTCGTACACCGAAATATGTATGTCCATCGTTCGAATTTGTTTTTTTTATCCATACTGAAAAACGATATGTTTTATCATTATCTATATCAATATAATTTGTATTCCACCCACCATCTGCATTACTACCTGCATCGTTAACAGCTTCCCACAACACGGCGTTTTCCCCAAAAGGATTTACTCCATTTATCCTTACATTTTCATCATCATCCCCGTTCCTGTTAAAACCTGATACCGAACCAGAACCTAAAGTCCAAGAAGAAGTGTCTAATAAATTGGTCTGAGCGAAAGAAAAAGAGGAAGCAAACAATACAATAAATAATAAGGCTAATTTGGTTTTCATCTGGTTTTCATTTTTTATATAATAAAATTCTCACGATAAACATATTAAAAAAAATGCAGAAAGAGTTATTATTTACTGTAAGAAAAAATACACATGTATAAAATAATTTACCACCAAATAAAAACTATTATTTTTACTTTAATTATCCCCAAGATTTATAAATCTAATGTTGTTATCATTAAAATCACCTAAATAAATATCACTAAATTACCTTTTAAAACTTCTGAGGTGCTATACAAATAATTTTTAGTAGTTATTTTCTTACTTTTTAAATACTAAAACAAAAAACCTTACGTTATATTATCAGAATACTAATCAACTCCTAGTTATTTTTATTTGGTTTAATAATTAGGGTATAAGTTAATTTTTGAGTTTAGTTAGTTAAAAAGTCGGTAGCAATACCGATTTTTTTATGAGAAGTTTTAACCAAATACTACCATTTATCGTATTTAAAATACACTTAATCTAACCAATATTTTTATAAAGCAGTAGACCTATTTTTTAGGCAGCTACAACGATTAACAACGTCTATAGGCGACTTTTGAACGTATATTTGATTGAATAAAGTAATGAATTATGAATAAACAATACTGTAGAGTTGGTTCTGCAACTGCGATTACAAAAGAAGGGGAAGGCTTAGCTATTTTAGAATATCAGTATAAAAATTTTATAGCTAAAGCATCACAAATTAAGTATGCAAATACTCAATTAGGTGAATTTTTTGAATCTAAAGCATCGAAAATTAGAAAAACACTAGAAGATATAAGCTAGTGATTACTAATTTAATACTTTAAGTTCGTCCTCCATTTGCAACTGAAGCTCTTTAGCTTTGGCAGCGGCTTCTTGCGCAAAATTTTCTCCTGAAGATGCATATATAATTCCTCTAGAAGAATTTATTAATAAGCCCACATTCTTATTCATTCCGTATTTACATACTTCTTTTAAGCTACCTCCTTGTGCTCCCACTCCTGGCACCAAAAGAAAACTCTCTGGAATTATTTCTCTAATAGCTGTTAAATAGGTTGCCTTAGTAGCCCCAACAACATACATTAGATTTTCTGAGTTGGTATAGGTTTTAGAAGTCTCTAACACTTGTTTATACAATTCCTTTTCTCCAACAATTTTTGTTTGGTAATCGTAAGCTCCTTCATTAGAGGTTAATGCTAAGAGTATGGTATGCTTGTTTTTAAAAGCTAAAAAAGGCTCTACAGAATCCTTACCCATATACGGAGCAATGGTAACAGAATCGAAACCTAAATCTTCTAAAAAAGCTTTTGCATACATGGTAGAGGTATTGCCTATATCTCCTCTTTTAGCATCTGCAATCGTAAATATTTCTGGGTAATTGGTATTTAAATATTGTATTGTTTTTTCTAAAGCTTGCCAACCTTTTATACCATAAGCTTCGTAAAATGCCGTGTTTGGCTTATAGGCAACACATAAATGGTGTGTTGCATCTATAATTTGCTTGTTAAAAGCAAATATAGGGTCTTCTTCTTTTAATAAATGCTCTGGAATTTTATTTAAATCTACATCTAACCCTATACACAAGAAAGATTTTTTTAAATGTATTTGCTCTATTAATGATGCTGTAGTCATGAACTTATTTTATACTGAATAAACAATTTAATATTAGAAAATCTCTGAAGCTTCTTTTAATTTCTCCGTATTCTCTACCATCATTAATTCATTAATAATTTTCTGTACATCTCCATTAATAATATTTTGCAAATCGTACAACGTAAGTCCAATTCTATGGTCTGTTACCCTTCCCTGTGGGTAATTATAAGTTCTAATTTTTGCAGAACGGTCACCACTACTTACTTGCGAGTTTCTTTTAGCAGCGTCTTCTTCTTGTTTTTTAGCCAATTCTAAATCGTACAAACGAGAACGTAATACTCTAAAAGCTTTATCTTTATTTTTATGCTGCGATTTTTGATCCTGACATTGCGCTACTAAACCTGTTGGTATGTGTGTTAAACGCACAGCAGAATAGGTAGTGTTTACAGATTGACCTCCTGGACCAGAAGAACAGAAAAAATCTATACGAACATCTTTTTGTTCTATCTGCACATCAAACTCTTCTGCTTCTGGTAAAACCATTACCGTAGCGGCACTTGTATGTACTCTACCTTGTGTTTCTGTTTGTGGTACACGTTGTACACGGTGTACTCCTGCTTCAAACTTTAATGTTCCATAAACTTCTTCACCAGAAACTTCAAACTGAATTTCTTTATATCCTCCGTTTGTACCTTCGCTTAAATCTATTACATTGGTTTTCCATCCTTTAGATTCGCAATACTTGGTATACATACGAAATAAATCTCCTGCAAAAATACTAGCCTCATCGCCTCCTGCTCCTGCTCTAATCTCTACTACTACATCTTTACTATCTTCAGGGTCTTTAGGAATCAATAATAGTTTTATTTCTTCTTCTAAAATTGGTAAACCTTGCTTAGCTTCATCCATTTGCATTTTAGCCATATCTACCATCTCGGCATCGCTACCATCTGCAATTATTTCTTCTGCTTCCTCTAAATTATTGGTAAAAGCAATGTATTGATCTCTTTTATCCATCAGAAGCTTTAAATCCTTGTATTCTTTATTAAGCTTTACATATCTCTTCTGATCCATTATAATATCTGGCTGAATTATTAAATCCGAAACCTCATCATAACGTTGCTTTACTATATTTAATTTATCTAACATAATCCTTCTTTCGCTTAAAATGCGAATTTACAATAAATTTAAATATTTAAGGTATTTGTAAAATGTACAGTATTATATTTTATACATTTAAAACATAGGGTTTAATCTTTATTCAATTGCAAAATTGTATCTTTAAAATAAAATGAAATTCTTTTATTACCTATTATATTTTAATTTGTTTATTGCTACATCTTGTTCTACAAGTTCTGAAACAAATAATACTGAAATCAAAGATGTTACAGAAGCTAAAGATGATACAACTACTGAAACTGATGAAATGGATAATGAGGAAACAGACACTCCTGATTCTGAAAATGATAGTGCTGTAAAAATTATTTCTTTAGGAGACAGCTATACTATTGGAGAGAGTGTTTGTGAACGTTGTAGATTTCCTGAACAATTAAAAGATAGTATTCTAAAAAAGCATGAAAACATATCCGTTGATTTAAAAGTAATCGCTGAAACTGGCTGGACCACTAACAATCTCATAAATGCCATTGATAAGGAAACATTGGCTAATAATTACGATATAGCTACGCTACTTATTGGTGTTAACAACCAATTTCAGGGTGTAGATTTTGACGTTTTTACTAAAGAGTTTTCCAAACTTGTAAATATTGCTACTGAGCTAAGTAAAGGGGAGTCTAAAAACGTTATTGTAGTATCAATCCCCGATTATGCTTACACTCCTTTTGGCAATGCTAATGTAGTTATTACCCAAGAAATAGATAAATACAATAATTTTATTAGAAGCTATTGCAACTCAAAAGAGATTACATACATATATATTACGGATATCACCAGAAAAGGCTTAGAACAACCCAATTTAGTTGCCAAAGACAATTTACACCCTTCTACCTTAGCTTACAGTAAATTTGTTGAGCTTATTTTACCCCATGCATTAGAAAAAATAGAAAACGATTGATAGATACATACTTTTTTCCAACAACTCTTTTTTAAAGGTTTTTGAACTAAATAATTATTACCCGTATATTATATTAGATAATGTTATTCTACATTTTAAATCTATATTTTTTATACACGTCTAAATTTTTCGTAAAAAACACCCGTGAAAGTATTGATTTTTTAGAATGAAACAATTCTTTACATTCATCTATCACATCTTCTAAATCAAACCCATGAATTGTTCTTCCTAATAAAAATGAAATAGTATATTCTTGCCAATTTTCACCTATTTTAGCTGCTTTATCTGTTCCATGAGAAATAAAATCCCACATTTCATCTACGGTAATGTATTCGCACCAATAACACCATTTAGATAAACTTACTAAGCGACAAATATCCCACGCATAAACAGATTCTATTTTTTCTATTTCGGCAGAAGATATCTTTAATTCCTTTGCTATTTCTTGTTTTATCAAATTTACTTCATCATCTGATTCTTTTAAATGTAAATCAAATTCGCTACTCCTTTCTAATTCAAGC
Organism: uncultured Cellulophaga sp.; assembly: GCA_947492955.1. GTDB lineage: Bacteria > Bacteroidota > Bacteroidia > Flavobacteriales > Flavobacteriaceae > Cellulophaga. The sequence continues at coordinate 54,365 of CANLOV010000008.1, read as the reverse complement.
AATTTTTGTAATGTTTCTATAGCTTCTTCTTTATTAGAAATACCCCATTGGTTTTGTAAACCTTTTACATACTCTTCGTTATCTCCTTTTAAATTAATATCTAATATTGATTCTCCTCTGTAATAAAATAATATTGCCCCAAAAGTAAGCATGCGTTTTTCTTCCTCAGATGTTGAAATGATATTGCTCATATTATATTTTCTTTAGAATATTGATTAAGTTGAGCCGAAAAATACAATAAGACCGTTGTTAATAATCTTACTAATTAATATTTGTTATCACTGAACAAATATTCGTTTCAACTTGAGTTTTTTATTGTACAAAGAATTTAACCTTCATTAAGAAAAATCATTATTGTAAACCGATAATAGAATTAAGATTAAGTTGTATATATATTTAAAGATTAAATCTAAAGATGGAAACTTTTTTAAGACGAGATACAAATTTAGCACGTTCTTTATACAACAACACTAAGCATTTATTACACCAAACTTATGTAATTTCTTTACATGATTAGCTCTTTGGTACCAATCGTTATAAACTAACTCAAAATTATCTATTGAAAAACTTCCAAAATCATAATCTCTATATTTTTCAATAAGTTTTAAAAAATCATCTTTTTTATCTAATGTTTTTTTAAATCTAAAAACTGTTGAATGAGCAGTCTTTATAGTATAACGTTCATCTATGGTATGCTCTAAACCCGACTCTTTAAACTCTATTCTTAAGCTATCTCTTATATCATCTATAACAGTATTATTCATAAACCCTTGTACCATAACACAAGATGTAGAAGCTGTAATCCCTTTAAAATTAATTTCAGTGTTTAAAACACTAGGTAAACATTTCTTTATAACATTAACGTAATCTGGTAAATTAATTTTGTTCAGATTAAATCCATTATAACACGATATTATAGATAGAATAGTAATGTGTATATCCGAATTTGGATAACAATACTGATTCGGTTCAAGGTTACGAAGCTCTTTTAAAAAATTTTGAATTTCATTTTTAACCTGAAGCGGCGGCTCTATTAAAAGCGTAATTCCAAACCTTTTATCAGAATCAACATCTATTAAATCATCAATTTCATAATCATTAGATGAGATTTTACGGATAGATTCTTTATATAATTTTGAATAATGTTCTTCTAAATTCATAAAAAAAGTTCTGCATTAAATTTAATAAAACCCTACTAATTTTAGTCTAAAATATTTTACTCATTATTTATTTTTCAATCCAAAAAATGGTCTAACAAATTTCCATCTCTTAATTAACAACTCATAAATAATCCATGAAAAACCAAAAGTCCCTAAAATCATAATCAATGACTTTACCCAAAACGACCAATTATAAGATTTTAAATAATAAGCCAAAATAATTATAACTGTTTGGTGTAGTATATAAAAAGGGTATACTGCCTCATTAGCATAACTCAGTATTTTGCTTTGCTTGTTTAAAAATTTAGCAGAAAAGCCAAATAAAACTAACACCCAAGACCATAAATTTAAAACTCTTATGATGGACTCTATATAATGTTTAAACGCTGAAGCTTCGTAATTATGAGTAATCATAAGAATACCAATAAAACTCAACATACCTATGTATAAAAAATTTAATTTATATTTTTCAACTGTTGGCCAAAAAACATCTTTTACCGTTATTAACAAAAAACCGTAAAAAAATAAAATCATACAATGAATAAAATTAAACCAATCATCTAACAAAGAATGGTTAACTGGGTATTTAGGTTTTAAAAACACTTCTGCAAAATATAAAGGAATGATAAACAAATACAAGCCCACCAATTTTTGTGTCCTCCTATGCAACCAAAAAATAATTTTATTTTTAGGATGATTTCTTATATATGTAAATACTGGTATTAATAATAAAGAAAAAATTAAAAGGTAAGGAAGAAACCATAAATGGTGCCAGCTTAAATTCCCTTCTGGGTATACACCAATAAATGCTTCCCTAGACCAATAATCTATATATGTTCCTTTGAACTGGTGTTTATCTAAACGCTCATAAAACACCTGAGGAGGAACAACACAAAACATCCCAAATAACAAAGGCAAACCAAGCCGTTTAATACGCTCTAAAGCAAAAAAAGAGCTTGTTCTTTTTTGTAATGCATAAAAAGTACCCATCCCAGAAATAACAAATAAAATAGGTAACCTCCACTGATTTACAAAAAGCATAGGATATGTTAACCAATCATAAATTATATTATTTTTAATATGAAAACTCCAAGGAACAAAAAACATTCCTACATGATAAAAAATTAACAGCCCAAAGACTAACACTCTTAACCAATCTAAATCGTATCTACGCATTCTTTTTTAGCTAAAACTAATAAGAAAGTATAAGCGTAAATTAAATTTGTGATGAGTAACAATATTTTGTGACGACAGACAAGAAAATTATCTACTTCTCATTTTTTCTCTAAAAGCAACAACCATATTTCTTGAAACAGGAATCTTTTCTGTATAGCTTTTTAATTGTAATTTATAGCCTTGCGCATTACCTGTAAAAGTGACAACATAATTAATATTAATAAGATAAGAACGATGTGTTTTTATAAAACATGAATACTCTTTTAAAGCTTTTTCTAAACTCTTTATAGTAAACCGTTCTATTTTTTTAATACCATCTTTAAAATACATTTCTACATAATTACCATCTGATTTTATAAAAAGTAAATCTTCCACATAAAAACTCAAATTTTTATAGACTACTTTTGTTTTGGTAAAATTTAATGCAGTAATTTCTTTTTTATTTATTCTCTGTAATCTATTAAAATTTAAAGGCACTAAAATAAAAAGGAATAAAGTACCAACTAAAAAAGTATTTTTTATCTCTTCATAAAAATAATACCAAGACCAATTATTAGCGTTATCATATATAAAATCTCTAATAAGAAATTGAAATACTCCAACAAATAAAAAAAATAAAACAATAAAGAAAATTTCCATTTTCACATTCCAATATTCCTTTACTTGTACTGGAACTTTAAAAAATGAGAAGGCTATTAATAAAAACGCTGGCGTTAGTGAATGAATAAGACATATTAAAAAATAATTTATTTTATGCTCAGGAACATAAACTTTAAAAGGTTCAAATAAAAAACAAAAAAAGAAAGTCATTATAAATAGTAACACACTAATAACCCATATACTTTTTCTTTCATAAGAATATGGGTACGGATTCAACAAAATATTTATTACTTTGTTTTTCAAATAATTAAATTATTTTCTTCTTGTAAAAAAAGCTTTGGCTATTTTTTAAACCTTAATATTTACACTAAAAGATAAATTAATATTAAAATTGTTACAAACCTTTACTCTTAAATACTGTATTACTAGTATCTACAAGCATAGCTTCTGTTTCTGGAGTTTCATTAATAAGAGCTATACCCCTTTCCTTACCTAAAACAAATAACATGGTTGCATAAGCATCTGATAGCTCTGCTGTTTTAGAAAAAACAATTACTTTTTTTACCTCATCTACCGGGTATCCGGTTTTGGGGTTTATAATATAAGAATACTTTAAATTATTAATAGCAATATATTTATCGTGCATACCAGCGTAAGATGCCGATGATTCTAGTAAAGGATACCAAACTACTGGTTTTTCTTCAACACTTGTATCTCTTACTCCTAAAACCCATTTTTTACCTCCTACTTTTCTTCCCCACGAGGTAACATCCCCCGATGCATTAATCATTCCTCCTGTTACTTCTTTAGAAATGAGTAATTCTTTAACCCTATCTATAGCATAGCCTTTTGCCATAGCGCTAAAACTTATTCTCATTCCTTTTTCTTTTAAAAAAACAGTACGCTTTGCCTTATCTAAAATAATTTTTTTATAGTTAATTTTTGGTAGTAATGCTTCTACTTCTGAATGTAGGGGTAGGTATTGCATAGTCCCATCGAACCGCCATACTTTTTCTAATACAGCATAAGTAATGTCAAAAGAGCCATTAGAAATTTCTGAATAATGAATAGCCTTTTCTACTAGTTTAAAAAACTCATCACTTACTTTTACGGGTTGTATTCCTGCATTTTTATTTACCAGAGAAGTTTCAGAAGTCTCTATAGTAGGAGAAATAACAGACTCTATTCGTTTAATTTCAGTAGCTGCTTCTTGTATATTAATAAATCCAATATCTGGATGCAGAACAACTACTGTAATTTGAAAACTACTCCCCATTAATTTTACGGTTCTTTTTACCGCAATGTATTTTTGTTCTTGCGCCGTAACTACAAAAACAAAAAAACAGAGTATTAGGGGAAAATATTTTCTCAAATTATAACTTAATCATTTAATAGAGGTTAATATTCATAAGTACCATATTCACTTTTAATGGTTAATTTTTTTGTAGCACTTTCTTCTACTCTTCCTACTATTTTAGCATCTACATTAAAACTTTTACTTATGGCTATAATATCTTCTGCTATGGCCCCATTTACATAAAATTCTAACCTATGCCCGCAATTAAACACTTGGTACATTTCTTTCCAATCTGTTCCCGACTGCTCTTGTATTAATTTAAATAAAGGTGGTATTGGAAACAAATTATCTTTTACAATATGCAAATTATCTACAAAATGTAAAATTTTAGTTTGTGCTCCTCCGCTACAATGTACCATCCCATGTATATCTGTAGAATTATACTTTTCTAACACTTTTTTTACAATGGGTGCATATGTTCTTGTTGGAGACAATACTAATTTACCAGCATCTATTGGAGACTGATCTACCTCATCTGTTAATTTTACATTACCAGCATATACTAATTCTTCTGGTACTGCTTGGTCATAACTTTCCGGGTATTTTTCTGATAAATATTTTGAAAAAACATCGTGTCTAGCAGAGGTAAGTCCGTTACTTCCCATTCCACCATTATACTCCGTTTCATAGCTTGCTTGCCCAAAAGATTCTAAGCCTACAATTACATCTCCAGGCTTTATATTAGCGTTATCTATAACTTCTTTTCTTTTTAATCTTGCTGTTACTGTAGAATCTACAATAATAGTTCTTACTAAATCTCCTACATCTGCCGTTTCACCACCAGTAGAATGTATTATAATTCCATGATTTTTTAAATCTGCAATAATTTCTTCTGATCCGTTAATAATAGCCGAAAGTACTTCTCCAGGAATTACGTTTTTATTACGCCCAATAGTAGAAGACAACATAATATTATCTGTAGCTCCTACGCAAATTAAATCATCTATATTCATGATTAAAGCATCTTGCGCAATACCTTTCCATACAGAAATATCTCCTGTTTCTTTCCAATACATATAGGCTAAAGACGATTTTGTACCTGCACCATCTGCATGCATTACCAAGCAATAGTCCTCGTCATTTGTTAAATAATCTGGCACAATTTTACAGAATGCTTTAGGAAACAATCCCTTATCTATATTTTTTATAGCATTATGCACATCTTCTTTAGATGCAGAAACTCCTCTTTGATTGTAACGTTCGCTATTAGATGAACTCATTATTATTTAGTTTGTGGCAAAAATAAGTGAATCCATAAAAAAAGCCCACAAAATGTGAGCTTTAAATTTAAAATAGATTTCTATTCTTATTTTACAAATAATAATTCTCTATATTTTGTTAAGGGCCACAACTGATCATCTACTAACAATTCTAACTTATCGCACCTATAACGTATTTCTGTAAAAAATGGTTTTACATTATCGCAATAAGCAAACGCCTTTTTCTCTGTATTTTTTAGAACATTAGCTCTTTTACGAGCTTCTATCATTAAATCTGTTTTCTTTTTTATTTCATTTACGTGCTCTCCTATTTGTTCTATAATTGCCAGCTGACCATCTGTTATAGTTTTATGAGCTGCTCCATATATTTCTTTAATACCTATTACATTTTTTATTAGCTTGTTTTGGTATTCTATAGCTGTAGGTATAATATGGTTGTACATTAATTGCCCTAAAACCCTACCTTCTATCTGTATTCTAAAAATATAATCTTCTAATTCTACATCTTTACGAGCTTTTATTTCTACTTCGCTCATTACCTTCATGGCCTTAAAAAGGGCTAAACTTTCTTTAGACGTAAGTACTTTTAATGCTTCTGGTGTTGTTTTATTATTGCTTAATTTTCGTCTTTGAGCTTCTTTCTCCCACTCCTCACTATAACCATCACCATCAAAACGAATTCTTTTAGATGTTTTTATATATTCTCTTAATACATTAAAAACAGCCTCGTCCTTTTTTAAATTCTTTTTATCTACTAAAACATCTACTTCTTTCTTAAAATCTTTTAATTGTTTAGCTACAATAGTATTTAAAATGGTCATTGGTTTAGCACAGTTGGTTTTAGAACCTACACCACGCATTTCAAATTTATTTCCTGTAAAAGCAAAAGGAGATGTTCTATTCCTATCTGTATTATCTAATAATATTTCTGGTATTTTACCAACTACATTTAATTTTAAATCTGTTTTTTCTTTGGGTGATAATTTCCCTTGCGAAACACCTTCTAACTCATCTAAAACAGCACTCAACTGATCACCTATAAATACAGACATTATTGCTGGTGGCGCCTCACTTGCTCCTAACCTATGATCATTACTTGCCGATGCCGTAGACGAACGTAACAATTCCTGATACGTATCTACCGCCTTTATCGTATTTACAAAAAAGGTTAAAAACTGTAGGTTCTTCATTGGTGTTGAGCCAGGGCTTAATAAATTTACCCCTGTATCTGTAGCCAAAGACCAATTGCTATGTTTTCCAGAACCATTAATACCAGCAAATGGTTTTTCGTGAAAAAGCACTTTAAAATGATGCTTATCTGCAATTTTCTCCATTACATCCATTAGCAAAAGATTATGATCTACTGCTAAATTGGCTTCTTCAAAAACAGGTGCTAATTCAAACTGATTTGGAGCTACCTCGTTATGTCTGGTTTTTACAGGAATCCCTATTTTAATACATTCCTTTTCCAAATCGCTCATAAAACTTAGTACACGATTAGGAATTACTCCAAAGTAATGATCATCTAACTGTTGTCCTTTTGCAGGAATATGCCCAACCATAGTACGGCCAGTCATTATTATATCTGGTCGCGAGTATGCTAATGCTTTATCTACCAAAAAATATTCTTGCTCCCATCCTAAAGTAGCATGTACTTTAGATACATTTTTATCAAAATACTTAGCTACTGCGGTAGCGGCCTCATCTACGGCATGTAACGCCCTTAAAAGTGGCGCTTTATTATCTAAAGCCTCTCCTGTATAAGCTACAAAAACAGTAGGTATACATAAAGTTGTGCCATATATAAATGCTGGGGAACTTGGGTCCCAAGCTGTGTAGCCTCTGGCCTCAAAAGTATTACGAATACCGCCACTAGGAAAACTAGAAGCATCTGGTTCTTGCTGTACTAATTGCCCGCCTCCAAACTTCTCTAAGGCCTTGCCATTTGGTAATAAATCAAAAAAAGCATCGTGTTTTTCTGCTGTAGAACCTGTTAAAGGCTGAAACCAATGCGTGTAATGTGTAGTCCCTAAAGAAATAGCCCAAGCTTTCATTGCTTCTGCTACCTGATCTGCTATTTTTCTATCAATTTTAGCCCCTGTAAATATCGCCGTTTTTACATGATCATAAGCATCTTTTGTAAGATACTGAAGCATTCTCTCTTCATTAAAAACATTAATTCCGAATATTTCTGAACGCCTTCCTTTTTCTTCTATGCTTATTAAACTACGTTTATGACTTTCGGCAATGGCATCAAATCGCATTTTGGACATATTTTTCTCCTTTTGATAGATTACAAAATTAATGATTTAATAATATAAACGTAAAAAACTTAATTTCTTTTAAATAACCCTCAAAAAAACTAGGGTAAATAAATTTATAACTGATTTTTAATCATTTACCCCTATAAAAATTATGGTAAATACTCTAAAAAACATATTTTTGCTTGTCTTAAAAAATTAAAATTAACTACCAATATTATGAGCAAGATTAAATTAGAATACATTTGGTTGGATGGTTATGAGCCAACTGCAAACCTTAGAAGTAAAACTAAAGTAGAAGAGCACGAAGATTTTAAAGGAACTTTAGAAGAGATAGGAAACTGGTCTTTTGATGGAAGTTCTACAAAACAAGCAGAAGGTGGTTCTTCTGATTGTCTTTTAAAGCCTGTTGCTATTTACCCAGATCCAGCTCGTAGAGATGGATACTTAGTTATGACTGAGGTTTTAAATGCTGATGGTACTCCACACGTTTCTAACGGAAGAGCTACTATTGATGATGACGATAATGATTTCTGGTTTGGTTTTGAGCAAGAATACTTCTTATGGGATCCAGAAACTAACTTACCATTAGGTTTCCCAAGAGACCAAACTCCTCAAGGGCAGTTCTACTGTTCTGTAGGTGGTAAAAATGCTTTCGGAAGAGAGATTGTTGAAAAACATGCTGATTTATGTATTGATACTGGTCTTAATTTTGAAGGAATTAATGCTGAAGTTGCTGCAGGACAATGGGAGTTCCAATTATTTGCTAAAGGAGCTAAATTAGCTGGAGACGAAATCTGGATTGCACGTTACTTATTAGAGCGTTTAGTTGAAGATTACGGTTTATGTATTAACTGGCACCCAAAACCATTAGGAGCTACAGATTGGAATGGTTCTGGTATGCATGCTAACTTCTCTAACGAAGTATTAAGAACATGTGGTTCTAAAGAAACATACGAGAAAATATGTGAAGCTTTTAGACCTGTTGTTAAAGAGCACATTGAAGTTTACGGTGCTTATAACGACCAACGTTTAACTGGTGAGCACGAAACACAATCTATAAACGAATTCTCTTTTGGTATATCTGATAGAGGAGCTTCAATCCGTATTCCTATCATTACTGTGGAAAAAGGTTGGAAAGGTTGGTTAGAAGATAGAAGACCAGCTTCTAACGGTGACCCATACAAAATTGCAGGAAGAATTATTAAAACTGTTAAATCTGCAAAGATTTAAATTATAATAATTGTTGTTATACAAAAATCGCCTTTGAAAGTTTTCAAAGGCGATTTTTTATTTTTAATTCAAATATGATTTTTACTGCTTTGGTTGCCATGTTAAAACAGCATCTACCGCAACATTTGTATAGTCTGAAAAAACACCATCTACACCTGCATCAAAAAACAAGTGATATTCACCCTCTGGATTGCCCTCTCTCCATTTCTCATCTTCATTCCTAAATGTATACGGATGAACTTTTAAGTTATACTTGTGAGCTAAATCTACAAAATTAGTTTTAGGCAATACCGTAATAGCCCCATTAGCATCTTTTTTAAATGGAATTATAAATGGTTTCCACGGTCCTATACCATCTGCATATGTTGCCGTAAAACGCATTCCTTCTTCCGTTGTAAAATACTCATATGTTCTAGAATCTCCCTTAGCATAAAAATCAAATGGAGAGGCATAAGAAATAAAATCTCCTACAGGAACATTATAATCTAATGTACCATCTGCATTTACATCATAGGTAGATATTAATTGTACTAACTTAACAGTAGATTTTGTATTTATATATTGTAACGGAGCAACCTCAAAACATTGTACAAAAACAGGAGCATCATAAGTATTCATATTAAACTTAGATAATTCTGCTAACAATGCATCTTCTATTGCTAATCCTAATTCATTATGAAAATAAGGATGCTTTATTTCTGGGTATATACCAACTGGCTTATTATTTTTTGTAATTCTTGATTTTGCTAAAGCAATAATTTCGCTAAAGGTTGGAATCTCATACAAACCATCAAACTCATTAGACCTATCTGCCCTAGCTTGCTTTGCTTTTAAAGTTTTTATTTGTGCTAAGGTAAAATCCGATGCAAACCAATCTGTTACTTCTTTGCCATCTAATTTTTTTGTTGTCTTTAAACTTGCGAACTCTGGTATATCTGCCACATTAGTTGTGCCAGACATAAATGGCTCGTGCCTAGCTATTAAAACACCATCTTTAGTCATTACCAAATCTGGCTCTATAAAATCTGCTCCCATTTCTATACTTTTAACATAGGCTTCTAAGGTATGCTCTGGAAGTATAGATTGCGCTCCTCTATGCGCTATAACAATTGGTTTCATACCTTCTAATTTTGGTTTTCCTCCTCCTATAAAATCATCTATTTTTTCACAAGAACAGAGCCCTAACATTAATGTTACTGCTATTATTGATACCATTTTAATTTTGTTCATTTTTTTAATATTTAGGTTTATATCAAAAAAACAAAACAAACATTAAGCTAGTAGCAGCAAAATGTTACCTTATTAATATACTATTGTAAATTAAAAATTACGCAATAGTTAAGTACACAAAAGTAATATAGCCCCCTAATAATAAGACACCTTCTAATTTACTTAACTTCATTTTTCTAGGTAACAAAACTAAAGGCAATACCAAGAAAGAAATTCCTAACATCCAAAAAATGTCATTGCTTAACAAGCCTTTATCCATTGCTTTAATTGGATGTATAATTGATGTTATTCCTAAAACTGCTAGTATATTAAAAATATTAGACCCTATTAAGTTTCCTAAAGAAATTGCTTTTTCTTTCTTCATTATAGCAATAATAGACGCTGCTAACTCTGGTATACTTGTACCTATAGAAACAACGGTTACTGCTATTATACGCTCACTTACTTTAAAATAAGTTGCCAAACCTACAGCACCTTTAATAAGTAGTTCTGATCCTCCCCACAAAGCAACACCACCAAAAATTAAAAATAATACTACTTTATATGTTGGCAGTAATTCTTCATTGTTTACCTCATTAACTTCTTCTGTCTTTAATTTCTGAGAACGTAATAAATATATTAAAAACGTTATTAAAAAAGCTACCATTAATCCGCCTTCATAACGCTGTATTTCTCCATCAAAATAAATAAAAACAAAAAATAAAACAGATGCAATCATCATAACTGGCCAGTCTGTTTTATAAAAAGTCTTCTCTACATCTATGGCTCCTAAAATTACGGTTATCCCTAAAACCAAGCCTAAATTAGCAATATTAGACCCTACTACATTCCCTAATGCTAAATCTGGAAAGCCATCTAATGCTGCATTTATACTTACTATAAGTTCTGGTGCCGATGTTGCAAAAGAAACCACCGTCATACCAATAACTACTTTAGATATATTTAACCTAAGTGATAAATCTACAGCTGCTTTTAAAAGCCAATCTCCACCAAATATTAAAAGAACCAAACCTAAAATAATAAACAATATATCTAATCCCATGTTATTTTTTTGACAAATATAGAACAATAGAATAAACCTTTTTTAAGTATCATTTTTAAAGTTAATTATGAGTTAATTTTTTAAAAGAAAAAGATGAAAATGAGAAAAAACAATACTTTTATAATGAAAACCTCCTTGCTCTATAAAAATAAGCTAAAAACAGCCCTACAATTATTACAAATTAAAACAAATACTATATTTAAAATTATAATCTAAAACAACATTGAAGCTAAAATATAAATATTAAAACACATTATATTTTATTACTTACAATACTGTATTCACTTGTACAGATTTAACTAAAAACGTTAGGAAGCAAGAAGAACTATTTTATATATTGATTAAATAATCGATTATACAACAACAATTTACAAACCTTAAAAACACAAACTATGATTACACTTGCTAAAATTTTATTATTTTTAATACTATCCCTCATTACTGCAATAGTATAAAGTAGAATCATATAGGCCTATATAAAAGCTTAAGATTGCCAATGGTCATCTTAAGCTTTCTACATATAATAAAAAGACTCGTTATATTTGTATAAATAGTTGAACAATGAAAAAAAGTATTTTCCGTTTTTTAGCAAAAATTAATAAAGTTATACTTCCTTCTTTTACAAAAAAACAAATAGACCTTTCTAAAGCCACTAAATTACAAATGGCTATTATTGGTTGGCGTTATTACGTTACAACAAATGCATTAGATTAATAATGCAATAACGATTTAACCTTATGTTTTTCTAATTTATCTTTTCCGTTAAGAAAATCTAGTTCTAGTAAAAAGTTACATTGCACTATTTCTCCTCCTAATGCCTCTATAAGCTTGCAAACAGCACTTGCTGTTCCTCCTGTTGCTAAAACATCGTCATGAATTAAGACTTTATCGCCTTTTTTTATACTATCTGTATGTATTTCCAAAACATCTGTACCATATTCTAATGCATATGTTTCTTGTATTGTATCTGCAGGTAATTTTCCTGGTTTGCGTACAGGTACAAAACCAGCATTTAATTTAGAAGCTAATAGTGGTGCAAATATAAACCCCCTACTTTCCATCCCTACAACTTTATCTATTTCTTTATCATCTATCAAATTAAACAAAGCTTCGGTTGTATACTTTAAAGCTTCTGCATTTTTTAAAAGAGGCGTTATATCCTTAAAAACAATTCCTTCTTTAGGAAAATCTTTGATATCTCTTATGTAATCGTTTAAATTCATAGATGCAAATTAGCGAAAAAATGATAAAAAAGCTGCAATAACTCCCCTTCTTATTTAGCACCTATAAAAAGGCTTTAATTAATGAGACTGCAAAAGGTGAAGCTGAAAAAGCTAAGGAGCGTGCTCGGTTAGAAAAGGAACAAATTCAGAAAACTATCGAAGCAGAAACCAAAGCTAAAGTTGCAGAGTACAATCTTATTGAGGAGCGTAAAAATTATGAGGTAGCACAATTTAAAGCAAAAACACAAAAGACTATGGCAGATGCACAATCTTACGAAAATGCTAAACTAGTTACCGCTGGGCTTACACCCCAAGAGCGTGCTGAATGGGATTACAAAATTTCTGTTAACGTTGCTTCGCAACTAAAAGACCTAAGACTTCCTGAAATTTATATCCAGGGAGGAGACAAACAGACGAACAATAATAATTTGCTAGAGTCATTAATTGGTGCTGATCTTGCAAAGAAAATGATGTCTAAAAAAACCAAATAAAAACACCTAAATAATTAAACATCAATACAATATAAAAGTTCCCAGAAGTATGTTCTATATTTCTGGGCTTTTTATTAGATTAGTTATTACAAAAACCACAAAACTTCTTTGCTTACCAATTAAAATATCCTATATTTGCACCCGCCTATAGAAAAATTATCATTTTTTAATAGGTTTACAAAAAGGCCTCGTGGCGCAACTGAATAGCGCATCTGATTACGGCTCAGAAGGTTACAGGTTTGAATCCTGTCGAGGTCACTAATTTAAAAACCGTGCAAATCCTATGATTTGCACGGTTTTTCGTTTTTAGACCACCATTTGGTTTGATCTTAAAAGATGATCTTAAAAAAAAAACACTTTTTTTCAAATAGCATGCTAAGCACAATATGTATTAAATTACTTTATTGAATTAAAATAATTGATTTTACTTTTGGCTAGATAAATATTTAATAATTTAAAGATGGATTTACAACAAAAAGGAGTAATAGAAAAAACTTAGTTTTTATTTTGAAATTAAGACTAAAGTATTTTCCTCTTTTTCTCTATTAAGCCCACAACTTACATCTTTGTACGTATTATTTTCATTAAGGTTTACCATTCCCATTTTATCAAAAAGAGATATTTTACCTGCTTTACTTAGTGTTACAATAACTTCTTCTCTGATAGATATATCTAAACTTGTTAAATCTTTTCCTCCAAGATTTGTCCAATGTGTCCCATCAAAACGCTCTAGCTGTCCGTTACTTATGGTTGCAACACAACCTACCCAACCGCCTCCACAAGCAATATCTTCGGCTTTCTTATTTAGTGGTTTCCATATTAAATCTCCATAATAATTTACCGTACCTTCTTGGTCTGTTACCCAAACAGTTCCTGTTTGCGTAATATCACAACGTTTTGCTTTCATTGCCGGCAATTTTAACCATTCTTTTCCGTCTGAGCTTGTATGTGTAAAACGGTCTTTTCCTTCTGGATAAGCTACCCATTCTAACTTATTAGGTAAATAAAGATTAACACTTCCATCTGTACCTATATAAACAACACCATTTGCATTTGCTCCTACATCTATGGCTTTAATACCTAATGGTATTTCTTTTCCCTCTTTTAATTCAACTAGCTCATTGTCTGTACGAATAGCCCAAATGTTATTATTATAATTACAACTAACACTTATATAATTATTTTTAATTACGGATTTCTCTTGTGTAGTAAACCAATCTGTTAAGGCTTCTCTTCTATCAAATAATTTCTGAATTGGTTTTTCATCAATATTTTTAAACCCGCTACCTTCAATTTTAAAAACAAGAGCATGTTTGTATTCTATATTCGAAGGAATTTCCAAACTAAGTCCGGTACTTGTAGATTCCCATTTTATTTCTTTATCTGCATACCCTAAAGCTTTTATAGAAGAAATATTAAGTGATTTTCCTGCTTTTGGCGCAAAATAGGGCACTTGTATTTTTCCTGCTTTTGCAGGTTTAAAACAACTAAGGTAAATTGTATTATCTCCTTTAGTAACAAAACGCTCTTTGGCTACACCACTAGTTAACCATGGCTTTGTTCCATAAATTGATTCTCCGTTTATTTTTATCCAAGCACCAATTTCTTTCAGTAAATCATGAGCCTTTTTATCTAGTTTACCATTACCCATAGGGCTTACATTTAAGAGCATGTTTCCGTTTTTTGAAACGATATCAATTAACTCTTGAATTATTTCTGTTGCCGAACGGTAATCGCCATCTTTAACATAGGTCCAGTCGCCAATTGATGTATCTGTTTGCCAAGGTTGCTTTCTTATTTGTGGTAAGCGAGCACGTTCTAAATTTAATGTTGCAATACCATCGTAATAATAGCCCCATTCTCCGTATGGTGCTTTTTTATACCAATCTTTAATGCACATTACTGCTTCATTTTTTCCATTATGGCGGTCCATGTTTTGGTTATACAAATACGATATCATATCCAAACCAGTTTGCCCTTTATCCTCTCCAGGAAAAGGAACACCTCCATCTACATAAAAGAAATCGGGATCATAATTATCAAATAAATCTTTACAACGTGCCAACCAATTTTCTCTCCAATATTTTGGTGCATTAGAAGGTTGTGTAGGTTTTGTATCTCCGTTAGGGTCTGCTGGTAAATATAGGGTCTCGTAGTCTTTATCATTTCCGTCATAAGGAACACCTGCATATTTTCCTGTTTTATCGGCTCCTTTGTTAGTTTGAAACCAACAAGATGCTCTTTCTACATGGCTTGTTACCCCCCATCTAATTCCCTGTTCTTTGTATTTTAATACCGCTTCATGTAACTCTCCTATAACATCTTTTTTTGGCCCATAGTTTACCGAGTTCCAACTATGATGTTTAGAATTCCACAAATCATAATTATCATGATGATTAGCCATTCCTACGACATACTTTGCACCTACATCAACAAATAAATCCACCAGTTCCTGAGCATTAAATTCTTCTCCCTTCCAATCTTGAATAATGTCTTTATAACCAAATTCAGAAGGGTGCCCATAATTTTCTATATGATGTTTGTAATGTGCATTACCTTCTATATACATATTTCGTGCATACCAATCGCCCACCGCTGTGTGTGCATAAGCATTCCAACATACCCATATTCCAAATTTAGCTTCGTTAAACCACTCAGGAGTTTCATACGCCTGTAATGATGCTACTGTAGGTTCAAATTTTTTAATTGTTTCCTCTTTTGTTTTAGGTTTACATGCTAAAAAGCAGATTAAAAAAAGTAAAACAGATATATTTCTTAAATACAACATAAATTATTCTTTGTTTTTTAATTTTAGTTTATAACTAAAGACATGCTTACCTTTAGTATTATTGGGAAACGGTAAATGCAAGCCTTTTTCGTCTCTACTCCAAATTACTTTTTATTTGTGTCCAATAGGCTAACAACTACCAGAGTTTCTCTATTTAAATATTAAGGTATATCCTTCCCAATTTTGTTACAGTTAATTTATCTTGTGTTAACTTATCTAATACCGTAACATAAAGCGTATTATCGTCTTTACTAAATAATGTTTCCTTTAATCTTCTGTAATGGAACCATCTCGTTTAAGGCTAATATCTAATAATAAAAATTTGATTCAATCTATTAATCCATCAGAATTTTTTTCCAACTTTTTCAAAAAGCACTTTCCAAACCTTTATTGGCTAAAGTCGTTATTAAAGCTGCTATTGAAATGACTGACACATTTTAATGAATCTAATTACTTGCAAGGTAACTAATAAAATACAGGACAAACCATACAATTACTAACAATTTTATTAACCAAATCAATAATTTTCATTTACAATATTATCAAAATAAAAATGAGTTTACAATCTGATAAACCTGTCGAGATCACTAATAAAACCCTTTAAGATATTATATTTTAGAGGTTTTTTATTATTATTCTTACTAAAATCTTCCTCACAATTTTTTAATCTTAAACAATTCCTTTATTTAATTAATCGTAATGCCTCTCTCCTACTTAAAGAATCTAACTGAGTTTTATCTACAAAAGCAATTACCCACTCAGAGTTTGTTCTCGTATATTCTCTTAACATCCAACCTATGGCTTTATTTATAAAAAATTCGTCTGAGCCTAAAAGTGAATTAATTATTGTACTTAAAAGCTCCTTATCTATTTCTTCTTTATATTTTAATTGAAACAACAAAGCTGAACGCTGTAACCAAATATTACCTGATTTTAACCATTGCTTTATTTTATCTAATCTTTCTTCTGGAAACTTTTTAAAATATGCTCCCATTAACTTAACCGCTATAAAATCTACAGTATCCCACCAAGAATTATGCGTAACCATAAACTCTAGTAATACAATATCGTTTTTTGTAAATTGTTTTGTGTATTTAAATACTAATTCCTGAGCAAAATGATGAAATTCTCGTTGCGGTTTGGCATATAAAGTTTCTACCAATGGTTTTAAATCCGATTTTGGGGGTAAATACTTCTTTACTAAAAATGGCTTCTGTATTGCTCTACGAACTTCTGTTTTTATACCATAAAACTTAAATTGATTACGCGTATATGCTTTTTGCTGTGTCGCAATTTCAATATTTGTATTTTGCTCTAACTCTGTTTGCAAAGCCTCTATATATTCTACTATCATTAAGCTATAATTATTAATTACACAGATAAATAAATTTTAAAATAGAAAAATTAATTATCTTTCAGCTGAAATTTTCCAAACTACTCTACTTGTTATTATAGATATAATAATCGTCTTTAAATAAACAACCTTTATACATAATGAAGCAATTTAATTTTTACTTTTTATTATCAACGTTTTTTTTATTTAATACCTATGCACAGTCTCCAGATTGGGAAAACCCAGACGTTATAGGGATTAATAAAGAAGCTGCACATAGTTATTTTATATCATACACTTCTGAAGAAGCAGCAATTAACAATGAGTTAAAATCTTCTCATTACAAATCTTTAAATGGAAATTGGTTGTTTAATTGGGCAAAGAATGCTAGCCTTAGAGATACTACATTTTACAAACTAAATAGTAAAATGAAGGATAGCATACCAGTACCTTCTAATTGGCAAATGCATGGATATGGGTACCCTCATTATGCAAACATTACATACCCTTTTCCTAAAAACAAACCTTATGTACCACATGATTATAACCCAGTAGGACAATACAAAAAGGCTTTTACTATAGATGCATCTTGGGATAACAAAGAAATATACATTCATTTTGGTGCTGTAAAAACAGCTTTTTATATATGGGTAAATGGTAAAAAAGTAGGTTATAGCCAAGGTAGTAAGCTACCTTCAGAATTTAATATTACTAACTATGTAAAAACAGGTAAAAATGAAGTAGCTATAGAAGTATACCAATTTACAGATGCTAGTTATATAGAAGATATAGATTTTTGGCGTTTGGCAGGTATAGAAAGAGACGTTTTTTTACATGCAAGACCTAAATTAATGATCCACGATTTCTTTGCAAAAACTACGTTAGATGGTTCCCTAAAAAATGGTCTATTAGATTTATCTGTCGATTTAAAAAATATTGCTTCAGAAACAGCTTTTGAGCTAATTGCTAAAATATACGATGGAAATAAAATAGTTTATACATCTAATCAAAAAACTTCCATAAAAAATAAAGAAACCAAAAAGCTAACATTCAAAACTTCGATACCAAATATTAAGCCTTGGTCTGCAGAACATCCAAACTTATATACATTAGTTTTATCCTTAAAGGATAGCGAAAATAATATATTAGAATATGCATCTCACGAGTTAGGGTTTAGAACTATTGAATTAAAAAATGGTCAACTTTTAGTAAACGGCAAGGCCATTTTATTTAAAGGAGTTAACAGGCACGAACACGACCCCAAAAAGGGCCATATAATGACTAAAGAAATGATGTTAAAGGACATTAAATTAATGAAACAATTTAATATTAATGCCGTAAGAACATCGCACTACCCTAACGACCCCTATTGGTATAAATTATGTAATAAATATGGGCTTTACATGATTGATGAAGCTAATGTAGAAGCGCATGGTTATGGTTGGATTGTTAATGAAGTTGCCAGAGACCCAAAATATTATACTCCTATTTTAGACCGAATTAAACGTTTATTTTATAGAGATAAAAACAATCCTTCTGTACTTATTTGGTCTATGGGTAATGAAGCTGGTACAGGAAAACCTTTTGTAGATGGTTACAAATGGTTAAAAGACATGGATAATACCCGATTGGTATCTTACGATAGAGCTGAAGTTGACCCTGATTATGATCATATTCGCCATACAGATATAATAGGTTACATGTATGCCACTATTAATGATATTAAAACGGAACATATACGCAGTAACCCTAATCGCCCTTTTATATGGGTAGAGTATGCACACTCTATGGGTAATAGTACTGGTAACCTTAAAGAACTATGGGATTATGTAAGAAGCGAACCTAGAGCACAAGGTGGTTTTATTTGGGACTGGGTAGACCAAGGCATTACAATTACCAATGAAAAAGGTGAAGAATATTGGGGCTATGGAGGCGATTTTGAACCAGAAAATGCTAAACACTCTGGAGCTTTTTGTTTAAACGGAATTATTTTCCCAGACAGAACTATACAACCTGCCTTGTGGGAAGTAAAAAAACAATATCAAAACATTCATGTAGCACCTATAGATTGGGAGAATTTATCCTTTGAAATATTTAATGAATATAGTTTCTCTAATTTATCTGAATTTAATTTAGAATGGGAAATTCTTGAAAATGGCAATTCTGTTAAAAACGGAACCGTTGCCATAGATGGTATGCCGCTATCTAAAACAAAAATAAATTTAAAAGATAATTTTCCTGAGGTTAAAATTGGTCACGAATACCTAATTAACTTTTATTTTAAAACAAAATCGGCTCAGCATTTAATACCTGCATCGCATATAATAGCCAAAGAGCAATTTACGCTACCTATGTCTTATATGGCCTATAGCGAAAATAGTGCCACAAAAGATATAAAGGTAAACGAGTCTGAAAAGGAAATTGAAATTAAGTGTGGTAAAAATATCTTAGTTTCTTTTGATAAAGAGAATGGCTATTTATCTTCTTACAAGGTAAATAATAAAAACTGGTTAGTATCTCCGTTTAAGCTAAATATGTGGAGAGCTCCAATTGATAATGACAAAGGTTCTTCTTTACCTGAAAAATCTGCTATATGGAAAGATATTGAGACTAAATTAGAAACAAAATCTGCTACATGGAAAAAGTTAGAGAACAACAAAATCATGGTTAGTATCCACAAAATAAATACAAATATTGCCAGTTTTTATATCAACTATACTCTTGACAACACTGGAAAAGTAAAAATACAATATGTTTTTGAACGCCTTAAAAAAGGTGTTTCTATTATTCCGAGAATGGGTATGAATTTAAAATTAACAGACAATTTTAATAAGGTTAGTTATTACGGTAAAGGTCCGCACGAAAATTATGCCGACCGTAACGAATCTGCCTTTGTAGGTATTTATAAAGCAAATGCAAAAGATTTTTATGTGCCTTATATAAGACCCCAAGAAAATGGGTATAGAACTGAAGTTCGCTGGTTAGAGCTTAAAGATAAAGACAACCAAGGTTTAAAATTCTCTAGTCAGAGTTTCCTTAATTTCAACATTAATCATTTTAATAATGAAGATTTTGAACTTAGCACAGAAAATCGCCATACTATAGATATAAAACCTCGTAAACATATTAATTTAAATATTGATTACAAACAAATGGGTGTAGGCGGAGATACTAGTTGGGGATTACTCCCTTATCAACAGTATTTAATTTTCCCTGAACCTATGAAATACACGTTTGTAATAGAACCTCAACTATAGAAATAAAAAACAAAACGGCTCAAAAAATAATTATTTTTTGAGCCGTTTTATTTAATTTTTATATATCAATTATAACTATTCCCAATTGTTTTCCCAATCTTTCCAAACTACTTCTAAACCATTAGATTTTAACATTTCTGCTATCTCTTCTGTAGGTCTTTCATCAGATATTTCAAACTGCTCTAAAGATTGTTTTTCTACCACATAACCTCCCGGGTTGGTTTTAGATTCTGCACTTATAGATGTAATTCCTAAATTAACAATATTATTTCTAAAAATTTCACTCTCTCGTGTACTCATAGAAAGCTCAACATCTTCATCTAATAATCTAAAAGCACATATCGTCTGTACCAAATCTGGATCTGTCATTTCTACTTTAGGCTCTAAACCTCCAGAATGTGGTCTTAACCTTGGAAACGAAATAGAATATTTTGTTTTCCAATAGGTCTTTTGTAAATATTTTAAATGTAGGGCTGTAAAAAAACTATCTGCTCTCCAATCTTCTAATCCAAATAATGCTCCTAAACCTATTTTATGTACTCCTGCTTTCCCTAACCTATCTGGTGTATCTAATCTATAATCAAAATTAGACTTCTTACCTTTGGGATGGTGTTTTTTATATTCTTCTCTATGATATGTTTCTTGATACACTAAAACAGCATACAAACCATCTGTAATTAATGTTTCATATTCATCCTGATTTAAAGGTTGTACCTCTATAGTTATATTGGAGAAATGAGAACGAATTAATTTAATTGCGTTAGCAATATAATCTACTCCTACTGTTTTATTAGCCTCTCCGGTTACTAAAAGAATATGGTCGTAACCCTTAGATTTTATATATTTTATTTCCTTTAATATTTCCTCATCTGTAAGTGTACGCCTAGGTATTTTATTTGTCATACTAAAACCACAGTATGTACATATATTTTGACACTCATTACTTAAATACATAGGAGAATACATTTGTATGGTATTTCCAAAACGTTTCTTAGTAATGCTACTACTTAATTGTGCCATCTGTTCCAAGTAAGGCTTAGCAGCAGGAGAAATTAAAGCTTTAAAATCTTCTAAGTCTCTTTTATCTTTATGCAAAGCATATTCAACATCCTTAGCTGTTTTTGCGTTGATACTAATTAAAGTATCGTCCCAGTTGTAGGTATCAAATATGTCTTGAAATGTGTTGTTCATATTTAAATGAGTTAAGGTGCACTGTAATTAAGAATTTAAGAAAGATTAAAATGACTACTTAAATTCTGCTTTTTTTAAAAGCTATAACTTTTTTGCTCCCAAATTTCTAATTAAGAAACGATGTTAACGGACTACTCGCTTCTGCATGCTGTTTTACAGGTGCTAACTTTGCATTATACGCCATTCTTCCCGATGCTACTGCCATTTTAAATGCCTCTGCCATTTGTACTGGTTGTTGCGATACTGCTATCGCTGTATTTACTAAAACGGCATCTGCACCTAATTCCATGGCATATGCTGCGTGTGACGGACTTCCTATACCTGCATCTACAATTACAGGCACATTAGTCTGATCTATAATAATTTCTAAAAATTCTTTTGTTTTTAAACCTTTATTACTGCCTATAGGTGCTCCTAATGGCATTACACACTGCGCCCCTACTTCTTCTAAACGCTTACATAAAACTGGATCTGCATGTATATAAGGCATTACTACAAAACCTAATTTCACTAATTCTTCTGCTGCTTTTAACGTTTCTATAGGGTCTGGTAATAAATATTTTGGATCAGGGTGTATTTCTAATTTTACCCAATTGGTTTCTAGTGCTTCTCTAGATAATTGAGCCGCAAAAACAGCTTCTTTTGCTGTTCTTACTCCCGATGTATTTGGTAATAAATTTATTCTAGAATGATTTAGTTTTGATAAAATATCATCATTCTCATTAGTAAGCTCAACTCTTTTCAGCGCCACTGTTACCAATTCACTTTCAGATGCTAATAAAGCTTCTTCCATTAATTTTGAAGAGCTAAATTTACCTGTACCAGTAAACAATCTAGAAGTAAATTCTTTATTTGCTATTTTTAATATATCATTCATCTTTTATCAAATTAAACTAGTTAAGTAGCTAAAGAAGTATCGTTTTATTATATAAACCTCTAAAATCTTTATTCTCAACTTCTGTTTTTTATTTATTTTTTAAAACTGTAACGTTGCTCTAACGAACTTCCAGCGTTTAATAACTTATGAAATTCATTAATTTTATTAAAATCTCTTGTAATTTCACCAGAAATAGCTATTCCAGAAACTCCTGTTTCTAAAATTTCTTTAACGTCCTCTATTTTAATACCACCAATAGCAATAATTGGCGTTTTTGTTTTTAACTCTTCTATAATAGTTAAATACCCATTAAGACCTAAAACTGGACTCAAATTTTTCTTTGTTTCTGTAAACCTATAAGGTCCCAAACCTATATAATCTACTTCTTTCTTTATTAATGCCTCACAATCACCTAAAGTATTTGCTGTACCTCCAATAATTTGCCATGATGCAAGTGCTTTACGAGCTTCTAAAGGGCAGGTATCATTTTTTCCTAAATGAACGCCATCTGCTTTTACTTCCTTCGCTATTTTATAATAATCGTTGATAATAAGTCGCGTTTGAAAATGTCCCGTTATTTCTCTTGCCTTTAATGCTGTTTTTAAAATTTTCTTTTCCGACAAGCCTTTTAAACGCAACTGCACTAACTCTGCCCCCGATGTACACGCTTTTTGAATGTTATCTAAATGCTGCTGAGGACTCTCTCCTTGCGATATATAATGTAGTTTACTGATGACCATTGTTTTTTTTAGAATTTTAGGAGTTTAAAATTACAGGAGTTTAGGAGCAAAAGATTAAGAATAATTATTTTTATTAGCGATACTTCTACAATAAGAGTTTAACATTTTGCTCACTTCATTAAGTAAATTATTTAATTCTTTAAACTGGTTTGTATAGCCTAAATCACGAGATAAAATCAAAAAATATTTACATTCTTCTAAAGATGCTTGTGCAATATTATAGAACCTTAACTTTTCTTTGTTACTTAGTCTTTTATATCCTTCGGCTATATTTGCGGTGATTGAAACTGCTGCACGCCTGAATTGAGAGGTTAAACCATAAATTTCTTCTTTGGGAAAACTCTTAGTGATTTTATAAACTTCTAAAACAAATTGATGACCCTTTTGCCAAACGATTAAATCTTCAAAACTTTTTGTCTTCTCCATATTCTTAAATACTAAAATCCTTAACTCCTATTAATTGTGAACTCCCAACAAGCTTTCATTACTATTTAAAAAATCCTCTGTATAGTATTTAGCATTCTTAGCTGCATCTTCCAAAACTATATCTAAAGCCAAATTACTAGCTAATGCCGATGACAATACACAACCGCTACCATGCTTTTGAAAAACAGTAGCTGCTTTAGGTTCTATATTTGTTTGTACAATTTTATTGTAATACAACTCATCCCAACCTTTTTTATCTGCTCTATGTCCGCCTTTGAGGTATATATTCGTAAAATTAGAAATATGTTCTATAGTTTCTTCTGCACTTAATTTTGGATACAAACTTTTTATTTCATCATAATTAGGAGTAATAATATAGCACTGTTTCCAAATAGCATCTAATAAATCTTGATTCTCTTCTGAATGAAAATCAAAGCCAGCACTTGCTTTTACAATTGGGTCTAGCACTATTTTAATTTCTGAATTAAGAGCCTTCAATTTATTTACAATACGCAATAATACAGACCAACTTTCTACAATGCCAATTTTTACAACAGGAGGAGTGAAACGTTCAAACAATGTTTCTATTTGAGAAATAATAACATCAGGTTCAACCCAAACACACTTTTTAAAATCAATATCGTTCTGTACCGTAATTGCTGTGCAAACCGATAAACCATACAAAACATATGCTTCAAATGTTTTTACATCTGAAGTAAGTCCAGCCCCTCCTGATGGATCATGACCAGCTATTGTCAATATACAATTATCAATTAGTAATGAACAATTCTCTTTTTGCATGTTAGATATTGTTTTTAGATGAATTGATGATTTTGTATAATATTCTTAATATTTCTTCAACTTTATCAAACAAACATTTAAACTCTTCTTGGTTGATGTATCCTGTATCTTTTAATATTCGCAACCAATATTTGGTTTCACGAGCTTCTTTATAGGCAATGGATAATTTATGAATAAAATCCTTTTTAGAAATTCCTCCAATAGCTTCTTCGGTATTAGCTCCTATTGAAGTTCCTGAGCGTAGTATTTGTTTAGATAAAACGTATTCTTTCTTTTCTGAAACTAATTTCTGAGAAAGCTTAACTATTGCAACTGCAAAGTCATAAGTCTTATCTAAAATAATATTTTTGCTCATAGTTAATTGTTCTTTGTCAATTACACATTGTTAATTCCTAATTGTTAATTGAAATACTCTTTCATCTTTTTAAACTCCTCTAAAGGTTCTTTACTATTCCAAATTCCACCTAAAACAGCGATTCCATTATAGCCTAAGTTCATTGCCTTAGATATATTGTGCGTTGTAATTCCTCCCAAAGCAATAATTCGTTTATTAATATGATTTACATCAAAACCTTTGCCTTTATAGCCTTCTTTTGATATGGACGAAAAAACGGGGCTCAAAAAATGATAATCGAATTCAAAATCACAATTAGCTAAGTTTTCCGATTTGTGAAAAGAACTGCTAATTGTTTTGCCATACATTTCTAAGTTTAAAAAGTATTGACCAGGATTATCAATGTGGTCTATTCTTTTTTGCTCCGTAAAATGAATGCCTTTTAAGTTGAACTCATTTATTAATTCGTGAAAATGATGCACTACAATTCGGTTGTGGTACTGTTTGTCTATTTGATTTAAATAATCACAATGTTCGTGATAATTTTTAGTGGGCTTCCTTAAATGATAATACTGCAAGCCTTCTTGAAAAAACTGATGTAGTAGTTCTAGTTCATTCGGAATATCATTTTCTGGAGCTATTAAAATTAGCATAACATAAGTTATTTTGAGTTAGGGATTGATGCGGCATCCTTTTATTGCTTTTTCAGCAATAAAAGATACAGCGGAAAGCCCGACCACGCTTTACTAAAAAGCGTGGTAACTTCCTCAATATTATTTTATAAATAAACTTCGCTTCCTTTTTCTTTAAACTCTTTTGATTTTTCTTCCATCCCTTTTTGTAGGACTTCGTTATCGTCAGAAATTTTATTATCAGCAGCAAAATCGCGTACTTCCTGAGATATCTTCATAGAGCAGAATTTAGGCCCGCACATAGAACAGAAGTGTGCTACTTTTGCACCATCGGCAGGTAAGGTTTCATCATGGTATTCACGAGCACGTTCTGGATCTAAACCTAGGTTAAATTGGTCTTCCCAACGGAACTCGAAACGTGCCATACTTAAGGCATTATCACGGTGTTGTGATCCTGGGTGCCCTTTAGCTAAATCGGCAGCATGTGCCGCTAATTTATACGTAACAACACCCACACGTACGTCTTCTTTATTAGGTAAACCTAAGTGCTCTTTTGGTGTTACATAACATAACATAGCACAACCGTACCAACCAATCATGGCTGCACCAATACCGGATGTAATATGGTCGTAACCTGGAGCAATATCTGTTGTTAAAGGGCCTAAGGTGTAAAAAGGCGCTTCGTCACAAACTTCGATTTGCTTTTCCATATTCTCTTTAATCATGTGCATTGGCACGTGACCTGGTCCTTCGATAAAGCATTGCACCTCGTGCTTACGGGCAATTTGCGTAAGTTCACCTAAAGTTTCTAACTCAGCAAATTGTGCTTCGTCATTGGCATCGGCAACTGATCCTGGACGTAAACCATCTCCCAAAGAAAAGGCTACATCGTATGATTTTAATATTTCACAAATTTCTTCGAAATGCGTGTATAGGAAACTTTCTTTATGGTGTGCTAAACACCATTTTGCCATAATAGAACCACCTCGAGATACAATACCAGTAACACGATTAGCAGTCATTGGTACATAACGTAACAATACACCAGCATGGATAGTAAAGTAATCCACTCCTTGCTCGGCTTGCTCAATTAAGGTGTCACGGAAAATTTCCCAAGTTAAATCTTCGGCTACTCCATTTACCTTTTCTAATGCTTGGTAAATTGGCACGGTACCAATTGGTACTGGAGAGTTACGTACAATCCATTCACGTGTTTCGTGAATGTTTTGTCCTGTAGACAAATCCATAATATTATCTGCTCCCCAACGACAAGCCCAAACGGCTTTTTCTACTTCTTCTTCAATAGATGATGTAGTGGCAGAGTTTCCAATGTTGGCATTGATTTTCACCAAAAAGTTACGCCCTAAAATCATAGGTTCAGCTTCGGGGTGGTTTATATTAGAAGGGATTACCGCACGTCCTCTAGCTACTTCCTCACGTACAAACTCAGGAGTAATTTTTGCCGGAATTGAAGCACCAAAGTGTTCTCCTGGGTGTTGCTTTCTAATTTCGGTCATTTCATCAATTCGTTGGTTTTCACGAATAGCTATGTATTCCATTTCGGGCGTAATAATCCCTTTTTTTGCGTAATGTAATTGCGTTACATTTTGTCCTTTTTTAGCACGTTTAGGTTTGTGTTTTAAATTAAAACGCATGTGGTCTAAACTTTTATCGTTTAAACGCTCATTACAATATTTAGATGAAAAAGCATCCAATTCCTCTACATCGCCACGGTCTAAAATCCACTGCTCTCTAATTCTCTCGATACCTTCATGTACGTTAATTTCTTTGTTAGGGTCAGTATATGGGCCCGAAGTATCGTACACTGTAACAGGTTCGTTAGGTGTTTTCTTTTTAGTCATTGAGTCTGTAGTATCACTCAAAGCAATTTCTCGCATCGCCACTTTAATCTGTGGGTGCAATTTTCCTTGTACATAAACCTTTTTTGAATTAGGAAAAGGCTTTCTAGTAATTTGTCCTTCTTTTGGTGCAGTGTCTTTATTTTTCATTTTTTTAATTTTAGTACAAAGTTCCGAGTCCTAAGTACAAAGTTTATATAATTTGTATTGTGCTATTCTAAGTTACCTTAGAACAATATTTTTTTAATTGTACGCTTATTAATCTGTATATATTTTAGCCTCCTTGCGTTGCTGTAATAACTAATACATTGTCATTTTGATTTAGTATTGTAGTAGACCAGTCTGATTTTGATACAATAGTTTCATTCACAGCAACAGCAACACCATTTAATGGTATTTTTAATTTACTTATAACTTCTTGCAGTACCGATTGCTCTGTAAATTGATATTCTTTATTATTTACCTTAATTGTAAGCATAGCATTAAACCTTTTATTGAAAAGTATTCATATGTTAATTATACAAACTTTATAAAGTGAAGTGAAATATAAAAAAGGTAACATCATGCTATTAACATGATTCTAACTTTTCCCTACGTTGGTTTCAACCAAAATCAGGTTCTAAGGATATTTCTCAAACTAAGTACTAGTTACTCCTAAAGTTTATAATAACAAAGATATTATTTTAAATACAAAATGCGGCTATAATAGCCGCATTTTATTACTCATTAGAGGTTTACAATTAAATCTTATTAATCTACCTGCTTAATTTTCATATTACTTAAAGACATAATATAAGATGCTTTATTCTGATAGCCAGAAATTGCATCTCTAGTATAGCTAAATTTATTTCCTGTATACTCTGTTTCTCCAATTAAATTAGAAACCTTTGTTAAGTTTGTATCGTAAGCTAATTTTAGTAATAAATCATAAGTAATATCAAAACCTCTTGCGGCATATTTATCTGGCGCATTACCAAATTTATTTTTATATCTTTTTACAAAAGAATTATTATTTACTTCTTTATATACCGATGGATACGTAAAATTTAAATTAGATAAGTGTGAATTAGATATAACATCACTCTCAAACGCCTTACTCTTATTCGTAGTAAACATTCTTACTTTTATATCTTTAGTATTATTAGAATTTAAAATAGAACTTACACTAGATACTAACTGAAAATTATCTGTTTCTAAGAAAACCCAATTTTCTGCTGTTTTTGATAATAACGCTGCAAGCTTATCTAAATTTATTGATATATTTTTTTTCTCTTCTTTTAAAGCTACAACTTTTGCTGTTGGAAATTTATTTAAAATTGAAGTTTTAGCATCTAAATTCTTTGTATCAGCAATTACTATAATATTCTGGTCTGTAACTTCTCCTTCTACATAATTCAACATTCGTTCTCTTAAAGAAGATTCAGAAATATAAGAATAAAAAACATTGTTTAAGCTTATATCTGAACTAGCCGTTATAGGCGCTACAACTGGCACATTATAAGTATTTGCTCTTACTGCTACTTCTTTTAAAGATTTTACATCTAAAGGGCCTACTATTGCATTTACACCTTGTAAGCTTTCATTAGCTAATACTTCTTTTGTTTTATCTAGACTTAATTGGTTGTCAAATGTTTTTACATCTACAGAAATACCTAATTCGGCTATAGAATCTAAAGCAACTAAAGCTCCTGTATAAAGCCCTAAACTAAGTTCCATATCCTTTCTATTACTTATTAATTTACCAGCCGTTTTCTTATTGTTTACATCTACTTTATCTAAACGAAACGGTAATAGAAATACTAATTTGGGCTTATTGTAAGTTTTTATACTATCTAATAGATTAATCTTATCTATTATTAAAGCATTTTTAACATCTAAATCTCTTGCTTGCTCTCTTGGTAGTTTTAAAACCATTCCTGCTTTTAATCCGTTTTTTAAATCTGGATTTATAGCTAATAATTCTGAATAAGATATCCCTAACTTACGAGTTAAAGAAAATTCTGTTTGCTTGGGTTTTACTTCATAAAAAACAAAGTTTTCCGTATTTACTTCTTCCGTATTATTTTTCTGTTCAGGAATACGAATAACCATTCCTTCTTTTAAGCCTCCTCTTTCCTTTATTTCAGGATTTAGTGCTATTAATTGCTCTTCAGTAATTCCAAACTCCTTATTTAAACTATAAAAAGTCATTTTTGGTGGTACTGTATAAGAAGTATATAATTGAACTTCTTGCTGTTTTATACTACTTCCTAATTTTTTAGGTAATCTTAAAGACTGGCCCTCTGCCAAATAATTATCTAGTTTAGAAAGTGTAGGATTTAATACCAATAAAC
Organism: uncultured Cellulophaga sp.; assembly: GCA_947492955.1. Lineage (GTDB taxonomy): Bacteria > Bacteroidota > Bacteroidia > Flavobacteriales > Flavobacteriaceae > Cellulophaga. The sequence goes on along the minus strand of CANLOV010000008.1, from coordinate 24,801 downwards.
TATCTATCGTAATTCCATATTTATGAACAATACTCCAACGTGTTTCCTTTGCTTTTACAATATACGTTTCAAAGTCGGCTTCGTTAATTCTACTTTCTTCTGGTTTTACTCTCATGTATTTAGGAATTTTAATTTTCATTCCTTTTTTTAACTGAGTAGCATATAACTCTTTATTATACCTTTTAATATCTCCTTCTGTTATATGATAACGTTTTGAGATACTATACAAGGTTTCTCGCTTACGAACTTTATGTGTTGTAAAACCTATTGGCTTTTCTTGTTCTTCTTCTTTCTCTACTATTTTATTTGTAGTACTAGAAACACTCACAGGCGCAGTTTGTGCATCCTTATTTACTTTAGACGCATCTAAAGGAATAACTAAAATAGTATTCTTTTCTAATTGCTGCCCCTGCTTTATTTCTTTGTTAAAAGTTAAAATATTGTACGGAGTAACCTTGTATTGTTTTGCAATACTTTCTATGGTTTCCCCTTTTTTAACAGCATGTGTTGTAAATTTTTGTGCAATTGCACTAAAATTAAACAACAGTAACATTACGGTTGTTATTAATACTTTAAAAACTATTTTATTCATATTATTCCCATTCTATGGTTGCTGGCGGTTTAGAGCTAATATCGTATACCACTCTATTTACACCTCTTACTTTATTTATAATATCATTAGATGTTTTTTGTAAAAACTCATAAGGTAAATTAACCCAATCTGCCGTCATACCATCTGTACTTTCTACGGCACGTAGCGCTACACATTTTTCATAAGTACGCTCATCTCCCATTACACCCACACTATTTACGGGTAAAAGCATAGCTCCGGCCTGCCAAACTTTATCATAAAGTCCAGATTCTTTTAATCCGTTAATAAATATAGCATCTACTTCTTGTAAAATTGCTACTTTTTCTGGTGTAATATCTCCTAATATACGAATAGCTAATCCTGGTCCTGGAAAAGGGTGCCTTCCCAGCAATTCCTTATCTATTCCCATACTAGCTCCTATTCTACGTACCTCATCTTTAAATAACATACGTAACGGTTCTACTACCTTTAATTTCATATAATCTGGTAAGCCTCCTACATTATGGTGACTTTTGATTGTTGCTGATGGTCCTCCTGTTGCCGAAACAGATTCTATTACATCTGGATATATGGTTCCTTGTGCTAACCACTTAGCGTCTTCTACTAATTGTGATTCATCATCAAAAACCTCAACAAAAACTCTACCTATTGCTTTACGTTTTTTCTCTGGATCACTCTCTCCTGCTAAATTATCCAAAAAGCGTGCCGAAGCATCTACTCCTTTTACATTAAGCCCCATTCCTTTGTACTGATCCAGTACATCTGTAAATTCATTTTTACGTAGCAAACCGTTATTTACAAAAATACAATGTAGGTTTTCTCCAATTGCTTTATGCAATAATACTGCTGCAACCGTAGAATCTACACCTCCAGATAAGCCTAAAATTACTTTATCAATACCAATTTTATCTCTTAGCTCTGCTACTGTTGTATCTACAAAAGAATCTGGTGTCCATGTTTGAGATACACCTGCAATATTTACCAAAAAGTTTTCTAATAATTTTTTACCATCTGTTGAATGATACACTTCTGGGTGAAATTGTATCGCATATGTTGGCTCTCCTTCTATTTTATAAGCAGCATTTTCTACATCGTGTGTACTAGCCAAACGCAAAGCATTTGTTGGTAATTCTTTTATAGTATCACTATGACTCATCCAAACCTGACTACCTTCAGATATATTTTCGAAGAAAGGCTCATCCTCATTAACATAAGATAAATTAGCTCTACCATATTCTCTTGTATTAGAGGGAGCTACTTTTCCGCCATTAAAATGTGCTAAATATTGAGCTCCATAACAAACTGCCAACAATGGTTTTTTCCCTTTTATCTCTGATAAATCTGGATGCGGCGCATCTTCTGCTCTTACAGAAAAAGGCGACCCCGAAAGTATCACAGCTTTATAGATTGATAAATCCTTTGGAGGATTGTTATATGGTTTTATTTCACAAAAAATATTAAGTTCTCTAACTCTTCTAGCGATAAGTTGTGTATACTGAGAACCAAAGTCTAAGATAAGTACGTTATTATGCATGCGCAAAAATAGTAATTTGAAAATTTTAGAAAACTATCTTTTATAATATTTATTACGATAAATACTAAACTTATAAACAAGCGTATACAAATAGCCTTAAAAAAGATTAATTTCATATAAATTATCTTAGCCTAAGACTAAAAAAGAATTAAAATGACAACTTCTATTTTTAATGAAATTAAAGAAGAGTTACAAAAAGGTGTTTCTAACAGTAATCATCCTTTTAAATTTGGTGTTTTAGGAACTGTAGATGCTAACAATGCTCCTAAATTACGAACAGTTGTTTTAAGAAACATTTCTGATGAACTTGTTTTTTCTTTCTATACAGATGAAAGGTCTAGCAAAATAAATCATATTCAAAACAATAATAAGGTGAGTTTACTTTTTTATCACCCTGAAAAATTATTACAATTAAAAATTAATGGTACTGCAATTATAAAAAATGAAGAAGATACCAAACAGAAAACATGGGCCATATTACATCCAAATGCTAAAAAAGATTATACCACACACTTAGCCCCTGGTAGTTTTATTAATAACCCTAATGAGTTAGAGTATTTAACAAATAATCATTTTTTTATAGCCATAGCTATTATTCCCGATTCTATTGAATATCTTAAGATTGAAAAACCCCAGCATACTAGAGTATTATTTACCAAAGAAAAAGATTCTTGGAAAAGTAATTTTATGGTTCCTTAACTTTATTTTTTGATTAATAAATGGCTGCTAAAACAATACTATTTATAAAAAAATCACCTCTAATAAATATATACATTGGTTACTTATACTTAGTGTATTCTTTTTTCTTTTTGCTCCAAATTTACTTAGAGAAGGTATGTTTGTAGATGGTGTTTGGTACGCTACCATAGCCAACAATTTAGCAAATGATATTGGTTCTTTTTGGATACCTTCTTTTACAAATACTATTTTTAAAGATTTTTATGAGCATCCTCCTTTAGGTCTTGGCTTACAATCCTTATTTTTTAATGTTTTAGGAGATGCGTTTTGGGTAGAACGTATGTATTGTTTTGTAGTTTTTACAATTACTTTACTTCTTATTGTTAAAATCTGGATTTTAATCTTTAACGATAATAATACATATAGAAAACATTACTATTTTCCTGTTCTATTATGGATGACTAATTTTCAAGTTTTCTTTGCTTATCCAAATAATGTATTAGAGTGTACATTAACTATTTTTATATTATTTGCTGTTTATTATTCATTAAAAAGCCTTTATTCTAAAAATTGGAAATCAAATATTTATATACTTGTGAGTGGTATTTTTATTTTCGCAGGTTTTTTAACTAAAGGACTGGTGAGCTTATTTCCTTTAGGCTTTTTTATATTGTACACTTTAATTAACAATAACAATCTACTAAAAAATGTTTCTGCATCCCTTATCCTATTTATAAGTTTTTTATGTTGCTTATCTATTTTATTTTTATTTGATGCCCCCACTTCTTTTCTAGAAAATTATTTTGAATCGCAGGTTTTAGAAGCGCTTAATGGTAATAGAATAGAAAATATGAGAGATAGTAGATTTTATATTATAAAATCTCTTTTTAAAGGAATTCCAATATCTCTAGGAATACCCGTTTTTATAATAGGAATTAACTATTTCTTAAACAAGAAAAAAAACGCTCCTACTAGTAGCTATAAAAAAGTAAGTGTATTTTTTCTTTTACTAGGTTTATCTGGATCTCTCCCTATAATGATTAGCTTAAAGCAAGCTGGATACTATCTAATTCCTTCAATTCCGTTTTTCTCTATAGCCATTGCTATATGGGCAACTCCTGCTTTGCTTTTTATTGAACAAAAAGTTAAAACAAATAAAAAGATACGTACTATTTATTCTTTCTGTATTCTATTTTTATTAACACTAAGTATTTTTTTAGCTTTAAAAAATATAGGCACTATAGACAAAAGAGATTTTGAAACCATTACAGATGTAAAAGAAATATCCAAGGAAGTTCCGGATTATAGTGTTATAAGTTTAAAATCTGATTGTTTTGAACATTCCTTACACGGTTTTTTTCAGCGCTACAGTTATATTAGCTTAGATACATTACCAACATACAGAAAGTATTTACTTATTAAAAAAAGTATTGACACATTAGCTACAAAAAACTATAAAAAATTAAATATCAATACTTTAAAATTTAATTTATATATAAAAACTAATCCATTGTTAAAACAGTAAACTCTCCCGACAAGGGTTTTAATACTTTTATTAAAGTAGGTATTAGCTCTTTTCCGTACTCAATATATAATTCTGAAAAATTCTTATTACGCTCTTGTAAAGATTGATTCGGAAATAGCTGGTTTTGTATTTCTGTAATACGAACTACATGATCTTTCAACTTTCTTTTTTGAGCTTTTAACAAACGTTTTTCTAAAGTATCTAAACCTTTCATTTGTTTCTTTTCTTGTGCCTTAACAGCTCCCAAAAATGAAGTGTCTGTTTTTAAAGCCAAATCGTACATATGCTTAAACTGCTGCTCTAACTGTTCTTTCTGAGAAGAAAAATCAATATTTATATTCGATATTTTTCTAATCTTTTTATTAATAAAACTATTTTGCTTTAAAAATAAATCGGATACTTTAATATCTAACTTGTTTAACTTTTCTTTTTGCTTTTTTGTTACCACAAGAGCAGAATTACGAAGTAATAACATTGGAAAAGGAACTTTAGATGTGTTAAAAAAACTTTTAAGTTCTAACCAATACGCTAACTCTCCTCCTCCTCCTATGTAACATATGTTAGGTAATATTAATTCTTGATAAAATGGCCTACAAATTACATTAGGAGAAAAACGTTCTGGAAAACTATCTATCTCTTTAACTATAGCTTCTTTAGAAAATTTAATCTCTGTATTGTTTACATAAAACAAATTATCTTTAGCAATAATACGTTCTCTAAGACCTTCTTTAATATAAAAATAATTAATCTCCCTAGGATTTACTTGTATTTTATAATCTTCTACTAAATCCTTTAAACTAGTAATGGTTTCCGAAACTTTATGATATGATGTATTTTCTAATACATCATTTTTTATATGCGGAATTAATTGTGTTTTTAAGCTCTTATGATTACCATCTACAATAACTAATCCGTATGCAGCAAAAAGGGCATTGGCTAAATATTGGGTAGCACTAGTTAAGGTATTATGTTTTAGATAAGCCTCTTTAAATAATTCTTTTATAAATTTTTCATTTGTTGTACTTCCTAATTCACTAACAAATACATCATACACATCTTCTAAACCTAATGTATTTAATTTACCTACTGTACCAGAAGCATCTCTATTCCAACTAACTTTCTTTCCTTTAAAATTAAAATAGTTAATTTCATCAAAATCGTGATCTTCTGTTGCCATCCAATATATAGGAACAAAATTATACTCTGGATATGCTTGCTTTAGTTCTTCAGTAAGATTTATAGTAGATATAATCTTATATAAAAAATATAATGGCCCTGTAAATAAGTTTAATTGATGCCCTGTAACTACTGTAAATGTATTCTCCTTTTTAAGTAATGCTATATTTTCCTTTGTTTCTTTGGATATACATAGCCCTTTATATTGTTCTGTTAAAGCATTATGCAGTAAGTTTCTACTCTCTGATGAAAAACTAGTTTGTTTTTCTATAATTTGATCTTTAAAATTATCTAGGTTTGGAAACCTATTATAGAAAGGTTCTAAGCTTTTTTTTTCTTCTAAATAATCACAAATAATAGTAGAAAAATACTTGGTTTCCTTAAAGGGTATACAGTCTATCTCCATAGAAAAAATTAAAATCTAAAAACAAATATAAAGTTCTTCATTTTTACAAACTCCTAAATATAAGTTAACTTGTTTGTCCTTATAAACAAATCATACAATAATTATATTTTTGTCTACAAATTAATCTATTACTAACAAACTATACAAAATTATAACAATCTTAAATTTTAACACTTCTATATGACTAAAAATCATTAACTTAGAGGTGAATCCGGATAAATAACAAAGTCATGAAAACAAAACAAAAGCCGCATCCAAAAAAAATCTTAAGCTTCATTCTTCTTTTTATCTTAATTGGTTTTAACAAAACTGTTAATGCTGCACCATTTTTTCAAGATATCAGCAACCAAGAGGTTACAGAATACAACCAATACAAGGGAAAAGTAATTGATTCTGACACAAAAAAACCTTTAATTTTTGCTTCTTTAGCTATAGAAAACACTAATATAAGCACTGTAACAAATACAGAAGGAGACTTTTTACTTAAAATACCTAAAGATATCACTAGTAAAAATATTACTGTTTCTTTTTTAGGTTACAAAACAAAATTAATTTCTTTAACTAGTTTAAAAGAGCATAACAATCGTATTGCTTTAGACATCTCTGTTACGCAACTCGATGGAGTAAATATTACGATTCCTAAAGATGTTACTTCGTTAGTGCGTGAAGTTTTTGAAAAAAAAGGGGACAATTATTTTAACGACCCAACTTTAATGACTGCTTTTTATAGAGAAACTATAAAGAAAAGACGTAAAAATGTGTCTTTATCAGAAGCGGTTGTAAATATTTACAAAACACCTTATAACTCTGTTAGCGATGATGCTGTAGAATTATATAAAGCCAGAAAAAGTACAGATTATAATAAATTAGATACTGTGGCTTTAAAATTACAAGGAGGGCCTTTTAATACACTTTTTGTAGATGTTATGAAATATCCCGAATATATATTTTCTGATGAAAGGATAAGCCATTACGATTTTAACTACGAGCGCTCTACTACTATAAATGGTAAGTTAATCTCCATTGTTAATTTTAGACAGAAACATTATATCAAAGACCAGTTATATCAAGGAAAGTTATTTATTGATGCAAATGATAAAATTTTAACAAGTGCTATTTATGCATTAAATATTACCGATAAAGCTGCTGCCGCTAGATTATTTGTTAAAAGAAAACCAAAAAATGCTAATGTATGGCCTAAAAAAGTGGCTTACAGAGTAGATTATAGAGAAAAAAATGGACAATGGCATTATGGTTATAGCAATGTATTTTTAGAATTTAAAATTAATTGGGACGATAAACTATTTAACTCTGTCTATAGTATGTCTGCAGAGATGGCTATTACTGACTGGAAAAAGAACCTAACCAAGGATAGACTTAAACAAAAAGATAAACTAAAATCATCTGTTATTTTATCAGATGAAGCAATTGGTTTTTCTGACCCCAATTTCTGGGGGGAGTACAACATTATAGAACCCGAAAAATCTATAGAATCTGCTATCAAAAAAATTAAGAAACAATTGAATAAATCATAGACTTAACACATTTTAAAACAAAAAAATCGGCTGTTATGCCGATTTTTTTATTCTATTTTCTGTACTAATCATTTATATCCCTTTCCCAATAAAGCTTTTAAATTTTTGTGGGCTTCCATTATCATCTCCAACAAGTAAATAATAAAATAAACCACAATCCGATATATCTGCATGCCCCACACTATGTACTTGCATACGTTTATACATCCATCTAATATTTTTATCCTTATGGTCTCTCATCCAATACCAAACCGAAAAATCGTCCATTGAATGCCATAAATTATCAGGGGTATGCTTATCGTTCTGATCTTTAATCTTTTTATATTTTATACGATTAGCACAAAGTTTCTGCACATCTTCCCATGTATGATGATGATCTCTTCTAATTTCATTTTCATTGAATTTACTATGAGAGATAAGATAAACATGATTAAGCGCCTCTATTTTTCCTTTAGCAATTACTTCTTCTATTACCTGATATAAAAACTCTGATAAACCAGCATGTAAAAAGTATAGTGGGTCATCGGCAGTTGATTTCCCCATTTCTGTTGCTAAACTTGTTCTTGCTTTACTTAATTGTGTTGTAACATCAAAAAAAACGTCTTTATTAAACTTCCATCTTGTAATACACCCATCGGCACTAATCTTTAATTGATTTTCATCATCTGGCCCGGCAGGAGCATCAATAAAATTGTTATAAGAGCAATGTACAAGTTTATCCTGCAACTCTAATTTAGCCATTATAGCGCAAGAAGCTACTAGTGCTCCCCAATCATCGGGATCACCGGTGGGCCATTTATACTCATTATCTGGGGCACTATTACCATCAAAACTAACCGCAATTCTATTATTAGAGTAGTTTAGCTCTTGAGAAAACAGCTCTAAAACACTAAATAGGCATACTATTAACACTGTTACTTTTTTAATTATATCCATAAACTACTTTTTTTAACACTAGCTCTAAATAATATATAAATACTTGTATTTTAAATACTTAAAAAACAAAATACAACATTATTTTTGAGTGTGTTTATTCTGTCCATAAACTTCCAATAGAATATGTCTTTGCTTTTCCACTTATAACTACTCTATCTTTTTTGTATTTACATTGTAATTTTCCAACTCTGGCTGAAACTTGTATTGCACTTAACTCTGTTTTATTTAACTTTAATGACCAATAAGGTATTAGCTGAGACCCGTTACTGGGTCTTCCAATATTGATGCTTGTGGCGTGAAGAACCTTGATACAAAATCACAATCTTCCCCTTTTTCCGTAACAATAACTCCGCCTGGATCAAGGTTTATTTTATCAAATATTTGCTTATTAACTTTAATATTTTGAATATCTTTTTCTGTATCGTAAACCAATAAATAATCTCTTGATTTATAAACTTCTTTTGGTTGTATATTTAGAGATTCTTTTATTATTTCAGGCAGTTGTGAGCTAATGGGCATTCGAGAAGGAAAGTCTAAAAAATAAACATCATCTTCTACTAAAACAGTTAAATCCCCACTTAATGTTTCAAATATAATCTTGTCTTTAGAATAATTTAAAATCGACTTTAAACAATACGCTGTTGCAAGTGTAGCATGCCCACATAAATCCATTTCTATTTCTGGTGTAAACCAACGTAAATGTATTTTATCTCCTTTGTCTACAAAAAATGCAGTTTCTGCAACTGCATTCTCTTTAGTAATTTTTAATAACACCTCATCAGACAACCAGTCTTTTAAAGGAACAACACAAGCTGGGTTACCGCCAAATATTTTATCCGTAAAAGCATCTATTTGATATAAATTAAGTTTCATTTATTTTATTTCCTCATCAAACTGCTTTAACGTTTTTATAATTATAGCCACACAATCTAATAATTGTTCTTTGGTCATTACTAGCGGTGGGGCAAAACGTATAATATTACCATGTGTTGGTTTAGCTAAAAGTCCATTTTCTTTTAAAGCCATACAAATATCCCACGCAGTAGAACTTTCCTCTGTGTCGTTTATAAGTATTGCATTTAACAAGCCTTTACCTCTTACTTTAGTTACAATATTACAAGTAGGAATAAAAGCATTTAATTCTGCTCTAAATAGTTTTCCTAAGTCGGTAGCATTTTCTGCTAGTTTTTCTTCTTTAACTACTTCTAAAGCTGCCATCCCTACTGCTGCTGCAATAGGATTTCCTCCAAAAGTACTGCCATGGTTCCCAGGTTGTATAACCTCCATAATAGCATTATTTGCAAATACTCCTGAAATTGGATATGCGCCTCCAGATATTGCTTTTCCTAAAATTAAAATATCTGGCTTAACTTCTGGTGTTTTACTACAATGCTTATCTATACAAGAACAATTACCACAGGTAGCTAATAATTTTCCTGTGCGGGCAATTCCTGTTTGTACCTCATCGGCTATAAATAAAACATTATATTTTTTACATAATGCTTTTGCTTTGGCTAAATAACCTTCAGATGGTACATATACGCCAGCTTCTCCTTGTATAGGTTCCACTAAAAAACCAGCAATAGTAGCATCGCTTTCTAAAACTTCTTCTAAGGCCTTTATATTATCATATTCAATCTTTATAAATCCATTAGTATAAGGTCCAAAATTTTTCCTTGCCACTGGATCATTAGAAAAGGAAATAATCGTAGTAGTACGTCCATGAAAATTATTTTCGCAAACAACTATTTTAGCTTTATTTTCTTCTACACCTTTTTTTTCATATGCCCATTTTCTACATAGTTTTAAAGCAGTTTCTACAGCTTCTGCCCCTGTATTCATAGGCAACATTTTATCAAAACCAAAAGTTTCAGTAGCATATTTCTCAAATTTACCAAGCATATCATTATAAAATGCTCTCGATGTTAAGGTCAATGTTTGAGCCTGCTCTAGCATTGCTCCTATAATTTTTGGATGACAATGTCCTTGGTTAACTGCAGAGTAGGCAGATAAGAAATCGTAATACTGTTTACCTTCTACATCCCATACATAAACACCTTTACCTTTTGTTAATACAACTGGTAATGGGTGGTAGTTATGGGCACCATATTTTTCTTCTAATGCAATAGCATCTTCAGAAGTTAATTTTTCTAAAACCGACATTTTTAAATAATTTTTTAGTTGATAAAAAAACTATTCCTACTGTACCTTTATCCTTTTGAAGAACTCAAAAATTCAGCGTGGGAGAGAAATCATCCTATTAGTAACAAAATTAAGAATTATTTTCATCTAAAATCTACCTAAAATAATTCTATCTACAGCTACAAAAATTAATCTTAAAAATTAAATCACAAAAAAAGTGACTTTCTATTTATTAGCGTGTCTAACTAAGCATACACTATAAACCTAAAAAATTAACTATTATGGATTATTTAGAAAACATTTATGAAAACCTCTCTAATTCTATTGGAGGGAATTTAACGAATATGATTGCCGCTATTCTAATTTTAATTATCGGTAGAATCATTGCTGGCTTTGTAAAAAGGCTTATCACTAAATTAATTAGACGCACTAAGATTGACGACAAATTAGGCTCTGAAAAAATTACCCTTTCCAAATTTATTGGAAAATTAGTTTACTTTTTAATGATGATTTTTGTTTTTATGCTAGCATTAGAAAAGCTAGGCATGAGCAATGTTTTAGACCCTGTTAAAAACTTACTAAACAACTTCCTTACTTTTATTCCTAATATTGTAGGAGCAGGTTTAGTAGCTTACATTGGTTATATGCTTGCTACGGTAGTATCGGAGTTGGTTGGACTTTCTGGTGATACTATTAAAAAGTTTACTCCAAAATTAAATTTACCAGAAAATATAAATGTAGTATCTATTCTTAAAAAAGTAGTCTTCATCTTTATTTTTATACCACTACTTATCGTGGCATTAAATTTATTAAAAATGGAATCTATTTCTGTACCTGCTACAAATATGTTAGAACAATTCTTTGCTGCAATACCAAAAATTTTAGTAGCAGTAATTATTTTAATATTCTTTATTGTAGGTGGTAGATTTATTTCTCAATTACTTAAAGACTTATTACAATCTTTAAAATTGAATGAATTTTTATCTAAAATGAATTTAAGTGGTATTTCTAGCAAAACTAATATTCCTAATATTATAGGAAATATAGCTTACTTTTTCATTGTTATTTTTGGATTAATGACAGCTATTGAAAAATTAGAATTCTTTAAACTTACAGAAATCTTAAATACAATTGTTGGTATCTCTGGAAATATATTATTTGGATTAGTTATCCTAATAATAGGAAACTGGGTGTCTGGTATAGCTCATAGTAGTTTAGCTAAAAATAATGACAACAAATTTATTGCCTCTATTATTAGAATCTGTGTTCTTGCTATTTTCTTAGCAATGGGACTTAAAACAATGGGAATAGGAGACGATATTATTAATATGGCATTTGGTATAACTTTAGGTACTGTTGCTATTACCATTGCACTATCATTTGGTCTTGGCGGTAGAGAAGCTGCAGGTAAACAAATGGAACGTATCTTAAATAAATTTAATACAAAAAATTAAAAATATGCTATTCCGTGGTTGGAATAGTAAGTTGGTTTGTTGATTGATTGTAAAAGGAGTTCTTTAAATAGAACTCCTTTTTTTATATTATAATCAACCTATTTATCTAATTTTCCTATTAAACTAGCAACCTGTAATTCTACTCTTTTTAACTCCCTTAAAATATCGTTCTTATCCATTTGCATCCAAACATATAGTTTTATCATACTCATAAATAAAATACAAACCATAACACCTAGCCCCCATTTAATAAGCTCATTTGTAAGTTCTGTATTAAAAAACTGAACACCACAATAAATAAGTAACCCAAAAACAATAAGGCTAACAATATTCATAACAAGTACTAACCATCCAGTTTTACCCTTAAATACACCTCCAATTTTATTTAAAAAGTTTTGCTCTTCTAATTCATCATAAAACTTAGCTTCTTCTGTTGACAAAGCCTCTCTAATTAAATTATCTATTTCTTCTTTATTATTTTTCATCTTTATTATTTTTTAAAATTGATTTTAATTTTTCTCTAGCATTAAACAATCTGGACTTAACTGTACCCACAGAAATCTCTAATATCTGACTCATTTCGTTTAAAGAATATTCCTGTAAATAAAATAATTGCAACACTGTTTTATGGTTTACAGGTAACAATCCTATAGCTTGTATTAATTTATTAACATCAGATTCTTTAGTATCCTGATCATCAATACTAAATAAACTGTACTTATAATTTTCTAAACTAGCCTTCTTCTTTTTTTGCTTATTCACATAATCTAAAGCCTTACGTGTTACTATACGCATAGCCCAACTACCAAAATTATTAGGGTCTTTTAAATTACTAAGTCTATTTATAATAACACTCCAACTATCTTGTACTATATCTTTAGCCACATCAATATCATGAGTAAACCAGTATGCATGCCTACATAATTTTTTATGATATCTATTAACTAACAACGAGAACGATTTCTTGTTGCCAGATAAATATTCTAATACCAATAAGCCATCAAATATTTTATCGTTATGTTTCATAAGAGCTTCTACAATAAAGACGTAGAAATGTTAAAAAGGTTCAATAATCATAAAATTAATTTAAAAGCACTCATTTATACAGATAGCTGTTATAAATTTAGATGTAAATAGTATTTTTGCCCCATGCGTAGAAAGAAAAAAAGAATTGTTTTTGAAAATGTTGAAGTATTAGATGCTGCTGCAAAAGGAAAAACTATAGGAAAAGCTCCAGATGGCAGAGTAATTTTTTTAAACAATGCCGTTCCTGGTGATGTTGTAGACGTACAAACCACTAAAAAAAGAAAAGCTTATTTTGAAGGTTCTGCTATAAACTTTCATACATTATCCGATAAACGAGTAACTCCTAAATGCGAGCATTTTGGTGTTTGCGGTGGTTGCAAGTGGCAAAATATGGGCTATGATAGCCAATTAGAATACAAACAGAACGAGGTCACTAATAACCTTACCAGAATAGGGCATTTAGAATTACCAGAAGTAACACCTATTTTAGGTTCTGCAGCGCAATATTTTTACAGAAATAAAATGGAGTTTTCATTTTCTGACAGTAGATGGTTAACACTAGACGAAATAAATTCTGAAAAAGAAATTACAGAAAAAAATGCATTAGGATTTCATATTCCGGGGATGTGGGATAAAATATTAGACATTAAAAAGTGTCACTTACAAGCAGACCCATCTAACGCTATTCGTTTAGAAATTAAGAATTTTTCTATTGCAAATGGCTTATCATTCTTTAACCCTAGAAATCAGCACGGATTATTACGTACAGTAATGATAAGAACATCCTCTACAGGAGAAATAATGGTAATGGTTCAGTTTTTTGAAGAAAACAAAACTAAAAGAGAGTTATTATTAAATCATTTAGCTAAAACTTTTCCCGAAATTACAGCATTACTTTATGTGGTAAACCAAAAACAGAACGATACTATTTACGACCAAGAAATTATATGTTTTGCTGGGCGCGACCATATTTTTGAAGAAATGGAAGGTTTAAAGTTTAAAATAAACGCAAAATCTTTTTATCAAACCAATTCGGACCAAGCCTATGAACTTTATAAAATCACTAGAGATTTTGCAGGTTTAACAGGAGAAGAATTGGTATACGATTTATATACAGGCACAGGAACTATTGCACAGTTTGTTTCTAAAAAAGCAAAAAAAGTAGTTGGTATAGAAGCTGTACCAGAAGCTATAGAAGATGCTAAAGCAAATGCTATTCATAATAAAATAGAGAATGTAGATTTCTTTGCTGGTGATATGAAAAATATTTTCAACGAAGAATTTATAAATACCCATGGAGTTCCGGATACTATTATCACGGACCCACCAAGAGATGGTATGCATAAAGATGTTGTACAACAAATATTAAATATTGCACCTAAAAAAGTAGTTTATGTTAGTTGTAACAGTGCTACACAAGCAAGAGATTTAGCCTTAATGCAAGAGCTTTATAAAATTACTAAAACACAGGCTGTGGATATGTTTCCGCAGACACACCATGTTGAAAATGTTGTACTTTTGGAAAAGCGTGCTTAATTAAATTATATGAAAAAAATAAGCTTTTTAATTTTACTCCTTATCATTGGCTTTACTATATTCAGTGCTTGTGAAAAAGATGATATTTGTGTAGACGGAGACACCCCTCTACTGGTCATTAGTTTTTATGATATTGATAATAAAACCGAAAAAAAAGATGCCCCACTATTAAGAGTTGGTGGTGTTGGAAATGATTTTGCTCTAAATTTATTACCAAATCCAAATAGCGAAACAATTAGTGACAGAGTTAATATAGACTCTATTGCTATTCCTTTAAATGAAGCCGTAAGTACTAGTGATTTTGCATTTATATCTAACTCTAAAGACGATGATATGGATACTGAAACTGGCAATATAGATATTCTAAGATTTACGTATGAAAACAAAGATGTATTTATATCTAGAGCCTGTGGCTTTGTAGCTAATTATGATAATCTAAGTAATGAGTTAACAGCAGATACAGATAATTGGATTAAAGAAATAGAAATAGTAACCCCTTTGGTAAAAGACGAAACCGCAGCCCATGTTAAAATATTTCATTAGTAGTTTTCTATTATGTTCTTGCTTTATAGGTTTTGCGCAAAGTAAACCTATAGATTTACAACAAAAAGATACCGTAGCTTACAAACAACCCTACGGATTAAGAGTTGGTGTAGACTTAAGCAGAATTATACAATCTAACTTAAAAGACGATTATAAGGGATTAGAAATTGTTGCCGATTATAGACTTACTCACAAATTGCATGTAGCAGCAGAACTTGGTACAGAAGAAAATACCAGACAAGAAGACCTTTATAATTTTACTACTTCTGGCAATTATTTAAAATTAGGGGTAGATGTTAATAATTATGAAAACTGGTATGGAATGTACAATGCCATACATATGGGAGGGCGTATTGCCCACAGCAAGTTTAGCAACACCATTAACGACTATCAAATTTATAATAGTAATCGCTATTGGAACCCAGATAATTTTGTTACAGGAGTAACCGAGGCCCAAAAAATAGAAGATTTAAGTGCTACTTGGCTAGAGTTTGTTTTTGGTGTAAAAACAGAACTTTTTGCTAATATATATTTAGGCGGTAGTATTCGCTTGGCCTATTTGGTAAGTAATAAAGAAGCTAAAAACTTTAATAATATATGGATTCCTGGATTTAATAAAGTAACCGAAGGAAGTAAGTTTGGAGTAGGCTACAACTATTCTATCTCCTACCTAATACCTTTATACAAAAAAGCCAAGAAGAAAAAAGAAGAAAAAGAAACTACAACTCCTTAATTTCTTTAATAAAAATCCATTTCATCATTATTTTTTCTTCTTTTTCTGTTTTTAAAGGACTAAATTTTGGCGCAAAAATAGTAGCTAAAATAGCAGCTCCAAATGCTAACACATAACGGTTAAGCTCAATAAAACTATCTATTGCAAAACGGAAAATAAAATATAAAATAGCAAAACCTATAAAGTTATAAAGGGTTGCCTTAGTTTTTGGTTTCATACTTACTTATTATATTTAGCTTTTTTACTGCCTTCGTACATTACATACTTTACCAGTTTAGATTCTAAATGACTATTAAAAACTTTTATTTTTCTTGATGGTCTTAAACCTACAAATTTTAATGCTTGTAAGTTAGAGGTAATAAACCAAGCATCGGTACCTGGATATTCCTGTTTTAAGGTATCTCCTATAGATGCGTAAAACTCTTCCATATCTATATCTAAACGCTCACCATAAGGAGGATTAAAAACCATATGCAAATGATTCTCGGTAGGCTTCTGCGTATCAAAAAAGTTTTTCCTCTCTACAGTTATATATTCTGCTAAGTTTGCATTTTCTGCATTATCTGTAGCTTTGCGCACTGCAGAAGGAGCCTTATCGTACCCCGTAATTTTAAAATGAAATTCCCTGGTTTTATTTAAACTACTATCTACTATTTTCTCAAACAACTCTTCATCAAAATCATCCCATTTTTCAAAAGCAAATTCTTTTCTATTAATATTTGCAGGAATATTGCACGCAATCATAGCTGCCTCGGTTAAAAAGGTTCCACTACCACACATAGGGTCTAAAAAATCACATTGCCCGTCCCAGCCACTCATCAAAAGCAAACCAGCCGCTAAAACTTCATTAATTGGTGCTATATTGGTTGCTGTACGGTATCCACGCTGATGTAAAGACCTACCAGATGTATCTAAAGAAACATTACAATGCTCTTTTTGTATGTGTATATTTAAACGTATATCTGGGAACTTAATATCTACACTAGGCCTACGCCCATCTACATCTCTAAATTTATCTACGATAGCATCTTTTACTTTCTGCGATACATATAAAGAATGGGTAAAATTATCAGAATTTATAGTCGTATCTATGGAAAACGTAGTATCGGCCGTTAAATACTCGTGCCAATCCATATTATAAATCTTCTTATACAAATCCTTTTCATCTCTAACAGGGAAAGAGTGTATTGGCTTTATTATTTTTATAGCTGTACGTAAACACAAATTAGCCTTATACATAAAACCAGTATCGCCTTCAAAAGAAACACTTCTAACACCTTCTACAACATTACTAGCTCCAAGGTTTCGCAATTCTTTTGCTAAAATTTCTTCAAAACCAAATAAGGTTTTGGCTAGCATCTTAAAATTATTGTTCATAAATACACATAATAATACGGCAAAAATACATTAATTTTGCCCCCTTATTGCAGTATACATAAAAATAGTACGCAACCAAACCTATATAATACATGATTTATCTTTTACCCATACTTGCGGTAATATTGAGTTTTGTCTTTGTTTATACAGTAAACCCTAAAAACAAAGAAGTTTTTAAGCTGTTATTAGCATTCAGTGGCGCATTTTTATTAGCACTTACCGTATTTGAGCTTTTTCCTGAAGTTTATGAAAATACCAACCCAAAAACTATGGGGGTTTTTATTATGTTGGGTATTTTATTACAAATATTTTTAGAGTTTTTTTCCAAAGGAGCAGAACATGGCCATGTACATTTAGATTACGAAAAAACTAATTTCCCTTGGCTGGTTTTTATAAGCTTATCCATACATTCTATACTAGAAGGTATACCTATAGAAAAGCACCATTCTATGCTATATGGAATTTTAATTCATAAAGTTCCCATTGCTATTATTTTAAGTATCTTTTTTATAAACTCAAAAATTAAACTTGCTAATTCAATCTTCTTTATTGTGTTATTTTCTTTAATGACACCTTTAGGAAGTTACCTTACCTCTAATTTTGAATTTATTACAGAATTTTATGCCCCATTAACAGCTATTGTTATTGGCGTATTTTTACATATTTCTACTGTTATTCTATTTGAAAGCTCCGAAGGACATAAATTTAATCTTGGTAAATTACTAGTTATTATTATTGGTATTGCCATTGCTTATTTTGTATAATGTTTAGTAAAGAAGAAGCTAAAAAATTACGCCAAGACTTTTGGATAGCTTTTGGAAAATCCTTTCCAAGAAAATGGATTTTATACAATACAAAGGTAAAGGGACTTTATTTTAAATTCTATTTTGATAAAAAGAAAGCTGGTGTAGCATTAGACATAGAACATACCGATTTAGAAAAACGAATTGAGTTGTGGGAAAAATTAAGTTCTCTAAAAACAATTCTTAAGAACGACTATATTACGGATGCTATCTATAATGATTACTTTGTATTAGCCAACCAAAAAGAAATCTCAAGAATATATATAGAGCTAGAAGGTGTTTCTATCCATAATAAAAACACATGGCAAGAAACTATGGAGTTTTTAAACACCAATATGCAAAAGTTTGAAACTTTCTTTACTGATTATGAAGATATATTGGTAGACTAGGCATGGTTTACCTAAACCTATATAATATCTAAAAACACAAATAACCAGTGGCTAATAGTACCGCCTAAAACAAAAAGATGCCATATAAAATGATTATAAGGTATTTTTTTTATGGCATAAAATAGAATTCCTATAGTATAAAACGCACCTCCAAGAAATAATAAATTAATTCCTAAATCCGTAGTTTGCGCTTTTAAATTGGAAAAAACGAACACAATTAACCAGCCCATAATCAAATACAAAAGCAACGAAACAAACTCAAACCTTCCAGTAAAAAAAAGCTTAAAAGCAGTACCAGCAATTGCAATGCCCCAAACGGTGTAAAAAATAGTCCAACCATTACCTGCTTCCAAAGTAATAAGTGCTAAAGGCGAATAAGTACCAGCTATTAAAAAATAAATACTAATATGATCTAGTATCCGCAGTTTCTTTTTCTTCTCTACATCTTTAGTTGCATGATAGGTAAAAGAAGCGAAATACATTAACAATAAAGAAAAACTATAAATAACAATACTAAAAGTAGCGTATTGAGTTTTAACAGTATTAAAGGCTAACAATAAAGCAAAACCTACAATAGCTAATAATACACCAAAGCCATGAGATAATGCATTTAACTTCTCTTCTTTACTATATGTACGCTCTTCCAAGTTTAAAAAATTTGAAAATTATAATCCTTATAAAACTATACTATAAATTTATACTATTAAAACTCCTTGAGCATTATTTTTTCAAACCCTTCTTTTTCTTCTCAAATTATATTTTCATTTAATATATATCTAAAAACTAATCAATCAATCCAAAAACACGTGGTAACCATAATGATATTTCAGGAAAATAAGTGATTAAAAATAACACAAGTACCATAGCTCCTAAAAGAGGCAATAATGGCTTTATAACCTTAGTTACAGATACTTTTGCTACACCACTCCCTACAAATAATAAGGTTCCTACGGGTGGTGTACATACACCTATACATAGGTTTAAAACTATAATCATTCCAAACTGTACAGGGTGCATACCTAATGCCATAGCTACAGGTAAAAATATGGGTGTAAAAATTAAAATCGCCGGAGTCATATCCATAAAGGTTCCTATAATTAACAGTGTAAGATTTATTAATAAAAATATTACAATAGGATTTTCAAAAGAATCTAATAATGTACTCGTTAACAATTGCGGAATACCTTCAAAAGAAAAAAGCCAAGACATTGCCATAGATGTAGAAATTAAAAACATTACTATCGCTGTAGTTCTTGCACTTTTAAGTAAAATAGGCTTAAAATCACCCACCTTTAATTCTTTATTCCAAAACCCTAGCAACATGGCATATACAACAGCTATTGCAGCAGCTTCTGTTGCTGTAAATACACCTGCTACAATACCACCTACCACTATAATTAGTAATGTTAAACTTAAAAGCGCGTTTTTAAAATCTAAAAATAACTGCTTATAGCCTACTCTAGGCGCTTTTGGTAATTTTTTCCTCTTAGCATAAATATAAACCATAAGCATAATTACTAAGCCTACTAGCAAACCTGGCAAATAACCTGCAATAAATAAAGCAGCAACTGAAGCAGTACCACCACTAGCAAGGGCAAAAATAATTAGTACATTACTTGGCGGTATTAGCAAACCTGTTGTAGACGAACTTATGTTTACTGCCGCACTAAATTCTCTAGGATAACCTTCTTTTTCCATTTTATCTGTTAGCGTACTTCCTATAGCAGATGCCGCTGCTATAGCAGAACCAGAAATAGCACCAAATAGCATGGCTGCTATAATATTTACATAAGCTAAGCCTCCTGGCAAACTTCCTATAAGCGATTTGGCAAAATCAATGAGTCGTTTGGCTATTCCTCCCCTATTCATAATTTCACCTGCCAATATAAAAAATGGTATGGCTAGTAAAGCAAAATTATCTATCCCCGTTGTCATTCGTTGACTTGCCGTAGTTGTTGCTGGTAAAAATGCAATATTTAATACCAATGTTATAGTAGTAGAAATTCCTATAGCATAGGCTACAGGAACTCCATATGCTAATAATCCAATAAAACTAACAAACAATACAATAATACTTATCGTTTCTATACTCATTTTTCTATGATTTATATGTTGTTTTTATATGATACAGGCAAAAGAATATAATTACAATACCACAAATAGGTACTATTGCATATATATAACCCAATGGCATATGAAGCGCTGGTGATTTTTGCCCTAATTTTAAAGTGGTAAACACTAAATTCCCTCCTCCAATAACCATTACTATAAAAGAAAATAAAGCCATTAATACTTGTATTACCTTATTTCGCTTTTTCTGTTTTTCTGGCGATAGTTTTGACAATAAAAAATCCATGGAAAGATGCCCTTCTTTTTGTCCATTGATATAAGCAGCCCCTAAGACTGTTAGCCAAATTAGAGAAAAACGTGCATATTCTTCTGTAAACGAGCTAGACTGACCTATGATGTAACGTGAAGCTACTTGCCAAACTACATCTATTACCAATAAACCAAAAATTAGGACTAATAATTTCTCTATAATAGTATTAATGATGTTATATGTCTTTTCCATTTTTTAATTAGATTTAATTTTATCAATTAATCGCTTCATCGCTGGGTCTTTCTTCATCTTTTCCATTAGTGCCTTAGATTTTTCTGAATACAATTTCTTATCAGGGTAAAAGAACTGAACCTCTGCCTTTTTAAGTACTTTCATATTCTCTTTTACAGTTTCTTTCCAATACTGTTTTTGTTTTGCTACACTTTCTGCTGCAGCTTCTGCTAACCATTGTTTTTCAGTATCGTTTAATAAATCCCAAAACTTAGTACCAATAACTACCACATCTGGCACCATAGTATGCTGATCAAAAGTGTAATATTTACAAACTTCATAATGATTAGAGGTAACAAAGGATGGGATATTATTTTCTGCACCATCTACTACATTCTGCTGTAGTGCTGTATACAACTCTCCATATGCCATAGGTGTTGCAGAGGCTCCTAATGTGTTTACCATATCTACAGACATTTGATCACTCATTACTCTTATTTTCATACCATCTAAGTCATCAGGTGTGTTTATAGGTTTCTTTTTAGAATAAAAACTTCTGCTACCTGCATCGTAAAAACATAAGCCTCTTAATAGATATTCGCTCCCGCCTTCTAATAACTCTTTACCAATATCGCCTTCTAATACATTAAATAAATGTTCGCTATCTTTAAATAAATAAGGAATACCCATTACTTTAAATTCTGGAGCAAAATTAGACATAGAGGCAGCGCTCACCTTTGTCATAGCTACACTACCTATTTGTAACAATTCTAAAGCTTCTCTTTCTGTTCCTAATTGTCCGTCTGGAAATATTTTTATTTGAAGTTTCCCTTCTGATTTTTCTTCCAACGATTTTTTCATGGCTACAATTCCTTTGTGTACAGGATGAGAAATTGGTAAGCCATGAGCAAAATATAGTACCTTTTTATCTTTAATTTCTGAACATGAAATAAAGCTAACAAGCACAAAAACAATTAATAAGTATGCTTTACTTTTTAACACTTTATTCATCTCTATTTTTTTCTGCATTATTATATTTTTTTACTACTCTTCTAAGAATACATTTTTTAATCTACTATCTAAAAACATTACCACAAGGTACTTTACAAGAAAAACACTAAAACTTCAAGGTAAGCATGAAAGTAATTGAAATTTAGATTATCGAACAAAATAACAAAATACAATCGATTGTATTTTGTCGCTAAAATACAAAAACTAATATGATTTATATTAAAATAAAAATATTTAATATTTTAATAGCTCACTTTCAGTATATTCTTTTCCAGTTTTAGATTTTAACTTTCTAAGCTCTACTATTTCTTTTGTTTTTATCTCTCGAGGATAATCAGAAAAAGCACTTGTTACATATGAAATTAAATCTGTAATATCCTTATCTGATATATTTTCATTGTTTAATAAACCTGGCATTACATGATTCATTTTATACAATTTTCCGTTTACATGCACTGGCCCTTCTAAACCATGAAGTATAATTAATCCTAATCTTTTTGATGAATGCGAAACATATTCAGAAGCAACAAGTGGTGGTGCTAACCCATCTATACCTTCTCCTGTAATTCCATGACAAGCAGCACATATTTTAGAAAACAGCCTTGACCCTTTAGTTCTACTATCTGTTTGCCTTATTTTATTTGCAAAAATTGGATTAAGTTTATTTTTTTCTTTTTTAACAATAGTTTCTTCTATAAGTGATAATAACTCTTTATTATCTGTTCTCATTAGGGATACCAACGAATCATTTATATTTTCGAAACCACTTAAAAAAGCATCTGTATACACATCATTATTTCTATATTTATGAGCTAGTTTATTAAACAATGGTAAAAAGGATTCATTGGAAACACATAACCATTTGCCAATAGTAGCACTCATATATAAATCTATGCTCTTATCTGTTTTAGATTGTAAATAATTAAATAAAGGAACTACTTCTGCTACTTTTTCTTTAGAAATAAAATCTTCTAACAATACTATGGAATGAGAAGCTACCATTGAAGAACTATTTTTTAGCACTTCTTTTAATACCGAAAATTTTAATTTACTTAAACCTTTTAAAGTATACAGAGCATGTACTTGTGCTATTGAATCTGTTACATCAATAGCTATTTTTTCTATTTTAGATATTTCACTTATAGCATCTTTATAAATAAGCATATGCTGCGCTCTATCTCTAATACTACCATTCTCATTCTTTAGTAAAGGAACTAATTCAGAATTAGATAAAACATCAAGATTTATAGTATTATATATTGTATTATTCTTGTGAGTCACCTTTAAAATTCTACCCATATTAACAATAGTATCTAGCCTCTTTTGCTTGGCCATTTTTCTTAGGTAAGGACTTAAAAATGCATAATGCTGTATAACTCCTAGATGCATATCTACTATATACATGCTACCGTCTAACCCATTTGATAAATTAACAGGTCTAAAACCTTCGTCTTTAGAAGCTAAAAACTCTTTGCCTTCCCATGCTTGTTTTGCTATTATATTATCACCTTTAAAAAATAGCATGTTTCTCTTTATTAAATTTGCCTCGGGTACGCACACGAAAGCGTTCTGAAAATAATCTTTAGGAAATTTATTTCCCCTATATATTAATGGTCCACATGTAGCTGTAACGTTCACCAATAAACTATCCTTATTTAAAACATTTTTCGCATAGCCTCTATTTACAGATGATGCATGTATTGGATAAACTCTTTGATCCTTAGTTAAAAGTTGGTTTATACTATGCTTAGGAGTATAAAATTTATTCGTAATAAATCTATTAGGCAATACATAATCGCCTAATAATTGTTTTGAATTATTATTATAATATAATCTTCCAAAATTATCATGTGTTATTCCCCATTGTCCACGAAACGATGTTGGTTCTTTTAACCATTCGCCATTTTCTCTTTTGTACCTATAACTAGATTTTGCACTATATATCCAATTATCAATATTTAATTTTAATCCATTGGGCTGATGTTCTGGATTACCATCTACCGCATAATCACTATCCACCAAAATACGATCTCCTGGAATATCATCATTTATTTCTACAAACCATAAATTTGGTGGTGCAGCATATAATAAACCTCCATATACTAAAGCAATAGACCTTGGCAATACTAAACTATCAATAAAGATTTTTGAATGATCCATTACACCATCTTTATCTAAATCTTCTAATATTTTTATAGTCCCTGTAGGCTCTTCTTCTCCTACTCCCTCTAATGTATTCATAAATCCGGGCATTTCTACTACCCAAACTCTTCCTTTATTATCAAAATCTAGAGCAACAGGAGAGGCTATTAATGGTTCTGATGCAACAACTTTTAAATTAAAACCATCTTCTATTTCATAATCTGATAATGAAATTATAGGTTCTTCATAAGAAGGCTTACAACCAATACATAATATGATAAAAAGAAGGAGAATATTAATTTTCATATGATATAAATACGCATTTAATATTTAAAAAAACAAGTACTAAAATGCACTTTTTATTTAATTAAGCATAGTTAGTATCTAAATGCTAAAATTAGAAAACTTATTTGTATACTTTAATAAAAAAAGGATGAAATTGAACTTTATTTTAATTTTTAAGAGTTGATTAAAACAAACGTTAAATACCCTAATCCATAAAACTAAACATTAGTAAACTAAGACTTAAAAACTGATTTAAAATTTAAGTAAAAAACAATATTATACAAGTAATACTATAATGATATTAAAAACCGATAGTTAATTTAAGAGATTATTTTTTCTTCTAGTAAAAAAAAACAATTACACCATTGGGTTTAAGTACGATGTTATACATAATAAAGATAAGAGTATATACGATAACACTATAATC
>CANLOV010000007.1 GCA_947492955.1 uncultured Cellulophaga sp. | reverse complement strand
TTTTGCTTGGCTTTTTGTGAGTTCTCCACGCTCAATTTCTGATACTATCTGGAGTTTAAAGGGCAAAGTGTAGTCCTTTTGTGTACGCTTTACATAATTAATTTTCATTACACTTGAGTTTTGTGTAACGCTATTTCAGGACGAGACATACAATGAATAAAAAAAGCGAAACATAATTATGTTTCGCTTTTTTTATATTTTTTTGAAAGGTTGTTCCTTTTATGCCGACTGACTTGCTAATCGGTTTATTAAGTGTTTATAGTAGCACTAAAAATTGCTATGAAAAAGAAAAAGCCTCATCTATTTTTAGATGAGGCTTTTGTATTATTGTACTTTATATAATTTATGAATTAAATAAAAGTCTATCACTCATTAATTCATTTACTTTTACTTTTACATCTGCTATAACTGCAGTATCTTCTATATTACTAAGAACAGTATCTACTAAATCTACAATAACTGCCATATCTTCTTCTTTTAAACCTCTGGTTGTAATTGCGGCTGTACCAAATCTAATACCTGAAGTAATAAATGGAGATTTATCATCAAAAGGAACCATATTTTTATTAGCAGTAATATCCGCTTCTACTAAAGCTTTTTCCGCTTCTTTTCCGTTAATGCCTTTATTTCTTAAATCAATTAACATCATATGGTTATCTGTACCTCCAGAAATAATTTTATATCCTTTGGCTACAAAAGCAGATGCCATAGCAGCAGCGTTCTTTTTAACTTGTAATATATAATGCAAGAAATTATCAGACAAAGCTTCTCCAAATGCAATTGCTTTTGCTGCAATAATATGCTCTAAAGGACCACCTTGATTTCCTGGAAAAACTGCTAAATCTAATAATGCAGACATTTTTCGTAGCTTTCCATTCTTTAATTTTATTCCAAAAGGATTTTCAAAATCTTTCCCCATCATTATTAAACCACCTCTTGGTCCACGTAATGTTTTATGCGTTGTTGTTGTTACAATATGACAATGAGGAATAGGATCATTTAATATGCCTTTTGCAATAAGACCAGCAGGATGAGAAATATCTGCTAATAAAATAGCTCCTACGCTATCAGCGATAACTCTAAAACGCTCAAAATCTATATCTCTAGAATATGCAGAAGCACCAGCTATAATTAATTTTGGTTGCTCTTTGGTAGCAATCTCCTGAATTTTATCATAATTTAAAACTCCTGTTTCTTCATCTACTCCGTAAAAAACTGGGTTGTATAATTTTCCTGAAAAGTTTACTGGAGAACCATGTGTTAAATGCCCACCATGAGAAAGGTCAAACCCTAAAATAGTATCTCCTGCTTGTAAACATGCATGGTATACAGAGGCATTTGCCTGTGAACCAGAGTGCGGCTGTACATTTACATATTCAGCTCCAAATAATTCTTTAGCTCTATCTATAGCTATTTGCTCTATAACATCTACAACTTCGCAACCACCATAATAACGCTTTCCAGGGTAACCCTCGGCATATTTATTGGTTAATACAGAACCTGCAGCTTCCATAACTTGTGGGCTTACAAAGTTTTCAGAAGCGATTAGCTCTATTCCATTGATTTGACGTTCAGCTTCTTCAGCTATTAATTCAAAAATTTGATTGTCGCGTTGCATAGTTAAATTATTGCATTAAAAATAAGTTGCAAAAATACAAATTGACTTTATTAATCAACACAAAAAAAACATTTAGATTAATAATTTATCAAATAAAAATTAACAATCATATTTCTAATACAAGTGCTTTCATGTAAGAATAGAGGTACAAAATAGAAGTAAAAACTTTGTTATATTTATAAAATGATACCAACAAGTGCCAAGTCTATATTCTAAATGAAAAAAATTCTATTATTATGCTTCCTTATTTCCAATACTATTTATAGTCAATTGGGTTTCTGTGAGGGAAGCAAAGGAGATCCCATTTTTGAAGAAAACTTTGGTACAGGTACTGACTTTGGTCCACAATTATCTACAGGTACAACCAATTACAATTATATAGCAACAGGAGGACCTCCTATAGACGGAGAATATACAATAAGCTCTCAAATTAATAATTGGTTTGATTGGCACAATATTGAAGACCACACTCTTAATGACACTAACGGGAAAATGTTAATTGTAAATGCTGCTTTTACAGCAGGAGAATTTTACTCCATAGAAGTAAGTGGTTTATGCGCCAATACAACCTACGAATTTTCCTCATGGCTAATTAATGTTTCCTCTAGTGCTAATAGCTCATCTTGTGGTGGAAACCCACATAACCCTGTTAATGTAACTTTTCAAATTTTAGATTCAGGCGGAGACGTTTTAGCTTCTGGAGACACGGGTAATATCCCCGCAATCAATACTCCTAATTGGGAACAATATGGATTGGTTTTTACGACAACAAATGAAACTGAGGTAACTCTAAAAATGATAAACAATGGTACTGGTGGTTGCGGCAATGATTTAGGGATAGATGATATTGTCTTTAGATCTTGTGGAGATTTAACTACAATAACTTCTAACTTAAGTGGTAATGAAGATTATAATATTTGTGAAGATCAAGGACCAACAAATATTAATTTAGAAGCTATTGTAGATATCCCAGTTTATGATTCTCCAGAATATTTATGGCAAGAAAGCAGTGATGGTGTAACATGGGCAAACACAACTGTAATGTCTAATACATATGCTGTTACGAACATTACCACAGATACTTATTACAGAGTAAGAGTTGCCGAAAATAGTACAGATTTAAACACTCTAGAATGCAGTAGCTTTTCTACTCCTTATAAAGTTAATATTGTGGAAATACCCTCTGAGCCCAGCAACCCCGTAAACGTAACTATTTGTGAAGAAGAAAATATAACTCCATTAAGCATAAGTGTAGAGCCTGGTTATACTGCTAATTGGTACACTAGTGCTACGGGGGGAACGCCAGTCCTAGAAGAAAGTACAAGCTATAACACTTCTGTAGCAGGTACTTATTATGTAGAAGCAACGCACCCATTAGTAGCATGTACCAGTGTTACACGTACCCCAGTTACGTTAATTATAAATGAAATTCCAAATGTATCTGATGAAGATTTAAAATTTTGCCAAGAACAGCCCTTCTCTATTAGTGCAGATGTAGATAACGCAACATACTTATGGTCTACTGGTGCTACTACAAAAGATATAACTATAGATAGTCCTGGAATATATACAGTTACCGTAACATCTCCAGAAGGTTGCCCTGTAATAAAAACTATCACTACAACATATAATGAACATCCTATAATACAAACAATAACTTCTAATAGAACAGATATCATTGTTAATTTAGAAGAACAAGGAGATTTTGAATATTCTTTAGATGGTTTTACATATCAAAACTCTAATACATTCAAAAATGTTAGAGGAGGTCTATATAGAATATTTGTCCGAAACAGAAATGGATGTAATCCAATATCACAAGAATATATTCATTTAGAAATTCCTTTTTTTATTACTCCAAATGGTGATAATGCTAATGATAACCTTATTATCTATGGCATAAAAAACTATGCTTTATCAAGAGTAAGTATATTTGATCGTTTTGGAAGATTAATTATATCTGATAATGGAGCTAACTTCTTTTGGGACGGTACTTTTAATGGTTTTCCCCTACCTGCCTCTGATTATTGGTACAAAATAACACTAAATAATACAACTGTATTAACAGGACATATTGCATTAAAGAGGTAAATTATACTAATACTTATCATCGCATAAGAGTCTCTAATTATACGAAAAGCAGTAATAATTCGTTATTTATATGATTTTTGGCATGGCTATTGGAATATAGCTTCAACAAACCTTTTAAATCAAAATATTATGAAAAAAT
Organism: uncultured Cellulophaga sp.; assembly: GCA_947492955.1. Classification (GTDB taxonomy): domain Bacteria; phylum Bacteroidota; class Bacteroidia; order Flavobacteriales; family Flavobacteriaceae; genus Cellulophaga. The sequence continues at coordinate 247,725 of CANLOV010000007.1, read as the reverse complement.
CTTTACTCGGAATAAGTATTCTTTTTCTAATTTCTTGCGGAGGAGTTAAAAAAACACAAGAAGCTTTAAATACAGGAAACTACCACAATGCTATAAATAAGGCTATTAAAAATATTGCAGATAATAAAACTAAAAAAGGGAACCAGCCTTATATAGCGCTACTAGAAGAAGCCTTTCTTAAAAATACAGAACGTGAATTAAATGAAATATCATACTTAGAAAAAGAAGGTAACCCTTCTAATTATGAGAAAATTTATAATACCTATAACAATCTAAAAACAATACAGGAACGCATAAAACCATTATTGCCATTACGTATTTACGATGAAAATAGAAATGCACAATTTTCTTTTAATAATTATGATGCAAAAATAATTACTAGTAAAAATAAACTTTCTGATTATTTATACACAAATGCATCGTCATTACTATCTAATGCTTTACAGAAAGAAGATTACAGAAAAGCCTATGAAGATTTTAGCTATTTAAATAAAATAAGTCCTGGCTACTCTGATTGTAGAAGTAAAATGGAAGAAGCGCATGCTAAAGGGATAGATTATGTTAAAGTAAGCCTATTAAATGATACTGAAAAAATTATTCCTGCTCGTTTAGAAGAAGAATTATTAAATTTTGACACTTACGGATTAAATAATTTATGGACAGAATACCATACAAAACCTATCAATAAGGTTCGTTATGATTACGAAATGCAGGTTGCTTTTAGAAACATTAATGTTTCACCAGAACAGGTAAAAGAAAAACAAATTATTAAAGAAAAGCAAATCAAAGATGGTTATAGATATGCTGTAGATACTAACGGAAATGTGGTAAAAGACAGCTTAGGAAATAAAATTAAAATAGATAAATTTAAAACTGTAAAATGTAATTTTTATCAATTTACACAGTTTAAAGCTGCACAAGTAACCGGAAACGTTAGTTTCACCGATTTAAATACAAAACAATTAATAAACTCTTACCCACTAGCAAGTGAATTTATATTTGAACATATATATGCTAATTATGATGGTGATAAAAGAGCTTTAGATAATGATTTAGTTTCTCTTTTAAATTTAGCAGCAGTACCATTCCCTACAAATGAAAATATGGTTTATGATTCTGGTGAAGATTTAAAAGCCAAACTAAAAGGAATTATAACACAACAGCACTTTTAATATATTCTATTTCTCTAAAAAACAGGATAATAAAACTGGTAATAATTTTATTAATTATTACCAGTTTTTAGTTTATATCATAAGTAATTTGATTCTCTATCAGAAATTCCAAACAATTCTTTCTGGTTTCTTTCTTGCCCCATGAAAGTTAATTGTAGCTTTTATAAGCTTACAGAAACTTATTAAAATCTATTTCATTTATTGCTCCATGTGATGCATGTGCCACGGTAATTCCATTCTTAATTACCAAAAGCTGAGGAGACTCGTGCATTACCTGAAAACGAATTCCCGTTTCATTAGACACTTCTCTATAAGAATGCAAATCTAAATAATATAAATCGGCTTCTTCCTCGGTTAAAGGATAACTAGATATTACTGTATTCATAACCATCCTACTAATTCCGCATGTGGTAGAATGTTTATAAATAAATTGTGTTTTAGTTTTAGATTTTTCTTTTATTACATCTAATTGGTCTAAAGATGTTAAAGGAATCCAAGGAAGTACTTTTTCTTCTTTTTTATTATCATCATTTCCTCCAAAGAGATTTCCGAATATACCCATATTTATATTTTTATAATTAAGTCGAACTAAAATCAGATACTTACAAACTGTCTAAATGTCTTGTTATTATTGCGTTTACAAGACATTTTGTCTGTTTTAGTATACTGGTAAGATTATTGAATTTATCTTTTCAAAAATAAACATTAACAATAATATATATACCTAATGAATTTTAATAATTTCACTATAAAATCGCAAGAGGCATTGCAGCAAGCGCAGCAAATAGCTCAGGAATTAGGGCATCAACAAATAGAAAACGAACATTTATTTAAAGCCCTTACAACGGTAGATGAAAATGTTTTACCATATATTCTTAAGAAAATAGGGATAAACAACTCTCTATTAAATAAAATAGTAGAAAAAGAGCTAGAAAGTTTCTCAAAAGTTACTAGTGCAGATATAATGCTTTCTCCTAAAGCAGGTAGCACTTTAAACGAAGCTAGCAATATTGCTAAAAAAATGGAAGACGAATATGTTTCCACAGAACACCTATTACTTGCTATATTTAAATCTAAAAGTAAAATTGCTCAAATCTTAAAAGACCAAGGAGCAACAGAAAAAGAAATAAAAACAGCAATTAAAGAATTAAGAAAAGGAGATAAAGTAACATCACAAAACGCAGAAGAAACCTATAACTCTTTAAATAAATACGCTAAAAATTTAAATGAGCTAGCAGATAATGGAAAACTAGACCCAGTTATAGGTAGAGACGAAGAAATAAGAAGAATCCTCCAAATACTATCTAGAAGAACAAAAAATAACCCTATGTTAGTAGGTGAACCTGGCGTTGGTAAAACAGCTATAGCAGAAGGTTTAGCACACAGAATTGTTCAGGGAGATATACCAGAAAACTTAAAAGAAAAAGTAATTTTCTCATTAGATATGGGCGCTCTAATTGCAGGAGCAAAATATAAAGGAGAATTTGAAGAACGTTTAAAAGCTGTCGTTAAAGAAGTAATAGCATCGGACGGAGACATTGTTCTTTTCATTGATGAAATACACACACTAGTAGGCGCTGGCGGTGGACAAGGAGCTATGGATGCTGCTAACATACTAAAACCAGCATTAGCAAGAGGTGAACTACGCGCTATAGGAGCTACAACATTAGACGAATACCAAAAGTATTTTGAAAAGGATAAAGCATTAGAACGTAGATTTCAAAAAGTTATAGTTGATGAACCAGATACAGAGAGTGCTATCTCTATTTTAAGAGGAATAAAAGATAAATACGAAACTCACCACAAAGTACGTATAAAAGATGAAGCCATAATTTCGGCAGTAGAACTATCGCAACGATATATTACCAATAGGTTTTTACCAGATAAAGCTATTGATTTAATAGATGAAGCTGCTTCTAAATTACGAATGGAAATTAATTCTAAGCCAGAAGAATTAGATGTTCTTGACCGTAAAATAATGCAGTTAGAAATTGAAATTGAAGCTATAAAAAGGGAAAACGATGCTACAAAGCTAAAAACTTTAAACGTAGACCTTGCTAATTTTAAAGAAGAAAGAAATGAAATATTTGCAAAATGGGAAAGTGAAAAAACAGTTGTAGATAATATTCAAAAAACAAAACAAAATATTGAGGATTATAAGCTCGAAGCCGAAAAAGCAGAACGTAATGGCGATTATGGTAAAGTAGCAGAGCTACGCTATGGAAAAATAAAAGATGCACATGAAAGTCTAGAAAAATTAGAAAAACAACTCGCAGAACAACAAAAGGGAGATACCCTTATTAAAGAAGAAGTTACCAATGAAGATATTGCTGAGGTCGTGGCTAAATGGACGGGTATACCTGTAACTAAAATGATGCAAAGTGAGCGTGAAAAACTATTACAATTAGAAAACGTATTGCATAAACGTGTTGTTGGACAAGAAGAGGCTATACAAGCAGTATCAGATGCCATTAGAAGAAGTAGAGCTGGTTTACAAGATACCAAACGCCCTATTGGTTCTTTTCTTTTTTTAGGAACTACAGGAGTTGGTAAAACAGAACTAGCTAAAACACTTGCTGCCTATCTTTTTGACGATGAAAATGCTATGACTCGTATAGATATGAGTGAATATCAAGAACGTCATTCTGTTAGCAGATTAGTTGGTGCACCTCCCGGATACGTAGGATACGATGAAGGCGGACAATTAACAGAAGCTGTGCGCCGTAGACCTTATTCAGTTATCTTATTAGACGAAATAGAAAAAGCACACCCAGACACCTTTAATATCTTACTTCAGGTATTAGACGAAGGTAGGTTAACAGATAACAAAGGTCGCGTAGCAGATTTTAAAAATAGTATTATAATTATGACCAGTAATATGGGTAGCCATATTATTCAGGAAAATTTTGAAAAAAACACCGATATAGAACTTGCTACAGAAACATCAAAAAAAGAAGTTTTGTCTGTATTAAGAAAAACAATACGTCCAGAGTTTTTAAATAGAATAGACGATATTGTAATGTTTACACCATTAAACATTAACAATATTACGCAAGTAGTCAAAATTCAATTAAATCAATTGAAGAAAATGTTAACAAAGCAGCATATTACAATAGATGCTACAGATGAAGCTATTAATTATTTAACAAAAAAAGGGTTTAATCCAGAATACGGTGCCAGACCTGTAAAAAGAGTTATTCAAAAAGAAGTCTTAAATAGTTTATCTAAAGAAATCCTTAGTGGAAGTTTAGATACAGAAAGTATTGTGTTAATAGACAGTTTTAATGATGCATTAGTATTTAGAAATCAAAAATAAGATTACAAAATAGTTGAAAACGCTCTTATTTAGAGCGTTTTTTCTGTCTACAATAGTCTTTTTTACGTAAAAAATATAAAGTAGCAATATAGATTTTTTATATTCGCACAATACTAAACCGCACTAAACTATAAAACATGTCTACGAAAGCTGAAAAAACCGCTGCGTATATCATAAAAACTGTTGCCCCAATTTTTAACAAATTAGGTTATGCAGCAACTAGCATGAGTGATTTAACAGAAGCTACTGGACTTACAAAAGGATCTTTATATGGTAATTTTGAAAATAAAGAAGCATTAGCATTAGCTGCTTTTGAGTATAATAGCAAGCTTTTACTTAATAAAGTAGATGAGCAATTAAATGTAGAAGGCACCTCTCTTGATAAAATATACACCCTTACAAACTTCTATAAAGAGTATGATGTTTTTACAAAACAACTAGGCGGATGCCCGGTTCTAAACATAGGTGTAGATGCACAATACAACAATAAATTATTAGCAGCAGCTACAAAAGAACTTGTAAAAACCATAGAAGGAAAAATAGCTTTAGTTTTAGAAAAAGGAACACATAATAATGAACTAAGTATTCCTGTAACACCATTACAATTTGCTAAGCAATTATATACTATGTTACAAGGAGCAATTGCTATGGCTACAATTACTCAAGATAAAAAATACCTTGTAAACACCGTTGCTTATTTAAATTTATTAATAAGTAAAGAAATTAAAAAATAACTATTTCATATACTTTTTTACTAATTTTATAGTTACTTGAATATGTTATTTAAGTTCCTATAAAAACCTATAGTTATGAAAACATTAAAAATTTTATTTTTTGTTGTTTCAATTGCTTCTACAATACTAAGTTGCAAAGAAGATATTCCGCCGCAAAAAGACAGCACTGTCTCTACTTTTTATTTTATAAGGCATGCCGAAAAAGATAGAAGTGACCTAGAAAATGAAGACCCAGAATTAAATCAAGATGGTTTAGGAAGAGCTATTAGATGGGCAGAAGTTTTTGACCCCATTACCTTGGATGAAATTTATATTACAGACTACGAAAGAACTTCTATGACGGCAGCTCCTATTGCAATAAAAAAAGAATTAGAAACTAAATATTATACTCCAGAAGATATAAATGTTAAACAATTTTTTCAAGATCATAAAGGTAAAAATGTACTTGTAATTGGACATTCTAATTCCACGCCAGATTTTGTAAATAAAATGATAGGAGAAGATAAATATGAAACCTTAGATGATTACAACAATAGTAGTTTATTTATTGTTCGTTACATTGGAGATACACCTAGCGAGATTCATTTAAAAATGGATTAAATACAATTATATTAATAACATTCTAATTATTAAATTTCTTACGAATTGCATATCGCATATTTGTTCCTATTTTTGTGCTACATATGCAGAAGAATATTAATATTAAAAATAAAAGAGCAAAGTTCGAATATGAACTTCTAGATACTTACATAGCTGGTATTGTTCTTTCTGGTACAGAAATAAAATCTATTCGTTTAGGGAAAGCTTCTATCTCTGAGAGTTTTTGTGAATTTAATGACCGTAGAGAGCTCTTTGTAATTAATATGCAGGTAGATGAGTATTCTCATGGTACGCATTATAACCACAAACCAAAAGCCTCAAGAAAATTATTATTAAACAAAGGCGAATTAAAAAAATTAGAACGCCAAGTTAAAGATATAGGACTTACAATAGTACCTTTAAATCTTTTTGTAAATGACAATGGACTTGCTAAAATAAAAATAGCACTTGCAAAAGGTAAAAAATTATACGATAAACGAGAAAATATAAAAGACAGAGATAACAAAAGAAACCTAGACCGTATTAAAAAGAATTTTAATAACTAAATAGGTTTTTAATTGTAAACACTAATTTATAAGTGGCTTCTATAGCTCTAATATCAATAGAGTTAAGAATATGACTCACTATACGAACCGGATGGTTGCCTGCTACATAATCATCATAACTTGGAGGAAACAAATGAATGCTATGCTGATCATAAGGCTTATAAACTACTCGAGATTTCATACCTTTAAAATACAAAATCTAACAAACAAAAAAAGACTGCCTTTTAAGATAGCCTCTTTTTTTTGTTTGTAACAAGTTTTGTAAAGTAAAAAACTACATATGGTATACTTTTTTTAGTTCTTCATCTTTCTCTTTATCATATTCTACTAAATTATTAAGTAGATATTCATTAGAGTTCATATATTTTGTAATAAAGCGCTTAAAGTTATGGTTAGTATCAGTTTCACATATCTTATATTTAGTATCATTATATTTTCTTTTTATGTAATATGATATGTATTCGTACGTAGAATCATCATCACTTATAATTTTATTTTTAGCAATAAACTCAATTTTAGAGTAATTAAATGTTTCACGAGTATAGGGTAAATTTCGTTTTAAAGTTATAGTTCCTTTAGCTCTATTAAATACAACTAATTTATACCATATCATTTTTTTGTAAATAGGTATAAGTAATGTTACTATAATTAAAAAAATAGTAAAGAATAACTCTATAAGAGTATGTCTGTTATAACTAAATACTTGTATTATAAGTAGAGAACCAAAGCTTAAGGTAAACCAAATATCAAAATTTAAAACTCTAGCATCTGTATGGTTTAGGATAACAAAATTAGAGTCTACTTTTTTAGCATTAATACGTCGGTACATATCATTCATTTATCTTGTATTTGTAATCATCTAGGTTTGTTTTTTCAATTAAAGCTTTAGTTTCATAGTTAAACTCATTACGAGGGCGATTACTAATGTAATACTCATCTTCACTAGTAAAATGAATTATAATGCTGAAAAAGATACTTCCAAAAATCCAAGCAGAGGTATGTAAACTAACTTTATTTAAATCTTTTATTTTTAAGGTTCTTGGGTCCTGATGAAAAATTGTTAGAAAAAGTAAAGGAGCAAATCCGTATAAAACCCACAAAAAGTTCGGCTCCTTATGTAGTTTGTTATTTCTCACATAAATATTAGTAGATTCAAAATAAGTTTCATCATACCTTTCTTCGTAAGAGTGTTCTTTTAGGTGGTTGCCCTCAATAGCTATATTTTGAAAGGTGAGTGTAGCTTTAGGATATTTTTTTTGAATATCTAATAATAATTTTTCAGTATCATACTTTTTTAATTCGATTACTTTATAAACAACATCAATACAAGCATAGCATATAAATAGATAAAAAATAATTTTAAGAACTTGATAAACAGTAATATGTTTAAAATTTAGCATTGAAATATATACGTAATAAAATATTAAAGAAAGTTATTTTTGGTTTTAGCATTAAATATAATATTTTACTTTCTTTGTTTTGATGAATTTTGATATAGATTTTTTTAATCGTTTAGAATTTTTTTTATCGAGTATAGGAGTTATTCTAGGTTTTTTTTCTGGAGTTTTTCTATTGGTGTATAGGTATAAAAAAGCAAATGTATTTTTAGCTGTATATGTATTAGCTTTGAGTATACGAATTATGAAATCTTTATTTCATAATTATTATACTATATCTACACAAGTACTTACCTTATTTTTAGGGGTATTATTAGTAGTAGGTCCGTCATTATTTTATTATGCTAATAATTTAAGTAAAACCAATTACATTGTAAAATATTACAAACACTATATCCCTTTTATATTACTTATTTGCGTGTATTGGTTTTTACCTAATACATACGGAATAGCATTAAAAATCATTTATTTTACTTTCTTTTTACACGGATTGGTGTATTGTTTTTTTACCTTAAATATTGTTTTAAAAGCTACGGGAGAGGGAGCTAATTTGTTTAATGATAAAGAAAAAAGAAATTGGTTATTAGCTATAATTTTTGCTACAGTTGTGTTTTTTATAAATGCAATATTAATACTTTTTAATGTTGTTCCTTATTATCCAAGTGGGGCTTCTATATTCACTATTTTTATGCTATTCTTTGTTATATGGGCGCCTAAAAATTTATGGTTATTCGAGAAAGGGAGTATAAAATATTCTAACTCTAACTTAAGTGTAAATGATGGTAGTGTATATATGCAAAAGCTTAATTTGTTAATGGAAAAAGAAAAAGTTTTTTTAAATCCGGAATTAACACTAGCAAAATTAAGTAGTATAGTGGGTATCTCTTCAAAACAACTTTCTCAAGTAATAAATCAAATAGAGAATAAAAATTATTCGGAATATATAGCAGCATATAGGGTAGAGGAAGCAAAAAGGCTTTTAGCAGACCCAGCATATAAAAATTATAAGATAGCAGCTATAGCTTATGAAAGTGGTTTTAACAGTATTTCTTCATTCAATTTAGCTTTTAAAAAGCAAACGAAAAAAACAGCAATGGCTTATAGGACATCTGTAATAGAAAAGTAATGTTTTTTGTATGCCAGAATCATGATTTTGGTAATAAGTCTGAATAACAAAAACGATTTTTGTTTCAGATTTATAATACAAATAAAACATGTTACAATTTTTTTTAAGCTTATTACTTATTCAAATTTTATTTTTTTTAGCTACGTGGAAATTATACCTAAGCGCAAAAAGAAAAGCGTGGGAAGCTTTAATACCTATTTACAGCTTGTTTGTATTAATGCAATTAATAAATAGACCTAAATGGTGGGTGATATTGCTTTTTATTCCTATTATAAGTTTAATAGTATACTTTGTTGTATGTGTAGAAATTATAAGAAGTTTTGGTAAAAATACATCAAAAGATACTTGTTTAATACTTGTAACATTTGGGCTCTATATTGCTTATGTAAACTATAGTGAATTATCATATATAGAGAATAGAAGTTTAGAACCAAGAACTTCTTTTGGAGAATGGGTTTCTTCTATTCTATTTGCTATTGTAGCAGCAACTATTGTACACACATATTTTATACAACCTTATATTATACCAACAAGTTCATTGGAGAAAACATTATTGGTAGGAGATTTTTTATTTGTAAGTAAAATACATTATGGAGCTAGAGTGCCTATAACTCCGATAGCAATGCCAATGGTACATGATACAATTCCATTATTAAATGTAAAATCTTATGTTTTTGATGATGACATAACAAAAAAAGAGACCTCGATTCTTAATAAATTTCAACTTCCATATCTAAGACTTCCTGGATTTCAGAAGATAAAGAGAAATGATATTGTAGTATTTAATCAGCCAGCAGATACTTTATTGGATATGAATGATTTTAACCCGGATAGGAATTATTATAAACCAATAGATAAGAAAACAAATTTGGTAAAAAGATGTGTTGGTATGCCAGGAGATTCCTTAGAAATAAGAAACGGATATATTTATATTAATAATAAACGTACAAAACTACCTAGAAGTGCAAAACCACAATATCGTTTTTTTATTAATACAGAAGGGAAACAAATCAATCAATCATTATTAAAAAATAGATATGGGGCAAGAGAAGGACTTAGTTATAAAAATGGGAATTTTGCTATACATAAACAAGGGGGCTATGTTTTAAACTTAACAGATAATGAGGCAGCAAAAATTGCCAAGCATCCATCGGTTAATAATGTAACAAAAATAATATCTACAAAAGGAGAATATGGTAGCGTGTTCCCTTATATATCATCATTGGGGTGGAATGTAGATAATTTTGGACCTATTTATATCCCTAAAAAGGGAGAAACTATTAAAATTAATAAACAGTCCTTACCATTTTATAAGCGTATTATAAAAGAGTATGAGCAGAATGATTTAATAGTAGATGGAGACAAAATCAGTATTAACGGAAAAGAAGCAATTAACTATACTTTTAAACAAGATTATTATTGGATGATGGGAGATAATCGCCATAATTCTATTGATGCCAGAGCTTGGGGTTATGTTCCTTTTGATCATGTAGTAGGCAAACCTGTATTAATATGGTTTAGTTGGGAAACTCTTAATAAAGGTTTTAATAAAATTAGATGGGAAAGGGTGTTATCTACAATAGGAACAGATGGTAAACCAAAGTCATATCTTCTTTATTTTGTAATAGTTTTATTAACTTATCTAATTTATACTAAGTTTAAGAAGAAATGACTTTGTTACAAATTATTATTCTATAATATTTCCTTTAACGTTTAATTCTACGTTGCTATAACCAAAATTTCCAATAAAACTATCAGTAGGTGAATTAACGAGAATCCAAGAGTTTTGATTAAAATTTAAATGATATATAGCTGATACCTTGTATTCTCCAATTAAAGGAGTTTCAGTTATAGTAATATTTACGGTTCCTTCTTCGTTTGGATTAATGTTTCCACCACTATTCTTAGATAATGTTACTGCAAAAATGTTGTTTAATCCTGTCGCAGGTGTTACAACGTTAGTATATTCATTAGGGCTCATAGTAGTTATAGGATAATTTCCTTGATTAACCCATGTGGCTACTCCTGTACCGTTATAAGTATTTCCTATTAGTAAATCTGGTATAGTAATTTCTGCTTCATTAAAAGAAATAGGATGTTTTGTATCAACAATTATTCTGTAGGTTGTTGATGTTGAATTAGTAGAATTACTAATTTTAAAATCAACAGTATTTGGGTATTTAAAATTGATAGTTTCTCCAGTATCAACAGGGTATTTTTTAAAATCGTTATCATTTATTCTATACTCAATATTAGAGCCTTTATATTTTATTGCAGGTGCTAATTCCGAAAAATTAATGGAAGCAGGAAATAAACAAATAATAAGAGAGTCTATTGTTTGTAGTTTCGATTTTTTAATTAAATCAATATCTGTGAAGGCAGAATTATCATTTGCTAATAATTCAAAATTTGTTAAGGAAAGGATTTCTTCTTTTGGGTTCTCTTCGATAATTATTTTTACATTATAATGCAGTGTTTTATCAGGATTATTTTTTGATGTAATTGTATATTTTATAAAATCGGTTTCTGAAAATAGCTCCTTATTACCAACAGAAGGAAACACGTTAAATTTTTCTGTATCTATATTTACAGATTTTAAAGAAAGAGATAAAGAAGTTACCGTATGTGGTAATGTAATAATAATTTCGCCTTCCGTTGTTTCCTCATTATTGCTTATAACTGGCTGAGTAATTTTGATATTTGTATAATCAATTTCTTCAAATGGAAAATCGGTTAGTTTAGCTGTTTCAAGGTTAATACTTTCTTCGGAATCTGAACCTGAATTATCATTAGAACTGCATGCAGATAATAATATAAAGAAAGTTAAAATGGTATTGAATACAAATCTTTTCATACCTACAAATATGTAGTATAATTACGAAATTGTAATTAAGATTTATGTTAATTTTTATATTCTTTTTTCTTAAAAAACAATAACTAAAATAATGTAGATTTATAAGTTGAAAAAGTGAGTGTAGTTAGTATTAGGAGGAACTTCAAGCTATCATCCACGTATGTTGCTCAAGGTTTTAGTTTATGCCTACTTGCGTAATATTTATTCTTCTAGAAAAATAGAACAAGCTCTCAAAGAGAATGTTCATTTTATTTGGCTAAGTGCAGATAATAAGCCTGACCATAATACGATTAATGATTTTAGAGGGAAAAAGTAAAAAGGTTTGTTGTAACCTATATTCAATCAAGTGGTTTTGTTTTTAAATTCACAAGGTGTTTTAAGTTTGAAAGAGGCTTATTTAGATGGCACCAAGTTAGAGACAAATGCTAATAAGTTTACCTTTGTATAGGCAAAGTCTATTGCCCATCATAAATCAAAAATAGAAAGACAACTAAAAGAGTTATGGGCTTATGTTGATCAGATTTATAAAGAAGATAATCAGGAAATCACTTCTCCTAATATCGAACATATTACTGCTAAAAAAGTAGAACAGGCTATTGAGAATATCAACCAAGCCCTTGGTGAAAAATCGGTAGACACAAAAATTAAACGTAAACTCACTTATGACAAAAAGAACTGGTCTAGTAATCTCATAAAATACGAGCAGCAAGAGACTATATTTATAGGTAGAGGGAGTTATAGTAAGACAGATACCGATGCTACGTTTATGAGAATGAAGGACGATTACATGAAAAACGGTCAATTAAAACCAGGTTATAATCTTCAGTTACCCAGTAACAATCAATATATTTTAAATTATAGTTTAGGGTAAACTACAGCGGACACTAGCTTGTTAAAAAATCATGTAAAGGACTTGATAGCACAGTACGGTCAAACACTAGAAATCTTAATTACCAATGCAAGTTATGGCAGTGAAGAAAATTACCAAGACTAAAATGAAAAAGGAATTGAAGCTTTTGTGTACCCTTACTTCCATAAAGAGCAAAAGAGTAAAAAACACAGAGAAAACTCATTTATAGCTTACCATTTATATTATAACGAATCCGAAGATTATTATGTATGCCCTATGGGGCAGCATATGGAAAAAATATCAGAAATACAGTAAAATATTTCCTCAGGATTTACACAAACTCTCACAAAATACCAAGCTAAAAACTACCAAGGTTGACCACTTAGAGGGAGTTGCCATAAACCTAAAGGTAATCAAATTATCACAAGAAATCATAGACTTATAGCTCATAAGAAAAAAGCTAAAGAACTACTCACATCAGAAAAAGGAATTAAACATCGAAAACAAAGATGTTGGGATGTAGAAGCAATTTTTGGAAACATAAAACACAATAAAAACTTTAAAAGATTTATGTTTATAGGACTAGAAAAAGTAAAAGTTGAAACTGGATTGATTGCTTTAGCTTATAATAATAACAAATACACTTTGAAAATGGCACAATAAAGGCTGTTTTTAGGTAAATAGAAATATATAGCTGAATACAAACTTAACTTTGGGTATAAAAAAACTGTCTAAAAATTACTTTTTAGACAGCCTTTTTTTTATTCATTGCTGTTATTGTTTATAAATTCTTATGCGATCCATCGCAATATGGAGGATTACTTGTTTGTTTACAAGTACATAAGTGTGCGGTTTTATCTTCTTCTACAGAAAATTTTAAAGAAGGTCCGGCTTTATGTTCTTTATGTGCTCCATCGCAAAATGGCTCATTTGCAGATTTACCACAAGTACACCATCCGTATTTTCTATCTTTTTCTAAATCTACTTTTACAGGGCTAAAGGCTTTATTTTCGCTCATAATAATTTTTTAGGGCTAATTTAGCGTAAAGCAAACGGTTTAAAAAGGGACAAGCTTAATTCTTAACTAATCTAAATAGCTTTAAAAGAAATAGTTTAGTCTTAATTAAATATACTTTTAGTAGGTTATAGGTAAATGTTTTCCATGGGTTTAATTTTAGTTTAACCCATCTATATCTAATATATACAATGTTATGTATATAAGCTTTGTTTTTTTCGTATCGTAATGCTAATGTAGTAGTAGTTATAGCAAATAATATAGCTCCTAAAGCTACAGCATATGGATTTAAAGAGTGGTGTAAAAAGGAGTATAATCCTAAACCAGTAAAACTTCCATAGAGAATAACAAAATGAATAATATATATGGATAGGGTACTTTTACCAATGTTAAGGAAAGTTTTATTTATTAAATAGCGTCTTAGCAACATAAAAACACCAAAAGTTACTAATACATCACCTAAGCGAATAAATAAGTAGTTATTATAAAAAACTTGCATAAATAACTCAACTCCTGTTATGTGAGATAATTTTACAAAAATAGGAGAAGAGTAAAATATTAGCCCTAAACCTGTACTAATACAAGATGCAATTGCTACAGGGTATAAGTATTTATGATTTTTATATTTATTAAATAGTAGAGCTATTAAACCACCAAAAGTTGTGTAGCCAAACCAAGGGAAAATAGTAAATACAGAACCGTTTATTTTAGTAAAATAGTTGGCTAAAAAATTAGGTAAAAAAGAAAAACTTAGTTTACTGTAATAAGGTTCAAATAAGAATAAAATAACTGTTATTGCTAATAATATAGAAGGAAATAAATAGGTGCTCTTTTGTTTACTTAAACTATATAGAGCTATAATCCCTAAAAGAGAAAACCCTATACAATGTAATACATCTACAATATAAAAAGCGCCGTATACTTCTCCTATTAAAAGCCCTAGTAAATTTAAACGTAATAAATAACCAATGAATATAAGTTCTAAACCTCTTTTTGTGCCCTTTTTTATTCTTGGGTTTTCAGGACCATATGTATTTCCTTTTATTAATAAATACGTAAATATAAAACCAGAAGCTGTAAAAAATACAGGAGCTGTAACGCCCCTAAAATATAACCAAATATTATAGGTAATACTAGATTGGTCTTTAAATACAGGGTCTAACAAACCATCTATAAAATGTCCTTGAAGCATCATTAAAATAGCCCAAGCACGTATAGCATCTATAAAATAGAGTCTGTTTGTTTTGCTTCTCATAAAATTAGGTCACTAGTATATACTTGTAAAACAACAAGTTTGGACTTTTATTTCAGCAAAATTATACAAAATAGATGCAATTAATTCATATTTGGGTATTTTCGTACTAAAAATTATATTCTATGGCATCTATAATCGCATTTGCAGGGAGTAATTCAACTACTTCAATTAATTACAAATTAGTAAAATATACTGCATCACTCATTAATGAACATGAAGTACAGCTTTTAAACATGGCAAATTTTCCATTTCCTATGTATGGTGAAGATGCAGAGAAAACCAATGGTTTTTCTAATTCTCTAATGGAGTTGGCAAGTGATATTAAAGAGTCTATAGCTGTTATTATATCAGTTAACGAGCATAATAGTAATATTTCAGCTTTTTTTAAAAATGTATTAGATTGGCTTTCTAGGTTCGATAGAAAGTTTTTAGATGGTAAAAAGGTATTATTAATGGCTACTTCTCCAGGTAAAAGAGGGGGGATAGGAGCTTTAGATATTACAAAAGATGTATTACCTAGATTTGGAGCAGCAGAGATAATTACTTTTTCATTACCATCGTTTCACGATTCTTTTGATGAGAAAGAAGGAATAAAAGAAGAGGCTTTAGCTAAAGCACACCAAGAAGTATTAAGTCAATTTTTAGACAAAATATAATTAGCTTGCGTAAAACAGTTTCTTATACTATTTCTAATGTAGTAGATTTTAAAAAGTCGCTACAACAATGGTCTCAGCAATATAACGAAGTTGTTTGGTTAGATAGTAATACCCATAAAGATAGTTATGGTTCTTTTGATGCTCTCTTAGCTGTAGATGCACTTACTTCTTTGGTAACGGATAGCGAAAATGCTTTTGATAAATTAAAAGAGTATCAAGAATCTGTTAAGGATTGGATTTTTGGCTATTTATCCTATGATGTTAAGAATGATGTAGAGCAATTATCATCATTAAACCATGATGGTTTATATTTTCCTGAACTTTGTTTTTTTCAACCTAAAAAAATTATAAGAATTAAAGGTAATACCATTGATTTTATATATTTAAATATGGTAGATGATGAGTTAGAAGATGATTTTAAAGTTATTTCTAACGGAATTGTTTTAAATACTATAGAAGAATCATGTGAAGCCATAAAGATAAAGCTTCGTATTTTTAAGGATGAATATTTTAAACGCGTTCATAAAATGCTACAACATATTCATCATGGAGCTATTTATGAAGCTAATTTTTGTCAAGAATTTTATGCAGAAAATACAGAAATAAATCCATTAGAAGTTTATAAGAAACTAAATAAAATATCGCATCCACCTTTTGCTACTTTTTTCAAATTGGACGATAAGTATTTGTTATCAGCATCACCAGAACGCTATATAAAGAAAATAGGAACACAAGTAATATCGCAACCTATAAAAGGTACAGCTAAAAGAGCAGTAGATACTAATGAAGATATACGCTTAAAACAACAATTAGAGAAAGATGAAAAAGAACGTGCCGAAAATATTATGATAGTTGATTTGGTACGTAACGATTTGTCTAAGAGTGCAGAAAAGGGGAGTGTTTCTGTAGCCGAATTGTGTAAAGTGTATACTTACGAACAAGTACACCAGATGGTATCTACAGTAACGGCCAAGGTAGCAATAGATAAAAATCCTGTAGAAATTATTAGAGAAACCTTTCCTATGGGAAGCATGACTGGGGCTCCTAAAGTTTCCGCAATGAAAATAATAGAAGACTTAGAAGCAACCAAAAGAGGTTTGTATAGCGGTGCAGTTGGCTATTTTACACCAGAAAACGATTTTGATTTTAATGTAGTAATACGCAGTATATTGTATAATAAAACAGAAAAATATGTTTCGTTTTCGGTAGGTAGTGCTATTACAGCAAAAGCATCACCAGAAAAGGAATACGAAGAATGCTTGTTAAAGGCTAAAGCAATGAGACAAGTTTTAGAAAATTAAAAATTATGGAAACAGAAACGTATTTATACATAATACTTGCCGCAATAGTAGCTATTGGTATAGTTGTGTTTCAGTATTTTTATAAAGCAAAAAAGAATAATAAACTAGCATTAATACTCTCTTTTTTACGTTTTTTAGCGATTTTTGGCCTGTTTTTGTTGTTAATTAACCCAAAATTTAAGAAAAACGAATATTCTATAGAAAAAGCGAACTTAGTTGTTTTAGTAGATAATTCCTCCTCTATAGCTAAAACAGAAAAAGAAATAAAAAGGGCCTTAGATGCTATAGAAAAAGAAACCAAGGTTTCAGAAAAATTTAATACAAAGCAATATACATTTGGTAATCATCTAAATGATAAGGATAAGATTTCGTTAGCAGAGAAAAATACAAATATTACCCAAGCACTTTCTAGTGTAAAAGAAATATATTCTAAAACCAATACAGCTATTGTATTATTAACAGACGGTAACCAAACTGTAGGAACAGATTATGAGTTTTATGGTAGAAATCAAGATTTTGCTATATACCCTGTAGTGGTGGGAGATACCACTAAGTATGAAGATATACGCGTAGCACAGGTAAACGTAAATAAATATGCTTTCCTAAAAAATAAATACCCATTAGAAACTTATATAACTTACGACGGAGATAAACCTGTATCTGCTAATGTACGTGTTACGGTAAACGGAAAACTAGTAGCAACAAATGCAATTAACTTATCTAAAGCTAATAATACAAAGCTTATTAGTACTTTATTAGAGGCTAAATCTGTTGGTGTAAAAAATATTAAAGTAGCAGTTTCTATTTTAGAGAACGAAAAAAATAGGGTGAATAATCAAAAGCATGTTGCCATAGAAGTTATTAATGAAAAAACAAATATTGCTATAGTAAGTAGTATGCTTCATCCAGATATTGGAGCATTAAAAAAAGCAATAGAAAGTAACGAACAACGTTCGGTATCTATTATAAAACCTAGTGCGCAAAAAAGTGTGTTAGATAAGGTAGATTTATTTATTTTATACCAACCTAATACTTCTTTTACAGCAATATATAAATACATTGAACAAAAAAGAACAAGTCTTTTTACAATTACAGGAACAAAAACCGATTGGAACTTTTTAAGTAGAATTCAAAACACATATTCAAAGAAGAGTTATAACCAATCAGAAGAAATTATTCCTGTTGTAAATGATGGCTTTACTACTTTTGATATAGCCGATTTTTCGGTATCAGATTTTCCTCCATTAGAGAATAATTTAGGGAATATTACATTTTTAAAATCTAATGAAGTTCTATTAACTCAGCAAATAAAAGGAATAGCATTAAAAGACCCCTTATTGAGTATAGTTAACGATAACGAAATAAAAGAGGCTGTTCTTTTTGGTGAAAATATATGGAAATGGAGAGCGCAAACTTATAGAGCAACACAGAGTTTTGCTGCTTTTGATAATTTTTTAGGAAAATTAGTATTGTTTTTAGCAACTACAAAACCTAAAAATAGGTTAGTAGTAGATTATAAACCTATTTATGAAGGTAATAATGACACTAAAATAACAGCAGCTTATTTTGATGAAGCTTTTGTGTTTGATCCAGATGCATCGGTATATATAAATTTAAAAAGCGATGTGCTTAAAAATGATATTAAGATTCCAATGCTATTAAAAGGAACTAATTACGAAGTTGATATTAGTAATTTAACAGCAGGTACTTATAGGTTTACAGTAGGAGTTAAAAATAAGCAAACTACAAAAACGGGAACCTTTACAATCTTAGATTTTGATGTAGAAAAACAATTCCTATCTAGTAATTATAAAAAGTTAGGAAGATTAGCAGATGATACCCAAGGACAATTGTATTTTATAGATCAGACAAGTACCTTGTTAAAGGATTTAGCTCTGGATAAACAATATGTTCCTGTCCAAAGGAGCAAAGAAAATATTGTATCTTTGATTGATTTTAAATTACTCTTGGCTATTATTATAATTGCATTAGTTACAGAGTGGTTTATTAGAAAATACAACGGATTAATTTAAAAACAAATTTGAAGCAAAATGGATAAATTACCTAAGATTGCAGTACCTATAGTTTTTGGAGCTATACTATTATTTATTTTAATATCTAAGTCAGCTGTAACAATAAATTCCGGTGAAGCTGGTGTGTTATATAAGACTTTTGGTGGAGGTGTAGTAACAGATAAGCCTGCAATGGGAGAAGGATTTCATTTAGTAGCCCCGTGGAATGATGTTTTTGTGTATGAAGTAAGACAGCAAGAAGTTTTTGAAAGAATGCAAGTATTATCTTCTAACGGATTAGAGATTAAATTAGATGCTTCTGCATGGTTTCAGCCAAAGCAAGAATTTTTAGGAAAGTTACACCAAGAAAAAGGGAAAGATTACATACAACGTGTATTATTGCCAACCATTAGGTCAGCAGCAAGAAGTGTAGTTGGGCGTTATACACCAGAACAATTATACTCTAGTAAAAGGGATGCTATACAAGCAGAAATTTATGAAGAAACAAAAAAGATTGTAGACGGGCAATATATTCAATTAAATGAAATATTAGTAAGAGATGTAACATTACCTAATACAATTAAAGAAGCAATTGAGCGTAAATTAAAACAAGAACAAGAATCTTTAGAATATGAGTTTAGGTTAGTAACCGCTCAAAAAGAAGCAGAAAAACAGCGTATAGAAGCACAAGGTAAAGCAGATGCAAATAAAATATTAAGTGCCTCGTTAACCGATAAAATTTTACAGGATAAAGGTATAGAAGCAACGCTAAAACTATCAGATTCTCCAAATGCTAAAGTAATAGTTGTGGGTAGTGGAGACTCTGGCTTACCATTAATATTAGGAAACAACTAAAAATAGTTAAAGAAAGTTTTTTTCAATTTGAATTAAATTTTTATTTTTGTCGCATAATGAGAAATAAAAATACACATCATCATTTCAATACTTGCTATCAAGCGAGCTAGAAATGTATTGTCGTGTTTAAACATATATATCTAACCCGTTTGAGAAATCAAGCGGGTTTTGTTTTTAACCTTGTTTGGTTATCAAACATTAAATAATATAAAATGACTAAAATTAGAATTGCCATCCAGAAGTCTGGAAGATTAAACCAAGACTCCTTAGAATTATTAAAAAATTGTGGAATTTCTATAGAGAATGGTAAAGACCAATTAAAAGCTTCGGCACGTAAATTTCCTTTAGAAGCTTTCTTCCTTAGAAACGGAGATATACCACAGTATCTAAGAGATGGCGTAGTAGATATTGCTATTATCGGAGAAAATGTTTTAGTAGAAAAAGGAGAAGACATAGCTATAGCAGAAAAATTAGGGTTTTCTAAATGTAAAGTGTCTTTAGCAGTACCTAAAGCTACGGAATATAATTCTGTAACATTTTTTGAAGGTAAACGTATAGCAACATCTTACCCTAATACCGTAAAACAATATTTAAAAGAAAAAGGAGTAAATGCAGATTTGCATATTATTAACGGTTCTGTAGAAATAGCTCCAAATATAGGTTTGGCAGATGGTATTTGTGATATTGTTTCTAGTGGTAGTACTTTATTTAAAAATGGGTTAAAAGAAGTAGAGGTAATGCTTAAAAGTGAAGCAGTACTGGCAGTATCTCCTAAAATATCAGAAGAAAGAAAAGCAATTTTAGAAAAATTAGTATTTAGAATACAGTCGGTATTAAAAGCCAGACAATCTAAATATATACTTTTAAATGCCCCTAATGATAAGTTAGCTACTATTACAAAATTGTTACCAGGTATGCGAAGCCCAACGGTATTGCCATTGGCTGAAGAAGGTTGGAGTTCTGTACACACGGTAATAGATAAAAATAAATTTTGGGAAGTTATAGATGAGTTAAAGCAGGCAGGAGCAGAAGGTATTTTAGTTTGCCCAATAGAAAAAATGGTTTTGTAGCCTAAATTATTATGGAAAATCCCAAAATAGTTTTAATTCCTAAACAAGAGTTACACACTATTTTGCCGTTAGTATACGAGTTAAATAACGGTAAGTTATCTAAAGGAGTACTTTTAGAAAGGCTAGAAAGTATTAAGCATGCAAATAATTATCAATGTATAGGTGCATATATAAATAATAAGCTAATAGGAATTTGTGGTATCTGGATTTTAAACAAATTCTACATCGGAAAGCATATTGAAGCCGATAATGTTTTTATAGCAAAAGAATATAGAAGCTATGGTGTTGGTAAGTTAATGTTAGATTGGGTTTATAATTATGCTAAAGAAATTGGTTGTAATAGCACAGAGATCAATTGTTATGTAGATAATAAAAAAGGTATTAAATTCTGGGAAAACCAAGGTTATGTTGCCGAAGGTTACCATATGAGAAACGTTTTTGATAGAAATAATGAATAAAATATATAATCCGGAAAAAGAAAGTTGGAAAGAGGTTCTTTTAAGACCAACACAAACCGTTGCTGATATTGAAGCAACAGTAAATTCAGTTTTTAAAGAAGTTGAAGCAGAAGGAGATATCATATTAAAAAAGTACACTGAAAAATTTGATGGCGTTTTAATAACTGATTTTTTAGTAAATGCAGTAGAGATAGAAGAAGCAAAAGCTTTAGTATCAGATGACTTAAAAGAAGCAATAGCAGTAGCAAAGCAAAATGTTGAAGTTTTCCATGCAGCTCAGAAAACTACTAAAGTTGAGGTAGAAACAGCTAATGGTGTTTTATGCTGGCAAGAAAAAAGACCAATCCAAAAAGTAGGCTTATATATACCAGGAGGAACGGCTCCTTTATTTTCTACCATATTAATGTTAGCAACACCAGCGAATATTGCGGGTTGTAAAGAAATTGTATTATGTTCTCCACCAAATAAGGAAGGAAAAATACACCCAGCAATATTGTATACCGCTAATTTATGTGGAGTTACTAAAATATTTAAAGTAGGTGGCATACAAGCTATTGCAGGGATGACGTTTGGAACAGAAAGTATACCACAAGTATATAAAATATTTGGACCAGGAAACCAGTTTGTAACAGTAGCAAAACAAATAGCAACTAAACACGGTGTAGCTATAGATATGCCTGCTGGCCCAAGTGAGTTATTAGTGGTTGCAGACGATACAGCAAATGCAGCTTTTGTAGCATCAGATTTATTAAGCCAAGCAGAGCATGGCGTAGATAGTCAGGTAATATTAGTTTCTACTTCAAAAGAGTTTATATTAAAAGTAGAGAATGAAATAACAAAACAGATAAATGATCTACCACGAAAAGATATTGCAGAAAAAGCGATAGCTAACAGCAAATTAATTTACGTAGCCAATGATGAAATAGCTATAGATTTAATTAACGAATACGGCCCAGAGCATTATATTGTATGTGTAGCTAATGAAGAAAAATATATCAATAGTATAGAAAATGCAGGCTCTGTTTTTATAGGGAATTATACGCCAGAAAGTGCGGGCGATTATGCATCTGGAACTAACCATACCTTACCAACAAATGGCTATGCCAAACAGTATAGTGGGGTTAATTTAGATAGTTTCATGAAGAGCATGACATTTCAGAAAATATCAGAAACAGGTATTCAAGAAATAGGAAAGGCTATTGAGTTAATGGCAGAAGCAGAAGGATTACAAGCACATAAAAATGCAGTAACATTACGTTTAAAGAGTTTAGAATAATGTTTAGTTTAGATAATATAACAAGAGAAAATGTAAAGGCTTTACAACCCTATTCTTCTGCAAGAGACGAATATGTGTCAGATGGTTCTGCTATGGTGTTTTTAGATGCAAATGAAAATCCGTTCGAGAATGGAGTAAATAGGTATCCAGACCCTCAGCAACGCAATTTAAAAGCGGTTTTAGCAAAGCAAAAAGGTGTAAAGACAGAAAATATTTTGTTAGGTAATGGTAGCGATGAGGTTTTAGACCTATTATTTAGAGCTTTTTGTGAACCCCAAAAAGATAATATTATAACGCTACCACCAACTTATGGCATGTATAAAGTGTTATGTGGTATAAATACGGTAGAGAACAAGGAAGTAGTACTAACAGATGATTTTGAACCCAATGTAGACAAAATATTGGATGCAGTAACTACTCATACAAAGTTTATATTCTTATGCTCACCTAATAACCCTACGGGAAACAGTTTTTCAGAAGATAGTATCATAAAAATATTAGAAAGTTTTAATGGCTTAGTGGTTATAGATGAAGCATATATAGATTTTTCTAAAACAAATACTTGGATTAATCAATTAGAAAAGTACCCAAATCTTATAGTAACACAAACTTTATCTAAAGCATACGGAATGGCAGGTATACGTTTAGGCTTGTGTTATGCCTCAGAAGAGATTATAACTGTTTTAAATAAAATTAAACCACCTTATAATGTAAATGAGCTTACGCAACAAAGAGCATTAGAACGTGTTATAGATACAAAATCTGTAGCTACAGAAATAGCTGTTATTTTAGAAGAAAGAGAAAAATTATCTAAAACATTAGCACAGGTTAGCTATGTAACTAAAGTTTATAATTCCGATGCTAATTTTATACTAGCAAAAGTAGATAACGCAACAAAAAGGTATAATCAGTTATTAGAAAAAGGAATAGTGGTTCGTAATAGAACAACGCAGGCTTTATGTGAAAACACCTTGCGTTTTACAGTAGGAACACCTGGGGAGAATGAGAAATTGATTGCAGTATTGCAATCTATTTCGAAATCCTGAACTTGATTCAGGAACGGTTGAATGAGCAGATTGGAAATGGAATTTGATTAAAGAGTTAAATCCTAAATCAAAAATATTAGAAATAAAATAGTAAGCCCTCAATGAGTTTAGGGTTTTATAACGAACAGATACTGAAACAAGTTCAGCATTATGAAAAAAGTATTATTTATAGACAGAGATGGTACACTGGTATTAGAGCCACCAGTAGATTATCAATTAGATAGTTTAGAAAAGTTAGAATACTACCCAAAAGTATTCCAATATATGGCAAAAATTGCCGCTGAATTAGATTATGAATTGGTGATGGTAACAAATCAAGATGGTTTAGGGACAGACTCTTTCCCTGAAGATACGTTTTGGCCACCTCAGCATAAGATTATTTCAGCTTTTGAAAAAGAAGGAGTAGTATTCAGTGCTATACATATAGATAAAACTTTTCCGCATGAAAATGCGGATACTCGCAAACCTAGAACAGGATTGTTAACGCAGTATTTTGATAAAGAACAATACGATTTAGAAAATTCATTTGTTTTGGGAGACCGTATTACTGATATGGAATTGGCAAAGAATTTAGGAGCTAAAGGTATTTTTTTATCAGAAGACCCTGAGTTAGGAGCAGATGAAATAGAAACAGATAAACAAGCTATTCTAGATTGTATAGCCCTAACATCTACAGATTGGGCAGCAATCTATGAGTTTTTAAAATTAGAAGACCGTGTAGCAGAAATAACAAGAAATACCAATGAAACTAAGATATATATTAAACTAAATCTAGATGGTTCTGGTAAAAACGATATAGCTACTGGTTTACATTTCTTTGATCATATGTTAGATCAAATTGGTCGCCATGGAGCAATGGATTTAACGGTAAAGGTAGATGGAGATTTAGAGGTAGACGAGCACCATACTATAGAAGATACGATGATAGCTTTAGGAGAATTATTCTCTAAAGCATTAGGAAACAAGCTAGGCATAGAACGTTACGGATTCTGTTTACCTATGGATGATTGTTTGGCGCAAGCAGCGGTAGATTTTGGTGGTCGCCCTTGGTTGGTTTGGGAAGCCGATTTTAAACGAGAAAAAATAGGCGATATGCCAACAGAAATGTTTTTACACTTATTTAAATCGTTTACAGACGGCGCAAAATGTAATTTAAATATAAAAGCAGAAGGAGACAACGAGCACCATAAAATAGAAGGTATTTTTAAAGCATTTGCAAAAGCAATGAAAATGGCAGTAAAACGCGATGCTAATAAAATGTTTTTACCAAGTACAAAAGGAATGTTATAATTAAGTGGTTAAGAATTATGGCGTTGATGTTTTTTAACTACTTACATTCTTAACTCCTTAACTACTTATATAAAAATGAAAATAGTAATCATAAATTACGGAGCAGGAAACATACAGAGTATTAAATTTGCGATACAACGTTTAGGCTATGAGGCTGTTTTAAGTGATAATGTAGAAGAAATAAAAGCTGCTGATAAAGTAATATTTCCAGGAGTAGGGGAAGCTAGCAGTGCCATGAAAAAGCTTAGAGAAAGTGGACTAGATAAGTTAGTACCGACCTTAAAGCAACCTGTTTTTGGTATCTGTTTAGGAATGCAACTCATGTGTAATTCATCGGAAGAAGGAAATACTGTAGGCTTAGGAATTTTTAATGTAGATGTTATAAAGTTTTCTAATAGAGTAAAAGTACCCCAGATAGGTTGGAATCAAATTACCAATCTAAAATCTAACCTATTTAAAGAGATAGCAGAGAAAGAGTATATTTATTTGGTACACAGTTTTTATGCGCCTTTATGTAAAGAAACTATTGCAGAAGCAGAGTACGATATTAGTTATAGTGCAGCTTTGCAGAAAGATAATTTTTACGGAACGCAATTTCATCCAGAAAAAAGTAGTAGTGTGGGGGAGAAAATTTTAAAGAATTTTTTAGAAATAGTGTAAACTAATTATAAATCAAAATACTTGTTAAATAGATTTTAGTGTATTCATAATGAATAAATTGAGTTTTATATTGTTAATTTTTTTTTCAAATTTAATTTTTGGACAAGAATTTAAAGTTAAATCTAAAATTCTTAGTGTTAAGTGCGATGAAAATATTGATGCTCATAGGTTTAATACAAGACTTGTGAAAGACTCTATAACTGAAAATGCTAGAATAATTCATTTTTCAACTAAAGCTACTTGCTGTGTTGAATTTAAATTGGAAAGTAACAAGATTGATAATATTGTTAAGATTGATTTAAAAGAAATAGGGACTCCATGTGACTGTATTTGTGCATATGATTTTGTAGTTCAATTTGAAGAACCATTTAATTTAGCAACAAAATTCTATGTAAAGAACAAAGAATTGAATAAAGATATTTCTAAATTAAAAATGTATGAAAAGAGATATTTTGTATTTGAAAATGACACCACTGGATATGATGACGAAAATGGATTAAGACAAGGTTTCATTGTTTATAAAAGAAAAAACGATTTAAAAAAAATATACTATACAAAGGGAAAATTTATAAAATTAGAGATTACAGATTTGAAAGGTAATATATTGATTAAAGAAACCGATGAAAATAAAATATTCGATTACTAAAAAGAATTCATGATAAAGCAAATCAAATATTATCAATTATTGTTTCTTCAATTAATACACCCAGGAAGAATAAAATAAACTTCTAAACTTTAATTTCTAATATAAAACTTAAACAATGAGAATTATACCAGCAATAGATATTATAGAAGGACAATGTGTAAGGCTTTCTAAGGGAGATTACGATACTAAGAAAATATATAATGAAAACCCTTTAGAAGTAGCAAAACAGTTTGAAGCACATGGAATTACACATTTGCATTTGGTAGATTTAGATGGTGCCAAGTCTAAACATATTGTAAACCATAAAGTATTGGAGCAGATAGCTAAAAAAACAAGTTTAAAGATTGATTTTGGTGGCGGATTAAAAACGGATGATGATTTACGTATTGCTTTTGAAAGTGGAGCCAACCAAATTACGGGAGGTAGTATTGCTGTAAAAGATAAAGAAACATTTACCAATTGGTTAGCAAAGTTTGGAGCAGATAAAATTATTCTGGGAGCAGATGCTAAAGATGAAAAAGTAGCAGTTTCTGGTTGGTTAGAAGAGTCTAAGGAAGAATTAATTCCTTTTATTCAAACCTACCAAAAAGAAGGAGTAAGCTATGTAATCTGTACAGATATTAGTAAGGATGGTATGTTAGAAGGCCCATCTTTTAATTTGTACAAAAAGATTTTATCAGAAACAGCTTCAGGATTAAAACTAATTGCTAGTGGAGGTATATCTACTTTTGATGAGTTGCCAAAATTAGCAGAATTAGGTTGCGAAGGAACTATTATCGGTAAAGCTATTTATGAAAATAGAATTAGTTTAAAACAATTAGAAGATTTTATATTAAATAGTTAATATGAAAGCCAATAGTTTAAGCTGGGAAGATTTTTCTAAAGTAGAAATGCGAATAGGAACTGTTATTTCAGCAGAGGTGTTTAAAGAGGTTAGAAATCCAGCGTATAAAATTACTATAGATTTTGGCGATTTGGGAATTAAAAAAACATCGGCTCAGGTTACAAAATTGTACACTTGCGAAGAAATTATTGGAAAACAAGTAGTTGCAGTTGTAAATTTTCCTCCTAAACAAATAGCGAATATAATGAGTGAATGTTTAATACTAGGAGGTTTAGGAGAAGATAAAGAGGTAATATTAATGCAACCAGAACGTAAAGTAAAAAACGGAACAAAAATAGGATAAGCTATGCTTACAAAAAGAATAATTCCTTGCCTAGATATTAAAAACGGAAGAACCGTTAAAGGCGTTAATTTTGTAGACTTAAGAGATGCAGGTGACCCGGTAGAGTTAGCAAAAATATATGCAGAAACAGGAGCAGATGAGCTGGTGTTTTTAGATATATCGGCTACAGAAGAAAGGCGAAGAACATTGGCAGACTTAGTACTACGTGTGGCAGAAAAAGTAAACATACCATTTACAGTAGGTGGCGGAATTTCATCTATTGAAGATGTAGATATTTTATTGCAAAACGGAGCAGACAAGGTCTCTATTAATTCATCGGCAGTTAAAAATCCACAATTAATAAACGATTTAGCAGGTAAATTTGGTTCGCAATGTGTAGTTGTAGCTATAGATGCAAAACAAATAGATGGCGAATGGATAGTACATTTGGTAGGTGGTAAAGTACCTACGGAACTTAATTTGTTCGATTGGGCTAAAGAAGTAGAACAAAGAGGAGCCGGAGAAATATTATTTACATCTATGGATAATGATGGTACAAAAGATGGTTTTGCAGATGAAGCTTTGTATAAATTATCTACCGAATTAAATATTCCTATAATTGCATCTGGCGGAGCAGGGAATGTGCAGCATTTTATTGATACCTTTGTGTACGGAAAATCAGATGCAGCCTTAGCGGCAAGTGTGTTTCATTTTAAAGAAATAGAGATTAAAGATTTAAAAGAAGCATTACAAGAAAAAGGAATACCAGTTAGGCTATAATACATATTTTTTCTGATGGATAACAGAACCATCAACGAATAACTAAGATTATGAAAATAGATTTTAATAAAAATAATGATGGATTAGTACCAGCTATTATTCAAGACGCAACTACAAAAAGTGTTTTAATGTTGGGGTATATGAATGAGGAAGCTTTTGCGAAAACAAAAGAAACTAAAAAAGTAACTTTTTATAGCAGAACAAAGAATCGTTTGTGGACCAAAGGAGAAGAGAGCGGAAACTTTTTAAACTTAGTAGCTATTAAGAACGATTGCGATAATGATACGCTACTAATTACAGTAAACCCTGTAGGACCAACTTGCCATACAGGAAGTGATACATGTTGGAATGAGAAGAATGAAAATGATTTTGGTTTTTTATCAACTTTAGAAGGCGTTATTACCCATAGAAAACAGCAAGCAGAAGATGTAGCTAATATTGATGAAAAAATGAGCTATGTATCATCTTTGTTTCAAAAAGGAATTAATAAAGTAGCTCAGAAAGTGGGAGAGGAAGCTGTTGAAGTAGTAATAGAAGCGAAAGACAACGATGATAAACTGTTTTTAGATGAAAGTGCAGATTTATTATTTCATTACCTTATTTTATTACAAGCAAAAGGCTTTAAATTAAATGATATAGTAGAAGTTTTAAAGAACAGACATTAAGATAATAGTAATATAAAAAATATGCCTATTTACTTTTGAGTAAATAGGCATATTTTTTTCTGTAATTTAAGAGAATATAAGCTTTATTATAAAATATTATTCAGTAACAGTTTCAGAAGAAGAAAGCATATCTAGAGCAGTAATTAAATCTATAGTGCTATTGTATGTTTTTTTACTGTAGTAGCGTCCTCTATCCCAATCTACTGGATCAGCAGCATTTTCCACAGCATCCATAGCATCGCGCACTTTTTCCGGTAAATCGCCACAATCACAATTTTCTAAATACTTGGTAATTTTTTGGTAAGAGTCTAAAACTTTCTCAGAATAAAACTTTTGGTGGTCAAAATTATTAGCTTTAAAAGCTTTTTTAGCGTGCGATAAAGCGTATGTAGCATTGGTATACGCTAGATCACAATCATTATCAGTAGTATTGATAGTAAATAATAAGGAAAATAAAATTAAATATAATTTATGCATAAGTTGGGGGTTTTAGTGTATTAGCAACGAAGAATGGCTACACATATTGTTTGCTTACGACAATAAGTAATTATAATAGCTATGTTAAGGAAGTATAATTCGTTAATTATAGTAAAATCAACTATTTATTATAAATTTCAATTTATTAATTTCTAATTTCGCATTACAATTTTTTACAGCAAAGTGTTAGAATCGTTTAAAAAACATATAGATATTAAGTTTCCATTATTACAACAAACCAAATTTTTACTGGCTTGTAGTGGTGGTTTAGATAGTGTGGTATTGGCATATTTATGTGCTAAATGCAATTTAGATTTTTCAATTGCACATTGTAATTTTAACTTAAGAGGAGAAGATAGTAATAAGGACGAAGCTTTTGTAAAAGATTTAGCCAAGCAATTAAACAAACCTTTTTTTGTTACTCATTTCGATACTAAAAAATATGTAGCAGAGAAAAAAACATCTACTCAAATAGCCGCAAGAGAACTCCGTTATGCATGGTTTTTAGAATTATTGAGCATACATAAATTAAGTTACATAGTAACCGCTCATCATGCAGATGATGCAGTAGAAACTTTTTTAATAAACTTATCTAGAGGAACAGGAATAGATGGTTTAATAGGTATTCCAGAACACACAGAAACACTAGCAAGACCGTTACTTAATTTTTCTAGAGAAGAGATTAATGCTTATGCTTCTGAAGAAAACATACAGTGGAGAGAAGATATAAGTAATGCGGAAACAAAGTATATACGAAATAAAATAAGGCATAAAATAATGCCAGTGTTAAAGGAATTACACCCCTCTTTTCTAGATAATTTTAAGAAGACACAGCATTTTTTGGGGCAAACCGCAGAGATATCAGAGCAGTCTATTCAAAAATTAAAGCAAGAGTTATTTAATAAGGAAAAAGAAATTGTTAAAATTAGTATAGCAGACTTAGCAGTATTAAGCCCTCAGAAAGGATATATATATGGTTTGTTTAAAAGTTATGGATTTACTGCCTGGGAAGATATTGTTTCTTTATTAATAGCAAGTAGTGGTAAAGAAGTGTATTCTAAAACACATCGTTTGGTAAAGGATAGGTCTCATTTATTACTTCAACCTATTAAAATAAAACAAGAAAAAACCTATCTAATACAAGAGAGCGATACATTTTTAGCAAAACCTATATCATTAAAAATAAGTTCAGTAGCAGCTATAGAAGAGAAGTCAAAGGATATTATATATGTAAGTAGAGAAACGTTAAAATTTCCTTTAATTGTAAGAAAATGGAGAAAAGGCGACTATTTTTACCCTTTTGGTATGCGAGGAAAAAAACGAGTAGCTAAGTTTTTTAAAGATGAAAAACTAAATGCTATCGCAAAAGAAGAACAATGGTTGTTGTGTTCTGGTGATGATATTATATGGATTATAGGTAGAAGATCAGATAATCGTTTTAAAGTGACTCAAAAAGGACAACAGGTTTTAAAATTTACAATAGATAAATGAGATATTTTTTAGTAGTAATCGCGTTATTTTTTTTAAATTTCTTTGGATACTCCCAAACTAATGAAGAACCAGTTATTTGGAAACAAGAAGTAAATAAGCTTTCGGAAACCGAGTACGAACTTATTTTTAAAGCTAAAATTTTTAAAGATTGGCATATTTATTCTCAATATACACAGGAGGGTGGTTCTATGCCAAGTCAGTTTACGTATAAAAACCTAGGGCAGAATTATGAGTTAGAGGGTAAATCTAAAGAAAGTAAAACCTACACTCAATATAGTGATGTTTTTGAGGTAGATGAGACTTTTTTTAAAGATGAGGCGGTATTTACACAAAAGATAAAATTACTAGACCCAACAATAAAACAAGTGGAAGTAAACATATTTTATCAGGTATGTAAAGAAGTGTGTATTCCTGCCGATAAAGATTTTATTTTCTCATTAGATGGGCAAGCAGTAGTATTAGAAGAAAAAAGGATAGACGAAAGAAGTAAGCTTTTAAGTAATGCTTTGCAATTAGATTTAAAAAATAAAGAGCGACTTACAGAAGGCAAAACAGCAGAAATAGCTAAGAACTCTAGTTTATGGATGATTTTTGGTCTAGGTTTTTTAGGCGGACTTATAGCTTTATTAACGCCATGTGTATTTCCAATGATTCCTTTAACAGTATCGTTTTTTACCAAACAATCGGGAACAAAATCTAAAGGAATAAGGAATGCTTTATTGTATGGCTTTTTTATAATTTTAATTTATTTTTTATTGAGTTTACCCTTTCATTTATTCGATTCTGTAGACTCACAAATTTTAAATACTATAGCAACCAACATATGGTTAAACCTGTTTTTCTTTATCATTTTTGTGTTTTTTTCTTTCTCCTTTTTTGGATATTATGAGCTAACATTGCCAGCATCTTGGGCAAATAAAATGGACGAAGCATCGTACAAAGCAGGAGGAGCCATAGGTATATTTTTTATGGCAGTAACCCTAGCTATAGTATCCTTTTCTTGTACAGGGCCTATATTAGGAGGTTTATTAGGGAGCACAGCATTAGCCGAAGGCGATGTAGCTACCAATTTATCTACAGGAATGCTAGGCTTTGGCGCTGCTTTAGCCTTACCTTTTGCTTTATTTGCCTTATTTCCGGCATGGTTAAATTCATTACCAAAATCTGGCGGATGGATGACAACGGTAAAGGTCGTTTTGGGCTTTTTAGAATTAGCATTAGCATTAAAGTTCTTATCAAATGCTGACTTAGTAGGGCATTGGGGACTCTTAAAAAGAGAAATATTCTTAGGAGTTTGGATTTTACTTTTTGTATTACTAGCCCTATATCTATTTGGCATATATAAGTTCCCGCACGATGCTCCAAAGCAAAAACTATCTGGGACAAGAAAAATTACAGGATTATTAAGTGCGGCATTTGCCATTTATTTACTGTTAGGATTAGTAAAAGTAACTAACCTAAAAGCTTTAAGTGGTTTTCCTCCACCAGATTTTTATAGTATTTTTCAGCAAAAAAACAATTGCCCTTTAGGTTTAAATTGTTTTAAAAATTTTGATGAAGGTTTGGCTTATGCAAAAGACGTACACAAGCCAATACTATTAGATTTTACGGGTTGGGCATGTGTTAACTGCCGAAAAATGGAGGAAAATGTTTGGAGTGACCCAGCTATTTTTAAGCTAATAAATGAAGAGTATGTATTAATATCATTATATACAGATGATAATAGAAAAGAGCTAAAAGAAAATCAAAAATTTGACTTTAAATATCCGTCTGGTAGAGTTAAAAGAATAGATTCTGAAGGAGAAAAATGGGGCACTTTTCAAACCATAAATTTTAATGTTGCATCGCAACCCTACTATGTTTTATTATCTCCAGAATTAGAAGTTTTAAATAGCTCAATTTCTGTTACAGATAAAGAAAGCTATAAACAATGGTTAATGAAAGGCTTGCATACTTTTAATAACTAATTAAATTCTATTATACTTTTTTATAGGGTTGATGTTTGTTTACATCAACCTTTATTTTTTTACAATCATATCTTCAATTTTAAACTTCATATAACATTTATAAATCTTGTATTTGAGCTTTTTGCTAATCATAAACGCTTCAATTTTTTTATCACTTTATTACTTCTTTGCATCTAAATTTTATGTCTGAATGTTTTATTAAAACGTTCGCATACATAAAAATACTACAAATACCTCATTTTCATTTTTTCTTCTAAAAAATAGGTGAACCGCAATAAAATATAGACGAACGGTAGTTGTTAAGCCTATTGTTAATAAATTTTCACATCACTTTTGTACGATTTTACAACAAAAATTTATGTTAAAAGAAAGTAAAAACTTACATTTGATTTTATTAAATAAGAAAAATATTACAAAATAATTGCTGATTAATTCATTTCATGAAACATCATTTACCAGATATTTTCAATTTAAAAATTAGCTTTTTAGGGAGTTTAAGAACTCAAAAATTAGCTTTAAAAATAAAATCTCTAACCAGTTTTCACAAATTAATATCCACCACCATGGAAAAAAAATTACCCTTCCTTAAAAGCAAGGACATTGTCCTGTTTAAGAAACAAAAACACGCCTATTTATTTACGGTCATACTATTGCTTATAACTAGTTTGCAAGTTTATTCGCAATATACGTGTGAACCCGCGTTTTATCAAACAATATCCTCCGATTTAAAATTACTAAATGTAACTAATGGGGTTTATGATGATGAGGCTTCTTTTTCAGAGTCCGTTAATGCGGCTGGGTATAACAGAAGTGATAACTACATTTATTGTCTAGGTGCAGCACCAGGAGGTGCAGGTACAAGTTCAGGAAATCTTTACAGAATCGCTGCTGATGGTACAGTAACTACAGTAGCTAATGTAGGAGAAAATTCTGTAGCAGGTGATGTAGATGAAAATGACCAATTATGGATATCTGGTGGAGGTGGTTCTAATAGAAATTTAAAAACAGTTTCTTTAAAAGCACCGTATACGGTTACCAGAATAGAATTTTCTGGACCAGACCTTTCGGCAGAAAATATAACTGATATAGTTTACATTGATGGTGGCGATGTAACAACAACAGGAGATTATATTTATGCACTTAGTGGAAATACACTAAGTTTAATTATTTGGAATGTAGCTGCAAAAACAGTAACAACAAAACCTATTACAGGATTTGCATATGGAACAGCTAGTGCAGGAGTTAACCCATCGAATATAACGGGACAAGCTTTTGGTGCTGGATGGACAGATTTAAATGGAAATTTATTTTTTGCAAATAATGGCAGAGCAAATCCAACAAGAAGAGCAGCACTTTGGCAAATTACAGATTTTGAAGGATCAGGTAACCCTGTAGCTACTTGGATTATAGATACAGAACTTACAACAGAAAATGATGGAGCAGGTTGTCCTTTAGCAGAAGCACCAGTTGCATCAATAACAGATTGTACAACACCTACTGCAATAGCTGGTTTATCTAATGTAACTATTAATAAGGGAGAAGATACTTCTTTTGCAGTTACAGGAGGATCGCCAGGTGTTTTGTCATGGCAAGTAGAACCAGTAACAGGTGTTAGTCCAACTAATGGGTCGGGTAATAGTACAGGAGCAATTAATTTTGCAGATTCTGGCATACATACCATAACCTATACCGCAATAAATGATACAGCACCTGTAGATTGTAATAGTACAGAATTAGCAACAGCAAGCGCAACAATTACAATAAATAGTGCAGATGATAACGATGGAGTAGCAGCGGCAATAGAAGATGCAGGGCCTAATAATGGCGATGGTAATGGAGACGGAATTCCAGATTCGGAACAAAATAATGTAACATCCTTACCAGATGCATCTGGATCTGGGAGTTATGTTACCGTAGAGATTACATCATCAGATTGCGCAGTGTTAACCAATGTACGAGTAGTAACAGAAGAAGAAATAGGAAATGATGACCCTAATTATAAGTACCCTGTAGGTTTAGTAGATTTTACGGCAGAATGTGCATCAGCTGGTGAAACGGCTAATATTACATTTTATTGGCATGGTTTATCATCTATAAAAAGTTATAGAAAATATGGAAACTCTGCCCCTGGATTATCCGATTTTACATATAAGAGTTTACCCTATTCATTAGGTTCAAAAATGGTGGGTAGCAGATTAGTAAGAAGTTCTAGTTATAGTGTTACAGATAATTTACCAGGAGATGATAGTGATGTTGCCACACAAATTTTAGATCCAGCAGGACCAGCTGAAGCAGCAGATTTTGATGCAGATGGAGACTCCGTAATAAATAGTGCCGATTTAGATAATGATAACGATGGTATTTTAGATATTATAGAGTACGATTGTGCATTGGCAAATGCACAGACCCATACCGCAATTTGGGATCCAAATTTAATAGATGGTACAGACCCATCTAGTTATAACGGAAATACAGGTACATTAAAAACAGATAGATACCAACCTAATATTGTAGATAATACAGTTTATGAAACAACAGTAGCAGCGGCAAGTTTCGGTGTTGGTATTACAGATGAATCTGACCCAACAAATACGGCTAACTTTGTAGATGGGCATGGTTATTATTTTTTAAGTGGCGTAGATCAGGCAGATGTTGCAGGAGCAAAAACAGATGGCGATTATGTAGAATTTCAGTTTACCTCTTTACCAGATAAAGCAACCTTAGCACGTTTTATGGGAATGCACGATGTTACTACTAATATAAATGGTAATTATGGACCAAGAGGAACTAATATTTCAACAGATGCTATAAGACCTATTTATGCAGATTTCTCTTTTCAAATAGAAATTAGTGCAGATGATTTTACAACATCAAGAGTATTGGTAAGTAGTAGAGCTACTATAAGAACAACAGATGGTTCTGCGTTTTCAAATCTTTCCCCAGGCCCTTTTGATACAGGTCATGACGAGTTTCATAATTTTGGAGCAAATGGTTATTTATTAGAATCGGAAACAACCTATAAAATACGTTTATACTTATTTGCATCAGAAGATGTAACTACAGGAAACCGTTTTGTAACCTTCGATAATTTTCAGTTTTATACCAGTACCTGTGATTCTTTTGATACGGATAATGATAACATTCCAGATGCTTTCGATCTAGATAGCGATAACGATGGTTGTGCAGATTTTATAGAAGGAGCAGGGAGTTATACTTTAGCAGCTCATGGCCAAACAGCAAGTACCAATTTATCCGATGGTAATGCTAATATGGTAACTACCAATTTAGGGACAACATCAGATACGGTAAATGAAGCTACTTTAGGGGTGCCAATTGTAGCACCAAGTTCAACAGCTATACCTCAAAGTGCAGGTGCTAGCCAAAATTCGGGAGATGCTACAGCTTGTGATGTAGATAGCGATGATGATGATGTACCAGATAGCACAGATATAGATGATGATAACGATGGGGTGTTAGATGAAGATGAATGTCCTCAAGGAGCAAACGCTAACTTTTCACAATTTACAGGTATATTAAATGCACCAGGAACAAGTACTACAGGTATAATTATGCAAGATGGTAAATTAATTAATTTTACCATAACACACCCAGCTAAGATAAATCCTTTTGATAATCAATATTCGGCAGATACAAGAGCATTAGAAGGACTTTTTAGTGATCCAAGTATTTACAGTCCACCAAATCCTATAGGTATTTTTGAACACCCAAAATTTGGTACTACAGGTACTTATACTATAGTGTTTGATCAGCCAATTACGAATCCTCGTATGAATATTTGGTCTTTAGGAGACGGTGGTTTTTTCTCAGGAGGAGCTGCGCCGCTACAGCCAACTTTTACATTTGATACAAACATAACTGTAATTTCTTCTAGAACATTAAATACAACCGGTACAGATGGTACTACCAATTCGTTATATTTAACAGCAGCAAATGCAGTTAGATCTAATGATGATAGCGACTCTATAGGCGGTAATGGTACTATAGAAATTCCGGGAACTTTTACAACTATAAGCTTTACGGTAGATGTTTTTGAACAATATTGGAATATGAATTTTTCAGTATTCGATGTAATTGCTTGTGATTTTGATGGCGATGGAATACCAGCGCGTTTAGATTTAGATAGCGATGGTGATGGTTGCCCAGATGCGGTAGAAGCAGGAGTAAGCCCAACAACAGGAATAGGAAGTGGAGATGTAATAAACGGAGACGGAACTACCAATACAACAACAGCAACAGCAAATGCACAATTTAGTTTTACAGAGCCAGGTGGCGATGGTTTATTAAATAGTGTAGACGGTACTACTATCGACGGAAATACAGAATATACCAATACTTACGCTCCTTTAGCAATCAATAGTACCTTAAATGCATGTCCAGATAACGATAATGATGGCCTAAACGATCTTACAGATATCGATGATGATAATGATGGAATATTAGATGTAGAAGAAAGCCCTAATTGTTTTTATACAGAAGCAGAAGCTACAGGAAACGATTTGGTAAAAATCACCTCTGTATTAACCAGTCCGGATGACGACCAAACCGATGGAGATATTCAATTATTAAGCGATGGTAATACTACTACGGCAACATTTAATTTTAATGCAGGACAAGCTATAGAGTTTGCCGAATTATTTAAAATAGAATTCCCAACAGCAGTAGATTTAACATCGGTTACCATAAATAACAACACTACATTTGGAGCGGCAACAACTGCAAAATTACAGGTTTCTAATGATGGTTATAATTGGGTAGATGCCAGTACTATAAATAGCATAGCTACAAATGCGAATAAAGTATTTACAAACACACAAACAGGAAATAGTAATGTGTTTTATAGAATTGTAGGAGTATCAGATGGTAATAATTTAGAGTCTGTAACCACTACAACAATAAGAGAAATAACATGGGTAACATCAGGGAATTACAAAGCTAGTGCAAACCCAAAACCTACCTGTACAGATGATGATGATCTGGATGCTATACCAAACCATTTAGATTTAGACTCAGACGGCGATGGTTGTCCAGATACTGTAGAAGCAGGGATATCTTTAAGTAATGCAGATTTAGCTTCTGCATCGGTAACCAACGGAAACGGAGTAGATGCTACAGCCAATACAACAACTACGATTGCCAATGCACAATTAGATACCAGTGGTACAGATACCACACCCGAAGATGGATTAAATGATAGTGTAGATGCCGATGGAGATGGCGTACCAGATTATACTTCTACCTATACTAACTATGCTTTAAATGCTGCAGTAGATGCTTGTTTAGATAGTGATCTTGATGGTATTGTAGATGTAGTAGATATAGATGATGATAATGATGGTGTTTTGGATAGTGTTGAAAATGCTAGAAATTGTGTTTCATTGTTAGATGGAGTAGTAGATGGATCATTAGAAGGAGCATTAAATGTTTCGTGGTCCGAAAGTACCAATACATTTTCTTTAAACTCTACAGTTGGAGCAACGGGGTGGAATACTGCTGCAGGTTCTCCAGATACTTGGCAAGGTTCCTTTTCTTTATCAGGAGCAGGTTTTTGGTCAGGAGCATTAAATGGTGTTCCAGCAACTCCAGATGGGCAAGTATTTATGGCCATATATAATGGTTTTACAGATGAAGCTACTTCTACAGAAATTCCAGAATCAGCAGGGGTTGAGGTAGGAGATGTTATTCGAATAGAATTTATTCAAGTATTTGGAGGAACCAACGGGATTACACCACTAAATGCACAAGCGCGTTTTCGATGGACAATAGATGGAGTGCCTTATTTAGCTAATTTGTTAACCTACAATGGAAACAATCCGAAAACATGGGAATCTGATTTTATAGAGTTTACAGCAACAACTACAAGTCCTGACATTGTTCTAGATATAGTTCCATCAAGTACGAATGATGGTAATTATTTGGCAATAGATGGAATAGATGTTCAAAATATAACGAAACAATCGTGCTCATTTCCAGAGGCAGATGATGATAGAGACGGCATACCAAATAGATTAGATTTAGACAGTGATGGAGACGGTTGTCCCGATGCAGTAGAAGCAAGGTTGCCTTTAGGTAATGCTGATTTAGTTTCTGCGTCCGTAATTAATGGAAATGGTGTAGATGCTACAGCGAATACCACGACCACCATTGCTAATGCGCAGTTAGATATAAATGGTACTGATAGTTCACCAGAAGATGGATTAAATGATAGTGTAGATACTAATGGTGATGGACTCCCAGATTATACTTCTACATACCTTCAAATTGCCTTGTCAAATAGCCTAAATGGTTGTGCAGATTTTGATAATGATGGAGTTCCAGATGTAGCAGATATAGATGATGATAACGATGGTGTCGTTGATGCCGAAGAGTCGCCTACCTGTTTCTTTACAGAAGCAGAAGCAGCTACTATTTCATTAATGACCTCAGATTTTGCACCACAACTAACAGAAAGTTTAGATTTATTATTTGACGGATCTACCACAGCTACGTTTAATTTCATAAATGCTCAAACGGTAAATGTTGGAGATAATTGGTTTACTCTTAATCTTACAGCACCAATAGAATTAGAAACCCTAGTGGTAAGTAATCGTTTTGCTACTACGGGTACTTCAGATTTATGGGGGTCTAACGATAATTCAAATTTTGTACAGTTAACCTCATCTGCTAATACACAAAGTAATGCTACACCAACTACAAATATCACATTTGTAGTAGATCAAAATGCCGATGCTTATAAATATTATCAGATTCGAGCTACAACAGCAGCAACTACTTCTAATACACTTGCAATAGCAGAAATAACAGTTATTATAAAATCGGGTGCTTATGTAGCAAGTAAAAACTTTAAAACTACTTGCGCAGAAGATTTAGATGATGATGGATTATTTAATCATTTAGATTTAGATAGTGACGGTGACGGTTGTCCAGATGCGGTAGAGGCAGGTATAGCTTTAAATAATGGGGATTTAAGAGCCGCTAATGTAGAAAACGGTAGTGGAGGTTCGGTGACTTCAACAGTAAGTACAGCCAATGCGCAATTAGATACCAGTGGTACTGATAGTTCACCAGAAGATGGATTAAATGATAGTGTAGATGCCAATGGAGATGGAAGACCAGATTATACTTCTTCATACAGTACCTATGCCTTAGATGATACTATAGATGCATGTTCAGATTTTGATAATGATGGTGTACCAGATTTAGCAGATATAGATGATGACAATGATGGTATTTTAGATGCTACAGAATTAAATTGTGGCATAGGCTATAGTACCATAACAAACCGAATTAATACGGCAAATGCACAAAGTGCTTCAGGTCAATTTATAAAAGGAAATAGTATAGCAGATTATACCATTAACTTTACAGATGTAAATGCAAGCTTTAGTGCAACTAATAATGTATTGGCAGGTAATGGTATACACTATATCTTAAATGATACTGATGCAGATGGTGATTTTAGCGAAGAAATAAGCATTACAGCAGATGCTAACAGTACCTTAAACACAGTACTATACGGGCCAGAAGCACCTATAAATCCAGCGGCAGTAGCCAATAAAGATAACGATCAGCAAACCATGGTGTTAACCTGGAATCCAGGAGTACCAGCCACTATTATAGATCCAGACAATCAGTTAGATGTTGCAGATGGTACATCACTAACTTCGGGCAGTACTATTGTACAAACCATAGATTTATTAAATACAGTAGCAACATGGCGTATAGAATTTCATGTAAACATGTTAAGTAGTTTTAATTTAACAGTAACACATGATCATAATACGGCAAGTACCATTGCATTTGAATCTTACGGGTTTAACGTAAGCCTTTGCGAAAAATTAAATACGGATAGTACTAACGATGCTTTCCTAAATCATTTAGATGCAGATTCTGATAACGATGGATGTAGTGATGCTTTTGAAGCAGGAGCAACAACAGATAAAACAGCAAACTTTGTATTTACCAATACCTTACTAAACGGAGAAGATGCAAACGGAAATGGATTAGCAGATAGTGTAGAAGATTTACCAGCAAATCCAGGACAAATAAATTATAGCTCTACAGATTATTTAGCGTACTCGGCAGCATTAGTTGCGTGTACAGATAACGATACCGATGGCGTACCAGATTTTGCAGATATAGATGATGATAATGATGGTATTTTAGATATAACAGAATTAGCATGTGGTGTAGCAATTGCTAGTGATACCAATATCGTAACAACAGTAGGTAGCCAACAAGTACAAGGGGCGTTTACAAGAGAAAATGCGGTAGTTAATTACGATCTTACCTTCCAGAATTTGGCAGCAGCTTTAGTTGCAACTAAAATAAGTACAAATACTAGTGGTATGCACTATACCATAGATGATATAAATTTAGGAAGTTATGAAATGACCATGACGTTTACACCCCAAGCAGATGCAGTACTAAATACCGTAGAATGGGGACCAGATTTAGTAGGGAATACTCATGCAGAAAATGATAATGATGAACAATATATAACATTAAATTGGAGTCCAACAATTAGTGCTACCATTATAGATCCAGACAATCAATTAGATGTAGGAGCTACAGATTTGGTAGACGGACTTGTAATAACATCAGGAACAACTATAGAGCAAGTAGCTGAGTTTGAAAATATAGCACCACCAACATGGAAAATAGTATTTAATACCAATTTATTAGCTGTTCCATTTACAATAAATACATCACATATAGCCAATCCTGTAGGGAATTTAGCAGACGAAGGATTTAGTTTTGTAGCCAATGTATGTAATTTAGAAAATACAGATAGTGCTAACGATGCATTACCAAACCATTTAGATACAGATTCTGATAATGATGGCTGTTCAGATGCTAAAGAAGCAAATGCAACCACAGATGATACTACAAACTTTGCATTTACCAATACTTTATTAAATGGTGAAGATGTAAACGGAAATGGTTTAGCAGATGAGGTAGAACAAGGTACAACAGGAACAACCAATTATACCCCTAATTACTATGCAGTTGCAGATGCTACAATTAATGCATGTGCAGATAATGATAACGATGGTATTAGCGATATTGTAGATATAGATGATGATAATGATGGTATATTAGATGTAATAGAATTAGGTTGCGATTTTAGAACAATAGCAACAAATGATGCACCAGTAACGGCAATAGGCTCACAAGAAGTTTCGGGTACTTTTACAGATGGTGATGCTAGTGCAACTTATACTATAGATTTATCAGATGCTAGTTTAGCATTAACAACAGCAGATCAGTTTGATGGTAATGGAGTTTCGTATTTATGGAATGATGCATCTCCATCATTTACATCAACCATTACCATAACACCAGCAGCAGGCACTTTTGTAAATACGATACATTGGGGGCCAGATGTGCTACAGGTAAACGATGCAAATTACGATAACAATTCGCAAGAAATAACTATAACATGGTCACCAGCAATACCCGCTGTTGTACACGATCCTGCAAACCAATTAAATGTAGCAGACGGTAGTTCTTTAAATTCAGGAGATACAATTATTCAGTTAGCAGATGAGTTAGATGGTACCGGAGATTGGTATATAGAATTTCCATTAAATATAAATTTAGCAGCATTTACTTTAACAACAATACATACCGATACCGCTAACTTTGGACAAGATGGTTATTCGCTTAGAACAGAATTATGTGTAGATGCTAATATAGACGGAGATAATATTGCACCGCATTTAGATCCAGATACCGATGGCGATGGATGTAGCGATGCTTTTGAAGCAGGAGCAACAACAGATAAAACAACAGATTTTGAATTTACAAATACAGCAACCAACGGAGAAGATACTAATGGTAACGGTTTAGCAGATATTGTAGAAGAAGGTACAACAGGTACTGTTAATTATGATGCAACCTATGCTTATGCAACATCAGACCTTATAAAATTATGTGAAGACCTAGATAATGATGGTATAGATGATTATGCAGATATAGATGATGATAACGATGGTATTTTAGATATTGTAGAATCTCCAAATTGTTTTTATACAGAAGCAGAGGCAAGTACTATTGTAAATATAAGTTCACAATTTTCTTCACCAGACGATTTTAGTGTGTTAGGTGATGGCGCAACTATAGCAACATTTAATTTTAATGCTTCTCAAACTTTTTACCCACAGGATAATATATTTACGGTAGAGTTCGAAGGATTGGTAGAGTTAACATCGTTAACATTATCGCACAATCCAACAGCAACAACAACTGCAAGAGCACAATTATATGGTTCTGTAGATGGTATTATATATAAACCTTTATCTAATACAGATGTTAATATACAAACAGCTACTAATATTGCATTCCCGGTAGAACAAAATGCAGCAGCATATAAATTTTACCAAATACAAAATACAGTAACTGGAGTTTCTGCTGCAGGAAATACAATAGGAGAAATTACGTATGTACTAGCGACAGGGTATAACCCATTAGCAAATCCTAAACTTACTTGTTTAGATAATATAGATGGAGATAGTTTTCCAAACCATTTAGATCCAGATTCTGATGGTGATGGTTGTTCAGATGCTTTTGAGGTAGGAGCAACAACAGATAAAACAACAACAGATTTTGCATTTATTACATCACAAGGCCTAGGGAATGGCGATGAAAACGGAAACGGATTAGCAGACGAGATAGAAAATAGTACAGCACCAGGAACCATAACCTATACAGCTACTAATTTTTATGCCTTAGACGATACTTTAAATGTATGTTTAGATACCGATGACGATGGTGTACCAGATGTAGTAGATATAGATGATGATAATGATGGTATCCCAGATACAGACGAATGTTTTGCATTAGCATTACAAGTAACAGATTTTGGTTTTGCAGAAGATTTATTACAAGCAACTTTCCATGGCGTATTAGCACGTACAGAAACGGGGTATACAGCTAATGGAGCTTTTTATGGTCCAACAGCTACGCAACAATTAGTACCTATAGATATTACACCAGAAAATGGTTTTTCATATACAGGAGCTTTGTTATTGGCAACTACAGGAGGGTTTACAGGAGCTGCTCACCAGCAAACTTTTTTATTAACTTCTACAGGTTTATTTGTGTATGGTAATGAGGGCGTCGTAATTAATAACAGTATTACTTCTTCAACTACAACCGAACAGATAACAATGCCTTCTGGGGTAACAGTAAGAGATGTAAAATCAATGACGGCATCTACAGGAGGATTACTACTACTTACTGTAGATGGTAATATATGGGCTTATGGTTTAAATTTCACTATTTATGGAGATGGAAGTACAGTTGCCGATACCAATTGGCACCAAGTACAAATACCAGAATCTGTTAAAAGAGTAAGAATGTGGAATGGGAACGCTTTTGCAGTATCTAATATAGGAAACTTCTACAGTTGGGGTAGTAATGCCTATGATGGTGTTAACCAAGATGTACAGGCATTAGTACCAATACAAGTGACAAACCCATTACCACCAGCTGTAACACCAGTACAATTAACGATATCAGGGAATGGAACAGTACCATCTTATTTTGTGTTGGGTAGCGATCGTAAAATATATGCATTAGGAAACAATGGAGCAGGTTTATTAGGTATAGGATCTACAACAGAACAAATTACCTGGCAAAATGTAGAAGCATCGGCAGGAGTAGATTTAGAGAATGTAGTCTTTATATCAGCAATGGATAACGATAATATATATGGATCAGCATCAGCAATATTAGAAGACGGTACTTTATTAAGTTGGGGTAATAATAATACTAGTATGATAGGAGTTACTCCTATAGGCAATAGACCAACAGCACCAAGTGGTAGTTCAGGTAAGGTATTTAATTATGTAGAAAACGGAGGGCATATAACACCATCCACAGCAGATGGCTTGTATTGTAATGTTGGGC
This sequence comes from uncultured Cellulophaga sp., assembly GCA_947492955.1. Taxonomy (GTDB): domain Bacteria; phylum Bacteroidota; class Bacteroidia; order Flavobacteriales; family Flavobacteriaceae; genus Cellulophaga. The sequence continues at coordinate 203,114 of CANLOV010000007.1, read as the reverse complement.
ATAATGCAGGAGGTGGTTTTGGTGACGGAACAATAGCAAATAGAGCAACATATGATTGTAGTCGTATAGTAGTAAATTTTGCATCTTTAAACCCATTAACTTCTTGTAATATAGATGGCGATCTTTTACCAGATCATTTAGATCCAGATAGTGATAACGATGGCTGTCCAGATGCATTAGAAGCAGGGCATGGAATAGTAATTACAAATACCTCTAATGTAGGTGATAATGGTTTAGTAGATAGCTTAGAAGAAGGTGGTGCAGATAGTGGCGTATTAAACTACGAGCCAAGTCTATTTTTTATAGATGACCTTACTTTAAATGCGTGTACAGATAGTGATACGGATGGTATACCAGATATTGCAGATATAGATTCTGATAACGATGGTATTTTAGATATAGATGAGCACGAATGTGGTGTAGTAACACCAACGGTTGATATAGTATCTACAGCGGCAAAAATATCTACAGGTAATTTTGCAAGTGCACAAGGAATAGTAGACTTTACATTAGCCTACAATAATTTAACAACAAATTTAATAACAGGAGATTTTACAACAACAGGAAATGGCTTACATTATAACGTGAGTGATGATGCTTCAAACGGAACATACTCAGCTAATATTAGAATATTAGCAGGAGAAGCAGAGGTACCTTTAGGTAATGTAGAATGGGGGCCAAATTTAGTAGGAAGTACGAGTACTAAAAATCAAAATGCAGCACAAAATATAACATTAGATTGGTCGCCAAGTTTATTTACGGCAACAGTAGTAGATCCAAACGGAGAGTTAAATTTAGCAGATGGTACTATTATAAGTTCAGGTCAAACGCTAGTACAAACAAATAGTTTTACAAGTGCCACACCACCAACATGGAAAATAGTTTTTGATACCCGATTAATAAAAGTAGATTTTGAATTAACAACAACGCATACAGCAACTACAGGAGATTTACGTAACGAAGGTTATAGTGTAAAAGTAAGCCTGTGCGAATCTATAAATTCAGATGCAGCAAGTGGAGATACGGATCCAAATTATTTAGATTTAGATAGTGATGGAGATGGTTGTTCAGATGCAGCAGAAGCGGGTGTTGCAGCAGCATTAGGAGATGCTAATGACCAATTTGAATTTACAATAAGTCAAGGGTCAGGAAATGGAGATACTAATGGAAATGGATTAGCAGATGAAGCAGAGAACCCAACATTGGCAGGAACAGTAAATTATGTATTAGACTATGCACCAGTTATAGATGGTATAGACAATGGTAATTGTGCACCACAAGACGATTTAGATAATGTATCCGAAACTATAGAAGATGGTGCGCCAAGTGGCGGAGATGGTAATGGAGATGGTGTTTTAGATAGCTCACAACCAAGTGTAGCATCTATACCAGGTATTACAGGTAGTTATGTAACCTTAGAAGTAACAGGAGCTTGTAATCAAATTACAAGAATGGAAATGGTACAAGAAGCAGATTTAGCTTCTTTAGATGACTTTTATGAGTACCCATTTGGTTTGGTAGATTTTACATTACAATGTGGAGCACCAGGGCAAGTAGCAGAAATTAAATTCTATTGGTATGGTGTTACAAGTTTAGATCAATTAGATGCATACCGTAAATTTGGAGCAGATACACCGGGATCAGTAAATAAAAGTTATAGAAAATTTACAACAGTAGAAGCCATAGAAACAATAAGCTATGATGATGATGATGATATAAATACGCCAGATATTACTACAGATGTATTAACGGTTACCTATACATTAACAGATGATTTATTTGGAGACGATTCGGATGTAGATGCAGAAATTATAGATCCAACAGGACCTGCAATAGCAACCGATAGTGATAATGACGGTGTAAACGATTTAGCCGATTTAGATGATGATAATGATGGTATTTTAGATGAAGACGAATACCCAACTGGTTTATTAGTGCCAAGTGAAGATGATGATAACGATGGTGTGCCAAATTATGCCGATGATGATCCAAACGACCCTGCAATCGGAGATGATAATGATGCGGTAGAACCAGCATACGATTCAGATGGTGATGGTATAGCTAACCATATAGATATAGATGCCGATAACGATGGTATTCCAGACAATGTAGAAGCACAACCAACAATAGGGTATATAGCCCCTGGTACTGGTGGAGTAGTAGGAACAACAGATGTAAACGGACAAGGTATACCAACCGTATATACCACAGCAGGTGGGTTCCCTACCGATGGTATAGCTACGCCAGAAAATAGTGATGCTGATACAATGCCAGATTTTAGAGATACAGATAGTGATGATGATGGCATATTAGATGTTATAGAATCTGGACAAACACAAGCAAGTTCTGCTAATGATATAGATGGAGATGGTTTATTAGATGCTTACGATGCTGTAAATACAGTAGCAGGAGATCCATTTGATGTAAACGATGATTTAGATAATGGAGCGATAGATACACCTAACATTCAAAACCCTAATACCGCAGAAGTCGATTTCAGAGACAATACTAAAGATAGAGATAATGATGGTATCGATGATTTAACAGATATTGATGATGATAATGATGGTATTATCGATTCTGTTGAGTGTCCAGATGTAGATGTGCGAATTGGTACAGACTTTGGTGGTCCTTTAACAGAAGTATCAGGAGGTAGTGCAACTTTAACAAACGATACGGCAGGAAATCCATTGACTTCTAATATTTCTATTGCAGCACCAACGCCAATAGGATCTTCTACAGGAGTTGAGATTTTAGCTAATGGAGCAAATGCAATTCGATTTGTTGATGACAATGGATATACATTAAATGAAGGATTTAGTACTAATATTACATTAGTTAATCCGGAGTTTTTATCATTTTCAACTCCAGATGGTAGTGTTACAGCTTTAAATAGAACAGACCAAGTAACTTTCCAAGCAGTTGGAGTTAGTGCGAGTTTCGAGTGGATAGTAAATTCTACTTCCGAAGCAATTATTACCAATTCAGGAAATACCATAACTATTACAGGAGCACCTACTTCTGGTATCCAAGGAAATGCACCTTATGTAGAGTTTAATATTTCTCCAAGTGAGCCAGTTTCTGATGTACAGGTTATTTATATAAATTTAGATACAACAGTTGGAGATAACAATCCAGCAACATTCGGAGATTACAATTCGTTCATTTTTAGTATGAATTATTGTCCAGATACAGATGATGATGGTATTCCAGATGCTTTAGATATCGATTCGGATAACGATGGTATACCAGATAATGTAGAAGCACAACCTACAGTTGGGTATATAGCACCAACAGGAGCTGTAGGGAACAATGGTCTGTATAATGTATATGAAACTATCGATGATGATACAGCAGCAGGTATTACACCTCAAAATACAGATGATACACTTACTAATAGCGATACAATTCCGGATTATTTAGATACAGATTCAGATGGTGATGGAATATTAGATACACAAGAAGCAGGGCTTTCTTCTCCAATGGGAACCGTAGGAACAAATGGATTGTATGGAAGCTATGAAAATACAGATGATTATACAGATACGAATGGTAATGTTTTAGATCCTAGTAACGATCCACAAAATTTACCAAATACAGAATCGCCTAGCACAGCAGAAGTAGATTATAGAGAGTTGCAAGATACAGATAATGATGGTATCGATGATTTAACAGATATTGATGATGATAATGATGGTATTATCGATTCTGTTGAGTGTCCAGATGTAGATGTACGAATTGGTACAGACTTTGGTGGTCCCTTAACAGAAGTATCAGGAGGTAGTGCAACTTTAACAAACGATACGGCAGGAAATCCATTGACTTCTAATATTTCTATTGCAGCACCAACGCCAATAGGATCTTCTACAGGAGTTGAGATTTTAGCTAATGGAGCAAATGCAATTCGATTTGTTGATGACAATGGATATACATTAAATGAAGGATTTAGTACTAATATTACATTAGTTAATCCGGAGTTTTTATCATTTTCAACTCCAGATGGTAGTGTTACAGCTTTAAATAGAACAGACCAAGTAACTTTCCAAGCAGTTGGAGTTAGTGCGAGTTTCGAGTGGATTGTAAATTCTACTTCCGAAGCAATAATTACCAATTCAGGAAATACCATAACTATTACAGGAGCACCTACTTCTGGTATTCAAGGAAATGCACCTTATGTAGAGTTTAATATTTCTCCAAGTGAGCCAGTTTCTGATGTACTGGTTACTTATATAAATTTAGATACAACAGTTGGAGATAACAATCCGGCAACATTCGGAGATTACAATTCATTCATTTTTAGTATGAATTATTGTCCAGATACAGATGATGATGGTATTCCAAACCATTTAGATATCGATTCGGATAACGATGGTATTCCAGATAATGTAGAAGCACAACCTACAGTTGGATATATAGCACCAACAGGAGCTGTAGGGAACAATGGTCTGTATAATGTATATGAAACTATCGATGATAATACAGCAGCAGGTATTACACCTCAAAATACAGATGATACACTTACTAATAGCGATACAATTCCGGATTATTTAGATACAGATTCAGATGGTGATGGAATATTAGATACACAGGAAGCACAATTAGCTTTAGCACCTACAGATACCGATATAGACGGAGATGGTTTATTAGATGCTTACGATGATGTAAATACAACAGTAGGAGATCCATTTGATGTAAATGATGATTTAGATACAGGATCAGATAGCTTACCAAATAATCAGGAGTCTAGTACAGCAGAGGTAGATTATAGAGAGCCACCAGTACCAGTAGATACAGATGGTGATGGTATCCCAGATGCAGTAGATTTAGATGATGATAATGATGGTATATTGGATGTAACAGAGAGTGCATGTGCACCTAACGGAGCATCACCATTACCATTAATGTTATTATACGATAATTTATCAGCAGACTTATCGGCTACAACAGCAGAAACCGATTTTATAGCTACAGGTACAGCTTACGCACAAGTATTTGGATCAGGACTAAGTTATACAGAAGACGCAAATAATGCAGGAGGAGGATATATAGATTTACAAGGAGTAAATCAAGCAGATTTAGCAACAGCTAAAGCGGATAATGATTATTTAGAAATTGCATTTACAACAGGAGCAAATCCTTATAGTATATCTCAACTATTTTTCTTTGCAGAACCAGTAAGCGTACCAGCATTAGATTTTAGATCAGGATACCAGTACCAGGTAGAAATTTCTGGGGATAATTTTGTAAACAGCGTAGTATTGTTTGATGAAGCCACAGTAAATGCTTCATCATTTAGACGACCAGCAACAACAAACCTACAATTGTTACCTAACAAGTTTTATAAAATTAGATTCTATTTATATAACAATCCTGTTGCAAATGCAGGGTCTATTACCATAGATAATATAGCATTTAGAAGTTTATTATGTAGCGCCTCTGATTTTGATGGCGATGGTATACCAAATAGTGTAGATTTAGATAGTGATAATGATGGTATTTACGATGTAGTAGAAAGTGGAACACCAATTACTGATATAAATAATGATGGTAGAATAGATGGACCAGTAGGGTTAAACGGAGTTCCAGATGAAGTAGATAGTGATAACGATGCATTCTCAACAACAGCAATACAACCTTTAGATACAGATGATCCAACCAATGAATTAAGCCCAGATTATTTAGATATCGATGCCGATAATGATGGTATTGTAGATATTATAGAAGCACAACCATCAACAGGCTATATACCACCAAGCGGGGTAGATACCGATGGCGATGGTATAGATAATGCCTATGATCCATTTGATGATACTAATATAGCAGCACCAGTGGCAACAACTTCAGTAGCAATAGTACCAGTAAATACCGATGCTGCTACAGGAGATGTAACACCAGATTATTTAGATTTAGATAGTGATGCTGATGGAGAGAGTGATACCATAGAGGCATACGATACCGATGATAATGGTGTAGCAGATACAATACCAGCAGGTATGGATGATGATGGAGACGGTTTAGATGATAATTTTGATGCTATAGATGTAGCAGTAACACCATTAACAAACCCAACAAATAATGGACAAACGGCATTAGGTAGTTTCCCTAATACAGACGATACTAGTAATGTAGAACCAAATTGGAGAGAATTGCTAGATGCCGATGAAGATGGTATCCCAGACCTAGTAGATTTAGACGATGATAATGATGGTATCCCAGATACTTCAGAAGTTCCATTAGGCGTAGCAGCACCAGGAGCCGATGATGATAATGATGGTATTCCTAACTATGCAGATACGGATGGTAATAATGATGGTACTCCAGATATAGCCGATGGTAATAATGATGGTATTCCAGATGTGTATGATACAGATGGCGACGGCGTACCTAATCATTTCGATTTAGATGGTGATAATGATGGTATCTACGATGTAGTAGAAACAGGAAATGGCGCATTAGATCCAGATGGTGATGGAGAAGTAGATGGAGCAGTAGGCGCTAACGGATTACCGGATGCCGCAGAGAGTGGCACAGAAGGAGGAGCACCAACAACGGTAATACCAAGTAATGATACTGATGCATTGCCAGACTTCTTAGATATTGATGCAGATAACGATGGTATCCCAGATAATGTAGAAGGACAAACCACGGCAGATTACGTAGCACCAATCGGTAACGATAGTGATGGCGATGGTATTGATGATGCTTATGATACAGATTTCTTAGCAACAAATGCAGGAATTACTCCAGTAGATACGAGTGATGTAGATGTAACAGGTATTCCAGATTATTTAGATGATGATAGTGATGATGATGGCGTAAGTGATATGATAGAGGCAGGACAATTATTGGGAACTAATCTAGCACCAACAGGAATAGATACGGATGGTGATGGATTAGACGATGCCTTTGATGACAACAATACACCAATCGGAACTACTTTTGATGTTAACGATAATTTAGATACTGGAGCTAATGCTACAGATAATGAAGATGAACCATTAACAGCAGAAGTAGATTTTAGAGAAGTAATGGATGCTGATAATGATGGAGTTCCTGATGTAGTAGATTTAGATGATGATAATGATGGTATTTTAGACACATTAGAAGTTCCAACAGGAACAACGGCACCAGGGGCAGATGATGATAATGATGGAATTCCTAACTATGCAGATACGGATAGTAATAATGATGGTACTCCAGATATTGCAGATATCAATAACGATGGTATCCCAGATATATATGATTTTGATGACGATGGTATACCAAACCATTTTGATCTAGATTCAGATAACGATGGTATTTTAGACCATACAGAATTTGATCAAATAGATGGCGATGGAGATGGAGTTGTCGATCTTATGTTAGATTCAGATAACGATGGTATTCCAGATAGTGTAGATGTAGATCAAACAGGAGGTACAGATACCGATGGTGATGGTATAGATAATATAGCAGATATAGACCAGACACCAGGGGCAGATACCGATGGCGATGGAATTATAAATGCTCTAGATCCAGATGCTAATGGTAATGGTTATGAAGATATTATAGAATCGAACGGAATAACCTTCTCAAATTTACCAAATTCAGATAGTATTGGAAATCCTGATTTCCTAGATATAGATGCCGATGGAGATGGTATCCCAGATAATATAGAAGGGCAACCAACGCTTGGTTATGTACCACCAGTTGGTAATGATAGTGATGGTGATGGTATCGATGATGCTTATGATTCAGATATACCAGGTAATACAGGAATAGACCCAGTGGATACAGATATGGATGGAGATTTCTTACCAGATTATGTAGATACAGATGCAGAGAATGATGGTGTGCCAGATATTTTTGAGAATGGAGATACAGATAATGTACCATCAGGAGTAGATACGGATGGCGATGGCTTAGATGATGCCTTTGATGATAATGATGATAGTTTAATCCCTGGCTCAACAGTAAATGATGGTATAAACCCACCAACGGATGTTGAATTAGGAGATGTAGATGGTGATTATTTAACAGGAGGCGATTTAGATTATAGAGACTTAATAGATAATGATGAGGATGGTATCGCTGATTTTACAGATATAGATGATGATAACGATGGTATTCCAGATACTGATGAATATCCATTAGGAACACCAAATCCAAGTGGAGATGCTGATAATGATGGTATACCAAATTATGCCGATGTAGATCCAGATGGAGATGGAGGAGCAACAACACCAGACTTAGCAGATGGTAATAATGACGGTATTCCAGATATATACGATACCGATGGTGATGGCGTACCCAATCATTTTGATCTAGATGCTGATAACGATGGTATTTACGATGTAGTAGAAACAGAAAATGGAGCTTTAGATCCAGATGGTAATGGTGTAGTAGATGGAGCAGTTGGTTTAAATGGGTTACCAGATGATGCTGAAAGTGGCACAGATGGAGGGGCTATAACTGCGGAAGTATTAAACAGCGATACGGATGCTTTACCAAACTTCTTGGATATCGATGCTGATAACGATGGTATTCCAGATAATATTGAAGGGCAAACTACGGCAGATTACGTAGCACCAATTGGTAACGATAGTGATGGAGATGGTATAGACGATGCTTATGATACTGATATTGTAGGTAATACAGGAATTGCGCCAGTAGATACAAGTGATACAGATCTTACATCAGAGCCAGATTATATAGATATAGATAGTGATGATGATGGCATCAGTGATATGTTAGAGGCAGGACAATTATTAGGAACTAATTTAGTACCAACAGGAGTAGATACCGATGGTGACGGTTTAGATGATGCCTTCGATGATAACAACACAGCTGCAGGTACCCTATTTGATGTGAATGATAATTTAGATACAGGAGCAGCAGGAACAGACAATGATGATGATACAGCTACCGTAGAAGTAGATTTTAGAGAGATACAGGATAATGATATGGATGGCATCCCTGATTTAGTCGATGATGATGATGATAATGATGGTATTCTAGATTTAACAGATTCACCATTAGGAACTCCACCAAGTGAAGATGATGATATGGATGGCATACCAAATTATATGGATACTGATATTGATAATGATGGTAATCCAGACTTAGCCGATGGTAATAATGATGGTATCCCAGATGTATACGATACGGATGGTGATGGCGTACCAAATCATTTCGATTTAGATGCCGATAACGATGGTATCTACGATGTAGTAGAAACAGGAAATGCAGCATTAGATCCAGACGGAGATGGAGTAGTAGATGGAGCAGTAGGTGCTAACGGATTACCAAATGCAGCAGAGAGTGGAACAGATGGTGGTATACAAACAGCAGTTATATCAAATACTGATTTAGATGCGTTTGATGATTTCTTAGATATCGATGCAGATAACGATGGTATTCCAGATAATATTGAAGGGCAAACTACGGCAGATTACATAGCACCAATTGGTAATGATAGTGATGGCGATGGTATCGATGATGCTTATGATGCGGATTTCTTAGCAACAAATGCAGGAATCACACCAGTAGATACGAGTGATGCAGACGCCACAGGTATTCCAGATTACTTGGATGATGATAGTGATGATGATGGTGTATTAGATATGTTTGAATCTGGACAATTATTAGGAACTAATTTAACACCAACAGGAGTAGATACGGATGGTGATGGCTTAGACGATGCCTTCGATGTTAACAATACACCAATAGGTACTCCATTTGATGTCAATGATAATTTAGATACAGGAGCAGCAGGAACAGACAATGATGATAACTCAGCTACAACAGAAGTAGACTTTAGAGAAATCATGGATGCTGATATGGATGGTATCCCTGATTTAGTTGATGAAGATGATGATAACGATGGTATTTTAGATACAGATGAAGCACAAGGCTTATCACCAAGTGATGATGATGATATGGATGGTATTCCAAATTATATGGATACGGATAGTGATAATGATGGTAATCCAGATGTAGCCGATGGTAACAATGATGGTATCCCAGATGTATACGATACAGATGGCGATGGCGTACCAAATCATTTTGATTTAGATGCGGATAACGATGGTATTTATGATATAGTAGAAACAGGAAATACAGCATTAGATCCAGATGGAAATGGTCTGGTAGATGGGGCAGTTGGTTTAAATGGTATTCCTGATGATGCCGAAGGAGGTACTGACGGAAATGCATTAATTACAGTGATAACAACAAGTGATGGTGATACCTTACCAGACTTCTTGGATATCGATGCGGATAACGATGGTATCCCAGATAATGTAGAAGGACAGACTACGGCAGATTACGTAGCACCAATAGGTAACGATAGTGATGGCGATGGTATAGATGATGCTTATGATGCAGACTTCTTAGCAACAAATGCAGGAATCACACCAGTAGATACGAGTGATGCAGATGCCACAGGTACTCCAGATTACTTGGATAATGATAGTGATGATGATGGTATTAGTGATATGTTAGAATCCGGACAATTGTTAGGAACTAATTTAGTACCAACAGGAGTAGATACTGATGGTGATGGATTAGACGATGCCTTTGATGACAACAACACACCAATCGGAACAGCCTTTGATGTGAATGATAATTTAGATACAGGAGCAGAAGATACAGATAACGATGATAACTCAGCTACGCCAGAAGTAGACTTTAGAGAAATCATGGATGCAGATAATGATGGTATTTCAGACTTGGTAGATTTAGACGACGATAATGATGGTATTCCAGATACAGAAGAAGTAGCAGCAGGAACACCAAGCCCAAGTGGAGACGATGATAATGATGGTATTCCAAATTATATGGATACAGATACTGATAATGATGGAATCGCAGACTTGCCAGATGGTAACAACGATGGTATCCCAGATGTATACGATACGGATGGTGATGGTGTACCCAACCATTTAGATTTAGATGCCGATAACGATGGTATTTACGATGTAGTAGAAACAGGAAATAGCGCTTTAGATACTGATGGAGATGGTGCAATAGAAGGAGCAGTTGGTCTTAACGGCTTACCAGATGCAGCAGAGAGTGGCACAGAAGGTGGAGCACCAACAACGGTGATACCAAGCAGTGATACGGATACCTTACCAGACTTCTTAGATATCGATGCGGATAACGATGGTATCCCAGATAATGTAGAAGGACAAACTACAGCCGATTACATAGCACCAATTGGTAATGATAGTGATGGCGATGGTATCGATGATGCTTATGATACAGATTTCTTAGCAACAAATGCAGGAATCACACCAGTAGATACGAGTGATGCAGATGCCACAGGCACTCCAGATTATTTGGATGATGATAGTGATGATGATGGTATTAGTGATATGCTAGAAGCAGGACAATTATTAGGGACTAACCTAGTACCAACAGGAGTAGATACCGATGGTGACGGATTAGACGATGCCTTCGATGATAACAATACAGCTTTAGGTACTCCATTTGATGTGAATGATAATTTAGATACAGGAGCAGCAGGAACAGATAATAACGATGCACCATTATCAGCAGAAGTAGACTTTAGAGAAATCATGGATGCAGATGAAGATGGTATTACAGACTTGGTAGATTTAGATGATGATAATGATGGTATTCCAGATACAGAAGAAGTACCAGCAGGAACACCAACCCCAAGTGAAGACGATGATAATGATGGTATACCAAATTACATGGATACGGATAGTGATAATGATGGAATCGCAGACTTGCCAGATGGTAACAACGATGGTATCCCAGATGTATACGATACGGATGGTGATGGTGTACCCAACCATTTAGATTTAGATGGTGATAACGATGGTATCTACGATATAGTAGAAACAGGAAACGGAGCCTTAGATACAGACGGAGATGGAGAAGTAGATGGATTAGTAGTAGGCGCAAACGGCTTACCAGATGCCGCAGAAAGCGGAACAGATGGTGGAGTACTAACAACGGTGATATCAAGCAGTGATGGTGATACCTTACCAGATTTCTTAGATATCGATGCGGATAACGATGGTATTCCAGATAATGTAGAAGGACAAACTACGGCAGATTACATTGCACCAATCGGTAACGATAGTGATGGCGATGGTATCGATGATGCTTATGATGCAGATTTCTTAGCAACAAATGCAGGAATCACACCAGTAGATACGAGTGATGCAGATGCCACAGGCACTCCAGATTACTTGGATAATGATAGTGATGATGATGGTGTAACAGATGTATTAGAAGCAGGTCAAGACTTAATAAATGGTAAACCATTAACAGAAGATGTAGATAATGATGGTTTGTTAGATATTTTCGATGCTAACATAACACCAATCGGAACTGCCTTTGATGTGAATGATAATTTAGATACAGGAGCAGAGGGTACTAATAATGATGATAACTCAGCTACGCCAGAAGTAGACTTTAGAGAAATCATGGATGCAGATAATGATGGTATTTCAGACTTGGTAGATTTAGATGATGATAATGATGGTATTCCAGATACAGAGGAAGTACCAGCAGGAACATCAGCCCCAAGTGGAGATGATGATATGGATGGTATACCAAATTACATGGATAAGGATACCAATAACGATGGAATCGCAGACTTGCCAGATGGCAACAACGATGGTATTCCAGATGTATACGATACCGATGGCGATGGTGTACCGAACCATTTAGATTTAGATGGCGATAACGATGGTATTTACGATGTAGTAGAAACAGGAAATAGCGCTTTAGATACTGATGGAGATGGTGCAATAGAAGGAGCAGTTGGTCTTAACGGCTTACCAGATGCAGCAGAGAGTGGCACAGAAGGTGGAGCACCAACAACGGTGATACCAAGCAGTGATACGGATACCTTACCAGACTTCTTAGATATCGATGCGGATAACGATGGTATCCCAGATAATGTAGAAGGACAAACTACAGCCGATTACATAGCACCAATTGGTAATGATAGTGATGGCGATGGTATCGATGATGCTTATGATGCAGACTTCTTAGCAACAAATGCAGGAATTACTCCAGTAGATACCAGTGATGCAGATGCCACAGGTATTCCGGATTACTTAGATAATGATAGTGATGATGATGGTGTAACAGATGTATTAGAAGCAGGTCAAGACTTAATAAATGGTAAACCATTAACAGAAGATGTAGATAATGATGGTTTGTTAGATATTTTCGATGCTAACATAACTCCAATCGGAACAGCTTTTGATGTGAATGATAATTTAGACACAGGAGCAGCAGGAACAAACAATGATGATAACTCAGCTACGCCAGAAGTAGACTTTAGAGAAATCATGGATGCTGATATGGATGGTATTCCAGATGTAGTAGACTTGGATGATGATAATGATGGTATTCCAGATACAGAAGAAGTACCAGCAGGAACACCAACCCCAAGTGGAGACGATGATAATGATGGTATACCAAATTACATGGATAAGGATACCAATAACGATGGAATCGCAGACTTACCAGATGGTAACAACGATGGTATCCCAGATGTATACGATACCGATGGCGATGGCGTACCAAATCATTTAGATTTAGATGGCGATAACGATGGTATCTACGATGTAGTAGAAACAGGAAATAGCGCTTTAGATATAGATGGAGATGGTGTAATAGAAGGAGCAGTAGGCGCAAACGGTTTACCAGATGCAGCAGAGAGTGGCACAGAAGGAGGAGCACCAACAACGATGATACCAAACAGTGATACGGATACCTTATCAGACTTCTTGGATATTGATTCGGATAACGATGGTATCCCAGATAATGTAGAAGGACAAACTACGGCAGATTACGTAGCACCAATCGGTAACGATAGTGATGGCGATGGTATCGATGATGCTTATGATGCAGACTTCTTAGCAACAAATGCAGGAATCACACCAGTAGATACCAGTGATGCAGATGCCACAGGTATTCCGGATTACTTAGATAATGATAGTGATGATGATGGTGTAACAGATGTATTAGAAGCAGGTCAAGACTTAATAAATGGTAAACCATTAACAGAAGATGTAGATAATGATGGTTTGTTAGATATTTTCGATGCTAACATAACTCCAATCGGAACAGCTTTTGATGTGAACGATAACTTAAATTCAGGAGCAGAAGATACAGATAACGATGATAACTCAGCTACACCAGAAGTAGACTTTAGAGAAGTCATGGATGCTGATATGGATGGTATTACAGACTTGGTAGACTTGGATGATGATAATGATGGTATTCCAGATACAGAAGAAGTACCAGCAGGAACACCAATCCCAAGTGTAGACGATGATAATGATGGTATTCCAAATTATATGGAAACTGATAGTGATAATGATGGAATCGCAGACTTGCCAGATGGTAACAACGATGGTATCCCAGATGTATACGATACCGATGGTGATGGTGTACCGAACCATTTAGATTTAGATGGCGATAATGATGGTATCTACGATGTAGTAGAAACAGGAAATAGCGCTTTAGACCCAGATAATGATGGTATAATCGGCACAACTCAGCCCGATGGAACTACCGATGCTCCAGTAGGAACAAACGGATTACCAGATACGGCAGAGAGTGGCATCGATGGTGGCGCACCAACAACGGTGATACCATCAAGTGATGGAGATACTTTACCAGACTTCTTGGATATTGATGCTGATAACGATGGTATCCCAGATAATGTAGAAGGACAAACTACGGCAGATTACGTAGCGCCAATCGGTAACGATAGTGATGGCGATGGTATCGATGATGCTTATGATGCAGACTTCTTAGCAACAAATACAGGAATTACTCCAGTAGATACTAGTGATGCAGATGCCACAGGTACTCCAGATTACTTGGATAATGATAGTGATGATGATGGTATTAGTGATATGTTAGAATCCGGACAATTGTTAGGAACTAATTTAGTACCAACAGGAATAGATACCGATGGTGACGGATTAGATGATGCCTTTGATGACAACAACACACCAATCGGAACAGCCTTTGATGTGAATGATAATTTAAATACAGGAGCAGAGGGTACTAACAATGATGATAACTCAGCTACAACAGAAGTAGACTTTAGAGAAATCATGGATGCAGATATGGATGGTATTCCAGATGTAGTAGACTTGGATGATGATAATGATGGTATTCCAGATATAGAAGAAGTACCAGCAGGAACACCAACCCCAAGTGGAGACGATGATATGGATGGTATTCCAAATTATATGGATACGGATAGTGATAATGATGGTACCCCAGATGTAGCCGATGGCAACAACGATGGTATCCCAGATGTATACGATACCGATGGCGATGGCGTACCGAACCATTTAGATTTAGATGGCGATAACGATGGTATCTACGATGTAGTAGAAACAGGCAATGGAGCATTAGACCCAGACGGAGATGGAGAAGTAGATGGAGCAGTAGGCGCTAACGGCTTACCGGATGCAGCAGAAAGCGGAACAGAAGGAGGAGCACCAACAACGGTGATACCAAGCAGTGATACGGATACCTTACCAGACTTCTTAGATATCGATGCGGATAACGATGGTATTCCAGATAATGTAGAAGGACAAACTACGGCCGATTACATTGCACCAATCGGTAATGATAGTGATGGCGATGGAATCGATGATGCTTATGATGCAGACTTCTTAGCAACAAATGCAGGAATCACACCAGTAGATACAAGTGATGCAGATGGTACAGGAACACCAGATTACTTGGATAATGATAGTGATGATGATGGTGTAACAGATGTATTAGAAGCAGGTCAAGACTTAATAAATGGTAAACCATTAACAGAAGATGTAGATAATGATGGCTTGTTAGATATTTTCGATGCTAACATAACTCCAATCGGAACTGCCTTTGATGTGAATGATAATTTAGATACAGGAGCAGAAGATACAGATAACGATGATAACTCATCTACGCCAGAAGTAGACTTTAGAGAAATCATGGATGCAGATAATGATGGTATTTCAGACTTGGTAGATTTAGATGATGATAATGATGGTATTCCAGATACAGAAGAAGTACCAGCAGGAACACCAACCCCAAGTGGAGATGATGATAATGATGGTATTCCAAATTATATGGATACGGATAGTGATAATGATGGTACCCCAGATGTAGCCGATGGCAACAACGATGGTATCCCAGATGTATACGATACCGATGGCGATGGCGTACCGAACCATTTAGATTTAGATGGCGATAACGATGGTATCTACGATGTAGTAGAAACAGGCAATGGAGCATTAGACCCAGACGGAGATGGAGAAGTAGATGGAGCAGTAGGCGCTAACGGCTTACCGGATGCAGCAGAAAGCGGAACAGAAGGAGGAGCACCAACAACGATGATACCAAGCAGTGATACGGATACCTTACCAGACTTCTTAGATATCGATGCGGATAACGATGGTATTCCAGATAATGTAGAAGGACAAACTACGGCCGATTACATTGCACCAATCGGTAATGATAGTGATGGCGATGGAATCGATGATGCTTATGATGCAGACTTCTTAGCAACAAATGCAGGAATCACACCAGTAGATACAAGTGATGCAGATGGTACAGGAACACCAGATTACTTGGATAATGATAGTGATGATGATGGTGTAACAGATGTATTAGAAGCAGGTCAAGACTTAATAAATGGTAAACCATTAACAGAAGATGTAGATAATGATGGCTTGTTAGATATTTTCGATGCTAACATAACTCCAATCGGAACAGCCTTTGATGTCAATGATAATTTAGACACAGGAGCAGCAGGAACAAACAATGATGATAACTCAGCTACAACAGAAGTAGACTTTAGAGAAATCATGGATGCAGATATGGATGGTATTTCAGACTTGGTAGATTTAGATGATGATAATGATGGTATTCCAGATACAGAGGAAGTACCAGCAGGAACACCAACCCCAAGTGGAGATGATGATAATGATGGTATTCCAAATTACATGGATACCGATACTGATAATGATGGAATCGCAGACTTGCCAGATGGTAACAACGATGGTATACCAGATGTATATGATACAGATAGCGATGGCGTACCAAATCATTTAGATTTAGATGGCGATAACGATGGTATCTACGATGTAGTAGAAACAGGAAACGCAGCATTAGATCCAGATAATGATGGTATAGTAGGAACTACTCAACCAGATGGAACAACGGATGCTTTAGTAGGAACAAATGGATTAGTAGATGATGTAGAGGATATTCCAGATTCTGGAACACTTACAAATGCTCCGCAGAATACTGATACGGATACCTTACCAGACTTCTTAGATATCGATGCTGATAACGATGGTATTCCAGATAATGTAGAAGGGCAAACCACAACAGATTATGTAGCACCTAGTGGTAATGATTTAAATAATAATGGTGTAGACGATGTATACGAAAATGGTACTGGAAACCCAATTAATCCAGTAGATACAGACGGAAATACAACAGAAGATTTACCAGATTATTTAGATACGGATAGTGATGATGATGGTGTATTGGATACAGTAGAAGCATTTGATGCGGATAAAGATGGGCAGCCAGATTTAACACCATTAAATTCTGATATCGATAATGATGGATTAGATGATGCTTTTGAAGGTACTGATTTAAATGATGGATTTGATGTGAACGATGAATTAGATAATGGTAGTGAAGACACAGAAAATACAGATACAATTGATGAAGTAGACTATAGAGATACAGATGATGATAATGACGCTGTATTAACCATAGATGAAAATCCAGATGTAGATGGGAATCCATTAACAAATGATCCATTGGATAGCGATCAAGATGGTACACCAGATTATTTAGATGTAGATGATTTAGATGGAGATGGTATTCCTGATAGTGTAGATTTAGATGATGATAATGATGGTATTTTAGACACATTAGAAGATCCTAATTTAGACG
This sequence comes from uncultured Cellulophaga sp., assembly GCA_947492955.1. Lineage (GTDB taxonomy): Bacteria > Bacteroidota > Bacteroidia > Flavobacteriales > Flavobacteriaceae > Cellulophaga. Next base: position 185,162 of record CANLOV010000007.1, on the reverse strand, counting down.
GAGACAACAATCCTTATACAGAAGGAACTCCAGGAGAGAATGATACCGACAACGATGGTATTCCAAACTTCCAGGATATAGATGCTGATAACGATGGTATACCAGATAATGTAGAAGCGCAACCAACAGTAGGTTATGTAGCTCCTGTAGTAGATGACCCATTAACACCAGTTAATGAAGCAGATGTAGATGGTAATGGAGTTAATGATGCTTATGATGCGGCACCAATAACAACACCAGAAGATAGCGGAGATACTACAGATGGTATTCCAGATTACTTAAATACAGATTCTGATGGAGATAATGTACCAGATACAATAGAAGCAGGATTGCCAGAAATTACCAACACAACAGATACAGATGGTGATGGCTTATTAAATGTATTTGAAGGAGTAGATCCGGCAGATGGTTTCGATGTAAACGATGAGTTAGATACAGGAAGTGTTACAACTCAGAATACAGATACCATAGATGATGTAGATTATAGAGATGTAGATGATGATAATGATGGTGTAAATACAGTAAATGAAGATTATGTTACTGTAGGTGATCCAACAGATCAGGATAGTGATGGTGATGGTACACCAGATTATCTAGATACGGATGATGATAATGATGGTGTAGAAACTATTAACGAAAATCCAGATCCAGATAATGATGGTAATCCAAGTGATGCTCAAAATACAGATGGAGGACCATTTACGAATCCAGATGTACCAACAGATACAATTCCAGATTACTTGGATGTAGATGATGATAATGATGGAGTTAATACGGAGTTTGAAAATCCAGACCCAGCGGGTAATGTGCCAGCATCTCAGGATACAGACAATGATAATATTCCAGATTACTTGGATGTAGATGATGATGATGATGGATTGTTAACAGTATTTGAAACACCAAATCCAGATACAGATGGTAATCCAAATACAGGAGATATCCAGGATACAGATGGAGATAATATTCCAGACTATTTAGAGGAAGATGATGATAATGATGGTGTATTAACAGCTGATGAGAATCCGGACCCAGATGGAGATGGTAATCCAAATACAGGTACACCACCTTCAGATACAGATGGAGATAATGTTCCAGATTACCTAGATATTAATGATTTAGATGGCGATGGTATTCAGGATAATGTAGATGTAGATGATGATAACGATGGTATTCTAGATACAGTAGAATTAGGATTTGATCCAGATCAGGATACAGATGCAGACGGAACACCAGATTACAAAGATCCAGATACAGGAGCAGATGCAAATAATGATGGTATTGTAGATGTATTTGATGCAGATGGCGATGGTATCCCAGACTTCCAAGACTTGGATAGTGATAATGATGGTATTCCAGATAATGTAGAAGCACAAACTACAGCGGGTTATATAGCACCAACTGGTTTAGATGATGATGATGATGGTTTAGATAATGCATATGAATCAACAAATGGGGTAATACCAGTAGATAGTGAAGTTGCTTTCGACGGTACAACAACACCAGATGGTATTCCAGATTATCTAGATACAGATTCTGATAACGATGGAGTAATAGATACTATAGACGCTGGGTTAACGGTAGCAAATGATATTGGAGATGCAGACAATGATGGAATCTTAGACGATTACGAAAATGGTACTCTAAATGATGGTTATGCAGATGTGAATGAAGCATTAGATTCAGGAGCAGACGGAACCACTGATACAGATGGAGCAGAAGATGTAAACTTTAGAGATGTAGATGATGATAATGACGGAATCTTAACTATCGCAGAAGATTACGATGGAGACGCTACAAGTGATCCAGAGAATCAGGATAGTGATGGAGATAACATTCCAGATTATTTAGATACAGATGATGATAATGATGGGCTTCCAACAAATACAGAAGGGGCTGATCCAGACGGAGATGGTAATCCAAATACAGGAACACCAAGTGTAGATTCTAATGGAGATGGTGTACCAGATTACTTGGATGGAGAGGATAATGATAATGATGGTATATCTGATAGTGTAGATTTAGATGATGATAATGATGGTATTCCAGATGTATTAGAAGACCCTAATTTAGATGGAGATAACAATCCGTTTACAGAAGGAACTCCAGGAGAAAATGATTCTGATGGCGATGGTATTCCAAACTTCCAGGATATAGATTCTGATAACGATGGTATCCCAGATAATGTAGAAGCCCAACCAACAGATGGTTATGTTGCACCTATAGTAGACGATCCATTAACACCAGTTAATGAAGCAGATGTAGATGGTAACGGAGTTAATGATGCTTATGATGCGGCACCAATAACAATACCAGAAGATAGTGGAGACACAACAGATGGTATTCCAGATTACTTAAATACAGATTCTGATGGTGATGGTGTTCCAGATACAGAAGAAGCAGGTTTACCAGAAGTTACTAATACAACAGATACAGATGGTGATGGTTTACTAAATGTATTTGAAGGAGTAGATCCAAATGATGGATTCGATGTAAATGATGAGTTAGATAGCGGAAGTGATATAACTCAGAATACAGATACAGTAGACGATGTAGATTATAGAGATACAGATGATGATAATGATGGCAACCCAACCATTACTGATCCTAACTCTGATAATCCAATGGCTGGTGATGACGATATAACTGTAAATGCAGGAGATACTGTGGTATTTAATCTTTTAGATAATGATGATTTTATCCCAGCAGGAACCATAAGCTTGGTAGAAATGCCAGGAGGAACTGCAACAGGAACTATAGATTTAGATCCAGTAACTGGAGAAATGACATATACCCCAGCAGTAGGAGAAGAAGGCTCTACAGTTATAGTCAACTATCAAGTTTGTAATACAGCAGTAGCGCCAGAAGTTTGTGCAACTGCAGTAGCAAGAATAGCGGTAGAACCTGTAGATACAGATAACGATGGCTTATCTGATGAAGAGGAAGCAGCATTAGGAACAGATCCTAATGATCCAGATTCTGATGGTGATGGTATTTTAGACGGACAAGAAGTAGATGATGCTACTAACGCATTAGACGATTGTGATTCTATAGGAGGAACTCCACTACCAACGAGTGATTGTGATGCTGATGGCTTAACAACAGCAGAAGAAGAAACAATTGGTACGGATCCAGAAAATGCTGATACAGATGGAGATGGTATTTTAGATGGAGTAGAAGTAAATACTGATGAGACAAACCCATTAGATGCTTGTGATTCAAACGGAGGAGAACCACCATTGGGTACAGCATGTGATATAGAAATAGAGAATGATCTAGTAACTCCGGGAGTAGGAGACGGAAACTTTAAAATTAAGTTTATAGAAGTATTCCCAGAAAATACTGTTGAGATCTATAATAGGTGGGGTGTAATTGTCTATAAAACCGAAGGGTATGATAATGCAGACAACTCATTTAAAGGAATCTCTAATGGTAGAGCAGTAATTCAGAAAGAAGAAGAATTGCCAGTAGGAGTATACTTCTATATCATTAACTATAAGAACAATGGATTTGCTAAATCAAAAACAGGATACTTATATATCAATCGTTAGAATTAATAAGAATTAAGTTAAAAAAAGTCATGAGAAAAATAATTATAGCAGTAGTCTTAATAATGGCCTCTTTAGGAGGCCTTATGGCCCAACAAGATGCTCAATATACACAGTACATGTATAATACAATAGCTATAAATCCAGCATATGCAGGATCTAGAGGAGTATTAAGTATAGCAGCATTACATAGGTCTCAATGGGTAGGTTTAGATGGTGCGCCAACAACGTATACACTTAATTTTCATACCCCTGTATCTAACAGAGTGGGCTTAGGTTTATCTATTGTAAATGATGAAATAGGGAATGGTACTAATCAAGATACTTATTTTGATGCTGCCTTTTCTTATACAATTCCATTTTCTAATGATAAGAAACTATCCTTTGGAGTAAAAGCAGGGGGACATTTATTAAACTTAGATTTTAATAAATTAAGAAATTATGTAGCGGAAGCTAATATTCCTGCTATTGATCAAAAATTTTCACCAAATTTTGGTGCAGGTATTTACTACCACACTAATAAGTTTTATGCAGGATTTTCTATTCCAAACTTTTTACAAACAAAACATTTTGAAACTTCTGGGAATACTTCTTTTTTGGCAACAGAAAGATTGAATTTATATTTAATAACAGGATATGTTTTTGATTTAAATAGAAATGTAAAGTTAAAACCAGCTCTTTTATTTAAGGCAGTTAAAGGAGCTCCTTTACAAGCCGATTTATCAGCAAGTCTTTTATTTAATGATAAATTTTCTTTAGGAGCAGCTTATCGTTGGGATGCCGCAGTAAGTGCACTATTTGGTTTTCAAATAACGGATCAATTAATGTTAGGATTAGCGTACGATAGAGAAACTACAGATTTAGGTAGTACTCAGTTTAATGATGGTTCGTTCGAAATATTTTTGAGATATGAACTTTTTACAAAACACAAAAAAGTATTGACACCTAGATTTTTCTAAAAATTAGCATTATGAATAATAAATTAAAATATATCATTTTAAGTGCGTTGTTAGCTAGTTCGTTAGCTATAGGACAAACTCTAAAAGAAAAAAAAGCAGAAGATAATTTTGAAAACTATGCTTATGCTAAAGCTATAGATTCATATGAAGATTTAGTAAAAGATGGATACACTTCTGAACAAATCTATAAGAATTTAGGAAATGCAAATTATCATAATGCAAATTATGCAGAAGCTTCGGAGTGGTATCGTAAATTGCATCAGTTAGAAGATGCTACTATAGAACCAGATTATTTATACAGATATTCTCAAACTTTAAAATCCTTAGAAAGATATAGTGAATCAGATTATTGGATGGAAAAATTTAAAGAAGCAACATCAAATGATATAAGAGTATCAAAGTTTGAGAAAAATAAAAATTATTTAGAAAAAATAAAGGAACAATCTGGGCGATATATTATTAATAATGAAGCTCTAAATTCTAAGGGGTCAGATTTTGCCCCTTCATATTACGGAGAAGAATTAGTGTTTTCTACAGCAAGAGATTCTGGAATAATTGCAAAAAGTGTTCATGCTTGGAATAGAAAATCTTTTTTAAACTTATATAAAACTAAAATAAGTGAAGAAGGAACTTCAAAGAATAGTAAAAAGCTTTCTAGAAATTTAAATAAAAAAACACACGAATCTTCAACAGCTTTTACAAAAGACGGACAAACATTATATTTTACTAGAAATAATTCTAAACGAGGAAAGTTTTCTAGGGATATTAAAGGAGTAAGTAGATTAAAAATTTATAGGGCAACATTAGAAAATGGAGATTGGGTAAATATTACAGAATTACCATTTAATAGCGATGATTATTCAGTAGCGCACCCTACTTTAAGTGCAGATGATAAAAAATTATATTTTTCATCAGATATGCCTGGAACCTATGGCTTGTCAGATATTTTTGTAGTAGATATTAATGAAGATGGAACCTTTGGAGAACCAAAAAACTTAGGAAATAGAATTAATACAGAAGCAAGAGAAACCTTTCCGTTTATTACTCCTTCTAATATATTATATTTTGCATCAGACGGACATCCAGGCTTAGGTGGTTTAGATGTTTTTGCTGCAACTCTACAAGATAGTTATGTGGTAAATATAGGAGCACCAGTAAATACTAAACAAGACGATTTTTCTTTTATTATTAACGAAGAGAAGAAAGAAGGATATTTTGCTTCTAACCGCAAAGGCGGAGTAGGTAGCGATGATATTTATAGCTTTAAACAAACAACACCTTTAGAAATAGACTGTAATTTACAAGTTTCAGGAGTAGTTAAAGATGAAAAAACGGGGGCTTTATTACCTAATACAAAGTTACGTATTGTAAATAGTAAAGGAAATGTATTAAAAGAAATAGAATCTGATGATCGTGGAAGTTTTTCTTTTGAAGAAAAATGCCAAGATGGTGATTATACCATAGAAGCTACTAGGGCATATTATGAACCAGGAAATAAGTTTTTTGCCATAGCTAATTCTGAAGATGTAATGGGAGTAGAAGTTTTATTAGGAATGGAGAAAAAAGTGGCACCATTAGGAACAGACTTAACAAAGTATTTAAATTTAGAGCCTATTTATTTTGATTTAGATAAGTCTTTTATAAGAGCAGATGCAAGACGTACATTAGAAAAAGTATTAGGTTATATGAATGCAAACCCAAGTGTTAAAATAGATGTACGATCGCACACAGATTCTAGATCTAGTAAAGCTTATAACGATAGTTTATCTATGCGAAGAGCAAAAGCAACAGTAGCCTATTTGGTATCTAAAGGAATAAATCCATCTAGATTATCTGGAAATGGTTATGGAGAAAGAGAGCTTACCAATGAATGTGAAGATTTAGTCCCATGTTCAGAAGGAAGACACCAAATGAATCGTAGATCAGAATTTATAGTTGTAAAGTAAAAGCGGTATATTTTAAAAAAACAAAAAAGACAGTTCTGTATAGAGCTGTCTTTTTTGTTTTTATTTCCTACATTGTAGTCGAAAAATATTATTTAATGCTTACGAAAATTTTTGGAAGTGCTGTTTTTGGTGTAGAGGCAACCACAATTACAGTAGAGGTTAATATAGATAAAGGAATAGGATATCATTTAGTAGGGTTACCAGATAATGCTATAAAAGAAAGTAATTACCGTATTGCTGCAGCATTACAAAATAATGGCTACAAAATTCCAGGCAAAAAAATAACTATAAATATGGCACCTGCCGATATGCGCAAAGAAGGGTCGGCTTATGATTTAACTTTGGCATTAGGAATATTAGCAGCATCCAATCAGATTAAATCTGAGGGTATAGAAAAATATTTAATAATGGGAGAACTTTCATTGGACGGAAGTTTACAGCCCATAAAAGGAGCTTTGCCTATAGCCATAAAAGCACAAGAAGAAGGATTTAAAGGCTTTATTTTACCAAAGCAAAATGCGAAAGAAGCAGCTATTGTTGGCGATTTAGAAGTTTATGGAATAGAAAATATAATAGAAGTAATAGATTTTTTTGATAAACAAAAACCTCTTGAACAAACAATTATAGATACTAGAGCAGAGTTTTATAAAAGTTTAGAATTTCCTGAGTTTGATTTTTCTGATGTAAAAGGACAAGAAAGTATAAAACGATGTATGGAAATTGCGGCAGCAGGAGGACATAATATTATTTTAATTGGTCCGCCTGGTTCGGGTAAAACCATGTTAGCAAAACGCTTACCTTCTATTTTACCACCAATGACCTTGCATGAAGCTTTAGAAACTACAAAAATACATAGTGTAGTGGGTAAAGTAAAAAATATGGGACTTATGAATCAACGTCCTTTTCGTAGCCCGCATCATACCATATCAGATGTGGCTCTAGTAGGAGGGGGTGCATATCCGCAACCAGGAGAAATATCATTATCGCATAATGGTGTTTTGTTTTTAGATGAGTTGCCCGAGTTTAAACGAGGTGTATTAGAAGTAATGCGTCAGCCATTAGAAGATAGGGAAGTTACAATATCTAGAGCTCGTTTTACAGTTACTTATCCTAGTAGTTTTATGTTAGTTGCTAGTATGAACCCAAGTCCTGGGGGTTATTTTAATGATCCCGACGCACCTGTAACTTCTTCTCCTGCCGAGATGCAACGTTATATGGGAAAAATATCTGGACCTTTATTGGATCGTATAGATATTCATATAGAAGTAACTCCTGTTCCTTTTGATAAATTATCGGAAGATCGAAAAGGTGAAAGTAGTGTTGCAATTAGGAAGAGAGTAACAAAAGCTAGAGAAGTACAAACGCAACGATTTGCTACATTAGAAAATGTACATTACAATGCGCAAATGAATACCAAGCAAATTAGAGCGTATTGTAAGTTAGATGATGCCTCTAAAGAATTATTAAAAAATGCCATGGAACGTTTAAATCTTTCTGCCCGTGCCTATGACCGTATTTTAAAAGTAGCCCGTACAATTGCTGATTTAGAAAATACGGAAGCAATTAACGGAACGCATATTGCTGAAGCTATACAATATAGAAGCCTAGATAGAGAAGGGTGGTTAGGGTAGTACAATTAGTAATTTTTATACTAGAAAATAAAAAAGAGAGTTATATATAGTCTTAAGAGCTACACTTTATCATGTTTTTTTGGTACAGAAGTTTTTAAATAGAATTTTAATGGAAGGTGTATAGAGTTTTAACGACTTAAAAATGAATTAGTTAATTATGAAATTTTTGCCAAACTTTTTTTTTTTCTTTTTAAAAAAGCACATATTATTTGGTATGATTGTCATTATTACTGCCTCTCTACATAGTCAGGAATATAATCAACAATTAGAGCTTTCTGTAAGTAATGATAAATTTGTAGATAGAGATCAATATTATACAAGTGGTGTTTATATTACATATAAGAAAGTTAAAAAAAACAACTTTTTTTCTAAAAATACAAAAGATAAGTTACAGTATGCTTTAACCCTAGGAAATGAAATATATACACCAAAAAATATACAATCTGTAAATGTAAATGATTTTGATAGACCTTATGCAGGTTGGTCTTATGCTAAATATGAACTAGCAACTATTAAAAAAAAATCAGTTTTTGTACTGGCTTCAGAAGTAGGTATCACAGGAAAAGAATCATTATCTGGAGATTTACAAACATGGTATCATAATTTTTTTGGTATAGACAGTTCACCTCCATGGACAGAGGAAATTGCATTTAAGATTTTATTTAATATAAAAGCAGTTTATATATTAAATTGGCAATTGAATACAAGAAATGTTTTAGATTATAAAATAGCTACAAGTCTAGGAACAAAGGATATTTTTATAGAGAATGATATTCGTTATGTTTTTGGTAAGTTCAATGATTTAAAAAATACATCTCGCATTAAGGCAATAGATATTAATGGAATTAATGAATTTTATGGATATGCTTCTATAGGTTATAAATACGTAGCTCATAATGCCCTAATTCATGGTAGTTTATTTAAAAATGAAGTATTATTTACAACACCCATAGAAAATCATATATTAAAATTAGAAATAGGAGGAGTTGTAAAGGTAAAAAGAAGCACTTTTAAATTAGTCTATAATTATAATTCTAAAGAAACGTTGTTAGCAACTTCACATGCTTACGGAACAATAGGTTATGCAATAAATTTTTAAAATAATATTAAAATTATTCTAGTGTAAAATTAAAATTATTGGCTTCGGAAATGCTAAAGTACCCTAAAGGGTAATTGTCTGGATTGGTAATATTTACAATATTACCTCTTACAGTAGCAGGAGTTGTTTGAAAAGGTCCACCGCCATTTTGTCCGTTCTGCTCAATAATTAGTGTTAAATAATTATAGAATTGTTTATCTACTCCGATAATGTTTATATCAATACTTTGATCTTCTATAATATTGTCATAGAAATATGAAAAAACAAAGGTTTCTCCATTATAAAACTCATCTTCTGTAGTTAAAAACATTCCAAAATCTAAATCAAATAAATAAAAATCTTCTCTTAATGCACTATCAGTAAAGGATACAATTACTTCTGTTTCATCTCCATTAAATAATTTAGTATTTCCTTTTATAACAGAATCTATAGGTACTGTAGGTATAAAATTAGCTGTTGCTCTATATGTTTCACCCTTATATATAACGTTTAATTCATAAATAGCATCAATTTCGGGAACAATATCTGTTTCTGGAACATAGATTCCAGATTCATTTAATTCAGAAAAATTAAAAGTAATATCATTGTCTTTATCAATAATGAAAACTGTAGCATTATTTACAACAGGAACATTTTCATCAAAAAAAGAACCAGTGAGTGTAAGTCTAATAAAATTATTAAGATTAAGAGATGGCTGATTTAGGAAAATATTAAAATTAGCATCAATCACTAATCTTGGTTCTGCTGTAGGTAAATCAACATCTATTACATCCTCACAGCTAATAAGAAGTACGGAAAAAATAAATAAGAATATTCTTTTTTTCATTTTCTATAGTTTAAAATTATAGGTTATAGAAGGGATTACACCAAAAATTGATGTTCTAATAGCTTCATTATTTCGTGTATCCACATTCTGTCCAAAATTTATAGAAGCAGCATTTCTTCTATTGTATAGGTTATAAATACTAAATACCCATTCATTTTTCCATTTTCTATTTTTGTTTTTTTTAGGCGTAAGAGTTGCCGAAATATCTACTCTATGATAAGAGGGTAGCCTTTCTATATTACGATCTCCATAAATTGGAATGGATAAGTTTTTAAGTTGAAATTGACCAATGGGGTAGTTTGTTGGTTGCCCAGTTTGATACACAAAATTACTATTTATACTCCATTTTTGGTTAATGTCATAAGTTAGGTTTAATGATACATCATGAGTTTTATCGTATGGAGTTTTATACCATTCTCCTTGATTAATTCCAGGTTCATTATTATTTCTACCTAATGTTCTTTGCTCAGATTTAGATAATGTATAAGATAGCCACCCTTTAAGATCACCTTCATTTTTTCGTAATAAAAATTCAAAACCAAAAGCTCTGGCTTCTCCATTTAAAATTACCTGTTCTATAGCATCATTGGCTATTAGATTGGCACCATCTATATAGTCTATTCTATTATTAATGCTTTTATAGTAAGCTTCGGTTTCTATAGAATAAGTGTTGTTGTTAAAGTTTTTAAAATAGCCAATTGCGTATTGATCTAATATTTGTGGCTTTATATATCTGCCACTAGGTGTCCATACATCTAAAGGAGTAGGGGAACTGGTATTAGATAATAAATGAAGGTATTGCGCCATATGATTGTAACTTGCTTTTATAGAACTTTTTTCATTTAGTACATAAGATAAGGCAAGTCTAGGTTCTAAATTATTAAAATTAGCTAGTTGGTCACTCCTTTTAAAATTTTCGGTTTCTACAGGAGTAGCTTCTTCGTAAATTTGAAATTGTTCGTTAAAAAGAACAGGGATATTATCTTGGTATCGGTTTAATTCGTCCTGACCTAATCTAATAAAAGAACTCCATCGCAAACCATATTGAAGCGTAAGCTTATTTGTAATTTGATGCTCAGCATCTATATATGCTGCAAACTCATTAGCATATTTGTTAATAAGCTTATCTGAAAGTATGCCAGACTCATCACTATTAGGTTCTATTTCACCAGGATTAAACCTATAATAAGTGTTACTTAAGCCATAATTTAGTTGAAACTTATCAGAAATATAATTTTTAAAATCATATTTAAGGTTAAAGTTTTGAATACCAGAATTCCATTTAAACCCAACAAAATCTAACTCTAAACCGTAGAAATAATCAGAATAAATTAAAGATAAATTGCTAAACAATTTATCGGAAAATAAATGGTTCCACCTTAAATTAACAACTGAATTGCCATACGTATTTATAAAAATATCTGAGATACTAAAAACATCCCTGCCAAAATACCCAGATAAATAAAGATTGTTATTATTATTAATGCGATAATTTAATTTGGTGTTTAAATCATAAAAATAGGCCTTATTATCATTGTTAAAAAGAGGTAATAATAAGTGGGCATAAGAACTTCTACCACCAAATAAAAAAGCTCCTTTATTTTTTTTTATGGGACCTTCTAAAAGTAACCTACTAGCAACAAAACCAATACCTCCGTTGGCTTTAAAATTTTTACTGTTTCCTTCTTTTTGATAGATATCTAAAACAGAAGATAGCCGACCGCCATACCTGGCAGGTATAGCTCCTTTGTATAATTTTATATCTTTTATTGCATCTGGATTAAACACGGAAAAAAAACCGAATAGGTGAGAGGAGTTAAAAATAGTAGCCTCATCTAATAATATTAAATTTTGATCTACAGAACCGCCTCTAACATTAAAACCAGAGGCACCTTCACCAGCACTTGTAACACCAGGGAGTAATACAATAGATTTTATAACATCGGCTTCTCCTAATACAGCAGGTATTTTTTTTATACTATTAGCAGATAAAGCATTAACACTCATTTGAGGTTTTTTAATGTTTAATTTTTCTACATCTTCCGTAACTACAATTTCTTGTAATTGCTCTGCTTGTTCTGTTAATTGAATATTTAATTTTAAATTTTGATTTAATTCTATTTTTTTAGTTACATCTTTAAAACCTATATAACTAACTAAAATTTCATAAGAGCCTTCTGGTAGTGTTATAGAATAAAACCCATATTCGTTTGTAGTAACACCAATATTTAAATTTGGAATAACTAGGGTTACTCCAATTAGTGTTTCATTACTAGATTCTTCTGTAATAACACCATTTAGAGTGTATTTTTTTTGAGCATTAATCTGTATGCTAAAGAATAATAGCAATAAAATTACATGCAAGAAATGTGTTCTCATTAAAAGCAATTTTTTTGTAAATGTAGCTATAATTGAAACTAACCTATAAAACTTAACAGTATATTAAAATAAAAAAAGCCATCACAAAATAAGTGATGGCTTGTATATTATAAAGTATCTATGTTATATAGTTTCTAAAATAGTATTAAAAGTAATACTAGGTCTCATAGCTTTAGCCATTAGCTCAGTATTTGCTTTATAATAACCTTCTATATCTTGAGTCTTACCTTGAGCAGCATTTAATTCTGCAATAATAGTAGCTTCTTTTTCTGATAATGCCTTGTATATATTTGTAAATATAGTTTTAAGCTCATTATTTTTCTCTTGCTTAGCTAAAGCTTCTGCCCAATATAATGATAAATAGAAATGACTAGCTCTATTATCTGGTTCTCCTACTTTTCTAGACGGAGATCTATCATTATCTAAGAATTTTTCAGTAGCATCGTCTAAAGTTGCTGCTAAAACTAATGCTTTTGCATTATTATTCTTTTCTCCATAATGTTCTAATGATACTCCTAAAGCTAAAAATTCACCTAAAGAATCCCAACGTAAATGACCTTCTTCTAAAAACTGGTCTACGTGTTTAGGAGCAGAACCACCAGCACCAGTTTCAAATAAACCTCCACCGTTCATTAAAGGAACAATAGATAACATTTTTGCACTAGTACCAACTTCTAATATTGGAAATAAATCTGTTAAATAATCTCTTAATACGTTACCAGAAACAGAAATAGTATCCTCACCTTTCTTTAATCTATCTAAAGTATAAAGAGTAGCTTCTATAGGAGCTAATATTTGTATGTCTAAACCAGTTGTATCGTGGTTAGGAAGGTAAGTGTTTACCTTTTTTATTAATTCAGCATCATGAGCTCTGTCTTTGTTTAGCCAAAAAACAGTAGGCGTATTTGTTGCTCTTGCTCTAGATACTGCTAACTTAATCCAATCTTGTACAGGAGCATCTTTTACTTGGCACATTCTCCAGATATCACCTTCTTCTACAGTATGTTCTATTAAAACAGAACCAGAAGCATCTACAACTTGTACAGAGCCATTTGCAGTTATTTCAAAAGTTTTATCATGAGAACCATATTCTTCTGCCTTTTGAGCCATAAGCCCAACATTAGGAACTGTACCCATTTTTGTTGGGTCAAAAGCTCCATTTTCTTTGCAGAAATCAATAGTTGCTTGGTATATACCAGCATAACTACTATCTGGAATTATAGCTTTTGTATCTTGAGATTTACCCTCAGCATTCCACATTTGTCCAGAATTACGAATCATTGCAGGCATAGAAGCATCTACAATAACATCACTAGGAACGTGTAAATTGGTAATTCCTTTATCAGAATTTACCATAGCTAAAGAAGGTCCTTTAGCAATAGCGTCTTTAATGTCTCCTAAAATTTCATCGGCCTTAGCCTTTGGTAATTTTTCGACTTTATTTAAAAGACTTTCTAAACCATTATTAGGGTTTACACCAATTTCATTAAAAATAGCTTTATGCTTAGCAAAAACTTCTGTAAAATATGTTTTTACCACATGACCAAAGATAATAGGGTCTGAAACCTTCATCATGGTTGCCTTCATGTGTAAAGACAATAATACATCTTGTTCTTTAGCATCTTTAATTTGCTGGTCTAAGAAAGAAAGCAATGCTTTTTTACTTAATACCGTAGCATCTATTATTTCCCCTGCTAAAAGAGCTAAATTTTCTTTTAATAAAATAGAAGAACCGTCTTCTTTTACTAATTGAATATTAACATTTGTAGCATTGGCTATAGTTAAAGATTTTTCGTTTGATTTAAAATCTCCTTTGCTCATAGTAGCAACATGAGATTTGGAATCTGCAGTCCAAGCTCCCATAGAATGTGGGTTCTTTTTTGCATAATTTTTTATTGCTTTTGGAGCTCTACGGTCAGAGTTTCCTTCACGTAATACTGGATTTACAGCACTACCTTTAATTTTATCGTACCTAGATTTTATATCTTTTTCAGCAGCATCTTTTGGCTCATCTGGATAATTAGGTAAATTATATCCTTTACTTTGTAACTCCTCTATAGCCTCCTTTAATTGAGGTATAGAAGCACTAATGTTTGGAAGTTTAATAATATTTGCATCTGGACTTTTAGCTAAATCTCCTAGAAAGGCTAAATCGTCTGAAATCTGCTGAGATTCTTCTAAAAAATCAGGGAAAACAGATATAATTCTTCCTGCTAAAGAAATATCTTTAGTTTCGATAGTAATATCAGAAGTTTTAGTAAAGGCTTTAACAATAGGTAAGAACGATTCTGTAGCTAAAGCTGGAGCTTCATCGGTCTTAGTGTAAATTATTTTAGGCATTGTTTTACGTAAATTTATTTAAGCGGGGCAAAGATACAATATTAAGTTATTGTTAATGTTGGGAATTTTGTAATCTTTAACTCTTCTTACTACGAATATGTGAAATTTTTACACTTTTTATAAAAAAGCAAAAGCCATATCATTACACCTTGTGTTTTGATATGGCTTTTAGAAATAGTTTTACAAATTCTTAGCTCTATTTAATTAAAAATAGAATGGCAACCATTGATTGCTTTTGCGCTGCTATTTCAACGTTTAAAATCTTTTTACCTAAGTTACTAAGATTTCTTTTTCGTTGTTTACATTTTCCACTATACTTACAATATTTTTATATCGTTTTAGTAATAATGAAATACTTCTTAAAATTATAAATAGATATAATCTTTTATAATTTACAGATTCCCTTTTTGTTTTAACTAATCTATTTGCTAAATTATTTATTACTCAAGGTACACAACTATATAAAGAACGCTAACTTTATAGTGATGATTAATTATTATTGCTAATGCAATTTTAATACCATTACACTTACAAGGTAAGTAATGTTACATTATTTTAAAAAATTATAACTAACTAATAATCAACATAATATTAACTATAGATATTAACAATTGTTTATAAACAAAAACGTCTGCTATATAGCAGACGTTTTATAATATAAAAATATTTGTTTTTAAGAACGAGAACGTACCTCTTTAATTCTTGCTTTTTTACCAGTAAGACCTCTGAAGTAGTAAATACGAGCTCTACGTACTTTACCTTTTTTGTTTATTTCAACTTTTTGTAGTGCTGGCATATTTACAGGAAATATACGCTCTACACCAACAGTACCAGACATTTTACGAATAGTAAAAGTTTCTGTAGTACCGCTACCTTTTCTTTGTATTACAACACCTCTAAAAAACTGAGTACGTGTTTTTTCACCTTCCTTAATTTCATAGTATACAGTAATTGTATCACCAGCAGAAAATTTAGGGAAATCTTTTTTAGGAACAAATTCGTCTTGAACAAATTTAATTAATGATTCCATTTTTAATATTTTTTATAGTTTTATTAAATCAACATTCACGATTATCGTCAGAGGTTAATTCAATTTGGCTGCAAAAATAATATTTAAATCAGAAAAGACAATGTGTTTTAGTATTTTTTTACTTATAATAATTGCTAAAATTAGAGGAATAGAGGAATAGTGTAAATTTCACACTATTATTTTAACAAATCTGGTCTTAATTTTTCTGTTCTTTTATGTGCTTCATTTTCTCTCCATTCTTCAATTTTAGGGAAATTACCACTCAATAAAATTTCTGGAACTTTGTTTCCTTTATAATCGGCAGGTCTGGTATAAACAGGAGGTGCTAATAAATTGTCTTGGAAAGTATCGGTTAAAGCAGATGTTTCGTTATTTAAAACTCCAGGGATTAATCGTATTACTGCATCACATAAAACAGCAGCACCTAACTCACCTCCAGATAAAACATAATCACCTATAGATATTTCTTTGGTTATAAATAAATCTCTAACTCGTTGATCTACTCCTTTATAATGACCACAAAGTATTATTATGTTTTTTTGTAATGATAGGCTATTAGCCATTTTTTGATTTAATGTTGCTCCGTCTGGAGTCATATATATAATATCATCATATTCTCTTTGTTCTTTTAAAGAAGAAATGCATTTATCAATGGGTTCAATCATCATTACCATACCGGCTCCGCCTCCAAATTGATAATCATCTATTTGGTTATAGCTTTTATCTGTGTAATCTCTTAAATTATGAAAATGAATTTCAACAAGCCCTTTATCAATGGCTCTTTTTAAAATTGAAGCTTCAAATGGACTTTTTAATAATTCTGGTAATACCGTGATAATATCTACACGCATATTGTTTATTTATTTATGTAGCAGCAAAGATACATTTTCTGTACTATAGCTATAAAAACATATTAAGTAATGGAGTTATAAATTAAAAGAGCTCCTATTTTGGAGCTCTTTTAATTATTTAGACTTTTTGTGTTTATTTATTTCGTCTTGCAGTTGTCTGCTAATTTTTTGTTCTCTTTCTAAAGCTCTTCTTCGGTGATCTTCATATTCTACCTCTAGTTCAGATAAATTAGATTTAGCTTCTTGAGTTAAGATGTTACTATTTCTAAATTTATAGATAAAGAATAGTAGTAATAATAAAAGACTACCTATTATAGTCCATAATATTATATTATATGTTCCTTTAGAAACTAAAAAACCAAAGAAAGACATACTGTCTTTTTCTTCTGTTACAGAAGACAAATTATTGGTAGTTTCTGTTAATTTAGAATTTAAAGAGTTAATAGTAGTCTCATGGCTTGTTATTGTAGCTTTAAGTTCTGCTGTTTTTTTTCTGGTAACACTAAGAGTGTCTAATATATTTTGCTTTATTTTATTAAGGTTAGTAATTTTTACAACTTCATACCTAACTCCTGCAGCTCTATAGTTTCCAGATTTTTTAGCAATAAAGTCAAACTGACTACTAATTGATCCTTTATTTAAAGACAGTTCTTCTTCAGAAGACGGAGCTTCTTGTGCAAATTGGATATTGTATATAAGTAGTGCTACCACTACCAATAGCATTTTATAACCTTTCATAAATGTGTTATTATTATTTAATATAAATTAAGAGTGGACTAAAGTAATTCAATATTATTAAAATAGAAAAAAATATTAATAATAAGATAAGTACGAATTTAGAGGATTTTTAGATTACAACAATTAAATTGTTGATATTTAGTTATATCTGTAAAATAAAAAGTGCTCCATAATAGGAGCACTTTTATATTAGAAATATATTTTATTATTGTTGAAAAATAAGTCGTTCTCTTTCTCCTTTTTCATTTATGAGCGTAATGCTAGTTCTTCCGTATCTAGAAATAGCTCCAAAAAGGTCTCTTGCATCTTGTATATCATTTATTTCTTCTCCATTTACTGAGTATAAAACTTTTCCCCACAAGCCATAATTACGATAGGTTTCAGGAACACCAGTAATCTTAACTCCTTTATCTGTTTTGTATTTCTTTTTGTCCTTATCGGTTAAATTTTTAATTGTTAATCCCATACCTGTAGTAGCAGGTAAAACAGCTGTTTGTCTCTTTTTAATAATAACAGCTTTAGTTATAAGTTCATTATCTCTATTTATAGTTACCTGTACTTCGTCTCCTGGTCTTTTGGTAGAAATATAGCCTGTTAAATCTGCATGTTTGTGTATTTCTACTTGGTCTACTTGTTTTATAATATCACCAGACTGTAAACCTGCATCGTAAGCACCAGAATCATTTTCTACACCTTCTATATATACACCATCAATTTCATCAATACCTTTTTCTACAGCATAGGGGCTATTTATAGGTACTATATTAATACCTAAAATACCATTTTGTACATTGCCATATTCTATAATGTCTTCTACTATTTTTTTTGCAATATTACTAGGTACAGCAAAAGAATAACCAACATAAGAACCTGTTTGCGATGTTATGGCAGTATTAATACCAATAAGGTCTCCATTTGTATTTACCAAGGCACCGCCACTATTCCCGGGGTTAACAGCAGCATCTGTTTGTATAAAAGATTGATTACTACCTAAATCTCTAGCTTTAGCACTTACTATACCAGCAGTAACAGTAGAAGTTAAATTAAAAGGATTACCCACAGCTAAAACCCACTCTCCAATTTTTGTGTCATTAGAGTCACCAAAAGCTAAGTAAGGTAGTTTTTGTTTAGCATCTATCTTTAATAGTGCAATGTCAGATTTTTTATCAGTACCTATAAGTACCGCGTCATAGGTTTTGTTATTGTTTAAGGTAACTTGTAATTGTGTAGCATTATCTATTACATGATTATTAGTTACAATATGTCCGTCTGGGGAAATAATAACTCCTGATCCGGTGCCAATTTGTGGTTGCTGGCTTGCTCCATGCCCATAAAAGAACTCCATAAAAGAGGTAGGGGCTTTGCTAATGGTTACATTTTTTACGTGTACTACTGCATTTACAGTATTTTGAGCAACAACTGTAAAATCAACTTCGTTTATTCCAGCACCCTTCGCAGAAGTGGGAGTATAGTTTGTGTTAAATACGTTGTCTTTTTTGTTTTCTGTAACAACGGTAAAATTTGTTTGTTCAAAAAATAGTTTATACGCTCCTAGCGTTATAGCTCCTGCAAAAATGGCTACCAATAGTAAACTAGCTATCTTCTTCATAAATATGTGTTTTAAAATTCTAATAGTAAAATTAATTTTTTTTCTGAAAAATAAATTAGGTTTAACGTCTTTTTAACTGCTAATATTCCCTTAATAAAATGATATCTTTGTAGTTTAATTACTTATTATGCAAATTACATTTTATAAATATCAAGGTACTGGAAACGATTTTGTAATGATTGATAATAGAACTAATTTTTTTCCTAAAGAGGATACAAAACTAGTTGCTTTTTTATGTGATAGAAAATTTGGTATTGGTGCAGATGGGCTTATTTTATTAGAGAATGATACTGAAGCAGATTTTAAAATGGTTTATTATAACTCTGATGGTAACGAAAGTACAATGTGTGGTAACGGAGGAAGATGTTTAGTAGCTTTTGCTAAATTTTTAGATGTTTTTAAAGAAGAAACTACATTTATAGCTGTAGATGGTTTGCATTATGCATCTATAAAAGAAGATGTTGTTAGTTTACAAATGCAAGATGTAGCCGATATAAAAGAAAAACCGCAGTATTGCTTTTTAGATACAGGCTCACCACACCATGTGCAAATAGTTGATAATATAAAAGATTTTAAGGTTGATAAAGAAGGGGAGAAATTGCGTTATGGTTTATACGGGCAAGAAGGAAGTAATATTAATTTTGTAGCACAACCTAGTAAAGATGTATTTGATGTTCGTACTTATGAACGAGGAGTAGAAGGAGAAACTTTATCTTGTGGTACAGGAGTTACGGCTGTAGCAATAGCTATGCATAAAACAGGAAAAACTAAAGCAAAAGAAATAGGAATTAATACTTTAGGAGGAAAACTAGAAGTTAAATTCGATTCGGATTCTAAAGCTTATACCAATGTGTTTTTAACCGGACCAGCAAAATTAGTTTTTAAAGGAGAAATAGAATGTTAAGCTTAGAAGGCGAACATATTTATTTAAGAGCTTTAGAGCCAGAAGATTTAGATTTTCTATACGAATTAGAGAATAACACGGCTATTTGGGAAATTAGTGGTACAACTACACCATATGCTAAGCATGTTTTAAAATTTTATTTAGAAAATGCGCATAAAGATATCTATGAAGTAAAGCAGTTACGTTTGTCTATATGTAATAAAGATAAGCAAGTAATAGGCTTAATAGATTTGTTTGATTTTGACCCTAAAAATCGCAGAGCTGGGGTTGGAATAATAGTGTTAAAAGATAAAAATAGAAATAAAGGAATAGGAGCAGAGGCCTTATCTTTATTGTGTAATTATGCGTTTAATAGTTTAGATTTAAGGCAATTGTATGCTAATGTTATGTTAGATAATGCGGCTAGTATACATTTGTTTAAGAAAAACGGATTTAAAGAAGTCGGCGTAAAGAAAGACTGGATTTACTCTAATGGAGTATATAAAGATGAAATTTTATATCAAAAGATAAATAGCTAATGTATATTAAGAAAATTTTATTAATTATTGTTTTGGCAGGAATTGTCGTAGGAGGAGTATTTGCATATAAGGTTTATGATGCCTTTTTTTTACCTAATACTCAGTTTAATAATGAAAAGGCATATGTGTTTATTCCTACCAATACAACAGAAGAAGAGCTTAAAACAATTTTGGAACCTTTGCTGTTAGATGTAAATTCTTTTGAAGCAGCAGCTAAGAGAAAAGGATATCTTAATAAGATAAAAGGAGGGAAGTATGCTATAAGTAAAGACATGAATAATAATGAAATTATTGGTGTTTTAAGAAGTAAAAATATTCCTGTAAGAGTAGCATTCAACAACCAAGAAACCCTAGTAAATTTAGCTGGGAGAATAGCAGCGCAAATTGAAGCTGATAGCATATCCTTATTAAAAGCATTTAATGATGTTACTTTTTTAAAGGATAATGGCTTTAACAAGGATACTAAACTGGCAATGTATATTCCTAATAGTTATGATTTTTACTGGAATATTTCTCCTGAAGGATTTCGTGATAAGATGTTAAAAGAATACCGTAGATTTTGGAATGATGCTAGGTTAGCAAAAGCAAAAAAAATAGGTTTAACGCCTTTAGAGGTTAGTTCTTTAGCGGCAATAGTACACAAAGAATCTGCGAAAATAGATGAAAGACCAAAAGTTGCCGGATTATATTTAAATAGACTACGCAAAAAAATGCTATTACAAGCAGATCCTACGGTTATTTATGCTTTAAAATTACATTCGGGAGATTTTAATAAAGTAATAAAAAGAGTTTTATATAAAGATTTAGAGATAGACTCGCCTTATAATACCTATAAATATGCAGGAGTTCCTCCTGGGCCAATTACAATGCCAGATATATCTGCTATAGATGCTGTACTTAATGCTAAAAAACATAACTATTATTATTTTGTAGCCGATGTAAAGAATTTTGGATATCATATGTTTGCTGAAACTTTAGCGCAGCATAACCGAAATAAAAAGCAGTACATCCGATGGATAAATAGTAAGAAAATTATGAGATAGTGTATTTTGTCTGACTTTTAAGACATTTTAACTAAAAATCATACGCTTTTTAGAAAATCTTAGGCTATAAAGAATTTTGTAAAATAAAAACAACACTATATTTGCGGTGTAGAAATTTAAGCAAATCTATATTTTTTTGATTGTAAGTCTTAAGAAAACTAATATATGCGAAAATGGATAAGGGTAATTTTACCACTTATCATGATTTTTATTTTAACGAGTTTTAGGTATAACCTAACTTCAGCAACAGAAGTGCCAAGCGCTCTTAAAGTAATAGAACCTACTAAAGTTTTGTTCCCCAAAAACAAAACTAGCTATAACCCGGAAATAGTATTGCCTCCATTTATAGGAAGTACATACACTGGTTTTAAAGAAGCATTAGCTTTTAAAGAATCTCAAGGGAATTATTTTTCTGTAAATACTTTAGGGTATTTGGGTAAGTTTCAGTTTGGAGTAACTACACTACAATTAATGGGAGTGTACAATACATCTGAATTTTTAAATACACCAAAATTACAGGAAAAATTATTTGACATTAATATTGCAAGAAACAAATGGATTTTAAGAAAAGATATTAAAGTATTTGTTGGTAAGCGTATTAAAGGTGTTGAGATAACCGAATCGGGAATATTGGCAGCTGCACATTTAGCCGGTGCAGGTAATGTTAAAAAATATTTAAAAACCTATGGAGCTTTCGAGGTTAAAGATGCGTATGGTACAGCAATATCTAATTACATGAAAAAGTTTTCTGGGTATGATGTATCAACGATATCACCAAAGAGAAATCCAAGAATTTAAGATTAATTATATTATGAAAATGAGTAAGGGCTTTAGTGAGAACGCTAAAGCTCTTTTTTTGTGCAAAAATATTAAGCGTGTACTATAAAGATACAAGGTCTTTTGTGTAAATCTACCGTTTCTCTTTTCCATTCAGCAACACTTTTAGTGGCAATGTATTCCGTAGCTAATGTAATATCACAGGCTATACAAACTAAGGTGTTTGGAGAAAGTGTTTTAAGAATTTCGGCAAATAACTTATCGTTTCTGTATGGAGTTTCAATACATATCTGAGTTTGGTTTAAATCTCTAGATATTTTTTCCATCTTCTTTAAAGCGCTTTTTCGGTCACTAGCATCAATAGGTAAATAACCATTAAAGGCAAAGCTTTGTCCGTTTAAACCACTAGACATTAGTGCTAAAAAAATAGAGGAGGGTCCTACTAAAGGTATTACCTGTATTCCTTTTTGGTGTGCTATTTTAACAACATCGGCACCAGGGTCAGCTATTCCAGGACAACCAGCTTCAGATATGATACCAACTGCGTGTCCTTCTAAACATGGATTAAGAAAGGTTGGAATTATCTCTGGTTCTGTATATTTATTTAATACTTCTAGCTTTAGACTCGGTTGTGATTTCCCTGAACTTATTTTTTTTATAAAATGACGTGCAGATTTTTCATTCTCTACAATATAATAATCAATATTTTCTATAGCTCTTTTAATAGATATAGGTAATACTTCTAAAGGAGCATTATCTCCTAATGTTGTAGGGATTAAATATAGTTTTCCAAGTGGTTTGGTAGTATTCATCTATTATTATATCAGTTTTTTAGCAATATGGTCGCAAGCATTATTAATTAAATTAAAAACAGTTGTAAAACCTTCATCTGCATCATAATATGGATCGGGCACTTCTTTTGTTTCTAGCTTAGTTTCACTCAATAATAATTTTACTTTTTTAATGTCTTCATCGCTTTTTGCAAGTGAGATTACATTATTGTAGTTGCTATTATCCATTACATATATCAAGTCAAAATCTTTAAAATCTGCAGTAGAAAATTTTCTGCAAGATTGTTGACTTATATCAATATTATTATGTTTTGCTACGGCTATAGACCTAGGGTCTGGTTTGTTGCCAACGTGGTAACCAGCTGTTCCGGCAGAATCTACAAAAACTTTTTTTGGATTTACTTTGCTTTTAAGAATGCCTTCTGCTAATGGCGACCTACAAATATTTCCTAGGCAAACCATTAAAACTTTAGTAATCATTCTGTATAATTTATGAGAATTTCTTAGTTAAGTCTTCTATGTACTTTTTAAACTGCTTATCTGTTTCTGCTAGGTTATCAACTGTTTTACAGGCGTGTAAAACGGTAGCGTGGTCTCTTTTTCCTATTTGTGACCCAATACTTGCTAATGAAGCTTTAGTGAATTTTTTAGCAAAAAACATAGCTAATTGTCTAGCTTGTACAATATGTCTTTTTCTTGTTTTGGATTGTAATGTAGCAACATCCATTTCAAAGTAATCAGAAACAACTTTCTGAATGTAGTCTATAGATACTTCACGTTTGGTGTTTTTTACAAATTTTTCTACAACCTGTTGTGCTAATTCTATAGTAACTTCTCTTTTATTAAAAGACGATTGGGCAATAAGAGATATTACAGCACCTTCTAGCTCTCTAATATTGGTTTTAATGTGCTTAGCAACATAATCTATAATATCTTCTGGCATTTCTACACCATCTCTATAAAGCTTATTTTTTAATATAGAAATCCTAGTTTCATAATCTGGTGTTTGTAATTCAGCAGATAGTCCCCATTTAAAACGAGAAAGTAAACGTTGTTCTATATCCTGCATATCTACAGGAGCTTTATCAGAAGTAAGAATTACTTGTTTTCCATTTTGATGTAAATGATTAAAGATGTGGAAAAATACATCTTGCGTTCCAGACTTTCCTGATAAGAACTGAACATCATCAATAATTAAAACATCTATTAATTGGTAAAAATGAATAAAATCATTTCTAGTATTCTTTTTAACAGATTCTATAAACTGTTGTGTAAATTTTTCAGCAGAAATGTATAAAACAGTTCTTTCTGGGTATTTGTCTTTGATTTCTACACCAATAGCGTGTGCTAAATGTGTTTTACCTAAACCAACACCACCAAAAATTAATAACGGATTAAAAGATGTTCCTCCAGGTTTGTTAGCAACTGCCATACCAGCGGAACGCGCTAACCTATTAGAATCTCCTTCTAAAAAATTATCAAAACTATAGTTAGGGTTTAACTGAGACTCTATTTTTATATTTCTAATGCCTGGGATTATAAATGGATTTTTTAATTCAGGGTTTTTAGATTTTATAGCAACATCTAATTCTTGAGCAGGAACACTAGCTCTGTTAGAACTTGGAATTTTTTCGGTAAATGGTTCTCTATTACCATAAGTGTTTTCCATTTTAATAATGTAAACAAGCTTAGCATTTTCTCCTAACTCTTTGGTTAAAGACACTTTTAAAAGTTTAACATAATGCTCTTCTAACCACTCATAAAAAAATTTGCTTGGTACTTGAATGCTTAATGAGTTTTCTGATAATTTTACAGGTTTAATAGGTTCAAACCATGTTTTAAATGCCTGCGGTTGTATGTTGTCTTTTATAAACATTAAACAATTATTCCATACAGTAGTAGCAGTAACATTCATTTTTTAGTGTCTCGTTTTTGTTGGTTAATGTAAAAATGATTGAATCTTCATGATTAAACTAGTTGGTGAAACTAGTTATCATAATCACGACAAATATGTGAACAAAAATTCTAAAAAAAAAATGAAAAGGTATTGATTTTACCCTTTTTTTTTCGCATGTTCACCACACTAATTTTTGAATCGAATAAATATATAATTTTTACCTGATAAAACATGGATTTAAATAAAATTTCTTTTAGAGTACGTTACGGAGAAACAGATAAAATGGGGGTTGTGTATCATGGGAACTATGCGCAGTACTTAGAAATGGGAAGAATTGAGTGGCTCAGAAACATAGGTGTGTCATATAAATCTATGGAAGAAGAAGGAATTATATTACCTGTGGTTAGTTTAAATGTAAAATATAGAAAATCAGCATTTTATGATGACGTTTTAACATTGGAAACTACCCTAGTAGAAAAACCGTTAGTTAAAATATCTTTTAAGTATAAAATATATAATGAAGTCAATGATCTTTTAGCAGAGGCAACAACAGATTTAGCTTTTGTTAATGAAAAAACTAGAAAACCTATTAAATGTCCAGATTATATTTTGGAAAAAATAAAAGATTAATTTTAATGCAAAATTAAAATAGGTTGAAGAACTTATTTTAGTTTTAAATAATGCATAGACGAAAATATAGCCATAATTTCATTTGCTTTTTGTTTTCTAACAGATAAAGTGTAATTGCAATTTAATTGTAAATTCTGAGCTATAATTTTTAGTTGGTGTTGTTTTATTACTCGCATTACTTTATCCATATGTTCATATTCAAAATAAATAGAGAATTGATGCTCTAATATTTTTTCTATTATGGGAGTATTTTCTAATGTTAACAGAGCAGCATTTTTATAAGCACTAATTAAACCACCAACGCCTAATTTTGTACCACCAAAAATTCTGGCTACAGCTACTAATATATTGGTAACTTTAAAAGACTGTATTTGTCCGTAAATAGGTAAACCAGCAGAATTATTAGGTTCTCCATCATCATTAGCTCTGTATTGTATTTGAGTTATCCCTAATTGCCAAGCATAACATACGTGGTTTGCCGTTGGGTGTTTCTTTTTTAACTGCTCAATAATAGGTTTTACGTCGCTTTCATTAGCGATAGGGAAGGCATATCCATAGAATTTGCTCTTTTTTTCTTTAAAAAGAATCTCTTCAGAAGGTTTTGCTATGGTATTGTAGGTGTCTTTAATATCCATTAAAAGAAAGCTACTAATATAATACTAAGCACAGCTAAGGCTATACCCAACCAATTTTTTAGACTTATTTTTTCTTTAAAAAGTAGAATTCCTAATAATGTAGATAATAAAACTACCGCTACATTATTAATGGTAAAAACAGAAGCGCTATTTAGACTTTTATGTTGTAGCGCCCTTAATAGGTAGTATATAGAGAAATAATTTGGTATACCTAATACAAAACCAGCAACTATGTTTTTTAAGTTTAGTTTTAAAGGAGTTTTTAAAGTTTTGGCTAGTATAAAAACAATTCCAACAATAGCAGCTGCAAAAAATACCATAGCTGAAAATAATGGTAGTTCGTTATTTGCAACGTATTTTTCTTGAAGGTATTTAAGACTTGTATCTATAAAACCAGAACCAATAAACACTAATATTGGTAATACCCATGCTTCTTTGCCTATTGTTACTTCTTTCTCCTTGGGCTTTATAGATGCTAAATATACCGCAACTAGTGCTAAAATAATACCTAAAGTATTTAACACGCCTAACTTATCATTATACAAAAATAAGCCAAAAACAACGGGGATAACTAAAGACATTTTTGTAGCTAGTGAGGCAACAGAAACACCTACTATTTGTGCAGTTTTAGCCATTATGTTAAAAACTAAAATAAATAAAATACCAAGTACTATGGTACCTATAAACCATGGTTTTTTTGGAAGTTCTTGTACAATTACGGAACTATTATATAAGTATATACCAAGAGCACCAGCAACAATATAATTTGTTATTATAGCATAGAGTGTTTGTACTTTATAAACATCAAAGAGTTTAAAAATTACAAACAATAAAGAGGTAAATAGTATACTTAGTGCTAAATCTAACATTTAGTTAATTTTGTTTTTTAGATTTATGATATCTTCTTTACCTACTTGTAGATTCCAGCATTTTATACCCAGTTTTTCAGCAGTATCTGTATTTTCTTTGGTATCATCTATAAAAAAAGTTTCGGCAGCTATTAAATTGTTGGTATTTAATACAAATTCATAAATATCTGCATTTGGTTTTCTAAAATGTATTTCGTGTGACAAATAAAATTGCTCAAAGCAGTTTTTAAAACGGTTAAATTTTTCGGCACCTATTTTACGAATTACTTCATCTATATGAATTTCGTTGGTATTACTTAAAAGAAAAAGTCGATATTTATTTCCTTTAACTAAAGCTTCTAAAAACTCTAAACGATATTCTGGAAAATCTAAAAGAATAGCATTCCATGCATACAAAAGTTCGTTGTTTGTGGCATTGGGGAAAATAGAACTCATTTTAGAAATAAAATCTTTAGAACTCATAAGACCCTTTTCATAAGATTGAGCTATTTCTTCTATCTGTGGTGTCATTTTTGTAAACCCAAATTTTGACATTTCCCTTGGTGTAGCTGTTTTATCTAAATTGATGAAAATATCACCAAAATCAAAAATGATGTTTTTAATCATTTATATACGTATTTAAAATATCTTTTTTTAAAAATTCTGTAGATGCTAATTTCCCTAATAGTCTCGGTGCTTTTAAGCCTTTTGTAAAGGTAGACTGTCCTGTAAAAACTCTAGCCTTATCCCATAAATTAGCATCTATAAATGTTTGCAATGTTTTAGAACCTCCTTCTATAAAAACACTTACAATGTTTCTCTTGTGTAAAACGGAACAAATTTGAGTAGCTATATCAGTAGTAAAATCAATGCCTTCATAAGAAATATTAGGAAAGTTTTCTTTAGTGTTTTTTATATCAGTAATTATAATAGTTTGTACACTGGTATCGTAAATATGATATTCCTTTGGTATTTTTAAATCTTTATCTAAAACTATTCTAATAGGAGAAATTCCTTTCCAATGCCTTACATCTAGTTTTGGGTTGTCTTCTAGTGCGGTATTTGTGCCAATTAATATTGCTTGTTCCTGGCTGCGCCATTGATGTACTCTTTGTTTAGAAAGTGTATTGGTAATCCAAAAGGGTTCTGGGTTTTCTTTTCTTTTCTCTTTTTCTGGCGCTATAAACCCATCTTTAGTTGCAGCCCATTTTAATACAATATAAGGTCGTTTTTTTTGCTGAAAGGTTAAAAAACGTTGGTGGTGTTTTTTACATTCGTTTTCTAGAATACCTACTAATACGTTACAACCAGCATCTTTTAATTTTTTAACCCCTTTTCCTGCTACTTTATCATGTGGGTCTAAAGTACCAATAACCACTTGCGGAATTTGATGTTTTACAATTAAATCTGCACAAGGTGGGGTTTTACCGTAGTGAGAGCAAGGTTCTAAGGTTACATATATAGTAGCACTAGATAATTTAGCTTTGTCTTTTACAGCATTAATAGCGTTTACTTCTGCGTGGTTACCACCGTAAGGGCTTGTATATCCTTCGCCTATAATACAATCGTTATAAACAATAACAGCACCAACAATAGGGTTAGGAAAAGTGGTACCTAGTCTATTTTTTGCTATTTGTAAAGCTCGTTGTATGTATCGCTCGTGTTTATTCACTTATTTTATAATAATTTCTTCGGTATGGTCTATGGCATAACTAGATGTAAACCCAACTACTTTATAACCCAAATCTCCTTTAAAACTAACAATAACCTTTTTTTCTAATACTTGTTTTAAAATAGAAGAAAGTAAATTTCCTTTATTGTTTTCAATAATTTTAGAAGCGGAAAATTTAACAGTTAACGGAATTGAAAATTCTTTTTTTGCTGGGACTTTAAACTCTTCGGCAGTAACAGTTCCCATGTATTTATCATCAACAAAAACTTCAATGTCATTGGTCCAAAGTGTACCGCCTAAACTGTTTGGGTTTTTAAAAATTGCATCAGCTTTTAATTCTACACTTTTTAAATTTGCCTTTACAACATCAATATTTTCCACAGCTATAAATTCTGGCTTTTTGTTTAGTTTACAACTATTACAAAGTAGTAGTACAGCAATAAATAAAATCACATTTTTCATAGACAATAAAGAGTATAATTAATGTATCTTCACAGCACAAAAATAGGACTTTAAAACAACTAAATTGCTATTTTAAGATTTACTCAATAATAGAGATTTAAATGCTCTGAGGTTTAGCTCAAAACTTTAATTTATTTTTGCGAACGCCTTATGTATACTCATAAAGGTGATTTACTATTTTAATATGTTATTACAAGAGATTAAAACTATTTTTCATAAAGAATTAGATGCTTTATATCCAAGTACAGAGGTAGATAGCTTTTTTTATATGATGATAGAGCATTATTTAGGTTTAGAACGTTTTATACTAGCTTTAGAACCACAGAAAGTAATTTCTAAAGAAGAAGAAGAACCTTTGTTTAAAGGCTTATCTAAATTAGTCTTACATCAGCCTATTCAATATATTATAGGTGCGGCTCATTTTTATGATTTGGAGTTTATAGTAAATAACAATGTCTTAATACCAAGACCAGAAACAGAAGAGTTGGTAGATTGGATTGTAACCGAAGCAAAGGATAAAAATGAAGAATTACATATTTTAGATATAGGAACAGGTAGTGCTTGTATTGCTATTTCATTGGCAAAAAATATGCCTAATGCAAAAGTATATGCCATAGATGTATCTAAAGAAGCTTTACAAGTAGCAAAAGAGAATGCAGTGAAAAATAAGGTGCAGATTGAGTTTATACAGGCAGATATCTTACAATTAAATAATTTGCAACAAAAGTTTGATGTAATAGTTTCTAACCCGCCTTATGTTAGAGCGTTAGAAAAAAAAATGATGCATTCAAATGTAACAGGAAAAGAACCAGATTTAGCACTTTTTGTTAGTGATGAAAATCCTTTGGTTTTTTATAAAAAAATAACACATTTGGCAAAAGAAAACCTAAAGTTGAATGGAATTTTGTATTTTGAAATTAATCAATATTTAGGAGAAGAAACAAAGCAACTTTTAGTTGATGGTGAATTTGTAGAAATTGAACTTAGAAAAGATATGTTTGGAAACGATAGAATGTTAAAGGGAGTTTTAAAGTGATAATAAAGATATTATTACCATAAAGATTAATATGAAAAATAAGAAATTATTTATTGTCGTTTATTTATTAATATTTTTTTTTAGTTGTAAAAGTTCACCTTTTTTAACTAGTAACAAAATTGTAATTGATAAAGAAATTTCATCTAATAATGATTCATATAATATATTATTTGAAGCAAAAGATTTAAGTGAAAACATGAGTAGACTTTCATCAAAAAATGATGAACTTTTATTTATTATTTATAAGTATGAACAACAAGGAGATTTAAAAGAGCCTTTGTTTTTTGAGAAATTTGTCCTAGATGAAAATGATAGCTTAAAAAAAATGAATTGGAAGTATAATAAGAATTTAAATTCCGATAAATGTATAGTTTTTTGTATAGAACAAGATTCAGAAACTCCCATTGAGCAATTAGACCCAATTATTAGAATTCATTATAAAAAAATTATCAAAGCATATAATACTAAAAATTATTCTGAGCTTGAAAGATATATTGGGGATGAAGATTTAATTGGTGTTAAAATTATTGATACTCCTACTCTTAACAATAATAATAGTATAAAATTTAATTTTGAAGGAATTTATAAACTTGATAGATATAATTATCAAATTCAAATTCAATAATAACAAGTATTGTAAATATTAAAAACTATGCGTAAACTATTTTTAATTACTTTTTTTACTTCCCTTTTTAGTATTTATTCACAAGAAAAATATGAGAAATTACCTTTTGCGGAAAAAACATGTCCAACTTATATTTTCAATAATAATGTGATAGGTAGTGAGAAAGTGTTGGGAGATGTTTACAAAGGTATAGAAGATTTAAAAAAGGAAGTTAATGAAATTTCGGTTTTAAAAGAAAAACCAGATAGAGAGAATGATTTATATAACTTAAGTTCTCAAGGAATTATATTAGTAGATATAAAGCAAGATGTTGAAAGTAAATCTCAGTCAGAATTAAATAGTTTTTTTGGATTAAAATTAAAGAATGACGTATATATTGACGGTTATTTAATTACAAATAAAGCATATAAAATAGCTTTAAAAAGTATTGCATCCATTGAATTAGTAGAACTCTCGAATGAAAATGAGTTAAACAATAGTGTTTTAAATGTTTGGACATTAAGCAAAGAAGAAAGAAAATACAAATCTATAAATGGTTGTTCGCTAAGTAAAGGGGAACAAGATTAGTTTTTAATTTTGTATTAATTATTACAGTAAAAAATCCCATGAATATTAAAGAACAAATAGAAGCCCTAAGAACAGAATTAAGAGAACATAATCATAACTATTATGTGTTAGATAATGCTACCATAAGCGATTATGATTTTGATATGAAATTGAAAGAATTGCAGGCTTTAGAGGCTAAACATCCAGAATTTTATGATGCTACTTCGCCAACTTTAAGAGTGGGGGGCGGAATAACTAAAAATTTTGATACTATAGTTCACGAGCACCGTATGTATTCGTTAGATAATTCTTATTCTAAAGAAGATTTAGAGGATTGGGAAAAACGAATTCAGAAAATCTTAGGAGACGTAGCTGTAGAATTTACCTGTGAGTTAAAATATGATGGTGCATCTATAAGCCTTACTTATGAAGAAGGTACTTTAATTAAAGCTGTAACACGAGGCGATGGTTTTCAGGGAGATGATGTTACTACTAATATAAAAACTATAAAATCTGTTCCATTACAATTAAAAGGAGATTATCCATCAAAATTTGATATTCGAGGAGAAATAGTATTGCCTTTTGATGGTTTTGCTAAAATGAATGAAGAACGAATAGCAAATGGGGAAGAACCATATATGAACCCTAGAAATACAGCTTCGGGTAGTTTAAAATTACAAGATAGCGCAGCGGTGGCAAAACGTCCTTTAGAGTGTTTGTTGTACAGTTTAGCAGGAACTAAATTAGGCGTAGAAACACAGTTTTCTGTATTAGAAAAAGCAAGAAATTGGGGTTTTAAAGTACCTACAGTAGCCAAGCTTTGTAAGTCGGTAGATGAAGTGTTAGCCTTTGTAGAATACTGGGATATACATCGCCACGATTTACCTTACGAGACAGATGGTGTGGTTATAAAAGTTAATAATTTACAATACCAAGAAGAATTAGGACATACATCTAAATCTCCCAGATGGGCTATGGCTTATAAGTTTAAGGCTGAACAAGTATCTACAGTTTTAAATGAAATTAGCTACCAAGTTGGGCGTACAGGAGCTATAACACCTGTTGCTAACTTGCAACCAGTATTGTTAGCAGGAACTACGGTAAAGAGAGCATCATTACATAATGCAGACCAAATAGAAAAATTAGATATCCGAGAAAACGATACTGTTTTTGTAGAAAAAGGAGGGGAAATAATACCTAAAATAGTTGGTGTTGCTATAGAAAAACGCCCAGAAACATCTGTACCTACAAAATATATTACGCACTGTCCAGAATGCCATACAGAACTAGTAAGAACAGCAGGAGATGCAAAGCATTACTGTACTAATTTTTATGGTTGTCCGCCACAAATAACAGGTAGAATACAGCATTTTATCTCTAGAAAAGCCATGGATATAGAAGGCTTAGGAGGAGAAACAGTAGAACTATTGTTTAAAGAAGGTTTAATAAAAAATTATGCAGATTTATATACTTTAACCAAAGAACAAGTATTGCCTTTAGAGCGTATGGCAGAGAAATCTGCAGAGAATTTAGTAAATGGTGTAGCTGCTTCTGTAGCCATACCTTTTGAGCGTGTATTATTTGCTTTAGGAATACGATTTGTAGGAGAAACGGTTGCTAAAAAATTAGCCAAAGCTTATAAAAATATTGATGCTTTAATGGCAGCATCTGAAGAAGAGTTAGTAGCAGTAGACGAAATAGGAGAGCGTATAGCACAAAGTGTTATAGAGTTTTTTAAGAACGAAAAAAATATAGAGACGATAGCTCGTTTAAAAGAATATAAGCTTCAGTTAGAGCTTTCTGCAGATAAACTATTAAACCAGACCGAAACTTTAAAAGGTAAAACTTTTGTAGTTTCTGGCGTGTTCGAAAAAGTAAGTAGGAACGAACTTAAAAAGTTAATAGAAGATAATGGGGGTAAAGTAGGCTCTTCTATATCTTCTAAAACTACATTTTTAGTAGCAGGAGATAAAATGGGACCTAGTAAGCGTACAAAAGCAGAGACTTTAAATATTGATATTATTTCTGAAGATGATTTTTTAGCAATGGTATAAGATTTAAAATACTAATGACGATTTAAAATATTCTGTAGATTTTAGAAGTATTTATGCTACTATTCTTAACAACTGGTTAGCAGTTGATGATAAAACAGTATTTAACGCAAGTTTTGATAAGTTGGGATTTGTATAAATTTGTTTGAAACTTTTAGCTTGTTAAAAATGTAAGAATTAACCATAATATAATATGTAATACGATTTATTTATTGTTATTTTTAGTGATGATAATATTTCCCCCATTTACATCATTAAAGCATATAAAATAATGGCACACAAATTTGTTGACTTAGGGAAAAAAGGGAAGAAAGTATATTTATATAAGTATAATGCAAAAACACAAAAGCTTGTAGTAACAAGGCAAGTACTTTGGGGAGATTGGCTCTCTATAGATGAGAATCATGATTTTTCTGCTTTAAATATACCTTCTGGTTATTTAGCTGTAAAATGGGCACCAAAATCTGCGGATGCTCAAACCCTATATATCAAAGAAGAACATACTACGGATAAGCGGCCTTTAGAAATTATTTTTTTAGATGTTGCGCAAGGAGATGGTGCTGTATTAATAACACCGGAAATAGGAGCAGATGAACGTATAATGGTTATTGATGCAGGAGAAGGTGATCATATGCAGCGTTTTTTACACGGAAGATTTAAAGCCTATCGTGGATTTCAGTTTGATGCTGCTATTATTACACATCCAGATATGGACCATTATTTAGGGTTTAAATCCTTGTTTGAAGATAAGAAAGTAGGTTTTAATACTATATACCAGAATGGAATAGTAGAGCGCCCTGTGAGTGGGCAGTTCCAAAAAGTAGGTGGTTTGGTGGCAGACCCTATTACTAATGTTAAATATATTACAGATTTAGCCACATCAAAATCGGATATAGAACTTCATTTTAGTAATGAAAATAAATTAGGAAGGTATGTTTTTCCTTGGGTAATGCATCATGCATTAAATAATCCAAAAATTAAGGAATTTAAAATGCTTTCTACAGATGCTAATCATAGTACACATGAAAATGGTAGAAGATATATGCCTGGTTTTGCGCCATCAAACAATAGAGGTTATAGTATAGAGGTGCTGGGGCCAGTAGTAGAGCCAGATGCCAATGGCAATCTAAGGTTAAGAAAAATGAGTAGTTATGGTAAAACAAAAAATGGACATTCTATCTTATTAAGATTGCATTATGGAGATTATAAAATATTTTTTGGAGGGGATTTAAATAAATATGCAGAAAAGTTTTTGCTAAAGCATTATACAGGGCTAAAGAGGTTTCCTAGAAAAGGTACCGCAGCATCTAAAAAGATGATAAAAGATGCTAAAAATTGGTTTGAAGCGGAAATAATGAAAGTTTGTCATCACGGAGCTTCTGATGTTACCGATGAATTTATGGAAACGGTAAACCCTGCATGTTTTGTAATATCATCAGGTGATGAGGAAGGTCATGTGCATCCAAGACCAGATTTATTAGGGAGATTAGGCAAATGTGGTAGAGGAGAATCCCCTGTATTATTATCTACAGAATTACAGCGTTCTACAAGAGAAAAAGAAGATAAGAAATTAGTAGAAAAGCTCCAGAAAAATATAACGAAATTCGGTATAAAGCCAACGGAAAAATTAAAAAAAATAATAGAAGAGCAAGTAGAAGAATTGTCTAAAAATAATGTAGCTGTATATGGCGCTATATATGTAAAAACAGATGGAGAACGTTTAATAACGGCATTTAAAATAGAGGAACCATCGGATAAAAAAAAGTGGTTTTATTTTGAGTACACTATAAATGTTTCCGGAGAGCTAGAGTTATCATAATATTTATTAGTATAGCTTATAGGGTATTGTTTTTATATAATATTTTTACTCTTTAAATTGTAGGTTATTTATCGATTTAATATCGTAAAAAAGAATAATTATTTTATGTTTGTGCTTTAATTAATAATACCAAACATACCATATGCATCTATTTATTAGACGATTATTTTTTCTACTTACCTTTATTGTATTGTTTTTTTCATGTGAAGATCTTTCAGATCCAGAAGTCTTAAATAATGAAAATAGTATTACTGCATTTAAAATAACATCAAACGATATTAATCTTGAAGTAAAAATTGAAAATTCTGAAATTATAATTAATGTTCCTTATAATGTAACCTTAGATAATGTAGATTTAGAAGTTTTAATATCTGAAGGAGCAAAAATAACGCCCAACCCATTATCAATTAAATCTATAAAGGATAATACAATAACATTTACAGTAACAGCCGAAGATGGTAGTGAGAAAATCTATGAGGCTAAAATTATTAAAGAAAAGAGTCCAGAAAATACGATACAAGCATTTAAAATTATAATAGATAGTGAGGAAATAGATGTAGAAATTGATAATGATAAAAATGTAATAGAATATGTGTTACCTTTTACATATAATTTAACAACTATAGAAGCAGAAATTACTATTCCAGAAAATGCATCTATAAATCCAAATCCTTCTGAAATAAATGATTATACAGAACCTGTTACGTATGAAATTACAGCAGAAAATGGAGAAAGCGTTACTTATGAAGTAATATTAACAAAAGAAAAGAGTCCAGAAAATGCAATACAATCTTTAGTGATTAAAGATGTAGAAGGAGAAGATATTGAAGCTATAATTGAAGATGAAAATAATGTTATTAATTATGTTTTACCTTATGATTATGATTTGACACTAGTAAATGTTGATATTAATATTTCTGAAAAAGCTACAATAAGTCCGGACCCAAAAGAAATTAATGACTATACACAGCCTGTTACATATGAAATTACAGCGGAAAATGGAGAAAGTGTTACTTATGAGGTAATATTAACAAAAGAAAAGAGTCCAGAAAATTATATTACTTCTTTTGTGATTTTAAATTCATCTTTAAATATAGAAGCAACTATAAATGAAGAAAACAAAACAATAAATCAGAAACTTCCAGAAGCAATAGATTTAACTAATATTAATGTAGAAATTACAATTTCTGATAAAGCGAGTATTAGTCCTGAACCATCTACAATTACAGATTATTCCAATCCAATTACTTATACTGTTACTTCAGAAGACGAGCAAACTAAAGAATATATAGTATCACTTATACCAATGGTTGATGATGTTTTTGTTAATTGTGATATTGATAATGCTTTTAAATGGTTTGGAGGAGATATAAGAGGTATTACTGATAATGGTTTTTATCATGAACCAAGAAATGTAGGTACAGGTCAATCTATTACACCTGTTAACGATTTAAATCCAAAATCATTTAGCATACGTTTTAGAGATCATTTTGTAATTGCAGATAATTCCAATAAAATTTACATTGGAGAGGGAACAATTCGTTTACATGTTCGTAATGAACAAGGGCAAATTATAGAAACTGTAGATAAAATTATACAAAGTCCTTTTACCGATTCTTTATGGGTTAAATTTAATTTAGAAGATTATAATCTGGTCTTTAAAAAAGATAAAGTTTATTATTTTACATGGTATCTTGTTGATGGTGAGGAATTAGGTATATATGCGAGTTCAACAGGAAATAAAGATGAACATACAGGCTTATGTAATGGAATGGGGCTAAATGCAACTTCTATGAAATTAAAAGAAACACATTTAGATGATTGGGATATATGGGAAGAACATTCTTGGCATTTTAATTTTAGATTAGAAGGCAAAGAGTAATTGTTCTCAATAACTTTATTTTAAAAGTCTTTCTTGTTGCATACAAGAGAGACTTTTTTGTTTTTATAAATATATGTTAATGTTTTCTAAATAGTGCAACCCTCTATTTTTTCATTTGTCAATAGGGTATCAATAAAAACATAATAATTAAAAAATGAAAAAAATTGGACTACTATTAATCTTATGTACCACAATTTTATCTGCGCAAGATAATTTTACAATCAGTGGTACTATTACAGATGTAAGTAATGGGGAATCTCTTTTTGGTGCTTCGGTCTTTTTAAAAGGGACAACTAACGGAGTTATTACCAATGAGTATGGTTTTTATTCTATTACGGCACCAAAAGGAAATTACACTATGGTTATTTCTTATGTTGGATTTACAGAAATTACAAAAGAAGTAGAATTTACTAAGAATCAGAAATTAGATTTTGAATTAACGGAGTTTTCTACTCAATTAAGTGAGGTGGTTGTTACTGCGGAAGAAACAGAAGTGGTAAGTATTAGAAAACCAGAAATGAGTGTTTCTAAATTAAATATTAGCACGGTAAAACAAATGCCAGTAGTTTTTGGAGAAGTAGATATTATAAAATCTTTACAAATGCTACCAGGAGTAACTAAAAATGGTGAAGGTACTAGTGGTTTTCATGTAAGAGGAGGAGCCGCAGACCAGAATTTGGTTTTATTAGATGAAGCTATTATTTATAATACTTCTCATATGTTAGGTTTCTTTTCTGTTTTTAATGCAGATGCAATTAAAGACATGAAATTATATAAAGGAGGCATACCGGCACGTTTTGGAGGGAGAACATCTTCTGTTTTAGATGTACGCCAAAAGGATGGGAATAGTAAAAAGTTTGCGCTTAAAGGAGGAGTAGGTTTAATTTCTAGTAGATTAGCACTAGAAGGACCTATGTTTAATGATAAAGGTTCTTTTTTAGTGGCAGGTAGAAGTTCCTATGTAAACTTATTTTTAGCACTCTCAGGAGAAAAAAATAGAGTCGGTTTTTATGATTTAAACCTTAAAACCAATTACAGATTAAATGAGAATAACAGATTATTTTTATCTGGATATTTTGGTAGAGATTCTTTTAAGTTTGGCAATAGTTTTAAAACTAGTTACGGAAATTTTTCAGGAAATTTACGTTGGAACCATATTTTTAATGATAAATTATTTTCTAACTTTTCTCTTATTTACAGTAAATACGATTATGATATAGGATTTACTCTAGAAGATTTCGATTGGGTATCTTCAATTAATAACTACAACGCAAAATATGATTTTAAATACTATTTAAGTGATGCATTTAAATTGGATTTTGGGCTAAGTGGTATTTATTATGATTTTGACCCTGGACAGGTAAAGCCAACCTCAGATGCTTCTTCTGTAAATCCTTTGAGTTTAGACCGTAAAAAAGCTTTAGAGACAGCTGCATATATAAATGCGGAACATAAATTAACTCCAAAATTAACAGCGCAATATGGATTGCGTTTCAGTGGATTTAGAAGACAAGGAGGAGTATCTATGGTAGATTATGCAAATAATCAACCAGTAGTGTACAATAGCGAACTAGGGATTTATGAGCGTGGTGAAGGAATTGGAGAAACCGATTATAAAAAAGGAGATGCCATTGCAACATTTAATAATCTAGAACCAAGAGCTTCTTTAGCATATCAGTTAAACGATAATTCGTCTATAAAAGCAGGATACTCTAGGGTTGCCCAGTATATACATTTATTATCTAATACAACTTCTGTTACCCCTTTAGATGTATGGACTCCGAGCGGAAAATTTATAAAACCACAATTATCAAACCAATATGCATTAGGTTATTTTAAAAATTTTAAGGATAAAATGTATTCGCTAGAAACAGAAGTTTACTATAAAACTACAGATAATAGAATAGATTATATTGATGGGTCTAATTTAATTGGAAAGAATACTATTGAAACAGAAATTTTAAGCGGAGAATCTAGAGCATACGGGCTAGAGCTTTTACTACGTAAAAATGAAGGTAATTTTACAGGTTGGATTGCTTACACATTATCAAAATCTGAGCAAAGAACACCAGGTGGTAATGCAGGAGGCTTAGGAATAAATAACGGAAATTGGTATAATACACCTTTCGATAGAACACATGATATATCTATAACAGGCGCTTATAAATTAAATGAAAAATGGAGTTTTGGAACTAATCTTGTTTTTCAAACAGGAAGACCGGTTACCTATCCTAATAGTCAATACGAGTATGAAGGATTATCTATAGCTAATTATTCTAGTAGAAATTCTGATAGGTTACCATCTTACCATAGGTTAGATATATCTGCCACTTATAAGCCTAATAAGAAACCTAATAAAAGATGGAAAGGGGAGTGGGTATTTGGAATCTATAATTTGTATAACAAAAAGAATGCGGCTTCGGTTTCTTTTAGCCAGAATTTAGAAACAGGTAGAAATGAAGCTACAAGAACAGCAATTTTTGGAATAATGCCATCGGCAACTTATAATTTTAAATTTTAATATCATGAAATCATATATAAAAGCAAGCTTATTATTTGTAATCATCATTTTAGCATCCTGTGAAGATGTTATAGATGTAGATTTACAAGAAACAGACCCTAAATTAGTTGTTGAAGCCTCTATAGATTGGGAAAAAGGAACTTTAGGTAATGAACAAACTATTAAACTAAGTACATCTACCCCTTATTTTAAAAATACTGATATTACTACGGTAACTGGTGCTAACGTAAAAATAACGAATGATACTAGTGGTGCTGAGTTTATTTTTGTAGACCAAAACAACGGTAATTATACAACAGATGTATTTGTGCCAATAATTAATCAGTCTTATACTTTAGAAATACTTTATAACGGGGAAACGTATACTGCAAATGAAACATTAAAATCTGTAGCAGATATAAGCGATATATATCAGTCAATAGAAGATGGTTTTGATGAAGAATTACTAGAGGTTAATGTTGATTTTATAGACCCAGAAGATGAAGAAAATTATTATTTATTTAAGTTTCAACGAAGAGGAGATTTGTTAGCTGTATTAGAAGATGGTGACGATGAATTTGTAAATGGCAATAAAGTAAATTGGTGGTTTGAGAAAGAAGATGATGAGGAAACTAATGAAAAAGCCTTTGCCGCAGGAGATATTGTTGATATAGAGTTATATGGTATATCCGAAGCCTATGCTAATTATATACAGATATTAATAGAACAATCTGAAGGAGCTGGTTTATTTAGTGCTACACCAGTTGCTTTAAAGGGAAATTGTATAAATATAAATACACCAGACAATTATGCACATGGTTTTTTTAGATTAACACAAGTAGTAAAAGCAAGTTATACATTTGAGTAGTCCACAACCTTGCTTTTAAAAAAATCCCTATGAATTAATTCATAGGGATTTTAAATGTAAGTTATTCTAGATTTGGGATCTATAGTTTAACCTATTTGTTGTAATTTAAGTAATGCTTCTGACTTTGAATTTACATTTAATTTTAGGTAAATATTTTGAATGTGAAAATTAATAGCACTTGTAGTTACAAATAATTTTTCTGCAATTGTTTTGTAGGTAGCACCTTGACGTAGATGATCTATAATTTGATTTTCTCTTTTAGAGAATATAGTTTGCGATTTTCTTTGAAAAATAGAGATTAATTGTTTTGCAACATCGCCACTAATAGCTGCACCTTCACGTTCAATAGAATTTAAAGCATTTTCTATACGGTCCTTGTTCACTGGTTTTGTTAAATAACCACTAGCACCGTTTTTAAAAGATTTTTTTATTATTTCAAAATCGTTGATAGCACTAATCATAATAATTTTAAGCTCAGGGTTTTTGCGTTTAAAGAAAGAAAGTCCTTCTTTTTCAAAAACATTATCAAAAGAAGCTTCAGATATAATAAAATCTGGTAATACATTCTCATAATCAGCTATTGCCTTATCTATTGATGTATAAAAGCCTTCTAAAGAGTAATTTAATAAATTATTAAAATGACTTTTATATACTTCATGTAAATTTTTGTTATCATCAATTACTATAATTCGAAGTTTGTTTGTTTTCATAGTTAATAGTATTTAAGTTAATTTGGGGTAATAATCTGTAATGATTTTACTTTTAAATTAGGTAAGATTTAGGGGTTTGTAATTATTATTCTGTTAAAATTTAAGACATACTTTTCCTTTCTTTTAAGTTTAAATTACTATGCTTGCATAGGAATATGTGATGTTATATTCAAATGAAAACATTAAGTATTTAAACTAAAAAAACTTAATAAAGAAAATTTAATAAAAATTAGGAAAGTATAAAAGGGGATGACCCACCTCCAGAATGATGGTGAGTTTTTAATAAATTAAAATATTTAATTAAAATAGTAAATAGGTTAGCATAATATTTCATAATGTAGGGGATTTGGGTTTTTAAATATTATGTGTTAAATATAGTTAAAAAATATTTAAATCCGCAAATTTTTATGAAACTTTCTGCAAATAAAATTGATTTATTGCCTTTTATCGATTTTTTTTTGATTTTCTAATGTTTGTTTACTAATAAATGGTTGTAATTATAAGGTAAAGTACGAAGATTAATAATTTATTAATCTTCATACGTATTCGCAACAGTTGCGGAGGATGAGTTACTAGCAACTTGCATTACCCATTTTTCATCTCTGTACTTTCCATCTAAATTAGAAACAAAAGCAGTTTCTGCATCTTTTTTAACATTGTATTCTGCTAAATATACATAGTGTAAACCATTTTCCTTGTTGTAAAATTGTTTAGCATCTAAACCTTGTTCTTTAAGTTCATCCATAAATGCATTTAAATATTTTTTATTCTTAAATACATTAGCAATCATATAGTATCCAGATTTAATACCAACAGTATTAGCTTGGTTAAGCATTTTTATTGGTAATTTATTATATTCTCTACGTATTGGAGTTTTTGTTGTTTTAGATTCAGTAACAGTTTTACTGTTATTAATTCTTATAGTACGTTTTTTAGTATTGTTTTTAGCAATTGCTGTGTTTCTATTTTCTGTTTGTATAGATTCTTCTTGTAAATAAGATTTAATATTACGTTTAATATCGTTACGTACTGTTTTTACAATAATCTCAAATCTTTTTTCAAATTCTAAATTACGAGCTCTTTCTATAGAATCTTGTCTTAAAATAAGCTCATCTAAAATTAACCTGTTTTGGTAAGCAATATCATTTTCAGTTTCATTACTTGTTGTGTTAAAAGAGTTTCTTTTTAATTGCTCTTTAACTCTTTTTAAGTTACTAGTTTCTTGGCTCTTATTTTTATCGTTATTTTTTTCGGCTACAAGCTTTAAAATTTGTTCTTCGTAGTTTCTAATAATTTCATCTACTTTAGCATCATGTGAATTATCTACAAACTTTCCTGTTTC
The DNA here is from genome assembly GCA_947492955.1 of uncultured Cellulophaga sp. Classification (GTDB taxonomy): domain Bacteria; phylum Bacteroidota; class Bacteroidia; order Flavobacteriales; family Flavobacteriaceae; genus Cellulophaga. The sequence goes on along the minus strand of CANLOV010000007.1, from coordinate 142,653 downwards.
ATTAGATTTTTTAAATGTATAAGAAAGCGATAATTCATGGTTCCATCCTAAGTCAACATTATCCTGTGTTACATCTTTCTCTAATAAATACCCTAAAGACATTTTTCTGTTTATATTAAATCCTAATCCCATAGAAGCACCAAACTTATTATCTATAGTAGATTGGAACCATCCGTGTTTTGGTAAGTCTATTAAAATAGATCCAGAATAATTTAAACCACTAAATTGGTCTTTACTAAACTGTACTAAGGGCATTATTTTTGCATTTGCAAATACACCTCTTTTGGTAGAAAGTGTATGTGTGTATTGTACAGAAGCTTTAATATTATTACTACTTAGGTTAGTAACAAACTCATTTGTAGTTTGGTTGTATTTAAATAAATCTTCCGCATATAAACCAAAATCAAAACTACCTAATGATAATGTAATGCCTGGTTGTATACTTATTTTGTTTTCTTTTCTAGAATCTAAAACTTCAGGGTCGTTTTCTGTAGCAACAACTCTATTTTTATCTAAACTCTGATTAAAATAGCTAAGGTTAGTACCAAATGTTAATCTGCTCTTTTCTCCTAATTTTACAGATTTAGCGTAATTAGCATTAAAACCAAATTCTTTAATTACACCTGTCCATTGGCTATAAACTCCTAAGCCTAAAGCTGTATTATCGTTTATTTTATTACTAAAACTTATAAAATAGTTTTGACTATTATCTTCTACAGCTGCATACTCATTTCTATGTAAAATATTTAAATAAGATTTTTCTTCTCTTACCAATGAGTATGTAGGGTTAATTAAAAAACGGTTAAAATATAACTGATTATGGTAAGCATTATTAAAACTAAAATCAGTAGATGTTGTTTCTTGCCCGTAAGATGCCTGTGTAAAAAGTACAAAGCAAAATAGAGCAGGTAATATTATTTTTGTAATGATGTTATATATGCGGTTCATACGATTAAAAATTAAAATTATTCTAATTACTAATAATACGACGTATAGTTACGAAGTTAGCGATACTAGTAGGTATAGAAGTGTTCTTTAGTCTATACCTCTGTAGTATCAAATTTTCTAGTTGCAATTTAGCAGTAGTGTTCTTATGCTAAATCTTCTATTGTGTTTTCAGGAGATTAATGATTATTCATCTTCAAATACAGAAGAAGTGTAATCTATCTTAACATCATTAAGATTTTCTAAAGTGTTGTAGTTTCTCTTTTCTTTTGATTTGTTTTTGTCTGAATATGTAAAGACTACTTTGCTAACATCGTTTTTGTCTTTACCACGATTAGACATTACATAACCATACCCTTTTTCAAATGATAAAGAAAAATCATCTTTAGAGCTATTAATTGGGCTGCCAAGATTCGTAGACCAATTTACTTTTTTCTGACCAACTTGCGCCATATATATATCTAAACCACCATATCCTTTGTGACCTTCAGATGCAAAAACTAAAGTATTATGGTCTATTACATTAGGATGCATGTCGTCTTTTTTAGTGTTTACTTTCTCTCCTAAGTTTTTTGCAATACCATAAGTTCCATTACTATTTACCGTTGCAACATAAATATCGTATTTACCGTATGTTCCTGGCATATTAGATGCAAAGAATAATCGTTTACCATCTGGAGATATTGTTGGGTGTTTTGTAGAGTAGTTTTTAGGACATAAACTTACTTGTTGTATGTTTTTCCACTCGCCATTAATTTTATCTGCTTTAAAGATTTTATACACCAATTCTTTTTTAGAAAAAACACCGTATACTGGTTTTACATAAATAGGTTTGCTAAAATAAGCAGTATTACCATCTGGTGTTACGGCTACAGGAGAATTATAATCTCCCTGCTTATTCGTATTATCTTTTCCCTCTATATCTTCTAAAAGAACAACATCTTCTATGATAGGGCCATTACTATTACTAAAATCTAAATCTTTAAATTTTTTAGAGCGGTCATTAATTACATTATTTTTTGACCTTTTATAGTCTTGCTTTACCTCTGCTAACCAATTGGTGTCATCGTCAATTATTTTAGAAGAATTAGCTTTTCTTAAAGAAAACTCGTAACGCTTTTTATAACTGTCGTTTAATTTACCATTTGTACTTACTCTTTTTAGTTTTTTATACCAAAATACAGCAGTTTCATAATTTTCCATTAAAAAATTAGCGTTTCCTAAGTCTTCAAAAATTTCACGGTCATTATAACCTATGTTTTTAAGTTCTAAGAAATTTTCTTTACGCTTATTTAATTCATTGTAGTCTGTTTTACTTTTTGCTTTTTGTGCAGTTAGCGAAAAACAAATTAACATTGTAAATAAAAAAGAAGTTGTTTTGTAAGTTAAATTTTTCATGTTCTAAGATTTTGGGGTTTCTTATTGATTCAAAGTTCATGAAATGTTTTTGTTTTTTTATTAGTAAAAATTCATAGGTTTTTGTTTTTTCTTGTTTTTAATAATTTTCAAACCAACTAAAATGCTTTTTAATTATATTAGATTTATTAGTGTTTATGTGCTCTACGAAAGCTTTTGCTACCACAGATAATTTTTTAGATTTTAACCAAATTAAATTCCAAGTAGTTTCTATAGGTAAACCTTTTGCAGGTATAATTTTAAGTTCAGCACTCATAAGTGAGCTTTTAATTCCTATTAATGGCATAACAGAAACACCTAAATCTGCAATAACAGCTTGTTTTATAGCCTCGTTAGAGGTAAGCTCTATTTTTTTATAGGATGGTATTTCATTTTTAGTAATATATTTTTCCATAATGGTTCTGGTAGCAGAGCCATTTTCCCTATAAATTAAAGAGAGTTTTTCAAATTCTTTTTTACTAATATTCTTTGTTTTTAACTTAAATTGTTTTGATCCTACCAGATATAATTTATTTTTCATTAACTCAATATTTTCAATATTTAAGTTTTTTGGAATTGTAGAAACCATTGCAAAATCTATATCATTATTTTCTAGACTTTGTAAAACGGATACTTTATTAGTTACATCTATTTTTAAATCTACCCCTTCATGTTTATGTATAAAATTGCTTAATAAATAGGGCATTACATATTTTGCAGTAGATACAATTCCAATTTTAAGTTTTCCGGCAATTTTTCCTTCATATTCTATAGATTTATGATTAATGGCAGATACTTCATTTAATATTTTTTGAGCCATTAAAGCTATTTCATTTCCAAAGTCTGTTATGTAAAGTTGTCTGCCTACAACCTCAAATAAGGGTAGGTTGAATTGTTCTTGAAACTTTTTTAACTGAATAGATACAGCAGGTTGTGTTAAGAATAATTCTTCTGATGCCTTAGTAACACTCTTTAGTTCTGCTATTTTATTAAATATCTCTAATTGATGTAAAGTATAATTCATAAATTATGTTTATGTATAATATAATAAATATAAATAAAAATATATGAATTAAAGAATGCATATTTGTAGTAATGAATAAAAAGGTTGTAAACATATTAGAATTTTTAAAATGCTTTAAAATATTTTTAGTGTTTAGTATTATTGTGTTACAACCAATAATTAAGGAAACCTCTTTTTTTTCTGAAAGCAAATATGAGATATCCGATTTAGCTAAAGACTCCGAAGGAGAAAGCCAGGAAGATAATATTGCAGATGAAAACATAAAACTTTATATCCCTACAATATATAATTATACCCTAATAAATACTTTTTCTTTAAAAACATATCTTTTAAATAGGGGTTATAAAGATTATATATTAGAGATTAATAGCCCCCCTCCACAATTATCTTAATTACAAACTTTATTTTTTTTCTATATATAAGTAACCTTTATATATAGTTAACTTTACCCGTTATTTTTTAATGTTCTTAGTAAACATAACTAAGAACGAAACATAAACCGTTTAATTATTTAGTTAAATGAAAGATAATATGTCTCCGTGGAAACGCTTTGTTGGCTTACTACAACTTGATAAACGTGATATTAGACAAATATTTTATTATGCAATTTTTGCAGGCTTAGTAGCTTTGTCATTACCATTAGGTATACAAGCTATAATTAATTTAATACAAGGAGCGCAAATTTCTTCTTCTTGGATTGTTTTGGTTGTCTTGGTAACATTAGGTGTAGCCTTTCAAGGCAGCTTACAAATAATGCAGATGCGTATATTAGAAAATATACAACAGAAGATTTTTACACGTTCATCGTTTGAATTTGTTTATCGTTTTCCGAAAATAAAAGCAAGCGAACTGCATAATTATTATCCGCCAGAATTAGCAAATCGTTTTTTTGATACTCTAACGGTACAAAAAGGCTTGTCTAAAATTTTAATAGATTTTCCAGCAGCAGTACTTCAGATAATTTTCGGAATTATTTTACTTTCTTTTTACCATCCTTTCTTTATTCTATATGGTTTTCTTTTAGTATTACTCATATACATTGTATTTAAATTTACGGCAGAGAAAGGTTTAAAAACAAGTTTAAAAGAGTCTAAAAGTAAGTACAAAGTTGCCAATTGGATACAAGAGATAGCTCGGTCTTTAATTAGTTTTAAACTATCTGGTAAAACAAATTTGGCTATGCAACGAAATGATGCATTAACAACATCTTATTTAGAAGCAAGAGAAAGCCATTTTAAAATTTTAATACTACAATACATTCAAATGGTTGGTTTTAAAATTTTGGTAACAGCAGGGTTATTGGTTATTGGAGGCTTATTAGTTTTAAATCAGAAAATGAATATAGGTCAATTTGTTGCAGCAGAAATTATAATTTTATTAGTAATAGGATCGGTAGAAAAATTAATAACTGGTTTAGAAACTTTTTATGATGTATTAACCTCACTCGAAAAAATAGGACAAGTAGTAGATAAAAAACTAGAAGAACAAGAGGGAATAAATCCATTTTCGGTAAAACAACCTTTAAAGATAGAACTAGAGAATGTGTATTACAATACATTAGATGGTAAAGATTTGCTTAGTGATATTAATATTTCTATTAATGAAAAAGAACGTATTTTATTAGAAGGTACCTCTGGTTCTGGAAAAACAACACTATTAAAAATATTATCCGGATTGCTTTTTCCAACAAAAGGCTCTCTATATATAAATAATAATTCTATTAAAGGAATATTAATTAATCGTTATAGAAGTAAAGTAGGTCAGGTGCTTCCGGAGCAGCGCCCTTTTGATGGAACAATTTTAGAAAATATTACCTACGGAGATACTCAAATTACCAAAGAGCGTATTAATGAGGTTCTTAAGAATGTAGGCTTATTATCTTTTGTTAAGCAACAACAGAACGGTATAAAAACAATGCTATATTCAGAAGGACAACAAATACCCTATACCATATCTAAACGTATAGTATTGGCAAGAGCTATTATTCACGAACCAGAATTGTTATTACTTAAAGAGCCCTTAGAGTATTTTGAAGCAAAGGAAGCTGCAGAGATTATTAATTATTTAACAGATGATAAACAGCCTTGGACTCTAGTTGTTGCTTCGCAGAATCCTTTGTGGAGAAAAAAATGTTCTAAAATTATAAGATTGGATCTAGGAACTATAAAAACGGATAACAATGCTTAATATATCTCATAATCAGCTTAATAAGAAAATAACTTTAAAAGGCTATGCAGCATATGATAAAGCGTTTAAGGTTAGACATTTTAAAATTTTCAATAAATTTTTATTTGTTTTTGGGGTAATTGCATTAATTATTTTGTTTTTACCATGGACACAAAATGTATCGGGTAAAGGATATGTTACTACGCTTACACCAGATCAAAGACCCCAAACTATACAATCGCCCATACCAGGACGTATTGAAAAATGGTATGTAAAAGAAGGTGATTTTGTAAAAAAAGGAGATACCGTTCTTTTTATATCGGAAATAAAGAACGAATATCAAGATCCTAATCTTGTGCAACGAACTAATGAACAGCGAGATGCAAAGAGTCGTTCTGTAGTATCTTATAAAGAAAAAATAAAAGCGCTAGAACAACAGATTTTAGCCTTAAATAGTGAGCGTAAATTAAAATTATCACAAGCAGAGAATAAGTTACAACAAACTCGTTTTAAGGTTAAGAGCGATAGTATAGCTTATAAGGCATCACAAACAGATTTTGATATTGCAAAAAAGCAATACAACCGTACAGTTACATTACAGGCAGAAGGCTTAAAAGCAGTAATTGATGTAGAAGCTAAACGTTTAAAGCTACAAGGTGCGCAGGCTAAATTAATAGCTCAGGAAAATAAATTACTAGCGAGTAAGAATTCGGTAATGAATGCCCAATTAGAAATAAGTCGTATTGCAGCGGAATATTCAAATAAAATTTCTAAATCTAGAAGTGATCGTTTTTCAGCAGAATCTAATCAGTTTGAAGCAGAAGCACAAGTATCAAAGCTAGATAATAAATCTAGTAGTTACCAAATGCGTAATGCAATGTATTATATTACTGCACCACAAAATGGATACATAAATAAGGCAATAAAAGGAGGTCTAGGAGAAACTTTTAAAGAAGGAGAAATGTTAGTAGGTATAATGCCTTCTAATTACGATCTAGCAGTAGAAACCTACGTAGAGCCTATAGATTTACCATTAATACATATAAATGAAAAAATAAGAATTCAGTTTGATGGTTGGCCTGCAATATTTTTTAGCGGTTGGCCAAACGCTTCATTTGGAACTTATGCAGGTAGAGTAGTAGCAGTAGAAACTTTTATTAGTGATAACGGAAAATTTAGAGTATTGATTGCTCCTGATAAAGAAGAAGAAAAGTGGCCAAAAAATGTTCGTGTAGGTTCTGGTGCCTTAACAATAGCATTGTTAGAAGACGTTCCAATTTGGTACGAGATATGGAGACAGTTAAACGGTTTTCCTCCCAATTATTATAAGTCAGAAAAACAGGAGTTAGCTAAAACAAAAGAGTAATGAAAACATTAATTAAATACATATTATTATTGTATCTATTCCTGTTCTTTACAAATGTAATAGCGCAGCAAGCTACAAAAGAGGTTAGAAATATACTTTCTTTTGAAGAATATATAGGCTATGTAAAACAACAGCATCCATTGTTAAAGAGTGCAAATTTGAAATTAACGGTAGGTGAAGCAAACTTATTAAAAGCGCGAGGTGGTTTTGATCCTAAGATAGAGGTAGATTATAATCGTAAAAAGTTTAAAAATATAGAATATTATGATGAGCTTAATACCGTTTTTAAAATACCAACTTGGTATGGAGTAGAGTTTAAAGCAAATTTTGAAGAAAATACAGGGGAATTTTTAAATCCTAATTTACAAGTACCAGAAGGAGGCTTATATAGTGCAGGTGTTTCTTTTTCAGTATTACAAGGGCTTTTAATGAATGATCGCATGGCGACTTTAAAAAAAGCTAAGTTTTTTTTAGAACAATCAAAAGCAGAAAGAGATTTACGTATTAACAATCTTATTTATGAGGCTAGTATCGCATATTTTGAGTGGTTTAAAGCGTACAATGAAGAATTGATATACAACAGTTTTTTAGAGAATGCAGAAACTCGTTTTTTAGGTGTAAAGCGAAGTGTTGAAGAAGGAGAAAAAGCAGCAATAGATTCTATTGAGGCAAAAATAATAGTAAAAAATAGGGAGCTAAATTTAGCCGCTGCTGAACTAAAAAAAAGAAAAGCATCTTTACAAGTAAGTAATTATATATGGTTAAACGATATTCCCTTGGAGATAGAAAAGAATATTATACCAGAATTACCTAAAGAAGAAATTGTATTAAGCTCATTGTCATTAGGAGAAGCATCTACAATAGTAAACCATCCTAAAATGCGAAGTATATCGGCAAAAATAAATAGTTTAGATATAGATAAACGTCTTAAAAAGAATAAGTTGTTGCCAAAATTAGATTTGCAGTATAATTTTTTAACGCAAGATAATAATACATTTAATAGTTTTAATACAGCAAACTACAAAGCAGGTGTAGCCTTTAGTGTTCCTTTATTTTTAAGAAAAGAAAGAGGTAATGTTAAACTTGCAAATTTAAAATTACAAGAAGCTAATTTTAAACGTTCAGAAATGTCTCTAAGGCTTCAAAATAAGATAGATGCAGCTAAACAAGAAATAAGTTCACTACAAGAACAAAATATGCTTGTAGAGATTATAGTTTCCGATTATAAGTTATTATTAGGTGCAGAAGAGCGTAAATTTGAATTAGGTGAAAGTTCTTTATTCTTAATTAATACAAGAGAACAGAAATTAATAGAAATATTACTGAAAGAAAACGATTTAAAAGTTAAAAGTTTAAATGCTAATGCTAGCATGTATAATGCATTAGGAATTTCAGAAGAAGTATTTTAATAAAAAAAAGAGGCATAATAATTATGCCTCTTTTTTTTAAATAGTATCGGTTGGTCTACCATGTAGACGCTTTTCAATTTTCTTTTTCTTTGCTGTTAAGCGCTTCATTATATCCATTAGGTTAGAATCCTTTGTTTCTTTATAAATCTCATTTATAGCTAAAATAAGACTCTTAGCTTCCCTAGCAGCTACCACACGATCACTCGTAGACATGTTGCTCATTTTTGCATTTTCAAAGGCAATGGCTTTTTCTAAGATATCCATATATATTTATTTAATAAATTCAAATGTATTTAAATCAAATGTAACAAACAAAAATAATGAATTGATTTTATTTATTTCATGATTAATGTTTATTATATCATTATATATATTAAGTAATTACTATGTTAATATATTTATATTTTTAAGTAAAACTAATTTAATTTTAACATAAAAGTATTACAATTTAAAAATAATATCTTACAATAAAAATTATTTATAATAGTAGCCTGTATAATTATTCTACTCTCACCGGATATATCTTTATTATTTAGAAATAATGATTAAAATTTATATAATAACTTTTTTAATATAACTAACTCACAATCATCGATATATAAAATAAAAGGGGTTTTAATATTGTATAATTTACTATGGATTACATAATTTTCATGAAACTACTCCAGAAAAGCTAGCGAAACTGTAGTACGTAACAATAGTATTAAATTAATTTATAGCTAAGTTTAGAAAGAATTATGATAAGAAGCTGATTATTTTTTTAAACGATAAAGGCTAGTTTTGTTAGGCTACAATACTTTTTCTAATGCTTTTAATTCATTCTGTACATCGATTTCAGAATTAAACGGAGAATCTACCATAAAATAAGTCCAAGTTATATCGTTAATTAGCTCATATGCTTTACTGTAGTATTCTAGAGAGTATTTTTTAGGAAAATCTTTGTGTGATGTAAAGCTTTTAATAAAAGTAGAGATAAACCAAACACCAGAAGCGATTTCCCTTTCTAGTGTTTTATCCTTTTTAGTTTTTAAAGATTCTCTGTATAGCTTAATCATAAGATTTACAAATGCTGTATGATTCCAGTTTAGGTTAGTTCTTAATTCTAATATAAAAGAACCTTTTTCGCCATTTAATTCGTTTAATAATTCCATATATGTATTTCACACTAATGTCTGTAATGTAAAAGAACTAATTTTTTTCCATGTTTCATTTTCCACAGTTCTGCAAAATAACAATAACCGTTTTCGAATTCTGAAAGACTTTTTTCGTTATCCCAACTATTTATATGATTCTTTAATTTTTTTACAATTAGGCTAGTTTCGTTTATCCAATCCAATTTATTTTGTTCTGTATGAATGCATAGTTGCACATTATCATTTTTAATTAATGCAAAGACTTCTTCTTCATCAAGGTTAGTTATTTTTTTACGAGAAATTATGGATTCTTTATAAATTGTATTTGATTTATGGTCAAAAAAATAAGTTTCATTTATATAATCTATCATTTGTAGTTTTTAAAATTCTTCTATAGATGTAATCATAATTTATTTATTGCAAAACATAGTTATTTTTTCCACTTTGGACTAATTATGAATGTGCTCATTTTCTTTTCTATTCTTTCCTCATCTTCTTCATTATCAAACTCTTTCCAATATTCTGCTAGCCAAACATTTTGTTCTTCTTTTAATTCTAAAGGATAACTACAATGAAGACATCTTCTTTTTGAATTCAATTTATATTTACCACCACAGTCACAATGTTCTAATCTATTTTCAAATTCAATCATTAAATCTTTGTATGGTAATTCTTTGTAATTTTTTATATCGTCATATACAGGTTCATAAAGCCCTATATCTACTCTTTTGGGACATAAACTACAATACATTGTATAACTGTGTTCAAATGGAGAATGATCACAAATTTGAAGTTCTTTTTTACAATTTGGGCATTTAATATTTTCTTTATTTAACCAATTTTCTTCTTCTTCCATATTAAATACCGTATTTGTTTTTATATTTCTTAAATTCATTTTCGTATTCAATTCTGCTAAATTTTAGCTCTTGAATTCCTTTTATATTTCTTTCATTATTTTCTAGGCTAACACCCTCATCATCTTCAAAGCCTATATTTTTCCATGTAACGATATCTTTGGATATCAAAATTTCTGTTGAAACACATCCACAATAATCGGAACCGCAATGACACCTATAGAGTACTTGCCTGGGTGTTCTAAATTGATTTACAGGACTTTTATCTCCTAAAAATATATCGATAGCATTTTTATTAATTTTATATTGAGTTTGATTTTTTTCGACTATATCTAAATCAAAACCTGAATACATCATATTAAATCTATCTATAAGTATCATTTTCGATAATTGTTTTTGATGTATATAAAAATCGAATTTATAAGGTTGTATTTCTTTTATTTGAAATTGAACTTTATCTTTTAATTTAAAGCTAACTTCAATGTTTTTAGCTAATTCAGATTCAATATTGTTGTTTTTAATGAACCAATAAAGATGAATAATTTGATAGTTAGTTAAATACTCTTTATAATTCCAATGGATTTCTCTATTCCATCCTTCTTGAAGGAAAAAAATCCAGTTTTTTAGGTTATCTAAAATTTCTGTAGGAATACCAAGCTCTTTTAAGGCTGTATAATTTTTTTTGAGTAGTTTTTTTTGTTCGACTTCAAATTCCATTTTGGATGGTATTTATGAATTTTTGTACTAACGGTTTACACTTATTTTAATGAATAACGTTCGCAAAATAGATTAAGAGCGATTTATTTTCTCCATGTATCAATAGATCTCTATAATATGAACCATCTCTAGAGTCTGCTAAAACTTCTATACCTTTGTTGTTATAATTTTTGCTATAGCTTAGTACCTGTAACCGAATATTATCTAATAGTTTATCAAAACAATCTTTATTGAAAGAATTGTGAGGTTTTTTAAGAAAATCTGCTGCTCCGTATTGTATTATATGTGTTTTTAGCCAATTGAAATTTTCTGTTAATTGATCTTCTATATTATCAATTTTTACGGTTTTTACATTATAAAATTCTTTTGGATAGTTAGCAGTAACAGTTTCTACATCTATTTTCTCTTTAGAAGAAATTTTTATGTCTATTACTGCAGGATTAAATTCTCCTAATATTTGAAAAAATTGATTAAGTAAATCAATGGAATTTTTAAGAACTTTTGTTTTGGTTATAAATTCATCTGTCTTATTCATTGTTTTAGCTTTTTTTTATCGCTAACAAAGGGTAAACAACTTCTTTTATATAGTTATCTACAGCATATTCTGCCAATTTTAATTTGTCTTTTCTTTTGTTTAATTCCTTAATTACTCTGTTTTTTAAATTATTATCTTTCTTTAGGTTGCTTTCAATTGTATTATCATAAACAATAATACAAAGTGCTACTAACAATATATTTCTTTTTGTTTCAAGAGTATTTACAATGTCAAGAACTTGTAAAATGATATCTAAGTATGGTTCATCTGCTAAAAATAGTTCTTCATCTTGTGGCATTAAAAATAGATTTTGATGTAATGACCATTCTTTAAGTAGTTCAAAATCTAAAGGAACTATTTTTTTGTAACTAATAGCGAATTTTATATTAGAACATTTCGGACATTTTACCTTAAGTGTTTTGTTATGATTAACTGTTAAGCTTTCCGTTTTTTGGGATATACTAACTTCTTGTTCATTTTTGCATTTTAAACACATTTTTAGTATTGTTTTTTTCATTATTCTGTACCTAATTAATAATTGTGTTCAGCTTTTAGTTTTAGTAAAAAGTGATTATATAGTATTAGTTATTGTTTTAATTTTATGTTGAATATCAGCAATTTTTTTACCCCAATATTTTTGTGCTTTATTGGCATCGTATTCAGGTTTGTTTTTTGTTCCTTTTTTTATTTCTTTAGGAATTTGGTACAGAAATTCTCTATTTTGATATTTGTCTTTGGCTATATCACTTTGCGTTTCTGGTTTTTCTTTTCTTCTTGCCCAAAAGTGCTGGTTTTTTAAATAAACATCTTTAATTGTTAAAAAATACGCAATTAATTCTTCTTTATCTTTTGGTATATATCCTGGACCTGTACATCCGCAAGAATGGAATGTTATGTCTACTTTATAAAGCATTTCTATATGTTTCCAAGCTTTCATGTCATTTTTCTTGGGAGATTCAAAGTCTAATCCCATATCAGCCATTATACCGTTACATTCTGGACATCTTGCAGGTGTCTCATTAGTGTTTTTGTTATATCCATCAACAATATCTTTAAGTAGTTTTCTTTTAAAAGTTTTTCTACAAGTAAAACAAGCCAAGTGTGGTTTGTATATTGTCATTCCGTATCTACACATTGTATTTTCTTATTTCGTTTATTTATATTCTTACTTCCTTTTCAAAATAAAGAATATCTTCTTGTATGTTTTTAATTTTTATGGTTTCATAAAATGTAATGTATTCATCTCTAGTCTTAAATCTAGCGTTTGGGTTATTTTGATAATTAGCTATCGTTGCTAAAATTTCGCTATTAACTATCTGGTTCGTTGGCTCTGTTCTAAGGAATTCCTTAGTTTTTTCAATTTCAATACCAAAGATTAACTCTATGTCAATAATTGCTTGGTGATCGCTACCTGCTCCAAACTTGGCATCATATAAACTATACACATCATTTATTTCCATTTTTTTATATAGCATAAAAGAAGCAATATCTAGCAGATATATTGGTAAGTCAATTTCAAAACCTTTTAATTCTTCTTTCAGTATCCATTTTAGCAAGGGTCTATCTGTTTTGTCATAACTATTATACAATTCGAAAACTAAGTCTTTTCTGCTCCAATAATTAAGGTCAAAAGCTTCTCCATATCCAGTTTTTCCATTAGGTACAAACTTGTAATGATCTAGAATTTTTTCATCTTTATTTTTCTTAAATTCGGCTATTATATTTCTTAGGGTGCTCATTCTAATAATTATTGTTCTTTTCTATTATCTATTTTTTTCTTAATCTCAATAGCTTTATCAGACTCAAAAAATGAGCATAAATGTTTAAATGTATCATTTAAATATTGTTCTATTTCAATATCCATTTTTTTTAGCTCTTGAGTTATTGTAAATTTTTTTATTGCTTTCAGAATAATTTTTTCTTCCTTAGATTTTAACTCGATAATTTTTTCATTGAAATATATTCTACCAGGTAACATTTCTGGTTTAAGATAATCAAGAATTGAATATTGGGTAAAAAGTAAATTAAATTCTTTATGTTGTTTTGTTAAACAGTTAAATAATAAACTTCCACCATCTGCAGCTGCTAAAAAATTGGTGATTACAATGCCTTGTTCTAATTCTTGTATTTTCATTTTGAGATTTATAAACCTTAAAAAATCAATTATGCGTTATTTTATACTTTCTCTAATTTAACAATCAACGCTGTTAAGCATTTTTTAAATGCTGTTTGGTTTACAATTAATGATTTTCCATGCTCTGGTTTAAAATCGGTTACAGTGTTGTAAAAATAAATTGGATTCATTGGGTTTATGCTATGCCCTTCTTGCATAGAATACCCATAAGTTAATTTTAAACTGTTGCTTTTTTCTACTTTTAAACATCCTGTATATTGGTCAGAAAAATCGATAGGTAAATAAATAGCGGCTCCATTGGTCATTTCTGTTAGTTTTTTATTCCAAAACGAAACAAGTTCTGCTACTGCATTTTTGACTTGATATGGTTGTTTTTTAGACTCCATAGCTACTATAAAATAGTAGGTGTCCAAGCTTTTTTTAATCCCTAATTCAGGAATTTCAAACAATAAATCTTCATGCCCTCCTTTACTGTTTTTAACAATTTGGATGTTTATGATGCTGTTCATTCTAATATAGCTTGTATTTACTTTTAAGATGTTTCTAATCGTAGCTTCTCACAAAGTTTTTCATAACTTATATTTTTAAAAATGCGATTCCATTCTGTTTTTATCTCATCTATGTTTTTAGCTTTTAATAGTTCTAATTTCTCTTTAGCATTTATATTTTTATCTATTATGGAAATTAACTCTTCATGACTAAACTCTTTGTGTTTTTTTCTAAAAATAATGAGTTTTGAAAGTGTTTGTAGATTAGAAACTCCAAAGCTAATTTGACTCGATAATTCGTGTGTTACTAATAGCGTTAGGTTTTCAAATTCTGCTGCGTATTTAGTTTGATCATCAAACGCATCACCTTCATAATCTGTATACAATTCGGCATATTTATTTTGGAGCATATTTAATTGCTCTTTAATGGCTTTAATTTCTATAATAAATTTTTCGGTTTTAGTCATTTTTAATAACTCTTTGGGTTTAAACTTACTCTTTATTCTCTTTAGCTATAAGTAGAGCAATAGCAATAACAATTATGGCAATTGTAAAAGCAAAAAATACGGCCTTGCTTGCAAAAATTATAATACAACCATAACCTATAAAACCTCCTATCGCTATAATAGAAATAAGAACATTTTCAATTGTTTTTTTTCGTTTTTGCATTTTCTCTCTTCTTTTTAGTTTAGTATTAATCATGTAATTGATTTTCTAGAAATACAACTATGAAAAATCCTATTAATAAAACAATAATTTCAATAATACTTTGAGCACAAATAATGATGCCAAATATTATAAATCCAATGATGACAAAGGAAAAAGAAAGCACACGACGTCCTATTTTTTAACTTCTCTTGTTTCTTATTTACCATAAATTTTATTTTTTATGATTAAAAAACTAGTATGATTATAAATATGATGTGTTCTAAAAATGAATTATTTACAATTGCCACTATATCTATAAACCAAAAACCTATTAATACTATAATAAAAATAGAACATCACTTATTATTTTTTTAAATCTCATTTTATTATTATTCATAAAAATAGCTAAGAATAATGTTAAAAACGGTTCAAACTATAATCTGGCACTCCTAATAATAAGCTACTTATATAATCTTAGCAGTATTTAGGTAGGGTAGTAGTATAGTAATGTATATTGTGAAGCCTTATGCCGATTGCTTTTGGCGATATTCGGATGGCGTTTGTTCTACCAGTTGTTTAAATACTCTGTAGAACGATGTTTTACTGGGGAAACCAGCTTCATAACCAATGGCAAGTACTTTATAATGGTTATATTTTGGATTTTTCATTAACTGTTTGGCTTTATCTACCCGATAAAGATTAATAAAGTTATTAAAGTTTTTTTCAAAGCATACATTTAAAACTTCAGAAAATAAGTGTACACTCATATCTAGTTTTTTAGCAATATTGTATTGGTTAATTTCATGGTCTAGATAGGGCTCTTCTTTTTCCATAAAATCCAATATATGCTGTATGTATTTCTCTCTTTCCTTTTGGTTTAAGGTTGATTTTTTAACTCCTGAGTTTATTTTATTAGCATCTGTAGTTACTACTGTTTTTTGTTGGGTAAGC
Source organism: uncultured Cellulophaga sp. (assembly GCA_947492955.1). Classification (GTDB taxonomy): domain Bacteria; phylum Bacteroidota; class Bacteroidia; order Flavobacteriales; family Flavobacteriaceae; genus Cellulophaga. The sequence continues at coordinate 126,888 of CANLOV010000007.1, read as the reverse complement.
TTATATATTTTTGTTTTAAGAGCTTCATTCTCATCTTTTAATAAAATTTGATTTTCTTTTAATTGAACAGCTTCTAATTGTGCTTTCTTTTTCTTCTTTATAAAAAGGAGAAGTAGTCCCAATAATATAAAAATTACAAAAATGCCTAGTAAAATAAATTTCCCTCGATTATGTACTACTGCTTTTTGTTGCTTCAAATCTTTTTCTACTTCTAATCTTTTAGCTTTAGATAATGACAGTAAGTATTTTTGTTGTGTATTTATATAACCTTTTTGTTGTTGATTAGCTTTTTTTAAATCACCAATTTTTTCAAATGCTTTTGCTAATTGTTTGTGCGTATTCATCTGAATTTTTAGATAATCGTTTGTAAAAGCAGTTACTTGAGCCATTTGCAATGGTAGAATGGCATCGCTGTATTTTTTTAACCCCACTAAAGAGGCTCCCATAATGTACAAACTTAAGGTTCTATTTTCTATAGATTGCCCCTGATTATAAAGCGCTTCGGATTTTTTACTATAAGCTAAAGATTCTTCATATTTATGTAATTGTAAATAATTATTACCTAAAGTATTATAAACGAAAATAAGCATATCATTGCGTTGTATACCTTCAGCTATTTCTTTGGCTTTATTTAAATACTCTAATGATTCTTTAAAGTTTTTGTTTGCAGAAACTGCTTCTGATAATCCAATGTATATGGCAAATTTATATTCATCTGGTTTGCTAATTTGGTCTATATTACTCTTAGCTTTATTAAATACATTTATTGCTTTGTTATGGTAACCAATTTGGTTATATAAGTTTCCTAAATTAATTAAAATAGTAGTTTGCTTCTCATTGTTTTGGGCTAAACTCTTTGTAAGTTCTAATGCCTGTAAGTAATAAGGTAAAGATTGTTCGTAAGTATTTGTTTTTTTGTAGTATACTCCTAACTTAATAATAGCATCTATCTCGGCTTCTTTTAAGTTATGTTTTTTTGATAGAGTTATTATGGAATCTGTATAAGCTTTAAATGTTTTAAAAACTCCAAGGGTGAAATATTTCTCTTGTAATGTAATAAGCTGTTCTATTCTTTTTTTAGCAGAATTGTCAATATCATTTTCTTTCTCTTGAGAATTAACCGGAGTAAAAAAGAATAAGAAGGATGAAAAGAATACTATTAGCCTTACCATTAAAAATGATTTTAAAGTATACGCAAATTAATAATTTTCTTTTAAGGTATACATAGTACACAAAATATCCTTATATCTAGTAATTTATTAAAAAGCTATTTTAAAGTTTTAGTATATATAAAGAACAAGAGAAGTAATTTAAAACAAAAAACCTTAACAATATCTATAATAGATAGTTAAGGTTTTTATCAGCGGAGAAAGAGGAACTATCCAAAATCTCTATTTTATTAGCTTTTAAAGGGCTTCTAAGAGGTCTAAAAATTTAGTGACCCCGAATTAGCCCCTTTTTAACAATAGCTTAACTAAAACTCTGAAATTAGGTACTGTTTAGTCTAGTTTAGACTAATTAGTATATAACCCAATCAGCACATTTCCTTTCGTTACTCTTCATTATAGGCAAAGTAATTCCTTACTTAGGCCTTAGACATAATCCTAAATTTCATCTTTCCATTTCGTTAACCCTCTCTGACTATGCTAGAAAGGAACACTTCATCCCTAAATCAAAATCGTGAATTAAGTCTAATAAATAGGAGTTTTATTAATATTTAGCCCAATCCCTTCCATTTTAAACTTCACATAGTCATTTAATTCACTTACCGAGCCTCCATCATTACCTTTTTTTGTCAGCAAAACAACAACATTCAGTTTTGAACTACGGCATAAACCAGGTTCGTGCCTCACTCTTTTTTATACGTCTTATCAAATCTGAATATTGAATCACATGGGGCATCAAAAAAAGGTAACAACGAAGGCTCTATGGGAAGTAAATCAAAATATCGAACTATGAAATCATCTCAAAATATCCAAAAAGGAAGTGGAACTAAAAAATCAAAAAGGAAAACACTTCAGATATAATAAGTAAATCACTTTTAAATCAAATGAATATTAATCTTTAAATCTATAGTTATGAGTACAATTAAGAATTATGTACAGTTAATTGGAAACGTTGGACAAAAACCAACGATTACAAATCTTGAAAGCGGTAAAAAAGTTGCTCGTTTTTCATTAGCCACGAACGAGAATTACAAGGATGCAAATGGAGAAAAACAAACAGATACTAATTGGCACACAGTGGTAGCTTGGGGCAAGACAGCCGATATTATTGAAAAGTATGTTACCAAAGGCAAAGAAATTGGAGTAGTGGGAAAATTAAAAACAAAGACTTACACCACCGATGATGGGAATCAACGCTATGTTACCGAAGTTGAAGCAAGTGAAATATTGCTTTTTGGTAGTAAGTAAACCAAAAAAATAAAGAGGGCATCTCTGTCGAAAGTTCTGCCCTCTTTTTCATTATCAATCCTATAAAGAAAAAACAATGAAAGATAAAGTTAACGAAATACAGATTAGTTACAAAGAACGTGTAACATCCCCTTTTTGGAAAAAGATAAGTTCATCGCAGGATGCAGGTGAATTATTATACCAACATTGGAACAAAAATACTATTGAACTACAAGAATCATTTAAGGTTGTTCTTTTAAACAATAGTAACAAGGTAAAAGGTATTTATCAACTTTCCCAAGGTGGAATTACGGGAACTATGATTGATCTACGGATATTATTTGCGGTTGTATTAAAAACATTATCGGTTGGAATAATTCTTACTCATAATCATCCATCGGGAAAATTACTTCCTAGTGAAGCGGATAAAAAAATCACAGAAAAAATTAAAAAAGCAGCTGCTCTTTTTGATATTAATGTACTAGACCATTTGATTATTGCTCCTAATGGGGAGTATTATAGTTTTGCAGATAACTCAATACTTTAAGTTATGGTCTATTTGAATTATACTAACCTCGATGATGAAACCCAACAGCGTTTATTATCTATTTCCAAAGAAGAGATTGAAAGTAAAAATGGTGAAAGTTTAAGGGCATATGCAAAAGCACACCATATAGAATATGAAACCATTTTGTATGAAGAAGCAATAAAAAATTTATATAACTACAAATATGCTTTCAATATCTAACCTTTAAAATAATTGCCTTTACACCCTTGAAAATTCAAGGGCTTTTTTATGGGTAGAATGAAGATGGGTATTTTCAAATCTAACGTTTCGTTTTGACCATATTTCTAAATCCATATAAAATGCTATAAAAACGGAGCATTTGACACCATTCTACGTTTCAATATCTCCCTTCAAATAGATAGATTTATAAGACTCGATTTTGAGGAAAAAAGCAACCGACTTTTTAGTCAGGTTGTTTGAAAATTTTGTTCGCTTGGGGCGAACGAAATCGAAAAGCAAGAGGGTAACACGCGTTTCGATGTTTGAATGATATTCTTGTTTTTAAATAGCTGTTTTTGAGCTATTTAAAAAAATATAATCACAGAATTAATAAGAATTTAGATTGGTTTTTAGAGTAAAAACGAAATCAGCCCAATAAAATCAAGGAATTTTTAGAGTAAAAATGGATAACGGATACAAAAAAGAGCAGTTTACGACGATTAGTTTTAAATACTCGGTTGCTCAAAAATTTAGAAAGTTTAGCAAGAAAATGGTAGCATCTAATTCCATGACTTTGCTGATGATGCTAGACTTTTTTGAAACCAATAACCTTTCCCCAAAAGAGTCCATTGGTCCAACTGTGCACACTCTTGAAAACTTAATTAAAAAACGAGTGAGTGCCGTTATAGCCATTTTAAGAGATATGGAAAAGAGCCAGACCAAACCAACGGTAGCTATGATGCAATCACTTTTTCAAGAAGTAGAACCAAAAAACAAACCACTATTGGTGGAGAAGAAAAATTTAAAGGAAGAAGGAAAGGTTTGTTTTCGTGAAAAGGAGAACAATCATAATAAATTATAGAATTGAACGCATGTACGTAACCATCACACCACAAAAATTAGGAGGCTCTTACTCACAAAGTGTATCTGATTATGTGGATTATCTGGAGAAGGAAAACCAGGGTTTGGAGCAACAGGATATGGAACACTTTTTCAATCAATATGGTGATGAAATACCTGCTAAAGAAGTGGTAAAAGAAATTGATGGAAACGGTGCAAAACTAAAAAAGACCGAACCTAAATTTTATTCCATTACTGTAAGTCCGAGCAAATATGAGTTAAAACGATTACAAGATAATAGTAAAGACCTAAAAGCCTACACCCGTGAAGTGATGAAAGACTATGTTGCTTCATTCAATAGGGAAATCAACGGAAAACCAATAACCATGCATGATATAAAATACTATGCAAAAATTGAGCATCAACGTAAGTTCAAGGGAACCGATATACAAGTAAAGGAGAATCAACCCTATGCCACAAAAATACTCCAACTAAAACAGGATGTCCGAAAAATTGAGAGTGGTAATCTAGAGGGAAATATTTCAAAGTTAAAACAGAAAATCAATCAACTAGAAAAAGAAGCTCCACACCAACAAAACGGCAAACTAATAGTTCAAGGCATGGAGAAGGAAGGGAATCAAAGTCATATACATATCATTGTGAGCCGTAAAGATGCGTCCAATTCTGTGAGTTTATCCCCAGGAAGTAAATACAAAGCTTCGGAAGTTGTGATGAATGGTAAAAAAGTAAAGCGTGGTTTCGATAGAGATAGATTTTTTGAAAAAGCAGAAAAAACCTTTGATAAACAATTCGGCTATAAACGGAACTATGCGGAAACCTACCAAGCTAAGAAAGACTTTATCAAAAATCCAAAACTGTATTTTTCGGTTTTAATGGGTTTGCCAACAAATGAAAAAGCTGTTGCTTTTAAAATGTTAGGTAAATCGGGAGTGCCTATGATGAACATTCCAACAAGTAAAGTACAATTGGTTATAAAAACTATAAAGCGATTAAAAAGGGGAGTAGATGTAGCTATAAAATCAAGTTCTATAGGAATATGAATTGGTCTATACCACATAGTATTCTATTTATTATAATTCCATTGTTCATAGTAGGTATAATAGTGTATGTATTCTTCCATAAAGAACAGATGGATATCTCTGATAAAAAGTATCAAGTTCATTTTAAAGTTGATAAAGGGAAATTTCAAATTAATAATATTAAACGTGGAGTATCGATTATAGGATCTGCGGGTAGTGGAAAAACAGAAAGTGTGGTATTTAATTTATTGCAGCATTTTAGTAAACACTCTTTTTCGGGTGTGCTACACGACTATAAGAATTTTGAAATTACAGAAATAGCATATCCATTATTTCAAGCTAATGATATTCCGTTCTTTATTATTTCTTTTGATACAATTTATAATCGGGTAAACCCTATTGCTCCTCGTTATATGGAGAATGAGGAAATTGTAAATGAAGTATCTCGTGTACTTATTGAAAATTTATTGGAACAAAAAGAATCAGGAAGCACAGGGACTACCAAATTTTTTAATGATGCTGCCGAAGGATTAATAGGAGGATTGATATGGAAATTAAAAACTTCGTATCCTCAGTTCTGTACTTTACCACATTTGATAGCTATTTATCAACTTTTAGACACCGATAGCCTCATTGCATTTCTAAAGACAAATGCTACGTCTAGAGCAATGGCTGATGCATTTATAAGCGGCAAGGATTCCGATAGGCAAACGGCTGGTGTTAAAAGCACATTGGCAAATGCATTCAAGAAAATAAGTACCCAAAGTATTTTTATGGTGTTATCTGCAGATGAAGTGCCCTTAGCTATTAATAGTCAAAAAAAACCAAGTATCATCTCTGTTGTAAACAATCCAAAGTATGAAACTGCATATGCACCCATTATAGCAACTATAATTCATACCATTACCAAACAAATGAGTGTACGTAATTCTAATTCCTCTTTTTTACTAATGGAAGAAGCGCCAACTATTCGTCTATTGAATATGCACCGTATTCCTGCCACTTTACGGAGTTATAATATTGCAACGGTTTATGTGATGCAAGACAAAATTCAGAATGATATGATGTATGGAGATAAGGCTAGCAAAGCTATTCTAAGCAATTTATCTTATCAGTTTTTTGGAAAGGTGAATGACCCCGATACTGCAAAATATTATGAACGTTTCTTTGAAATTGTAAAAAAGAAAACCATAAGTGTTAATAAAGGTTTTAATCTCAATTTTGATACTAGAGTAACTAAAGGAGAAAAAGAGGTTTCTAAACAAAGAGCAGATGTTTTCTTTAGATTAAAACAAGGTGAGTTTATTACGTTTGCAGATGGCAAGGATAAAAAAGTACAATTTAAATTACAGAAAATAGAAAAGAAACTTCCAAAGCAAACAAGAGTATATACAAATGATGATTTGGAAGCTAATTTTGAGCGTATTTATAAAGAGGTTAAATCTATATTTAGTTTGTGATAATCATTTATTAAAATTAGATTTTATTCAATAAATATTTAATAACGATTGCAGCTATAAAAGCAATAGGTGTATATATCCAAAAAAGATTTTTATGTAGTATAATAGATTCTGTAAAAGTTATATTAGAAAATAAAAAACTAGCAGCCACTATACTTATTAAAAGTATAGAAAAATATAAAACGATAAATAACTTTAAAATATTTATCATTTCATGTATTAAAAAATTATTCTAATTCAGATTTTATAAAACTCATATAAGTATATAAACTTCCTTCAGGTAAATTTTCTTCCTTTTCATTAAACCGTATATGCATTGAGTTTGGTCCAGGGAATTCAATTAAATAAGGAGCTATAATTATATCAGAACCATCTTCGCTGGAAATTAATGTTAATTTATATTTTCCATTAGAAATGCGTTCCCAAGAACCAATAGGTTCAGTTATAGTGTTTTCAGTACAGCTATCTACACCATTTTGAACAAAGTCTAGTAAATAAAAACTACCATCTTCCTTAAATTCATAAATATGATTTATTTTACATATCTCAGAATTAATAAATTCTTCTCTTCCATCTTCATAAACAGTATATTCCCAATTACCAGACCATTTACCTAAAATTAAGTTTTCATCTGATATTGGGTCATCTTCTATAGTACAACCATAACCAAGTAAAGCTGTAATAATTATAATAAATATTAATTTTTTCATGCTGTTATGTTTATTGATTTTTATTACAGTTATGTTTGTTGTATAAAAATTTCATCTCATAAAATAATCCGCTTCATTTTCATAATATTGGTTTTTTCTTTCAATATCAAATATATCATGAATGCCATATATTCCACTATTTAGAATATGATTAAAATCGGTGTAAAATATTTTGTTGTAGTTTTTTACGAAACTACTTCTTTTTTCTAATTTAGAAATAGGTTTGTCTAAATAACAATTAAGTACAAAACTTTGCTCATACTGATAAGAATGTATTAATTCATGAGTTAATATACTTGTTAAACTATTACCTCTTAGAAGGTCCACATATAAAACTGAATTAGCCATTGCACGCCCGTAATAATCTTGATTACTATATTTTTCTTTGAAAATAAAATGCCCAGAAGCAAAACTTCTTTGAACATCTAATGTTCCTTTAGTAAATCCTTGAATTGTACGACTAAACGATAACGGTAAAATTCTATACCTTAATTTTTTGTCTCTTTTAAAGTCATATTCTAGATGGTTAAAACCAATATTAATATGCCATCGTTCCCATAAATTACGATTTGAAGCTGCGTTGTAAACCATGGAATTTCCAATAGAATTTAATACTTTTGAAGGCCATATATATCCATAGTTATTAGTCTTTGTAAACTCTCTTAAGACTCGCTTACTTTCAAAAACTACGTAACCCCCTATAGCACCTTGATAAACTCCTTTTATAAAGACTTTACCTATTTTTTGGTCAGAAGATTTATTAATGATAGCTCCAATTCCTCCAATAATACTGCTAGATAAAACATTATATACAGCCGCTTGACTATCATTATGCTGTGCATTAGTATATAAAAAAAAAGGTAAAGTAATTACTAAAAAAAGATATTTCATATGTTTATGTTTAAGGGAGGTAAAATATTTTACCTCCCTTTTTTAATTTAATCAATAATTATTCCACAATAGCAAGATCTTTTATTAAAATTATAGGAAGTACAACATGTGCTTCGGCGAAAAATTTATAATTTTCTTCATCTATATTCTCAATTTTAACATTGCCTCTTAACAAAGTAATATTTACTATTCCTGAGTTAGGTATTCCATCCCAAATATTATTGTTCAAAATAGTTCTACCATTGTCATTTTTTATAACATCAGTATTAACAATATGGATGTTTTTATTTTCAGAAGGTACAGCACTTAGTCCATTATATTCTGCAATCACAACTAAGCCTTCTTTATTTTTTGGATCAGCATTCCATTCCAGGACAAAATCTTCATAAAAACAAATTGGCATTAATTCCTCTTCTGTTGAAATTTTTGGACTAGAAATCTCAAGTTGTTCAGGAACGTACATTTCCACTTCTTTATTTGTACTACCATCTTTAAAAGTTGTTCCTTTTTTACTGTTAACAGTTATTTTCATTGTTTTACCAAATATGTTATCCGCATTATTCTTATTTATTTTAGATGTCCCATTCTTGTTTGTTAAACTTAGTGAATTTATAACCAAATTTCCTTTGTTTATATTGTCAGAAATATTTGAATTTTGAACAACACTAAAACTTTGTAAAGGACCTGGTTTTAGAGAACTAAAACCAACCGTGTTATCTGTTTTTTTTAAAAAGTTATAGTATATATTTGGCGTATAATCTAACAAACTATAGGATGATTCTTTTTTATTTGGAATTTCTGATTGTGAAATTTCTAATTGTTGTTCATCTTTATCACTATTACATGAAGAAACTGATATGACTATAGTTATAGACATTATCAGAAGAAAAATATTTTTTCTCATTTTATTTTTGTTTAATTATTATTTAAGGTAAATTAATTAGTTTTCCACCTATTATTAGCTGTTTGCTAGCAGATACAAGTTTGTTTGTATTAGGTCTGTACATTTTTTTTACCCCAGTTATAGTACCAGAAATACCTAAAGTTTCAGGGTCATTTCCTGATCCTGTCCATATAACATACTCTGCTAAAAGGGGGTCATTAGAGCTTTTGTAGTCATCTGACCTAATAGTCATTGTAGCAGTTCCCATAAACGGAACATCTTTAGGAAGGTCTAGATTCAAAAAATATTGACCTATTCGGCTATTTCCTGCAAAATATTTGTATGTGTTATCTCCAGTGCAATTTTTTCCACTAGATTTAAGTGTACCATCTATTTGTGCTTTGTTTGTACCACCAAAATCACCTTGCCATAAAGGGTGCAGTAAATCTCTAAAAATACGATCACTAGGTAGTTGCCCATAATAAAAGCTACTCATTGATGATGGGGCTTTTAACTCAATATTATTTACTGTGATATTTTTTTTTAAAGTATAATCACATTTTTCAATTTTAGGAGGTATGGGAAAATCAGTTGAACAAGATTGGAATAAAATTATTATACCTACTAAATAAAATAGGTATGATTTAAATTTAAGTTTCATTTTAATAAATTTGTGTTAATAATTAAGATTTTTTGGATATCATATATTATCCCCTGTTACTCGTTATTTGTGTATTTTACATAGGCAATGGATTAAATGGTTTAACAATATTTAGAGATTTTGTTTTTCTAATTTCAGGGGATTTTCTTTCAAACTAAAAGAGTTCCCCTCATTGATATTTTAACTAAAACCAGTAAAATTTAATTTCCCTGGTTTTGTGACTAATTAAAATAATTTGATATATTTTGATTAGTGTAAATATGGAGAGGTAATTCTTTTATTTCAAGAGCTATATATCTATATTCATGAATTTAATACTCTATATTCATGAATATAGAGTCCTAAAACAACTGTTTTCTTATCTTACATGTATAGTGATATATATATTAAATATTATATTTGATACTAACCAATAGTAACCAAGTTGTATGAATATTTATGAGGGAATTAAATTTCCCTATACTTTTTTTGATACTTATTGTATAAGAACTCCAATATTATCATTAGACTTTTATAAAACGTTTACTGCTACTAGTGAAATATTAGATTTTGAATTTAAAAAACAATTAAATAACCCTCTTATTTCTGAAGCTATATTTTTAGCTTCACCTGAATTGTATATTCAATTAATAAAATGGAAAAAAGGTGAGTTTAATGATGTAAAGAAAGAAAAACGAATAAAGTTATCATTACTTAAGTATATTACAAGAATGTCAACTCGTTGTACACCTTTTGGTTTATTTTCAACAATAGGTAGTGGGTTTATAGATAATGATACAAAAATTGAACTATTTACCAAAGATGAGTTTCAAAAAAAAACGCATTATGACATGCATTTTTTAGTGAATTTTTCCAATTATCTTAAAAATAAACCGCACATTAAAAAACAACTTTTATTTTATTCCAATTCTTCGTTATATAGAATTGGAAATCGTTATCGCTATGTCGAATATTATTTAGAAAATAAAAAACGAGTGTATACATTAGAATCAGTCACTCATTCCAAATATCTTGAGAAAATTATCATTAATGCGAAGAAAGGAAATACTATAGATGGTTTTATTAATATATTAGAAAATGAAAATATAGAAAGAGATGATGCTAATAGTTTTATAAGCGAATTAATAGAAAATCAAATTTTAGTTAGTGATATTGAGCCAACGGTATCAGGGAGAGATTTTTTAGAAAATATTAAATTAAAACTATCTTCTATTTTAAATGTTGATAAAGAATTAGAAATTATAAATGAATTACAATCTTTCTTAAAAAAAGTAGATTTAAAAATAGGAAATACTTTGTTGGAATACCAGCCAATAAAAGAATTCATTTCAATAATAGGAGATTTTTATGAAGAAAAATATCTTTTGCAAACAGATACATTTAGCTCATTTAACAAAAATACTATTGATAAGAATATTATAGAAAAAATAAAGCAAGGGTCTATTTTTTTAAATAAAATAGGAAAACAAGAAAAAAATCAAAACTTAGAACAATTTAAATTAGCTTTTGTAAAACGCTACGAAAGAGAAAGGGTATCATTATTACAATTACTAGATGTAGAATCAGGAATTGGATATATACAAAATTCTAATTCTTTGGAAGATACACCTTTTTTAGATGATGTAATATTTCCTAATGAGTCAAATGAAGGTTTTAAGAACAATATTGAAGATATAGCATTTAAAAGAATATTACAGAAAAAAATAGAAGAATGCCTAAAAAAAAATTTAAATACTATTACATTAAAAGATGCTGATTTTCCAAATTTAAATTCAGACTGGACTCATGCGCCAGATACATTATCTATACTCACTGAAATAATATTAGATAATGGAAAAGAAAAAGTATTTATGGATTATTGTAGCCCACATGCTACTAAACTTCTTGGTAGATTTGGACATGGAAGTGTAGAGATAGATAAACTATTATCAAATGTTGTAAAAAAAGAAGAGGAAATGAATTCTGAATATATAATAGCAGAAATTATTCATTTACCAGAATCTCGTATAGGGAACATATTAAGAAGACCAAAACTTAGTGATTATGAAATTCAATATCTCGGAAAGTCAAATTTATCGTTAGAGCATCAAATTGCATTAGAAGATATACTTGTTTCTGTAGAAGACAATACCATTATTCTTTATTCAGAAAAATTTAAAAAGAGAATTAAACCAAAACTTTCTAATGCTCATGATTATAGTTTTAATTCCTTACCTGTATATCATTTTTTATGCGATTTGCAATTACAAAATGAATTAGGTTTTGGTTTTCAATGGGCAAAAGAATTCAACTTATATTCTTTTTTACCTCGAATAGAATATAAAGATTGTATTTTAAGTAAAGCAAGATGGAATTTTAATAAAGAAGATATAAAATCATTTTTAAAGTGTATAAATGATAAAAATAAATTATTGTTTTCTATTTTTAAATGGCGGAAAAAAAATAATTTACCAGAGATAATACAATTAATAGAAGGAGAAAATACACTAGTAATAAATTTAAAAAATTACAGTAGTATATGTATGTTTTTAGAAACTATTAAAGCAAGAGATAAATTTATATTAGAAGAGTCAATGACTTTATATGAAAGTCCTGTAAAAAATGAAAATGAATTATATTCCAATCAATGTATATTCTCGTTGTATAATCATTCTAAATTAGAACAATAATAAATGATTAAGCGAAAATTTATTTTAGGAGATGAATGGTTGTATTATAAAATCTATTGTGGAACACATGTAGCAGATATTGTTTTAAAAGAAACTATTATACCATTAGCAAATAAATTATTAAAAGATAAAATTATTACTCAATGGTTTTTTATTAGGTATAGTGACCCAGATTTTCATTTACGTATACGCTTTAAATTAAATAAAATAGAGTTTCTCAATAAAGTTATATTTAAGTGTAAAGAAATGTTCTTACCATATGTTAAAGATAACTTAATTTATAATATACAGATTGATACATACAATCGAGAGTTAGAGCGTTATGGAATCTCAACAATGGAGCTTTCTGAACAAATATTTTTTTATGATAGTGAGCTAGTTGTGAAAGCTATGTCAATTATAAAGGACGAACAAACTTATTTCTTATTTATATTAAAAAGTATAGATTCATTTTTGAATCAGTTTAACTTGAATGAATTAGAAAAACTTAATTTTTACAATAAAAATTTTTTAGAGTTTAAAAGTGAGTTTAAAATTAAGAAGGTTACGAAATTAAGTCTCGACAAAAAGTATAGAAATATAAAGACTGAGTTAAATAATATTATGAGTATTGATAATTTTATACCTCTAGTTAATATTTTAGAAGAAAGGAATCTTCGAATAAGCCCTTTAGTGAGTAAGATATTGACTGAGAGAAAACTAGAAAATTTGAAAGTTTCTATTCCAAATTTATTAATGAATTATATACATATGTTTGTGAATAGAGCTTTTAGAAATAAACAAAGATTTCATGAAATGATTGCATATGATTTTCTAGGAAGATATCAATTATCTAATATCAAAAAAAATGAGGATTAAACATTTTTTATTATTACTTCTCGCATTGTTTCAATTTTCATTTTGCTATACACAGGAGAGAAGAGATACATTAATAAACAAAGAATATAATTATATAGAAGATTTAATTTTTAAAAACCCTAAAGATACTATTGCTTCAAATTTTTATGCTCAATTATTTTTAAATAAAGCTGTATATGAAAATAATGAAGATAAAATCATTGATGGGTATTATTTTTTTTCTATAATAAACGATTTTATTACTTCTTTAAAATATTGTGATAGTACATTATTAGTATCTGAAAAAATTAAAAACTATAAACATGTAGGTATTACATATTTAAGAAAAGGAAATTTATTTTATTCAAAAGGAGATTATGAGAAAGCATTAAAAAATTATTTAGAAGCAGAAAAAAAAATTAATAAAATTGAACAACCCAATTCATATTTTATAATAATGAATAATATAGGAATAATAAAGGGGTTTTTGAATCAACATGATGAAGCTCTAAATATTCATTTAAAATCTTATAATCATATTGTAAAAGAAAGGTTAGAGGAAGAATATATAGATAATTATTTAGGGAATATGTTTTCGATAGGTCATTTGTATTCTGAGATTAATAAACCTGACTCTTCAACGGTCTATAATTTATTAGGGATTAAAAAATCTTTATTTTATAATAGAGATGATTATTACTCATTATTTATTTTATCAGAAGGGAAAAATTTGTTAAATAAGCAAAAATACTTGGCTTCTATAGATAGTATTACAAAAGCACTACCATTACTATCAAAAAACAAAGACACTCTCAATACAGTGTTAGCTTATATTTACAAAGGGAAAGCCTTATTAATGCAAAAAGATACTGTAAATGCATTAATAGCTTTAAAAAAGGCGGATACGATGATTTTTAAAAAAAGGAGTTACTTATCTCAATTTTCGGATGCATATGAATTATTATATGATATACATAAAAAGAAGGGAGATCATAATAATCAGTTAGTATATCTAGAAAAATTGATTAATTATAATAAAGTGGTTAAGTTTAAATACAATTCATTGCAAGATAAAATGAATAGAGAGTATGATATACCTAAGCTTATTTCCGAGAAAGAAAATTTGATATTAAGGCTTGAAGCTGATAATAATATATCTTCAAAAATATTATATATACTTTCTTTTTTGTTTATAGTGATTACTGTCTTATGTTTTTTTTATTATAAGAAAAAGAAAATTTATAAAAAGAGATATGAAAAGCTTATAAAGAATAATAAAATTCAGGAAAATATAACTATAGAAACGAAAGAAGAACAAACTAAAAAAATAGAATTATCAAAAGAAGTAATAGAAAGTATACTACAATTAATATTAAAATTTGAAGAGGACAAAAAATTTTTGAGCAAAGATATTACATTAGGAAATATGGCAAAAAAAATGAATACAAATAGTAATTATTTATCCAAAATAATTAATGTATATAAAAAGAAAAACTTCAGTAATTATATCAATGATTTGCGTATAGAATATGTGGTTAATGAATTAAAAACAAGTAAAAAATTGAGAAACTATACAGTTAAAGCAGTTGCATTTGAAATAGGCTTTAAAAATTCAGAATCTTTTACAAAAGCTTTTCAAAAGCATACAGGAATTTATCCTTCTTATTATATAAGAAAACTAAAAAAGGAAAGTTAAAATTGGCTAGATTCATGAATTTAGATAATATTAGATATAATATAACATGAATTATTTAGTAGCTTTCGTGAGTTATAAACCATAAATTATTAGAAAATGGAAAAAGTAAAAAAAATTAAATTAGAATTGGATAAGCTTGGAATAAGCAAACTAACTACATTAAATATAATAAAAGGAGGAGGACCTGGAGATGATGATGGCACAATTTCGGTATCAGGAGGTAGCACAAGAAAATGTATGGAAAGTTAAAGACAAAAAATTAATAGCTTTTATGAATTCATAAAAGCTATTAATTTTTTAACTATTCTTTTCTGTAATTTATATTAAAATAATATTTATAATTATTAAAAAATAATGAAAAAAAAAATTATTATATTATGTACATGTATATTATTTTCATGTAAAACGAGCCAAAAGGATATCATTGAAAAGATTAAGAATGATTCTACAGTTCAAGAAACTAAAAAATTGGAGATGAAGTCTTGGCATCTTAAAAGTTTTTCAGAAGATAGTGTTCCAGGTGTAGCTATAAAAAAAGCTTATTTTAACTTAATAAAAAAGAAGAAAGGACAAAATGTAGTTATAGCTTTTATTGATATGGCAGTAGATTTAGATCATGAAGATTTTGATGGTGTTTTTTGGAACAACTTTGATGAAATACCCAATAATAATATAGATGACGATGGTAATGGCTATATAGATGATTATTATGGTTGGAATTTTATGGGTAATATAAAAGGAGAAAATAATAATTATGAGAATCATGAATTTGTGAGAATGGTTCGCTATTATAAAAAGATTTTTAGAAATAAATCTATAGCTGGCATTAAGTCAAATGAACTAAAAAGGAAGTATAAAGAGTATTTAGCGGCGAAGAAGATGTTAGAAGAGAAAGTTGCTGAAAGACATGAATATTTTGAAAGTGATAGTACCTATATGGTGAGTTTAAAAAAAGCTATTAAAAAATTTGCATCCATTATACCTCGTAGTGAAATGACTATTGAAAATTTGGATAGTATTGGTGAATTAAGAAATGATTTACAAAAAGATATAGAAACTTTAAAGTGGGCAGTGAAATATAATTATAGTGTTAAAAATGCAAATGATGATGTAGATACTCATCGTAGATATCGAGATATTTATTATAATATAGATTATGATGAGCGAAAAATTATGGGAGATGACTCTGATAATTTAAATGATAACAATTATGGTAATTCTTTAGTAGATAATAATACTGATACAATTTCACATGGTACAGCTATGGTGGGTATTCTTGCTGCATGTAGAAAAAATAATTTTGGAATTAAAGGAATAATTAATAATGTTAAAATAATGCCTATAGTGGCTGCAGGGTATGGACAGGCTCATGATAAAGAATTAGCATTAGCAATTCGTTATGCTGTAGATAATGGAGCGCAAATAATAAACATAAGTATTATAAAAAAGTTTTCGGTGCATAAAGAATGGATTTTTGATGCTATTAAATATGCTGAAAAAAATGATGTGCTTATAGTAAATGGTGCTGGGAATGATAATGAAAATATAGATATTTCTAGAAATTTTTACCCTAATGATAATGATTATTATAGTAATGAAATTTCAAATAATTTTATGATGGTAGGTGGTAGCTCTAAAAATTTAAATAAAAATCTTAAGTCATCATTCTCAAATTATGGGAAAGATAATGTAGATATTTTTGCACCAGCTGATAGTGTATATACCACTACTGTTTTAAATGGATATGAGTTTATAAGGGGGACATCCATAGCTGCACCTATAGTTACAGGTATAGCCGCTCTCATCAAATCATATTATCCAAATTTAAAAGCATACGAAGTAAAGAAAATATTAATGGATTCTGGAACGCCCTATGATGTTATGGTTAATATTTCTAGAAATAGGAAAAAAGATTCGTTAGTTCCCTTTTCTTCACTATCAAAATCAGGAAAAATAGTAAATGCCTATAATGCGTTATTAATGGCAGAAGAGATTTCTAAAAAGAGATCTAAATAATTATGAGGGGAAACTTCCCATTCTACAGGCAACTAGACGCTAAAGATTGTGGGCCTACTTGTCTTAAAATAATTGCTAAACATTACGGAAAGTCTATTTCTATAGAGGAAATACGAGAATTATGTGAGACCACAAGAACAGGAAGCTCTTTACAAGGTTTAACAGATGCTTCTGAGCATATTGGAATACGTACCTTACCTTCTAAAATTAGTTTTTCACATTTAAAAGAAATTCCACTTCCTTGTATTTTACATTGGAATAATAACCATTTTGTAGTACTTTATAAATTAAAAGGAGATACTTGTTATGTGTCTGACCCTGCACATGGTTTAATTACCTATCAAAAGGAAGAATTTCTTAAACATTGGATTGGAGATAATATTAGTGATACTACTGAAGAAGGTATAGCCTTATTGTTAGAACCTACTCCTAAATTTTATGAAAGTGAATTTGAAGAAACAAAAGAAGGTTTAAACATCTCTTTTCTATCTAAGTACCTTTTTAGGTATAAGAAATTTTTAATTCAATTACTTTTTGGGCTTTTAGCTGGTAGTTTATTACAATTAATTTTTCCTTTCCTTACTCAGAGTATTGTAGATGTTGGAATCAAGAATCAAGATATTCATTTTGTGTATTTAATTTTGGCTGCACAATTGTTTTTATTTCTAGGAAAAACAGCAGTAGAAGTAATTCGGAGTTGGATATTATTACATCTAAGTACCCGAATTAATATTTCTTTGATTTCAGATTTCTTTATTAAGTTAATGAACCTTCCCATTGCATTTTTTGATACGCGCTTAACAGGAGATATTCTGCAACGTATTAATGACCATGAGCGCGTAGAGAAATTATTAACATCTTCCTCTTTAAACGTTCTCTTTTCAATGGTGAACCTGGTTGTTTTTGGACTGGTTCTTTTGTATTATAATGTTTGGGTTTTTCTAATATTCTTAATCGGTAGCCTCCTTTATTTTGGATGGGTATTTATATTTCTAAAGAAAAGAAAAGTACTCGATTATAAAGAGTTTTCTCAGGTTAGTCACGAGCAAAGCAAAGTAATTGAGCTGATTAGCGGAATGCAGGAAATAAAACTGCACAATGCAGAGAAACAATTTAGATGGGAATGGGAACATATCCAAGCTAAGTTGTTTAAAGTGTATATGAAAAAGCTATCGCTACGCCAATACCAAAACGTAGGAGCAGATTTCATTAATGAATTTAAGAATATTCTAATTACAGTAATTTCTGCCAAACTGGTTATAGACGGAGAAATAACCTTAGGGATGTTATTAGCCATTTCTTATATCGTAGGTCAATTAAATTCTCCTATCTCAGAATTGGTATTCTTTATTCGAGATGCACAAGATGCTAAAATTTCATTGGAACGCTTATCTGAAATTCATAATAAAGAGGACGAAGAAACGCTGGGAGCGTCTATTACTGACATTCCTAACCCTATAAATTTTAATCTTGAAAAGGTTTCCTTTAGGTATTTAGGAAGTGAGGAGCCTGTTCTTAAGAATATAAGCCTAAATATACCAAGTAATAAGGTAATAGCTATTGTAGGTCCAAGTGGTAGTGGCAAAACAACTTTATTAAAACTACTACTAAAGTTTTATGAGCCGCAAGAAGGAATTGTTAAAACAGGAAATCTAGATGTAAAGAAATTATCACATAAACACTGGCGAGACCATTGTGGTGTAGTAATGCAAGAAGGGTATATTTTTAGTAATACCATCGCTAAAAATATTGCGGTAGGAGCTACTATTATTGATAAAGACAGATTAGCGTATGCAGTAGAGGTTGCCAATATACAAGAATTTATAGAAGATTTACCGCTTTCTTATAATACAAAAATAGGAGCAGAGGGAGTTGGTTTAAGTACGGGTCAAAAACAACGTATTTTAATAGCAAGAGCGGTCTATAAAAATCCTAACTGTTTATTTTTTGATGAAGCTACTTCTGCTTTAGATGCTAATAATGAAAAAGTGATAATGGAAAAACTGCAAACCTTTTTTAATAATAAAACGGTCATTATTATTGCACACCGATTAAGTACGGTAAAAAATGCAGATCAAATTATTGTTTTGGATAAAGGAGAAATTACAGAAGTAGGAAATCATAAAGAATTAACAGCACTAAAAGGAAGCTATTATAATCTGGTAAAGAATCAATTGGAATTAGGTAAATAAATTAGATACGTTCCCCTTTGGGGAAATGTTTGTAAGACAATGGGGGAAAAGTTGAACGACATAGAATTACGAAGTGAGGAAGTAAAAGATATACTTTCTAAAGTTCCGCATTGGATAATTAGATGGGGGAGCTTATTATTTTTTTCGTTACTTATTCTGGTATTGGTTTTAAGTTGGTTTATTAAATACCCAGATACAATAGCCACAGAAGCTGTTTTAACCACTAAGATTCCACCACAAAAGGAATATGCTAGAATTACAGGAAAGATTGATACACTGTATGTTAAAGACAAAGAACAAGTAACTAAAAATAAAGTATTAGCTATTTTGGAAAACACGGCTAATTATAAAGATATGTATCGTTTGAAATCGGTAATGGATACACTTAAAATGAATCGAGAAAATGTATTTTTTCCTTTTGATAAACTACCTATTCTTTTTTTAGGCGATGTAGAGTCTAATTTTTCTCAGTTCGAAAACAACTATTTTCAATACAAATTAAATAATGAGTTGCAGCCATTTTCTAATGAAGCCTTGGCAAACAAAATATCATTAAAAGAACTTCGTAGAAGATTGCAAAACCTAAATACGCAATATAAAATTAGTGAGAACGAGCTGGAGTTTAAAAAGAAGAATTTGGAACGAAATACGATACTTTTTGAAAAAGGTATCATCTCTACCCAAGAATATGAAAACAAACAGTTAGAATTTCTTACCGCTCAAAAGAATTATCAAAGTATGAGTATTACTATATCTCAATTACGAGAAGCTATAAGTAATGCTAATAATGCTTCAAAGGGAACTAATTATAATAAGAATAGGGAAGAAGTAAGGTTGCTTAAAAGTACACTTCAATCCTATAACCAACTAAAAAATGCCATTAAAGAATGGGAGTTAAAATATGTCTTAAAATCTAGAATAGATGGCCATGTTTCTTTTTTTAATTTTTGGAATAAAAACCAAACTGTAACTACAGGAGATTTGGTTTTTTCTATACTGCCTAGTACTAAATCTCCCTATGTAGTTAAACTAAAAACACCAAGTGCTAATGCAGGGAAAATAAGGATAGGACAAAACGTAAACATATCATTATTTGATTACCCCGAATATGAATTTGGAGTACTTAAGGGGAGGGTTACTAAAATCTCCACAACTTCAGATAAAGAGGGATTATATATAGTGGATGTTTCTATTTCTGGAGACTTAATCACTTCTTATGGTAAACAACTAGAGTTTAAGCAAGAAATGAAAGGAAATGCAGATATAATAACTGAAGATCTTCGTCTTTTAGAACGCTTATTTTATCAGTTTAGAAATGTGTTCAAAAGGTCTTAAATTTTTAATATCTGTACTCCAATTACAACTTTATCCAAATTTATGAATATAGAGTGTAACTATTTGATTATTAGTGATATTTGTGTTTACTTGTTGTGAATTAGTAATGTGTAAAATAAACAATCTGCTAAGAATATCTAAAAATGCAGCTAATGGAACTAACGCTACATTCAGAGAATTTTATAGAAGAGTTAGAACAAATTGAGCTTTCGAATACTAATATCATCAGAAAGGCTAATTTGTCTATAGCCTTGTGCAGAAAAATATTATTAGAATTTAAAAAAGAGATTATTCGTAAAGGTTTTGGTTCCATTAAAGAGGAAGTAGAATTTTTTAAAAAGACCAAACAAGTTCCTTTAATTAAGCTTATTTATTATTCAGAGCTTCGTTCTTTTGAAATGCAATTCCCGAAAGCGAATATTTCTGCTCAAAGAAAATTCATTAAAAAGAAACTCAATAAGTTAAACCGATTCTTTTTATATAATATGGATTTTGGTCAGTATATAGTATCTGGACAAACAAATTTAGATGAGTACTATTTCACTCGAAAATATTTTGATGCTTTTCCTATTACCTCTTCAAAATTCTATTTACAAGACCCAGAATTTTCTACCGCAAGAGGAATGTTATTGGGGAAATTTAAAGCCTATGGTTCCTTAACAATTTATCTTCAAAAGAGATTGTCTAATAAAAGAGAAAATAACACAGAAAATCCTTTATTGTCTAATGGCAAAATGAATTTGAAATGGACAGGAAGTTATGCTGCTTTTATTGAAATGATATATGGTTGCGATGCTATGGACTATTTTAATAATGGAAATATAGAAATTAATACCATTATTCAAGAGTTAGGGAGCTTACTAAATGTTCCTATAGGGAATTCTTCTAGAACCTATAATGAAATCAAAAACAGAAAACAGTCGCGCATCAAATTCTATGAGGAAACAGGTCAAAAACTCCTTGAGAAGATGAATAAAGAAGACGGTATCTAACAAAAGATACAACCGTACTCGGTTCAAACTCGGTTTTCTCTACAGTTAATATTTTATACGCTTAAAAATCTTCTAATTCATCAGTTTAGGCTATTAAAATAGTACAAATATCCGTAAATTTTATAACTGTTAAATTTTAACCGAACTCGGTTTAGACTCTGCTAAATAGCTATCAATATCCTTCAAATTTGTAAAACGAAAGTCAAATCAAGTTAGGGGCTATCACTTAAAAATACATAACCAGATAGCTCCTTTCTATTAAAAACGTTTTACTATGCTAACAAATATTATTACAACAGACGATCTTCGAGAGTTTAAAATGGAATTACTCGATGACATTAAACAATTACTCACCAATCAATCAGGTCATTCTTCTAAAAAATGGCTTAAATCACCAGAGGTCAGGGAGCTTTTGGGAATCTCTCCAGGGACATTACAAAACTTACGCATTAATGGCACATTGCCCTATACTAAAGTAGGTGGTGTGTTATACTACGATTATCAGGAAATTATGCAAGTATTGGAAAAGAACAGGATTCATAATAAGTTTTAATCTGTTTTGGAAGACATAAATTATAGGGTCGAGTGTAAAGAAACAGTCCTGTGGACTGTTTTAACGAAGGAGCCAGCTGGCGCGTTGGCATCATATTTCCAATAGATTATGGATGTAAATTATATAAAACACTTGAATAATGTCTTTGAGCAATTCTCTAAGGACACGCGCTTAAATCCAACGCATATCAGTTTGTATATAGCATTGTTTCAAATTTGGAACAATAATTTCTTTAAACAGGAATTCTACATCAACCGAGAAGAAGTCATGGACTTCTCAAAGATTGGCTCAAAGTCCACGTATCACAGGTGTATTAAAGAATTGAGCCATTGGAATTATTTGCTTTACACACCATCACACAATCCATTTAAGGGAAGCCGAATCAAGATGTTCAATTTCGAGACAAGTACCGAACAAGCTCTGTACTCAAACCGTACCAAAATTGGGACAAGTACTGGACAAGCATTGGTACCTATAAACAAACATATACAAACTATAGAAAACAATAAAAACATAAACAAACGCGAAAATTTAAAAAATTCAAATGCTAAAAATTCTGAAACTAATGAGAAACAGTATGCAACTGTTCCATATCAGGACAACTTAAAGACCAGTTCGGATAAAAACTATGATGAACCTTTATGAACGTCGGGTTAATAACCTGGAGGTTAAACTATGACTAATTCAAAACCACATATTATCATTGAAGGAGCTGTGCAGTACTCGTTGGGTACAATGCGAGGACATCAAATTTTGTATGACTTTGATAAAATGTTGGTGTATCTGGATGCTAAAGGAAAGTTACTTTTCGGGCAGAAATTTAAAATCTACAAAGAAGACAGGGACATTCTTTACAAACTATGCCTGTATTTTATCCAGGATAGAATTACCTGCAAAGAATTCGGGATTGATATTGATAAAGGCATTTTGCTTTCTGGTCCTGTAGGTTGTGGTAAAACTTCTTTGATTCGCTTATTAAAACATCTTGTGCCATACCGCAAACCATATTCTGTGATTCCAACCAGAAATATTGTTTTTGGTTTTAATCACATTGGTTTTAAAACCATTGAGGACTATGGTAATACCCAACTTTTCTGTTTTGATGATTTAGGAGTCGAGCCTATGGGCAGACACTACGGTAAAGACTGTAATGTAATGGGGGAAATTCTGCTATCTCGCCATGACCTATTTCTAAACAAGAAAATTAAAACCCATGCTACTACCAACTTAAATGCTGCAGAACTGGAAGAACTTTACGGCATACGTGTTCGTAGTCGAATGCGACAGCTTTTTAATTTGGTTGCTTTTGATAGAGCGAGTAAAGATAAGAGAGTATAATATTATAAACAAAGTAATTGATTACGTAAATGCGTAAGAAATTATGTTTAAAATTTAATATATTTACAGGCGGTAACGCCAAATATAGATTTTTATAAAAGCTAATGGATTTTCATTGGCTTTTTTGTTTAGAATTACGAAAGTTTGAATTAATATGAAAATTAAAAATATAAAAGCCTTTAATTACAGACTACTAAAGAATTTTAAAATCGATTTAGAGGATAAACTTTCATTAGTGATTGGTAAAAATAATACTGGTAAAACTTCATTACTTTCATTAATTGAAAAATTCTTAACTGAGAAAAGTAGTTTTTCAATTAATGATTTCAACCTAGATAAACAAAAGGAATTAAAGAAGTTAGAGACCAAAAAATCAATTAAAATCCCTGATGATTTTGAGTTTAGTATTCAGCTCCTATTTGAAATAAAGTATGAGGACACAGATAGTTTGAATAATTTATCTTCATTAATTCTTAATCTTGAGTCAGAAGATATTGTAGTCTTAGGTTTTGAGTATTATTTAAATCCTTTACAGTTTAAATATCTAAAAACAGATTTTGAGGTCTATAAAAATGAAAACAAAACAAAAAATATTATTGATTTTTTATGTTTAGCAATAAGCTCAAAATATTTTAAAATGGAGGTTAGAGCTTATGAATATATAGGTGAAAATAATTTAGGGAAATCAATTGAGGTTTCTGACAAAAAATTAATCTCAAAAATCATCAATATTCAAAGTATTAAAGCTAAAAGAGAAGTTAATAATTCAGATTCAAATAAAACTGATAAAACACTGTCAAAATTATCATCTGATTATTATGAAAGCTTGGATAATACCCTAGAAGAAGAACTTACAATTAAAAAATTAAAGAAGAAATTAGAGGATACAGATAAGGAACTTGATAAGGTTTATCCAATTGTTTTTAAAGAGGTCATAGATAAGGTTAGTCTTTTTGGAGGTGTAAAAGAAGGAGAATCGCTAATAAAAGTAATTTCAACGTTACAAGGAAAAAATATCTTAAAGGAGAATACATCTGTTGTATATGAATATGCCAAAACGTTACTTCCAGAAGATTATAATGGCCTAGGGTATCTAAATCTGTTTTCAATAATTTTTGATTTAGAGATTAGATTTAGAGAGTTTCGTAAAGAACGAGAGCTTAAAGAAGACCAGATACCTGCTGATATAAATATTCTTTTTATTGAGGAGCCAGAAGCTCATACGCATCCACAAATGCAGCACATCTTTATAAAAAAAATCACTGAAATACTAGAAAAAGAACAAAATGGACTTGATGTAGATGGAAAACGTGATAGTAAAAAGTCTAAGTTCAATTTGCAAAGTATTATTACTACTCACTCGTCACATATTGTAGCGGAGAGCAATTTTGATGATATCAAATATTTTTATAAAAAAAATAAAAAGAATGATGTTAATTCTAGAAACTTAAAAGATTTACAAAAGGAGTATAAGGAAGATACAAATCAGTACCAATTTTTAAAACAATATCTAACTCTAAATAGAGCTGAACTTTTTTTTGCAGATAAAGCTATTTTGATTGAAGGAGATACAGAAAGAATTTTATTGCCTGCAATGATGAGTAAATTGGATTTAGAAAAGAAATATGATTTACCATTGTTATCTCAGAATATTTCGATTGTAGAAGTTGGAGCTTATTCACATATCTTCGAAAAATTTATTGATTTTATAAATATTAAATATCTTCTAATTACTGATATTGATACAAACAAGCAAATTAAAACAGGTGAGAAAAATAAAGATGATGATGATATAATGACAACAAAATCATGCCCCGTTATTGACCCCAATGTTCATGGAACTAGTAATCAATCATTAAAGCATTTTATTAAAAAAGATATTAAGGAACTAATCAAATTATCACAAAATATTTCTATAAAAGAAGGTAGTTTATGTGTAGCATTTCAGCATAAAGAAAAAGGATATCATGCAAGAAGTTTTGAGGATGCTTTCATTCATATTAACGAATCTTTTATCAAAAAAAACAAGAAAAGTTTTAAAGGGTTAAAACTAAAAAAGTATTTTGATTTAGAAGGTGATGAAAAAAAGGATGCATATGTCCTTGCAGAAGATTGTATTCAAAAGAAAACACATTTTGCTTTAGATATAATTTACCATAGTAATAAGAATTACACAAACTGGGAAATTCCTGCATATATTAAAGACGGATTATTATGGATTCAGAAGTAGATGAAATTATAAAGGTTATGTCTATGGGAAACCACTTTTTATTAAGTGGAGGAGCAGGAAGTGGAAAAACCCATACATTAATTGAACTTATTCAAAGGATTAACGAGGAAAACCCTAAATCAAAAATTGCATGTATAACATATACTAATGTTGCTGCTGATGAAATTACTGAAAGAGCAGACTCTTTTTCTTTAAAAGCAAGTACTATTCATGATTTTTTATGGGACAATATCAAAGGATACCAAACAAATTTAAGAAATGGCATTATTGAATTAAATGAAAGTATAGTAGAAGATGATTTGCCAAATAATGTTGAAATTCAATACAGAGAGTTCAAAAGCCTAAAAAAAGGAATTATTTCACATAATGATGTACTTCTATTAGCAGAATACCTTTTTGAAAAACATTCTCTTTTATCAAAAATAATTACCGACAAGTTTGATTATATATTTGTTGATGAGTATCAAGATACTTCAAATGAAGTTATAGATATTCTATTTAAAAACCTAAATAGAAAAGATTTTGATTTAAGAATTGGTTTTTTTGGTGATAGCATGCAATCAATTTATGATGGAATCGGAAAAATTAAAACTAACGAATTAATAAATAAGGAATATCAAAGGGGGATTAAAGAAATAAAAAAGAAACTCAATAGAAGAAATCCTCAAACAGTAATTGATTTAGCTAACAAACTAAGAAATGATAAATTAGTTCAAGAACCTTTAAAAAACGTTTCTGCACCTAATATTAATAAAGATGGAACAGTAAAAATTGGCTCTATAAAGTTCCTATATTCTTCATCTGCGAGTAAGAGCGTTGAAGATGTTGAAGGAAGCCAACATTGTTCTTCATGGGATTTTGAAAATTATGATGAAAAAGGAAAACCTTTATCTAAAATATTATTGACAAAAAATAGTACAATAGCTAATCAATCAAAATTCGAGACACTCTTCGAGGTTTATACAAAGGATAAAATAGTTGGTAAATCTGGTGGATATATAAAAAGAATAAAAGACTTTTTGAAAATAACAGAAGTTGAGTATGACATTGAATCTTGTACGTTTCTAGAACTTTTAGATATACTAATAAGCAAAACTGATAAAGCGTTAAATTTCAAAAAAACAATAGAGTTGCTTAAAGCTGAAATAAAAAAAGCAGAGACTACACAAAAAGCAATAAATGCTTTAAAAAAAGAATATATTGGAATTGAAAAAGTTTTACCTGCACGAACTATGTGTGATTATATCTTTGAAAATGAAGACTTATTTGAAATAGTACTTACGATGCAGTTTAAAGATTTGTCTAATATATATATCGATAAAGAGAAACTTATTGGAAATAAAAAAAGTAAAAATTCAGACTCAAATAATAGAAATGATGAAAAAGATATTTTAATAAACCATCTTTTCAGCATTCAAGAAATCATATCTCTCTATGAGAATGAAAATATTAATAGTCTTTTAAAAAAGGTAAATTTCAAAATACAAATAGGGAAGCATAAATCAATTTTAAAAAGTAAAATGGATGAGTTATGCTCTTTAACTAAATTAAAAATTAAAGATGTCATCGAATACGCTGATAATTCTGGCTTATTACAGATTGACTCAAAACTTACTGAATTTATTAATACTCATAGTTATTTAATTGAAAGAATTAATAGGATTGATTTTTCAGAAATTACTAATCTTTATAATTATACAGAAGGATTGAACCCTTATTCGACTCAACACGGAGTAAAAGGTGATGAATTTGACAATGTACTGGTCGTTATTGGTAATGATAAAATATCACAGCTCTCAATATGTTATGAATATCTTTTTGAAGACAAATCTGAAGAAGATAAATACTATAATAGAACTTTAAATTTATTCTATGTTTCTTGTAGCAGAGCTAAAGAGAATTTAGTTGTATTCTATGAAGGAGAACCCTCAGGAAAGATTATATCAAAGGCAAAAGAATGGTTTGGAGAGAAATGTGTTATTGATATAGGTTAATGAAAAAGATAAATGTAGAAGAAAAATCGCGTGAAATTCAAAGTTTAATTTCAAGATATACAAAAGAAAGCTTTGTTTGTTTTTTTGCCGACTTTATAAGACATCACCCTGAAAGAGGAAATATTGGTTTTTCTCA
Source organism: uncultured Cellulophaga sp. (assembly GCA_947492955.1). Lineage (GTDB taxonomy): Bacteria > Bacteroidota > Bacteroidia > Flavobacteriales > Flavobacteriaceae > Cellulophaga. Next base: position 99,295 of record CANLOV010000007.1, on the reverse strand, counting down.
AAAGTTTAAATCAAAATTAAAAGACTCTCTATATCTCATTATGTTAAGGTTATCGTCAAATGAAAAAGGTCATGAAACCTTAACCTATTCAAATGAAAATGATGAAATTTTACAGAAGGTTGCTGACATACTTTTAGAAATTGTAAGTCTTTATTTATCTGAAAATTATGTAGATGATTATTTTGAGATAAAGGACGTAAGACAAAAACTTCTAATTCATGAAATGGCTTTTAAAGACTATTTTCAAAATGGCGTTTTAAATTATAGAGAACAAGAAGTAAACAAAGTCATTCGATTATTTAAGCCTTATCAAGATAAAATCAAGGAAAGGTTAAATATAGATTTAAAAACTTTAATTGATTTATGCGATTATTCAGAATTGTTTTATAGAAAAAAATCAACAAATGCAAAGTCTTTTATTTTGGATGAAGAATTTAATAAACTAGCAAGGATATCAGCGAATGGAGAATTGACAGCTGATGAATTTAGCAAAAATCTAATAAAACTATCAGAGCAAACTCAAGACAGCTTTTTAAACTTTTTCGAGAAGCCACATGACTGTTTAATCTTCACTAAAGAAGATTATCACGACTCTTTTGAAAAAAAAGACGTTGATTACTATTGTGATTTATTTTCGATTGATATAACGGATGTTCATAATAATTTGTTTTATTCTCAAGCAAATCCATTGGATGATAAACCAATAATTAAGATCAGTGATAATGAATATCTTAATATCTATCAAAAACAGTTACCTACAGCATTATACAAATTACTTTATAAGACTCTTTCGCAAACAGAAAAGGAGAAAGAACAATTAAATCACAGAAGAGGTAAGGTTGTATTAGAAAGTCATGTTTTAGACATTTTCAAAAAGTTTTTTAAAAAATCTAAGCATTTAAAAATTTTCAAAAATTATTATGTAAATGATAATATTGAAGAGAAAGATATTTTAATAATAGAAAATAGAGTCGCTTATATTATAGAGTGTAAAGCATCTAGGAATAGAGAGCCAAGAAGAAATACCAAACAGGCATTTCAAAGAATAAAATCTGATTATAAAGATTGTATTCAAAAAGGATATGAGCAATGCTATCAAGTTGAAAAAGAAATTCTTAATAGTGACAAAATAATAATCAGTTTTGAAAATAGTAAGATAGAGTTACCTACTTCTGAAATAAACGAAGTCTACTCAATTATTATAACTTCTGAAAGGTTTGCTTCTTTGCAGTCAGATTTAGGTTTGCTTCTAAAAAAGAATAAAGAAGATATTTATCCCTGGTCAGCTAATGTTGATGATTTAGAAACTTTTTTTATTGCACTCAATATAAAGTTTAATAACCCAGTTAGGCGGTTCTCTGAATTTTTAGAATATAGAGAATTACTAAATGAAAGATTAATAACCCGAGACGAGCTAGATGTATGTGCTATGTATTTGAAAAATGATAATAGCTTTAGAGAGCTTTGCGAAAGTGATGATATAGTTTTCACTGACCCACTATTACAGAGGTATTTTGACGAATTATATTTTGAAAAGAAGTTGAAATTTAAGATTGAAGAAGTTTAATTTACAATATGAAAAATTCATTTTTTGAAGGTAACTTTTATGAGTATAAAGGTTATACAGTTTTTCCAAGGTTAAATTTGGAGGAGTCTTATGAATCCATAGGAAATTCAAAGAAAAAGGTTCAAAGAAGTACTTTAAATTGTATTTACTGTGGAAACTTAATAAAGAACGAGAAAGTAAATTATGCCCATTTAATTCCTGAACTCTTTGGCAAAAACAAAACACATAACGAATATGAATGCAATAGCTGTAATAAGCTTTCAAGTAAATGGGAGACATCATTAGGAACATTTACTCTTCCCTTGAGAATAATTGGTAAAGTAAAAAATAAGAAAGGTAAAATACCTAAGTTTAAATCTCGTTTGGATGGATTTAATGAATCTACTATTATATACTATGATGAAAGAGGTGTTTTAAAAGTTAAATTAGCTACTCTTAACGATTTTGACAAAGACAAAGGGAAGCTAAAATTTAGAGTAGGAAGTCATAATCCATATCACGTTTACAAGGCTTTTTTAAAAGTGGCATTATCTTTAATGCAAGAAGAGGTTTTGGAGAAAGAAAAATGGATGATTGATTATCTTTTTAATGAAAACATTGATGATAAAATATTTCCAATTTTGTATTTAATTTATATGGATACTAAGATTATAAAAGAGCCTTATTTTGAACTTTTGCGTTACAAAGGGGGGCTATCTAACCATCCTAAATTCATTTTACTGGCTTGTTTTGGGAAATCAATGATACAGATAATACTTCCTTTAAGTAAAATCAAAAAGAAAATAGTTATTCATTTGCCACGTTTTATGGAAATTATCGGAACAAGAAAGATATATAATGTTGAAAAAATTGATTTAGAAAACAATTTAAATGAGCGTAGGGATTGGATTTTTGATGTGAGTATTAAAGCCTAATAATAGTTGATAATCCCCATAAAAACAGCCAACGCTAAAGCCTTAATATTTTGAGACTTCAAAAAATAATCAGCTTCATCATTATTAGTCATAAATCCCATTTCCACAAGTATGGAGGGACAATATGAAATGGTCTCCCGTAGAACCTGAAAATTGGCAAACTTCACACCTCGTTTTTTAAAACCAAGTTTTTGGGCACTTTCATTCAGAATAGAAACACCAAGGGCTATAGCAGCTTTACTGTTTGGACTTTCTGAATTATGTACATAAACCTCCATACCTCTAGAACTGTTTCGAGAAGCATTACAATGTAACGATACAAATACATCCGCTTTTAAACTTTTAGCCAATCGGCTTCTATCGGATAGAGAAATAAGTGTATTATTATATCGGGTCAGATAGATATCCAATTCGTTATCAAAAAGGGATTCGTTCAGATTTAAAATCTCATTGGCAACTTTCAAAACCACATCCTTTTCACAAATGCCATTTACACCGATGGCACCCGAATCAATTCCTCCATGTCCTGGGTCGATGACCACGATTTTTTTCTGACCAAAAACCAAACACATTTTCAGGAGTAAAATCACAAAACTGACGTTTTTGAGCATCGAGCCATTCAAAAGTTTTGGAGTTATCAACATAGTAGCTTCAATTTTTAATACGATTTGATGTCAATTCATAGTATTGAAAATCAATCAGGTATAAATAATATTTTATTCACAAAATACTGATTGTTAGTATTTTGATATTCAATATAGTGTATTTTTCAAATAACAAAATCAAGTAAATTTTAAATCGATTTCAACATGAAAAAATCACTATTTCTGACCGCTTTTTTACTCTTTGTTTCCAATAGCATTTTTGCACAGATTGGAGGTATTGAAGATTCTGTAAATGATGTTTCCGATACTATCAGAACCATTTTTCCAATCATATTAGGAGTCATCTTCCTAATAGGTTTCCTGTTCAATGCAGGACACTTTTTTGGTGAGAATGCAGACCTCAAAAAAGGAATTACCCGTGTATTGGTATTTGTACTTATTGCAGGTGCAGTGGTGGGCATCTTTACCTATCTCATAGGCATCGTAGTGTAAGTCGCTAAGCGACATTTGGCATTAATGACTTATGAAAAAATATGAAATCTATAAGGATATACGAAAACGAGCAGTGATTATGGGATTGCCCATTTCACTGTTCGCTTTAATGATGATATCCGTTATCGGGTCATTGCTGTTTATCATCTTTTCCTTCAGCTTTTTGGTCATCATATCGGTGTTCCTTTTTAACGGAGTTCTTTATGTGGTATTGACACAGCTGACCAAACATCCAGCGGTATTGCATTTTAAAAAAGTATTCCCAACCACCATTAGTAACAAACGAGAAAGTCAACTACAGTATGAAGAAAATTAACCTATCCGCATATCATCCTATCCTGAGCATAGAAAAACACATTGTTTTTGCCAGTAATGGCAATGTAATTTTGTGCTATAAAGCAGAATTACCTGAAATCTATTCCCTATCGGGCAAGGATTTTGAAGATATACATGGCTCTTGGTTTCAGGCTTTCAAGTCGTTACCAACAAGCACCGTAATCCACAAACAGGATATTTACAGGAAAACCGATTTTGATGCCAGTTATATATCAAATGATAGTTTTTTGGAGAAAGCAACTTATAATCATTTTAAAGGTCGAGAGTGTCTAACGCATCAATCGTATTTGTATTTCACGCTGCCATTGGATAAGGCTTTGAACGCTTCCAAGTTTACCAATCCGTTTCGTAAAGTGGAAAAAGGTATTCACAAACAATTGGACCATAATGTTCAAGAGTTTATCGCTTCTGTAAACGATGCCGTTTCTTTTATCAACAACAGCCGTAAAGTATTACTGAAACCATTAAACGAGAATGAAATACTAAATGTATGCGATGCCTACTTCAACGGTTTTAATGAAGGTTTTGATACCGATATTCAATTGAAAAAATCAGCAATTGAAATTGGGGAAAACCATTTTGATGTACTGGCAGTAAATAGCGAACTCTGTTTTGGTGATGTAGTACAAAGCAGTAAGACCAATGACAAATTTACTTCGGATGATTTTGTTTTCCATCAGGGCTTTATTGATGGATTGGGATTGAACCTCAATGATAACCATATCGTCAACCAAATCATTTACCTAGATGACAAACACAAATGGAGAAAACTACTGGACAAGAAAATTGAAGAACTTAGCAAAAGTTCCAACTTCGGAACACAGAACAAAGTCATTCAAAAGAAAATTGAGGCTATTGTTGCTAAAATTAATGAAGACGACAGTTCAAGAATTATACGTGGGCATCTCAACATTATTTTCTGGTGTCCGGAAGCCGGACGACTAAAAAATATTGCTTCCAAGATTAAGACCGAATTCAAGGAGCTGGACATTGTACCGTATTATCCAAAAGGAGAAGAACGAAAGCATTATTTCCTTAATTCTTATTGTTGCTTTAGCTCCAATTTTTCCAATGAGGATTTATACGTCACCGATTTAAAACATGCCCTGTGCCTGTATATCAATAACAGCAATTATAAGTCTGATGAGCAGGGTATCATTTTCAATGACAGGCAATACAATATTCCTGTTTTAAAGGATGTTTGGGATGAACGCAAAAAACGTATTAAGGCTAGAAACTTTGCCATTTTCGCCCCAACGGGAGAAGGCAAATCCTTTTTAGCGAATAATATACTTCGGCAATACTTCGAAGCCGACGTTCGGCTGGTCATTATCGATTTGGGAGGTTCGTATTCCAAATTCGCCAAGCTCTATCCTGATGACCATATCATCTTACGATATGAGCAAGGAAAGAACTTAGGTATTAACCCATTTTACATTTCCAATGAAGCGGATTTAACACCTGAACGATTAGAAGACCTAGCCATTTTTCTATTGGAACTATTGGCTGAAGGCAACCAGGTTTCAAAAGCTAAAGAAGTTGCCATTAAAAAGGTACTACTGTATTACTACAAGCATATCCGATTAAATCATTCACTGGCTTCTTTGTATCAATTTATAGACGATAAAAAGGATACGCTCATTGAAGAACTCAAAATACGGGAAGAGCATTTTAGTGTATACAACTTCCTGCATATCCTTTCGGAATATGTGGATGATGGGTTGTACAGTTTCCTCTTCAATGTGAGTGAAGACCAGACCTATAAAATTGAAGACAAGCGTATGATTGTCTTTGAACTGGATGAAGTGAAGGACAACAAAGAAATCCTTTCCGTAATGCTGAAACTCATCAAGTCTGCTATCCAAAGAACTATTTGGCGTAACCGTTCCGAAAGGGGGATTATCCTGTTTGATGAGTTTGCCAAACAACTAAAGTTTGACAATGTTTTAGAAAGTGTGGAATTCTACTATCAGGCTATCCGAAAACAAAATGGAGCTATTGGTATTATTCTACAATCTATCAATCAATTGCCTAACAATTCTACATCGGCCAGTATTCTGGAGAATACACAGGTCATCTATAGCCTTAGAAATGAGAAAGGTTATGAAGAACTAAAAAACAGGCTTAACCTGTCTAGCCATGATTTAAACCAGTTGAAATCTATTCGCAACAATCTTACTGGAGATAGAAGGTACACCGAAATGTTCATCAAGATTGGGAAAGAAAGCAACATTTTCCGTCTTGAAGTGCCTAAAGAAGTGTATGCCGCTTACCTCACAGACGGTAAAGAAAGCGACCGCATAATGCGGATTTATGAGAAAACAAATAACATGGAAGAAGCCATAAATACATTCATTAAACAATTTTAAATCTAAAAAGCGAAAATCATGAAATTAAAAATCAAACTCTTAGGAATAGCCCTAACTTTTGCCCTTTTAATGCCAGCAGGCGCTGCCTGCCAAGGAATGCCAGTGTATGATAACACGAACTTTATCAGTTTTGCCAAATCATTGATTGAATCTGCAAAACAGACTTCACAGTTGCTAAAAACAGTACAGTTTCTAAAAACTCAAAAAGAAAACATTGAGAAGGTCAACAATGTCATTAGACAGTTGAAGGCAGTTCGGGAAATGGCGAGAAACAACCAACGCCTGTTCAACATTGTACAGGACGATTTAAGGGAGGTTCTCAATTCGCCGTATATCAAACCTGATGAAGTGAATCGGGTTTCAGAATCCTTCAATTCCATTATTGAAAACTCTCTATATGGATTGGAATATATCGACCAGATATTGTCCAGCAACACCCTTAAAATGACCGATGCAGAACGTGCCGAAGTCCTAAAGAACATGGAACTGAAATCCAAAGAAATGGTAGCTGAGATTGAAGCCAAAACTAAACGCTATCGTGAGATTATTGCCTTTCGTGAAATGCAGGATAAAATCAATAACAGGGAAACGAATTACTAATGGCAGGTTTCTTTTTGGGCATAGAATTGGAATATGTTGATGCGGTATTTACCACTATCAAGAACAGTGACTTTTCCCAGTATACCATTACTGGAATGAAGACACTGGCCATTCTGTTCTTTCTTATCAATATTCTCAAAAAGTACAATGAAGGCGTTGCCAACAACGAGGGGTATACCTGGGGGCTAACCCCTGCAGAACTGGCAAAGAATTTTGCGGTGGTTATCCTGGTTATTTTCTCAACACAGGTGTTGGATGTTTTTGATACTATTCTTGTAGCTATTGAGACCCAATACCGCGACACGGCTCCTGCGCTCCTCCCGTTACAGATGCAAGACATCGATTTGGAACAGGATGTGGGCGCATTGGAAGCCGCCAAAAAAGCCATGGCAATGTTGTATGAAGCTCTGGTAACACCGCTATACGGCTTAAAGATGTTGGCCTTCATCATTGGGATATTTCTTTGGTTGTTGGATTTGTTCATCTATCCCTTATTTCTAGCAGAGCGTTACTTTTTATTGGGGATTATGCAGGCTTTTTTTCCTTTGGTAATTAGCCTTGCCGTTTTTGAAAAGTTCCGTTCATTGGCATACAACTTCTTTAAACTCTATGCAGGAGTTTATATGCTAGTGCCTGCTTTTTTCTTGGTCAACGTATTTGTAAACAACCTGTATACGGAAATCAATACCAACTTTTGGAATAACCTTTTTGGAACGGATTGGGGGAGTACATTTTTTGCGCCATTGCTTCAATTTGGCTCTATCGGGTTTATCGTTCTGCTCAAATTCAAACTTTATCGTAGGGCAACATCATTTGTCTTTAAACTTTTCACCGCCTAATTATGAAAGCACCATATCAAAATATTTACAACGTACTCCGATTGAACCGATTCATTGTTTTAGCAGTCATAATAGGAGGAGTTTTAACCTGTATTGTTTCAGTACTCATGGTCATAAAACTTCACAATGAATCCGTTAACAATGCTTTTGTGGTCAATTCGGATGGAAGTGTCATTCCCCTTAAAATGGTTCAGCAAAATGAAAATTTAAAAGTGGAAGTATTATCGCATTTAGAACTGTTTCATACCTATTTCTATCATATCGATGCCAGCAACTATGAAAAGAACCTGGAGAAAGCTTTATGGCTGGGGAATAGTTCTGTGGATGCATTGTATAGACAGAAAAAAGCTGATGGCGTTTACAATCGATTATTACAATACTCCTTAGTGCAAAAGGTATTGAAAATTGAATCGAAAATCGACATTCAACAAGAACCGTATCGATTTGAGACCATTGTCATTTTTGAAATCAATCGTGGGTCGACAATCGACATTTATGAATTGGTAACGTCAGGAAACATTATCCATGTGGATAGAAACTTCCCTAACAATACCCACGGGTTATTGATAACCAATTTTTTTGAAAACAAACTGAAAAAGCTAGAAGATTATGAAAATTGAAAAGAATAAAATAGTATTTGCTGCCATTATTTTATGTGTAGTACTATTCATTGGTTCCTACGCTGTAATTGTATTGGGAGATGAAGAAGAACCAACAATTGAAAATAATCAGATTCCAGTTCCAGAATTGAGTAACGAGCAAAAGGAATATGATTCCAAATTAGAAGCTCTAGACGACCTGAAAGAAGTTAGGCAGACCAATGCACCCAGTATTTATGATGAACGTCTCTTGGATTCCACAGGAGTGTATGACCCTGATTTGTTGGATAAAGAAAAGATGCGAATTGTGGATAGTATTTACAATGAAGGACGTATCAGTTATTCGGATAGAAGTTTTAGAAAACCCAAGGTTAAAATTGAACCAAAGCCACTTCATAAAGATTCTATTTCCAAAATAGCTATGAAAGAAGAAAACATCACTTCTAAAGAATTAGGACTAGAACATCAACTATTTTTTGCTTCAAATCCATTGGAAAATGAAAATCTCATAACTCAGAATACGGATGCTTTTATATATGTGCGAGTAGATGGTACACAAACGGTTCGAAACAATTATCGTTTGCAAATGCGTTTGACCAAAGATGCGCTAATCAATGGTAATACTGTCCGAAGAAATACGCCCATTTATGGTTTTGTAAGTTTTAAGCCCAACAGAACTATTATAGAAATTGAAAATATCAATCACAAACCAGTAAAGTTAAATGCTTTTGACCTTCAGGACGGAAGTGAAGGTATTTACATTGAAAATAGCTTTAGAGCTGAAGCTCGACAAGAAGTAGTTGGCGATATTGTGGATGACATCAATATCGTGGGAATGCCACAGGTAAGTGGTATTAAAAGGATATTCCAACGTAATAACCGCACTGTAAAAGTCACGGTAACCGATAATTACCAACTCATTTTAAAACCCATACTATTAAAACTATAATCATAATTGCAATAACGCTATTTACAAACCTTGTAGTTGCTCAGCAAAAGTTGGATACCATATATGCCAATGATAAAAAGAATGTAGCGCTGTTTTTTCCAGAACCCATTCGTCAAGGAATTACAGGAACATCCAATTTTGTATTCACATATAACCGAGAAAAAGAGCAATACTTTGGATTGTTGCAAGCCACTCCAGGAACGGAAAGTAATTTATTGACAGTGACTAAAAATGGACAAGTCTATTCCTATATTTTGAAATTTAAAGAGCAGCTACCAAAATTGAATTACTTTATTACTGCAAAAGAAAGTATTGGAAAAGAGAAGCCTGGAGGATCACCTCTGTTTGATAAAAAAAATCTAAGTGTAGATAATAAAGATAAAAGCTATTACTATCATCAATTTTGTTCTTATCTATTAAAAGGAAAACAACCTATTAAGAGACTCAAAAGGCAAAACGAAAAAATTGCTTTAAGTATTAAGAATATTGTTTTTGATAGAGAAGAATTGTATTTCGTAATTCAAATTGAAAATAATTCTTCCCTTGATTATGATGTTAATTTTTTGAATATGTCTGTGAAAACCAGAAAAAAAGGAAAAAATAAATCGATACAGAAACTATATCAAGAACCTGTTTTTGAATACCAGACACCTCTTAAAGTTGCAAAAAATGAATCTAAGCAACTAGTATATGTTCTTCCTAAATTTTCAATAAGTAATGAGCGTTCAATAATATTAGAGTTGAATGAAAAATGTGGTGAGCGTAATTTAAAATTAAATATTTCCAATAGATATATTAATAACCCCAATTGAAAATAAGAAGTTGTAGTTTTCTCTAATTCAGAACTTTAAGTAAGTATTAATAATAAATTTAAGTCAATACTTACATAGTTAATAATTCAATTCATATTTTTTATAGGATTTTAGGCTGTTTTATCTAAATTAGCCTATGCATAAAAATTGGCTTAAATATTGGGAAAATAGCTTGTCTGATTCACAAAGGATGTTAATTGACTTTGAAAAGGAAAACTATAAAATGCTTAAAAATTTCTCAATAGATAGTGGTTTTATTCCATTGGATATAACAAACGAACTCTTTATATCTGAAGAAAAAGTATTCAATAAAAAGAAAAAAATAACGAATTCAGCTGATCCAAATTGGATGAAGCTAGAAAACTTAAATGTTCTAATAAGTCTATTTACGATAGTAAGAATTCCAGAGCACTTTGAAAATAATTATCACAATAAGCCTTCTCATCCTTTTTGGATTTCAGTTACTCTAACAAGGGATGGAGAATTAACACCATCTGAAAAACGTTTTCCAGTCATTCCAAGACCATACCTTTCTCCATCAGCAGGGGAATCATATGATTTTATTTTTAGTGATGTGGATAAATTAGATCTTGCATCAGCAATTAGTTCAGAAGATACAGAGCATTGGAATGATTATTGGAATTACCTCGAAAAAGTATTTGATGAAATTACGAAACAAAAATTAGAAGAATATCAAATTGAAGGGTATAGAAAAAACAATGAAGTCATTATTTTTTCGCCTAATAACGAAAACGGAGCAGCATCAAGTATTATTAATTTATACCAACATTTTATAGAAGCTAAGAAGTTACCCTTGCTACTCAAAAATGTAATTAGTATAGAAAATAAAGATATTATAAAGCCACTAGAGGTAAATAAATATGTAGATAAACTCTCTCTTCATTTAGGTCAAATGAGTGATAGTTTTCCTCTTTCAATTTCACAGCGAAAGACATTTAATACTTTTTTGACATCTAAAAAAAACTCTGTTTTTGCTGTAAATGGACCCCCAGGAACAGGGAAAACTACTTTATTACAAAGTATCGTGGCAAATGAAATAGTCACGGCAGCAATAAAAGGAAAAGATGCTCCTATAATATTAGCATGTTCATCAAACAACCAAGCAGTAACGAATATTAATGAAAGTTTTTCAAAGGCAGAAAGTACCCTTGGAAACCTTAATGGACGTTGGTTACCCGATTTTGATGGCTTTGCGTCTTATTTACCTGCAAAAAATAAAAATGTAGACGATTTACATGGAATTAATTATTTTAAATTGGATGGTAGCGGTACTTTTCAACTTTTAGAAAATGAAAAATATATTCGTAATGCAGAAAAATATTTTCTTCGAAAATTATCGAAATATAAAAGTCAAAATTTCACTAATGTTAAGCAGGCAGCAAATGTGTTGCAGGAAGATATAAAGGCAATTAAGATTGAGTTAGAAACACTTTCTTTAAAGTGGAAAGCATATGTTGAGGCTTGTACTAAATTTAAGTCAGAATATAAAAGTTTACTGTCGATTGATGAGTATTTGATTGAAGGTAACACCAATAGCCAACAAAAGATAAAATCTGACTTGAGTTGGTTCATACAAGCAGAAACTAGAACTTTAGATTATTTTAAAAACGAGTCATTTTTTAGAAAAGTTGGATGTTTTTTTGGTGTAAAAAAAAGTTTAGGTCTTCGATTTTTTGAGATAGAAAGAATTCAGAGAGAAAGCCCTGTAGGGTTTTCGCAAACACAAATTAACTCAAAATTAAATTCACTATTGTTCATTAATGAGCAAATAAGGATTCTTACTGCTATAAAAGGAGAAATTGAGCTTTGGCATAAGGTTAAAAAACAAAACAAGGTAAATGCTAATCCACCCCAGAAAGAGAGTGAATTATGGAAATATGAATGGCACAAAAAAGAAATGGGAGATAATACTCCGAATTATTTTTATGATGAACTAGATGTATTACATAGACACAAGGCATTTCAATTGGCTGTACATTATTGGGAAGCTCGTTGGTTAATGTCTGTCAAAATCTATTTAAAAAATCCTAGAAGAGATAAAAAAGGATATCGAACTACCGTTGATAGATTTAAACTGAGGTCTATGTTAACACCTTGTTATGTAAGCACCTTTTATATGGCTCCAAAATTTATTTCTTATTGGAGCTTTGATGAAGAAAATGAAAGTTGGGCAAATCCACCAATAACTGGTTTGGTAGATTTGTTAATGGTTGATGAAGCAGGTCAAACTACACCTGAAGTTGGTACAGCAATATTCGGACTTGCAAATAAAGCTATTGTTGTAGGTGATGTAAATCAAATTGAGCCTATATGGAGTATACCTTCAAAGATTGATATCTGTAATTTGGATAAAAATAAACTCTTGCTTTCTGAAAAACAAGAATCCTACAGGAAACTCAGAGAAATAGGTAATCTCGCATCCAATGGAAGTATTATGAAAATGGCACAAAATGCTACTGAGTATAAAGAGGAGGATACTTTAGAGAATGGGCTTTTACTCCGTGAACATAGAAGATGCTATGATGAAATAATTGATTATTGTAACCAACTAGCTTATAATGGTCAATTAATTCCCATGAAAGGAAAAAAAATAAACAACAAGGAGTTTCCAGCTATAGGTTTAATGCATGTTGAAGGAAATTCGGTTGTTCGAAATAAGGATAGATTTAATATTGATGAGGCCATTGCTATTGCAGCATTTCTTATGGATAATAAATCAAAAATTGAAGTAATAAATGGAAAAAGTGTAGAGGAAGAAGTTGGTATTATTACCCCTTTCGTAGGTCAAAAAAAAGAAATTATCAAAGCAATGAGAACTAGTGGTTTCAGAGTTGGCGAAATGAAAATAGGCACAGTGCATGCATTACAAGGAGCAGAACGCTCTATTATTATCTTTTCATCTGTGTATGGCGACGGTGATGTAGGTACGATGTTTTTTGATAGGGATAACAAGCCTAATATGCTAAATGTTGCGGTTTCTAGAGCCAAAGAAAGTTTTTTGGTGTTTGGAGATGAAAAAATATTCAATCCAACAGCTAATACTCCTTCAGGGAAATTAGCAACTTATTTAAAAACTCATGATGAAAATATCAATTCGGTATCTTAATATAATTTAAACTATGTTTTTTCTAGATTAAATTTATCGCGTAATATTTTCATATCATAACTAACCTTTCTATCCAGTATTTTCGCATAATGCTGTGTTGTCTTTATAGATTTATGACCAAGCATTTTACTAACTGACTCAATAGATACACCATTAGTAAGTGTAACTGTAGTAGCAAAAGTATGACGTGCTAAATGAAAGGTTAGATTCTTATTGATTCCGCATAAATCTGCTATTTCCTTTAAATAAGCATTCATTTTTTGATTGCTCAAAACTGGCAATAACCTATCCTCAGATGATGAATGGGAGTAATCATCATATTTTTCGATTACCGCTTCAGCTGTAGGTAATATTGGTATATTACTTCTGGTGTCTGTTTTAGTTCTTTTAATTTTAATCCACTTATCACCATCAATACCAATCACTATATCATCTTTGGATAATTTTTTGACATCAGCATAAGCCAAACCAGTAAAGCAACAAAAGATAAAAATATCTTTTACCTGGTCTAAGCGCTCAGTGTGCAATTCCTTTTCTACCATTTTTTGAATTTCTTCCTCAGTTAAAAATTCTCTATCTACAGTTTTTAACTTCGCTTTCCAATGAAGAAAAGGGTCTTTATCAATCCAATCATTTGCAAAAGCAATTCGAATTATCTTTTTAAAATTAGTAATGTATTTAATGGCTGTATTATGTCCACAGTTCTTTTCAGTTTTTAAATAGTATTCAAATCCACTTATAAATTTATGGTCAACACTTTTAACTAAAACATCTTTAACTCGATACTCTTTTTGAATATACTCTGATACATGCTTTTTTGCTGTTTTATATCGTTCTGCTGTTCCTGCGGCAAAATCACTACCAACAAGTTTATCAACTTTCTTATTATGTTCTTCAAAAATTTCCAATAACATTCGCTTATCGGAATCTTTACCTAAATAAGAATCTCTAAGTGAGATTGCAGTAACAGGTTTTCCTTCAGATACACATCGTTGTTCAATAGTATATATCTTGTTTTTGATGGTACTGATATATCTATTAATACCCAGAGATTCATCAGAACTACCACGAGCCATATTCATATCAGAGTTCCATTTGTCAACTAATACTTTACGCCTAATGCTTAATTCGGCTCGTTGGCCATCCATCGTAATTCTTAAGTAAATGTTTGCCCTTCCAGATTTGTCGGCTTTACACTTTTTAATATAAAAAAGTAATGAAAATGAATTGTTCATAGTATTTTTTGTGAATTTCTCTTTCAAATTACAAAAAATAAAATAAAAATTAATTGCTGTAAAGCCTTTATTTATAGGCTTTTTGAGTTTATTCGGGGTCAGTTGAAGAGGAGTGTAAGTGACCCCGAATTAGCCCCTTTTTCTTTGGCAATTTTTGCTGTTATTTAGCAATTGATAAAATTAAAAAAGCCCATAAACATAATGTTTACGGGCTTTTGATGAGAATTGTGATTCTCTAAGCGGAGAAAGAGGGATTCGAACCCCCGGAGGTGTGACCCTCAACAGTTTTCAAGACTGCCGCATTCGACCACTCTGCCATTTCTCCAAGTGTCTCATCAGGTATTCCCTGAATGCGGGTGCAAATATAGTAACCTTTTTTTATTCTAAAAATCTTTTTGCATTTTTTATTTTAAAAATATTTTTACAATTGTTCAAGCATTACAGTTACTTTTGTTTAATGGAACAATGGTATCATTATATTTTACTTATAGCTGTAGGTTTTGCAGTAGGTTTTATTAATACTGTTGCCGGCGGCGGGTCATTATTATCATTACCAATTTTAATTTTTTTAGGATTACCACCAAATGTTGCTAATGGAACCAATAGGGTAGCCATTGTTATACAAACAGCTATTGCTACTAGAGGTTTTAAAAGTAAAGGAGTTTCTACATTTCCTTTTAACGCTTATTTAGGTATAGCTGCATTGTTAGGAGCTATAATAGGGGCTTATATTGCTGTTGATATAAAAGGAGAAACATTTAATAGAATATTATCTATAATAATGTTTGCAGTAGTACTAATTATTTTATTTAGACCTAAGATAAGTTTAGAAAATGTAACAGAAAGGTTAACGGGTAAATACTTATGGATTGGACTTGTTGCTTTTTTTATTTTTGGTATTTATGGAGGTTTTATTAATGCAGGTCTTGGCTTTATAATGATATTGTTTTTGCATTATGTAAACCATATGACTTTGGTAAGAGCAAATGCAACTAAAGTAGCTGTTGTATTTTTTTATATGTTATCTGCTTTGGCTGTTTTTGCCTTTAATGATAAAGTAAATTGGAAAATTGGGCTTATTTTAGCCATAGGCAATGGTTCTGGAGCTTGGTTTTCGAGCAGAATAGCAGCAACAAAAGGAGATGGCTTTGTAAAAATATTTTTAATTATTATGGTAACTGCAATGGCTATTAAATTGTGGTTTTTTAACTAGTGATAGAATGACAAATAGTATTGAGGATTTAAAATGGCGTTATGCCGTAAAAAAGTTCGATTCTGAAAAGAAACTCTCGGATAAAAAGATTGAAGATTTAAAAGAAGCTTTTAACCTTACAGCAACCTCTTATGGTTTACAGCCTATAAAAATGGTAGTAGTAGAGAATAAGGAACTACAAGAAAAACTAGTACAGTATTCTTACGGACAAGAACAGGTGGCACAAGCTTCACATGTTTTAGTTTTGTGTGTAGAAAATAAAATAGATGATGCTTACATTATAAATTACTTTAATCAAGTAAAAAAAATTAGAGATACTAGTGATGCTATTTTAACTCCTTTTAAAGATGGGCTATTAAAAACATTTAGAACTAAAACCATAGAAGATATAAAGAATTGGGCAACCAAACAAGCTTATTTAGCTTTAGGGAATTTATTAACGGTTTGTGCTATAGAAAAAATAGATGCATGTCCTATGGAAGGTTTTGTTCCAGAAAAATATGATGAAGTTTTAGGTTTAGAAGATTACAAAATTTCTTCAGTTTTAGTATTGCCAGTAGGGTATAGGGCAGAAGATGATATGTTTTCGTCCTTAAAAAAAGTTAGAAAAGATTTCTCTGATAGTATTATAGAGATAAAATAAATACAATTTATGCCAGGATTTGAGTTGTTTGGAGAACAAGAAAAGAAAGAAGTTTTAGAAGTTTTAGATACCGGTGTTTTAATGCGTTATGGTTTCGATGGTATGCGCAATAACCAGTGGAAAGCAAAAGAATTAGAAGTAGCACTTATAAAACGCATGAATGTTAAACATGCACAATTAGTGAGTAGTGGTACTGCAGCATTAACGGTTGCATTGGCAAGTGCCAGAATAGGAAAGGGAGATGAAGTTATTATGCCTACGTTTACTTTTGTAGCTAGTTTTGAAGCTATTTTAGCATTAGGAGCTATTCCTGTTTTAGTAGATGTAGATGATACATTAACATTATCGCCAGCAGCAGTAGAAAAAGCAATCACAAATAAAACAAAAGCAGTAATGCCTGTACATATGTGTGGTTCTATGGCAGATTTAAAAAGTTTAAAAGCAATTTGTAATACTCATAAGTTACTATTGTTAGAAGATGCTTGCCAAGCCATAGGAGGTACTTATGAAGGAAAACCTTTAGGTAGTTATGGCGATTTAGGTTGCTTTTCTTTTGATTTTGTAAAAACAATTACAAGCGGAGAAGGTGGGGCTGTAATTACTAATAATGAAAATTATGCTATAAATGCAGATAACTATTCTGATCATGGACACGATCATATTGGAAAGGATAGGGGAGCAGAGCAGCATACCTTATTAGGATATAATTTTAGAATATCAGAATTGCACGCAGCAGTTGGTATAGCTCAATTACGTAAGTTAGACGATTTTATAGCAATACAGCAAAAACGATATACTATTTTACAAAACGCTTTAGCCACCATTCCTGAAATTACTTTTAGAAGAGTTCCTGATACTGGCGTGGAGAACTATTCGTTTTTAAGTTTTTATTTGCCTTCCGAGGAATTAGCAAAAAAGGTAAATAAGGCTTTAAAAGATGGAGGTATAGATGTTTGTTTTTATTGGTTTGATAATAATTGGCATTATTACAGAAAATGGAACCATTTAAAAGCGTTACAAGAATCGGGAGATTTACCAGCGTATTCTTTCTCAGATTTTTCTTTGTCTGATACTTATGTGTCTAGAAACATTTCTTGCCTTATAAAACTTGGTTGGACCGAAGAAGAAATGAAATTACGAGCAGAAAAAATGGTAGCCATTGTAAAAGAAGTATTGGCTTAATTTATACAGTTAATTATAAAAACAAAAAAGACGACTTATTTAAGTCGTCTTTTTTATATCCTTAAGGGTTGAAAAATTAGATGTTTTTTGCTAACCAATCTCTAACATCAATTTTTTTTTGTAAAAGATACACGCTACTTCTCTTTTAAATTTTTAACTATATTTTATATCAAATTAATATATAATAATATTTATAATTTACCATTGGGTTTTAATTTAGTAACCCAAAAAGCTATTCCTTCTGTATTTTCGTCTCTATCAATAATATCTTCATCATAACCAGATGTACTTCCAGTTACTATAAATCCAGAATCTTCTATTTGAATTAAATCACCAGCAAAATCATTTAAATCAGACCCTATATAATTCTCCCAAACACGTTCTCCAGTTAAAGTGTATTTAGCAATCCAAATGTCTGTATTGCTTTTTTCAGGAGCACTAATACTACCAATGGCAAAGTAAAATTGATTGTCATTCGAAGTAATTATTGAATTTACTTTGTCCCAAGTTCTATGGCCAAGGTAATCTATCCAATTAAGCTCACCCTCCAATGTTATATTTATTAAAACGCCATCTAAATCCCGAATACTACCATTAGAACCACTTATATAACCACTTATTAAAACGTTTTTATTAGGACCTAGAAGAATTTTATTTAAAATATGATAATTAATATCTTTCTCAGTCTTAAAACTATTTGACCATATTATTTCACCAGACGTGTTCAATTTGAGTAACTGTATTTCATTTTTTAACCCCGTATTGCTCCCACTAACGGAAAAATAAGTGTTATCCTCAAGCTGAATAATATTATTAGCATTTATTCCATTTGTTTTGGTTTTCCATTCTATATTTCCATGGATATCTAATTTTACAAACCAAGAATCCTGGCTAGTACCATTTTGTGTAGGAAAATCCCCATTATTACCGTGGGAGCGACCAACAGTTAAATATCCTCCATCATTGGTTTCAATAATATCAGATCCATAATCGTCTGAAGTCCCACCCATAGTTTTAGTCCATTCGGTTTCACCATTAGCGTCGATTTTTAATATCCACCAATCATCTCGGCGACCTATTGATAAACTAGGGTCATATTTACTGCCAAAAAGAATATACCCTCCATCAGATGTTTGTTTAGCGCTATTTAGTCTTACTAAATTTTCATTTCCATTATAGATTTTTTCCCATTCTTTAACCAATTCTGAATTAAATTTAATAATCCAAAGGCCTTGCACATTTGCAAAACTATTTTCCGATAAGCCATTAGAAGTCCCTATAGAAATATAACCACCATCGGGAGTTGGAAATAGAAATTTTTTTATAGTTGCGGTTAGATAATCCAAATACTCTTCCCCTTCATTTTCTAGTGTTTTTGAAATCGTAGAATATATATCCTCTTTCTTATTGTCACAATCACTATCAATTCCATCATACTCATCTTCTTCAGCATCTGGGTTAACATTTTTATCATCATCGTTACAATCACCATCATTCTGAACAAATCCTAAAGGTTTATTAAACGATTCCTTTCCAAGATTTATATCAGGATTTCCATAACCATCTCCATCAGCATCAACAAACCACTGCTTTAAATTATTATCTGGCGTAATATTTTTTTGATTAACAGGTTCATCTTTACTACAAGAATTAAGAAAAAATAAGGATGAAATAAGACAAATTGTCTTTAAAAGTGTTACACTAAAGTTTGGATTATAAATCATAATATGTTTCGGTATTTTTATTTGGATATTTTAGAAACGAATATGTAGTTTATTTATTACAAATTAATGTATAAGTTAAAGAAAATTCTTGTTTGATTAGTTTTTTAATTTAAAAGCCTCAACTAGTTTACTAGTTGAGGCTTTCTTTATTTTAATAAAGATTACTGTTAGATGTTTTTTGCTAACCAATCTCCAACTTCACTCGTTTTATAAGCTTTAGCTCCATCTGCTAAATCTTCGGTTACAACACCATCTGCTAAAGATTTGTTTACCACATTTCTTATAGCTTCTGCCTCAGCTGTTAATCCAAAATCTTCGAATAACATAGCAGCAGATAATACAGTTGCTAATGGATTAGCAATATCTTTACCAGCAGCTTGTGGGTAAGAACCATGAATTGGCTCATACAATTTATTATCTTTTCCTACAGATGCAGATGGCATAAGTCCCATTGATCCAGAGATAACAGAAGCTTCATCTGTTAAAATATCTCCAAAAAGATTTTCTGTAATTAAAACATCATAATCACTTGGCCATTGTACTAAACGCATAGCAACAGCATCTACAAATTCGTAAGAAACTTTAACTTCTGGATAATCTTTTTCCATTGCTTGTACTGTTTCTCTCCATAATCTAGAAGATTCTAATACATTAGCTTTATCTACACAGCATAATCTTTTTGTACGTGTCATAGCTAATTCAAATCCTTTTTTAGCAAGTCTTTGAATTTCTTCGCGAGTATAGGTCATAGTATCAAAAGCAGTGTTACCACCATCTTTTCTACCTCTTTCTCCAAAGTAAACACCACTAGTAAGTTCTCTTAAGAAAACTAAGTTTGTACCTTCTATACGCTCTCTTTTTAATGGAGATTTATCTATTAAAGAAGGAAATGTAAATGTAGGTCTAACATTAGCAAATAAACCTAATTTCTGACGCATTTTAAGTAAACCTTGTTCTGGTCTTACTTTTGCAGATGGGTCATTATCAAACCTTGGGTGACCAATAGCTCCAAATAATACAGCATCAGCAGCTACACAAATATCATGTGTTTCATCTGGATATGGTTCTCCTACAGCATCAATTGCTGCGGCACCAGTTAAAGCTGGTGTCCAGTTAATTTCATGGTTAAATTTTGTTGCAATGGCGTTAGATACTTTTACGGCTTGGTCTATTACTTCTGGTCCAATACCATCTCCGGCTAAAAGGGCAATATTTAATTTCATTTGTTTTTTACTTTGCGCTGTACGCTATTAGTATTTCTATTATTTAGTAATGGGTATTAAGTTTAATTCTGACTTCTTTTATTTAATACTCAAAAAAGGATTTTCTTCTTTAATTTTTTCTAAAAATATATTTGTTTTTAAGATGCTATAAATTAAAATTATTCATCTAAACATTATATGATATTAAGCATTTTCTCTGTTGCTTTTATGGCAGCAACGGTTTGATCAGAATCTAAACCTCTAGTGGTAAAGTCCTTTTCCTTATTATTCCATGTTATAAATGTTTCACAAAGTGCATCAGAATGACTCCCAGGGGGTATTCTAACCACATAATCTACCAAATCTGGTAAAGCAATTTTTTTTGATTTGTATACTTTACGAATTGCATTCATAAAAGCATCAAACTGCCCATCACCTTGTGCATTTTCTTCAACTGTTTCTCCATCAATTTCTATTAAAATAGTTGCTGATGGGTTTAAGCCTTTAGAATGTGTAAGCACGTATGATTTTACTATTACCTTTTGTTGGTAAGAGCTACTATCTAATACATCAGAAATTATATATGGTAAATCTTCTTTAGTAACTTTTTCTTTTTTATCACCTAATTCAATAATACGTTGGGTTACCTTTCTTAATTCATCGTCATTTAAGGTAAGTCCTAATTCCTGTAAATTTTTCTGAATATTAGCTTTTCCAGAAGTTTTACCTAGTGCATACTGACGCTTTCTACCGAAACGTTCTGGCAATAAATCATTAAAGTAAAGATTTTTTTTACTGTCTCCATCTGCATGTATACCAGCAGTTTGGGTAAAAACATTGTCTCCTACAATAGGTTTGTTTGCCGGTATTCCAAAACCAGTAAAGGCAGAAACTAATTTACTTACTTTGTAAAGAGATTGTTCTTTTACAGCAATATCTATTTCAGGTAAAAAATCGTTAATTACAGCAACTACACTAGCCATAGGAGCATTACCTGCTCTTTCTCCCATACCATTTACGGTTAAATGTAATCCATGGCAACCTGCTTTTATAGATTCCATTACATTGGCTACACTTAAATCATAATCGTTATGACCATGAAAATCAAAATGTAGGGTAGGGTATCTTTTTACAATAGCAGTAATATATTCAAAAGTTTCGGTATGTGTTAAAACTCCTAATGTGTCAGGTAATAATATTTTTTGAATGGGTTGTGTAGCAATAAAATCTAGGTATTGATACACATATTCTGGTGAATTACGCATACCATTACTCCAATCTTCTAAATAAACATTTGTAGTAATACCTTTTTCTTCTGCTAAGGCAACAATTGCTGTAATATCTGCAAAATGTTGTTCTGGTGTTTTTTTAAGTTGATGTGTTAAATGGTTTAAAGAGCCTTTAGTAAGTAAGTTTTGCACTTTTGCTCCTGCTTCTTGCATCCATTTAATAGAAACGCCGTTATCTACAAAAGAAAGAACTTCTACTTTGTTGATTAAGCCTTCTTCATTTGCCCACTCAGTAATGCGTTTAACCGCTTCTAGCTCACCATCAGAAACTCTTGCAGAGGCAACTTCTATACGGTCTACTTTTAATTCTTCTAATAATAGTTTAGCTAATGTTAGTTTTTCTGATACTGAAAATGAAACTCCCGATGTTTGTTCACCATCACGTAATGTGGTGTCCATTATTTCAAGTTTTCTTTTTTTCATTTTAGTGACTAACGTATTATTTATATATAAAAGCTACCAATAACAAACTAATTAAAGCAGTTATTGGTAGTTATATAGTTTTGGTTATTATAATGGTAAATCTTCAGCAAAAGCTGTAATATCTCCTTTTATGTTTTGAAGGTAATCGATATCATCGAAACCATTTAACATATTTTCTTTCTTATACCCATTGATATCAAAAGACTCACTTTCGCCAGTAGCTAATAAAGTTACTTTTTGCTCTGGTAAGTTAACTTCGATCTCAGTATTTGGATTCGCCTCAATTGCAGCAAATACTTTAGCAGCAAATTCTGGGCTTACCTGTACTGGTAAAACACCAATGTTTAAACAGTTACCTTTAAAAATATCAGCAAAGAAACTAGAAATTACACAACGGAAACCATAATCGTATACAGCCCATGCTGCGTGCTCTCTAGATGATCCTGAACCAAAGTTTTTACCACCAACAAGAATTTTTCCTGAATAGGTAGCATCATTTAATACAAAATCAGCTTTAGGTGTATCATCATTATTATATCTCCAGTCGCGGAATAAATTATCTCCGAAACCTTTACGCTCTGTTGCTTTTAAGAAACGAGCAGGGATTATTTGGTCTGTATCTACATTCTCTATTGGAAGTGGTACAGCTGTACTTTTTAATATTTCAAATTTATCGTATGCCATTTGTCTTCAATTTTAAATAAAAAATTCTGCTTTTAGAATTCTAAATTATGCATTAGCGTTTTCCATTAACTCACGTGGATCTGTTACTTTTCCTGTTACTGCTGCTGCTGCTGCAACTAACGGAGAAGCTAATAATGTTCTAGATCCAGGACCCTGACGGCCTTCGAAGTTACGGTTACTTGTACTTACAGCTAATTTACCAGCTGGTACTTTATCATCATTCATAGCTAAACAAGCAGAACATCCAGGCTCACGTAACTCAAAACCAGCTTCGTGTATAATATCTAAAATACCTTCTTCTTTAATAGCTGCTTCTACTTTATGAGAACCAGGTACTAACCATGCCGTTACATGGTCTGCTTTTTTACGACCTTTAATAATAGAGGCAAAAGCTCTAAAGTCTTCTATACGACCATTAGTACAACTTCCAATAAAAACAAAATCAATTGGTTTACCAATCATATCATCTCCTTCGCTAAAGTCCATATACCCTAAAGACTTTTTATAAGTAGCTACACCACCTTCTAAATCTTCGGCATTAGGAATACTTTTAGAAATTCCCATTCCCATTCCAGGATTGGTTCCGTAAGTAATCATTGGCTCTATATCAGCAGCATCAAAAGTTAACTCTTTATCAAAAACAGCATCATCATCTGTTTTTAATGTTTTCCAGTAAGCCATTGCTTTATCCCAAGCAGCTCCTGTTGGTGTAAACTCTCTACCTTTAACATATTCAAATGTTTTTTCGTCTGGAGCAATCATTCCTCCACGGGCACCCATTTCAATACTAAGGTTACAAACAGTCATACGACCTTCCATAGTCATATTTTCAAAAACATCACCAGCATATTCTACAAAGTATCCTGTAGCTCCCGATGTTGTTAATTTTGAAATTATATATAAGGCAACATCTTTAGGCGTAACCCCAAAGCTTAATTCACCTTTTACATTAATACGCATTTTTTTAGGTTTTGGCTGCATAATACATTGTGTAGCCAATACCATCTCTACTTCTGAGGTTCCAATACCAAAGGCAATAGCCCCAAAAGCACCGTGAGTAGATGTATGAGAATCTCCACAAACGATAGTTGCACCTGGTTGTGTAATACCATACTCTGGTCCTACAACGTGTACAATACCATTTTTTTCATGACCTAGTCCCCAATGGCTAATTCCATGTTTTGCTGCATTTTCTTCTAATGCTTTTAACTGATTAGCAGAAAGTGGGTCTGCAACAGGTAAATGTTGGTTAATAGTTGGTGTGTTGTGATCTGCAGTAGCAAATGTTTTTGAAGGATATAAAACGTCTATACCTCTATTCTCTATTCCTAAAAAGGCAACAGGGCTTGTTACTTCATGTACCATATGGCGGTCTATGAACAATACGTCTGGTCCATCTTCAACATGTTTTACCACATGTGAATCCCATACTTTGTCAAATAATGTCTTACTCATTTTTTTATGATAAACTTTTATAATAATCCTAATTAAGAAGACGATTATGGCATTTTTTATAATACCAAACTTCTAAAGGCTCGCAAATTTAAAAAATATAAGGGACTTTTAACATATAAGTAGTGTTCTAAATTACGATGTTCAACATCAATTTTGAGATATAAATAACAGAATGCCTTCTATTTATATGGATTCTAAATTCCGAAAGAAGAGTACAGGTTAGGTAAGGGGGAAATTGAAAAGAGTCTCACCATAAATGATAAGACTCTTTCCTGAGAACACTATATGAAAATGAAAATTTTTATTTCGTTTTAATTACACTGTAAATATAAGCGTGTTTTGGCTTTTGAATAAATTATTGTTGTGAACTAATGATTCATTGTGGTGTAACATACGATTTTTGTTATTTGAATATTTTCTTAAGCTTTTAAATACATATTTGAACAAGTATTTATAAAATAAAAAAAGAGCTTTGCCTAACTAAAACAAAACTCTTTTTAAGAACACTATATGAAAATGAAAATTAACTAACTATCTTTTTTAATTATAGTGTAAATATATACGACTTATAGCTTTAAATTAAACTATTGTTGTGAGTTGAAGAGTTGTTGTTGTAAAACGATTGAAACTTGATATTTGAATTTTTTGAAGACAGAATGGTTCTCTTATTTGGAGTATTTATAAAATAAAAAAGAGCTTTGCCTAACTAAAACAAAACTCTTTTTAAGAACACTATATGAAAATGAAAATTAACTAACTATCTTTTTAATTACACTGTAAATATATACGACTTATAGCTTTAAATTAAACTATTGTTGTGAGTTAACGAGTTGTTGTTGTAAAACGATTGAAACTTGATATTTGAATTTTGTGAAGACTGAATTGTTCTCTTATTTGGAGTGTTTATACAATAAAAAAGAGCTTTGCCTAACTAAAACAAAACTCTTTTTGAGAACACTATATGAAAATGAAAATTAACTAACTATCTTTTTTAATTACACTGTAAATATATACGACTTATGGGTTTAAATTAAACTATTGTTGTGAGTTAACGAGTTGTTGTTGTAAAACGATTGAAACTTGATATTTGAATTTTTGAAGGCTGAATTGTTCTTTTATTTGGAGTATTAATAAAATAAAAAGAGCTTTGCCTAACTAAAACAAAACTCTTTTTGAGAACACTATATGAAAATGAAAAATTTTTAACTAACTATCTTTTTAATTACACTGTAAATATATGCGACTTATAGCTTTAAATTAAACTATTGTTGTGAGTTAAGAAATAGTTGTTGTGAGATACATGTATTTTGATATAGGATTTATTTTATTTAATTAAACTCTCTATATTAGCCCCATAACATAAGATAGAATATGCCTTTTAAAAAATTAAACGAACCATTATTGGAAGCAATAGACAGAGTAGGCTTAGAAAACCCATTCCCTTTTCAAAAAGAAATAATTTCTAAAATAAAAGGAGGAGCTAATGTGTATGGAATAGCACCAAAGGGTAGTGGTAAAACTATTTCTATGATTATAAGTGTAATTCAGAAATTAAATAGTGCTGCTTTCGAGGATGCTCCAAGAGCTATTATTATAGTAAAAGATAAGCAAGCCGCTTTAGAATTAGAGCATTTAATAAAAGATTTTGTTTACCGTATGGATTTACGAGTATACAGTGCATATGAAGAACATAATATAGATATCCAAAAAGACGAAATATATGCAGGAGTAGATATTGTTATAGCTACGCCAAAAAGATTAGGTAAATTATTTCATCTTAACGGAATTAACTTAGGCGAAGTAAAATTGTTTATTATAGAAGATGCTGAATTTTTAGCTAACAGTAGCGATTATTCTAGTGTTGTTAGACTACCAGAAAGTATTAATAAATGTCAGTATGTAATTTTTGCTTCAGAATTGCATCAAAGATTAGAGCGTTTAAAAGACACTTTTATGTATAATGCGCAGACCGTAAAAATATCTAAATAAGCATTTTACGGAGTAATTTTAGAAAGTTGAGTAACTAGCTCATCTTTTATAGCACTATTGGTATTACTCAATGGCAATTGATTTGCATTTAGTAGGTTTGGATTTTCTAATGAGTTCTCTGTTAAATTAAATAAAGCTTCAGATCCGTCTTTAAATTTAATGTATTTATGAGTTTCGTTTCTAATAGCATAATCGGCTTCACCTGTATCTATATTGTTTATTTCGGCATATACATAAGATCTTTTGTTGGCATTACTATCTGTAAGTAAGCCTTTAAAACTTTTACTATCATTAATTTCAGTAGTACCAGTATTTGCAATATCTGCAATAGTAGCAAATAAATCGGTAGAATTAATTAATGCATTTTCTGTTTCATTAATTCTAGAAACTCCTTTACCTGCTATAATCATAGGCACATTAATACCACCTTGGTAAATACTTCCTTTTACTCTACGGCTATTATAACCTTGCGCTACTTGGTTGGGAGACCCATTGTCTCCTAAAAATATGAAAATTGTATTGTCTTTCTCCTCATCACTCATACTACTCAGTAACCTTCCAAATTCAGTATCCATTGCTTCTAGCATTGCCATATAATAGGGTAGTGGGTTTGCATCTATACTTGCTTGGTCATTTGGGAGTGCTCCTTGTGAGTGTAAATTAGTATCTGGTAAATGAAAAGGAGTATGTGGTGCATTATAGGCTAACCACAAAAACCATGGCTTCGTTTGTTTTCCTACCCAGTCAATAGCTAAATCTGTAAATTTGGTAGTAGTATATGTTGTAGATGTATTTGATATGTTATCTTCTACCAAATTCCAATCCCAATAAGATTGTACGGTACCAGAGATACTTCCTGAATAATAATTAATGCCCATGTCTATTGGATGAGTGCTACTATTAGAAAGATGCCATTTACCTATAACGGCATGGTTGTATGCTTCTGATGTATTAGTATCTAAAAATTGCTGAATAGAAGTTTCAGTAGTAGAAAGATTATCGCCAACTGAAGTTACTCCTGTTCTATATCCATATTTTCCTGTAAGTATACTTGCACGCGTAGGTGTACATGTAGGATAAGCCCAAACATTATTAAAACGTATGCCTGTATTTATTAAATTTTGCAGATTAGGCATATTAGGTTTTGTATCACCAATAGTATATCTTGGAGTAGCATCTAAACCCATATCATCTGCTATAATAAGCATTATATTTGGTGAACTTGTTTCAGTAGCTTCTTCTTCATTAATTATGCTGTTATCTTTATCGGTACTACATGCTAAAAGTAGTAAGCAACAAAAAATGTAGGTATATAAATGTTTCATAACAATAAGAATTTGGGTTAAACCTCTGTTTTTAATATTTTAATATGTCTTTCTAAACGTTGTATATCAATGTCTATAGTTCCGTTGTAAACACCTCGTATATGTCCTTCTTTATCAACTAAAATAAAGTTTTCGGTATGTATAAAATCACTTTTGCTTTGTGTTTTATAAAAATCTTCATCGGCAAAATAACCAGTACGTGCAATATGGTAAATACTATCTTTATTTCCTGTTACTAGATTCCATTTAGAGCTTACAACATTATTATTGGCAGCATATTGGGCTAATACTTGTACAGAATCTTGCCACGGCATTACGGAGTGTGATAATAACATTATTTCTGAATCTTTAGCATAAGTTTCTTGTAAACCATGCATGTTTTTTGTGAGTTTAGGACAAATACTAGGGCAAACAGTAAAGAAAAAATTAGCGACGTATATTTTACCTTTATAGGTATTATTATTAATAGTATCTCCATTTTGGTTTATAAAAGAAAAATCAGGAATTTTATGGTTTCCTTTTTCCCATTCGGGAGTAAAATCTGCAGCATTAAAATAGGGGAGTTGGGCTACTTCCTTCTTATTGGTTGTAGCAACAGTAGAATCTTTTGGCTTACACGAAAAGTACAAGCAAGTTATAAGAATAAACAACCCTATATTTTTCATTCTTTTTATTATTTAAGGTTGGTACTATTTATAGTAACAGTTTTACATTTTTTTAAGCCAATTAAGCCAAAACGTTCACCATTTACTACTTCGTAATTAGCTTTTATTGTTCCATTACTTTTATATAAACGTTGTTTGCCAACTTCTTGTCCGTTTATATAATTAAAATCTCTATAGATTTGTCCGGATGCATACCATTCTTTATGTATACCATGATACATTCCTTTTGTATTAAAATGATATTCAAATTTTTGAGTTCCATTATCCCACCATGCTCTATGTATACCTGTTTTTATTCCTTTTGTATAATAGCGTTCAATAGCTAAATTAGAGTTAGAATACCATTGTTTTTCAGTACCATGCTTTCTACCACTTTTATATTTAACATCAGATTTTAAATTGTTGTTTTTATAGTAGCTTACAATGTTTCCGCTATATGGTTTTTGATTGTATAGTAGCACTCCATTATCCAACTGTAAATTTGGATTGGTGTTGGCTACTGTTATATTTTTTTCAGTTTTAGTACAAGCCGAAATAAATAAAAGTATACATATGGTATGTAAGCCTAAAAATTTCAATTAACGTGTTATGTTTCCTGGTGTACCATAATAACCGTTTCCGTTTAAATAAGGGTCTTCTCCTGTAATATGGTAATGATAAATTCCATTTGGGAAATCAGTAGTAGCACCTACATGTCCATGGTAGCTATCTAAATCACTATTTGTAATTGTTTTTCCATCTTCTACTGGCCCATAAACAGGAAAACCATCGGATAGTAAGCCTAAAAAGGCATCATTGCCATATGTTTTTGTTAACCATGTTGGTTCTATATGGTAATGATAGGTGGTCATAGCGGGGTGCCCTAACCATTGATCAAATGAATTTATTTCACCAGTTAAAGGCTCGTTACCTGCCGCATATTGATTAAAGAAAACTACTCCGTTTCTTGCAATTCCGATAGGTCCTAAGCCGGTAGCTTGATGATTGGTAGCTTCGGCAGGGTTTAATGTCATTGTTAGTACAATATTTTGTGCACCAATACTACCTGGGTTTTGTCTCCAATCTGCATTGGTTCCATTATACTCTTCATATAAGGTATTGTCCGTTGGCCAATAAGGACTTGTATGATCTGGTAAATCTTGTGTGGTAAATGTTACATTGTTTCCATTTACTTCATAGGATAAACCAGTACCTACAAATTTTGTTAAAATAGGAGATATATCATAAGTAGTTTTATTTATGATCTCTGGGTCGTCTGTTTTTACCTCATCATTAGAACAAGAAACAGTTAAGATAAGTATAACTAAAAATGAAATGTATTTTAATTTTTTCATAATATTTGGGGTTAACTATTAATTATGACTTTTTTTTGAGAAAAAGGTTTAATTCTATAAACTAAAAAGAGTTTTGCCTAACTAAAACAAAACTCTTTATTGAGAACACTATATGAAAATGAAAATTTTAACTAACTATCTTTTTAATTACATTATAAATATAAGTAGGTTATAGTTTTTAAATAAATTATTGTTGTGAGCTAAGAGAAAGGTGTTGTAATGTTCTTGTAAATTGATATTTAAACTTTAAAAATCTTGATGCCTCTAATGTTTTTAAAATTAAAAAGCGACCTTGCTTAGCAAGATCGCTTTATATATAGTAACTAATGTATTCGTAATTTTTACTTATAAACACATTTATAAGCCGTTTCAGAAGTCATTTTAACGTTAAAAGAAGTATTAGCTTCTACTACAAATGTTTCGTAAGCTTTGTATGTTTTCCATTCAGTAGTTCCTGGTAATTGTACTTGCATTTCTCCAGAAATTACAGTCATATATTCTACAGAAGTAGTTCCAAAAGTATATTCTCCAGGCGCCATAAGACCTACGGTAGCTTTTCCTTCTTCATTTTCGTATGCCATTGACATTACCTTGTCGTCAAAATAAGTATTGGTTTTAAACATTTTATAATATTAAATTAGTAACGAGCAAAAATAGAAAACAAATTGGAAATACTTTTTATGTTTAGTTTACTTTTTCTAGTGTTACTTTAACAGATTTACTTATAGGCGTATTACTTTTATCTGCAAACTGGTTATAAGGTATTAATACGTTGGTTTCTGGAAAATAAGAGGCTAAATTTCCTTGTGGAATATTATAAGGAATTATTAAAAAGTTAAGTGCTTTACGTTCTTTGTGGTCATAATTACTAATAATATGTACCACATCTAATTTTTTTAGATTTAAACGTTCCATATCTTTTTTATTAATTAAAACAATTCTACGCTCATTATATATGCCTCTATAACGATCGTCTAAACCATAAATAGTTGTGTTAAATTGGTCGTGAGAACGAATGGTCATTAATAAAAATTCGTCTTTATTTAAATTATGATTGGGTAAACTATTATTAGAAAATTGAGCTTTTCCATTAGGTAACTTACTAAAATCTAAATTGCGTACATTATTACGTAAATAAAACCCTGAACCTTTAGATTTTTCTTCTAGTCCTTTATAGTCTGTTAAAACATTAGCTAAACTAGTACGAATCATTTCATAATTTTCTCCGTAAGCTTTCCAATTTACTGGATGTTTACCTTTAAAATAAGCATCTGCTATGCCACCTATAATTTCGGGTTCGCTTTTTAAATTTCCTGAAGCTGGTTTTAATAAACCTTTAGAGCGGTGTACAACTCCCATACTATTCTCTACAGTAAAGAAACGTTGTTTCCCATCTCTTTCATCAAATTCTGAGCGTCCTAAAGTGGGTAAAATAATAGAAGTTTTTCCTGCAACAGTATGGTTTCTATTTAATTTGGTAGAAACATTAATAGTTAAATCGCATTTTTGAAGCGCCTCTGCAGTATAAGTAGTATCAGACGCAGCAGAAACAAAATTTCCTCCTAAAGCCATAAATATTTTAGCTTTTTCTTTGTGCATTGCTTCAATACACTCTACAACATCATAACCTCCTTTAGTAGGTGCTTCAAAACCAAATTCTTTTTTTAAGGCTTCATTAAAAACAGGATTTGCATGATGTACAATTCCTACACTACGATCTCCTTGTACGTTACTATGACCACGTACAGGACAAGTACCCGCTCCTTCTTTTCCTAAACTTCCTTTTAATAATAATAGGTTAACACATTCTTTAATGTTTTCAACACCATTTTTATGTTGTGTTAATCCCATTGCCCAGCAGATAATAATTTTATCTTTTTTTTCTAATAAGTTTACTACTTTCTGTATATCATCGGAACTTACTCCAGATTGGGCTATAAGTGAATCTTCATTAAATTGTTCTATATGCTCTACAAAAGCATCATAACCATCTGTATATTTTGCAATAAAATCATGATCAAAAACATTCTTTTTTAATTTATCTAAAGCTAACAAACGCTTTAGAATAACTTTCATTACAGCAATATCTTGATTAATTTTTACTTGAAGATGTATATCTGTTATTGCTTCTCCTCCTTGTAAAACTCCTTTTATTTCTTGAGGGTTTTTAAATCGTATAAGACCAGCTTCTGCCAAAGGGTTTATACTAATTACAGAACCGCCATTTTCTTTACATTTTTGTAGAGCCGAAAGCATACGAGGGTGATTGGTACCTGGATTTTGCCCCATAACCATTACTACTTCTGCCTTATCAAAATCTTCTAATTTAACAGAGCCTTTACCTATTCCTAAGGTTTCCGATAAGGCTACTCCTGAAGATTCATGACACATATTAGAGCAATCGGGCATATTGTGCGTACCAAAAGCACGTATAAATACTCCATATAAGAAAGCAGCTTCGTTACTAGATCGCCCTGAGGTGTAAAAAATAGCTTCATCGGGGTGATCTAATGCTTTTAAATGTTTTGCAATTTCTTGGTAGGCCTCATTCCAATTAATAGGTTCATAGTGTATTTTTCCAGGACGTAAAATCATAGGTTCAGTAATACGGCCGCTTTTACCTATCTTATAATCTGTCCATTGAGAAATTTCTTCTACAGAATATTTAGCAAAAAAATCTCGGTCTACCTTTTCATTTGTAGCTTCTTCTGCTAATGCTTTGGCTCCATTTTCACAGTACTCTGCTACTTTAGAAGGTTTTTCTGGATCTGGCCATGCACAACCAGGACAATCAAAACCTTCTTTTTGATTCATTTGAGCTAATCCTTTAAAAGATTTAGTAACTCCCATTTCTTTAAAAGCATGATCTAAAGCAACTTTTACAGCTTTTAAACCTGCTGCATAGGTTGCCGGAGCTTTTAATTTAATGCCAGTAAATTCTTTTGAACCCTCTGAAGATACTTTTCTCTTTTTAATAGTACTCATAGTTTTAACCTCTGTGGCCGATTGTATTTATCAACTTATAAAATTACAGAAATTAGAACAATTAAAGATTACTCAATATTACAAAACTAATAGTCTATTATGTGTCTTTTTATTCTTTACAATTTTCAGCAATCATTTGCGCTCTTTCTTTTCCCCATTTTGGATAAAAAGGGATGTCCGATGTATAAGTGTCAAATAATGGTATAGAACGTTCTACATCTTTACAATATGGAGTTACATCTTGTCCAAAAAATTGAGCCGTACCCATATCCCATTCGGCTTTAGAAAAAATTGCTCTAGGGTTATCTGGTGCAATTTCTATAGCTTTTTTATACAAAGCGTTTACTTTTGCAGACAGTGTCATTCCATAAGTAGCACCATCAAATGCAACCCAAGCAGTATGTACTAATGCTTGTTGTATTAAAATTTCTGGATTGTCTTTAGAAATTGCCTTTGCTAAATCTGTATACTCTTGCGCTTTTCCTAGTTGTTTTGTTAGTTTTTCTTGGTCTTTTTCTCCAAAAGATATAATAGTATTTATTTGTGCTACGTAATAATAAGGGAGCCAATTATCTGGTTCTGCTGTTGCAATACGTTCAAATAAATTTGCTGCTTCACTAGTATTTCCGTTACCCCAAAGCTCAAATGCTTTTTGCATTCCTTTGGTATATTGATCTTGTGCTAAAGTTATATTTGCAATTAAGAACGCTAAGATTAAAGTTACTTTTTTCATGATTTTTGTTTTATAGTTTTATGTGTTGATTAATTGTATTTCCATTAATTTCAAATTTGGCATCTTTCCATTTTGGAGGACCAAATTTTGCAGGAGCATTGTTAGAGGCTCCACTATCCTCAGTAGGAAACATGCCTAAAAACATATTTAGTTTTCCATTTACATCCTCATCATGGTATATACCAACGGCGTAAGTTCCATTCGGAATATTAGTAAAGCTTGCTGTTGCTTTTCCGTTTTTTATCTCACTTGTTGTTCCTGTATATATTTTGTTTAACCAAGTGCTTTCAGAATTATAAAGGCCTACCATTATAATACCTTTTTCATTACTAATGTTAGAAATTTCTACATTAACTGTGCCTGCACTTTTTTCTTGTGCAAATCCAATGCATATACTAAAAAAGAATGCTGCTGTTACTAATATTTTAAGTGTTTTCATTACTATTGTGATTATTAATTATGATGTAAAATTAGATGGTTGTTACTTGATACATAAAAAAAGGAAACCGAATTGTTAGTATTTGTAACCGAACTGTATTTGTAGCGTTCAGATGGTTATAAATTATCTAATTGATTAGTTGTTTTATTTTTACTAATAGTCCAAAAGAAGCCTACAAAAAAGAAGCTATCGGCAGTTGGTCGTATAGTTCTACGGTTAAAGTTCCCTGTAGCATCAGGAGTATTTGCATACTGGTACCCATTTATATTGTTAATACTTGCGATATTATTTATAGAAAGGAATAAAATCTTTTGTTGCGTTATTAAATAAGCCCAATTAAAACTTAAATTGTTATAAGATTTTGTTTTTTCTGCAAAAAATTCTGGGGTATTTGGATTATCATAAGGTCTTCCGCTTGCATAATTATAAGACACTCCAACTTGCGAGCGTAAATCTTCTATAAAATATTTAGTTACTAAAGATAAATTATGTTTTGCTGCAAAATTAGGCGTAGCACTTTCTCTAAAATTTCTATCATTACGTTTTGTATCTAAATAAGAGTAAGAAGCCCAGTAATCTAGGTTTTTTATACTTTTATTATCTCGCCAAAAAATATCTAAACCTGTGGCATAGCCCTTACCAAAGTTTGTATATTCAGCATCAAAAACAGGTAGTTCGGTATTGTACTTTACTAAACTTTTATAGTCTTTGTAATACGCTTCAATTCTAAATGTTTTTTTGTTTTTTATAGATTGATAATTTAAAATGTAATGTGATGTTTTTTGAGGTTTTAAACCTGCATCAAATTTTAAGTAATCTCTCGATGGATTTTGGTAAAAATCTCCATAAGCAAAAGAAAATTGTGAATGTTCGTTGTTTTTATGAGCAACGGTAACTCTTGGAGATAGTGTAACATTGTTTAATAATGATGAATATTCTGCTCTAGCCCCAAGTTTTAAAGCAAATTTGTTACTAAAAAAGATATCGGTTTCTGCAAATGTGGCAGTTAAATTATCGGTATAACCTGTATCAAAAGAAAAATTGCTAGCATCTTTAAATGTTTCGCTAAAATCACTTATAAAATGTTCTGCACCAAAATTTAAAGAAAATCTATTCGTAAAACTTTTTTTCAATTTAATTTTAGTGTGCGATGCTGTTTCTTTGTTTTCTATAGTATTGGTAATAATTCCAATGTCATTTTTATCTACAGAAACACTTGCCCCTGTATATAAAGTCCATTCTTTATCATAAAAATGTTTGTACGATGCATTAAAGTAAAGATTACTGTTTTTGTTTTTAAAGTTTATAAAATCCTCATAATTAATATCTTCCTGATCAATATCTAAATCAGATTTACTAAAACCAGTATATAATTTAAATATTCCTTTATCGTAATTACTTCTATATACTGCTTCACCAGAAATAGATTCGTAGGGTTTATTCCAACTTACTCCCTGATTTGATGGAATTAAAGATTCATAGGGTGCTAAATTTAGATAAGAAGTATTTACACTTAAAGATTTGTTACCCCATATTTTGGTATGTCCTAAATTACCTCCTACAGACATAATTCCTAAATCTGTTTTTTCCTCATCGGGTAAATCTGTTGTATTTAATTGTAGTACACTTGATAATGCTTGTCCGTATTCGGCAGAGTAACCACCTGTACTAAAAGATATGCCTTTAAATAAAAAAGGAGATAAACGACCTCTTGTTGGAATATTGTTGCCTGTAGCTAAAAATGGTTGAAAAACACGCAAGCCATCTACAAATATTTGTGTTTCCCCAGCAGTACCACCACGAACAAATAAACGTCCGCTTTCATTCACAGTAGAAGTACCTGGTAAAGTTTGTAATGCCGCAACAAAATCACCTGCGGCGCCAGCAGTAGTAACAATATCTAAAGGTTTAAGAACAGAAGCTTTAGATGTTCCGCCTGCCTCAAAGGTACCTGCTGTTAGCGTAACACCTGTTAGTTCGTTAATAGCTTCTCTTAAAATAATTTTTAAGCCTTTTAAATAAGAAACATCACCCATTTCATAATGTGTTTCATAAGACATCATAGATGCAATTAGTGTTTGTGTGTTTTTTTCTGTGGTTTCAAAATAAAACTCTCCCTTTTCATTTGTAGAAGCACCATCATAAGTACCTTCTAAATATATGTTAACACCAGCTAAAGGAGTATTTTTTTTATCGGTAACAATCCCAGATATCTTAGTTTGACAAAAACTGCTAATTGAGATTAAAAAAATAATGATGTATTGTAAATGTTTCATGAGTCTGTTTGTTTCTTTTTGTTTTGATGAGACAAAAATGTAGAGAAACTTAAGGTCTTACGAATAAGACTTACTCAACTGTAGTTTTTTGGTATTGAAATGTTATTTATAGAATAGCAGATAAATAATGCTTAATTTTAGAATTAAAATATACTACGAGTAAAGTTTTATGTGTTAATAGCATTAATGAATAGAAAAAATAAAATATTACTTCTTCTTTTAGCTTTCTTATCTATAGTATCCTTTATCTATTATAAAGTATCTAATCCTTATAAAATAGATATAGAAACAATAGCAACAGAAAAAACGGTTAGTGCTAATGAATTAGTGGCCTCTTTTAACACAAATGAAAAATTAGCGAATACTACTTTTAAGGGTAAAATTATTGAAGTAAATGGTATTGTAAAAGAGATTACTTTTTTAAATAATCGAAATACAGTATTATTGCACGGAAATATTCCCTCATCTAGTGTATTGTGCGATATGCAACAAGACCAATTAAAAGCTGTAAAAAGGCTTACTGTAGGAGAGCAAGTTAAATTAAAAGGTATATGTAAAGGCTTTTTAAAAGATGCTATCCTATTAAATTGTATGTTGATTAATAAACCAACCGATGAATAAAATAATTGTTTTATTATTTCTTTTGCTAAGTTTTATTGGCAGTAGCCAAGAAATCGAAAAAGTAATAGCACGCCAAGGTCATGTTTCTTTTTTCTCCCATACTTCGGTAGAAAATATAGAAGCAACTAATAACCAGGTTTTAAGTATTATAGATTTTTCTAAAAAAGAAATAGCTATTAGTATGCTAATGAATGCTTTTGTTTTTAAAAAATCTTTAATGCACGAGCATTTTAATGAAAGTTATATAGAGTCTGATAAATACCCAAAAGCAACATTTACTGGTGATATTATAGATTTAGAGCCATTAGAAATAGAAAAACAAGTTAAGTTAATAAAAGGAAAATTAACAATACATGGCATTACTAAAGAAGTTGAAATTAGAACTAGTATAGAAAATTTTAATGGAAAGTATATATTATCGGGAGATTTTGATGCCACCGTTAAAGATTTTAATATAAAAATACCACCTGTTTTAGCGCCAAATATCGCTAAGATTATTGCTATAAAATTTAGATTTGAATATGAGCCTTATGAAAAATAACATTTTATTTAATTTATTATTTTTTGTGTGTATAGGAATAAGTCAATCTATATATTCACAAGATTTATTAGAGACTTTAGAAAAAGAATATCCAGATACTCCACAATATGAAATGGCAACGTTTAAAGCTACTCGTATATCTATAGGGCATTCTGTAGAGAATAGAAAGAAAGGAGTATTAGAAATAATGGCTATGAACCGTTTTTGGAACCTTCCCAATAATGAAAAAAGTCAAAGTTTTGTAGCAGATAAATTAAGTACCAGACTAGCTTTAGAGTATGGCGTATCGGATAGATTAACTTTTGGAGTTGGTGGTACTACGCTAGATGGTATTTTTGATAGTTTTTTAAAATATAGGCTTGTTCGTCAGCAAAAGAATACAAAAGCATCTCCTTTTAGCATAACACTTTTTCAAAATATATCTTATAGAGGTAAGAAAGGATATAAAAATATAAACCTATACGATAGTTTTAGTGATAGGCTTGCATATACAAGTCAGTTGCTAATTGCTCATAAATTTACTTCACAATTTTCATTGCAAATATCACCTAC
Source organism: uncultured Cellulophaga sp. (assembly GCA_947492955.1). Lineage (GTDB taxonomy): Bacteria > Bacteroidota > Bacteroidia > Flavobacteriales > Flavobacteriaceae > Cellulophaga. The sequence goes on along the minus strand of CANLOV010000007.1, from coordinate 61,576 downwards.
ATATATACATAGAGGATCATCACGTTTTAACGAAGATCCACACAATCAATTTGCAATAGGAGTAGGAGCTAGGTATAAATTAGGCGGTCATGTAGCTATAGCCTCAGAATATTCTCATGTATTAAATCCATTAAAATCAGTAAATACCTATAATGCGTTTGCAATTGGTGTAAACTGGGAATTAAGTGATGTAATGTTACAGTTTCAATTAACTAATGTAAGAGGGGTAGTAGAAGATGCGTTTATAGCGCAGACACCGTTTAACTTTAATTTTAACGATCCTAATTTTGTTTTTGGATTTAATGCTACGTTTGCTTTGCATTTAAATCAGAAAAAAAATGAATGATTTTGAGCTTGTTTAGGCCTTTATGATTTAAATCATGAAAAGTACTTTTCTGATTCTATATTTTAGCCTTTAATTATAAGTGTTTATGAAGAAGAGTGTTTTCTGTTTAATTATTTCTACTACAATTTTGATAGCTTGTGGTAGAAAAGAAAAAATAGATACTAACGTATATATACCTTTACCAGAAACAGTAAAAGCACCAGAAAACAACCCTACTACAAAAGAAAAAGTTGAATTAGGAAAATTACTTTTTTTTGATCCTATATTATCTGGTGATAAAGATGTAGCGTGTGCTACATGCCATCATCCAACTAATGGTTATGCAGAATTTAGAGATATATCTATTGGTGTTAACGGCGTAGGGTTTGGTAGTAGCAGAACTTTTAAAACTCCTAATTCCATTCCATTTGTAAAAAGGAATGCACATACCATATTAAATACAGCTTATAACGGAATAACAATAGCAGGGACATATAATCCAGAGAATGCTCCCATGTTTTGGGATAGTAGAGTTAATAGCTTGGAGCAGCAAGCCTTAGAACCTATTAAGGCTTTAGAAGAAATGAGAGGAACTAACTATACTAAAAATGAAATATTAAATATAGTAGTATCTAGAGTAAAAGAAATATCAGCTTATCAAGAATTATTTAAAAAAGCTTTTCCTGAAAACAGTAATATTGATAGTTTAAGTATAGCTAAGGCTATTGCTGCTTTTGAAAGGAGTTTGGTAACGAATAATTCTCGTTTTGATAAATTTTTACGAGGAGATGAAACTGCTATTTCATTATCAGAAAAAGAAGGGTTTGAGTTATTTAAAAAAGTAGGCTGTGCCAACTGCCACAGCGGACCCATGTTTTCCGATTACAAGATGCATGTTTTGGGAGTAGAAGAAAATGATAAATTGGATATTGCTGATGGTGGCCTTAACAATGAGTTTTTATTTAGAACCCCAACATTAAGAAACTTAGGCGCTACTGCACCATATATGCATAACGGTAGTTTAAGTAGTTTGTTAAAGGTATTAGAGTTTTATGAAGACATTTCTTCAGGAAGATCAAAGAATAAAAATGTCCCAGATAAAGCACTAGATTCATTGGTAAAAAAAATAACTATAAAAGTAAAAGATATGAGTCTTATTAACTCATTTTTAAACACTTTAAATGATAGTAATTTTGATGCTACGATACCAGATAATGTTCCTAGTGGTTTATCTGTAGGAGGAAATATAAATTAAGAATAAAGTATCATAAATACACCAATCATAATACCTGCTAAAGGAATTAATTTTTTACGTTTATTTTTTTCTTTAAAGATAAGTCCGCCAATAACAACAGCAATTAGTATTTGACTTCTTTTTATAGCAGATAAGAGCATAATTAATGCTTCTGGATTTTGCAGCGCTTTAAAATAGAAATAATCTGCTGCCTGTAATAAAATACCAACAGCCGGAATTGACCATCTCCATTTAAAGGCTGCTCTTTTTTTAGTATGCGGAAACCATATTACAGCTAAAATTACTATTAAAATTAATGTAGCGTAAAAACAAAACCAAAATTGTAAAGTCTGCGGATTTAATTCTAAACGCTGTATTAAAAACTTATCATATAAACCACTAGAAGCGCCCAAAAAGGTAGCCCCAATAATAGCAAATATCCATTTGTTTGTTTTAAAATTAATACCTTCTTTTTTTCCTATTCTAGAATATAAAAAGACAGAAAAAATAATTAAAAAGAACCCTATCCATTGCCATGTATTTGGGCTTTCTTTATAAATTAAAATTGCTCCAATAAAAGTAAAAAAAGGTCCAGCAGAACGTATCGGTGTTACAATAGTTATTGGTAAATACTTTAAAGCTTTATATGCCAAAATCCATGAAGAAGCCATTATCATAGATTTTATTGCTATGAAACCATGAATTTTCCATGAAATATCTGTGATATAGAAACCAATTTTTAAAGCATATCTAGGAAAATAAACTGATATTATAAAAAAGGGGAGAAGTAACAAAAAACCAGATAGAATAGTACCCAAAAGTACAGGGAAAACATCATTTCCTTGTACAGCATGTTTTTTACATAAGTTATGTAAACCTAAAAAAAGTGCAGCTAAAAGCCCTAAATACATCCACATGCGCGCGAAAGTAATATTCTTTTCCTTTTTGACTCTAATTTTTTGATTTAATTATAATCTAGACTTCTCTAGATTTGCACCACTTTTTATGTTAGATGACTTAACTTTTTTATTTCCAAAAGGATACGAATATGAAATTCTAAAAATCCGTGAAAAACCAGATTCCGAGCTATATTCTACAGAGAAAACATTTGCAAAAGCTTCACGTGTTAATGTACCTATTTGGCTATTAATATCGAAACTTTCAAAAATATCTGATATAGAAACTTGTAAGCTGCTACCGTTTTTAAATTCTTTCTTTATACCTGTATTTAATACACCAAAACCTTTTACTTTGCTGCTACCATTAAAATGTTGCGATGTATACCACCCAGATAATTCTAAAGAAGAAGTATTATTTAAACGTATTGTTTGGTTGCCGTTAAAATTAAAATGTAAATAGTCGTGTGTAATTTTATCATTGGTATGTAATAATTTAAATTTTCTAAGTCCAAATGTCCCATTTAAATTAATATTCCACCAATTTGTAATACGCAAAGGGATATTACTTTGTAAATCTATATTTTTTTGATATTCTAAATTTACAGGTGCTATTACGGCTAAATCACTTTGTGAATTACGAGTAACCTGAAAACGAGCAATAGGATTTTTTTCATTAGAGGCTAATAAAGAAAAACGGAATGACTTATTTGTATAGGTTAAACTAATATTATTAGTAATTGCAGGTAGTAATTGCGGATTACCACTAAAAACGGATGTAGGGCTGTTGTAAATTAAAAATGATGCTAAATCTGAATAATTTGGACGTGTAATACGTTTATTATATGCAAAGTTTAAAGCTGTAGTATCAGAAAAATTTTTAGTTATAAAAACAGAAGGAAATATCTTTCCAAAATTGCGATCTAGTGTACTATCATCAAAATTTTGATTCCAATATTCATAACGCATACCTAATTGAGTTTTTAACTTTTTACTAAAATTGTAATTTGCAATCGTATATAAAGCTCCAATTTTTTCTTTGTTTTCAATTTTACTAATAAATCGTTCATCGGGGATAAAATTTTCTCCTTGTTTAATTTCAATACGTGCATCGTTTATTGTATTGGAAAGAGTACCTTTTAAACCACTTTCAATAGTTGCATTATCATTAATTTTATGCTTATAATCTAGCTTTAATACACCAACATTAATCTCGGTTTTATTAAATCCTCTATTGCCTCGATTGTAAATATCATTAGTTGGGTTTATATCAGCTCCGCTTTCATCAAAATAAGAACTACTTACATTGTTAGGACTTTTATTCTTGTAATTAATATAATCTACCGCAATATTAAAGGTATTATTTTCTGTTTTTTTCTCTAAAAAGGCAGATGCATTGTAGTTCTTTAGATTTCCATTACCATATAAGTTTATAGTAGCTTCTAGAAATGGAGCGTTTTCAAAATTATATAAACCTCTGTTGTTAATATAGGTTAAAGGCTTAGATAAGTTGTATAAAAGGCTAGTGCCAAAAGATGTTTTTTCTGAAAGTTTATAATCATATCCTATGTTAAAGGCATGATTTCTATTAATTTGTTGTCTTCGGTTTTTAAAGTTAATAGCTGTATTGCCACCTAAAGCAGGTGTTTCTGTTGTTCCAATACCATGAAATCCGTCATAGGTATCGTTGTATGAAAAAGTATAGGAACTAAGTAAAGAAGAACGTTCACTTCCATAATTTAATGATAGTCCAGTATTCTGCTTAAATCCTACACCATAACCAGAACTAATGTTGATATTTCCTTGAACTCCTAATGTTTCATTTTTAATAAGTTCAATATTAATAATTCCAGCATTACCATCTACATCATATTTTGCAGAGGGGTTAGTTAATAATTCTATTTTTTCAATATTGTCTGCATTCATGCCATTAAGCATAGCTATTACATCTGCCATAGGAATACGTTGAACTTTCCCATTAATCATAATTAAGGTACCGCTTTTTCCATTTAGAGAAAAATTATTGTTCCGCTGGTCTACAATTACTCCAGGAGAGCGTTCTAGTAATTGCAATACTGTACTTCCTTTTGTTAAAACACTTTGTTGTACATTAATTACACTACCTTCTTGTGTGTGTTGTATTAATTTGCGTTTTGCAACTATTTCTACTCCTTCTAATGTAGTTACTTCTTCGGACAGAACAATTGTTTCTAATACTTTATTAAAGTTAAGCGTAGTTATATTAAATGGTTTAGATTCCCATGTTTTATAGGATAAAAGGCTAATACGTATCGTAAACGTACCAAAAATATCAGTATTTAATATAAAATTTCCTTCTTCATTTGTAATGCTACCTAATTCTATTTTCTCATTTGTTGTATTGTACAAGATTGCATTAGCATAAGGGATAGGCTTACGATTTATATCTACAACTAAGCCTGATATTTGTCCAAAAGAATAGTTAATTAAACATAAAAAAAGTATTAAGCATATTGTTCTCATAATTATAATTTTGACTGCAAATAGCACTAATAAAAATGCAAACCAAAAAAAGGATGATAACTGGAGTGTTTTTATTTATAACGAGAACTATTATAAGGGTATATTAAAATTATTATTAAAAAATGCATTTTGTCAATAAACTAGAACCTAATATCAAGTAGTACAATTGTGTGTTTGGAATAAATGGAACAGTTATCGTACCTTGGTAATCATCATTATTTTAATTGTATAGAGCAATTATGTCTATAAAAGCATTACTTCCTATATTCATATTTTTAGAACGTTATAAAATACATCATATCTTATTTTGGGCTGGATATCATTTTATTTGGTGGACATTATTTACAGGGAGTATTAGTGATGTTTTTAAGTCTTTAATGCAACTACATACTATTGTAAAGTACTTAGGCTATGTTATTTGCCAAGCGTTAGGAGTTTATTTTTGTTTGTATTATTTAATACCTAAGTTTCTTCTAAAAGGTAGATATCTATATTTTATTATAGCTGTTTTTAGTGTTATAATTTTAATGTCAATTGCAATTACGGCTAATTATTATTTAGTAGCTATTATTGCTGACGAATCTGTATATGCGCTATTTAAGGTTTATCCACAATCGCCTATTACTATCTTTAAACACAATGCATTAACATCTTGTGTGGGAGCTATGACCTTGGGTATTAGTATTAAATTAACCAAAGTTTGGGTAGATTCTGAGAAAAGGCAACAATTGTTAGAAAAAGAAAAGTTAGAAACAGAACTTAAGTTTTTAAAGTCTCAATTTAATCCACACTTTTTGTTTAATACAATCAATTCTATTTTTGTGCTCATTAATAAAAACCAAGAAATGGCCTCCGATTCGTTGGTTAAATTTTCTAGTTTGTTGAGGTATCAATTATATGAATGTAATAGCCCTAGAATTCCCTTAAGAAATGAACTTACTTACATTAACAGCTTTATAGAATTAGAATGCCTGCGCCAGAACCTTAATTTCGAAATAAATACAGATATAACCGAACAAGGAGAAGGTTTAACAATTGCTCCTTTTATACTAATACCATTTATAGAAAATGCTTTTAAGCATTTGTCTGAAAACAAAAAAATGACAAAAAATATTGATTTAAGTATTTCTTTAGAAGATAAAACCTTAAATTTTAAAATAGAAAATAGTGCTAATTATGAATTACAACAAGCATTACCACAAGGAGAAATATATGGAGGTTTAGGGCTTAAAAATGTTACAAGACGGTTAGATATTATTTATCCAAATAATTATACTTTAGATATTACTAAAGGAGAAGATTTGCATAGGGTAAAATTGCAATTAAATTTATAATAATGAGTAAATGATAAATTGTATTGTTATTGATGATGAGCCTTTGGCTCGTGAATGTATTACCAATTATATTGGTCAGGTAGATTTTATGACTTGCTTAGGTACGGGTATTTCAGCCTTGGATATTCCACAATTATTGGGAGATTATGAAGTAGATTTATTGTTTTTAGATGTGCAAATGCCATTAATGAATGGTTTAGAGTATTTAAAATCTAATCCTAAACCTCCAATGACAATATTAACTACTGCTTTTCCTAATTACGCTATTGATGGGTTTGATCTTAATGTTTTAGATTATTTACTAAAACCTATTTCTTTTAATCGCTTTTTTACTGCTGCTACAAAGGCTAAACAACAAATGTTATTATTACAAAAAGAAAATTCTGAAGTACTAAAAGAACAAAATGTAGGTTCTTTTTTTATTAAGTGTGATGGCAAGTATGAAAAAATTTTTCACAATGAGATTCTTTATGTACAAGCTATGCAGAACTATGTTATTTTTTATACTGATAAAAGAAAATATGTAAGCTTATTATCATTAAAATGTGTTCTAGAAAAGCTAAATAAAAATGCATTTATGCAAGTACATAAATCTTATATTATAGCTTTAGATAAAATTAGTGGAGTAACTCAATACGAAATACAGATAGGAACTTATAAAATACCTTTAAGTCGTAATTATAAAAAAGACGTATTATCTAAGATTTTAGGAGATAATTTATGGAATGGAAAATAAGTTTTTATAATTCTTTAATCTTAATATAGAAATTAGAATCAATTACAACACCAGAATTAGCATTTAAACTTTCTGTTTTCCATTTACAAGTAGGGTATAGCCAATACTCTTGTTCTTTTATATATAGTCTTATTGGCATATTAAAATCTTCTACAATATTGGTATATCTATACTTTATTTTTCCCTTGTTTATTATATATTCTAACTGAGGAATTTTAGTAGTTCTTAAATATTGATTAAAAAAGGAAAATAAATCTTTATTTGCATGTTTGCTTATATAACTTTCTATTTCACTTGTAGTTACTGTTTTATGGTAAAACTCTTTATTTAAACCACGTAATATAGTTCTCCATTTTTCATCATCATTAATTAATTGGCGTAGTGTATGTATCATATTTGCTCCTTTGTAATACATATCTCCAGAGCCTTCATTGTTTACATTGTAAATACCAATTATTGGTTTATTATTTAAAATATTTTTTCTAGTACCAATAATATACTCGTTGGCAGCTTTTGTACCATAGTAATAATCTAAAAACAGACTTTCGGAATATGCCGTAAAGCTTTCATGAATCCACATATCTGCAATATCTTTATTGGTTATGTTATTAGCAAACCATTCATGCCCAGCTTCATGTATAATAATAAAATCGAACTTTAAACCCCAGCCAGTACCCGATAAATCTCGTCCTAAATATCCATTTTTATAATTGTTTCCGTAGGTTACAGAGCTTTGATGCTCCATTCCTAAATAAGGAACTTCTACTAATTTAAAGCTATCTTCATAAAAAGGATAAGGACCCAACCAATGCTCAAAAGATTTCATCATTTTTGGAGCATCTTTAAATTGTTTTTTTGCTTTTTCTAAATTATCATGTAGCACATAATAATTCATATCTAAAGTTCCTTTTTCTCCTTTATATTTTTCGCTAAATGAAACATAATCGCCAATGTTAATATTTACACCATAATTATTAATCGGATTTTTTACAAACCAATGATAGGTATTAGTTTCTTTATCTATTTTTCTTAAACGACCGTTAGATACGTTCATTAATCCTTTAGGAACTTTAACACTTATTGCCATACTATCTACCTCATCGTACATATGATCTTTATTAGGCCACCAAACACTTGCTCCTAAACCCTGACAACTTGTAGCTATAAAATCTTTGCCATTAACATCTTTTTTCCAAGAAAAACCACCATCCCAAGGTGCATTTTTAGCTTTTTTAGGTTTACCAGAATAATGCACAATAATTTTATTAAAATCCCCCTTTTTTTGTTTTTTAAGAAGTTGAACAAAATGAGCGTTAATTTTAGAAGTAAACTTTAATTCCTTACCATCTTGCGTTATTTTATTAATTTTTAAAGGTGGTTGTAAATCTATTTGTAATATTTGTTGTTCTTCTAGAACCTTATATATAATAGTGTTAGATCCCGAAATAAATTTGTTTTCTGGTTTTACTTCAATATTTAAATGATAAAAATTTAAATCCCACCAAGCTCTTTCTGGTGTTATACTTCCTCTAAGTGTATCTTGCGCTGTAAAAGTATTTTTAGGAGAAAGCAACTCTTGCGATAGTGCTAAAAAAGTACTTAATAAAAATACAAGTAATAAAGCTTTCTTCATTCTATAATGTATTATCTAAAAATTGTATTCGGAAATTTTACAATACTTTCTTGCCCATTGGCACCAATAGCTGCTATTCCAAAGAAATAATTATCAATAACAATACCATCTAGGGTATATTCTAGAACATTACCAACTGTTTTACTGTAATCCCAGGTAGGAGAGGTGGTATCTCTCCAATAAATTTTATATGCTACGGCGCCCTCTACTTTATCCCATTTAAATTTAGCTGAAGGAGCTACAATTCCGCCTATTTCTACTTTCTTAGGAGCTGGTGGCGCCCAAGCAATAGCAGCTAAATTTATAGCATTTACTGCGGTAAGTTTTTTGTTATATTCAAAATTTACATGTGCTACAACATCTCCATAGTTTATTCCGTTTTCGGTTCTAATATCTTGGTGTTGCTGTGTATAATTTTCATGAGCTTCCATAATACGAATACCAGCATAACCAGCATCGTTAAAAGGCCTATGGTGCCCTCCACGACCAAAACGGTCTAATCTATAAATAAGCATAGGATTCATTTCTGGCATATATGTTTTGGTGGTTTTATATACAAAACGCGCTAATTGCCTTGAAATACCATCAACCTCGCCACCGTAATACCTTTTAGATTTACGTTCTGCTTCTGTTTCTGTAACTGGAGTAGGTTCAGAGAAAATTCTAAAATCACGATTACTAATAACACCATCTACTCCAGAAATATTACCAATCATATCATTGTTTAATACACCAATAATATCCCAATTATTTTCTTTAGCATGTGCTGCTAAACCTTTACCCCCAAAAAGGCCTTGTTCTTCTCCAGACAAGCCAACATAAATAATACTATTTTCAAAGCTATATTTAGATAATACTCTTGCAGCCTCTAAAGTACCCGCCATACCAGTAGCATTATCATTTGCGCCTGGTGCATCGGAAGTATAGTCATTAGGATCACTAACTCTAGAATCTATATCACCACTCATAATAATATAACGATTAGGGTATTTAGTTCCCTTTTGGATAGCTAAAACATTTACGACCCAAACATCTTTAATAATTCTATTATTTTCTCCTTTTTTAACTAAGTTCTTTTGGTATTTTACTTGGAGACAATTATTACATTCCTCAGCTATTTCGTCAAAACTATTTTTAATCCATCTTCTTGCTGCTCCAATACCTCTTGTTTTAGATACTGTATCACTTAATGTATGCCGAGTTCCAAAATTTGCAAGAGTTGTAACATCCTTTTTTATTCTTTCTTCTGAAACTGCATCGATAATATTATAAAAATCTAATTTGTTTTGACCGAGGGAAATATTCGTTATGAATAAAAATCCTAATATTATAATTCTCATAGTACTGTTTTATTTTTTAAGATAATATTTAGTATTATTTCTTTTTTAGAACAAGATTTACAATACCTATTATGGGGCCTAAAGACAGCACTACATAAAGGTAATTATATGGTATTTTGGTTGATAAAAAAGATATTAATTGAATGCTAATAATGCTAATTGTAAAACCAATACAATTAACAAGTGTAAGTGCCGTACCTTTTAATTTTGGAGAAATAGTAGAAGCAACTAAAGTAGAAAATTGGGGCGAGTCTGCTATTACTGCCATACCCCAAATACACCATATGCCTATAAAATAAAAGAAAGGCAAATGAAATAACAGCGGAGATATAAGGCAGCATATACCAGATATACTAAGTGATACTAAGGCTACTTTTTTACTTCCTATATATTCTGAAAAATAGCCCCCAATAATACAAGCTACAAATCCTACTGCAATAATAGTAAAAGACCAAAACGGAATAGAAAACAGGACATTGCTATTGTTTTTATAGGCTTTTAGTACAAATGGAATAAAAGCCCAAAACGCATAGAGTTCCCACATGTGTCCAAAATATCCGAAAGCAGCTTTTTTAAATTCTTTAATTTTAAATAGCCTAATACCCGCTTGTAATTGTAGTTTTTTACTTTTTTGCCTATACGGTCCATTAGGAATTAGAAAATAAACTAGTGCACCTCCAAGTATAGCTAAAAGAGATGTTGTTTTTATAATAGTAGTGTAGTTTCCATAGTTTAGTCCTTTAATAAAATGGGGGAGAGCTGTTCCTAAAACCAGAGCCCCAACTAAAAAACCTAAAGCTTTTCCTAGTCCTTTTTTATAATAATCGGCAGCAATTTTCATTCCTACTGGGTATATGCCTGCCAAAAAGAATCCCGTTGCAAAACGAGCTAATAATAATGTAGTTAAGGAAGCATTACTTTTTAAAACCACTAAATTACAAATACTACCTAATAAAGCAGATATCATAAACACCACTGAGGGCTTGTATCTATCTGCAATCATAAGCATAGCAAATACTAATGTTCCAAAAATAAATCCTAATTGAACAGAAGAAAGCAAATAACCAACACTATCACTTATATTTAACGATAAAGGCAAATCACCAATAACAGTATTACCAGCAAACCATAAAGATGTACAGAAAAACTGTGCAATAATTATGGTTGGCAAAATGTATATTTTTGGTTTTTTACTCATTAATCAGTAAATATTTTTAATAGTTCTCTTACTTTTTTTGTGTTTTCTACAAAGTATTTAGCACTTGTTTTTTGTATGCCCACTTTTACCGTTACTGTAGTTTCTGGAAGTTCTTGGAACATATATTCATCGGTCCAATCATCCCCAATAGCAAATACAAAATCGTAGTTATCTTCTCCTAACATACGAACAGAGGCTCTTCCTTTATTTACATTACTACTTTTTACTTCCATTACTTTATTACCATCTAAGACACTAATGCTATCGTTACTTGTTAAACTGGTAAGTACGGTATTAAGTTCTGTAGCCCTCTTTTGTCCAAAATCTGGATCAGTATTTCTATAATGCCATGCTAAGGAGTAATTTTTCTTTTCAATAAAACTCCCTGGTGTTCTGTCTACAAAGGATTCTAATACAGGCAGTATTTTCTCCATCCAATCGTTCTTTACTTTTTCTAAAAGGCTAAATTCTTCTCCATTTCTAGAAATCCAAACTCCATGCTCAGTAATCATATTATATTTTTTGTGTAAAAACCATTTAGAAAAGGTTTGCTTATCTCTACCACTAATTAAAAATAATATAGTGTCTTTTTGATGGTGAATTTTATCTAATAAATCATATAATTCTTCATCAGGAGAAGCCTTTTGAGGGTCGTTTTTAAAATCGGCTAGTGTACCGTCATAATCTAAGAAAATAAGTCGTTTTTTAGCTTTGTCAAGGTTTTTTGTAATCTCTTTAATGATATCGTCATTAATTTTTCTAGAAACTACTTCTTGGTTATTTTCTACTTGGCTATGTAAAGCCTGCATAAATTCTTGTGCCCAAACTTCTACATTATATCTAGATAACCTGTTTTGTAAAAACATGTTACGTGCTTTTTGTTCTTTTAAAGGCATATTTATAGCCTTTTTTAATGTTTCTGCCTGTTCTTCAAAGTTATTTGGGTTAATCAGCAAAGCCTCGTTCATTTCATATGCAGAACCCGCCATTTCACTCAATATAAGTACTCCTGTTTTATCTGTTCTTGTTGCTACATATTCTTTCGCTACTAAATTCATTCCGTCTCTTAAAGGAGTTAGCCAAGCAATATCACTAGAAGTATATAAATCTATTAAGTTTTTAAACGGTAATGATCTATAGAAATACCAAATGGGTGTCCAATTTATAGTAGAGAATTCTCCGTTAATACGCCCTACAAGCTCATCTATTTCCTTTTTAAGAAGTTGGTATTGTGGTACATTGGATCTAGAGGGTACTGCTAAAATTATTAACCTTACTTTTTCTTTATACTCTGGAAACTTATTTAAAAAATATTCGAAAGCATTTAATCGTTTGGCTATACCTTTGGTATAATCTAGCCTGTCTATAGATAATATTAATTTACTATCAGGATCAGATTTTTTGTGTTCATCTATTCTTTTTTGAAAATCTGTACGATCACTAATTGCTAATGCATTATGTTTCTTTGCTGCTTCGTGAAACTTATTATAATCTATTCCCATAGGAAAGGAATCTACTTTAATAACTCTATGGTCTATATGTATATCGTTAAAACTAACTTCTAAAGATAATAGCCTTCTAACAGAACTTAAAAAGTGTCTTTCATAATCATAGGTATGAAAACCTATCAAATCTGCTCCTAAAACACCTCTAAGCATTTCTTCTCTCCATGGTAGTGTTCTAAATATCTCGTAAGAAGGAAAGGGGATATGTAAAAAGAAGCCTATAGCTATATTTGGTAGCTTATCTTTAACCATTTGTGGCACTAACATTAATTGGTAATCGTGTACCCAAATAGTATCATTTTCATTAGCTTTTTCTATAATTGCATCGGCAAATTTTTGATTAACAGCTTTATATGTATTCCAATTCTCCAATTCAAACTCAGAATACTCTAAAAAATAATGAAACAAAGGCCAAATAGTTCTATTACTAAAACCATAATAGAAGCCTTCTTCTTCGTATGCTGTTAAATTTACTTTTGAACAATTATGTTCTGCTAAGGCAGCATCAATTTTCGGAGCAATTCCCTCTGGTATTTCTTCGTCTGTTAGACCACTCCAACCAATCCATAAACTATCACTACCAGAATGCACAGATTTCATTCCTGTTGCTAAACCTCCTACACTTGGTATTGCAGTAATATCATTATTATGAATTTGTAATTGTACAGGTAGTCTATTTGAGATTATGATAGTTTTGCCCATTAAATACTTTTTTTTGATTTGGTTCGTATTAATTTTTCCTAAATTTCGATAAAATAAGGAGTAAAACCAATTATATACGAAGATTTAAATACCGATTTATTATATGGATAATTTAGACTATGGAATTATAGGAAATTGTAGGAGTGCAGCATTAATTTCTAAAACAGGATCAATAGATTGGTGTTGTTTACCAGAATTTGATTCGTCTTCTGTATTTGCTAAGATTTTAGATGATAAAATAGGAGGTAGTTTTTCTGTTTTAGTAGAAGATAGTTATTATATAAAGCAACAATACGAACCAAAAACAGCTATTCTTGTAACTACTTACACTTCTGGAGAACATTGTTTTGAGTTGCACGATTTTATGCCTAGATATTATAAAAATGTTGATGACTACCATGCTCCGCCAGAAATTATTAGATATATAAAATACATTTCTGGAACTCCTAAATTTAGAGTTGCTTATGACCCAAAACTAGAATATGCACAAGGAAAAACAACATCGTATATAAAACCAGACTTTATAGCAAGTCTTACACACGAGGTTAAGTTTGATACTATTTTCTTGTACACCTCTTTTGATAAAGAAAAAGTATTAAACGGCGAAGAAATTACACTATCTGAAAACGGATATTTTCTTTTGGGGTATAACGAAAAAATATTTTTACCAACTACAGAGAAAATACATTTAGAGTTAGAAAGAACTAAATTATACTGGCTAAATTGGGTAGAACGTACGGCAACCTACAAACGATTTAACGAACAAATTATACGTAGTGCTATAACTCTTAAATTGTTAAGTTATAATAAAACAGGAGCTGTATTAGCAGCAGCAACAACTTCTTTACCAGAGACTATAGGTGAAGTTCGTAATTGGGATTACCGTTTTTGTTGGATCAGAGATGCCTCTATGGTTATAAAAGTGGTTTCAGAATTAGGACATAAAAATGTAGCTAAACGTTATTTACAGTTTATCATAGATCTTATTCCTGATAAGGATGAGAAGCTACAAATTATGTATGGTATTAATAAAGAAAAGAAATTAACAGAAGAGACTTTAGAGCATTTAAGCGGTTATAAAGGGTCTAAACCTGTACGTATTGGTAATGCTGCTTACAAGCAAAAACAGAATGATATCTATGGTATTCTTATGGATGTTATCTATGAGCAACTAATGAAATTTAGCAATGATATAGATAATGGAGAAGAATTATGGACCATTACTAAAGGTATTGTTTGGATTGTAGAAAAACATTGGAAAGAAGCGGATAAAGGTATTTGGGAATTTAGAACCGAAGATCGTCATTTTACTTTCTCTAAAGTTTTATGTTGGGTAGCCATAGATAGAGCTATAAAAGTAGCCGAAATTTTAGGTAAAAAACACAAAATTGACAAATGGAAACCTATAGAAGAAGAAATACGTAAAGATATTCATGATAATGCTTGGAATGATGAAAAACAAGCCTTTACACAATCATACGATTCTCCATACTTAGATGCATCTGTATTGCTAATGGAGTCTTATGGTTTTATTGATGCCAAAGACCCAAAGTTTGTTGGTACCGTTAAAGCTATTGAAAAAGAATTAAGTAACGATGGATTATTGTACCGTTATAAGAATGAAGATGATTTTGGATTGCCATCATCATCATTTACTATTTGTACTTTTTGGTTTATTAATAGCCTATTTAAAATAGGGGAAGAGGAAAAAGCTATACAGCATTTTGAACAATTACTTACTTACAGTAATCATTTAGGTTTATTTAGTGAAGATATTGATTTTAAGACTAAAAGGCTATTAGGTAACTTCCCACAGGCATATTCTCATTTAGCATTAATAGAATGTGCAATTAATTTTTCTAATAAAGCAAATGATGAGGCTATATTAGAGTCTATGCGATAAATCATGTAAAAAAGAGCACCAAACTAAATATGTAAATATTAAAATATCGTGGAGTTTACTCCACGATATTTTTTTAGTATTAATTAGTCACTTTCAAAATCTATTTTAGCCTCTATATTAGATAAAATAGTTTGTGTGTAATTGCCTTTTGCAGTAATATTTATTTTTACAGCCTTTTTGGTATAAACTCTCACCGTTACTTTTTCATTATCATTAATTAAAACCACTCTAACTAATTCTCCCCAACTCCATGCAGATACTTTAGCTTTACCAATAATCATATAAGTTTCATCATTTAATTTTTCTGATGATTCAATGCTTAATCCGGCTTCCGTAACAGCTTCTCTAGCATATTTTACTATAGTTTTATAATCAGATGTGTAAGTCCTAGATTCCCCAGAGTGTAAAGGAGCACTTCTAATTTTATTTATTTTACCTTGCTGAGCCATGTTTGTTTGTAACCCTAGAATTATTATTAGGCTTGTTAAAATTATTTTTTTTATCATTTTTTTAATTTTATGTTTATTATAATTTCAATTGATTGTTACATATAGTGTTTTAAATTTTACACACTCCTTCGGCAATCATTTTTGTACTGGGGTTATAAATATTATCAGTAACAATTATTTCTTTTTTATCAGTAGTGGCATTTTTTGCATAACTAACTAACCCACAATAATTTTTAATACCATTAGATGTAATTTCAAAAGAGTTTTCTATATGTTGTAGCGATTCAAATTCACCAACAGATTCTAATTTTTTATTATGGTGAATAACTATATAATCTGTAACTTTATGTAGTTTGTTTAAACGAATTGTTTTGAGTACAAAATTTTCAGTTATTGATAATTTATTCGTTTGATTTAAGCTTATTAATTCGAAAGTTTCTAGCTTACTATTTTTTTCTAATTTAATGTCATCTGTAGTTAAAAGCTTATTAAAGCTATCTATAGTTGTTAAACGTATATTTCTTCTAATACTTAAAGCCGTATTATTTTCTAGCGCATTAAAACCTTTTATACTTTGTAATAAATCATTTGTACCTATAGATATGGTTTCGTTTGTTAATAGGTTATAAAAGCTATCTATACTTACCAATGATGGGTTTGATGAAATTCGTAATTCTTTGATACTTTTTAGAGTATTTAGACCTTTAATATTTTTTAAATCTAAATTTTGACTTACTGTAAACGACCTACCTACTGTTTCTAGATTTATTAAATTTTCAATATGTTCTAACTTACTATTGCCATAAATATATAACGAGCCACTTATTAGTTTTAAACTCTCCAGACCTTGGAGAGATAAAATATTATTTTCTTCAATATTTAAAGATTCACCTATTAGACTCAAATTGTTTAGACCTTCTAAATTATTTAGATTAGTATTATTGTTTATGGATAAACCATCCGTGATTTCAGTTAAATTTTCTAATCCTTTTAAATCTCTTAAGCTAGAATTTTGAGCAACCCATACACTTCCGATTACTTTTTCAAGGTTTTTAAGTGCTGTAATATCGGATAAGGCCGTATTATTTTCAATACTAAGCTCATTAAGCGATGTACTAGTAGTTAACTCTCCTAATGTTGTTAAAACTGGATTATTATTAATATTAAAGCCAGCTTTAATATTTGTAACATTATTTAATGCACTTATATCTTGTAATACAGTGTTATTTAAAAGAAAAAAACCTTCTTCAATTGTAATTAAATTTTCTAGACCCGTTAGCGTAAATAAGTTTGTATCACTTATTATTAAATTACCTTCTATTTTATTTAATGAAGTAATTCCAGAGATATCTATATCAGTACTAAATATTGATATATCTCCTGTAATACGTGTGTAACCTTCAGTAATAAATTCATCTATTTTACTTTGGTTGTTCATATTAAAATCCCCATCAAATATTTTTTCATACACGGTAAAACTACTTAGATCCGATAAACTTGTGGCGCCTTCTTCATCCGTTGCTTGTATTTGCCAGAAGTAAGTTTCTCCTGTTATTAGGCGTTCTAAAATGAAATTTCCTACTTCAATTTCTGTGGCTAAAGCCTCTAAAGCAGTAGGGTCTTGGCCAAATAACAAGGTGTATTTTAAAGTATCGTTTTCGTCTGGATCGTTGCCTTTCCAGCTAAGCGTGACCTCCAAAAATTGCTGCACGACTTCATCATTTCTGGGCGAAACAATTTCTGCTTTTAAGGGTGTCGCATTATTTGCTGTTTCATCGTTTTCTTCAACAATTATTTTTGGTTCTGTAGCTATTGTAATTGCTTCTTTTTTTGAGCATGATAGGCATGCAAAGATGCCTATCATGATAGCTATATTACTTTTTTTCATTGCCTTATTAGTTTTGTTCTATTGTCCACACGTCATTATAAGCTGCTGTACCATTATTATCACCAGCAATAACCCAGATTTTATTATTGAATACTACAGATGTATGGGAAGAGCGAGCACCAAACCCTAGATTGGAATTTGCTTGGATCCAATTAACACCGTCATCACTATACCATGCATCATTTGTTCTGCTACTATTTTCTCTACGTCCTGCTATTAGCCATAGCCTATTATTAAATACCACAGTAGAGTGCAAAACACGCACATCAAATTCTGCCTCAGCTGTAACTAAACTCCACGTAATACCATTGGTAGAACTATAAATATTTTTGCTAAAGCCTGCTATATACCACATTTTGTTTTGAAATACCGTTGCCTTGAAGCCTCTACAACAAAAATTGGCATTGTCTTGAAGTAATGTCCATGTGACACCATCTTCACTACTCCAAACTTCATTGTCAGCAGTAGATGATGCATCTTGCCCGCCAATTAAAAACAACTTATTATCGTAACTAAGAATTTGGGAAATGTACCGTGGTGTAAATTGCGCAGAGGCTGTAGCTTCCACCCAGTTTTCTCCATCTTCGGTATACCATACGTCATTTTTAAGACCTGCATCGTTAAAAGCAGATCGCCCACCTATTACCCACATTTTGTTATCAAAAATCACAGAGGCGTGTTCCCATCGTTTTCCAAAAGGTGCAGTTTCAGTTACCAAGGTCCAATTCTCTCCATCATCACTAGACCAGACATCGCTATAGGAGTTTCCACAACAGCCAATACCAGCAATTACCCACATTTTATTATTAAACGCCACTGAGGTATGCCCATATCTAATATTAAAATCAGCAGATTCAACAACTTGTGTAGCACTAGCCATACCGCGTGTTACAAAAGAACGTACTTCGCTTTCCGTTTCTCCTTCTTTACCGTCCGAAGCAATGATTTTCCAATAGTATCTGGTTTCATTTTCAAGATTTTGAGAGATGGTATAATTCGTACTCGATATGCCCTCTGCTATTTTGGTTGATGGGTTTGCATTGGTATCTAAAATAACATCATACGTAACCACATCATTATCTGGATCTGAAACAGTATTCCAAGACAGATTTGGTTTAAGAGGAAGATTTTGAGTATTGTCTTCAGGGGTAACCAGTACAGGAACTGCTGGTGCAACATTGGTTGAAAATGTAAAAATTTCACTAGTAGATTCTCCACCACGATTGTCTTTTGCAACTACTTTCCAGTAATATGTAGTATTTAATTCTAAACTAGTTGTAGATGTATGCGTTATTGGAGTTTGCTCCGAGCTAATAAGTGTGGTAGGGTCGGTAGAGGTATCTAAATAAACATCATAGATAACAGTATCTCCGTCAGGATCTGTGGCTTGCTCCCATGTAAATTCTGGTAGTAAGACGACACTTTTTAATTGATTTTCTGGCGTTTTTAATACAGCGGATATAGGTGAGTTGTTTGGTTCTTCACTTGTGGTAAATGAAAATGTTTTCTCGGTACATAACCCCTCTGAATCTTTTGCTATTACTTTACCAGAATATGAGGTGTTATAATCTAATCCATTTTGACTTATTGTTCTTTCCGAACTATTGGCAAGAATGTTGTTTCCATTTAATTCAACCGAGTAACTTACAGTATCACCATCTGGATCTGAAGCTGTCGTCCAGTTTATAGTTACCGCATCTAAATTAACAGATGTAATTACGGTAAAATCTCCTGGTGGCCTGTTTTCTGGTTCTGTTTCTTTTTTGCTGCAACATATGAGTAAACAAACAAGGCTTAGTAAGCATATTTTTTTCATTATTGACATGGTTTTAATTATAGCACTAAGGTCTATAACATACCAGTTCAATACATCAGTAAAAAAATGGAAATTAAAATACTAGGGTATACCCTTAATGTTTGTAAATTAAGAGATTAGCCCCGAATTCATAGCGGATTTAATTAACCCAGCTGTATTTTTTACATTAAATTTTTGGAGAAGATTTGTTCTATGACTTTCTATTGTTTTAATGCTTACAAAAAGTTTTTTTGCCATTTCTGCATTCGTCATTTCATCACTAATAAGTTGTAATACTTCTTTTTCTCTGCGCGTTAATTTTGGTATACTTTTATTAAATGTAGGAGTACCAATACTATCATTTAATAATATAGTTTCTACCGATCGCGGCAAAAAGGTCTCGTTTTTTACCACAACCCTAATAGCTTTAATAAGTTCTGTTTTTGAGGTGTTTTTTAATAAATAGCCTTTAGCACCATTACGAAGCATATTTTTAATAAATCCTGCTTCATTATAGTTAGATACTCCTATAATATTTATAGTGGGATAATTTTTAGAAATATAAGCACATATTTCTATGCCATTTGCATTTTTTAGATTTATGTCTAACAGCAAAATATTAGGTTGTTCTTTAATAAAAAAATCAAGGCAATTCTCTTTATTGGTAAAACTTTTTAAAACTTTAATATCAGTTTCAGGTTTTAACATGGTTTCTAAACCCTCAATTATCATAGGGTGATCATCTAGAATGCAAACTGTAATCATAGTTTTTTAATTTTAAGAATACGGAATGTAAATGGTAAAAGAACTTCCTTTATTGTTAGAATCTATTTGTAAATCGCCTTTTAAAAACGATACTCTAGATGCTATGTTTTGGAGTCCAATACCATTTTTTACATTTTTAGTATCAAATCCTTGTCCATCGTCTTCCACTGTAATTTCTAGTGCTTCTTTGGTATTGTTTAACTGTACAAGGGCTTCTTTGGCGCTTGCATGCTTTACTATATTATTTAATAATTCTTGAATAATTCTATATACCGCAGTTTCTTGTTCAGCACCCAAAGTAATTTTATTCCCAAAATTTTGAAAGTCTATATTAATATTATGAGCTACTTGTACTTTATTACAATAGGTTTTCAATGCTTCCAAAAGACTAAAATTATGAAGTGATGGTGGTGCTAAGTTGTGAGATATTCTACGTACCTGATCTATAGCATTGTCTAACATCTTTATAGCATCATTATGTGATTTCTGGTTTTCTTTAGTTTGATTTTCTTTGTCTAAAGCATCTATTTTATATTTTATAACAGCTAAATCACCATTAATTCCATCGTGTAAATCTTGGGCTAAACGTACACGCTCTTTTTCTTCACCAGAAACTAAAGCTTCTAATCGGATAATTTCTTGTTGACTCTTAAGGGATTCAATTTCATTTTGTTTTCTTTTTTGACGCTCTTTATTTACCCAAAAAGATATTCCAAGTAATAGAGCTAAAATGCCCCCAAGACCACCCCATATAGCTAATTGTCTTTGTTTTTTTGCTAAATTAAGTTCATGATTTTTAAGTTGTAAGTTTTGTTGTGCAATTTCTTTTTCTTTTTTTTCGGTTTCGTATTTTGCTTCGGTATCTATAATGATTTGGCGTTTTTCTTTTTTTAGGGTAGAATCTTTTATAATTGTAGACTTTTTTAACAAACTATAAGCTCTTTTATAATTTTCTAAGGAGTACTCAGCTTTTGCCCAATTCTCGTATGCTGTTAATGCAAGTGCCGGAGCAGGAATTTCTTTATTATAATTCTCAAACTCTTCAAAATAAATTAATGCTTTTTTGTAATTATTTCTTTCTAATTCATTTAAAGCCAATGTTACATTATTTATCATAATATTGTAAGATGATTTTAATATAACAGCATATTCTTTAGACTTTAATAAATAAATATTTGCTTGCTCATATTTTTTCTCTTCAGTTAATACTAATCCTTTTTGGTTATATATCATATAACCAAACTCAGGGTTTTTAGTTTCTTCACACAAATAAATACCTTCTTTTAAATATATATTGGCTTGCTCTAAATTTTTATTTTTTCTATATTGATTTACTAAACCAGCTATAGAAGCTGCTAATGCTCTGTTGTTTTTAGCTCGTTTACTACTTTTGTATGCCTTTATTAAATATTCAATTGACTTATCTATTAAATTAGATTGAGCATAATCAACTCCAAGATTATAATAATATAAACATACTTCTTTATCTCTATTTTTTACCAAATCAATAGCCTTGATTATATAATTTATTTTTTGATTAGTATCATCAGAATCATCATAAGTTAAATAATAGGTATTATATATTCTGGCTCTAAGAATTGTATCTTCTTTTTTATCAAGAATTTTTAATGCTTTGTTTAAAAATACTCTAGCAGAATCACTTTTTGAGTTATAATGATAACTTAAACCCACCAAAGCATAACTTTCTGCTAACTTATATTCGTTTGTTTTTAGAGAAAGATGTAATGCTTTTTTTGAATAATATTTAAAGCTATCTTGATTAATTGAAAGGTTTTTAGTTGCTATATTTAAATTAAAACTAACAGCGGTTGTGTCATAGATTTTTAAATTATCTATCACTTTTTCTTGGGCTATAGAAAATGTATAAACCAATAATAAAAATATTAAAATCGTTATTTGTACGTAGTTTCTTTTACTTATTGAGGTTAAATGAATCATACCCAAAAATAATAAAACATAATTATATGATTTTAAGGGGTTTGCTTGTAAATAAAAACCTAGGGTTTACCCTTACTAACAAAAAATATAATTTAAAAAAATATGATTTTAACAGGCATCATCTAATTTTTCTAATAAAGCAAATGATGAGGCTATATTAGAGTCTATGCGATAAATTAGTATAATATCTTATAAAAGAAAAGAGGTCATCTATAGTTAGATGACCTCTTTTTTTATGTTATACATATATTTTTAGTTTACTATGAAACTATTTACTTGTGATGTTGTTTTATTTCCAGATTTATCAATAGTTACAACATTCCAATAATAAGTGCCAGCTGTTAAGTCTCCAGTAGAAATCTTAGCATCAGTTGTACTATTAAGAAGGGTAGTAGGTGAGTTTTGTGCTTCTAAATATACTTCATAGGTTTCTATATCTTCTGTTCCGTCTACATCTAAGCCTTGCCATTCTAAGTTTGTACTCGTTGTAGCAATTGTACTTTCATTACTAGGAGCTAAAAGTTTAGCTGGGAAAGGAGCATAATTTTGTACTCCTTGTGAGGCATTATATAGTCTCCACTCGTCGCTAGTAGCTGTTTCTTCTGTTTTATCAGATTTAGATATTACTTTCCAAGAATATGGATTATTCTGCTTTAATGTAATTTTTACTTTTACGGAGTTAGAAGCTATTGTTGTTTCATTATCTGTATTTAAGTCTTTTAAAATTACATCATAAGAAGTTGTGTTTTCAGAAGTATTCCATTCAAATTCTACTTCACTTTCTGTATCTGAGATAAATACTCCTGTAGTACAGATTTCATCTTTTAAAGGAAATACTAAAACCGAAGCCTCTGGTGCTTTTGCTTCTTCTGGTGTAACAGGTGTTGTATCTCCGTCGTCTTTGCTACCTCCGCAACTTATAACAAATAAAGAAACACATAGTATTGTATATAAATATATTGTTTTTTTCATCGTATTATTTTTTAATCAAGTTTACCATTTTAGTTTTACCATCATAGTTGTATTTAGCAATATACATTCCTGTTGGTAGGTTAGATATGTTTATTGAAATAGGAGTAGTGCTGCTGCTATTAAAGCTACTACTATATACTAATTGTCCTGATAGATTATAAATACTAATATCAATATTTTCAGATGCTAGGTTTGTTTCAATATTTAAAAGACTATCAATAGGATTGGGGTACACTTTAAAATTATCTTCTTTAATTAAAATCTTTTGTTCATGAACTCCTTGGCAGTCTTTATCTGTTTTTATTACTAATTTATTTTCTCCATCTTGTAGATTTAGGGTAATGTTATTTTGATTGGTAACGGTTACAATATCGTTTAATTCTATTCTAAAAAGAGAACCGCCTTTAAGAGCTATATTAACTTGTTTGTTATTAGAGGCTACTTGTACATCAAACTCAAAATTATCAGGCTCGCTTACAACAAGATCAAAACATTGCTCATAATCTGCATCGGCATCCATAGTTACGCAAACATTATAATTACCAGCTGCTAAATCTTCAAACTCTATAGTATTAGTAAAGTCTTTAGATGTAGTTATATCTCCTGTAATTGTTGCTTTATAATTTAAGTTTTTAATAGCCGTAATTAAAATACTGCCATCATTATTTTTACTGCATGTTTCACCAGTAACTAATACCCTAAAATTGTCTTGTGAAATTACGTTAGCTACACAACCTTCTCCAGGAAGTCCGTAACATTTGTTGGTAGGACCAGCAGCTATATCCCAATCTACACCTGGTTTCCATACATCTCCTCCAAATTCATAGGCTCCGGCATCTGGACTAGTACCTATAAAACCTTCAGTAAAACCAGCTATTTCTCTACCAAAATCAATAGCCTCAGCATTTTCTTTTAATAGAAAGTCATTATTCGCATAATCTTTAAAAATAGCATTACTTACTAGGTTGTTTTGTTTATCGGATTGCGGTTCCCATGTAGCTTCTGTTTCTTGGTTTCCTTGATTATCAACAGCATGTTTATCTGTAACATTATTCCAAACTTTTACATTTGTAAATTCGGTACCTTCTTTATGCCAAGCCCCCATAGTACCACCTTTTGCTTTTACTAGCGTATTATTAAAGATGTCTATATCTGTACCATTCCAGTTAATTTGTACTGCTGTCCATTCTACATTCCATACAACATTTCTATATACACGTACATTTCCTGCATCATTATCTAAATAGATTCCTGCTGCTTTTTTTAAATCTCCACGGGCTTCGGCATCATGGAACCAGTTATGGTGTATGTCCATGTTTAAATCTTTTCCTATGGTGTATAACAAAGCACAATCATGTGCTATTAAATTACTATAAGAAATATCATTCCATGCTACTTCTGAACCTTTAGAAATAATTTGTAGCGCATCTCTACCTCCTTTTTTAATTGTATTATTTAAAACTTTTGCATTGTTCTGACCTCTAACCATTAAAGGAGCATCATATGATCCTAAATAATCAAAATCATGAATGTAACAGTTTTTAATTGTTGTACCTAATCCAGAATCCCATACACCTGTTCCATCTCCATAGCCAACTTCACATTTTTCAACAGTGGTATCTTTTGCATCCCATCCAACATTAATTGCATTAACTTTTGAATTAAAATTAGGAGAAATTCCTCTGGTCATACTTCCATAAAAACTAGAAATGCCATATAATTTATTTCCTGTACCCGTAATTTCCACACTTCCTCCAAAAACGGCTATATTTTTAATTTCAATATAATTTCTATTTGTTAAATCGATGGTTCTTTCTCTTCTGGCCATTTTTACTTCACCATCAATAGGAGTACTTCCGTTAGGTAATTGTATGTATAGTTCTTTAGTATCTTCATCAAAAAACCATTCGTTTTGATAATCTAAGGCTTCCTTTATACCTTCTAAATAGTAATCGCCTAAATCACCTGGAGGATGGGCTTTTATAATCCATTCTTCTTTTTTAACAGCATCAAAATCTATTCTTCCTGCTGAGCTACTTTTTATCCATGCTCTCCAAGTTGTCCAGCCAGAGCCAGGTCTGTCTCCAAAAAATACAAGAGATCCTCCTTTAGCCCAATCCCAGCTAGGAATTTCACTATCTGTTAGAAATGCACCAACAGACACTTCATCTTGACTACCTCCATCATTTCTTAATGAATTTAGTGTAAACCTATCCCCATCGGTATTATTTGGCCAACGTGCTAAATCTAAAACAGTGGTGCCGTTCATTACAAAATTACGTTGCTTTAAATCCCAATCGGTAGTTGTTTTGTATACTCCACTGCCTTCACTTGTCCAACCAGTTAGGGCTTGCATAGCTGAGATAACTACTTTTTCTTGTTGATATGCTTGAAAAGTGATTGGGTTTCCGTTTGTTCCAGAATTGCTAGGAAATAGCGTTTCCTCATAAGTACCTTCTCTTATATAAACATTATCGCCTGCAACAGCTACACTAGCTGCCATAGATATTGTTAAATAAGGAGATTCTATTGTTCCTGAATTGGAATCATTTCCATCTTTTGAGACATATATGTCTTTTGAGAAAACAGAAAAGCAAACAAAAAATGCAATTGTTTTAATGAATATTTTCATGCTATAGTTTTTTATATAGCTCAAAAATATTTTAATATTTACTTAAATAAGATATCAAATAGATTATTTTGTGCATCAAATAACCAATTCTGTCAAGTTTTTGTTAAGTTTATTAGGAATAGACAAATTATTTTAGCTATTTCTTGTTATTCAGCAAATGTAAAGTCTTAACAATAATTAAAATTTAAATCTTGTATAGATTTCGTGTGTTCCATTATTTTCTATTGAATTAATGGTAGAGCTTTCATATGCGTAACCAATATTTAACCAATCTTGAAAATTAAAAATAGCTAAAACCCCTAGTGCTTCATCTAATCTATAGGATAGTCCTACTTCAAATTTTTCATGAAATAAGAATGATGTAGTAACATCTATAGAAATAGGAGCATCATTAATATACCTTGTTAAAAAAGAAGGTTTTAAAACTAGGTTTTCTTTTACTTTAATATCGTAACCCGCAGAAAAATAGAAATGTGTTTTGCTTTTTGCTAGTATTGCTTCTCCGTTAGTATCGTTAATACGTTCAGTGTTTAATATTTTTGGTATAGAGAAAGAAAGATAATAGTTAGCTCTTTTAAATAAAACACCAACACCTATATTTGGCGTATGTCTTCCGTCTATATTGGTTAAGGAAGGATCAAAGGCATCAAACACTAACAAATTATTGGTATTGGCATTATAAGAATTTATCCCTGTTTTTAAACCTAGGAAAATGTTTGTTATTGCATCTATTTGTATATGATAAGAGAAATCTAGCGCAATATAAGTCTGGTTTTCTATAAACGTTTCGTCATTAATTACAGATAAACCCAATCCTACTTTATCTCCTAATGATGTGCCAAAAAATACACTTTGCGTTTGTGGAGCGCTTTCAATATTTACCCACTGACTTCTTAAATTAATTCCTAAACTAGCTTGTTTATCTGAACCTGCGTAAGCTGGGTTTATTAAATTCATGGCATACCTATATAATGTGTAATTAGGTTCTTGTTGTGCCATACTTTTATTTATGCCAAATACAATTAATATGACTATTATATACTTTTTATAATACATACCTATTATTTTAATAATTGATGAATAGCCATCCCTTTTTAAGTGCTGAATTATTACCTAAGTCTATACTGTAATAATAAGATCCTGTAGGGAGTAGTTCCGAATTAGATTGATAAGTACCTTTCCAAGTATTAGCATATCCTTTTTTAGTATAGACTACTTTTCCGCTACGATTATATACTTGTACCAGATTATCAGGGTATTTTTCTATTCCTTTAATTATCCAAAAATCATTTATACCATCATTATTAGGTGTTATGGCTTCTGAAACAATTGTAGTTACATTATTAGCATCTAAAGGAAAAGAATCAAGATTATCTAATATACCATCGTTATCATCATCTGGGTCCATTGCATTTTCAATACCATCATTATCAGTATCTATACCCTTAACAATAGTATCTTTAACAGTTGTTACACTATTATTATTTGTATTTGTTAATGTAACTGTTAATGTAATTGTACCATTTTCTAATTGGCTAAGGTTTATTTCTGATACAGTTTCATTAGTAGCATTAATAATACCGTTTCCGGTAACATTAGCTGCTCCATTATTACTACTGAAACTATAAGTATATGTATTTCCTATTTCTGCATCTAAAAAAGAAAAGCTTACAGCTGTTTCATTAGAAGAATCTATAATGAATTGATCTATAACAACTTCTAATACAAATTTATGTTTAGCTATTTGATAATTATTTGCTCTTAAGTTGTGGTTTAGGAGGCTATAAAAAAATACAGCGTATAAAATAACTCGCTTTATAACCTTTTTGTAGAAAAATAGATTCATCTTAAAAATATTGTTTGCTATTTAGTATAGTTGACTATATATCAACCATATATGTAAAATAGCATAATCTTTAGATGAAAATAAATTATATGTTGTGTAAGTTTTAACTTACGTTGTGTTGTTTGTTTATAACGATGTATACTTATTTTAAGTAAGTTACATTTGCGAAACTAAAAATGCAGAAGCATAATAAAAAAACCGCCCATCTATTTTATAAAAAATAGGGTTGAGCGGATTTTTTCAATCATAATTAGTCAAAGGTATAACCATTATCTGCAGCTACTTTATCCGCAATTTGAGTGCGTAAAGCTACTACATTAGGGTTATTTGTATATTTTGTAAATCGTTTTAAGCCCATTAATAACATTCGCTGTTCATCACCCTCTGCAAAAGAAACAATAGCTTCTTTTCCTTTCTGAATAATAATATCTACAGCATTGTATAAGTATAATTGAGACATTGCTATTTGTATACTTTGAGCTTCTTTACCAAAACGCTTTGCATTTTTTTCTGTACGTAGAATGGTAGATTCTGCCATGTATACTTCTATTAAAATATCTGAAGCTGCTAATAAAAGTTGTTGGTGTTCTTCTAAACTAGGACCATATTTTTGTATGGCACTACCAGCAATCATTAAGAAAACTTTTTTAAGTCTTTTTACAATATCTTTTTCTTCTGTAAATAACTCCGAAAAATCTGGCGTATCGAAAGAAGGTATACCCATTAATTCTTCGCCTACTGCTGTTGCCGGACCTAATAAATCTACATGTCCTTTCATAGCCTTTTTTACAAGCATGCCAACGGTTAGCATTCTATTAATTTCATTGGTTCCTTCGTAAATACGTGCTATTCTTGCATCTCTCCAAGCAGATTCCATAGGAGTATCTGCACTAAAGCCCATACCTCCAAAAATTTGAATACCCTCATCTGTAGTGCTTTGTACATCTTCTGAAACAGCAACTTTTAGTATAGAACATTCTATAGCATATTCTTCTACACCTTTTAATTCTGCTTCTTGATGCGAATTACCTTCTGCTTCTCTAATCGCAATTCTATCTTGAATGTTTTTTGCGGCTCTATAACTAGCAGATTCTCCTGCATAACAATTAGTAGCCATAGTAGCTATTTTAGCTTTTATAGCACCAAAATTTACAATAGGTGTTTTAAATTGGATACGTTCATTGGCATATTTTGTAGCCTCTGTTATAACTCTACGTTGCGCATCTAAACAAGCAGCGGCTAATTTTATACGGCCAATATTTAATGCATTCATGGCAATTTTAAAGCCATTACCTCGTGTAGATAACATATTTTCTACAGGTACTTTTGTATCGCTAAAAAATACTTGTCGGGTAGAGGAGGAGTGAATTCCTAATTTCTTTTCTTCATCTCCTAATGTTATACCATTTGCAGGGTCATTTTCTACAATAAAACCAGTAATATTTTTATCGTCTTCTATTCTAGCAAAAACAATAAATAGATTGCAAAAGCCTGCATTGGAAATCCACATTTTTTGGCCAGATATGCTATATTCTTTACCGTCTGCAGATAATACTGCTTTAGTTTTTCCTGAATTTGCATCTGAACCAGCCCCGGGTTCTGTTAAACAATAAGCTCCAAACCATTCTCCACTGGCTAATTTTGGAACATATTTACTTTTTTGGTCTTCGTTACCATATAATGTTATAGGCATAGTACCAATCCCTGTATGAGCCCCAAAAGCTGTACTAAAGGATCCCGTAGCACCAGAAATATAATCGCAAACTAACATGGTAGAAACAAATCCCATTCCTAAACCTCCATAAACCTCAGGGACAGCTATACCTAATAAACCAAGTTCTCCTGCTTTACGCATACAAGTTTCTGTATATGCATAATCTTTCTTTTCAAACTTTTCCCAATGCGCCCAAAGCTCTCTATCAACAAACTCTTTGGTGCTTTCTCGCATCATTTGTTGCTCTTCCGATAAATCTTCAAGCGTAAATACATCATCACAATTCGTTTCTTTTATAAGAAATTGTCCTCCTCTAAGTATATCTTTTTCTGTCATATATTCTGAGATTTATAGAAGAAAGAAAATAGAAAATAGACTCAATCAAGGCTATTTTGAAATCCCATGGTCATTCTTTGGAATTCTTCTATTTTTTCTTCGAGTATTTCTAAATTATTTTCGTTAATATAATTTCTATGTTTTGCTACTAATAATTGTGTGCCTAATTCAAATGAAGACCCTAATGATATATCTAAAAAATGACTAAAAGATTTATCTGACCTAGAAGAGCCTTCTGCTACATTAGAAGGTATTGAAACCGAACATCTGCTAATTTGTGAACTTAAATTAAATTTTTCATGTTTTGGAAAATCAATTAATAAGTCAGAAATATCATTGGTTATTTCCAAACCTAGTTTCCATATTTTTAAATTTTTATAATTGTGTCTTTTTTTAGAACGCATAAAAATCTATTCTCTTTTATCTATATTCTTTATATCTATCTTATGATAAAAACTCAAAAATACCTGCCGCACCTTGTCCTGTACCTACGCACATGGTAACCATTCCATATTTCCCCTTCATATTTCTCTTCCTCATTTCATCAAATAACTGTACAGATAATTTAGCTCCCGTACAACCTAGTGGATGACCTAATGCAATTGCTCCTCCGTTAACATTTACTATATCATTATTTAAACCTAATTCTCTTACAACTGCTAGTGATTGAGAAGCAAAAGCTTCGTTTAATTCAATTAATTCAATATCTTTTTGCTGTAATCCTGCTTGTTTTAATGCTTTCGGAATTGCTTTTACAGGGCCTATTCCCATAATTCTAGGTTCTACACCTGCAGCAGCATAGTTTACAAGCCTAGCAATAGGTTCTATATTTAATTCTTTTACCATTTCTTCGCTCATAACTAATACAAAAGCTGCACCATCGCTCATTTGTGAAGAATTACCGGCAGTAACACTACCACCAGCAGCAAATACTGGTCTTAGTTTTCCTAAAACTTCTTTATTGGTTCCTTTTCTTGGACCTTCGTCTTTTGTTACGGTATATTTTTTAGTTGCTTTTTTTCCATTTTCATCAATATATGTTTGCTCTACTTCAATAGGAACAATCTGATCCTGAAAACGATCTTCCGCTTGTGCTTTTAAAGCTTTCATATGCGAGTTATAAGCAAACTCATCTTGATCTTCTCTAGATACTTTAAATTGATTGGCTACTGCTTCGGCAGTGTTTCCCATGCCCCAGTAATAATCTTCATGCCCTGCTTTTACTGTATCGTAGTTTAATTCGGGTTTATTACCTGTCATAGGAACAGAACTCATACTCTCGGAACCACCGGCAATAATACAATCTGCCATACCAGCTTGTATCTTTGCAGTAGCAATACCGATAGTTTCTATCCCAGAAGAACAAAATCTGTTTACTGTAACGCCTGGTACATCTACAGTATCTAATCCCATTAATGAAATAAGACGAGCCATATTTAAGCCTTGAGAGCCTTCTGGCATAGCATTACCTACAATTACATCATCAATACGATTTTTATCTAATTGTGGTAATTCTTTTATCATGTGCGCAATAGTTTCTGCCGCTAATTCATCGGATCTTTTAAAACGAAAAACTCCTTTTGGTGCTTTTCCTACTGCGGTTCTGTATGCTTTTACGATATATGCTTGTTTCATTTTAATTTTAGTATTGAGTATTGAGTAATAAGTATCGAGATTATAATTTTTTCTGAAATGAATAATTCATTTTTTGAATTTCAATACATAAATCAATTACAGGTTTTACTTTTTCTTTTGCTATTAAATGTAATTCTATTAATAAAATTAATTGCGTTTGAAGTTCATAAGCTGAACCATTTGCAATACTTAAAAAATGTTTAAATTCTTTATTAGAGTTTCTACCTGCTCCTTCTGCAATATTTGAAGGTATTGAAATAGAACTTCGTTTTATTTGAGAGTTTAAGCCAAATTTTTCATCGGACGGTAATTCAGTAGTAATTAGATATGCAGCTTTAGATAGTTCAATCGACTTCTTCCATATTATTAATTCCTCTATCTTATGCATTTTATCTTAAATACTAATTACTAATATCTCTATTCTAATTTCTTAAAGGTTTTCCTGTTTTTAACATATGCTGAATACGCTCTAGCGTTTTACGCTCTGTACATAGCGATAAAAATGCCTCGCGTTCTATATCTAATAAATATTGTTCTGTTACAAGTGTAGGCTCGGATAAATCGCCACCTGCCATTACATAAGCTAGTTTGTTGGCTATCTTTTTATCGTGCTCACTTATATAATTACTTGCTTCCATAGCATCTGTTCCTACTAAGAACATTCCTAAAGCTTGTTTTCCTAAAACTCTAACATCTTTGCGTTTAACAGGTTGTGTGTATCCTGCTTCTGCCATTAATTTAGCATGCGCTTTTGCTGTTGCTATTTGACGATCTTTGTTAACAACTACAATATCTTTTCCTTTTTGAAAAATTCCTAAATCATAGGCTTCATAGGCAGATGTTGATACTTTTGCCATTCCTATAGTTAAAAAGTATTCTTGTAATACATTTAGTTCTACATCTCCTTTAAAGAAATTATCACTAGCTCTTAATGACATTTCTTTGGAACCACCACCTCCAGGAATTACACCAACTCCAAATTCTACCAATCCTATATATGTTTCTGCTGCTGCAACTACTTTATCTGCATGTAAGGATAGTTCGCAACCACCACCTAATGTCATTCCGTGTGGGGCAGAAATAGTTGGTATGGCAGAATATCGCATGCGCATCATGGTATCTTGAAACATTTTAATAGCCATATTTAGCTCATCATATTCTTGCTCCACCGCCATCATAAATATCATTCCGATATTAGCTCCTACAGAGAAATTAGCTGCTTGGTTTCCAACAACTAAACCTTGGTAGTTTTTCTCTGCTAAATCAATAGCTTTATTTAATCCTGCTAAAACATCACCACCAATAGTGTTCATTTTAGACTGAAATTCAACATTTAGAATACCATCTCCTAAATCTTCTATAACTACGCCACTGTTTTTAAATACTTCTTTTGATTTACGAATATTATCTAGAATAATAAATGCATCTTGCCCGGGTATTTTTTCTGTTGCTTTTTTAGGAATGTCATAAAAATAACTTGCACCATCTTTTACAGCATAAAAAGAATCATGACCAGAGGCAAGCATCTCTGTAACCCAAGCTGCTGGTTTTTCTCCTTCATCTTCCATTATCTGTATTCCTTCTTTAACACCGATAGCATCCCATATTTGGAAAGGACCATGTTCCCATCCAAAACCAGCTTTCATGGCATCATCTATTTTATAAAACTCATCTGTTATTTCTGGAACTCTATGAGATACATAAGCAAATAAAGCAGCAAAACTTTTTCTATAAAACTCGCCAGCTTTATCTTTACCATTTACTAAAACTTTAAACCTATCTACAACTTTATCTATTGTTTTTGTTAGTTCTAAAGTGGCAAATTTGGCTCTTTTTTTAGCACGATAATCCATCGTATCTAAATCTAGTGTTAGTATTTCGCTCTTACCATTATCTCCTTTAACTTTTTTGTAAAAACCTTGCCCTGTTTTACTTCCTAACCATTTATTAGTTACCATGGTTTTAATAAACTCTGGTAATTGAAACAATTCTAGCTTTTCGTCTTCTTTACAATTATCGTAAATACCATTTGCAACATGTACTAAAGTATCTAAACCAACAACATCTACAGTTCTAAAAGTGGCAGACTTTGGCCGGCCAATTACTGGGCCTGTTAATTTATCTACCTCTTCAACTGTCATTCCTAACTCCTTTACCGTATAAAAAAGGCTTTGTATACTAAATATACCTATTCTATTTCCTATAAAAGCAGGAGTATCTTTTGCTATAACTGATGTTTTTCCTAAGAACTGCTCTCCATAACTATTTAAAAAATCTAAAACCTCTGGAGATGTTTTTGGTCCCGGAATTATTTCGAATAATTTTAAATATCTGGCTGGATTAAAAAAGTGTGTTCCACAGAAATGTTTCTGAAAATCTTCACTTCTTCCTTCATTCATAAACTTTATAGGAATCCCAGATGTGTTAGATGTAATTAAAGTCCCTGGTGTTCTATGTTTTTCTACATTCTCAAAAACTTTCTGTTTTATATCTAATCGTTCTACAACAACTTCAATAATCCAATCTACATGGGCTATTTTAGAAATATCGTCTTCTAAATTACCCGTACTTATTCTAGAAGCAAATTTTTGATTATAAATAGGAGAGGGTTTAGATTTTAAGGCTTTATGAAGCGAATCGTTAACCAATCTATTTCTAACTATTTTATCGTTGAGTGTTAGCCCTTTTGCTTTTTCTTTATCATTTAATTCTCTAGGAATAATATCTAATAAAAGTACTTCTACACCAATATTAGCAAAGTGGCAGGCAATACCACTACCCATAATGCCCGAGCCAATTACTGCTATTTTTTTTATATGTTTATTCATTAGCTATGTCTAAGAATTAATTATTATGTCTTTTGTATATTTTCTTTTCTGAAATCATTTTATTGATGCTTTCTGTAACTTCGAAAAAATGATTTAATTTTTCTTCAGAAATATTATCTTTTAGTGTGTTATTAAATTTTAATACAGCTTCTTTTGATAAATTTCGTCTGTCTAATCCTAAATCTGTAAGGTGTATTAATACACCTCTACCATCATTAGGGTTTGGTCTACGTTCTATAAAACCTTTTTCTTCCATTCTTTTTAAAATCCTAGACAAACTTGTAGCTTCCATACCCATTTTTGGACCTAAGGCAGTAGATGGCGTACCTGTTTTTGGGTCTATACTTAGTAAAGTAAAACCAATTGCCATTGTACTCTTAAAATGCTTAGCTTCCTCGTTATACATCTTAGATACTGCCTGCCATGTTGTTCTTAACGCATAATCTACCGTTATCTCCTTCATTCTATAAATTGCTATGATTACCAAATATAATAAAATATATTATGCATGCATAATATATTTTATTAAAAAATACCGTAGCTAATTTATATTTTAAATTTTTTAGTGGTTATAAATAGAGTTATATAGGTCTTGGTATATAGATTTAACTATTTTTCTTTTTAATTTCATGGTAGGCGTAAGGTGACCTGCTTCTATACTCCAAACGTCCGATGTTAATCTAAATTGCTTTACTTTTTCCCATTTTGCAAATACTTCATTGGCAATATCTACTTGCTGTTGAAATTTTTGTTGTACTTTTTCGTTGGATATTAGCTCATCATTATCCTTAAATGTTATTCCTTTTTTCTTTGCCCAACGTTTAAGATGCTCAAAATCTGGCTGTATAATTGCAGCAGGCATTTTTTCTCCTTCACCAACTACCATTAACTGTTCTATATAAGAAGATTCTTTAAACTTATTTTCTATTAATTGAGGTGCCACATATTTACCACCGGATGTTTTAAAGATTTCTTTTTTTCTGTCTGTTATTTTTAAAAAACCTTCTTCATCTATTTTACCAATATCTCCTGTATGAAAATAGCCATCTTTTAAAACCTCGGCTGTTTTTTCCGGGTCTTTATAATAACCTATCATTACTTGCGGTCCTTTTACACATATTTCTCCGTCATCAGCAATTTTTACTTCTGTATGTTCTAAAAGTTTACCAACAGTTCCAATTTTAAATCCACCGTTTCTCATATCATTAACAGAAATAACAGGTGATGTTTCTGTAAGTCCGTAGCCTTCCATAACACCAAAACCAGCAGCATTAAAAATACGAGCCAATCTAGGTTGTAGGGCAGCACTACCAGATGCCATTACAGATAAATTACCTCCTAAGCCAGCTTTCCATTTGCTAAATATTAGTTTACGTGCCAAGGCTAGTTTTTGTTCGTACCACCAGCCATTTTCTCTGTAAGGTTTATAAGCCAGACCTACTTTTACCGCCCAGAAAAACAATCCTTTTTTAATACCCGATAGCGAATTTCCTTTGGCAATAATTTTATCGTATACTTTCTCTAATAAACGAGGTACAGCCGTCATTACATGTGGTTTTGCTTCTTTAGCATAATCACTTATTTGGTCTAAGGGGGCATAATAAATACTTGCTCCACAGTATTGATATAAATAAATTAGCATACGCTCGTACACATGACAAAGAGGTAAAAAGCTTAGTGCTACAGAATTCCCATATTCTATTGGTATTCGTTTAAAACTGCCCAAGGCATTACTTACCAGGTTTTTATGAGAAAGCATAACACCTTTAGGCTTACCTGTAGTTCCCGATGTGTAAATAATAGTGGCTAAGTCTTCTGTTTTAACATTAGCTTTTAATTGTTCTACTTTATCTTGGTTGCTATTGTCTTTTCCTAATTCTAAAACTTCATTCCAATTTTTACATTCGTTTACATCATCAAAAGAATAGATTTCTATTAAGCTGGGTATTTTAGTTTTTACTGCTTTTACTTTAGCATATACTTCTGAACAAGAAACAAAGCAATACTTAGCTTCTGAATGGTTTAATACATACGCATAGTCTTCTTCTGATATGGTAGGGTATATGGGTACATTTTGCGCCCCTAATTGTAAAATTCCTATATCCATGATGTTCCATTCTGTACGGTTACTCATAGATATTACAGCAATCTTATCATTAGGTTTTACACCAAGCCTTAGAAGTGCTCTACTAATTGTATTTGCCTTATTAATATATTCCTGAGTAGATGTTTTTACCCACTCGCCATTATATTTAGTAGCTAAGGCTTCTTTAAGATTGTATTTTTCTAATTGATAGTAGGGAAAATCAAATAATCGGGAAATTTCTAGCATAATTCATAATTCAGGTATATGCAAATTAAGAAAAGGAAATGGTTTTATAAAATGGAATTCGTAAAAAATTATATTATTGATTGAATATTATTTAATTTATATGGAGTTTTAATCTAATTTAGAAAGTGCGTCTATATCTCCATTAATAGCTTTAATATAATTTTATAATCCTTTCATTTGACATAATTTAGGTTAATTAATCTGCTAATACCATGCAACTGAAGCCATTATTTTCTACCAAGCTAATTACATCATTTTCCTTTAAATTTTCCTCAGCTTCAATTCGTAATACATTATCTATATCTTCGGTATCTACAGACCAATTAGATATGCCAACATGATTATTAAAGGTAGGAGCTATAGTTTTTACTTTCTTTTTTGTTTTAATATTGGTCTTAAATAATAATAAATTCATACTTATTCCTCTGTTGTGTTAGTATCGTTATTTAAGCGTTCTAAGTATTTTTTATAGGCTATATCTCCTTCTTCTTCCCAAAACTTATCGTAATGTTTCCATTTAGAGAATTTACCTTTAGAATCGTCTTTGCATTTAGAATCGTTACTTTTACTGCTGCTGCTACAATCTCCCATACTTCCGAGTAAAATTTTGAATAATACAAACACACCAACGGCTTGCCAATAAGAAAGCATAGGTAAACCAAATATTTCTGGCATTAACCAATTCCATAGCCACATAATTATAAAACCAAAAAGAATAGCCAACCCAACTATAAAAATGGTTCCAAAAATTATAATACCTGCTATTTCTCCTGCAGATTTACCTCTCATTTTATGCTTTAAAAAATTTGTCATATTCTATTTTTTTAATTTATGTTTTCTTTTTTTGCTTCTAATTTTTTGTATAACATAGAGATAGCCCTATGTCTTCTAGACATTAAAGTTCCTATAGAAACTCCTGTTTCGGAGGCTATTTCCTTATACGTATAACCTTCAAAATCTATAGCAATAATAATATCTCTGTAAACTGGTTTTAGACTTAAAATGGTAAGCTTTAATTCTTTCTTTAATTGCTCGGAATAGCCTATTTCTGAACTATCATATAAAACCTCTGTAAATGCTATTAACTTAGCTTCACTTTCTTCTATACTATTATAAGTTTGTTTTTTACTCCGTAATACATCTATAATTTTATTTTTTATAGAATGATAAACAAAACCAGCTACATTATTAATAGGAGAGTACCTGTCTGCACCTGTAAATAATTTTAATGCTACATCTTGGATAATATCTTCCGCATCTCTATTTGCGCTGTCTTTTATCCTTGTGGTAACATAAGCCTTTAGCGATTGGTATTCTCTACCAAAAAACTCTTTTAGCTTTTTATTATTATCAGATTCTAAGGTCATTTAAACACCTAATTTAATCGGCTCTCAATTATAAAGACGCAGGTTTTTAAATGTATTGCATTTTTTTAAGATTATTTTTATTGTAACTAAATATTTGCTTTAGACGTTTTTATATAATCATTTGTTAATATTATCTAATAACAATATATTTACTTACAATTATTAGTTTAAAATATTTCATTTTGAAGATATTTCTTTTTCTTTCTTTATTATTTTTATGTCATATATTATATTCTCAATGTCCTAATGGGGATGTTGTTTTAACAACACAAGAAGAAGTAGATTTATTTTCAAATAAATTTCCTGAATGTAAAAACATAAATGGTAATTTAATTATTAAAACTAATAATATTGCTAACATTACATCGCTGGAAAATTTAGAAGATATACAAGGAGATTTTATTATTGAGAATACTTTAATTTCTGGAGATTTAAATTTTGATTTTATATTACATATTGGTGGTAGTATTGATATTAAAAATAACAATAATTTAGAAAGAATTTCCTTTAATAATTTAAATTCGTTTTTTGGGAATTTAATTTTTGATTCAAATATTAAACTAAAGTCAATAAGAGGCTTTGATCTTACCAGTTGTTTTAAATCGATTAGAATAAAAAGTAATTCTAATTTAGAAAACATTCCATTATTTAATTCAGTAATAAATGCCTTTAATTTAGATATTAGTAATAATTTATTACTTAAAAGCATTGGAGAGTTTAAAAATATAAGAGAAATTAAAGAGGAGCTTCATATCCAAAATAACGGAGGTAGAAATCAAGTTAATATCCCAACATTCAATAATCTTTTAGAAGTAAAATCTATTGTTTTAACAAAACAGGTAATAACTAATATTAATGGATTTAAAAATTTAATTAATGTAGAGAATTATATTCGTATATCTGATTTAGAAATAACAAAAATAATAGGATTTAATAAATTACAGCGAGTAAGAGATTTATTTATAATTAATAATGATAATCTAAAAGAAATAAGTGCTTTTCATAGTTTAAGAGAAATATCTTTAACTTTTGAATTATCAAATAACAACCTACTAGATAATGTAGATGGTTTTCCTAATCTAAGAAATATTGGACAAAGCCTTCTAATAAATAGCAATAATAATTTACAAAACTTAACTTTTTTATCTGCATTAATTAGTTTTGGAAATAATACAAATAGTACAAGTTTTATAATAGAAGAAAACTCATTATTAAATGATTGTAATAGTATAAGTAATTTTTTTACTTATGGTCGTATTTCTACAACATTTAGATTAAGTAATAATGGTTTTAACTGTAATAGTGTTGATTTTATTAAAAATAATGGAGATAATGATAATGATGGTATTTTAGATGCTGTAGATTTAGATGATGATAATGATGGTATTTTAGATACTGTAGAGCAAAAAGGAGACCCAAATTTAGATTCTGATGGAGACTTAATTCCAGATCATTTAGATTTAGATAGTAATAATAATGGGTGTTGGGATGTTATAGAAGCAGGTTTTACAGATTCTGATTCTAATGGTACTTTAGGGAGTTTACCAGACACTGTAGATTTTAATGGAAAAATAATTGAAGAAACAACAGCTTATATTACTCCTTTAGACGATGATAATAATGGAAAAATAGATTTTCAGGACATTAGCTTATCACCAATTATAACTCAACAACCAGAACATCAGTCTGTTAATATAGGTTCATCTGCTATTTTTTTTGCAAAAATTACGAATACAGATACTTTTCAATGGGAACTAAGTACCGATAATGGGCAAACTTGGATAAGTTTAACCAATGGTTCTAATTATAACGGTACAAATAGAAGAACACTTATAATAAACAATGCCCCCATTCATTTTAATAATTATATATACCGATTATCATATTATAATTCCCAATCAAAATGTAATACAGCACTATATACAAACCAAGCAATTCTTAAAGTTATATCTAATACCCCAAATGCGGGAGAAGATAATTCTATAAAACTATGCTCTAATTCTGCGCAAGTAGATTTATTTACAATTTTAAAAGGTACTCCAGATATTAATGGACAGTGGATTCCTAAATTAAAAAGTGGTTCAGGTTTATTTGATCCTAAAGTAGATTTAGAAGGTACCTATACTTACCAAATAATTAATGGAGATTGTTTACAAGCTTCTGCAAAAATAAAAGTTGAAATAGAAAAGGAACCAAATTCTGGCTTAAATTCCACAATTAAAGTTTGTAGCACAGCTAATTCCATTGATTTACACACAATGTTAGCAGGGCAACCAGATACAGGTGGTACATGGTCTCCTAACTTAGCTAGTGGATCTGGTGTTTTTGATGTGTCAAAAGATTTACCAGGTAATTATACCTATACAGTTTCTAATGGTTGTGGTACTAACACATCTACCGTTACTGTTATAATTGATAATAATAAGCCAATAGCAGGAGAAAATGGAAGTCTTGAAATTTGTATAAATAGTACTCCTGTAGATTTATTTGATAGTTTAAATGGAACAAAAGAAAGAGGTGGTGTTTGGACACCAAGTTTATCTAGTGGAAGAGGCATATTTAACCCTTCCATAGACGGTAGTGGAAAATACACCTATACTATTAATAAAGGAAATTGTG
Organism: uncultured Cellulophaga sp.; assembly: GCA_947492955.1. Taxonomy (GTDB): domain Bacteria; phylum Bacteroidota; class Bacteroidia; order Flavobacteriales; family Flavobacteriaceae; genus Cellulophaga. Next base: position 21,131 of record CANLOV010000007.1, on the reverse strand, counting down.
GTTCTGACACATCAGAAGTTGATGTTGTTGTTACTAAAAAACCAAAAGCAGGAAAAAATGGGAGTTTAGATATTTGTATAAATAGTACCTCAGTAGATTTATTTGATAGTTTAAAGGGTGAAAAAGAAAGAGGAGGTGTTTGGACACCCAGCTTATCTAGTGGAACGGGTATTTTTGATCCTTCTATAGACATTAGTGGAAAATATACTTACACCCTAAATAAAGGGGTGTGTAATACAGATAAAGCAGAAGTTAATGTTACAGTTTCTAAGTTACCGAAAGCAGGAGAAGATGGAAATCTAGATATATGTATTAGTAGCGACCCAGTAGATTTATATGACAGCTTAAATGGGGATAAAGACAAAGGAGGTGTGTGGACACCAAGTTTATCTAGCGGAACAGGCATATTTAATCCTTCTGTAGATAGTGGTGGCAAATATATTTACACTATAAATAATGGCTCTTGTGGAATAGATGTCTCAGAAGTTAATGTAACTGTTTTTAAAGAACCAAAAGCAGGAGAAAATGGTAGCCTTGAAATTTGTATTAATAGTACTCCTTATGATTTATTTGATAGTTTAAAAGGAGAAAAAGAAAAAGGAGGCGTATGGTCTCCCAACTTATCTAGCGGAACAGGTATGTTTAATCCATTAATTGATAAGTCTGGAATATACACATATATAGTACTAAACTCTTGTGGTTTAAGTACTTCGGAAGTTGATGTAAAAATAACTGATGTAAATCCTATAACAGACTATAGCATTAAAATTACAGAGTTTAATAAAAATAATAGCATAAATATTATTATCAATTCCAATTTAAAATATAATTTTTCTTTGGATGATATTAATTATCAAAGTAGTAATACTTTTAATAATTTAATTGGAGGCGATTATACTTTACATGTTAAAGAAATAGATGGTTGCGGTATTTTAAAAGAAAATATTAGAATTTTAGATTACCCAAAGTTTTTTACACCAAATAACGACGGTGTTAATGATACATGGAAATTATTAGGAGATGCAAATAAAAACTATTCTATCTCTATTTATGATAGATATGGAACACTTTTACATACAATGAATTCTTCTAAAATCGGTTGGAATGGAACTTATAATAATAAAAATCTTTTGTCAGGAGATTACTGGTTTAAAGTTGTTTTTGATGACGGAATTATTAAAAAAGGACATTTTACCTTAAAAAGATAAAATACTTTTTAACTAAAGTCATAATTTTTTATGCACTAAATAACTCTGGATATTTTTAGTCCAGAGTTATTTAGCATAAAAACTAGTTTTACTTTGTTATCCAGTTTTTAGCATTGATAAATGCTTCTAACCACGGAGAAACTTCATCTTTTCTGTGAGTAGGGTAGTGTGCCCAATTCCATTGAAATATAGAACGTTCTATATGTGGCATGGTTACTAAATGCCTACCTGTTTTATCACACAACATAGCTGTATTAAAATCGCTACCATTAGGGTTGGCTGGGTAACCTTCATATCCATATTTAGCAACTATAGCATAGTTGTCTTCGGATAGTGGTAAATTAAATTTACCCTCGCCATGTGATATCCATACACCTAGTGTTGTACCAGCTAAAGAAGATAGCATTACAGAGTTGTTTTCTTTTATCTTAACAGAAGTAAAGTTACTTTCGTGTTTATGAGAATCGTTATAAGTCATTTTTCCATGCTCTGCGTGTTCTGGATTTATTAAATCTAATTCCATAAACAACTGACAACCGTTACAAATACCAATAGAAAGTGTATCTGGTCTTGCAAAGAAATTTTTAAGGGCTGTATTTGCTTTTTCATTGTATTTAAAAGCTCCAGCCCATCCTTTTGCACTTCCTAGTACATCTGAATTAGAAAAACCACCAACGGCACCTATAAACTGAATATCTTCTAGTGTTTCACGACCCGATATTAAATCGGTCATATGCACATCTTTTACATCAAAACCAGCTAAGAACATAGCGTTTGCCATTTCTCGTTCAGAATTACTTCCTTTTTCTCTTATAATGGCAGCTTTAGGCTTAGAACCACTAATATTTGGTAGTTTTCCTGTAAAATGTGACGGGAATGTATAATTTAAAGGCTGGCTCTTATAATTATCATACCTATCTTTTGCTAAACCATTTGCTGTTTGCTTGTTATCTAATAAATAGGATGTTTTAAACCATGTATCGCGTAATGATGTTATGTTTAATCCTATTTCAGCACCATTATTTTTAAGAGTAAGAGTAGCTTCGTTACTTACTTCTCCAATTTTAAAGTATTCTATTTTAGCATCGGCTAAAACTTTTTCTATACTATTATCTTTTGCTTGAAAAACAATTCCTACATTTTCAGCAAATAATAATTTAATGGTATCGGCTTCTCCTAAAGCAGATAAATCTATAGTTGCTCCTAAGTTTACATCTGCAAAACAAAGTTCTAGTAATGTTGTAATTAATCCACCAGAGGCAACATCATGTCCAGCAATAATTTGCTCATTTACTATTAAAGATTGAATGGTATTAAATACTGTTTTTAAGTTTGATGCACTTGTTACTGTTGGTGCCTCACTACCTATTGTATTTAAAATTTGAGCAAAAGATGAACCACCTAATTTATAGGAGTCTTGAGATAGATTTATATAATAAATACTACCTCCATCTTTTTGCAATACTGGTTCTATTACTTTAGATATATCGTTGCAATTACCTGCTGCTGATATAATTACAGTTCCAGGAGCAATAACATCACCATCTTTATATTTTTGTTTCATAGAAAGGGAATCCTTTCCTGTAGGTACATTAATCCCTAGTTCAATAGAGAAATCAGATATTGCTTGTACAGCTTCATATAAACGAGCATCTTCACCTTCGTTCTTACATGGCCACATCCAATTGGCAGATAAAGAAATAGATTGTAGCCCGTCTTTTAATGGTGCCCATATAATATTAGATAAGGCTTCTGTAATACTGTTTTTACTCCCAGCTGCTGGGTTTATTAATCCAGAAATAGGGGAGTGACCTATAGATGTAGCTATCCCTTCTTTACCTTTATAATCTAATGCCATTACACCACAATTATTTAAGGGTAATTGTAAAGGACCCGCACATTGTTGTTTGGCTACTTTACCACCAACACAACGGTCTACTTTATTAGTTAACCAATCTTTAGCAGCTACGGCTTCTAATTGCAATACTTGTTCTAAATATTCATGAAAGTGTTCTAAAGAATATGTTGGAGCATCGTAATTACGAGTCATTTTTTTATCTGTCATTATTGTTTTAGGAGAACTCCCAAACATATCAGACATGGCTAAATCCATTGGTTTTTCACCTGTAGTTTTAGATTGAAAGGTAAAACGATCGTCACCAGTAACATCACCAACTTCATACATTGGAGAACGCTCTCTTTTTGCAATACGTGCTAGTAATTTAGCATCTTCATCACCAATAACTAACCCCATACGTTCCTGAGATTCGTTACCTATAATTTCTTTAGCAGATAGGGTAGGGTCTCCTACAGGTAATTTATCTAAATCTATTTTACCTCCGGTATCTTCTACCAATTCTGATAAACAGTTTAAATGTCCACCAGCTCCATGATCATGTATAGAAACAATAGAGTTAACATCGCTTTCTACCATACCACGCACTGCATTAGCTGCACGTTTTTGCATTTCTGGGTTAGAACGTTGTATGGCATTTAATTCTATGGCAGAGCTAAATTCGCCAGTATCTGCACTAGAAACGGCAGCACCACCCATTCCTATTCTGTAGTTTTCGCCACCAAGAATAACAATTTTATCTCCAGTTTTAGGTGTATCTTTTAAAGCCTGCTCTTTTTTACCATAACCAATACCACCGGCTTGCATAATAACTTTATCAAATCCAAGTCTACGCGCTTCTTCTTTATGCTCAAAAGTTAATACAGAACCAGTAATTAATGGTTGCCCAAATTTATTACCAAAATCAGAAGCACCATTAGATGCTTTTATAAGAATATCCATAGGAGTTTGGTATAACCAATCTCTTTCTGTCATTCCTTTTTCCCAAGGTCTGTTTTCTTCTAAACGGGAATAAGAAGTCATATATACCGCTGTTCCTGCCAAAGGTAAAGAACCTTTACCACCAGCAAGTCTGTCTCTAATTTCTCCACCAGCACCAGTTGCTGCTCCATTAAAAGGCTCTACAGTAGTAGGAAAATTATGTGTTTCTGCTTTTATAGATATAACAGAATTAAATTCTTTTTCTTCGTAAAAATCTGGTTTATCAGCACTTTTAGGAGCAAACTGCGTTACTTTTGGTCCTTCTACAAAAGCAACATTATCTTTATAAGCAGATACAATTGTATTTGGATTTTCTTGTGATGTTTTCTTTATTAATTTAAATAAAGACGAAGGCATTTCTTCTCCATCAATTACAAAAGTACCGTTAAATATTTTATGTCTACAGTGTTCTGAGTTTACTTGGCTAAAACCAAAAACTTCAGAATCGGTTAGTTTTCTACCAATTTTGGTGGCAACTTCTTCTAAATAAGTTACTTCTTCATCACTTAATGCTAAACCTTCTTGCTGATTATAAGCTGCTATATCATCAATAGCTAAAACCGCTTCCGGAGTTACATCAATCGTATAAATTTCTTGATTTAGTCCGTTATACTTTTGAAAAAGCATAGCATCAAAATCTTCAAAATTTTCTTTAGTAGCATTAAATTCTTCAATACGAATAATACCAGAAATACCCATATTTTGAGTAATTTCTGTTGCATTAGTACTCCAAGGAGTAATCATCGCTGCTCTTGGACCAATAAAAAAAGCGTCTAAAGACGCTGCGTTTATTTTTGGCTTATTACCAAATAACCAAGTTAATTTTTGTGTGTCTTCCTGCGAAAGTTCATTACTAGTTTGTACTGCAAAAACTTTACTGCTTTGTTCTCCGAAGAAATGAATCATTTGAATTCGTAAATTGTATGGTTTTAAGAAACTACAAATTTACGACTTTAATGTGTAAAATTAACATAGAAAAGTTAACAGTTTTTTTATCTTATTGTTGATTACTTTTAGACTGTAATTAAATATTATTTTTCCAAATTTTTAATTAGTAATTATACAAAAGCATATAAATGAGAAATTTTTATTAAATTAAGTATGATATATTATGCTTTTATACGTTAGTATAGTATTAAACACTATATGATAAACTATTATGATAAAAAATAAATTATACTTACTGTTGTTCATCCTTTTTATAGTGTCTGTTTCATGCGGAAAGGATAGTGAAATTATTAAAGAGTCAGTAGACAAAGTAATGGAAGATGAAGTCCCGGAAGAAACTGATGACACAGATGATATGGATTCAGATGAAATGGAAGACTCCGATGTTGTTACAGAATCTGTTGTAGCTACTTATGGACAATTAAGTGTGCAAGGCAATAAAATTGTAGATAAAAATAGTAATCCCATACAACTAAGAGGAATGTCTCTATTTTGGAGTCAATGGATGGGGCAATTTTATACAAGGGAAGCTGTTATTTGGCTTAAGGATGATTGGCAAGCTACTGTAATAAGAGCTGCTATGGGAATAGATGAAGGAGAAGATAAACAAGGTTATATTTATAAGCCAGAAATTGAAAAAGAAAAAGTGTTTAACGTAATTGATGCTGCTATAGAAGCTGGAATTTATGTAATTGTAGATTGGCATAGTCACCATGCAGAAGATTACTTAGAGGAAGCAAAAATATTTTTTGCAGAAGTGGCACAAAAATATGGAGATAAGCCAAATATTATTTATGAGATTTATAATGAGCCTTTAGATGTTTCTTGGGATAACGTTTTAAAGCCTTATCATGAAGCTGTCTTATCAGAAATTAGAAAATATGATACTAAAAATATTGTAATATGTGGTACTAGAACTTGGTCTCAGCGTGTAGATGAAGTTATAGGCAATACAATTAATGATGACAATATAGCTTATACTTTACATTACTATTCTTCTACTCATAAGCAAGAATTAAGAAATATAGCAAAACAGGCTATAGATGCAAATATAGCGTTGTTTGTTACTGAATTTGGTGTTACAGAAGCATCTGGAAATGGAATTATAGATACTGCTGAAGCTATTCTATGGTGGAATTTTTTAGATGAGCATAAAATTTCTTGGTGCAATTGGTCTATAGCAGATAAAGAAGAAGCATCTGCTGCTTTACCACCAGGAGCATCTGGAACTGGAGGTTGGAACGAAAACCAATTAACAACTTCTGGTACTATGGTACGAGATGAAATGAAAGAAAAAAATCAAGATTTTAAATAATCTTGATTTTTTAATTTACAGTGTTGTTTATTTTTCTTTCTCTAGCAAAGCCATATAGAAGCCATCATAACCACTAGTAGAGGCAAAAATATTTTTATCTTGTACGTAACTAAAAGTTTTACCTTCTTCTGAAGCTAAAAATGCTTTCACTTGGTCTTTATTTTCTTGTGGTAGTATAGAACATGTAGCATATACTAATTTACCACCAGGTTTTACTATTTTACTATAATCTCGTAGCACCTCTTTTTGTGTAGCCATTACTCTTTCTAAATACTCGGGTTTAGATTTCCATTTAGAATCTGGATTTCTACGTAAAACACCTAATCCAGTACATGGTGCATCTACTAAAACTCTATCTGCGCTTCCGTATAATTTTTTAAATACTTTTGTAGAATTTATGTGTCTGGTTTCTACATTATGAGCTTTTGCCCGTTTTGCACGTTTTTTTAATTCAATTAACTTCCTTTCATAAATATCTAGCGCAATTAATTGCCCTTTATTTTGCATTAGTGTTGCTAAATGTAGTGTTTTACCACCTGCACCTGCACAAGTATCTACTACTCGTTGTCCTGGTTTTACATCTAAAAATGGAGCTACTAATTGTGAGGAAGCATCTTGAACTTCGAACAAGCCTTTGCTAAAAGCATCTGTTTTAAAAACGTTGGCTCTCTTCTTTAACTTTAATGCATTAGAATAGCCTTCTATAAAATCAGTTTCAATATTATCGTCTAATAAAGCATCGTGAACCTGTTCTTTTGTAGCTAGTAATGTATTTGCTCTTAAAATTACTTCCGCTTGCTGATTTTGTGCATGTATTTCTTTAGTCCATAGTTTTTCTCCTAATGTACTTACCCCTAAATCATCTAACCAATCTGGAATAGATTCTTTAAATTTTCTAATTTTAGATAATTCATCAAACTTTCCTTTTATTTTTCTACTAGGAACCGCTTCTATTTGTTTCCAATCAGGGATTTCTATTCCTTTTAAAACCGCCCAAACAACAAATAATCGAAAAAGATTTGGTCTACTATAAGGGGCTTTTACCTCTGCTATTTCGGTATATAAACGCTTCCAACGTACAATATCATAGGTGGTTTCTGCAATAAAACCTCTATCTCTAGCTCCCCAACGTTTATCGAACTTTAAAACTTTCCCTATTACTTTATCTGCATACTCATCTTCATTAAATATTAAATTTAACGCATCAACAACCGCAAAGACTAAATTCCTGTGTAATTTCATTCTAACTAAAAAATTAAAGTGCACAAAGGTATTGCTTTACAATAGAATAAGTACTATTTGTAAAATGTGTTTTAAAATATTCTTTGATTTTATCTTTTTAACACAAAATGCCCTTTGTGTTTTTTAATAGTATTATCTATTGGGTCTATATAATTAGCTATAAACCAATATTCGTTTGCAGGTAAAGGAGCTCCATTATATGTGCCATCCCATCCTAATGATTTTGGATTTACTTGTGCTAGAAATTTACCATAACGATCAAAAATAATAATCTCTGCAGTGTCATCATTATCAATGTTTTCTATTTTCCAAAAATCATTATTTTGGTCATTATTTGGGGTGAAAAATTTAGGGAAGATTACTCCAGGGTGTTCCACTTTTATATTAAAATGTGTTTTAGAATAGCAATCTGGATTTATATTACTAACTACGTTTACATATATAATTTGTTCTCCTTTAATTGTATTTAAAAAAATAGAAGGGCTTATTATTGGTATTGTTCTTTCTTCATCTATATAGTAAGTAACTTGAAAATCGGAGGAGGATTGTCCTTCTAAAATATCATTTTCTCTTTCTGTTAAATTAAAGATAACAAACCCATCTGTGTTTGTGCCAAAAGAAGTATTATCCTTATAAGTTAAATTAGGAATAGTTTCAGACGAAGCGATATTGGGGCTAGTTATTTCTACTTTTATTATATTACTTTGAATAAAGTTTGACTCAGATTGTATTTGTATTCTATAATTAGAACTATTACCAATATTATTAGGGATTGTTGAGAAAATAGTACCACTGATATTAGCATTAATACTCCCAATTAATATTTTATTTTTAAAACTTCCATTCTCATCACTTAGATATACTTCAAAAATACTATTAGGGTCAAAATTTCCTGAAAGAGTATAAGGCAATTCAAATGTTTCATTTTTACAAAAAGAATAGGGTGTTTCTGGTTTTATTATTTTAATACTTCTTAATAAACCATCATATACGTTCATATACACTTGTCCACTTTGTTCGTAGGCTACATTTAAATCGTCATGTAAAGGATTTCTATCAATATTATGGCTTTCTCCATTTGCAATTACTATAGAAATAGGAAAGCTTTCTCCTTGGTTATAACTAATATTCATTAAAAGATTTCCTGAGGAATCTCTAAAGCCATCTACTAAAGCACCAAAATTATCAGCAAACAATGTTCTCCCTTCTGGAGTTATTTCGTTTTCTCCTAAAGTTATTTGATTAGTTTGCCCATTAGAAACGTCTATTTTGTATCCAATGCTACTAGTATCGTCACCCACACCAATACTACCTCCTCCAACAAAAATAAATGTACCATTAGGGCTATCACTTAAAGCATAACTAGAAAAAAATACGCTAGCTTGTGGTAATAATGAAATGGGGGTAAAATTAAAGCCGCTATCAATACTTTCAAATAAATATAAATTTGGGTCATCTGTTGGTACATATACAATACCATTAATATCTGTACGTATATCTGCATATACATATGATGTTGACATTTTTGTTAAGTTAAAATCGCCAATTCCGTTATCCGTATTTGTGTATATAGATTGACCTATTTGATCCACAATATGTACTCTATTTCCAAATATAGCCATATGTGGAGCTTTTCCTATACCAGCACCTATAACTTCTCCTGTACTAAATGTTTGCCCTGAATCGGTACTTCTAGATAACATAATATTATTCCCTTGAATCCAAGAAATAAAAATTATACCAGATTCATTTACAATAATTTCTGGATCAGAATTTAAATCTGAAACTAAAACACTAGGTAAAAAACTTTGCCCTCTGTCCGTACTTTTAGCTACTCTTATCCCTAATGAACCAGTAAAAGCAACATAAATTATTCCATCTTCATTTATAGCAATATTTCTACTTGTGTTGGCAGATCCAATATTGTTTCTAACACCAACATCACTAACTAAAACTTGGTTATATAACGGAACTTGAGAGATAATTGTTTTTGAAAACAAAAACAATATTAATACAGTTATATAATTTAATAGTTTTTTCATTGCCATGAAAATAAATAAATTAAATTAAAATTTACATATTATTTAATATTTTGAATAAACATTGTAGCTGTTAAAAAGTTTTTTCTAGTATTATAATTCTTCTTTTTTTGAAAATTTAAATGAATTATTTCTCCAAAAGTATTACTCTGTTCAATTTTGTATACAGTTTTTAATAAAGAATTAAATTCTCCTTGAAGGGTGAAATTATAAGTATTATAAACATTATCCTCTGTTCTGTATGTGTGAGGTTTATTAAAGTCAATTATTTTAAAAGTATTAGTCTTTGCTTCTGTATTTAAAATACGTAATAAATTATTTTCTAAAGATGTATCCCCTAGATTCATGGTTTTTAAAATAGAATCGTAATATATTTCCTTGTTAGAATATAAAGAAAGCTGTTTAGGTATATCTTTAAATATAATTTCTTGCTTTACAAGTTTATTGTATTCTTTTTTTATGGCTATTGTATTAGATATAGAAAATTTATAGCATAGAAATAATACTATTAATATAGTACCTATTAAGATATTATTTTTTGTTTTACTCTTCATCCTCGTACATATTAATTTTTATAGAGAAATTGGAAGTATTCTTAGAATTATAGTCATAATCATATGTCTTAACAGATATCACCCAATCTAACTTTTCTACAGTTTCTATCCATAAGGAAAAATCATGACCACTGATAGTTTTACCTGATACAGTTATAATATTAGATTTTACTTCAATAGGCTTAGATTCTCTAACGGGTTTTACAAAAGGTTGATACCTTATTTCATCTAATAAAATAGTATTTGGAATACTTTGTGCAATTTGATCTGTATAATACGAAGATTTAGAATTTGCTGCGGATAATAAAGTATTTACGAATTCTTCTTTTTTTTCTACTTTGGTTTTTAATTTTTGTAGATGCTCTTTATTGATTGTGTTAGCAGATAAAGTAGTTTCTAGAACTTCTACTTTTGAAAAATAATGACTAAAAATTAAAAAATTAATAACTAAAATACTTAAAACAAGTATCAAAAAAGATTTTAAGAGTAAGTTAAAAAACCTTTTGTTTTTAAATTCATTTTCTAAATCCTCTGAAATCGCAGAAAAATTAGTAAGGTTTTGTGTGCCTTTGGATATATAATTTATAACACTTGAGAATCCTAAAATACTATTATTAGCGACTTTTAAATCGCTTATAATATTAAAATTATTCTTATCTGTTAAATCTGAAATTGATACAATTGAATTATTTTCTAAATGTATCTTTGAGTTAGAGGTGTAAATTTGATTTTCTTGGGTATAACTCGTAATTGCAGTTAAATTAGAAATTCCTAAGCTAAAATTAGTAACCAGTAATTTTAGCGTTTTTAATTTTTCTAAAAGCGCATTAATTTCTCCCTTTTTAACTATTGAAATTATGGTATTAATTTTTGTTTGTGAGATTTGATAATAAAAATTATCAAAACTTAAATTAGGGAATATGCTATGTACTATAGCTTCTGGGTTTTTATTACTATTTAAAGGAGTTAACTTAGTAACTACATTTTTGGTGTTCATACATAAAAATAAAGGAGAATCTTTTTTATCTATAAAAGAGGGTATGTCTTCTACTTTTGTAATGGTTTTTTCTTTAGAGATAATTAACTCACCTTTCTTTTTAATAACTTCTATTATATGGTATTGTTTGTCACTAGAAGTATCACATATTTCTATAGCATAAAAAACAAGACCTTCTTTTATGTATGTTGTAATTTTTTTTAACACTAGTATATAACTGTTGGTTTTATTAGTATGGTAAGCTTTTGTTTAGAATCTTCTCTTTTTCTACTACTAAAAAGCCATTTAATAATTGGTACACGCGCTAAAAAAGGAACACCATTACCAGAATCGTTCTTTGTTTTTTCTTCTAAACCACCTAAAACAGCTAAATCTTGATCTTGCATTCTAATAATAGAACTAAACTCTCTAGATGTTAGACCAGGCGGTGCATCATTCTCAATCCGTTCTCCACTAAAATCAGATTGTATTACATTAATATCTAGGGTTATTTGTCCGTTACCAGAAACTAAAGGTTTAATACTAATAGCTAACTCAGCATCAATAGGTTGGTAGTTACGTATTTCAGATGATGTAGGGTTCTGTACTCCAAAAAAATTCTGGTTGGTAACTACGTAATATGTGGTTTCTCCAATAGACATATTAGCTCTGTGACCGTTTAAGGTAGATAGCTTGGGAGTTGACCTAATTTTTATATTTCCATTAGCTTCTAATGCTTTTATATTAGCAAAAAACTCAGGAACAACTCTACCTATATTAAAAGAACCAAAACCATCAAAACCACCAATAACTTTATTAATTGTTTTAGCCCCTAAGGTAAAATCTGCTTCAGGAAAAAGTTTTCCTTTTGTCGCTGAAGGTTCATCGGCAATACCCCAACTAATACCTGTTTCTACAGTAGAAGATTTTTTAACTTCAATAAGCATTACCTCTATAAGTATTACAGGAACAGGTTTGTCTATTTCTTTAATAAATTTTTTAAATCGATTAATATTGGCTGCAGGACCACTTACTAAAAAGCTATTAAGTTCAAAATCTACTCTTATATCTAAATCAGTTTTAATATCATCGGGTAAAATGTTTACCAGAGCTTCAGCGCTATTGGTATGAGAAGAACCAAATGAATTAGATTGTGTGTTAATACGTCTAGAACTATTACCAAAACCTTGATTACTAGATAAGTTTCTATTATTATTGTTAAATCCTTGGTTATTAAGTCCTCCATTTAAACCACCGCCTAAATAGTTTACATTGCCACCTACAGTTCTTCCTGCAGATCTATTAGCTCCTGAATTTTGCATAGGGTCACCTAATAATTCAATAGAACGGTGCATTAATTGAATAACTTCAATATTACGAACACTTAACTGGTCAGATGTTCCAAAGAAATATATGTTATCTTCTTTCTTAAATGTAAAACCCGAAGAGGATGCGGAAGTTGAATTATTATTGAAATTTTGATTTTGAGTACGACGATTTTGGTTAGTATTATTTTGTGCAAGATTAGATGATTTAACATTTTCTATTGTATTGCTAACACCGTTTTCGAACATATACTCTAAAAGTTTATCATATGTAATATGCTTTGCTTTAAAATTTATATTTCCAGCTTCTTTTAATGGTGTAGCGGTATACACATCTAAATTTAAATCGCGGCTAATTTCATTAATAATAGAGGCTATAGAAGTATTTTTAAAATTTACGGTTAATAATTTATTTACAGTATCTAATATCTGGTATTGATAGTTTTCTCTATTAATTAAATTTCTTCGCATCTGATTATTATCTTCAGATAAATTATTTTCTCTATCAAATAAATAAAACCCATCTTTAGATTTGGAAAATATTAAATTATTAGTTTCTGCTAATTTTTTCATAGCAGTATCAAAAGGGACATTATGTAAATATAAATTTAGGGGTATGTTTTCCATGCTGTTGTTATAGAGCAAATTTTGCCCTGTAACATCTATAATACTTCTAAAAACTTCATCTAATTTATGATTTTTTAAATCTAGGGAAATAAGATTGTTTAAGGCATCATAATTTATTTTATGAACTTCTTTTACAATTTCTTTTACAGGAGGAATATACTTTTTAATTGATAAGATAGAACCTGTAAAATTAATATCTAAACTATATTCTTTGCATAAAAAAACAAGTAAATCGGAAACATTTACATCAGAAAAATTATTTACAATGTTTATATTTTGTAAATCTTGTGCTACATTAATATTTATTTTATGCACTTTAGATACCGCAATTAAAAAATTAGATAAAGTAACGTTGGTTACATTAATATCTAGTTTTAAATTTTCTGTAAGCCCCGTATTTTCAACAGATAATGCTAATAAATTATTTTTAATATTTTCAATTCTCTTATGGTCTGCATCTTGCGCATAAAAAGTGCAAGAAATTAATAAGCATATTAGTAATAGTAGTTTTTTCATTCTTCTTAATTGGTTAAAAGTGCATATACTTCGTCAATAGCGGTAACACCTTCTTTTATCATTTGTACTGCGTTCTTTTTTAAGGTGATAATTTTATTTTCATCTAAATATTCATCTATATCCAATGCATTGTTTTTTATATGATATATAATTTCTTTGGTAATTGGTATTATTTCGTAGATAGCTTTTCTTCCTTTATAGCCTGTATGGTAGCAAGTGTTGCACCCAACAGGAATATAATGGTGTGTAATTTTAGCTGTATTTAGAAATGAATCTGGGAATAATTCTTTACTTACTTCTTTTTTTTGCTTGCAATTATTGCATAATTTACGAACTAATCGTTGTGCTACACTAACATTTAATGTACTAGCAATTAAAAAAGGAGGCACCCCCATATCTATTAACCTAGAGACTGTAGCCCAGGCAGAATTTGTATGTATGGTAGACAATACCAAATGCCCAGTTAAGGCTGCCCTAATAGCCATATTAGCTGTATTTACATCTCTAATTTCACCTACCATTATGGTATCTGGGTCTTGTCGTAAAAAGGTGCGTAATGCACTTGCAAAATCTAAGCCTATATTTTCTTTTAGCTGTACTTGGTTAATACCTTCCAATGTATATTCTATTGGGTCTTCTATAGTTAATATATTTGTTTTACTATCATTTAATAACTTTAAAGTAGCATATAAAGTAGTAGTTTTTCCAGAACCAGTTGGGCCAGATATTAAGACCATTCCGTTTGGTTTTTTAATACCCTCTTTATAAATTCTTAACTCTTCTGTACTAAAACCAAGGTCATCTATGTTTAAAGAAGAAGTGTCTTTGCTAAGAATACGTAGTACAATTTTTTCTCCAAATAGGGTAGGGAGAGACGATACCCTAATATCGAACTCATCGGTGTTAGATTTTACCGTAATTCTACCATCTTGCGGTAATCTTTTTTCAGAAATATCTAATTCTGCTCTAATTTTAATTTTATTAATAATAGTTGGGTATTCGTTTATGGGAATACTAAATTGTTCTACAAGTTTGCCGTCTAATCTAAACCGTATTCTACATTGTGTTTCATAAGGTTCAAAATGAATATCACTACTTCCTATTTCTTTTGCCGTAAGTAATATTTTTTCTAAAAAATCTGGCGTATAATTAAGATTACTTTTTTCGGTATTTTTAGATTGTCTATAATTTGCAGTTAAATAATTTTGAAGCTCATTACTCTCACAAAATTCTAGTTCAATACTAGTATCTAGTATAATAGTAAGTTCTGCTGCTAAACTTACGATATCATTACTATCTGTTTTTAATATTAATAAATTATCTTGCTTTACTATAGGTACTATTCTATAATGAAAAGCTTGTTCTGCACTTACTTGCTGAATAGTAGACGAAGATATTTTATAAGTATCTGTTAGCATTTAATAAAAATAAAGAGATGGAGAATTATTAAATATAGAATAGCAGAAAATAAAAGCTAAGAACAAACCCATAAAACCGGCTAAAGGAGCTGTTTTTTTTATCATACTATTTTTTAAGCTAAAAAAAAGTAACGTAGAAAATATAATAGCAGAAGAAAATAAAATAATAAAAGTTACAGAAGGAAACCCAAAAGAAAGTGCATAAAAAAATAATAGGTCTCCCATACCAAAACTATAATTTAAAAACTTCTTTTTTGTAATAAGCTTTGTGTATAGGTACAATAGTAAAATAATAAGGCTAATAAGTAAGATGTTAAATAATGTATAGTATATAAAAACAGTTAAGTTATTTGTAATTAAATAATGTGTTAAACCAAGTAGTAATGCTAATAAAGGAAACATAAACCAATACACAGTTCTTTCCTTAATATCTTGGTAGCATATAATGCTGCAACACCCCATAATTAAAATTTTTAGAGTAATAATCAATCCTTTACTATTTGTTTAGGATTACCAGTTTCGTCTACTTCCCATACATTTAAAATACCATCACCATCAAAATCTGTAATGGCTTCGGCTCTGGCCTTAAAAGTGGCATTATCTGCACTTATTATTTGGTATACATAGTTGGCAGTGCCATTTTCTTTTACTGTTTTTGGTGCTTCAAAATCTAACTCATTAAAAGTAGGGGTAAATTTACTATACATATACCTATAAGTAGTTTGCGCATTATAAATAGCTTTTAATTGTACTTGTGCCTCTACACTTTTTGCTTTTGTAATTAATGGCATTAAGTTAGGTAGTGCTAATAAAAGTAAAATACCTATAATAGCAAGAACAATTAACATTTCTTGTAGGTTTATAGACGGAATACGTTTCTTAAAATTCATTCTAAAAAATTTGCGAACATAAATTTATAATTATTTATTTAATAAGCACATGTTTGTATCATCTATTGTGTAAAAACTTTTATAGCAACAAAACTTACTTCAATCTTGTGGTAATATTTAACATAATAGAAATATAATACGTTTTTTTTGTAAGTATTTTATTTGTATGTAGTTGAAAGTAAAGTTTGTATATCTTATTTTTAATAAATAAATTTCACTTTACAAACCAAAGTACAACCAAAATTATTTTTTTAGTAATTAAAATATTGTATACAATATTTTAATTACAGTTAGTTTTAAATGTTGTTTTTGTGTTTTGTATATTAGAAAACAATGTTTAGATAGTTTAAAGTAAAAGAATACAATTCCTTCCCTTCTTTATATTTACACTAATAATCTTGTTTTTTAATGAGTGATTAAGAATGAATATTAATTTAATATTCTATAATAAACTTTTTTAAACAAAAAGTTAAACTTGTAAGTGTTTAGTAAAAAATATTAAATAATATATAGTTAACAAAGAATAAATATGAAAAAAGTACTAATTGTTTTTTTGTTTTTAATAGCAATACAATTAAAAGGACAAGAGTTGCCTCAAATTATACCACCATCACCAGAAGCAGTATCTATAGCAAAATATATTGATGCTCAGGTAAATATGTACACAGGTAGTGCTAAAATAAATATTCCTATTTGGACAATTAAACAAGGTGATTTAACATTACCTATTTCATTGAGTTATTCAACAGGAGGCATAAAAGTTTCAGAAATAGCATCTCAGGTAGGTTTAGGCTGGACCTTAAATGCAGGAGGGGCTATTTCTAGATCTGTTAGAGGTGGAGGACCAGATGATGGAAACCAATGTGTTACTGGTTTTATAGAACATGAGTTAGCAAACTATGATCCAGAATTAACTCCTTTAGAATTAAAATATATATATGGAAACGGAAACTGTGAACCTACAGGTATAGGCGCAAATAATGATGTTGATGGACAACAAATTGCTACAATTTTTTTTAAGCAGAATAGTTATTTAAATGGTTCTTATGATTCGCAATCAGATATGTATTATTACAGTTCTCAAGGAGCTAATGGAAAGTTTGTTTTTAATAATCAAGGAGATATACAACCAATACCATATGTAAAAACTAATATCACTCCTGTAAAAAATAATAATGGTGAGATTATAGAATGGAAAATAGTAGATGATAATGGTGTAACTTATTTATATAAAGATTTAGAAAATACAAAAACAATAGATTCAGGTGGTAGTTGCGCTATTTCTGATCATACCTCAAGCTGGTATCCTACTACTATAATAAGTGCTAATCAAAAAGATATAATTCACTTTGATTACGAACAATACCAGTATGATTATAGAATTTTAAAAGGAGAAACTGTTTATAGACCTTTAAGTGAAGGGTCGCCAAATAAACCCTCATCTATAGATCAATACATTAGTATGGAAATGACTGCACAACGATTGACTAAGATTCGTTATGGTAATAATGAGGTTATTTTCGAAAAAGGAACAGAGCGTTGCGATATGCCTGGCAGTTTTAGGTTAGGAAAAATCCATATTTTCAACGGAAATCGTAATATTAAAAGTTTTAATTTTGATTACTCCTATATGGGGAATTCTTCTGAAACTTGCTCTTTTATTGAGGGTAATTATGACTATGAAAACTATAGACTAATGCTAGCAAGCGTTACTGAGGTTGCCGGAGAAGAAACCTTGCCTAGTTATACTTTTGATTATATCGGAGGATTTTTGCCTAATAGGCATTCTAAGGCTCAGGATCACTGGGGGTATTACAATGGAAGTGATGGCAATACCACTTTGATTCCAGATAAAAATTTTTACACCTATAACGGTCAACAGTTTTATGATGGAGCTAATAGATCTGCGAAGTTTAGTAGCGCTAAAATAGGAGCTTTGCAAACTTTATATTACCCAACAGGAGGGCATATGACTTTTGATTATGAAGCTCATGAAGTTGATGCAATATCAAATAATAGATTAACAAGTAACGGTACTAATGCTACTGTGGTTAAATCGAGTATGGGGTACCAAAGAGGTAGTAATATTCCACAGGCAGATGAAGCAGGTATATTTACGATACCACGAGGAGGTGCTAATGTAACTATAGATGCATGGAATATTCCGTGTACTAATTTTAGCAGTAACTCATCTAATTGTAATTTTATACCAAGATTTCAAATTTTTAAAAACCCAGGGCCAGATGAAGAAGTTGTGTTTACTATGGATGGTGTATACCCAAAGGTTATTACAAATGAAGGCAATACTGTAAATCGTGTTGCTAATGAATGGTATTTTAGTGAAGGTACTTATCAAATAAGAGAGGTATATGGTCTTTATAATACTCAGTATTACCATGATTTAAATCCAGATGCTCCAACATTTGAGATGTTAGCTTCATGGGAGCAGGTATTTACTTCTCAAAATCAGGAACCAGCTGGAGGATTACGTATAGCTAAAAAAACTATTTTTGATCCTGTTAATAACAAAACACTGATTGATACTTATGATTATACATTAGGTGGTTTTGACGAACACACTAGTGACTCTAGTGGTAGAATTTCTGCTATTCCTGAGTATTCATACAATTTTAGAGCACTAGGAGTAACTGGTTCTAGTTCAAGAGTTGCTCATGACTATCTAGCTCTTAATTCTACATCTATGGCGCCTTTAACCTATTCGCAAGGATCTGCTGTAGGTTATTCTGTAGTAAACAAGCGTATGGAAGATAGTAATGGAAATCATATAGGATATACCAGATATTTTTTTACTAATCATAATCTTTTTGCAGATAAGTTTACTAACAAAATTCCAGATGCCCACAGGGATTTTTCGGATAACACCTATGATTTTAATATGTATTTACAACCCGATGCATGCAATAATCTATCATCTCCTCAACTTACTTATGGGTTTTCCGAATCAGCTGGATACATTAATATTTTAGGCTTTCGTATTACCAGCAGCCACACCCTTTATAATATTGTTCAAAAGTATATGCCTAAATCGGAAGGTTACCTAGGTAATAATGCTTTTGATTACACTAGACTACAATATCCTTATGTTCCTATAGAAAATAACGATTATATGAGAGGCTTGTTGCGGCATCAAATAGATTATGATAAAAACGGAGTTAAGGTAAAAGAAGTAGAAAATAATTATCGTATTGGTGATAAGTTTTTTAGTACAGATTATGGTGTAAAAGTGATTTCACCTATTGAATCAAATAACCCTGCTCTTTTTCCCATTTATTATACCAATAAGTACTATTATGCAGAACTGTTAAGCTCCTCAGAAAAAATATATGGCTCAGAAAATCCAGATGAATATGTAGAAAAATTAACTCTATATGCCTATGAAGGGAATCATATTTATCCTACAAACACTTTAACTAAAGAAAGTGATAATAAATCTGTAATTACTAAAACGGTCTATCCTGATGATTTAAATACATCATTATTACTCCATAATGGTACTGATATAGTTGGAGGAGAATTAGATAATTTTTCGGCTATCAATAGATTAAAAAGTGATGATTTACATAAAATAGCTACACCAATTCAAACAGAAATTTATAGGGATATTAACAGCAATGGTAACGCAGATAATAATGAGCTTTTAAGTGTACATCGTACAGGTTATAAAGAATGGGAAACTGATATGGTTTTACCCGAATATATACATTCGGCAAAAGGAAATACTTCTTTAGAAGAACGTATTATATATCATAAGTATAACAGCCTAGGGCGTCCAATAGAAGTAAGCAAAGCAGACGGAAGCCATATCTACTATATCTGGGGCTATAATGGTGAATACCCAATAGCAAAAATAGAAAATTTTAAAAGTTCGGCAATTACTTCAGTAATCCAAAATTTAATAGATGAAGCTATTACATCTGCTGCTAATGATAATGATCGTACTATAGGAGAACAAGGAAATGAAGGACTTTTAAGGACGGCTTTACAAGAAATAAGAGATGCTATTCCTTCAGCCATAATTACTACTTATACTTATGATCCTCTTATAGGGATTACAAGTATAACTGACCCACGTGGGTATACTAGTTATTATAATTATGATGAATTTAATCGTCTTAAAGAAATTAGAGATGAGAAAAACAATATTGTAACTGATTATAAATACAATTATAAAGGAAAGTAAAATATTAAGTTTAAGATATGAAAATACAAAATACATTTATAAAAAATAATTACATATTATTATTTGTTTTATTAATTAGTTCATTGATATCGCAAGCTCAAATTAATCCTAATTTACAAGGAAGTTGGTCGTTAGATTATACAACGACTATAAATTCATTATCGGGCACATCCTTAGAGAAGTATAATTCTGTGAATGATGTAATTAAGCAAAAATTGTTAAATCTATATCAAGGAAGGAATTTTATTTTTAATAATAATGGTACTTATCAAATGTCAGGGACAAATGGTAATGTACGTCAAGGAAATTGGTCTATTACTAATAATACACTGCTTAGACTAGTAGATGGGGTGAGTAATCAAATTATTTTATATAATATAAGTTACACTAATACTCATATGGTACTTAGTAAACAGGGAGTTACCGTTAATGCTTCTATAATACCTAATCTATATTTTGTTATTACTCCATGATAAAAAATTATAAAATATTTTTAAAAAAACACTTTTTAATGAAAAAAGGAAATCAAGATATAGGTTGTGTTAATTTGCATCATAAATATAAAGTAATATTTAGTTTCATATTTTTAATGATATCGCAAACAATATTTTCACAAGTAACTTTTGTGGTTTCGGGAAATAAAACAGTTGATGTTGATACTACTTGGCCTTACATACTATCTATAGAATCGGGGACATCTAATATAACAGAAGTTTATTGGTCTGCTACTAAAGGAACAGTATTAAGTTTTACTAATAATACCGCAAACATAAAATGGACATCTGGAGGAATAGGTAAAGTATCTGCATATGTTATAGATGCTTATGGCGAATATGATGTAACACTAGGAAATATACAAATAACCGCCCCTTCCGTAGGTTCAGTTTCAATATCAGGAGTCAATAGTTTTTGTCATGGAAATAGTAATACTTCGGATTATAATGCAACAGCCAGTAACGCTACAAGTTACGTATGGTCGTTGAGTGCAGTTACTACATTATCAGGAAGTTCACCAGGAACAATTAATAGCACTACA
>CANLOV010000006.1 GCA_947492955.1 uncultured Cellulophaga sp. | reverse complement strand
GTCTACTGTCTACTGTCTACTGTCTACTGTCTACTGTCTACTGTCTACTGTCTACTGTCTACTGTCTACTGTCTACTGTCTACTTGTGATGCTCAATAATATCTTGGTAGCGAATGCGTAAGTTTTTAGGAAGGTTGTTGCTTTTAGGTAATACGGCTAAATAACGATCTTCGTTAGTTGTAAAAACTCGTTTATAAATAGGCTCAAAATATCCTAATTGTTTAACAATTTCTTTGGTGAACTCCTCGTGGTGTACTAAATCTTTGCTGCCTAAATGATAAATTCCGCTTTTGTTTTGGTTAATAAGATAGTGTATTTGTTGGGTAAGTTTATCATCATTAGTAACATTCATAATTAAATTAGGAAATACTTCTAAAGATTCTTTATTAGCAATAGCTGTCTTTATTTCTTTAATTCTTGGAGAACTATTACCAAAAACCATAGGTAATCTTAGAATGGCCATTTTCTCTTTAGGAATTCTAAGCAGCATGTTTTCGATTTTTATTTTTAATCTACCGTATATACTTAAAGACAAAGTTTTATCGTACTCATAGGAGGGGTACTGGCTGTAGGCATCAAAAACATTAGCAGAAGATATAAAATAGAGTTTGCAATTGTGATTAGAAACGTATTCTACCATGTGCTGGTGTGCTATTATTTGCGCAGAAAAATTTCCACGTAGTGCAGAAATTATAAGTTGTGGTTTTACCGTTTCTAATACATCAAAAATATCATCTTCTTCTAAATCGTATCTAAAAAATTGTTTGTTATTTTCAAATGATTTTCTAGCAGAGTAGTAGGTGCCAAAAGTATTAAAATAGGAGTTTAGCTCTTTATAGATAGCATTTCCTATAAAGCCACTAGCACCTAGTATAAGTATTTTATTTGTGTTCAATTTTTAAAAAATAGATAAGCCAGTAGCTGTTGTAAGTTTTTCTAGAGCAAGCATACCTAATTTGGAGTTACCTCTTTCATTAAGTCCTGGAGACCAAGTTGCTACACAAAATTTATTTGGTAATAATGCTATAATTCCTCCACCCACACCACTTTTACCTGGGAGTCCAACTTCAAAGGCAAATTCGCCTGCCTCGTTGTAAAAACCACAGGTAAGCATAATAGCATTTATTCTTTTAATTTGATTTACATTAAGAAAAGTTTTTCCTTGTGTACATTTACCTCTGTTTATAAATAAGAAAAAAGCATTGGTTAACTGTTTGCAAGACATTTTTAGGGAGCATTGTAAAAAATAAAAATCTAAAACGTCATTTACATCATTTTTTAGGTTTCCGTAAGATTTTATAAGGTTAGCAGCAGCATAATTTCTATAGCCTGTATTTTTTTCTGATAGCGCTATTTTTTCATCGTAATTAATAGTGTTATCATTTGCCATATTTCTAACATAAGCCAAAAAATCTTCTTTAGGATTTTTTAAGTGTGTGTATAATACATCTGCAATAACAATAGCTCCTGCATTTATAAAGGGATTTCTGGGAATTCCATTTTCTTGTTCTAAGAGCGATAAATGGTTAAATGGGTCTCCAGAAGGTTCTACATCTACCCGTTCCCATAAAGTGTCTCCTAAGATTGAAAATGCTTGTGATACAGAAAACACTTTTGAGATACTTTGTATGGAAAAAGCTTCATTAGCATTACCAGTACTATAATTATTTTGGCTAATATCTAAAAGATGAATTCCAAATTTAGTAGGGTCTACATGTGCAAGTTCAGGAATATAAGAAGCTACAGTTCCCCGATTAGAAATTGCTTTTATATCGGTAGTAATTGTATGTAATATTTCCTGAAAATTTTTCATTATGCCTTATAAAAAGGAAGTTTTACAATAGTAGCAGCAACAGCTTTTTTTCTAATTTGTATGTATATAATACTTCCTGTTTTAGATAAATTTGTTGGCACATAGCCTAAACCTATTCCTTTTCCTAAAGAAGGAGACATGGTTCCAGAGGTTACAGTACCTATTTTAGCACCATTTTTATCAACAATATCATAATCATTTCTTGGAATACCGCGATCATTTAGTTCAAAAGCAATTAGCTTATGCTTAGAACCTTGTTCTTTTTCAATTTTTAAAGCCTTAGAATTTACAAAGTCTTTGGAGAATTTGGTAATCCAACCTAAGCCAGCTTCTAATGGCGATGTTGTATTGTTTATATCATTTCCGTATAAACAATAGCCCATTTCTAAACGCAGGGTGTCTCTTGCTGCTAAACCAATGGGTTTTATGCCATAATCTGTACCAGCTTCTAAAACCTTATCCCAGATTTGTTGTACTTCTTCATTTTTACAATAAATTTCAAACCCACCAGAGCCAGTATAACCCGTGGCAGATATAATTACATGGTCTATACCTGCAAAATCTGCTACTTTAAAAGTGTAAAATTTTATAGCAGCTAAATCTATAGAAGTTAAAGATTGCATTGCAGCTACGGCTTTTGGACCTTGAATGGCTAATAGAGAATACCCATCAGATATATTTTTCATATCTGCATTAAAATCTGCATTGTATTTAGAAATATGATTCCAATCTTTTTCTATGTTAGAAGCATTTACAACTAATAAAAATTGCTCTTCTTTTATTTTATAGATTAATAAATCGTCTACAATACCACCAGTTTCATTAGGTAAACAACTATATTGAGCTTGTCCTATACTTAATTTTGATGCATCGTTAGAACTTACTTTTTGTATCAATTCTAAAGCATTAGGCCCACTAATGAGAAACTCTCCCATGTGAGAAACATCAAAAACCCCTATATCTTTACGCACTGTTTCGTGCTCTATATTTACACCTTCATAAGATACAGGCATATTAAAACCAGCAAAGGGTACTATTTTAGCTCCTAATGCTTCATGCGTTTGGGTAAGGGCAGTATTTTTCAAAATTTATATTTTATTCTTTTAATAAGTATCCTTTAAGTTCATCGTAAGAAGAAATTTTTAACGATTTTTTCTCCTTATCCATCACTTTTTTAATTTGTGCCGGAATTTCTAAAGTGGTATCTAAAGTATCTACAACTACATCTAAAAATTTTACAGGATGTGCTGTTTCTAAGAAAATACCGTATGTATTAGGATTTTCTTCTTGGTATTTTTTTAACCCCAAGTAACCAACAGCACCATGCGGGTCTGCAACATAAGAACAATTTTTATGTATGCTTAGCATAGCTTCTTTTGTTTCTTCATCGGTAAACGAATAAGAGGATAGGTTTTCTGTTAATAACTCAAAATTATCTTTATATATATGTCTAATTCTAATAAAATTACTTGGATCACCAACATCCATAGCATTAGAAATAGTAGCAATAGATGGTTTAGGGTTATAAGTTCCTGTTTGCATATAATTAGGAACAATATCATTAACATTAGTAGAAGCTACAAAATGTTTTACTGGCATCCCTAGTTGTTGCGCCATCATACCAGCGCATACATTTCCAAAATTTCCACTAGGTATAGAGAAAACTATTTCTTTTCCTTTAGATTTTGCTTGCTTGTATGCAAATAAGAAATAAAACAATTGTGGTAACCAACGCGCAACGTTTATAGAGTTAGCAGAGGTTAATTGCATAGCATCTAACAAATCTTGATCTAAAAATGCTGTTTTTACCATACGTTGGCAATCATCAAAAGTACCATCTACTTCTAAGGCTGTTATATTTTGCCCTAAAGTAGTTAATTGTTTTTCTTGAATATCACTTACTTTACCACTTGGGTATAGAATAACAACATTTACTCCTTTTACGCCTAAAAAACCATTGGCTACAGCACCACCAGTATCACCAGAGGTGGCAACTAACACAGTAACTTCATTATCGTTACCTTCAGAAAAATGCCCTAAACATCTTGCCATAAAACGAGCACCCACATCCTTAAATGCCATGGTTGGTCCATGAAAAAGCTCTAGTGTAGCTATATTTTCTTCTAGCTCTACTACTGGGAAATTGAAATCTAAAACTTCGGCTAAGATTATTTTTAATTTTTCTTCAGGAATAGCATCATTTACAAATTGACGAATTGCTGTAAGCGCAATTTCTTCGTTAGACAGGTTTTCTATTTCTTTAAAAAAAGAAGCTGATAGTGGTGTAATGCTTTCTGGGAAATACAATCCACGGTCTGGTGCTATACCTTTTACAACAGCATCTGCAAATGATACGTTAGGAGCTTTTTTATTTAGACTGTAAAAATTCATTTTATTCTTGTGTGTTATTTTGTAAAAGTAAGATTAGCAATCATCCATATCATCAAATTCTTCCATTCGTTTTCGATGTTTAGAAAAGTCGTCAATATTTAATACCTTTTCTAGATGTATTGCTTTTTCTTTAATTTTTTCGTTTTTAATAAAGCCATTTAAATTGGCGCCATCTTGTGTTATAAAAATGTAATTATTGTATCTGCCGGTATGCCAAGTATCATCAATTAAAATATAACCATTATTATCGTTAGCAAAAATTTGAAATTTTCGCCATATTGTTTCATCTATTTTATGGTCTAAATACCTTACCATGCTTTTGTAATAAATTACTCCTGTACATTCTTGCTCAAAACTTTGAATGTACATTTGAATTACTTTATCGTTAAAAGAACCTTGAAATAAACTTTCTTTTTTAATTCCTTGCGCGCTAGTAAGAGTAGAAAACAATATAGTAAAAAATAAAAGTACCTTATTTTGCATGCTATAATTGCTTTATTCCCTCTAGATTAATTTTTGATACATGAATATCAAAATCAATTCCAAAATTATTGTAAACCTTACGCATGCTATCTGCTACTTTAAGAGCCGTTTTTTCTCCTCTACTTAAGGTAAATACTGAAGGTCCAGAGCCAGAGATGCTACATCCTAATGCGCCAGCTTTTAAACTTTCTGACTTTAACTTATCAAAACCTGGAATTAGTATAGAGCGTATAGGTTCTACAATATGGTCTTCTAGAGATCTGCCGATTAAATCATAGTCTTCTGTATATAAACCAGCGATTAACCCACCAACATTTCCCCATTGTTTAATTCCGTCTTTTAATTCAATGGATGTTTTTAATATTTTTCTAGAGTCTGCAGTTTTTACTTCTATCTGCGGATGAATTACAGTTGCGTATAATTCGCTAGGCGTATGTATTTTTATAATATCTAAAGGAGCATAGCTTCTTACCAATGTAAAACCACCGTAGATGGCAGGTGCTACATTATCTGCGTGTGCCACTCCGCTAGCTAAACGCTCTCCTTCCATAGCAAATTGTACCAATTCTAAAGAAGAAAAGGGCTTTCCTAAAAGTTCATTCATAGCCCATACTGCACCTGTAGAGCTTGCTGCACTACTACCAATGCCGCTACCGGCTTTAATTTTCTTGTAAATTTCAATTTCAAATCCGCCTTGGTAATCACTTTCTGCTAATAATGCTAAGCCAGCTACACCAGCTACATTGTTTAGCGTTTCCATAGGAAGATTTTGTCCTTCTAGTTTTGTAATTTTTATACCTTTTTCTTTGGTTTTACGAATAACCATTTCGTCGCCAACAGCATCTAAGGCAAGTCCAAGAACATCGAACCCACAAGAGACATTAGCAATAGTAGCAGGGCAAAAAATACGTATTTCGTTACTCATACATTAAAAGTTTCCAATTCTAATAATATCTGCAAAGATACCAGAAGCTGTAACATCTGCACCAGCACCAGCACCTTTTATAATCATTGGTTGGTTAGGATACCTTTCTGTGTAAAATAATACAATATTATCACTACCCTCTAGGTTATAAAAATCGTGGCCTTTAGGTATTTCTTGTAAACCAACACTAGCTTTTCCGTTTTCGTACTGTGCAACATATTTTAATTTACAATCTTTATCTGCGGCACTTTTATATATTTCTTGGAACGATGCTTCATGCTTAACTAAAGAAGCAAAGAAATCTTCGTTATTTGTAGTGTCTAAACTTTCTTGTGGCAAAAACGATTTGTTTTCTATTTCTTCAATTGCAATCTTGTTTCCGCTTTCACGAGCCAAGATTAATATTTTTCGCATTACATCTATACCACTTAAATCTATTTTTGGGTCTGGTTCTGTATAACCTTCTGCTTGCGCTTCTTTTACAATATCGTGGAAGGTAGTTTTGTTATTAAAATTATTAAAAACGAAATTTAAACTACCAGATAACACAGCTTGTATTTTTAATACTTTATCACCCGAAGCTATTAAATGTTTAAGTGTGTCTATAATTGGTAAACCTGCACCTACATTAGTTTCGAATAGGAAAGGAGCATTGTATTTTCTAGATAAGTCTTTTAAATTTTTATAGTTGTCATATTCAGAAGAACATGCAATTTTATTACAAGTAACAATAGATATGCTATTTCCTAAGTATGATGCATAATTATCTGCCACATCTGCACTGGCGGTATTATCTACAAAAATACTGTTGCGATAATTTAATTTTTGTACTGTTTCAAAGAATTTGTCTTTATTAGCTTTTTGTCCGCTTGCTAATTCTGTTTTCCAATTTTTAAGAGATATTCCAGATTCATCAAAAAACATAGTTCTAGAATTACTTATTCCAATAACTCTAATATTTAGTTTTAGATTTTCTTTTAAGAATTTTTTCTGTTGTTTTATCTGATTTAAAAATTTAGCACCAACATTACCAACCCCCATTACAAATAGGTTTAGTTGTTTTATGTTTTCTTCAAAAAACTCTTCATGCAATGCATTTAGCGCTTTTTTTACGTCGTTTTTAGCGATAACGGCAGAAATATTACGTTCAGATGCTCCTTGCGCTATAACTCTAATATTTACATTGTTTTTACCTAAAGTACTAAACATTTTTCCGCTTAAACCTTGGTGACTTTTCATGTTGTCGCCAACCAAAGCTATAATAGCTAAATCTTTTTCAATAGCTATTGGGTTTATTTTACCTAAAGATATTTCGTATTCAAAAGCTTCGTTGATAATGGTAGCTGCATTTTTTGCATCATTATCAGCAACACCTATACATATAGAGTGTTCAGAAGATGCTTGTGTAATAAGAACTACACTAATTTCTGAATTAGATAATACTTCGAAAAAACGTTTAGAGATACCAGGAATACCAACCATTCCAGGACCTTCTAAAGATAATAAAGCAATATTTTCTACATGACTAATGCCTCTTACTGTTTTTCCTTTTTCGTTTTTATTTTTGGTAATTAAAGTACCATTATCTTCTGGTTTAAAAGTATTTTTTATAACAATTGAAATTCCTTTAGATAAAACAGGTTGTATCGTAGGAGGGTATAGTACTTTAGCTCCAAAATGTGATAATTCCATAGCTTCTTCATATGATATATGAGGAATAGCAACGGCTTGTTTTACCAATTTAGGGTTTGCAGTATACATACCACTTACATCTGTCCATATTTCTAATGCTTCTGCATCTGTAGCAGCAGCAATAATAGCAGCCGTATAATCTGAACCACCACGACCTAATGTAGTAGGGTTGTTATTTACAGAAGAAGAAATAAAACCAGCTACTACTGTTATTTTACTAGTATTGTTTAAGAAAAAATCTTTACAATTAGCATTTGTGATTTTAAAATCTACAGCAGCTTTTCCGTAATTGTCATTTGTTTTTATAAGTTCTCTACTATCTTTATAACTAGCATTCATTTGCTCAGAAATAAAATACTCGCTTATAATATAAGAAGATAACAACTCGCCAAAGCTTACTATTTTGTCTGATAGTTGTGGTGTTATTTCACCTATTAAAAAAGCACCTTCTAATAAATCTTCTAAAGTGTTTAATTCACTTTTTACTTTACTAAGAACTTTACTTTGAGAACTAATAGGAATAAAATCTTTAATAGTTTCTATGTGTCTGTTTTCAATTTCTTGAAGCTGTTCTTTATAGGTCTTATCTTGTTTTGATG
Organism: uncultured Cellulophaga sp.; assembly: GCA_947492955.1. Classification (GTDB taxonomy): domain Bacteria; phylum Bacteroidota; class Bacteroidia; order Flavobacteriales; family Flavobacteriaceae; genus Cellulophaga. The sequence continues at coordinate 245,961 of CANLOV010000006.1, read as the reverse complement.
CTAATGTTGCTGCTTGTAACAATAAGTCGGTAACACCCCCAAGAGCAGATACTACTACAACTGTTTTGTTACTGTTATTAGCAACAATATTTTTTACTAAGGCTATATTTTTTGCGTTGGCTACAGAAGTACCTCCGAATTTTAGAACTTTCATTACGTATGTTGGTTAAAATGTAATTTATTATTTAATAAATATAATGCAGGAAATAGACGAATATATAGCTTATTACCCCAATGGGGTAATAGTAGCCGTAGTTGTAGCACAGCCATTGAAGAAAGTAGTAATATTAGTATATATGTCTGTATTGTAAATATGCATTTCTCTAATAAAGTTCCAAATTTAGTATTTTTGGCTTCTTAATCAAATGTTTCCTGTTATTTTTACCAAAAAAACAGCAATTACCAAATATTTTTATTGAATGAAGATTTTTACTGCCGAACAGATATACGAAGCTGATAAATTTACAATTGAAAAGCAAGGAATTAAATCTAGCGATTTAATGGAAAGAGCTGCAACACAGATTTTTAATTGGATGCATTTAAGAATGCAGGGTGCGCAAGTAAAAATTCATTTGTTTTGTGGTATAGGAAATAATGGGGGAGATGGTATTGCTTTGGCAAGACATTTACAAGAACATGGATATAATATAGAAGTTTATGTAGTAAATTATAGCGAAAAACGTTCGCAAGATTTTTTACTGAATTTAGATAGATTAAAAGATCGTAAAATTTGGCCTCATTTTTTAAATAATGAAAAAGAACTACCACAAATACATAAAGATGATATTATTGTTGATGCTATTTTTGGTATAGGTTTAAATAGAACTCCTGATAATTGGGTTGCAGAAATAATTAAGTATTTAAATCAAAGTCAGGCATTTATATTATCTGTAGATATGCCATCTGGCTTATTTATAGATAAGCTTCCAGAAAATAAAGAAGCAATTATAAATTCTAATTATGTGTTAAGTTTTCAGGCACCTAAATTAATTTTTTTCCTTCCAGAAACAGGAATTTATAGTAACCAATGGGAAGTGTTAGATATTGGTTTAGATGTAGAATATTTAATGAATGCGCAAAGTGCTTATGAGCTTATAGGAAAGAACGAAGTGTTGCCTTTTTATATTCCTAGAGAGAAATTTACACACAAGGGAACTTATGGGCATGCTTTAATTGTAGGAGGTAGTTATGGTAAAATAGGGGCAGTAAGCTTGGCAACTAAGGCTTGTTTAAAAATAGGTAGTGGTTTAGTAACTTCTTATGTGCCAAAATGTGGTTATATTCCTTTGCAGACTGGTTTACCAGAGTTAATGGTACTAACAGACGCTAATGATAATATTATTTCTAAAATAACGTACAACATTGAGCCAACGGTAATAGGTATTGGGGTAGGATTAGGAACAGATGCAATTACCCAAAAAGCATTTGCTTCTTTTATAAAGAAAAATAAAACTCCTTTGGTTATAGATGCTGATGGATTAAATATTTTAGCTGAAAATAAAGAATTACTAAAAAAACTACCAGCTCAAACAGTTTTAACACCACATCCAAAAGAACTAGAAAGACTAATTGGTAGTTGGAAAAACGATTTTGATAAGTTAGATAAGGCAAAGAAATTTTCTAAAGAGTACAACTGTGTTTTAATAATAAAAGGAGCTAATACAATTGTTGTTTATAATGGTGTAGGCTATGTAAATACAACAGGAAATCCTGGAATGGCAACAGCTGGTAGCGGAGATGTTCTTACAGGAATTATTACAGGGTTAATAGCGCAAGGTTATGAGCCTTTAAAAGCGGCTATTTTTGGTGTTTATTTACATGGAAAAAGTGGAGATATTGCAGTAGAAAAAAGTGGTTATCAGGCATTAATAGCTAGCGATATTATTGACTTTATTGGAGGTGCGTATTTAGATTTATTTGCAGTCCCTGAGAGTCCTGTTGTTGAGGAGGAAGAAGCATAAGTAAATCATAGATTAATTTATTTACTACTTTTATTAGTAGGTTTGTATCCGAAACGAGTTGTAAATAGTTTTGAAAAATAAAAACTATTAGAAAATCCCATTTCTAAGGATAATTGTTTTAACGACATATTTGGATTGTTATCAATTATTTTTCTTGCTTTTTGTAGCTTTATTTCGTTAATTAAATTGTTTGGAGATAAGCCTGTTTCACTTTTTATTTTTCTGTATAATGAACTTTGAGAAAGGTGAAAGTTATCACAGATATTTGCTTGGTTAAAGTCTGTTTTGTTACAATTATGGTCTATAAATTTTTTTATTTTAGATATGTAAGATATATTTTCTTCTATTTCAGTTGTGGATACATTATTGTTTTCTAAATATTGTTTTCTATTCTGATAGTTTTTTATGCCATTTTCTATTCTTAAGTATAATTCTTTTTGATCAAAAGGTTTTTGAATATAGTCATCAATCCCCAGTTTAAGAACATCTAATTTACTTTTAGTATCACCTCTTGCAGTAAGCATTAGTATTGGAGTGGTATCTTTTTTTTGTTTTAATTTTTTTATAAATTCATACCCATTCATATGCGGCATCATATAATCTGTTATAATAAAATCTACGGGTTGTTTTTTTAATATCTCTAGTGCTTCAACGCCGTTTTCAGCTTCAATACATTTATATTTTTTTAAAATACGTTTTAAGTATAGTCTCATTTCTGTAGTATCATCTACAATTAAAATAGAACAGTCACTTTTTATTAAGCTTGTTTTGTTATAGGTTTCATCATTATTTGTTACTATACTCGCATTTAAATTAGTATCAATTTTTTGGTGTGTTACTGGTAATGTTATTAGAAAAGAACTTCCTTTGTTTTTTTTACTTTTTACGCTTATAGCCCCTTTGTGTAATTTTATTATTTCTTTAGTAAAAGCAAGACCTACTCCGCTTCCTCCTGTTTTATTAATAGTATTACTGGCTTGGTAAAATCTTTTAAATATTTTTTGAGTATCTTTTTCGGATATTCCTATACCAGTATCATTTATACTTATAATGATGTTGGTATTTTCTGTATTTACGCATATATCTACAAAACCATTGGTGTTAGTATATTTTAAGGCATTAGTTAAAATATTTTCTAAGGCTCTTTCTAGGTATTTTTGGTCAGCAAGGATTACAGAATTACTATTACATTTTAGTTTAAAGTTTATTTTTTTTTGGGCAAAAAGAGATTCAAAATTTATAAATACTTCTCTTATTATAGTAGAAATTTTTATAGGACTAGTATTTATTTTAAACTTAGAGCTTTCTATTTTTGCTAAATCTATAACATCATTTACTAAATAATTAATTTTATTAGTTTGATCCTCTAATTTTTTTTCAATAGCTTGGCTTTTAATGTTTTTTAATTCCTTTAAATCGGTTAGGTAGCCTTTTATAAGGGTTAACGGAGTTCTAATTTCATGAGAAATATTAATAAAAAACTGAGATTGAAAATCATTTATATTTTTTAATTCTTCTGTTTTTTGTTCTAAAGCAAGCTCATTTTTAAAGTTTATTTTTTTAAAATAATTAACAATAAAGTATATACTAAAAAATAATAAAGATTGTGTAGGATCATTAAAACTCCAAAAATCGTAATAATGGTATATTAAATTAGGTATGGTAAAACATAAAAATGCAATAACAACTAAAAGGTATTTAAGTATTTTTTTATCAATAAAAACTAAAGTTATAGGGGGGCACAAAAGAAAATAAAATTCGCGCATTTTACCAGGCATCATAAAGTTGCAAAAAGCATAAATAGCTATAATAAGGCAAAGATTAAATAAAATATAAGCAGTTTGTCTGTAACCTTTATAATGTATAACCTGTAAAATAGCAATTACACTGCAAAATAATAAGTGCATGGCAATATCTAAATCTATAAAAATTTTATACTTATATGCTCTGCCTAGAATAAGAAAAGTAGCAGCTCCGTACCATAGAAAACAAAATTTATTAAAAATAGTAGCTCTTTTTTCTTTTATGTTTTTAGGTACTATTTTATTGTTTTTAGAAGTATTAAAATTCATTTACTAACATTATTTAATAAAGATATATAAAAAAATACGTCTATAAATGTAAGTTTAATTTTTGTGAAATTGGTTATTTTGGTTTTACTCCAAACCTAGAGGTATATAGTTTAGAAAAATAATTGCTATGTTTAAAACCAACTTCTTTTGCAAGTTGTTTTGCAGTTGTATTAGGGTACTTTTCTAGTGTTTGTCTTGCCTTTTGTAATTTTATTTCCGTAATAAATTCATTGGGAGTTAAACCTGTTTTTGTTTTTATTTTTCGGTATAATGAGCTTTGAGATAGTTGTAAAAAAGCTGTGATATCATTTTGGTTTAAATTACTGTTAGATGAATTACTTGTTACATATTTTTCAATTTTATCTAAAATATTTTCATCATTACTTGTGTTAGTTGTAGCTAAATTTTCTTCTATATAATTGCTCTTTTCTTTATGATTTTTTAATATATGTTTAATTTTAATTATTAATTCTTCACTGTTAAAGGGTTTTCTTAAGTAGTCGTCTATTCCTAAGCGTAATACATCTAATTTACTTTGTGTGTCTCCTCTGGCGGTTAGCATTACAATAGGAATATCATAATTTTCTGTTTTTAATTCTTTTACAAATTTTAAACCATCCATTTTTGGCATCATATAATCTGTAATTATTAAACCAATTTTATTTTCCTTTAATTTTTGTAATGCCTCTGCTCCATTATTTGCTTCAATATAGTTATGGTATCCTAAAGTGCGTTTTAAATAAGAACGCATTTCTTTATGATCATCAACTAAAAGTATAGCAGAATCTTTATTAAAATTAATGTTAGTTTGTTTAATGTTATTTATGGGCGTTGCATTATCTATTAGTTTTTTTTCGTTTGTAGTAATGCCTTTTATTAAGGGAAGTTTTATTCTAAAGTTACTGCCTTCATTTATTTTACTCTTAACCGTTATTCTACCATTGTGTAAAGTAATTATTTCTTTAGTAAATGCCAGTCCTATGCCTGTGCCGCCGGCACTATTTTCTTTAGTATCTATTTGGAAAAACCTGTTAAATATTTTATTTAAATTTTTATTCTCTATCCCTATGCCAGAATCTTTTATATTCACTATTACTTCTTTATTGTTTTTTGTTACAGAGAGGGTAACACTACCACCTTTATGGGTGTATTTTAAAGCATTAATTATAATGTTTGTAATTGCTTTTTCTAAATAGGGTAGGTTACCTTTTGTATAGTAATCTTTGTTATTTTTTGTTATAGTAAATAAGATATTTTTTTGTTTAAATAAAGGCAAAAAATTTGTGTGTAAATTATCTATAAGCACAGAAAAATTTAAAGGTTGTTTGTTTATAGTAAAAGTTGAAGATTCTATTTTGGCTAAGTCTAAAACATCATTTACCAACTGTGTTATTTTGTACACCTGTTCGTTTAGAGCTTTTTTAATGAGTAAACTTTCTCCTTTAGAGCTTGCTGGTAACCTTTCTATTTGCCCGTTTATAAGTGTAATAGGCGTACGTATTTCATGAGAAATATTAATAAAAAATTGAGATTGAAAAGTATTTATATTTTTAAGCTCCTCTGTTTTTTCTTCTAGGGCTTTTTCGTTTTTTGAATTTAAGTTTTTAAAATAGTTAATCATGATAAAAACTCCAAAGAATAAAAAAATTATACTAAGATCACTAAATGATCCATCTGGATAATGATTATAATAATAATTAGGAATAAGCATTAGAAGAAATGCTAATGAAACAATACTAAAGTTAATTTTTTTATTATCTATAAAAATTAAAGCTGTTCCTGGAACTAATAGAAAATAATACTCTAATAGCTCTTGCGTATATATAAAATTTGCATAGAGGAAAACAAGAAGCATAATAGATAAAACAAAGCATAAACGAGCAGCAATAAATTTTCTTTTGTATTGTAACAATTGTATTGTAATTACAACAAAAAGCATTATGAGAACATCAAATAGAGAGGCCAGGATTGTTTTTCCAGGAATAAAAAAATCTTCGATCCATTCTAACAATGTTCTAATATGCCATACTAAACAAAAGATGTTTAATAGTCTTATACGTTTTAGTTGCGTAAGCGAGTCATTTTTTTTACTTCCTAAATTAATTAAGCTATTACATACAGCTATAAATTTTAATAATATAGTATTTTTCATATAGTAGACATATGTGTTTACATCTACAAACCTCGATGTTTTTTCTTTTTTTTAATTAAGCCTTTCTCTATTTGACCAATTTGTGATATCGATTGATTGATTTGTGCTATAAAAACATTAAAAAACAGTAAAATATTGAAATTGATTGATTTGTGAGTTCTGTTGACTAATTATTGATATAGGCTCTATTCTATATTAGCATCGCGATTACATACAATAAACAGAGTACATAATATCCTAGAAAAACAATTATTAAAAAAATAAAAATTAAGATATTATGAAAAAAACACTTCTAAAATTAGTATCACTTTTTATAATTATAGCAATAATATCTTGCAAAAAAGACGATGCCCCAGCAAATATAGCCCCAGTAGTAGTAGACCAAACCTTTAGTGTAGCAGAAGATATTGCTAGTAACACACCCTTTGCTACTGTAGTAGCTACAGATGAAAACGAACTTACGTTTACCATTACTACCAATAGCAACGATTTATTTACAATAAATAATACAGGAGAATTAAGTTTAGTTGAGGGTAAAAATTTAGATTTTGAAACAGCAACTACCCATATAATAGCAGTAGAAGTATCTGATGGTGAGTTAAGTGCCAAAGCCATAATAACCATAAATATAGACGATGTAATAGAAGAACGTCCTTTTATAACCATTTGGCAAACTACAGCAAATGAAACTATAACTATAGCTACTAACCCTTCCAATACATATAATTACACTATAGATTGGGGAGATGGTACTGTTACTACAAACCAAACCACAGAAGCTACTCATAGGTACACAATGGCCGGAAAGCATACCATTAAAATTTCTGGAGTATACCCTCATATTGTAATACCTACTAGTGAAAGAGAAAAACTATTAGAGCTAACCCAATGGGGAACTATTAAATGGGAAAGTATGTTTGATGCTTTTAGAGAATGCTCTAACCTAAAGCTGAATACAACAGATATTCCTGATTTATCATTAGTTACCAATATGGCTGGTATGTTCTCAGAAGCTACAAGTTTTAACCAAGATATCTCTACTTGGGATGTGAGTAATGTTTCTGATATGGAAAGTATGTTTGAATATGCTAGATCATTTAACCAAAATCTCTCTGCTTGGGATGTGAGTAATGTTACCGATATGTCTCGTATGTTCTTTGGAGCCACAAGTTTTAATCAAGATATCTCTACTTGGGATGTAAGTAATGTTACTGATATGGAAAGAATGTTTTGGCAAGCTAAAAGGTTTAACCAAGATATCTCTGCTTGGGACGTAAGTAAGGTAACTGATATGGGGGGAATGTTCTCAGAAGCTATAAGTTTTAACCAAGATATCTCTGCTTGGAATGTAAGTAAGGTAACTAATATGGAAAGTATGTTTCGGGAAGCTGAAAGGTTTAATCAAGATATCTCTATTTGGGATGTGAGTAATGTTGTTAGTATGTCAAGAATGTTTGAGGGTGCTGGACCTTTTAATCAAGATATCTCTTCTTGGGATGTAAGTAATGTTACCTCATGTGGGCGTTTTAGCGATAATACTGGTTTAAGTCCAACAGATCTACCCAATTTTACCAGTTGTACCCCATAACGCATATAAAAACAAACTAAATATGTTGTTAAATTTTAAATAAACATGAAAAAGACACTTCTAAAATTAATATCACTTTTTATAATTATAGCAATAATATCTTGCAAAAAAGACGATGCCCCAGCAAATATAGCACCAATAGTAGCAGACCAAACATTTACAGTTACAGAAAATATTGCTAGTAACACACCCTTTGCTACTGTAGTAGCTACCGATGAAAACGAACTTACGTTTACCATTACTACCAATAGCAACGATTTATTTAAAATAAATAATACAGGAGAATTAAGTTTAGTTGAGGGTAAAAATTTAGATTTTGAAACAGCAACTACCCATATAATAGCAGTAGAAGTCTCTGATGGTGAGTTAAGTGCCAAAGCCATAATAACCATAAATATAGACGATGTAATAGAAGAACGTCCTTTTATAACCACTTGGCAAACTACTACAGCAAATGAAACTATAACTATAGCTACTAACACTTCCAATACATATAATTACACTATAGATTGGGGAGATGGTACTGTTGCAACAAACCAAACCACAGATGCTACACATAGCTATACTACAGCAGGCGAGCATATAATAAAAATCTCAGGAAAATTCCCAGCTATTAGTTCGTATCGTAGCGTTGATAATGCTAAAAAACTATTAGAAGTTACCCAATGGGGAACTATTAAATGGGAAAGTATGGAGAATGCTTTTTTAGGATGCTCTAACCTAAAGCTGAATACAACAGATATTCCTGATATCTCATTGGTTACCAATATGGCTGGTATGTTTAGGGAAGCTAGAAGTTTTAACCAAGATATCTCTACTTGGGATGTAAGTAATGTTACTGATATGACTGCAATGTTCTTTGATGCCACAAATTTTAACCAAGATATCTCTACTTGGGATGTAAGTAATGTTGCCAATATGTCTGTAATGCTCTCAGGAGCAACATCCTTTAACCAAGATATCTCTACTTGGGATGTGAGTAATGTTACTGATATGTTTGGTATGTTTGAAATTGCCACAAGTTTTAACCAAGATATCTCTGATTGGGATATAAGTAATGTTATTGATCTTAGTGCAATGTTCTCAGGAGCAACATCCTTTAATCAAGATATCTCTGATTGGGATGTAAGTAAAGTAACAAATATGGGTTTTATGTTCGATGGAGCTACAAGTTTTAACCAAGATATCTCTGCTTGGGATGTAAGTAATGTTACTAATATGTGGAGTATGTTCTCAGGAGCTACATCCTTTAACCAAGATATCTCTGGTTGGGATGTAAGTAATGTTACCTCATGTACGAGTTTTAGCGATAATACTGGTTTAAGCCCAACAGACCTACCCAATTTTACCAGTTGTACCCCATAACGCATATAAAAACAAACTAAATATGTTGTTAAATTTTAAATAAATATGAAAAAGACACTTCTAAAATTAATATCACTTTTTATAATTATAGCAATAATATCTTGCAAAAAAGACGATGCCCCAGCAAATATAGCACCAATAGTAGCAGACCAAACATTTACTGTAGCAGAGGATATTGCTAGTAACACACCCTTTGCTACTGTAGTAGCTACCGATGAAAACGAACTTACGTTTACCATTACTACCAATAGCAACGATTTATTTACAATAAATAATACAGGAGAATTAAGTTTAGTTGAGGGTAAAAATTTAGATTTTGAAACAGCAACTACCCATATAATAGCTGTAAAGGTTTTTGATGGCGAATTAACTACAAAAACTATTATTACTATAAATATAGAAGATATAAATGAAAACAGACCTTTTATAACCACTTGGCAAACTACTACAGCAAATGAAACTATAACTATAGCTACTCTTTCCAATACATATAATTATACCATAGATTGGGGAGATGGTACTGTTGCTACAAACCAAACCACAGAAGCTACTCATAGTTACACAGTGGCCGGAAAGCATACCATTAAAATTTCTGGGGTATACCCACAAATTGTAATACCTACTAGTGAAAGAGAAAAACTATTAGAAGTTACCCAATGGGGAACTATTAAATGGGAAAGTATGGAGGATGCTTTTAGAGGGTGCTCTAACCTAAAGCTGAATACAACAGATATTCCTGATTTATCATTAGTTACCAATATGGGTGGTATGTTCTCAGGAGCTACAAGTTTTAACCAAGATATCTCTGGTTGGGATGTAAGTAATGTTACTAATATGGGTGAGATGTTTGAACGTGCTACATCCTTTAACCAAGAAATCTCTGCTTGGAATGTAAGTAAGGTGGTTTCTATGGCAGGTATGTTTTTGGGAGCTACAAATTTTAACCAAGATATCTCTTCTTGGGACGTGAGTAATGTTTTTAGTATGTACAGAATGTTTGAGAGTACTGGTTTTAATCAAGACATCTCTGGTTGGGATGTAAGTAATGTTACTAATATGGAGAGTATGTTTTGGGGAGCTACAAGTTTTAACCAAGATATCTCTACTTGGGATGTAAGTAATGTTACTAATATGTGGAGTATGTTCTCAGAAGCTATAAGTTTTAACCAAGATGTCTCTGCTTGGAATGTAAGTAATGTAACTAGTATGTGGAGTATGTTCTCAGGAGTTATAAGTTTTAACCAAGATATCTCTGGTTGGGATGTAAGTAATGTTACTGATATGTGGAGTATGTTCGATGGAGCTACAAGTTTTAACCAAGATATCTCTGGTTGGGATGTAAGTAATGTTACTGATATGGGGAGTATGTTCGATGGAGCTACAAGTTTTAACCAAGATATCTCTGGTTGGGATGTAAGTAATGTTACTGATATGGAAATTATGTTCTCAGGAGCAACATCCTTTAACCAAAATCTCTCTGGTTGGGATGTAAGTAATGTTAACTTATGTGTAGGTTTTAGTGATAATTCTGGTTTAAGCCCAACAGACCTACCCAATTTTACCAGTTGTACCCCATAACGCATATAAAAACAAACTAAATATGTTATTAAATTTTAAATAAACATGAAAAAGACACTTCTAAAATTAGTACTCTTTACAATAATATTAGCAATAATAGCATGTAAAAAAGACGATGCCCCAGCAAATATAGCCCCAATAGTAGCAGACCAAACCTTTAGTGTAGCAGAGGATATTGCTAGTAACACACCCTTTGCTACTGTAGTAGCTACCGATGAAAACGAACTTACGTTTACCATTACTACCAATAGCAACGATTTATTTACAATAAATAATACAGGAGAATTAAGTTTAGTTGAAGGTAAAAATTTAGACTTTGAAACAGCAACTACCCATATAATAGCCTTAGAGGTTTTCGATGGTGAATTAACTACAAGGTCTACAATAACTGTAGTTGTAGAAAAAGTAAGTATTGATTTATCATCAAAGACTTGGGAGGTCATAAAATTGAAAGAAAAAGACGCATCAATTTTTACAAACGCAGATAAAGGATATAGTATTGAATTTAAGACAGATGGTACTTGTGTTGTATCAGGGACTAATACATGTGTATTTAATTATATGACTGAAGATAACTTGAATATATCTATTAGTAATACTGCTTGTACAGAAATAGCAGGAGCTAGTTTTTTTGAAGAATTGTTATTCAGCTTATTTCCTAAAACAGCCAATTTTATGAAGGATGGTAAAGAATTAATATTAATGGGAGATGGAGAAATAATACTAAAAGCCATTTAATGTGAAATAAATATTAGGAATATTAAATATTACTAGAAAAACAAACTTTAAAACCTAAGTACAATTTTGATACTGTTAATTTAACTAGAGTTTCATTTTAAACAACGTAATTATTAATAAATAAATTTTTAAACATGAAAACAAAGCAATTTTTTAAAACAGGCTTACTAATATTTGCAATTTTAGTAGCGTCTTGCTCTGGTGAGGATGGTTTGGATGGGGAGAACGGTATCAATGGTATCGATGGAGAGCAAGGTCTTGTAGGGCCACAAGGAGAACCTGGACAAGATGGAATAGATGGCGAGGATGGAGAAGACGGAGAAGACGGAGAAGACGGAACTGATGGACAAGATGGTGAAAATAGTTTATTAGCTTTCTATGAATTTAATATTTCTAATAAATTTGATAAGAATAGGATAACATTACTAATCCCGGATAAATTTACCGATGAAGAGAGTAGAGAAATTGCTGTATTGGTTTACATGGGTAGTTATTTTTCAACTGTAGGTCCTGTTTTTAGTCTTTATCCAGGAATTTTATGTGGCAAATATTATGCAAACATTAGTCCTTATCTGTCTCTTTCTGAAGTTTGGATAGATTTTTATGATAGTGATTTTAATAGAACTATACCAGTGGGATGTGGTGCCGGTAATGCGAGAGTTTTGCTCTTGAAAATTGACAGTGAAATAAGCGCCAAAAGCAGTAAAGATTTTTCTGTTTATTTTAAAGACAAAGGTGTAGATATCAATAATTACCAACAGGTAGCTAATTATTTTGGATTAGAGAATTAATTATTAAACACTTACAAAAATGAAATCAATACAATCAATTATAAAATTAGCATTTTTTTTAGTTATAAGTTTTTCTTATGCTCAAAAAGCAGGAGAAACGTATTACATACAATCTGCAATAGCTGGTAAATATTTAGATGTACAATGGGCAAAAAATAAAAATGGTACACCATTACATTTATGGCCTTATAATGGCAAAATTGCTCAAAAATTTACATTAGAAAATGCAGGTGACGGCTATTTCTACATTAAATCAGCATTGGGTAAGTATGTACATGTATATAAAGGTACTGGTGTACCAAAAGAAATAGTTACACTTTGGGATAAAGTAAATCAAAACAATCTTAAATGGAAATTTATTAAAGGCCCTGACGGTTATTTTTATATAAAATCTAAAATAGGTACATTTTTAGATGTACAATGGGGCAAATCTAAAGATGGAACTCCCATTTGGATGTGGGAACTTAATGGTGGAAACGCTCAAAAATGGAGGCTTAAAAGATTAAAACCAGAACCTACATTAAAACAAGTACTTGCTGGTAAGGTAGAAGTATTTAAAAAATCAATAAAGGCTAACCCTATAAAAGACCTATGCCCAAGCACTTTAGTTGGCGGAGACTTTGAGTTTGCTGGTAATGGTCCAAAGGTATTTGGCTCTGTTTTTTTATATCCTAGTAAAAACAATAAAGAACTTATAGCACGTATACGTTTTAATGCTCAGGAAACTAAAAGTGATGGATTAACTGGTAGATCTGAAGTAAAAGGCTATTGGGAAATCCCTATATACAAAGCTCCTTACGGCACATACATAAATGGTATTGTAGATAAACCTTTCTCCGAAACAACCTTTAATAAAGTGCTTCAAGGCGGAGGACAAAATCAAATTTTTGGAGGAGGTGATGGCTCTCCTCATAGTTTATCTGTAGGAAACGGTCTTGACAATAAAGGACACGTTGCCTTATTAGAAGTTGTTGGAGATACTGGCGGTTGGGATATTAGTACTGATAACAATTGTAAAGATGATACACGCATATTACAAATACTATTTAATCCAATTGAAATTGAGTTAATTAAGAAACAATAATATTTAAAAAAATGAAAACAAAAAACAACATGCTAAGCATACTACTTTTATTAACAATAATCGTATCTATTATTTAGCTGCAGTAATGACGATGATAACTTTAATACAAATCTTAGTACAAGAGACATTTTACTAGACATCTATAATGCCAACCCAAATAATACCTTAGGTTGGGATATTAATAGTGAAAATATAGAAAATTGGCAAGGTGTATTCTTAGATTAGAATAGTATATTAATTAGATTATCATTAGATTTTTCTGACCTTACAACATTACCAAGCAGTATTGGACAATTAACCAATCTTACAAGTTTAGGTTTATCATATAATAATATTACTTCAATTCCTTCTGAAATTGGACAAATAACAAATTGGTAGAGTGGGGAAACCGTAATAGTAATGAATGGGCAAAAAGGCACCATGAAGCAGTTAATAATACTTTTAAGGTAACAAATATAACCAAGATAAACTACGCTTACAGCGAGAGTCGCTTACTTTTTGTATAGATCCAGATTTCGAAAATAATGATTTGTTAAATTTATATTTCAAATCATGTCATAAAAATGATGGTATTTCTGGTTGGAACTGTAATGTGAAAATGCCAAATGATAAGCCGATAGATAAGTATAAGTTTTATAGAATTAAAAGTGATTTGTTTAAAAACCAATTAAGTAGTAAAGAAGCCTTTTTTGATTCAGGTTTAATTGCTGGGTCTCAAAGACATCATTGGAAAGTATATTTAAAAATTGAGAAATTATAAAACTTTAAATTTGTTATTTTTAATAATAATTAAATTTTTATTGGTGTAAGTACATGGGGAGTATGCTATGATTTATGTACAGTTCCTGAAAACCCTGTTGTTGAGGGGCAACAGGAGGAAGGATAAAAGAGAAGTAGGTTTATTTACTGCTTTTAACGCGTCTTTTTACCCAAGCTAATGCGTTAGTATATTCTATAAAAAATTTCATAGGTTTTTTATAAAACATTTTTTCAACCTTAAAATTATGCATATCTATTTCTTTAATAGATACGATAGCAAATGCTTTAAGGTTATCTAATTCTCTTAAGTAATTGTATATGGAAGGGTCAACAGCATAAGAGTTTCTTCTAAGGCTTATAAAACCAAAGTTTTTATCTCTAAAATGTATTTCAGCGATTCCAATAATTTGGTATGCTCTTTCTAGTGTTAGCGTGGCTCCTTCGTCAAACGTAGTTACCATATAGTCATTGTACACTTGGATTTTTCCAACTTCCAATTCGTATTCCCTAACGATAATCGTTTTCTTTGATTGTCGTTTAATTCTCATTAATATATTATTTATACAGTGTGTCTCAAGACAAATGTAGTTTTATGGTGAGCAGTGGTGAAAAATAATAGACAAAAAGCCTAAATATCGTATGTATTACTTTTAAACGGTTTTTTTAAATTGTAATTTTTACACTTGTATTTTGGATACAAAAAAGGAGCCAATTTTAGTTGACTCCTTTTTTTGTGAAATAAATCTGAGTTTATGCTTCAGATGATTTTTCTTCTTTTTTAATTTCTATTGTAAGTTCTTCTTTTTTCTTATCTAAATCCATGTTTATGGTATCTCCTTCGTCTAATTTAGAATTTACAATCTCTTCGGCAAGTGCATCTTCAATATATTTCTGAATAGCTCTTTTTAAAGGTCTAGCACCATACTGCTTGTCAAACCCTTTATCGGCAATATAATCTTTTGCACTATCTGTTAAGTTAAGAGTGTATCCAATATCTTTAATTCTTTTGAATAATTTATTTAATTCAATATCAATAATTTTATGGATATCACCTCTTTCTAGAGCGTTAAATACAATTACATCATCAATTCTATTTAAAAATTCAGGAGCAAAAGCTTTTTTAAGAGCATTTTCAATTACACTTTTTTGATGACTATCAGATTGCGCTTTTTTAGCGGCAGTTCCAAAACCAACACCCTGTCCAAAGTCTTTTAATTGGCGGGCACCTATATTGGATGTCATTATTATAATTGTATTTCTAAAGTCTATTTTGCGTCCAAGGCTATCAGTAAGGAAACCATCATCCAATACTTGTAAGAGCATGTTAAATACATCTGGATGTGCTTTTTCTACTTCGTCTAATAATACAACTGAGTATGGCTTGCGTCTAACTTTTTCGGTTAACTGCCCACCTTCTTCATAACCAACATACCCTGGAGGAGCTCCTACTAAACGAGAGATGGCAAATTTCTCCATATACTCGCTCATATCAATGCGTATTAATGCATCTTCAGAATCAAATAGTTCTTTGGCTAAAACCTTAGCTAATTGTGTTTTTCCTACTCCTGTTTGTCCTAAAAATATAAAGGAACCAATAGGTTTGTTAGGGTCTTTTAAACCAGCTCTGTTTCTTTGTATTGCTTTGGCAACTTTAGCAACAGCATCATCTTGGCCAATTACATTTCCTTTAATTAAAGCAGGTAATTTAACTAGTTTTTTGCTTTCTGTTTGTGCAATTCTATTTACAGGGATACCACTCATCATAGAAACAACATCGGCTACATTTTCTTCTGATACGGTTTCTCTATGTAAGCTACTATCTTCTTCCCATTTTTCTTGTGCAACAGCTAATTCTTTTTCTAATCTCTTTTCGTCGTCTCTTAATTTAGCTGCTTCTTCGTAACGTTGTTTTTTTACTACAGAGTTTTTTAAATCTCTAACATCTTCTAGTTGCTTTTCTAGCTCTAATATTTGTTTAGGGACATCCATATTTACAATATGTACTCTAGAACCAGCCTCATCTAAAGCATCAATAGCCTTGTCTGGTAAAAAGCGATCAGTCATATACCTATTTGTTAATTTTACACAAGCAACTAAAGCTTCATCTGTATAATTAACATTATGGTGGTCTTCGTATTTACCTTTTATATTTTTAAGTATTTCTATAGTTTCTTCAACAGATGTGGGTTCAACAATTACTTTCTGAAAACGACGTTCTAATGCACCATCTTTTTCTATATATTGTCTGTACTCGTCTAATGTTGTTGCTCCTATACATTGAATTTCGCCTCTTGCTAATGCAGGTTTAAACATGTTAGAAGCGTCTAAACTACCTGTGGCACCACCAGCTCCTACGATGGTATGTATTTCATCAATAAAAAGAATAATATCATCATTCTTTTCTAATTCATTCATTACAGCTTTCATACGTTCCTCGAACTGTCCACGATATTTTGTGCCAGCAACCAAAGAAGCTAAATCTAATGTTACAACTCTTTTGTTGTATAGTATACGAGATACTTTTTTATTAATAATTCTTAGAGCAAGTCCTTCTGCAATGGCACTTTTACCAACACCAGGTTCTCCAATAAGTAAAGGGTTGTTCTTTTTTCTTCTACTTAATATTTGAGATACACGCTCTATTTCTTTCTCTCTACCAACAACAGGGTCTAATTTGTTTTCTTCTGCCATTTTGGTAAGGTCTCTACCAAAATTATCTAATACAGGTGTTTTAGATTTTTTATTAGCTTGTTGCCCTCCACCAGTAGATCCAAAAGTATTTTCTTTTCCATCATTACCATCTTCCGATTCATTAGGGAAAGATTCTGCTCTAGGTATATCTATATAATCATCATCACTTGTAATCATAGATTTAAACTGATCCTTTACACCATCATAATCTACTTTTAACTTATGAAGTAGTTTTGTAGTTGGGTCATTTTCATTTCTTAAAATACAAAGTAATAAATGCGCTGTATTAATTGCAGAACTCTGAAATAACTTGGCTTCTAAAAATGTTGTTTTTAGTGCACGTTCAGCTTGTCTGGTTAAATGCAGGTTTTTTTTATCTTTTTGTAAATTATTAGCGCTTGGATTGGCAGGACTTAAAATTTCAACCTTTCTTCTTAGGTGGTCTAAATCCACGTCTAATGCGTCTAATATATTTATTGCTTTGCCGCTTCCATCTCGTAATAAACCAAGCATTAAATGCTCCGTACCAATGAAATCGTGGCCAAGTCTTAATGCTTCTTCCTTGCTATAAGCAATTACATCTTTTACTCTAGGTGAAAAATTATCATCCATATGCTATTCCTTTTCATCATTAAAAATACTAAATCTATCTATAATAACGTCAAATACCGTACCTATATTCGATAAACTTATTCGAATAGACGAAAAAAAGAATGAATTACAAAGAAAATTTCAATTAATTATTAACTAAATGAGCTTGTTAAAGTGTTAATAAATTCTTTTATAAAGTATTTATTTATGCTATAATAACATTCGTTTTTACGTATATTGTCATGATTTTTTAACTAATTAAACATATAAAATTTAATATGGCTGAAGGAGAGAAACTAATTCCTATTAATATTGAAGATGAGATGAAATCTGCTTACATTGATTATTCAATGTCAGTTATTGTGTCACGTGCTTTGCCAGATGTTAGAGATGGTTTAAAGCCAGTACATAGAAGGGTTTTATTTGGAATGCACGAATTGGGAGTTCGTTCTAATAGTGCACATAAAAAATCTGCCAGAATAGTTGGAGAAGTTTTAGGTAAGTATCACCCACATGGAGATACTTCTGTATACGATTCTATGGTTCGTATGGCTCAGGAATGGAGTTTAAGATATATGCTTGTAGATGGGCAAGGTAACTTTGGTTCTATTGATGGTGATAGCCCAGCAGCAATGCGTTATACGGAAGCACGTATGCGTAAGATTGCTGATGACATGTTGGCAGATATTGATAAAGAAACAGTAGATCATCAGTTAAACTTTGATGATTCTCTTCAGGAACCAACTGTACTTCCTACAAGAGTCCCTCAATTATTAGTAAATGGGGCATCTGGTATTGCTGTTGGTATGGCAACGAATATGCCACCACATAACCTTTCCGAGGTTATAGATGGTACTGTTGCTTATATTGATAATAATGATATCGAGATTGATGAGATAATTACACATATAAAAGCGCCAGATTTTCCAACAGGAGGAATCATTTATGGTTACGATGGTGTTAAAGAAGCTTTTAAAACGGGTAGGGGTAGAGTTGTAATGCGTGCGAAAGCTACTTTTGAAGAAGTTCAGGGTAGAGAATGTATTATTGTTACCGAAATTCCATATCAGGTGAATAAAGCTGATATGATCAAGAAGACGGCTGATTTAGTTAATGATAAAAAAATAGAAGGTATTTCTACAATCAGAGACGAGTCGGATAGAAATGGTATGCGTATTGTTTATATTCTTAAAAGAGACGCTATTCCTAATATTGTACTTAATATGTTATATAAGTACACGGCTTTACAATCTTCTTTTAGTGTAAATAATATTGCTTTAGTTAACGGTAGACCACAGTTATTAAATGTTAAAGAAATGATTCACTATTTTGTGGAGCATAGACATGAGGTAGTTGTTAGGCGTACCAAGTATGAGTTAAGAAAAGCAGAAGAAAGAGCACATATATTAGAAGGTCTTATTATAGCATCTGATAATATAGATGAAGTTATAGCTATTATTAGAGCATCTTCTAATGCAGATGAGGCAAGAGCAAATTTAATAGAGCGTTTTAAACTTTCAGAAATACAGGCTAAAGCTATTGTAGAGATGCGCTTACGCCAGTTAACAGGTCTGGAACAAGATAAGTTAAGGGCTGAGTACGATGAAATTGTAAAAACCATTGCAGACTTAAAAGATATTTTAGCAGACAAAGCTAGAAGAATGCAAATTATAAAAGACGAGCTTCTTGTAATTAAAGATAAGTACGGTGATGAAAGACGTTCTGAAATTAATTTTGCTGGTGGTGATTTAAGTATGGAAGATATGATTCCTAATGAGCAAGTAGTAATTACTATTTCTCATGCAGGTTATATCAAAAGAACACCTTTATCTGAGTACAAAACACAAAATAGAGGAGGAGTAGGGCAAAAAGCCTCTTCTACTAGAAATGAAGATTTCTTAGAGCATCTTTTTGTAGGAACAAATCACCAATACATGTTATTCTTTACACAAAAAGGAAAATGTTTCTGGATGCGTGTATATGAAATCCCTGAAGGAACAAGAACATCTAAAGGGCGTGCTATACAAAATCTTATAAATATTGAGCCTGGAGATGCTGTTAAAGCATTTATATGTACTCAAGATTTAAAAGACGAAGAGTATGTAAACAGTCATTATGTAATAATGGCGACTAAGAAAGGTACCGTTAAGAAAACATCATTAGAGCAATATTCTAGACCAAGACAGAATGGTATTAATGCTATTGGTATTAAAGAAGGTGATGAGTTATTAGAGGCTAAGTTAACTACAGGAACAAGTCAAATTTTCTTAGGACTTAAATCTGGAAAAGCAATTAGGTTCGAGGAGAGTAAAACAAGACCAATGGGAAGAAATGCTTCTGGGGTAAGAGGTGTTAGTTTAGCTCATGAGAATGATGAGGTTATAGGTATGGTTGCTGTTCATGATTTTGAAGAAGAAATTTTAGTAGTTTCTGAAAATGGTTATGGAAAACGATCAAGTATAGATGATTACAGAATTACCAATAGAGGTGGTAAAGGAGTTAAAACAATATCTATTACAGAAAAAACAGGAGGCCTTGTAGCAATTAAAAATGTATCAGATTCAGATGATTTAATGATTATTAATAAATCTGGTATTGCTATTCGTATGTCTGTAGAAGATTTAAGAGTAATGGGTAGAGCAACACAAGGAGTTAAACTTATAAACATAAAGGGGAACGATTCTATTGCGGCTGTAGCAAAAGTTATGAAAGAAGAAGATGCTGTAGAAGATGCAGATATTCTTGATATGGATGTAACTGAAGAAGATGGCACGGCAATTGATAATAATACTCCAGAAACAGAAGAATAAATAAATAACATTAATTAAATTAAAAATGAAAAGTAAAATTTTAATTGCAGCAGCTATGACTTTTTCTATAGCTGGATTTTCTCAGAAGGATGAGATTAAAACTGCAGATAAAGCATTTAAAAGCGGTGATTTTGAAGCTGCTAAAACAGCATTAGACGGAGCTTCTTCTCTTATTGACGGAGCTGATGCTAAATTAAAAGCACAGTACTACTTTTTACAAGGAAATGTACATAATGAAATTTCTAATAAAAGTGGAGCTGTAGAAGGTTACAAAAAGGCTATTGAGTCATATAACAAATTATTAGCAGTAGAAGAAGCAGGAAAAATAAAATATACTGTAGAAGCAAAAAAGAGTTTAGCTGCAATAAGCGGAAAATTAATAAATTCTGCAATAAAAGATAATGAAAGCAAAAACTTTGAAGATGCAGCAGAAAAGTTATACATGGGGTATACTTTAAGCAAAAAAGACACCGTATATCTTTATTATGCTGCGAGTAGTGCTGTTAATGGACGTCACTATGAAAAAGCACTTACTTACTATAATGAATTAAAAGATTTAAATTATGATGGAAGTGAATTAAAGTATACTGCGGTAAATATTGAAACGGGAGAGGTAGAAAACTTAGGCGCTAAACAACAAAGAGATTTAATGGTTAAGTCTAAAAAGTATAAAGACCCTAAGGATGAAAAAACACCTTCTAGAAAAGGAGAAATAATTAAAAATATTGCTTTAATATACACTCAATTAGGTCAGGATGATAAAGCAATGCAGGCATACGAAGATGCAAGAGTTAGTGACCCTAATGATGTTAACCTTATATTAAACCAAGCTAATTTATATTTTAAGCAAGGAGATAAAGATAAGTTTAAGTCTCTAATGGCAGAAGCTACACAGATTGCACCAGAAAATGCAGATTTACACTATAACATAGCTGTTATTAATGGAGAGCAAGGTAATGTTAAAGAAGCTAGAGAATCGTACAGAAAAGCAATAGAAATTAATCCAGGATATGTTAATGCACAATTAAACTTATCTACAACTTATGTTAATGAAGGAAATGGGTTAGTTGATCAAATGAATGCTTTAGGTAGCTCAAGAGCTGATATCGCAAAGTATGACGAGCTTAAGCAACAAAAAGATAATTTATTTGTGCAAGGAGCACAAATATTAGAAGATGCTTTAAAATTAAATCCTGGAAACCAAGGTATATTATCGCAGTTAAAAAATATATATGGAGCTTTAGGTGATAATGAAAACTTCATGAAATACAAAAAGTTATTAGGAGAGTAAATTAAACTTCCTGTTCAATAATTTAAAAGCCTATAAATTTATATTTATAGGCTTTTTTTTTGAGATTTTAGTAATATACATAAACAGTATTAAGTAATAATTTTATTGGATGCTTCATAAATTATAGTTATGTTCATTTTTACTAACAAAATATTTTCTATCTTTATTATAAAGAAATAAAATTCTTATAATTTTATAATCTGTATTTGTTAATAAGAAAAGAAAAATCATCATCAAGAAAATCATATATATATATCTTTATGTTCAGAGTATTACGGCTATTTTTTGTCAAACTGACCATTACATAAAGTTTGATTCAATAATAGGTGTTGAAAACAATGAAATTTATAATGGAATAAGGTATTATAATACTTACACTAATACTATTGATAATCATTTTCCTTATTTTAATTCTGCTAACTTCATTAAAGGGTCAGTTAATTACAACAATCAGTTTTATTCTAAATTACAATTGAAATATAATATAAATGAAGATTTTTTGGTTTTTAAACCAGACAATGAACATGCTTTTTTTTATATAAAATTAATTTCAGACAAAATAGAGAAATTCTCATTAGATACACATAAGTTTATTAAGTTAGATAATAATGAAGTTTTAAAACCTTATTATGGGAATGGTTTTTTTGAGCAAGCTTATGTTAGTCCACTATTAACATTGTATATTAAGCATAAAAAAAATAAGGTTGAACTTACAAGTATTGATAGGGGGGCGTTTTATAAATTCTTATCAAATAACACATATTTTTTATTATACAATGATAAATTTTTTAAGATTCAATCATTAAAATCTTTGAAGAAAATTTTTTCTAATAAGAAAAAAGAAATAAAAGCTTCATATGAGTCATATAGGAAATTATATAAAAACAATAATGATTTATTTATGATAAAATTAATTACAAACATAGATATACAGTATAGTATTGAATGATGAAGAAAATAATTTCATTTTTTTTGTTTTTAGCATTACAAAATGCTTTTTGTCAATCAGATAAGTCTGTTACTGTTGAGTTTAATTCAGTTACACCAAAAGAGGCTATTATTGAATTAGAGAAAATTGTTAACTATACCTTTTATTTTCAAGACTCTTGGTTAGAAGGGCTTGCAACAATAACAAAGTCTTATGATAATAATTTGGAGTTTATTTTGGACGATATATTTAAGCATACTCCTTTAAATTATTCCATTTATAATGATAAAATCATACTAACTTTAAATAAGGTTATATATGATAAACTCCCAAAAAATTATTTTGAACAAAAAATTACTTCTTCATATAAAAATGTAAATAAAACACCTGTTTTTTATGTAAATAAAAATGAAAAAATTAAAAATAAACATGATGATAAAGTAATTATCATAGGGAAACAAAATAAAAATTCTAATCAATCAACATATACTCTTAAAGGTATTGTTAAAGATATTAATGGAAGAAACCCTGTATCTAATGTTGTTATATCAATTAAAAACCAAAATACGATAACTGATGATAAAGGTTTTTTTAAGCTACAAGTTCCAGTAGGAGAAAATATATTAGAAACAAAATTACTAGGATATGAATCGTTAAAAAGAACAATTGTAATCTATGGTAATGGAATGGTAAACTTATTTGTTACAGAAAATATTGAAGAATTAGATGAAATTGTAGTAGAAGCAAATAAAAATAAAAATATTGAAGATGCGGTTGTTGGTGTTACTAATATCACTAGTGCTGGGATAAAAAATGTACCCATCGTTTTGGGAGAAAGAGATCTTTTAAAAGTAGCAACAACATTACCCGGAATTACAACAGCTGGCGAAGGCGCCAATGGCTATAATGTTAGAGGAGGAAGAGCAGATCAAAATTTAATTTTATTAGATGATGCTATACTATATAGTCCTTCTCATTTTTTAGGTTTTTTCTCTGCAATTAATCAGTTTACTACTGGTGATGTAGATATTTATAAAGCAAGTATACCTGTTATGTTTGGAGGAAGACTTTCATCTGTATTTGATATAAAAACAAAAGATGGAAATGTGGAAAAAGTTTCTGGAGAAGGATCTGTTGGTCCTATTACAGCAAATTTGAGTGTAGAGATGCCAATAATTAAAAATAAATCATCTTTAATAGCAGGAGTTAGAGCTACTTATTCTAATTGGATTTTAAAATCATTAGATGAGCCGTCTTTAAAAAATAGTGAAGCATCATTTTATGATGGAATAGTAAAATATAACCATAAAGTAAATGATAAAAATAGTGTTAAAACCACTTTTTATTATAGTAATGATGATTTTAGTATAACTACAGATTCAATATACAACTATAATAATATACTTGCTTCTTTTAAGTGGAAGCATGAGTTTAATAGTAAAAATAGCGCAGAATTAATAGCTGTAAATAGTAATTATACTTACGGTATAAATTATGAAGGAGATTCTAACGGAAATTTTGATTTTGATTATAGGATCAATGAAACACAGGTTAAACTCAATCTAAATTATTTATATAATAGAAAACATAAAATTTATTATGGTTTAAGTAGTAAGTTGTATCAGGTTAACCCTGGAAATATTAAACCCTTGGGTGATATGTCTATTATAGAAGAGAAAAAAATAAATAAAGAAAAAGGATTAGAATCGGCTGCATATATTTCAGATTTATTTGAAATAAATGATAAGTTTGTTTTGAATTTAGGTTTGAGATATTCTGTTTTCACAGCTTTAGGAGAAGCAACTCAAAATGTTTACCAGTCAGGAGTATCTAGAAATACATCTTCAATTACTAATGTTTTAGAATTTAGTAATAATGAAAAAATAAAATCATATGGCGGTATAGAACCGCGTGTATCTTTAAGGTATTTTATATCACCTAATACATCTATTAAAGCTAGTTACAATAGAACATTTCAATTTTTACATTTACTATCTAGTAATACAACTGTATCGCCAACTGATACATGGAAATTATCAGATTTAAATATAAAGCCGCAAAAGGCAAATCAATATACTTTAGGTGTTTATAAAAATATTGAAGATTCTAGTTTAGAGTTAAGTCTTGAGGGGTATTATAAAAAAATGGAAAACCTTCTTGACTATAAAGTTGGAGCAAATCTTATTCTTAATGATAATGTAGAACAGGAACTTTTACAAGGAGAAGGGAAAGCCTATGGTGTAGAATTATTACTTAAAAAGAAAAAAGGAAGACTTAATGGTTGGCTTGGATATACATACTCAAGGGCATTAGTTAAGCTTGATAGTGAGATACAACAAGAACGAATAAATAACGGAAACTTTTTTTCTGCTAATTATGATAAACCTCATGATATAAGTTTGGTTGCTAATTATAAATTAACAAAACGTTATAGTATTTCTACTAATTTTATATACCAAACAGGGAGGCCAATTACTTTTCCTGTAGGCAAATATGTTTTTGGAGGTGAAGAACGTGTTTTATTCAGTAATAGAAATCAATTTAGAATTCCCGACTATTATCGTTTTGATATAGGTGTTAATATTGAGGGAAATCATAAAATAAAAAAATTAGCTCATAGCTTTTGGAATATATCAATTTATAATATATTGGGAAGAAATAACCCTTATTCAGTATTTTTTGTAACTGAAGATAATGGAAAAATACAGGCCTATAAAACTTCAATTTTTTCTGTAGCTATTCCTACAATAACGTATAATTTTAAATTTTAAAAATGTATACTAATTTAAAATACAGAATATTATATTTTTTATTGCTATGTACAATAATAAGTTGTAGAGAACCTTTTGATATAGATGGTATAGATGTGTTTGAGAGTGTATTGGTGGTAGAAGGTACAGTTACAAATGAATTTAAAAATCAAGAAATTATTCTTTCAAGAACTTCATCATTAAATGGTACTGAACCAATTATAGAAAATAATGCTGAAGTAATCATTGTTGATAGTGATAGTAATAGATATTCATTTTCAATGGAAGAAAGTACAGGTAAATATATTTCTGATGTGGCTTTTAAAGCTCAAGATAATTTGTTATACCAGTTATTTATAACGACAGCTGACGGCAAACGATATAAATCTAAAAAAAGTGAATTAACACCTAGATCACAAATAGATAATTTATACACTGAATTAAATTCTAAAGAAAATAGTATAAGTGTGTTAGTTGACAGTAATAATGAGAATCAAGAAGTACAGTTTTTTAGATATGAATATGAAGAAACATATAAAATTGTTGCTCCAGAAGCTATTTCTTTTAGATCTTATTTTATTGATGAAACAAAAATAGATATTATAAATGGCAATGTAGGTTTAGGGCCTCTTTTTGAATATGTTATATTTAATGAATTAACAAAAGAAAATAAAAAAGTATGTTTTACAACAGCCAAATCTTTTGGACTTAAACAGACTTCTACTAATGAATTAACAGAAAATAATGTTTTCAGATTTCCGATAAGAACAATTGATGTAGAAAGTAGTATTATTAGAGAACGTTACAGCATTCTAGTAAAACAGTATGTGCAAAATGTAGAGGCATTTACGTTTTATAAACAATTAAACGATTTGGGTAATATAGGAAGTATTTTATCAGAGAGTCAACCGGGTTTTATTTCGGGTAATATTACTTCTGATAATATAAATGATAAAGTACTTGGTTTTTTCGAGGTGTCATCTGTATCTGAAAGAAGGATTTATTTTAACTATAACGATTTTGATATAGCAAAACCTCCTTATTTTACAGATTGTAATCTTATTTATGATGAGGAATTAAATAAGAATTTAAATCCTAATCATGTTAGACTAGATTATGGTGTGTTAGGTCCAGATCTTGATGAAAGAGTTGCTTTATATGAGCTAATAAATGATAGAGGATTTATATATAGATCAAATCAATTTGGTGTGTATTATGTGGTGTCACCTAGATGTGGAGATTGTACTTCATTTTCATCTAACATAAAACCTGATTTTTGGGAAGATTAATTATGAAAACTTATATAAAAATATTATTACTTCTATCATTTATTATATATAATCCATTACTGGCGCAGATAAAACTGGATTTGAATAATAAAATAGGACTAAATATTCCTCAAGAAAGAATAGATGTTCTATTAAATTCGGATTTATTTTTAACAGGAGAGTCTATCTATTATAAAGTATTTTGTTTTAATGAAAAAACGAATAGATATAGTACATTAAGTAAATTGATATATGTAGAATTAGTTGGTATTGATAATAATATTGTTTTTAAACATAAGCTTAAATTAGAAAATGGTATTGCGTATGGAGATTTTTTGTTACCTACAGATGTGTTAACTGGAAATTATAAAATAATAGCCTATACAAACTGGTCTAAAAATGAAAATAGTTTTGAAGAAAAAGACGTTTATATTATAAACCCTTATGTTAGAAATAAACAAATTATTACAAATATTAAAGGTGTAGTTGATACTGTAATGATTAAAATTAATGATACTATAAAAATCAATCCAAGAGCAAAACAAATATCTAACATAATATCCGTTACAAAAAACGTATATAATAAACGAGAGAAAGTTATTGTAAATATTAGCAATAAAACTAGTGCAGGAAATTATTCTTTATCAGTTAGAAAAGTTGATTCTGTAAGTATTTTAAAAAAAGAGAATCCCTTAAAAGAATCTAATAAATCTACATTTAAAAATGATATAATGTATTTGCCAGAATTAAGGGGGGAAATTATATCAGGAAAAATAGAACCTATCAAGGCGAATTCTATAGAGAATAAAGTAATTGCATTATCTATGATTGGTAATGATTATATATTTAAAACAGTAAAGACAAATAGTTTTGGTCAATTCTTTTTTTCTATTAATGAGGATTATAGTACACTAAGCGAAGCTATAGTTCAAGTATATGAGCCTAATAGGTTAGATTATAAAGTAAGTATTGATGAAAAAAAAATTCATGATTATGATTTTTTATTTTTTTCTGATATTAAACTATCTCCAAATATTAATGATTGGTTAATTACTGAGAGTATTAATAATCAAATAGAAAATGCGTATCATGAAGTGAAAAAAGATAATGTTGTAAAGCTAAATGATTTGGCTCTACCATTCTATGATTCTAGTAAAGTAAAAACTTACGTACTTGATGATTATACTCGTTTTAAAACAATCAAAGAAACTTTTATAGAAATTATTAATGGAGCCTCATTTAGAAAAAGTAATGGGATGTATAATTTTTACGTAAGTGATAATGTCGATAATGTTATCGATACTAATTTAAATAATACTATAAATGCTTTGGTATTGGTAGATGGTTTTTTAATTCAAGATTATGATAATATTTTAGAGTATAAAGCAATAAATATTGAAAGTATTGATGTTGTAATGGGGAA
This sequence comes from uncultured Cellulophaga sp., assembly GCA_947492955.1. Lineage (GTDB taxonomy): Bacteria > Bacteroidota > Bacteroidia > Flavobacteriales > Flavobacteriaceae > Cellulophaga. The sequence goes on along the minus strand of CANLOV010000006.1, from coordinate 218,121 downwards.
CTATTTATACGGACCAAAAATTTATAAAGGTATTATCGCTATGAAAACTAAAAAAGGAGATTTTAAAGTTTCATCTAAAAGTAGTTTTTATAAATCCTTTGAGATTAATAAAATATTTAATAAAAAAGATTATTATACCGCTAATTATAGTAAAAGTAATAATAATAGAATACCAGATTTTAGAACTCAATTATTATGGAATCCAAACATTGTAATTCGGGATAATAATCAAGATAATGATATGCAAGTGGAGTTTTTTACGTCAGACGATTCTGGTAGGTATAAAATTGAGCTACTGGGGTTCTCTAACTCTGGAAAATATGTTAAGGATATTATATATTTCTCAGTTCCCAAATAAGGTAAAAAATAAACGGCTCATATTAATGAGCCGTTATTTTTTTTATCTATGTATTGTTTGTGTTCTGTCTGGCCCTACAGAAACAATTTTAATAGGAACTTCTAATTCTTTTTCTAAGAAATCTATATAATCATTTAGAGCTTTTGGAAGTTGAGAAGCTTCTGTCATACCTGTTAAATCTTCTTTCCAACCTTTTACTTCAGTGTATATAGGAGTTACATTTTCTGGCTCTATATTGTATGGTAAATGACTAATAGTTTCTCCTTTATATTTGTATTGCGTACAAATTTTTAAAGTATCAAACCCAGAAAGAACATCACCTTTCATCATCATTAATTGTGTAACACCATTTACTTGTACGGCATACTTTAAGGCAACTAAATCTAACCAGCCACAACGTCTTGGTCTACCAGTAACGGCACCAAATTCATTCCCTATTTTAGCCATTTTAGCACCAGTTTCATCAAACAATTCTGTTGGGAATGGTCCTGAGCCTACACGAGTTGTATAAGCTTTAAAAATACCGTAAACTTCTTTTACTTTATTAGGCGCAATACCTAAACCAGTACATGCTCCTGCAGCTGTAGTGTTAGAAGATGTTACAAATGGATATGTTCCAAAATCTATATCTAATAGAGAACCTTGAGCACCTTCTGCTAAAATTGTAGTACCATTTTTTATGGCAGTGTTTAAGTATTCTTCACTATCAATAAAGGTAAGTTCTTTAAGAGCTTTAACAGCTTCAAAGAATTCTTTTTCTAATTCGTTTAAATCGTATTCTATAGCTACATCATAAAACTTAATCATAGCTTCGTGCTTATCGGCAAGGCTTCTGTATTTTTCTTCCCAATTAGCTAATTCTAAATCACCAATTCTAATACCGTTTCTACCAGTTTTGTCCATATACGTTGGGCCAATACCTTTTAATGTAGAACCTATTTTAGCTTTGCCTTTACTAGCTTCGCTTGCAGCATCTAATAAGCGATGTGTTGGTAAAATAACATGAGCTTTACGAGATACAATTAATGTTTTTTTGTAGTCTATTCCGAATTTATCTAAACCTTCTAGTTCTTTTACAAAAACCACAGGGTCTATAACTACACCATTACCAATGATGTTCATAGATTCCTTATGAAAAATACCTGAAGGTATAGTTCTTAAAACATGTTTTATTCCGTCAAATTCTAGTGTGTGTCCGGCATTTGGTCCTCCTTGAAATCTAGCGATTATGCCGTAATCTTTGGTTAATACGTCAACGATTTTTCCTTTTCCTTCGTCTCCCCACTGTAGTCCTAGTAGTAAATCTACTGCCATGTAGTTTGTAATTGAATTAATTAGTTAATCTATTCTTCTTCTTTATTCTTAGTACCGTAAAAGTATAATGAGTGATTATTAATTTTAATATCAAACACTTCTTCGATAGTTTTTTTTATTGATTGTATTCTTGGGTCACAGAACTCTATTACTTTTCCTGTATCTGTTAAGATAACATGATCGTGTTGTCTGTCAAAATATGATTTCTCATACTGAGCCTGGTTTTTTCCAAATTGATGTTTTCTAACCAATTTGCAATCCATTAAAAGTTCTATAGTGTTGTATAACGTAGCTCTACTAACTCTGTAGTTTTTATTTTTCATATTAATATAGAGAGATTCTATATCAAAATGATCTTCGCTATCATATATTTCTTGTAGAATAGCGTAACGTTCCGGTGTTTTTCTATGCCCGTTCTCCTCTAAAAAAGAAGTGAATACATTTTTTACAATTTCCTGATTATTATTACTACCCATTTTAGTCATTACTACGATATTTTGCAAATGTAATGTTAATATTTAAATTCTAGTAACTTTGTCTATACCGTTAATTCTTTTTAGGTTGTCTACTAGCTTTTTAAGCGTAGCATTATTCTTTACAACAACCGTTATTTTTCCAGAAAAAGTACCGCCATCTGTAGTAAAATTAATGGATCGCATGTTTACATGCATGTTTCCAGAAATAATATCAGTAATTTCACTTACAATACCAAGGTTATCTATACCACTTAAAGTTATTTCAGAAGAAAATTCTTGTTGCGATGAGTCTATCCACTTTGCAGAAATAATTCGATAAGCATAGTTCGATTGTAAAGAAATAGCATTAGGACAATTTTTGGAGTGTACTTTAATGCCTTCGTTAACACTTACAAAACCAAAAACATCATCTCCAGGTATTGGATTACAACATTGAGATAGTATGTATGGTAATTTTTCTTCTTCGCCACCAAATACTAATAAATTGTATTTAGCAGTAATTTCTTCCTTATCTATTTCTTTAGGAACAGGGTTTCTTCTTATTTTATTTTTAAAGAAACTTATAAATGCGTTATTATAGGTAGCAGCAAAATCTTTTAACCTTTGGTTGTCTATAGCGCCTATACCAACTCTGTAAAAAAGGTCCAAGCTAGTTTTTAACTTAAAAAAGACAACCATTTTGTTTATAGTATCTTCGTTAAGTGTTATTTTTTGCGACTTTAATTTTCTTCTAAGAATTTCTTTTCCTTCTAAAGCTACATTTTTCTTTTCTTCTCGTAAAGATGATTTTATTTTTGCTCTGGCCCTAGCCGTAGTTGCATAATCTAACCAGTTTTGGTTTGGCCTTGCTTGTTCAGAAGTTATAATTTCTACTTGGTCTCCACTGTGTAGTACAGTATTTAACGGAACTAATTTTCCGTTTACTTTTGCACCACGGGTACGCATACCTACTTCTGTGTGTATGTTAAAAGAAAAATCTAATGGCGTAGCTCCTTTAGGTAACGATTTTAATTCTCCCTGAGGCGTAAATACAAAAATTTCTTTAGAATATAAATTAAGCTTAAATTCCTCTACAAAATCAACAGCATTTGTATTGGCATTTTCTAAAGCTTCTTGTAGTCTATTTAACCAAATTTCTATTCCCTGTTCTTTTTGGTCGCCATGTTTGTATTTAAAATGCGCAGCATAACCTTTTTCTGCAATTTCGTGCATACGTTCACTGCGTATTTGTACTTCTACCCATTTACCTTTTGGCCCCATTACAGTAATGTGTAAGGCTTCATAACCTGTAGATTTAGGAGAAGAAATCCAATCTCTTAAACGTACAGGATTGGGGGTAAAGTTATCTGTAACTATAGAGTAGATTTTCCAAGCTAAGAATTTTTCGTTTGGCCTGTCCGATTTGTATATAACACGAATAGCAAACTTATCATAGATTTGTTCAAAAGGAACATTTTGAACCTTCATTTTTCGCCGGATAGAATAGATAGATTTCATTCTTCCTTTAATAATGTAATCTAAACCTTCCCTATCTAAAGAATTCTGAATTGTACCAGTAAAAGCATCAATATATGCTTGTTGCTCTTCTTTTGTTTCTTCTATTTTATCCGAAATGTCTCTGTAAACATTCGGTTCTGTATATTTTAAACTTAAGTCTTCTAATTCGGTTTTAATATTATATAAACCAATTCTATGCGCTAATGGAGCATAAATATAAAGTGTTTCCGATGCTATTTTTACTTGCTTATGTTCTGGCATAGAATCCATAGTAAGCATATTGTGATAGCGATCAGCAATTTTTATAATTATAACTCTAATATCATCATTAAGTGTAAGGAGCATTTTTCTAAAATTCTCTGCTTGCTGAGAGATATTCATGTCCTTTTTAAGGTGCGCAATTTTGGTGAGTCCGTCTACAATTCTAGCAACAGTTTCCCCAAACATACGTTCAATATCATCTAAAGTATATTCGGTGTCTTCAACAACATCATGTAGTAAAGCGGATGCAATAGAAACAGCATCTAACCCAATTTCTGAAGCTACAATTTTAGCTACAGCAATGGGATGAAATATATATGCTTCGCCCGATTTTCTTCTTTGTTCTTTATGAGCATCTACAGCAGTATCAAAAGCAGAGCGTATAAGTTTTTTATCATCATCAGTAAGACTTTGATAGCTTATGCGTAATAGCTCTTTATATTGCTGTGCAATTTCTTTGTTTTCTTTTTCTATGGCAGCTTCTGTCATCATAAACTAAAATAGCATAATCTTTATTAGTATACAACAATATTTATGCCTTTAAATTGTGTATTCTAGCAATGAGTGGTGGGTGAGAATAGTGCATAAATACATATGCCGAGTGCGGCGTAAGGTTACTTAAGCTGTTTTTTGATAATTTTTTTAGCGATGTTATTAGTGGAGTAGCGGCAAATGTATCCTTAGCATAATTATCTGCTTGGTATTCAAATTTTCTTGATAAATAATTCATTACCAACCCTGTAATTTCAGAAATGGGGCTATATAAAATTCCAAAACTTATTAATGCAGCATGAAAACTTGGAGTTGCAACGCCAATAGCCAAGGATATTTGTGGGTTATTTATAAAAATTGATAAAATAAATAATGTTAAACCAGTTAATAAAATGGATGTTATTAAGTTAAAAACAATGTGTTTTCGTTTATAATGGCCAACCTCATGGGCTAAAACTGCTACAATTTCATCTTCATCTAAATCATTAATTAATGTGTCGTAAAGAGTTATTCTCTTTTCTTTCCCAAAACCAGAAAAGTAAGCGTTAGCTTTTGTAGATCTTTTAGAACCATCTATCACAAAAATATTTTGAAGCTCAAAGCCTACTTTTTTTGCATATGCCTCTATTTTTGTTTTTAAAGAACCGTCTTCTAATGGAGTTTGTTTATTAAATAAAGGAACAATTAGTTTGCTGTAAAACATATTCATAAATACAGAGAATAGTGCAATAACCGCCCATGTATATATCCAAAAATTAGTCCCAGCCCACTGAAAAAACCATATAATAAGGGATAAAATAGCTCCACCAAGAATTATTGTCATTCCCCAGCCTTTTATCTTGTCTAAAAAAAACAACTTTTTTGTAGATTTATTAAAACCAAATTTTTCTTCTATCACAAAAGTATTGTAGTAAGATAAAGGCGTGGTTATAATATCTGACCCAAGCATAATAATTCCAAAAAATATTAAAGCTATTAAAATTGGATTATCCGTAAAGCTTCTGGCTATAGTATCTACCCAATTAAACCCTCCAAATAGTAAAAAAAGAATAGTGATAATAAGCGAAAAGCTAGATGAAATTATTCCGAATGTATAATTTGCTTTTTTGTACTCTTGAGATTTTTTGTATTCCTCTAAGTTAAAAACATCGTTTAATTCCTCGGGAACTGGGTCGTTATATTTTTTAGCATTTAAATAATCTAATACTGTTTCAATTATAAACTGAATAACAAGTATGGCGATTATTATATAAAATAAATTTGTATTCATTTTTATGGTATAGAAAGTTTGGAGGCGTTTTTTTATAAACTACGCTGTCGTTTAGCTTCAAAGATAAGTATTGCTGCGGATACAGATACATTCATGGAATCTATTTCCCCTTCCATAGGTATAATAATATTCTGATTAGAGTTGTCTAGCCATTCATTAGAAAGGCCTGTGGCTTCAGTGCCTACTACAATTGCACTACTTGCGTTAAAGTTTGTTTCTATATAGTTTTTAGAGGCAGATAGTGCTGCACAATAGATATTAATGTTTTGTTTTACTAAAAAACTAATAATTTCTTTTGTATCTCCTATGGCAATTGTATTGGTAAAAACACATCCAACGCTGGATCTAATTATGTTTGGATTGTAAATATCACTTTTAGGGTTAGCTATAATAACAGCATCTATATTTGCGGCATCAGCAGTACGTAGTAGCGCTCCTATATTTCCAGGTTTTTCGGGTGCTTCTGCAACTAAAATTAAAGGTTTTTTATTTTCTAATACAAGTTCTTCTAACGTATGTAATTTAGAAAATGCAATTGCTAATACTCCTTCTGTGGTTTCTCTGTAGGCTATTTTTTGATATACTTCCTTAGATACTTCAATAAACGTAATAGGTTTGTCCGTGGTATTAAATAAAGAAGTTACTTTATCTGTAGAAATAATATTGGCATAAAAGAATATTGTATCTATAGTATAATCAGCTTTTAAAGCTAATTGTAATTCTCTTATACCTTCAATAATAAAAAGCCCTGTTTTTTTACGTTCACGAGATTTTTCTTTTAGTAAAACAATTTTTTTTACTAGTGGATTTTGTAAGCTACTAATGAGTTTTATTTCTTTCATTATTGCAAAAATAACCTAATCCCATTAAATAGTTTTTTAAACTTAAGGTTGATTTTTATAATGGATGTTTTTTGTGATAATTAACCAATAAGGAAACTACTCCTCTATAGCTTTTGATACCGTCTTCTTGATTGTTAGCTTTTAAAAAGGTGTTAAAAATACTCTTAAAAATAGGCTCTAGAGGGTTTTCGTGTGCTTTCCAAAAATTAGATGTTTCTAAATAATTTTCTTTTACACCTTGGTTAACTTTACAATACAGTTCTTCAAAAGCAAACTCATCTTGTTTTTTTATGCTTGCTAAGCAATAACGTAAAGCGTAGGCATATGCAGAATACTTAAAATAGATGTCAGAATTGTTAGAAGTAACTATGTAACCAATGAAATTAGTTTCGTTTTCAGCAGAATAACCTATTTGGTGCCCTATCTCGTGCCCAGCAACTACAGAATATCTAAAATTAGGTATAAGTCCATTTACTTGCGCTTCATTTGTAAAAGGGTTTAAGTAACCACCGTAGCCCATATATGTTAATAGTGTGCTAAATAATGATTTTTTCAGGCTTGTTTTTTCGTAGGTTAAAAAAGGCATGGTTTCTTTTAACTGTTGATACCCACTAATTGTAATATTAAAAATTTCCTTTTTTGTGTATGGTATTACTACTATGGCTGTGCTATCCTGTGTTATAGAATGTTGTATTGTATTTGTTTTTATAATTAGTTCATTAACAAAGCTTATTAGTTCCTCTTTTGTGTGTTTTTCTGTAATATTAAGTTTTTTAGAAATTGGTTCGCGGTAGTAATTAAAACCCCATAATAAATGAAAAAAGAAATAAAAAATAGAGCATACCATTGCTATATCTCTAAAAAATAATTTGGGATTTTTTTTTATGTTTTTTCGCTTAAGAATAAGAAATCTGAACATTAAAAATAAAAGAATACCATATGTGATATCACCTATAGAAAAGGGAATATTTCCTAAAATACTCCTAGAGAACATAGAAATAATAGGATATATACTTAAGCTGTAATATTTTTCAATAAATTCTGGAAAGTACCCTAATAATTTTACGATGCATATCTGAGGAATAAGCGCAATAGCAATACTATTTTTAATTTTAGAATTCATTAACTCAAAAATAACTAATTATATCTCAGGATTCTTTTTCTATGTGTATTTTTGAGCTTAGAATTAAAAAAATATGAGTAACGAAGTACGTAAATTACAGCCACAAGCTGTTTGGAATAAGTTTGCAGATTTAAATAAGGTGCCGCGTCCGTCTAAAAAAGAAGAACGTGTAATACAGTTTATGCTAGATTTTGGAGCTTCTAACAAATTAGAGACTTTTAAAGATACTGTGGGGAATGTTATTATAAGAAAGCCAGCATCTAAAGGTATGGAAGACCGAAAAATAGTAACGCTTCAGTCTCATTTAGATATGGTGCATCAGAAAAATGCGGATACCACTTTTAATTTCGATACTCAAGGAATTCAAATGTATATTGATGATGATTGGGTTAAAGCTAAAGGCACTACTTTGGGTGCAGATAATGGCTTGGGAGTGGCAACTATTATGGCTTTGTTAGAAAGTAAAGATATAGTACACCCACCGTTAGAAGCCTTATTTACTATTGATGAAGAAACGGGTATGACAGGGGCAATGGGATTAGAAGCTAATATCTTAAAAGGCGATATTCTTTTAAACTTAGATACAGAAGAAGATGATGAAATTGATATAGGTTGCGCAGGAGGTATAGATATTACTGCTACAAGAGAATATAACGAAAAGCCTATAAAAACTAGTGTAAAAGCCTTTAAAATAAGTGTTACAGGTTTTAAAGGGGGGCATAGTGGAATAGATATTCATAAAGGATTGGGTAATGCTAATAAAATAATGAATAGGTTATTGTATTTAAGCTCTAATGCATATAATATTCGTATAGCCTCTATTAATGGAGGTAGCTTAAGAAATGCTATTCCTAGAGAAAGTTTTGCTGTTGTAATAGTAGATAAAGCGCACATAGATTCTTTTAAAGCCTCTTTAAATGAGTGGAGTTCCATTATTAAAAATGAACTAGCAATAACGGAACCCGATTTAATAGTAAATTTAGATAAGGTAAACAAGCCTAAAACAGTTATGGGTTTAGGTGCTCAGGATAAATTGTTAAAATCTATATATGCAACTTACAATGGGGTGTATGCTATGAGCGCATCTATGGATAATTTAGTAGAAACTTCTAATAATTTAGCACGTGTGGTAGTTAAAGAAGGGAAAATAGAAGTACAGTGTCTTACTAGGTCTTCTGTAAATTCTGCAAAATTAGATTTAGCTAAATCTTTACAATCAGCTTTCGAATTAGCAGGTTTTGAAGTTGAATTGAATGGAGATTACCCAGGTTGGAATCCTAATCCTAATTCAGATATTTTAAAAGTATTAAAAGAAAAGTACGAGTTATTGTTTAAAGAAGAACCTAGAGTAGTGGCTTGCCATGCAGGTTTAGAGTGCGGTATTTTAGGTCAAAATTATCCAAATATGGATATGATTAGCTTTGGACCTACAATAAAAGGAGCACATTCACCAGACGAAAGAGTTTCTATTTCCTCTGTTCAAAAATTTTGGAGTTTTATTCTAGAAGTTCTTAAAGATATTCCGAAAGTATAATTCGTTATCAATATATTTAGCAATCCTAAAATAAGTTTACAGTTTATTAATTTAATAAAATTTATTTTTCTTTTAATCCTTGATCTATCCATTTACCAATTAAGTCCCTATTTTGTTGAGACATTAAACCTGCTTCTGGCATTGGATTTATAGGGTCGTTTATTGCGGCTCTTAATGGTCTTGTATTTACAGCATTAACTGTTTCTGCAAAAGTAGTCATAGAAAACGGAGCAGCATTAGTTGTTGGGTTGTTATGGCATGGATAACAATTTGCTGTAATTATAGATTTAATATTTGCATTATAGGTAATAACAGTTCCTATAGGTTCTTCTTCTTCAGGAGAACCACTATCACTAGAGCAATTATATAATAATCCTGTAGAGACTAATCCTAATAAAATGTACAGTTTTTTCATTTTCATCTTTTTTAGTAATACTATATTGGACTTATAAATTATAAAAACCTTAATAAAAAGGAATAATTTATTTTATCTGGTTATAAAAAATAACGATTTTTTCTTTTTATTGTTGTACGCTCTACTATTGATATATGGATTATTTGCTTTTAATTGGAATCCAAACTTCTTCCTCAGAATCCGAAGCATTATTTTTGTATTTATCCCCCAAAAGTTCAAAGTGAGGTCTATTGTCTAATTGATAATCGGAGGAAGGAAGCCAGCTATTAAAAATATATTGAAATGTTTTATGAAATTCTGATGCAGGTCCTTTATGTGTAAAGACAGCGTATAAACCTTTTTCTAAAATAAAAGCTTCCATGTTATTAGGAATTAAATCTAAACTAGATACTTCGGCAGCCGCAATTTTTTTAAATTCTGTAGATGGATTGAAAGAATTAAAATCTATAGAACTATCATATATCTGAATAGAATATAAGTCCGAATTTATAGTGTATTCTATAGTACTTCTATCTATCATAAAACTTTGCCATAATTCGAAACTTTTATCTTCTGCCAATGACATTTGAATAGATTTTCCTATCATCATTTTTTTAGCTAAAGTTTCTGTTTTTAAGAACATACTATTTTCCTTTAGTTATATAACTATTAGCTTCTTCTATATCTCTTATAATTCTTTTTTTATCATTACTATAGGTGGTACCACTAAATGTTTCATATGGGTATTTAGTGAGTGCTAAATTAAAGTATTCTATAGCTTTTTTGTAATCCTTTTTATTCATATAAATATCACCTAGCGCATGTGCAGATAGGTGACTTATGTTTTTATACTCATTTATTTCTCTTTCTCTTAAATAATATTTTGTTTCATAATTATTGGGAATGGTAGTATTTTTCATAAAATAGGTTAATACTTCAATATGCTTATCTATAGTATACCTTTCTAGAGTTTCAGTAAGGTTATTTACTTTAACGTTAAATGTTTTATTAGATTTAAATGGTTCATATTTTAATAGTTCTTTTAAATTTTTTCTAATTATATCTGTTTGTACATTATGATATAAACGATGACTTTTTTCTTTTTTTAAGGCTTCTAGCCTATTTTTTTCAAATGCAGCAAGTTGTTGTTTTTCTGCAGGAGAGCGTTCTGCTTCTCGTTTTGCCATTCTTGCTTTTATACGTTCTCTGTCTTTTGCCAGTAATTCTTTTCTAGAAGGGTAATATACATGTTTATCTACTTTAACGTGCATAATACCAGAGTCTACAAACTCTTTAGGCAAAGAGATTATTTTATTCTCTTTTAAATTTATTTGAGCTCTATTTAAATTACTCATAGATGCAGGGATAGCGGTTAATAAGTTTTTATCTAAACTTAAAAAACTTAAATTAGTTAAATTACCTATGGTTTCAGGAATAGTTTTTAGTTGATTTTTACTGAAAGAAAGGTTTTTAAGTTTTGTTAAATTCCCTATAGATTCGGGTATTTTAGTAATATTATTATAACCTACGCTAAGGCGTTCTAAATTAGAAAGTTTTCCTATGGAGGAAGGAATTGTTGTAAGTTTATTTTTATTTAACCAGAGTGTTTTTAAGTTCTTTAAATCTCCTATAACATCTGGTATACTCGTTATATTTTCATTGCTTTGTACTTGTAAATCTTCAAGAGAAGTTAGTTTACTTATGTTTTTAGATATTTTAGTTAACTTGTTATCTGTTAAATTTAGTTTTTTTAGATTGTTTAGGTTGTAAATACTTTCTGGTAGTATTTTAAGTTCGTTTTTTCTTAAATCTAGTTTTTCTAATGTTGTTAAATCACCTATTGTTTTTGGTAAATTGGTTAGTTTGTTGTTTGTTAAAATAAGGTCTTCCAGTTTTTTTAAATCACCAATAGATTGTGGTAGTTCTTTTAATTGATTTTTATTTGTATTAAGGTAAGTTAAGTTTTTACAATTACCTATAGCTTTTGGAAGTTGTGTAAGTTCAGAATTGCTTACATCTAAAAAAGTAAGGTTGCTTAGTTTACTTATAGTTTCGGGTAGGCTTGTTAGTTTGTTTTTATCTAATATTAACATTGTTAACTTAGATAAGTTGCCAATAGATTTTGGAAGACTTGTGAGGTTGTTTTTTTTAGCTGATAAATGTTTTAACAGTGTTAAATTACCTAATGTTTCTGGGAGTTTGGTAAGCTTATTTTTGTCTAGATATAACCGTTCTAATTTTTTTAAGTTCCCTATGCTTTTGGGTAAACTTGTAATATGGTTTTTATCTAAATATAGTGTTTTTAAGTTTTTTAAATTTCCAATAGACTCAGGTATTTCGGTTAAGTTTTGCCCTGATAAATCTAGTGACAATGCATGTTCAGGATTTTTTAATGCTTCACTAAGAGAAGAAAAAGAAGTTTTTTGTCCAGTAACTATAACTGTAGAAAATAATAATAGAAATATGGAAATATAGAGTTTCATAATTTGAAATATAAGTTTAGGATATAAAAATACTTTAATTGCTTTTTGTTCAGAGGCTTCGTTTTATATTTGATAATAATAAAACTATATTCGTGTATATATTATTGTAAAAAATAAAAAATCCCGAATTTATAAATCCGGGATTTTTGTTATTTATATTTTAAAAAGCAATTATGCTCCCCATTCTGTATGGAAAATACCTTCCATGTCGTTTCTTTCGTAGGTATGAGAGCCAAAATGATCTCTTTGCGCTTGTATTAAGTTTAAGGGTAATTTACTAGAAGTATACGCATCAAAATATGTTAAAGAATTAGATACTGCTGGTAAAGGAATACCACTCTTAGCAGCATAGGCAACAACTTCTCTGGCAGAAGGTACTGTAGCTTGTACTTTTTCTGCAAAAGTAGGCGCTAATAATAAATTAGGTAATTTTTTATCATTAGTATACGCAGTAGAAATATCTTCTAATAAACCAGCACGTATAATACAACCGGCTCTCCATATTTTAGCAATTACAGACATATCTAATTCATAACCATATTCAGCAGATGCATCTGCTAACTGATGTAAACCTTGTGCATATGTATTTATAAAAGCAAAGTATAAAGCTTCTTCAGCTAATTTTATTAATTCAGCTTTATCAATAGGAGCAGGAGTAGGTCTGCCATATAATTCATCGGCAACAACACGTTCTTCTTTTAATGCAGAGATTTCTCGCATACTAACAGCAACATCAATAGAAGGAACAGGAATACCTAAATCCATTGCATTTTGCGATGTCCATTTTCCAGTACCTTTTTGTTTTGCTTTGTCTAAAATTTTATCAACTAAATCACCATCACCTTTATCATCTTTTTGGTTAAATATTTCAGCTGTAATTTCAACTAAGAAAGATTGTAATCTACCTTTATTCCAATCGTTAAAAACTTTATGTAGTTCTTCGTTAGTTAATCCACCTGCTTTTTTAAGTAAATCATAAATTTCAGAAGTTAACTGCATTAAACCGTATTCAATACCATTATGTACCATTTTTACATAATTACCAGCAGATTTTGGGCCTAAGTACGCTACACATGGTTCTCCTTTAAATTTAGCAGAAACAGCTTCAAAGATAGGTTTAACCTCTTTATATGCTTCTCTATTACCTCCAGGCATAATGCTTGGTCCTTTTCTGGCACCTTTAGCACCACCAGAAACACCAGAACCAAAGAAATGAATTCCTTTTTCTGCTAAATAAGCATCTCTACGGTCTGTATCTGTAAAGAAAGAGTTACCACCGTCTATAATAATATCTCCTTTTTCTAAATGCGGAAGTAAATTTTCTATCACAGCATCTACAATTTTACCTGCAGGTACTAAAAGCATAATTTTTCTTGGTGTAGCTAAAGCATCAATAAAAGTAGTTATTTCTGTAGATGCGCTTACTTTTTCTAGGTTACCACCTTCTTCTTTTAATGCGTTTACTTTTTCTTCATCTAAATCAAATCCAAATGCAGAAAAATTATTATCGGCTACGTTTAAAATAAAATTGCGCCCCATAACGCCTAACCCTACTAATCCAAAATCGTAATTATTATGCTCCATATATTATTTTTTGTTGTGAATTAACCACATTCATCAATCTTATGTTAAGTATTTTTAGTTATAAAAAATATAATTGAAATAAGCTCTATATTTGCTTGCTTATACAAATTGAGCCCCAAAAATAATTCAAAATATCGACTTTTTGGTGTTATTGTTTTTAGAAACTGGTAATGGGTCTATAAAGGGTGTTTTTGTTAAATTAATGTCGATTTTAATATAAAATATGAGTAATACGCAAAATCAAATGCTAATTATATTTGGTGCTTCTGGTGATCTTACAGCCAGAAAATTAGTGCCAGCATTGTATAATCTATATAAAGGAGGCTATATTCCTGAAAACTTTGTGGTTTTAGGTGCTAGTAGAAGTAACTTAACAGATGGTGAGTTCCGTAGAAAAGTAATACAAGAGAGCTCGTTTTTAAAAGATAAGCTTAAAGAAGATGTAGAAGATTTTATAAAATCATTTTCAGATAAATTCTTTTATGAAGATTTAGGGAGCGATTATGATACTTATTATGGAAGGTTAAGTAAAAGAATATCGGATTTAAATACAAAGTTTAGAACCGAGAACAATTATATTTTCTACTTGTCTACACCCCCAAGCTTATATGAGGTTATAGCAAAAAACCTTTCTGAGCAAGGGCTTACAAAGCAAGAAGATGGTTGGAAACGAATTATTGTAGAAAAACCTTTTGGATATAGTTTAGAAACCGCAAGAAATTTAAATAAAGGTTTACAGAAGTATTTTGATGAATCTCAGATTTATAGAATTGATCATTACTTAGGTAAAGAAACAGTTCAGAATTTATTAGTAACACGTTTTTCTAATAGTATTTTTGAGCCATTATGGAATAGAAATTACATTCACCATATAGAAATTACCAATGCAGAAAGTGTTGGTGTAGGAAATAGAGGTGGATATTATGATAAGTCTGGAGCATTAAGAGATATGTTTCAAAACCATTTAATGCAAATAGTTTCTTTAGTAGCTATGGAACCGCCTATAGATGCAAAACCAGAATCTATTAGGAATGAAAAAGTAAAAGCATTACAATCTATTCGTCATTTAGATGAAAATACTTTTTACTCTAATACTACAAGAGGACAATATTTAGCATCTACTATTAACGGAAAAAAAGTAAAAGGATATAGAGAAGAAGAAGGTGTTGCAAATGATTCTATGACAGAAACGTATGCCGCTATTAAATTTTATATAGATAACTGGCGTTGGAAAGATGTTCCTTTTTATGTGCGTACAGCAAAATGTATGCCTACAAAGGTTACCGAAGTTGTAATACATTTTAAACCAAGTCATCACCGTTTATTCGAAGGTACCAATACAGATAATAGGTTAATTTTAAGAATACAACCAGACGAAGGTGTATTAATGAAATTTGGAGTAAAAGTACCTGGCTTAGGATTTAAAGTAGAAACAGCAAATCTAGATTTTTATTATACAGATTTGGTAGATGCTTATGTAATGGAAGCATATGAAAGATTACTTTTAGATGCTATGCAAGGAGACGCTACATTGTATGCACGTGCCGATGAAGTTGAGGCTGCATGGGCTTTTGTCGACCCTATTATACAAGAATGGAAAACAAAGCGAGAGAAAATGCACGGATATCCGGCAGGGACTTGGGGACCACAATTTGCAGATAATTTAATTGATGGAAAAAGAGGGTGGCGTAATCCAGGACCAAATTTAGCCGATACAGAAGATTATTGCGAATTATAAATTAATAGAATGAAATTAAACATATTAGCAAATAAACAAGAGGTAGCAGTTGCCTTTTCTGAATATTTAAAAGAAAAAATAGAAACTTCAACAGGAGCTATACATGTAGCCCTTTCTGGAGGAAGTACACCTAAAGCTATATTTGATTATATGGCAGAGAATTACGCATCTAGTATACAATGGAGTAAATTACATTTATACTGGGGAGACGAGCGTTGTGTATTGCCTACAGATGCAGAAAGTAACTATAAAATGACAGTTGATCATTTATTATCTAAAATAGATTTTCCTGAGGCAAATATACACCGAGTAAAAGGAGAAAATACTCCTGTAGATGAAGCTGTAGCCTATGGTGAAGTCTTAGATAAAAATTTAGAAAAAGTAAATGGAATTCCTCGGTTTGATGTTGTTATTTTAGGAATGGGAGATGATGGGCATACGGCTTCTATTTTTCCGCACGAAATACACTTGTGGGATTCTAAAAATAATTGTGAAGTAGCTGT
The DNA here is from genome assembly GCA_947492955.1 of uncultured Cellulophaga sp. GTDB lineage: Bacteria > Bacteroidota > Bacteroidia > Flavobacteriales > Flavobacteriaceae > Cellulophaga. The sequence goes on along the minus strand of CANLOV010000006.1, from coordinate 202,252 downwards.
ACATCCAGAATCTGGACAAAAAAGAATTACCATTACGGGTAAAGTAATTAATAACGCTAAAGAAGTGGCATTCTTAGTTACAGGAGCTGGTAAAGCCCCAAAAGTAAAAGAGATTGTAAAAAAAGAAGGAGATTATACTTCGTATCCAGCAACATTAGTTGCTCCAACATCAGAAAAGTTACTATGGCTTTTAGATGAAGATGCGGCAGTAAGTATAAAATAATTGTTTTTTTAAGTAAAAAGGCACAATTTATTAATATATAGATTGTGCCTTTTTGTTACTTATTTAGTTCAAGAAAAAATGTTGTATCTATTATAGCCTAAAATTTAGACTAAGGTTTTTCATAGTAGGTTTTGTTGGTTGAAGTGTTTTCTTTTCCGTAAAGCTTATTGATTTTTGGTTGAACAATCCAGATTCCAATGAAATAAAACCACAACAGGAAAAATTCCCCAGCAAAATCTCCAAACTCGACTTTTCTTTGTAATTCTGCGGTTTTAATTGTTTTCGAAACAAAATACAATGAATAAAAAATACAAAACATAGAAAACAGGTGTAGTGGTAAAATAATTACAATAATCCAACCACTATTTGTAAATCCAGTATTTCCCATTCCAGAAAATAGTCCGACCATATATATCATTAGCAAAATGATATAGATTAGAGGGATAAAGAATAAAACTTTGAACTTACTTACTTTCATTTTAATTTTCTCTGGAATGTTTTTTTGAAGTCCAATTGCGATTGACCAAAACCAACCAAAAAAGACTCCTGTAAAAAGAATCATAATTATAGGAAACACATGAAACATATTCATAACATTCTCAGGGTTAGGATTCGATTCCATTTCAAACTCCGAGAACATACTAAACATTGTATAGAATTGAAACAACAATGGGATTCCAAGCATTACTATAAATAATTGCCAATGTTTGGCTTTTAAAAATATATCTACCATTTATTCTATTAGTTTTAACATTACAGCCAACGGTTTTGTATAAGATTAGTATTGGAATAAAAAGTGACGAACTTTTGATTAAGACATAGCCAAAACTTTTTATTGGTCTCAAAAATAGTTGAAGTTATGCACTTTAGTGCATCTCGCTTTAGCTTCTAAAACTTTCGTTACATTTATGGAATGTCAGTTATTCAAAGAAGTAATAGCCATTCAGTAAGTCGTTTAATCGTTCATATAGTTTGGAGTACTAAGTATCGGTATGATGTTTTGTATGGAGATATTAAAATAAGATGTCGAACCATTTTGAAACAGGTTTGTGAGTCTGAAAATGTTCATATTTTGAAAGGAGTCATTTTAAAGAATCTTGTTCACATACATGTTGAATATCGTCCTTCGTTATCAGTTAGTGATTTGGTTAAGAGGTTAAAGGGTAGGAGCTCAAGGAGATTACAGCAAGAGTTTCCTGAATTAAATAAACGTTACTGAGGTTGTCTTTCTGGAGTATAGATTATGGATGTTGGAGTACAGGTAATATCACAGGTGAAATGGTAAATGAATATCTAGAACATCATAGAAAGCCAGATGATGATGGTTCAATTTTCATATTAGAATGACTTTCAGTCGTAACAAAAACTATGGCGCTTTTAATTTATAGTGATTTATTTAAATGCAAAGATTAATAAAGAATCACTATTTAAAGTAATTATTAATATGTGTTTTTAATCGATTATTTAAAACTTAATAGCGAATTAATAAAGAAAGTTAATTTAAAAGAAAACATTTGTTATAAATTTGTTTTTATTAAAACTACTTTTAATTTAAAAGATAAATATTGGATACAGTAATCAAAAAAAATAAAATTTGGCTTTCTTCTCCTCACATAGGAATGAATGAAGAAAAATATGTGAAAGAGGCTTTTGATACTAATTGGGTAGCTCCATTAGGACCTAATGTTGATGGTTTTGAAAAATCTATAGAAAATTATGTTGGTTTAAATTCATATGTGGCAGCATTAAGCTCTGGTACAGCTGCAATACATTTAGCTTTGCAGATACTAGGTGTGTCAAATGGAGATGAAGTATTATGTCAGAGTTTTACTTTTTGTGGTTCAGCCAACCCAATAATGTACTTAGGTGCTACTCCTGTATTTATTGATAGCGAAAAAGAAACATGGAATATTTCACCAATATTATTAGAAGAAGCTATTATAGATAGAATAAAGAGAGGTAAAAAACCAAAAGCAATAGTAGCTGTTCATCTTTATGGTATGCCATATAAAGTTAATGAAATCCAAAAAATATCTGAAAAATATCAAATTCCTGTAGTAGAGGATAGTGCAGAAGCATTGGGTAGTGATTATAAAGGAATTAAATGTGGTAGTTTTGGAGATTTAGGTGTTTTTTCTTTTAATGGGAATAAAATAATAACTACGTCTGGAGGAGGAGCATTAGTTACTAAGAATAAAGAGTTTAAGAAAAAGGCTATTTTTTTAGCAACTCAAGCTAGGGATCAAGCTCCTCATTATTTGCATTCTTCTGTAGGATATAATTATAGAATGAGTAATATTTTGGCGGGAATTGGTAGGGGACAGATGGAAGTTTTAGATGAAAGAGTTAAAGCTAGAAGAAATAATTATAAATTTTATTTCCAGGAATTAAATAATTTATCTGAAATATCGTTTCTAGATGAACCATTAGATTTTTATTCTAATAGATGGTTAACATGTATATTAACACCATCTTTTGAAAAGAGAGAAAAAATAAGGTTGAGTTTATTAAAGCAAAATATAGAGTCAAGACCATTGTGGAAACCAATGCATCAACAACCTATTTTTGAAAAATATCCAGCATATACTGATGATACGTCAGCGGATTTATTTGAAAGAGGTTTATGCTTACCTAGTGGTTCTGATTTAACTCATGAAGATTTAAAAAGGATTACAAACATTATTAAATCAATATAATTATGATGAATAAATACTTAGCCAATTCAGTACATAAATATGCATCTAAATGGTTAGTTTTATTAATTGATATATTAATAGTAGCTATTTCATTTGGATTATCATATTTTATTCGTTTTAATTTAACACTAAACTTTGAGGTTAATCATTTGATGTTACAGTTGCCTATTGTGGCAATAATAGCTATGATTACTTTTTTTATTACGGGCTCTTATAAAGGGGTTATTAGGCATACAGGGGTTAGAGATGTATATAATATTTTTAATGCGATTTGTTTATCTAGTATTCTTACTATTTTACTAATATTGGGAAATAGAAAGTTGAATTATGTTGATGATTTTACTATACCTTTATCTATCATAATTATACATAGTTTACTTGCTTTTATAGGTTTAGTTGCATCTAGATATATATTTAAAGCTTTGTATCATAGTGTTTTAACTGAAAGTTATAATAGTTCTAAAAATATTATTATATATGGAGCTGGAGAATCTGGTATTTTAACTTACAATGCATTAACAGCTCATTTAAAATCTAATGTAAGAGTAGTTGGTTATATTGATCAAGACAAGCAAAAAGTTGGAAAATTAATTAATGGAGTTAAAGTCTATGGGAAGGAAGAATTGAATGAAAGCTTCCTCTTAAAAAGAGAAGTTTCAGAGGTTATATTTTCTATTCAAAATATAGGCCATAAAGAATTAATGGGTTTGGTTGAAGGAATGGTTGATTTTCCAGTATTGGTTAAAATTGTGCCTCCAGTTGAGGATTGGATTAATGGAGAATTAAAAGTTTCACAAATAAAACAAATACAAATTGAAGATTTATTGGACAGAGCTCCGATAAGTATAAAAAACTCAAAAATTAGTCAAGAATTAAAAGATAAAGTGATTTTTGTTACTGGAGGAGCTGGGTCAATAGGGAGTGAAATTGTCCGTCAAATATGTACATATGATTATAAATCACTTATTGTTATTGATCAAGCTGAATCACCATTATATGATTTGCAACAAGAATTAAAACAAAATGGTTTTCATAATTTTATCCCGATAGTTAGTGATATTAGGGATAAAAATAAGATGAATTTAATTTTTCAAGAATATAGCCCTAATATTGTTTTTCATGCCGCAGCTTATAAACATGTTCCATTGATGGAATATAATTCCTATGAAGCAATAAAGATAAACGTAGCAGGAACTAAAACAATTGTGGATTTAGCTTATAATTATGATGTAGATAAGTTTGTGTTTGTTTCTACGGATAAAGCTGTTAACCCTACTAATGTAATGGGAGCGACTAAACGTATTGCAGAGATGTATATTAGTTGTAAGCAACAATTAGGTAAAACAAAATATATAACTACTAGATTTGGAAATGTTTTGGGTTCTAACGGTTCTGTGATTCCATTATTTAAAAAGCAAATGGAGAAAGGAGGGCCATTAACAGTTACTCACAAGGATATTACTCGTTTTTTTATGACTATACCAGAAGCTTCTCAATTAGTATTAGAAGCAGGTGCTATGGGAGAAGGAGGAGAAATATTTATTTTTGATATGGGAGAATCTGTTAAGATATATGATTTAGCTAAGAATATGATAAAACTATCTGGTTTACGTTTTCCTGAAGATGTAGATATTAAGCTAACAGGATTGAGACCAGGAGAAAAATTATACGAAGAATTATTAGCTAATGGTGAAAATACACTTCCAACTTATCATAAAAAAATTATGATAAGTAAGGTTAGGAGTTTAGATTATTCTTTAGTTAGGTCGAAAATAGATGAGTTATGCGTTAATAATTTATTTTTTAATTCAGACACGGTTAAGTTAATGAAAGAAATAGTGCCAGAATATATTTCTAATAATTCTGATTTATGCGAGTTAGATGATAAAAAAGAATCAAAAAAAACTTTGGAAAATAAAATTTTACAACCTTAAATGTATTTTACTAAACACAATTTATTATGCTAAAAATTAACCATTATTTTTTTACAGCTTTTATAATTTTCACTTTAATATTTTCTTCTTGTGGATCCAAAAAAGATGTTGTTTATTTTCAAAATGCAGGAGAGTATGAAACTATAATTAATAAAGAATCGTTTGTTCCTAAATTTAAAGTAGATGATTTAATAGGGATTTATGTGTCTACTCTTAATCCAGAAGCAAGTGCTCCATTTAATTTATATAGAGGTGCATCTGAAGGAGGTATTAGAGCAGAACAAGTAGATTATTTGGTGGATGGTAATGGAGAAATAGATTTCCCTGTTATTGGAAAAATTAAAGTATTAGGGTTGTCTCCAGAAGAAACTAAGAAACTTTTGCGTGAAAAATTATCAGATTATTTGAAAAACCCCATAATTAATATAAGGTTACGAAATTTTACAGTAACTATTTTAGGAGAAGTAATGAGACCTGGTGCATATCAAGTAAATGGAGAACAAATAACTATATTAGAAGCTTTAGGTCTTGCGGGTGATTTGAATATAAAAGGTATTAGAGAAAACATATTAGTAATAAGAGATTTTAAAGGAACTAAGACTTATACAAGGATTGATTTAACTAGTAAAGAAGCAATGAAATCTTCAGTGTATTATCTTACTCAAAATGATGTTGTTTATGTAGAACCAAACAAATCAGCGGTTACATCTTCAAATTTAGACAATAGAGCAAGTATAGCTGTATCTATTGCATCAGTTCTGATTACTTCAACGGTATTACTCATAACGAGAAATTAAATTAGCATATATATATTATAAATGAATATTTCTTCTGAAAAACAATTAGACATTAGAGCCTTATTATATAGATACACTAGAAATTGGAAGTGGTTTATAGTAAGTGTTATTATATTTTTAATTTTCGCATTTCTTTATTTGAGATATACGCAATCTCAATATCAATCTTTAGCTAAAATTCAAATTTTAGAAGATGATAGTTCTGGCCCAGAATTAAGTGTCTTCAAAGATTTGGATGTGTTTTCTGGTTCAGAAAATAAAATTGAAGATGAAATCGAAATATTAAAAAGTAGATCAAATTTTATAGACTTAGTAAAACAATTGAATTTAAATGTTAAAGTAGTTTCCATTGGAAAGATAGTTAATACAGAGCTATATGATAGCCCTAGACTATTTAATATTAAATTTTTAGATTCTGATTCTTTAATACAAAATTCTAAATTTGATTTTTATATTAATTTACACAATGCTACTACTTTTGGTTATAGAGAAGAAGAAGATAAACCTGAAAAAAAATATTCTTATGGAGAAAGTATTGAATCTCCAATAGGGGGTATTATAATATTGCCTAATAACGAAAATTTAGAAAGTTATAATGAAAAGAAGTACATGGTATCCATTAAAACTGTTTCGTCTGTAGCTGAAGAGTATAAGAAAAAAATAGCTATTTCTCCGGCAGGCGATGGTTCTAGTATTATTAATATTTCTTTAAATGATGTCATACCTAGAAAAGCTAATGATATCATAAATAAATTAATAGAAATATATAATAAAAATGCAGTAAATGATAAAAAAGCAATAGCAGATAAAACTTCTAAATTCATAAATGAACGAATTAAAGAAATATCTACAGATTTATCATCAACTGATCAAACGGCTCAAGATTTTAAAACAGGTAAAGGCTTAACAGATTTAGCATCAGAAGCAAGTTTAAATCTAAATGTAGGAGCTGCTAGTAAACAAGAACTTCAGAATGCTCAGGTACAGTTAAATATAGCAGCATCAATGAAGGATTTAGTAGAAAACCAATCTACATATGACATTCTTCCTTCTAATGTAGGTTTAGCAGACGCTTCAATTGCCACAACAACAGTAAGATACAATGAACTAGTTTCGGAAAGAAATAGGTTGTTAAAAAGTTCTAATGAGAAAAATCCGATAATTGTTAATATAGACCAAGAGCTATCAAGCTTAAAAAAGGGAATGCAATCGAGTTTAAATAGTATGACCAATAATTTAAACTTACAGGTTAATAGTTTGAGTACTCAATTGTCTCAAATTAATTCTAAAATATACTCAGCACCAAAGAATGAAAGAGCTTTAAGAGATATTACCAGACAACAACAAACTAAAGAATCTTTATATTTATATCTACTACAAAAAAGAGAAGAGTCACAAATTACATTTGCTTCTGCTTCACCAAAATCAAAGATACTAGATTTAGCATATAAAGCTAGTGAATTCCCTGTTTCTCCTAAGAAGCCTCTTGTTATTTTAGCTTCGATAATATTAGGCTTATTAATGCCGTTTTCAATTATATATATAAATCAGTTACTAGATAATAAAGTACATAATAAAACAACTTTAGAAGAATCACTAAGTAAAATTAATATACCAGTACTGGGAGAATTACCAAAGTTAAGTAGAAAAGGAAATAAATTAATACATAAAGATGATCGCTCAATATTAGCAGAGTCTCTACGTATTATAAGGACTAATCTAGATTACCTTGTTAAGCCTAAAAAAATGAATGATAAAAAAGGAAATATCATTTATATTACATCTAGTGTTCCAGGGGAAGGAAAAACTTTTTTATCTTCTAATCTATCTATGATTTTGGCAAACACAAATAAAAAAGTATTACTGATAGGAGCAGATATTAGGAATCCTAAAATTTATACTTTTTTTAGTAGTAAAGATGTGGACTTAATAGGTAAACCCAAAAGAAATAAAGGTTTAGGGTTAACAGAATATTTGAATGATCAATCGATACTATCACAAGATATAATAAATCCAATGTTAGTACATACGAATACTGTAGATGTTATTTATTCAGGAAAGATAGCTCCTAATCCTGCAGAATTATTAATGAGTGATAGAATAAAACAATTATTAGATGATGTATCTGATATATATGATTATGTAATTGTAGATACTGCACCTTTAATGGTGGTTACGGATACATTACTAATAACGAAATATGCAAGTCATGTTGTTTATGTAACTAGGGCTGGTGTAACAGAGACAAAAGTTATAGATTTTCCTATAAAATTAAAAGAAGAAGGAAAGTTACCAAGTTTATCTTTTGTTGTTAATGATGTGAAAGAATCTAATTTAGGTTATGGTGGTAAGTATGGTTACGGTTACGGGAAATCTTTGAAAAAATGGTGGAAGTTTTCTTAATAGGCAATAGCTTTGTAAAGTATAAACTTCAAGGTTTTAACTTATTTAATAGTTAAAACCTTTTTTTGTGTAATTAGGAGTATTTAGTCAGATTATTTTTCTGCAATAAACTTAAGAATTTAAAATATATTAATTTTGGTGTGTTAAATGCGTGTTTTATAATTTTAATTTTATGTAGTTAATAAAAGCTATTCATTGTATTTTCTATTATAGGTATAATTTTTTTTAATTGTTTATCGGATATTTTTAATTCTTTTAGATAACTTAATTGTCTTTCATTATGAATATCGGTAGCAATAAAATCAATCATTTCTTCATTGATAAGTTTTATAGCCATTTTTTGAACGGATTTACCATAATATTCACAAAGAGAAAGTATATTTAATTGAAAAAATATTCCTTTTTCATCTTTATATTTTTTATAAATATTAAATCTATTATGTAGATACAAGTACCTTTCAGGATGTGCTAAAATAGGAAAGTATTTGTTGCGAGCTATTTTAATTATTGCATCATCAAAATTGATAGAAGGTTGTAAATAAGACATCTCAATTAATAGATACTTTTTTTTAATTGGCATAATACTTCCTGTTTCTAAAATATTTTCAAAATTAGAATCAATCATATGTTCAGCGGCGGCATCTATGGAAATATTTTTTAATTTTATTTTTAATAATTCATTTTTTACTTCTCCTAAAGCTTTGTATATAGTATTTGGTCCGTTAGGGTAATATTCATGCATTATATGTGGTGTAGCAATGAAATTAGTTACTCCAAATTCTGAGAATCCTTTTATTAACGCAATAGAGTCTTCTACAGTTTTAGCACCATCATCAATACCAGGAAGTATATGATTGTGTATGTCTATAAATCCTTTTAAATAGTCAACTAAGAATTTTTTCTTCACAAAAATTTCAAACATAGATTTGGCAGAATTTTATTTGATATAATAATTTTAAGAAATTACTTTTTTGATTATACTTAATTCTTCATCACTAAATGTTAAGTTTTGTAATGAAGCTACATTTTCTTTTAATTGTACAGGGGAACTAGCTCCTATTAATACAGAAGAAATTCCTTTTTGAAACAATAACCACGAAATTGCCATTTGTGAAAGTTTCTGATTTCTACTTTTGGCTATTTCATTAAGTTTTTTAATTCTATCTATATTTTGGTTTACATTTTCTTTATCTAAATAAGTAAGGTTTTTATAAGCTCTAGAGCCTTTTGGTATTCCGTTTAAATACTTATCCGTTAACATTCCTTGAGCTAAAGGAGAGAAAGCTATACAGCCAACTCCATTATCTTGTAATGTATTTAGTAAACCATCTTCTACCCAACGGTCAAAAAGAGAATAACGAGCTTGGTGTAAAATAAATGGAACATTTAGTTCTTTTAATAAGGATGCAGCTTTTTTTGTTTCTTCAGGTCTGTAATTAGAGATACCAATGTATAAAGCTTTTCCCTGTCTTACGATGTCTGCTAAAGCTAGCATAGTTTCCTCTAAAGGTGTATTAGGGTCAGGTCTATGATGATAAAAAATATCTACATAATCTAGTTTCATACGTTTAAGGCTCTGATCTAGACTAGATATTAAATATTTTCTGGATCCCCAATTGCCATATGGTCCAGGCCACATATCGTAACCAGCTTTTGTTGCAATAAATAATTCATCTCTATAAGATTTAAAATCTTTATTAAAGATTGTTCCAAAGTTTTCTTCAGCTGATCCATATGGTGGGCCATAATTATTAGCTAAATCAAAATGTGTAATGCCTAAATCAAAAGCAGTTCTAAGGATATTTCTGCTATTTTGAATTGAATCTATAAACCCAAAATTATGCCATAAACCAAGAGAAATAGCAGGTAATAATACACCACTTTCACCACAACGATTGTATTTCATGGTATCATATCTTTGGGCAGAAGCTAAATAAGTTTCTGTATTAGCTTTATCGTTTATATGCATAATTTATGTAGATGTATTATTTTGATTGTTTACTTTATTTATAATAGCTTTTAAGCGTTCTTTTCTTATTTCTTTTTCTTTCTTAGATTTAGAAATTTTTCTGTTTAGTAATTTCGTATGCTTAGCTTTATTTTTAGTGTTTTTTTCTTTTCCTTTTTTAGCCATAATAAAAGTAAACTTTTTATGTTAAAGCTTTTTTACATATTTAGTAATAATAACAATTTGCTGTCCATCTACTTTCCCTTCAATATATTCTGCATTCTCATGGTCTAAAGATACTCTTCGTACAGCAGTGCCTCTTTTTGCAATCATACTAGAACCTTTAACAGGTAAATCTTTAATAAGAACAACACTATCACCTGCATTTATAATAACACCATTGCTATCCTTGTGTATTATTTTATCTTCAGGCTCTTCGCCTTCTCCTGTTGCAGCAGCCCATTTTAAAGTATCTTCTTCTAAATATAACATATCTAATAAATCTTTAGGCCAACCTTCATTACGAAGCCTATTAAGTATCCTCCAAGCTATTACTTGTACCGAAGTATACTCGCTCCACATGCTATCGTTTAAACAACGCCAATGGTTTGCATCAGTTTTTTCTGGATATTCTATTTGCTCAATACATATATTACATGCTAGTATATTATTCTCTATATTGTTTTTAGGAAGTACCTCATAAGCAGTTAAATTTTCTTGATTTCCACATAATTCACACTTAGATTCACTGCGTTTATGTAACTCACGTACAATATTCATATCTCTTTTTAAGCTTATATACAAAAATACATATAATTATATAACAGAGATTATTTACTCCGTAAGCAAAAGGTAGTTATAATTTAATGCTTTTTTATGATTTTAAATACAAATAAAATCATATAGAATGCTAACTTTGCCCGCTTGTAAAAAGAAAATTTTGATTAAAGATATTATTATAGCGGCTTTGTGGAGTATATCTCCTTTTGGTGAGGCAAAAGTTGGTATACCTTATGGTATGCTTAACGGGGTTAATATATACTTAGTGTTTTTAGTTTGCTTTATAGCAAATGTTTTGGTATTTCCTTTAATGATGTTTTTTTTAGAAAAAGTAAACACTTATTTACTTCGATGGAAATTTTATAAAAAAGCTGCTATTTATGTAGCTAGAAAAGCAAAAGTGGGTTCTGGAGAAAAAATAAAGAAATATGGTTTTTTAGGATTAATGTTTTTTGTAATGATTCCTGTTCCTGGTACAGGTGTATATGCAGGTAGTATAGCTGCATATTTGTTTAAAATTGAAAAGAAAAAGGCATTTTTGGCTAATGTAGTTGGTATTTTTTTCTCTTCAGTAATTGTTTGGGTAATGACTTTACTTACACTAAAAGGGATGAACTAGTATTTGTTAAAATAGTAGTTATGTAGGATAAAAAATAAAAGCCTCTATATTTAAAAATATAGAGGCTTTTATTTTTTATAATCTTCCATTTACCTTTTCTTTTAATACACCTTTTACATCGTATAAAATACCATTGGGTGTTAATAACGATTTAAAATTTATATTTAAGAATTTTTTATGAGCCACAGATAGGACTATAGCGTCAAATTTATGCTCTGGTAAATCGTTAGTAGATTCAATATTATATTCATGCAATACTTCAGAAGGATTAGCCCAAGGATCGTACACCGTTATATCCGTACCAAAACTTTTTAAATTAGCAATTACATCAACCACTTTTGTATTTCTAACATCAGGGCAATTTTCTTTAAAAGTAATCCCTAGTACTAATATTTTAGCATTCTTAATATGAATGTCTTTTTGAACCATTAACTTTATGACCTCGGCAGCAATATGTTCTCCCATGCTATCGTTTAGTCGTCTTCCTGCTAAAATTATTTCTGGATGATAACCAAATTCCTGAGCACGTTGCGCTAAATAGTAGGGGTCTACTCCAATACAATGACCACCTACTAGTCCTGGTTTAAAAGGTAAAAAATTCCATTTAGTACCCGCAGCTTCTAAAACAGCATGGGTGTCAATATCCATTAAATTAAAAATCTTAGCAAGCTCATTTACAAAAGCAATATTAATATCTCGTTGCGAATTTTCAATAACTTTTGCAGCTTCGGCTACTTTAATTGTAGGAGCAAGATGAGTGCCAGCAGTAATCACAGATTTATATAAGTTGTCTACTTTTATTCCAATTTCTGGTGTAGAACCAGAAGTCACTTTTAATATTTTTTCTACCGTATGTTCTTTATCACCTGGGTTAATACGCTCAGGAGAATAACCAGCATAGAAATCTTTATTAAATTGTAAGCCACTAACTTTTTCTAATACAGGTATACATTCTTCTTCTGTAACTCCGGGATACACGGTAGACTCGTATATAACTATATCTCCTTTTTTTAATACCTTACCAACGGTTTCGCTAGATTTATAAAGAGGAGTAAGGTTAGGTCTGTTGTTTTTATCTACTGGAGTAGGAACTGTTATAACAAAATAGTTGCAATCTTTTAAATTGTCTATTTCATTGGTACAAAAAAGACCAGTATTTATATTTGGTGTTTTTTGTAACACACTTTGTAACATTTTATTAGAGATTTCTAGTGTACTATCCTCTCCAGACTGTAGTTCAGCAATTCTGTTAGAATTAATATCAAAACCAATTACTGGGTATTTTGTGGCAAACAAACGAGCTAAAGGTAACCCTACATAACCTAATCCTATTACTGCTATTTTAATGTTATTCATTTTTTTTTATTTAAAAGAGATGTTTGTGTTATATCGGTGTATTAGGTACAATATGGTCTACTTTTAAATTTATTTTTTAATTTTATATTGATACGTTTTTATTTAAATTTTCCCAATACCAATTAATAGCTTCTTTTAAACCATTTTTTATATTGAATTTAGGGTTGTAGTTTAATAATTTTTTAGCTTTTTCAATAGAGGCTAAAGAGTGGGGTACATCTCCTTGTCTATTAGGGCCGTATTCAATATTTATATTAGGAATATGGGAGTCAAAAATGCTTAAAGAATCTTTTAGTAAATTAATTAATTCATTTAAAGTTGTTCTTTCACCATATGCTACATTATAAACGGTATTTACGGCATCTTTTTTATTTGTTAGCATTGATAAAATGTTCATTTGTATAACATTATCAATGTATGTAAAATCCCTAGAAAAAGACCCGTCTCCATTAATTTTAGGTGATTTATGAGCTATTAATTGCATTACAAATTTTGGTATTACAGCTGCATATGCACCGTTAGGATCTTGTTTTCTACCAAATACATTAAAATATCTTAAGCCTATAGTTTCTATACCATAGGTTTTAGAAAAAATATCAGCGTATAATTCATTTACATATTTTGTAATAGCATATGGAGATAAAGGTTTTCCAATATTATCCTCTATTTTAGGTAAGCTTTCAGAATCTCCGTAGGTAGATGAACTAGCTGCATAAATAAAACGTTTTACATTAGTATCTCTAGAGGCTACCAGCATATTTAAAAACCCAGATACATTTACATCATTACTCGTAATAGGATCATTTATAGATCTAGGAACAGAACCTAAAGCTGCCTGATGTAATACATAATCTATGTTGCTGCATGCTTTTTTACAATCATCAAGGTTTCTAATATCTCCTTCTATTAATGTAAATTTAGAATTACCTATTAAGTGATTAATATTTTCTTTTTTACCTGTAGCAAAATTATCTAAACACGTAACTTTATTTCCATTTTTCACCAATGCTTCACATAGGTTAGAGCCTATGAACCCAGCACCACCAGTAACAAGTACATTAAAATTTGAATTAAAGTTTAAATAAGATATATCCATATAAGTTTTTAAAAGTACTAATATGGGTAAAAGATTTTATTTCCCATGAAAAACTACCACTAATTTTAATTTTAATTTTCAAAAAGTAATAGATTACTTACATAACTATAAAAATTGATTTATGTTGTAATTAAATTAATTTTATTTTTAGAAGTATAATCGTTAGTGAAAAAATAATTATTGTTAATAATTATTTTCTTCTAATCACATTTATAAGTACAACACATTTTATTTTAGCAGCCTTATTAGTTTATATGAGGAAATTGGAGGTAGGAGATAAATTGTATAATGTAAAACAGAATGGTTTTGCAGATTTTGCTCGTTATACTTTTTCAGAAGTAGTAGCACTAACTAAAACTTTAGCAGTTTTAAAAAACGGAATTAGATTAATTAATTACCCTAAAGAATCTTATATAATGAGTGATGTTGGCTACTCGGTAAATAGAGATAAAAGTACACATTGGCATTTAGTTTCTATAAACGCAATTAGAAACGCTCAAATAGAAAATGCTAAAATAGAAGCTCACGATTGGTTTGAAGCTAAAGAGTTTACTATTGAAGAAATACAGTTTATATACAATCAGTTTAAAAAAAAACAATAACAGATTAATAGAAAGATATATTAAGGTGCTTAGTAAAATACTACTAAATTTGAATTCTAAAACAATTTTCTTCTCCTAGGAATAAAGGGTTTCCGTGTTCTTCGGACCAAAAACCTTCTAGAATATTTTTAGTTAAGCATTTGTATACAACAATACCTTTGTAGGTTTGCTTATCGTGACCAATGTATTTGAAATTTAGGACTAGAATATTATTCTTAAAGAAACCTTCGCCCAGTTGCTCTTGTTCATTATTTATACGCCATTTAGCTAAAAACCTATTGTTTGTATCTAAAGATAACGTAAGTGTTCCTTTGTATTTATTTTCTTCTGCATCTTGGTTGCTACCCATTATGTTATATGTGCCTATTAAGTCTTCTTTTGTCACTTGTTTTTCAATATAAAAGTTTTACATACCGGTAAATTTAATCCTCCTTAATGTATTAGCCATATATGAGAAAATAAATTCTATTCGTTTTGATAAAATAATTGGTTTTCAGGTGATTTTTAAAATCGATTTTAAGTTTTAGTGTAAAACCTTAATATAAAAGTTATATTTATCAACTAATTACTTATACCATAACCTACGACTGTTTATCGATGGAACCAAAAGCTTTTCATGAATATTTTAGAAAATGTTATGAAATAGATAATAATCGATTTTCTGTAGAGAATCTAGGGCAAGCTAAATACCAATACAAACATTTTATAAAGGAGAAAGAAGAACTGCTTACTGGGCAATATCCTATACTTCCTCTTTTTCATAAAAAGGAAGAAGAATTACTAGCAGATATAACTTTATATAAGCTAGAAAAACAACTGTATTATGCAACCTTTTTTGTACTTGGCGTTAATGAAAATACATTATCAAAAAATAAAAATCTTTTTGCTCCTTTAATATTATATCCAGCTACAATAGAAAAGGGAGAGGACAACACAAGTTATATAAGGATTAATAAACAAGAAGGTATTGTAAATAGGTTAGTACTAAACAAGTTTCTGCCTTATTCTATAAAATCTAGTATTGAAGGTTTTATAAACGATTGTGAACGTTTTTTTTATGAAGATATAACAGACGCTTTTTTACTAAAGCGATCTTTAGAAAAGTATTTTAAAAATGTGGATGCAGAAGAATTAATGTATTTTCCTAAGGTTTGGTCTCAAGCTAAAATCACAAAGTATTTAAGAAATTCAAATCAAAAAGGCATATTTAAAATTATCCCTGGTGCCTTAGTCAGCTTAGTTCCAAAAATAAATAATGCTCTAAAGGTAATTACAGACCTTAAAAAAATAGAAGAACAACCTTATTTTGGTAAGCCAATAACTGAATTACTTAATAAACAGTCCAAAATATTGGAACAAGATGTTGATAGCGTATTAAAACATCAACTTAATAGTGATCAATTTAAAGCATTGCAAAATGTGCAGAAATATCATAATAGTGTTATCGTTGGTCCTCCAGGAACAGGAAAGTCATATACTATTTGCGCTGTTACGGTAGATTGTATTCTTAGAGGTCAATCCGTACTTATTGTTTCTAAAACAAAGTCCGCAGTAGAGGTGTTGCACAATATGTTAATTAACGATTATCGTCTTAAAAGGTATATAATTCATACTTCTGGTCATAGTTATAAAAAAAGTTTAGAAGCCAAATTAACGCGACTTTTAGGAGGGGTATATGGGCCTAATTGGTTAGAAGAAGCATATAATAAGTATAACAATGATATAGATAATCTACATAAGGCAGAAAAAGAATTCCTGAAAAGAGCTGGAGCTGAGGTGGACTTAGGAGAAATAAATAATAGAAAGGAAATAAGAGCTAGCGATATTTTTAAAAAGTTATATATTAAACTTTTTATATATCTGGATGAAACCATATGGGATTTATTGTTTGAAATAGAAAACAGAAATAAATCCTTAACAAATAACTTAAAGAAATATGTACTAGAGCGTATAGATTATAATGTTAAAAATGCAGTTACTAATCAACGATTGAGTCTAGTTGCTTATAATGATGCGTTACAAAGCGAAAATTTCTCAGAGTATAAGCGAAAAGTAGATACCTTAAATTTTGATCATATTTTTAAAGCTTTTCCACTTTGGTTAGCTCATTTATCTGAGTTAAATGCGGTATTACCTACACATAAAGAATTGTTTGATGTTGTGATTATAGATGAAGCAACTCAATGTGATATTGCTTCTGTACTTCCTGCTATTTATAGAGCTAAAAAAGTAGTTATTGCTGGTGATCCAAAACAATTAAAGCATTATTCATTTATTTCAAAAAAGCAACAACAACAATTTAGAAAGAAACTTTCTTTACCAGATAATTCGCTATTTAACTATAGAGATAAAAGTATACTTGATGTTTATTTAGAGCATATTCAACATCAAGACCAGGTTTCTTTTTTAAGAGAGCATTTTAGGTCGTCTCCAAAAATTATTGGCTTTAGCAACAAGAAGTTTTATGATAATCAGTTACAGGTATTAAAAGCAACTCCAGATGTACACAAAGAGCTAAAAACAATGGTGTGTAAATGCACTGGAGCTGGAGCAAAAAGAGAAGATAAAGGACAAAATGAAATAGAAGGACAGCTTTTATTATTGACTTTAGATGAATTAATTTCTAAACATGCGAAGAAGCCTTGTAGTATTGGCATATTGTCCATTTTTGGAGATCAGGTTAATTATCTAAAAAAAGAATTAAAAAGTAGATATACCTTAGAAATACTTAAAAAGTTTGATGTCTTGTGTGGAACACCCTATCATTTTCAAGGGAATGAAAGAGATATTATGCTACTATCATTTTGCATTGATAATGAATCTCATCATAGTGCTTTTCGGTATATAAATAGGCCAGATGTGCTAAATGTAGCTATAACTAGGGCAAAACAATACCAGCAAATATTCCATTCCCTAGATGTTAATAAATTAGAATCTTCTTCTCTTTTGTATGAGTATTTACATTTTCTAGAAGACCAAGAAATTGATATTACCTATGAAAAACCCACACATCATTTTCAAAAAGAGGTGTATGATGCCTTAAAGAAAAAAGATTATGATGATATTATAGCTAATTATCCTTTAGGAGGGCAAATCTTAGATTTACTAGTCGTAAAAAATGATGTTAAAGTTTTTATAGACTTAATAGGAGATGAGGGGGATTTTGCAAATCACTTTAGTTTAGAACGCTATAAAACTTTTGCAAGAATTGGGGTGTTAAGTTTTCCGATACTGTATTCTCTTTGGAAAACACGACCTATTTTAGTTATTAATAGGCTTGAAAAATTATTAGCCTAATTTCTCTTTAATCTGACTAATTTCATGGTGCAGTAATACAAGTTGGTCTTCTAAATGATTAGAAAAATCTGGGATTCTTCTACAAAACACATAACGTACGCGCCAAAGCTCAAGAACATCATTGTTAGTAATTTCAATATCTTTAATATTTATATGGTCTGCTCGTAGTACTAAGTTATTTTTAGTGATATACAATCTTCTAAAAATAATTTGGTTACCAAAAACACAGAATACTAAAGTTCCATTATTTAACTTAGGAATTACAGATTTAGGAACAAATTCACCTACCACAATATCTTTAGGATAAAAACCCCTGTCATGCGTAGTCATCTCTAAATTAGTGACTTCAAAAGCTCTAAATTTTTTATCTGGATTTATGGGTAAAGACAATTTAGGAAGTCCGTCTATAAACTTATTATTGTTAATTTCAGTTGTGTATTGTTCATTATATGCTATGGTAATACAAGGAATATTAGGTAAGTTGTTTTTAGTTTTACTTAAGGTAGCAGTGGTAAATTCATCTTTAAACTGTACCAAAGAGTTAACAGTAAGCTCTTTTGTTAGCAAATCATCTATAGAAATGCTAAAATAATTAGCTATTTTTATAACGGTCTCAATTTTTGGTTCGCTACGTTCTTCCTCGTAAGCCCCCATTGTAGCACGTTTTAGATTAAAAATATCAGCAAAAGCTTGTTGACTCAACCCTTTAACACTTCTTATCTTTTTAATATTTTTTCCTATTGATGACATTTTTTTGCTAATTTTATTTGCAAATCTAAAAATAGATGCTATATTTGTGCTAACAAAAATAGTAAAATGAAATGAATTGCTAAAATAATTGTCAATTATTGCTAATAATAGTAACGAAATGTTTGTTTTTAGTGTAGTTTTAACTCATACTATTTTAGTATAATTGAAGTGATGTAACGATAAACAAAACAACAAACCTAAATACCATAAAAATATGAACGACCATTTTGATTTAGTGAAGTCCTATGTTATGGAACTGAACATTACCATCTCTTATGAGAATAGAAAAGATAGCATTATTGTTGTTGATCGAGAAAGTGAAGGGATAAATAATTTAATACTCGGAATAGCATCTCCAATACTTATTATTGAACAGCACATTTTTGATATTAAAACACCAAGTTTAGAACTATATAAAAACCTATTAAAAAAGAGTCGTGATATGGTACACGGAGCTTTTGTTCTTGATGAAAGTGGTGAAAAAGTAATTTTTAGAGATACGTTACAAATAGAAAATTTAGATCTTAATGAATTTGAAGCTAGCTTAAATTCTTTAGGGTTATTACTGAGTGAATACTCAGAACAGATAATTAATTATTCAAAATAAAATACAAGAGATATGAACTTTTTTAAGAGACTATTTAAAATTGGCGAAGCTGAAGCGAATGCAGCTTTAGATAAAATGGAAGACCCTATTAAGCTTACTGAGCAGGGAATTAGAGATATGAAAGGAGATTTAAGCAAAAGTCTAGAATCTTTGGCACAAGTAAAAGCATTGGCTATACGTGCTAAAAATGATGCAGAAGAATTTGCGGCAAAAGCAGATGATTATCAACAAAAAGCAATGTTGATTTTAAAGAAAGCACATAACGGAGATTTGGAAGTAGAAGAGGCAGATCGTTTAGCAAAAGAAGCCTTAATTAAAAAGGAAGAAAATGCCAAACACTTAGAGCGTACAACAGCAGAAACAACTCGATTTGATAACTCTGTGGCACAGTTAGAGAAAAATGTACAAGAAATAAAGCAAAATATTAGCAAATGGGAAAATGAGCTAAAAACGCTAAAAGCTCGTGTAAAAGTTTCTGATGCTACCAAAAATTTAAACAAACAGTTAGCAGAAATTGATAGTTCTAGTACGGTGAGTATGTTAGAACGTATGAAAGAGAAGGTTGCACAGGACGAGGCTTTAGCAGAAGCTTATGGAGATATAGCGAATGTTAGTAAAACTATAGATGAGGAAATTGATAAAGCAGTGGATGTAACAGCCGAGTCAGCAGATGCTGAACTGGCAAGATTAAAAGACCAGTTAAAACAAAAAAATAGTTAAAATAGTTATTGGTTATCCGTTGTCAGTTTTGTTATTTTATAGTTATTACTAAGGGGGAACAAAAAAAGATAACCAATAACACTTACAAACCAACTAAATGACATTAATAGACTTAGCTTTTTCCTCAATAAACACGCCTCTTACAGTATTATTGATTGTTTTAGGGGCTTATCGAATACTAACGATGATTGTAGGTCTAGACCTAGATTTTGACTTCGATTTTGACTTCGATTTTGATGTAGATGCAGATATTGATGTGGATACAGATTTTGATACAGGAACTTCATTAGATGCTACCGCAATAGACCTTGAAGATGTATCTAATGTGGAGCTAAAAAACGAAACTATTGTAGGTAAACGACCAAAGAGACTAAGATGGTGGCAGGTGTTTCTAATCTACTTCAATTTTTCAGAATTACCCTTTATGTTCACTTTTACATCATGGATATTTTTCTGGTGGGCTATTACAATCATCGGAACGTATTACACAGGAAGTTATGACAATAAATTTGGTTTAACTATATTTTTTGCGGCAATTATTCCAGCATTAATTCTGAATAAAATCTTTACCACTCCTTTTAAAGCTTTTTTTAGAAAATTGGAACGCAAAGGCGTAGATGCATTGGACTTATTAGGGAGAAAAGGAATATTACTTTCTAATATTTCTGGAGAAAAACTAGGAAGTGTCAAGCTTTTTGTAGAAAATGACCCTATAAATATCTATGTAAAATCATTAGATGGTGAGTCTATGATATCGGGAGAAGAAATATTAATTATTAAAGAATCACAAGACAAAAAATTCTATTATATAAAATCGTATAAATAACAAACAACATGAACACACTCTTAATTACGCTTGCACCAATTAACACAGCTACTATTATTGGAATAGTTGTAGGAGGACTAGCCTCTTTAATCGTACTATTTGTAATTTTTATTGCTCTTTTTTATAAAAAAATACCACAAGGAGAAGCCTTGGTAAAAACAGGTTTTGGTGGTACAGCCGTAGCTTTTGATAAAGGAATGTATGTAATTCCTGTACTTCATAAGGTAGAGATTATGGACATATCAGTAAAAAAGATTGAAATTCAGCGTATCGGAGAAGATGGCTTAATCTGTAAAGATAATATGCGTGCAGATATCAAAGTAGCATTCTTTGTAAGGGTTAACAAATCTAAGGAAGCAATTATCGAAGTTGCACAAACTATTGGTTGTGAAAGAGCTTCTACCTTAGATACTTTAAATGATTTATTTGAAGCTAAATTTTCTGAAGGATTAAAAACGGTAGGAAAACAATTTCAATTTATAGAACTATATGAATCTAGAGCTGAGTTCAGAGATAAAATTGTAAATGAAATTGGTCGTGACCTTAACGGGTATACGCTAGAAGATTGTGCTATTGATTATTTAGAACAAACGCCTGTTTCCTTTTTAAAGCCCGATAATATTTTAGATGCAGAGGGTATTAAAAAGATTACGGAGTTAACAGCAAATCAAAATGTAAAGTCGAATCTAATTAAGCGCGATGAAGAGAAAGTTATTCGTAAGCAAGATGTAGAAGCGCGTGAGGCTATTTTAGAATTAGACAAGCAGTTAGCAGAAAAGGAAGAACAACAAAAACGTGAAATAGCGAATATTGAAGCACGAGAAGGAGCAGAAATTTTAAAAGTAGCAGAAGAAGAACGTTTAAAGTCTGAAACTGCCAGACTTGTTACTGAAGAAAAAGTAAAAGTAGCAGAGGAAAATATGGCAAGACAAATTATTGTTGCGGCAAAAAATAAAGAGCGTACCGATGCTGTAGAAACAGAAAGAGTAGAGAAAGACCGTATGCTAGAAGCTACAGAGAGAGAACGTATTGTAACCTTAGCACAGATAGAGAAAGAAAAAGTAGTAGAGGTAGAGAAAAAGAACATACAAGATGTAATTCGTGATCGTGTAATGTTAGAAAAAGGTGTGGTAGAAGAACAAGAAAACATTAAGGATATAGAAGCTTTTAAAACCGCAGATAGAGATAAGCAGGTAAAAATTACGACCGCTGAAGCAAATGCAGAAGAGCAACTTATTAAAACAATAAAAGAAGCAGAAGCACAGAAAGAAGCGGCAAAGCAGAAGGCAGAAGAAATTAATATAGAAGCGCAAGCACAAAAAGAAGCTAGTATTAAAGAGGCAGACGCACGTAAAACATTAGCAGAAGCAAAAGCCAAAGAAGAAGCTACGCTTGGTATGTCTGAGGCGCAAGTAATGCATGCAAAAGCAGAAGCTAGTGAACGAGAAGGAATGGTAGAAGCAACAGTTATTGAGAAAAAGGCGCAAGCAGAAGCTGCAGGAATTTTAGCAAAAGCAGAAGCTAGTAAAGAGCAAGGTATTGCAGAAGCAGAAGTAATTAAAGAAAAGGCCTTAGCAAAAGCCGCAGGAGATAAAGAAATTGCATTGGCAGAAGCTGTTGGTATCGAAGAAAAGGCAGAAGCTATGAAAAAGTTAGATGGAGTAGGTAAGGAGCACGAAGAATTTAAGCTACGTTTAGAAAAAGAATTACAAGTAGAATTGGCAGAAATTAATGTTCATAAAGAAATTGCCGATGCACAAGCTTCAGTAATTGGAGAAGCGTTAAAAGCTGCTAATATAGATATTGTTGGGGGCGAAACGATGTTCTTTGATCAGATTGTTGGTCAAATTACTAAGTCTAAAGGAATTGATCGTTTGGTAAAACATTCAGACAATATTCAAGAAGTAAAAGATGCCATTTTAGGAAGTGATGATGTAAAAGGAAATCTGTTAGAAAGAGTAAAAGGTTTTGCCGATAAATATGGTATTTCTTCAGAAGATATAAAGAACTTAACTATTGCTAATTTACTAATGGATTTAAAGTCTAAAGCAACGAGTAGTGACGATAGTAATTTATTCTCTAACCTATCTAATTTAGCAAAAGGATTAGGTATAGATAAACAAAAATTAAAGTAAATGTCTACGTTAATTTTAAGTGTAGTAATAGGGTTGTTAGTATTGATTTTGAAATAAAAAATAGAGAAAATAAATTCTGTATATAAATTTTTCAAAAGGCAAGCTCAAAAGAACAAGTATTTAACTTATTAATAGTATTGGAGAGAATTTTTGTTTGGGTATTTTTTAATTAATACCATCATTAATTTTCTTCAATAATATAAGTCTAGAATTTTAAAATAAGAGAAGACAATAGTTACAAAATAACTAATGGAACAAAACAAACTAGAAAGCGGTACCTATGAAATTATTCAGAACCGTTTACAAAAACATAAAACAGCGCTCTTAGACCGTTTATCTCAGTTAAATACTTCAAGAAAAGAAGTTTTTGGTAGTGTAGAGACTAAGTTAATTGCTAATAATCGCATCAACACCGAAAATAGCTGTATTGCCAGAGATATTGTAACCATTGGTGAACATTGTATTTTTGGATATAATGTACATTTTGGATTACGAACAGAAATAAAGTTAGAAGATGTTTTTAGTGTTTATAAATTTGAGGAAGGGCAGTTTGTTCTACAATCATTAGCAATTTTTGAAGATGCTACTTTTGCTTCAGATTTTACAAATTTGTATAAATATTACAGAAATACTATTTTTTCTAAGTTCGCAATTATAGGTAATTATTTGCATTTGGTATTTCAATTGAGCGAAAGTGTAACAGATATAAAAACCTTTAAGTGGTTAATTGCAGATGAAGAATTACGCTATATAGATAACCGTAGCGAGCACGAATTTAAATTTCCTGATCAGCACGATTTTCAGTGGGTAGAGGTTGGTCGTGATCAACATCGTTACGGAACACATGCGCATATCTCTATTCTAGATAAAGTCTTTGTAGAAACCATTGGAGGTGATTTAACTATAAAGATAGAAGACAACACGGATGACGGAAAAGGAATCTATAATGAGCCAGTAGAACATAAGGATCAAACTTTAGATGATGGTCAATATAAATATGCAGCTTTAGGGAATTTAATAGCTATAGAAATAAAACCCTTTCAAGAAGCAAGTCGCTATTTTGTATACAATCATAAAATTCATGATGTAAAAAAAATAGAAAGTATTGGTGATGCCTGTATTCAATTACCAGATGATCAGGGGATTATTTTTGCAGATGGCTATTATTTACAATCAGGAGCTTTTAAAAAGTATGATCAGTCATTAGAGAATGTTAACTTTAAGAAAACTGTAGTTTCTCCAAATGGAGAAGATTACCTGTATGTTTTTTATGAAAGTAAGCAAGGACTTTTTATTTTAATGGGGTATAATGTTATCGCTCAAGAAGTACAAACTCCTATTGTCTGTAATGGATATACTATTTTTTCGGATGGTTCATTATGCTATTTTTCTACTGAAAACGAACAAACTAGGCATCATGTAATTCAAGTTTGGCAAACGCCATTTATAAAAGGAGATACCATACCTTCGGAACATACAGATACTCTAATTTATAAAATTGGAAACAAATCCATAGTAAAAGCCATGGCAGAATGTCAAGGTTTAGTGACTTTACTGAATAAGGAAGATAGCTATGATGGTTTATATGATGATTTATCTAAGTTTTCAAATGATATTATCAATAGTTATTATTGGATAAAAGAACCAGATACGCATCGTTTAGATGAGCCTTTACAAGAAATAAACAATGCAGCCAATGCGGCAATTGATGAGTTTGAAAAAGTAGTACAGTTACGAAAAAATGCACAGCGTATTACGCAAGACACAGAAAGTAAGGCATCTGCTATTTTTGGAAAAATAAAGAGTAGTTCGTTTAAATCTATTAATGATTTTGTAGCTATTTTATCGCAGCTAAGAACCTTAAGAGGAGAGGTAATTGGTTTAAACGAAGTACGTTATGTAGATACAAGTTTTATAGAAGATATAGAAAAAGAAATTGTAGCGTACAGTGATAAAATATCCAATCGCTGTGTACAGTTTTTGTTAGATGAGAAAGCATTACAACCTTATCATGAAAGAGTTCATGAAAAGAAAAAATCACTTTCTGGTATTAAAAAAGTAATAGAAGGTAAAAAACTAGAAGAAGAAATTACTCAAATAGCTCAAGATTTAGAGATGCTTATAGAGATTGTTTCCAATTTAGAAATCGAGGATACTTCGCATTCCACGCAAATAATAGATAGGATTTCTTTAATTTTTTCATCGTTAAATGAATTAAAAGCAGGATTAAAAAATACGGTTTCTAGTCTTGGTAAGGAAGAAGCACAGGCAGATTTTGTTGCACAATTAAAATTAGTAGATCAAAGCATCATTAATTATTTAGATATATCTAGCTCTCCAGAAAAGACAGATGAATTACTAAATAAAGTAGCGGTTCAGTTAGAAGATTTAGAAGCTCGTTTTGCAGATTTTGACACGTTTATTGTTCAAATTATAGAAAAGCGAGAGGAAGTATACAATGCTTTTGAAGCCAGAAAAAATAGTTTAGTAGAGGCTCGTAATAAAAAAGCATTGGCATTAGAAAATGCTGCAAAGCGTATTTTAAAAGGAGTATCTAAAAAAGCACTAAGTTTTACAGAGCTTAATGATATCAATGGATATTTTGCAGGAGATTTAATGCTGAATAAGCTACGAGATATTGTAGATCAATTAAAAGGTCTTGATGATATTGGGAAAGCAGAAATCATAGAAACATCCATTAAAGTTGCTAAAGAAGATGCTATTCGTAAACTAAAAGATAAACAAGATTTATACGAGGATGGTGAAAATATAATAAAACTTGGAAAGCATAAGTTTGCAGTTAATCAGCAAAATTTAGATTTAACCATTCTGTTTAAAGATGAGGTGTTACAATACCACTTAATAGGAACAGATTTTTATCAACCTATTCAGAATAAAATATTAACAAGTTCAAAAAAATATTGGAATCAAGAATTAATATCAGAAAACGAACAAATTTATCGTTCTTGTTATTTAGCATATTCCGTTTTTAAAGAAATAGAAGACAAAGCTGCAATTAGTAAAGCAGACTTGGCAGCAAAAGTAAAAGAAAAGTGTAGTAAAGACTATGCATCGGGCTATGTAAAAGGAGTTCACGATACTGATGCTATAGCTATTGCAGAAGTTTTATTAGATAAGTACAATGATTTAGGTACTTTAAGTTTTGCTCCAGAAATTAGAGGTTGGGCACAATTAGCATGGAAACAGCTTTCAGAAGAAAAGCAGAGCGATTGGAAATCAAAATTAAAACACCTTGGCGAAATATATAAATTATTTCCGCAAGGCATTTCTAGTAAAAATGAGTTGATACTTTTAGGGCAAGATTTAGAAGAAGTATTTCCTGTTAAAGAAACAGAAAACAATTCATTTATAAAGAAAGGAAGTCAATTTTTATATAAAGTATTAGGATTTGGAGATGATTTTATAGTAAGTAAAGAAACTAATAAATTAAAAATAGCTTTTGAAGAATATCTTAAAAAATCTAAAGCCAAAACAACCTTTACCAATTCACTGAAAGATAAGAATAGCGCGCAAAAAATTAGTTTAGCAACCCAATGGATATCTGCTTTTTTAGGCCAAGAACACCCCAAGCAATTAAACTATACTTTAGATGTGGTTTATCTATTATTATATGCATCTACAACAAGCGAAATTGTTAATGTTTCTCCCAACCAGCTTGTAACAGCCATAAAAGGCTCGCATGCTTCTATTAAAGAGGGAGTTTTTAATTTTAATTACCATGAGTTTATTCAACAATTAGAACAATATGTAAATGTAGATGTTCCTGCATTTAAAGCTTATGGAGAAGCTAAACATACGGTTACCGAAGAATTAAAAGAGGCCTTAAAACTAAACGAATTTAAACCAAGAGTACTTTCTTCTTTTGTACGTAATAAGTTAATAGACCAGGTTTATTTACCCTTATTTGGAGATAATTTGGCTAAACAATTGGGAACGGT
The DNA here is from genome assembly GCA_947492955.1 of uncultured Cellulophaga sp. Taxonomy (GTDB): domain Bacteria; phylum Bacteroidota; class Bacteroidia; order Flavobacteriales; family Flavobacteriaceae; genus Cellulophaga. Next base: position 175,504 of record CANLOV010000006.1, on the reverse strand, counting down.
AGGAGACCAAAAGCGTACGGATCGTATGGGTATGCTTTTGTTAATTTCTCCGCCAGGGTATGGTAAAACAACCTTAATGGAATATATGGCGAACCGTTTAGGTTTAATTTTTATGAAAATTAATGGTCCTGCTATTGGTCATGAAGTAACTTCTGTAGACCCAATGACAGCTAATAATTCGGCAGCCAAACAAGAACTTAAAAAACTGAATTTAGCGTTTGAAATGGGAAATAATGTAATGTTATACCTAGACGATATTCAGCATTGTAATCCAGAGTTTTTACAAAAATTTATTTCGCTAGCCGATGGAACTAGAAAGATAGAAGGAGTATTCGAAGGAAAACCGAAAACCTATGATCTCAGAAGTAAAAAGTTTTGCGTAATTATGGCAGGAAACCCGTATACGGAAAGCGGAGATAAATTTCAGATTCCAGATATGTTAGCCAACCGTGCAGATATATATAATTTAGGAGATATTATTGGGGACACTGCGGACTTGTTTAAACTAAGTTTAATAGAAAATGCTTTAACATCTAATCCTGTTTTACAACAATTAAGTAGTAAAAACTTTGATGATTTGTATACTTTAATAGATGCTATAGCGCAAAAGAATTCAGACACTCTTTCTTTAAAAGGAAATCATACCAATCAAGAAATTTCAGAATACAAATCCGTCTTAGAGAAAGTATTAATGATTAGAGACACGGTATTAAAAGTAAACGAGACCTATATTAAATCGGCAGCAATGGAAGATGCTTATCGTACTGAGCCTTCTTTTAAGCTACAAGGGTCGTACCGTGATATGAATAAATTGGTAGCCAAAGTAGTTCCTATCATGAATAGTTCGGAATTACAAACCTTGTTGTTATCGCATTACGAAAATGAATCGCAAACATTAACCAGTGCAGCAGAAGCTAACTTGTTAAAGTATAAAGAACTAGTAGGTACTCTTGATAATGAAGAAGTAGAAAGATGGAGTAAAATTAAAACTACTTATTCTAAAAACAATAAACTAAAAGGTTTAGGGAAGCAAAATGAAATGACACAAGTTTTAGCACAAATGATGGCTTTTAGTGAAAACCTACAAGGTATTCAGGATGTATTAAAAAAAGGCTTAGATAATGGGTAATTTAAAGTAAAAGAAATTGAGGATTACTTTCCAATACAGAAATTAGCAAAAATATTACCTAATAAATCATCGGAAGATATTTCTCCGGTAATTTCACCAAAGTGGAAGAGCGCTTGGCGAATATCTATAGCAAGTAAGTCTCCAGATACTCCGTTTTCTATACCAAACTGTACTTTTTCTATTTCTTCTAAGGCTTTTAATAAAGAATCGTAATGTCTGGTATTGGTAACAATTGTTTCGTTATTACGCAATGCACCAGTGTTTACAAAATTTAGAAGTTGTTTTTTAAGATTTTCTATACCTTCTCCTGTTTTAGCAGATAGGTAATTAATATCTGTTAATTGCTTATCAATACTTTCTTTATCTTCTTTAGTTAAAGTGTCTGCTTTGTTTATTAAGAGAACAGTTGGTTTAAGCGGATATTTGTTTTTAATTTTTTCAATTTCAACTTTTAAGGCATCAATAATAGTAGTTGCTGCTAATTTAGTACCGTCTACTAAAAAAAGAACTACTTGTGCCTGATCTATTTTTTCAAACGTCTTTTTTATACCAATACTTTCTACAACATCTTTAGTTTCTCGTATACCTGCTGTATCTATAAATCGGAAACCAATACCGCCAATGGCAATTTCATCTTCAATAGTATCTCGTGTAGTACCTGCAATATCACTTACAATAGCACGCTCTTCATTTAATAATGCATTTAGTAAGGTAGACTTCCCCACATTAGGCTCACCTACAATAGCTACCGGAATACCATTTTTAATTACATTACCAACAGCAAAAGAATCTATTAACCTTTTTAACACTTCTTGTATACGTACTAATAATGCTTTAAACTGACTTCGGTCTGCAAACTCAACATCTTCCTCAGAAAAATCTAGTTCTAATTCTATTAAAGAGGCGAAATTCATAAGTTCTTCTCGCAACTTTTTAATTTCATTACTAAAACCACCACGCATTTGTTGCATGGCTATTTGGTGGCTAGCTTCATTATCCGAAGCTATTAAATCTGCTACGGCTTCTGCTTGGCTTAAATCTAATTTACCATTTAAAAAAGCACGCAAAGTAAATTCACCGGCATCTGCCATTTTACAACCATTTCTTAAGAATAACTGAATTATTTGTTGTTGTATGTAGGCAGAACCATGGCAAGATATTTCTACTACATTTTCTCCAGTATAAGAGTTAGGTCCTTTAAAAACAGAAACTAATACCTCATCTAATACTCGTTCTTTATCTACAATATGCCCTAAATGTATGGTATGTGTTTTTTGTTTTGTTAAATCTTTTCCATGTATAGATTTAAATAGAGGAGAAGTTAATTTAATAGCATCTTTACCAGAAACACGAATTACAGCAATTGCTCCCGCACCAGAAGGAGTAGCTAAGGCAATAATATTGTTATTCGTAATCATAGTATTTTATTTGCTTGCAAAAATAGACAAAATGAATAGAGTATTTTTTTATTCTGTTGGTAATTAAAAATATTTAAGTGTGACTTTTTTTAATACTACTGTGTCTTAATATATAATTAATGAGAAAATTAAATTGATATGAAATTATTTTTTAGAGCGATGGTTTTTGGAGTATTCTTAAGTGGAAGCACTTTATATGCACAAGAAACCGTAACCGCAGAGGTAGAAACAATTATTACAGAGCAAGAAGCAGAAGAGCAAAAAGAACGTTTAAAGGAAATTGAAGCAGAAGCAGAAAGAGCAAAAAAAGAAGCTAAAGAAGTAAAAAATGCAGAGAAAATAGCGAGAAAAGAACAGAAAATAAAGAACTTAATAGCAGCTAAAAATTCTACTATTGCCAAAACAGAAAACAAAATAGTTAAGCTTAAGAGTAAATTGCTAAAAGGACAAAGTAAAGGAACTTTATCTCCTGTAGCTGTAGCAAAAATTAATAGTAAAATTGCTAAGGCAAACGAATTAATTATAAAAAATAAAGCTAAACTGGCAAAATTACTGAAGAAGTAGTAATCATATATTTTTTTGTTTTTGTAACAAAAATGAGAGTTCTGTGTCTTATAGGTAGTTATTCATCATTAAAACAATCAAAAGACATGGAAATAGTAAATCATCACATTGCAAAAAGAGAAGATAAACAGTTGTTAGTAATAACACACTTAACTCAGTATTTAGATTATGTAACTGGTTTTGGCGGCCTTATAGTGCCTTTAGTTATATGGTTATCAACTAAAGACTCGGTTATAGGAATGAACGAACATGGTAAAGCTGTTATTAATTTTCAGCTAAGCCTAATAGCATATTTAATTATAGGAATACCTACTATATTACTTTTAGGACTTGGTTTTTTAGTTTTAGGCTTTGCAGCGGTATTAGCTTTAGTTATGCCTATTGTAAATGCTGTTAAAGCAAGTAATGGAGAGGCTCCTAGTTATTTTGGAACGTTTAGGTTTATATCTTAAGATATAAATTGGTTTGTATTGTTATTTGTCAATAAAAAGGTTCGCTATTAGCGAACCTTTTTTACGTTTTATAGTAATTCATTAAAATTTAAATAAGAATAAAAAAACAGATGTATTGTTATAAACCATTTAACGAGAATATAGTATACTTAATCGAATCTTTAAAAACCTTGTATTTAGGCGTAAAATATGGTGATATATTTGCTGTGTAACGCACCAAATTATTATCATTTTAACCAATTCTTTTTGTTATAATTAACAATCAATAATGTTTTTTTTATGAAGCAATTTTATACTATTAACAAATTAATGTTTAAGATATTAATTTGTTTTTTACTATCCTTATATTTTAGTGAGTTAAGAGCACAGAATTTTGTTCAAAGAAATTTAGATTTTAATGGTTTTGATATTGTAAATATGGGTACTTCTATTATGTATGGTCCAGATGATAGATTATATGTAGCAGAACGTAGCGGGAAGATAAAAATATATACAATAGAACGTACAGAATTAGGGGATTATAAAGTTATAGCATCTGAGGTGTTATCGGATATTCAAGAAATTCAAAATCATAATGATGATGGTTCATTAATATCACTTAGTACCAGACAATTGTTAGGCATAACAATTGTAGGAACAGCTGACAACCCTGTTATTTATGCTACCTCTAGTGATATAAGAATTGGAGGAGGAGGAGGAGGAGCAACAGATAGGGATAAAGGTATAGATACTAATTCTGGTACGATAACTCGTTTTACCAGGAATGGTAGTTCATGGGATGTGGTAGATATAGTAAGAGGGTTGCCTAGATCGGAAGAAAATCATTCTCCATGCGGACTAGAATTTAGAACTATAAATAATGTTGATTATTTAATTGTAACACAAGGAGGAAATACTAATGCGGGAGCACCATCTAATAATTTTGCAAGAACTACAGAATATGCTTTAACTGCAGCATTACTTTCTGTTAACCTTACGCAGTTAGAAACTTTACCAGTTTTAAATGATAATGGAAGAAATTATTTATATGATTTACCTACTTTAGATGATCCTACAAGAGCTAATGTAAATGGTATAACTGATCGTAATGATGATAATTATAATGGAATAGATATTAATGACCCTTTTGGGGGTAATGACGGTTTAAATCAAGCAATTTTGGACCCTAATGGACCTGTACAAATTTTTGCTCCAGGTTTTAGACATTCTTATGACTTTGTAATAACAGAAAGTGGAGCTGTATATGTTACTGATAATGGAGCTAATGGAGGTTGGGGAGGTTTTCCAGAGAATGAAGGAGGTGGAAATGTGACTAATGAGTATAATCCTAATGAACCAGGAAGTAGCTCAATAATAAATGGGGAAAGAGTAAATAATACGGATCATTTGTCATTAGTTACTACTGATATTCAGAATTATACCTTTGGTAGTTTTTATGCTGGTCATCCAAATCCAGTAAGAGCAAACCCATTAAATGCGGGTTTATATACTAGAAATGGAGAAACTACTGTTTTTAGAACATTAGTATATGATCCTGATGGTTCTACTCCAAATTCAACTACAGATTCTAGTATAGCTTTGCCAGCTAATTGGCCACCAATTTCTGATGCTAATGCAAATCCGATAGAAGGTGATTGGCGTGGTCCTGGTATGGAAAATCCAGATGGCCCAAATGATGTTCTTGTAACAATATGGGGAACCAACACAAATGGTATTGATGAATATACCGCTACGAATTTCAATGGAGCAATGCAAGGTGATCTTATTGCAGGAAAAAATGGAGGGATTTTACGAAGGGTTGAGTTAAAGGATGATGGTAGTTTAGAAACTCTCACAGAATCTTTTGCTTCTGGTATAGGAGGTAATGCTTTAGGAGTTACATGTAATAGTGATATAGATATTTTTCCAGGTACAATATGGGTTGCACCTTTTAATAATACAATTGTTGTATTAGAACCTCAAGATTTTTTAGAATGTATTTTAAAAGGAGAACCTGATTATGATTCATCAGCAGATTATGATCAAGACGGTTATACAAATGAAGATGAAGAGAATAATGGAACAGATGCATGTAATGGAGGCTCACAACCTAATGATTTTGATAAAGTAGCTGGAGGAATATTGTTATCTGATTTAAATGATAATGATGATGATAATGATGGGATTTTAGATAAGGATGATGTATTACAACTTGGTAATATTACTTCATTAAATGATGCATTTGTAATTCCTGTTACCAATGAATTATTTTCAGATACAACTCTTGGAGGTTATTTAGGTTTAGGTTTTACAGGAATGATGAATAATGGTGATGCAAATTTAAATTGGTTAAATTGGTTAGATAAGAGAGATAATCCAGAAGATCCTAATCCTAATGATGTTTTAGGAGGAGCTATTGGGGCTATGACCATGCAAATGACTTCAGGAACGGCTTTTGGGACTGCTAATACACAGGAAAAAGCTTTTCAGTATGGAGTTCAATTAAATCAAAATTTTGGTGATATTACAGTTTCTGGTGGTATAATTAATTTTAATGCACCATTGCAATTATACGGTAATACAGCTACGCCTGAAGGAGAATTAGGTTTTTTTATTGGAGATGGAACGCAAAGTAATTACATAAAATTTGTGATACATCCATCTAAGATAATTGCATTACAAGAAATAGATGATATACCCCAAATAGCAATAGAAACTTTAATTACCACAGGAGAAAGGCCTAACGGAGAAATTCAGTTTTTCTTTGAAATAAGCACTAGTACAGGAGAAGTTAGTTTAGAATATGTATTTGATAATGAACCACGAGAAATTTTAGGAGTTATACAAGCAGAAGGAACTGTTTTAGAGGCAATACAGCAAAATAGTAAAGAATTAATTGTAGGACTTATAGGAACATCAAATCAAGAAAGAGTTGAATTGGAAGGTACATGGGATTTTTTGAATGTTACAGGAAATGGTTTAATAGCAAAAAGTGAAGAGGTTTTATATCGTGTTAATACAGGAGGGGCTAAAATTTCAGCTATAGATGGAGAAATTGATTGGGATGCAGATACTATTAGTGATAATTCTATTTATTTAATAGATGCAGGAACGAATTCAACTGCAAGTTTCTCCATGGGAGATTATACTCCTAATGTAGATTTAAATAAAACTCCTGAGAGTATATATAACACAGAAAGATGGACAGGAAAAGGAACATCAAATATGACCTATTCTTTTCCTGTTGAGCAATCTGGTAAGTATGAAGTTCGTTTGTATATGGGCAATGGATTTTCTGGTACATCAAATGTTGGAGAACGAATTTTTGATGTAGTGATAGAAGGTCAAGTTTTTACAGAATTAGATAATATAGATTTATCCAGAACTTATGGTCATCAAGTAGGAACAGTTATTAGTAATGTAGTTACAGTCTCAGATGGAATTATAGATATTTCATTTATTCACGGTGTAGAAAATCCTTTAATTAATGGGATAGAAATAATTGATAATAGTATTGAAAATACAATTGAAGTTACAGCAATAGATAATCAATTTAATACTGTAGGAGATATTTTAGATGGTAGTTTAGCAGTAGTTGCGATAGGAGGAGATGGTAATTTAAGTTTTAGTGCTGTTGGTCTTCCTAGTGGTGTATTTATAGAGCCAACCAATGGTCAAATAGGAGGGGAAATAGCACTAGATGTTATTACAAGTGAACCTTATAATGTTATTGTTACAGTAGACGATAATGATACCAATAAAGAAGATGCCAAAAGAGCAAGCTTCACATGGACTATTCAAGAGAATGAAATTGAAGTTGTAGCAATAGATAACCAAGTTAGTACTATAGGAGATATATTAAACGGTAGTTTAGTAGCAATGGCAACTGGAGGGGATGGGAATTTAAGTTTTAGCGCTGTTGGTCTACCTAGTGGTGTATTTATAGAGTCAACCAATGGCCAAATAGGAGGAGAAATAGCATTAGATGCTATTGTAAATGAGCCATACAATGTTATAGTTACAGTAGGTGATAGTGATTCAAATATTTTGGATGCTAAAACAATAAGTTTTACTTGGACTATTGAAGAAATTGTGGTAATTCCTAATCCTACAGTAGCTGTTACAAGTTATGTTTTAATAGATGCTGATTCGGATATTGATTTGTTTACAATTACTAATGGTATGGAAATAGCAATAGAAAGCTTACCAACTTTAAATTTAAGTATAAGAGCAGAGGTTACTGAAAGTACGGAAAGTGTATCTATGAACCTTACAGGACCATTGACAGTAAATAGAACAGAGAATTTTTCTCCTTATGCTTTATTTGGGGATGCAAATAAAGGTGCTAATTATATAGGAGGTGATTTTTTAATTGGAGATTATACTATAAATTCACAAGCATTTTCGGGAAAATCTTTAACAGGTGATCAAGGAACAGGTTTATCGGTAGATTTTAAAATTTTGGAGCCTTCTGAGTCGGAAACAATAGCTGTCACAAGTTATGTTTTAATAGATGCTGATTCGGATATTGATTTGTTTACAATTACTGATGGTATGGAAATAGCAATAGAAAGTTTGCCAACTTTAAATTTAAGTATAAGAGCAGAAGTTACCGAAAGTACAGAAAGTGTATCTATGAACCTTACAGGACCATTGACGATAAATAAAACAGAAAACTTTGCACCTTATGCATTGTTTGGAGATATGAACAGAGGAACCAATTATGGAGGTGGTGATTTTTTAGCAGGAGAGTATACAATAAATTCACAAGCATTTTCGAGGAAATCTTTGGCAGGTGATCAAGGAGTAGGCTTATCGGTAGATTTTACAATTATAGATACTCCCGTATCTACCTCTTTATTAGCTAAAGGTATAGAGGTTAAGGCTCCAATAATGAAGGTATACCCAAACCCAATAATAAATAATGAGGTTACTATTAGCTTTAATTCATCAGTTGTGTTAAAAAGAGTTTTAATTTTTGATAGTAGTGGAAAGTTGATAGAAACATTTAATCCAAATACAATAAAAGGCGGACAAACTTCTTACAGCATTGATGTAGATTATTTAATGTCAGGAATATATTCTTTACAGGTTATGGATATTAATGGTATTACTTATTATAAGAGAATTATAAAAAAATTAGATGATAAGTAATATAAACACTATTCTTTTACAAGCATTCCTAATGCTTGTAAAAGAATAAATGATATTTTTTAATTATTACAACTATGTATGTTTAAAAAAATGTTCTGCGTTGGGAATGTAAATTAAAGCTAAAAAGTATTGATACTAAATATCAAAAAAACAAAAATCCGAGAAATGAATATATCAAATCTCGGATTTTTATTATATCTAAAGTAATATGTTTCTAAATATACTTTTTAGCTATTCAGCATAACTGGCATTACTAACATTGTTACGTGCTCACCTTCATCTAAACCATCTATAGGAGTTAAAATACCAGCTCTATTAGGTAAACTCATTTCTAAAGAAATATCGTCGCAATTAAGGTTATTAAGCATTTCTGTTAAAAAACGAGAGTTAAATCCAATTTGCATATCGTCTCCTTGATAAGAACAAGTTAAACGTTCTTCTGCTTTGTTGCTATAATCTAAATCTTCGGCAGATATATTTAGTTCTGCACCCGCAATTTTTAATCGTATTTGGTGTGTTGTTTTATTAGAGAATATAGAAACACGTTTTACAGAGCTTAAAAACTGATTTCTAGCAATTGATAATACGTTTGGATTCTCTTTTGGGATAACAGCATCATAGTTAGGGTACTTACCATCTATAAGCCTGCATATAAGTTCTGTACTTTCAAAACTAAACTTAGCATTACTTTCATTATATTCAATAGTAACGTCAGACTCGCTACCTGCTAAAATTCCCTTTAATAAATTTAAAGGTTTTTTTGGCATTATAAATTCAGCTACTTGCGATGCAGTAATATCTGTACGTTGGTATTTTACTAGTTTATGTGCATCTGTAGCAACAAAAGTTAAGCTCTCTGGAGAAAACTGAAAGAAAACACCACTCATTACTGGTCTTAAATCGTCGTTACCAGCAGCAAAAATTGTTTTGTTAATAGCAGTAGCAAAAATATCACCAAGGATAGTAGTAGAACTAGGGTTAGATAATTCTACTGCCTTTGGAAATTCAGCACCATCAGCATATGCTAATGCGTATTTACCGTGGTTAGAACTAATCTCTACCGTATTGTTTTCTTCTACAACAAATGTTAAAGGTTGTTCCGGAAATGTTTTTAATGTTTCTAATAAAAGCTTTGCAGGAACAGCAATCACTCCTTCGTTATCAGATTCTACATCTAATACAGAACTCATTGTTGTCTCTAAATCAGAAGCAGAAACGGTAAGTTTGTTTTGTTGTAAATCGAAAAGAAAATTATCAAGAATAGGAAGTGTATTACTGTTATTAATAACGCCTCCTAAAACTTGTAATTGTTTTAATAAATAAGTACTAGATACTATGAATTTCATTATTCGTATAGTTTTATATCGTATTTCTTTTTGCTATTTGTTTCCGTAAAAATGAATGTATAATTGTTCAATATTCAATATTACAAAATAGAACAATCACATACTAACAAAGGTATTTTAAAAGTCCTTTTTAAGAAAACAAACTTATTAACAGCTATGCACCATATTTTTTCTTTCTAAAGTAATAAAAAACGAATCCGAATAGAAGCGTTAATATTACGGGAAGCCCAATATTAACAAGCTGCCATTTAGTTTTATGTGCTGTTATTTTTTTTGCGTCTAAAAATGGAATGCTTACTTTTTTTGTACGAATGTTTATAAGTCCTTTATCGTCTAAAAGGTAATTAATGCTATTTATTAAAAATTCTTTGTTACCGTAAAAGTTATTTGTCCACTTATCATAGCCTAATTCTAAAGGTCTACCATTTTTAGTTTGGTTTTTTATAACATCTCCATCTGCAATTACTAACATTTTGTTAGCAGTTCCTTTTTCTTTTTGTCCGTTTAAAGTAAGGGGTTTAACTCTGTTGGTAAAAGCAGAGTTAAATTCTCCTTCTATTAAAACGGCTAAAGGGTTGTTTCCTTTATTAAATAACTCTTTTTTAGGAGGGGTATTAATACTATTTAAATTAATTTCTTTAGGTGTTCCCTCTGTTTTAGATAAAGGAGAACTCCAGTACAACACTGTTTTTTTATTACTGTTTGCTAGGGTATCTATAGTATTTGCAAACTGAAAACGTACCGCTTCTAAATTGTTGTTTATAGAATGATTGTTTCTAGAGAAAACCATAGGATTGTATAACCAAGGAACAGGATTGTATTGCGAATTATTTCCTTCACCATCTGCTAAAACAATTTGGGTAAAATACATATCGTTTACTAGCACAGGATTAATACGTACTCCATATTTAAAGAAAAAATCATTTAAATTTAAATCTCTAGGAAAAGCCAAAGCGCTTCCTTTTTCATTAAACAAATTTTCTAATTCTATGGCTACTTGATCTATTAGCCAAATAGATTTTCCGCCATTTACAATATACTGATCTAAAACATATTTTTCTTTATCTGTAAAAGCTTCGGTAGGCTTTGCAATAAGAGCTAAATCATAAGCTTTTAATTGGTCTAGTACTTTTTGCGGGTTACTAGCTACAGAGTCTAATGTAATAGCACCAATATTATAATATTCACGAATAGAGGTTAAGAAATCGGCTATTTCTATATCGGCTAACTCTCCATTACCCTTAATTACTGCTACACGCTTTTTTTCTTTAATGTTTAGTTTATTAAAGGCATCGGCAAAAGCATATTCTAAATGTTGTATAGAGTTGGTAACACGTTCTTCTGTAGATGCGCCTAACTTATTTTTAAGCAAAGGAACTTTTACGGTTTTATTATTATGGTTTACCATAGCCCAAGGAAATACTATTTCCTGAGATACTTTACCATTGTCTTCTACTGTAATATTGGCAGGTTTTAATCCTAAGCCTTGTAATTCTGCCATTACTTTTTCGGTATTACTACCATCACCTAAAGGATTAACAAAATTAAATTTTATCAATTTGTTTTCAGAAGCAAACTCTTCTAATAACTGTTTTGCTTCTATTTTTAACTTGGCAAATTCTGCCGGAAGGTTACCGTCTAACAACACATCAATGATAACAGGGCTATAGAATTTATCTACTGAATTTATTGCAGGCTTAGATAAGGTATACCTTTTGTCTTCTGTTAAATCAAATCTAGTATATAAGTAATTTGCAACTACATTTACTAATAATAGCGCAATAAAAGCTTTAGCTATGGTTATTATTTTATTTTTCATTATGCGTTCATTGTTTTTAGTTGTACAACAGTTAAAAACAAAAAGAAAGCAGTAATACTTCCGAAATAAATAACGTCTTTAGTATCTATAACACCTCTAGCAATACTGTTAAAATGAGCTTTCATTCCTAAGCTTTGAATAAAGATAGCTATGTTTCCGTTCGAAAATAAAGTTGCTATACTATTAAAGCCATAATAAAGTGCAAAACAGAGAGCAATACTAATGATAAAAGCTACAATTTGATTTTCTGTTAAGGTAGATGCAAACAAGCCCACCGAAGTATAGCTAGCAATTAATAATAATAAGCCAAAATAAGAGCCAATAACTAAACCCAAATCTAAATTGCCAGTTTCTGTACCCAATTCGGAAATACAATACACATATAAAAATGTAGGTATAATGGCGATTAAAGCAAGTACTAATGTACCTGTAAATTTACCTAAAACGGTTTCCCAAGTGCTTAATGGCTTTATAAATAAAAGTTCTAAGGTTCCTAGCTTTTTTTCTTCGGAAAAACTTTTCATGGTAATTGCTGGTATAAGAAATAGAAACACCCAGGGCGCTAATAAAAAGAACTTACTTAAATCTGCAAAGCCATATTCAAAAATGTTAAATTCTCCTTTAAAAACCCATAAAAATAATCCGTTTAAAATAAGGAAAAGCCCAATAATTAAATATCCAATGGGCGATGTAAAAAATGATTGTATTTCTCGTTTAAATATGGCAAGCATACTTTTTTAATTTTTGGTTGCGGTATACAAAATTAATGTTCTTTAAGTTTATACCAAGTTATTAATACTTGTGTTTAAATATCTATATATTTTAACCTATAACTTACTTACGTGTTTTATTCTAATAATTTTTTATGCGCATTAGAGGTATAATGTTGGTTTGTATAGTTGCTTTTTTTTAGCACAGTATCTTTTTTCTTTTCAAAATCAATATTAAAAATACTATAGTCAGATTTTGCAATAGTTAATTCAAAACAGTCTTTTAAATTAATATTATGTTTTTTAATACTTCCATTAGGCAAATGTTTTATTTTGTTAAATACGGTATCGTTTTTTACGAAAAAAAAATATACGATATCTTTTTTAGCTGTTTTTCCATCAAACACATTGGTATCTATTTTTTCAACCATTCCGTAGGATTTAAAAGAACCTTCATCAAATTTTAAATTTCGTATTTGTTTGTAAACATAAATACATAATAAAAATACCGATATAGAAATTAAGCTATAAAATATGTATTTGTTTGATTTGCTTTTGGGACTATTTTTTGTCATTTAATATTTTAAAGTGTATTTTTAAATAAAATTAATCATAATAGTATCTCTGTAATCTAGTCCTAATAAAGATGATGCGCCACCAACAGTATTTAAATCACTCTTATAAATAGCTAATTCTACATAATCAGAAGAGTTAAAAAGGGCAACTAAATCTCCTGGGCCTTTGCGCTGACTTTTTTCTAAATCAAAATTTATAATATCACTGTATTTATGATGAATTTTTGTAATTTTTTTATTCCGAGCACTTAATTCAAAATTGCGACCATTTCTATAAGCTTCAAACAAACTTTTCTGAATGTTCGTTACAACATTACCATAATTATCTATATAAATTACACTGCCAACAATAGTTTTTCCATTATCGGTAACTCTAGGTGCAAATTCTTTTAGTTCTTTTAAATTACTAAATGGTTTACCAACAACTTCTAATGTGCCACCACGAGCAATATGGCAAGCTGCTTTCACAAAAATATCCATTAAAGGAAAAGAACCTTGTGTTGCATTAGGCATATCTATTATCACAATTTTTTCTGGTTGTATTTCTGCGGTTATTAAACACATTACACCATTGTTTGCAATAATAAAATAATGACCATCTATTAACACAATAATATGTTGGTTTTCTGGTGTTTGCTCAGAATCTACCCCCACAATATGTATGGTGCCTTTAGGAAAGCTTTTGTAAGAGTTTTTAAGAATATAAGCGCATTCTTGAATGTTAAAAGGATTTATAGCATGCGAAATATCAACAATTTTAGCATTCTCTAATTCACTATGGATAGTTCCTTTTATAGCGCCAACAAAATGGTCTTTGTATCCAAAATCAGTAGTTAAAGTAATGATTGCCATGCAACACTGTTGATATGTTTTTGGTTATGTAAACCGAATTTTAATTATGTTTGTTAAACAAAGCTACATAAAAAAATAGCGACGAAAAATTTATCTTTAATAACGAACCATTTAATACCCATATTCTTTGAACGAACTTATTATAGAACTTACAGATATTAGCCCAAGAGATTTTTTTGGCAGTCAGAACGAAAACATAGATTTATTAAAAAAATATTTTCCAAAGCTTAAGATTGTTGCTCGTGGAAGTAAGTTAAAGGCTTATGGAGATGAAGAGCTTTTAGAAGAGTTTGACAAGCGTTTTGAAATGATTACGGCTCATTTTGCAAAATATAATAAGTTAGATGAGAATAGTATAGAACGTATATTAACTAGTAATAGCGAGGCAGATTATGCTTCTTCTGCAAATAGCGGAGAGGTTTTAGTGCATGGTGTTAATGGTAAGCTTATAAAAGCGCAAACCGTTAACCAGCGTAAATTAGTAGACGCAGCTCTTAATAACGATATGGTTTTTGCTATAGGACCTGCAGGTACAGGAAAAACCTATACGGGAGTAGCCTTAGCTTATAAGGCCTTAAAAGAAAAACAAGTAAAGCGTATTATTTTAACAAGGCCGGCAGTAGAAGCAGGGGAGAACTTAGGTTTTTTACCTGGAGATTTACAAGAAAAGCTAGATCCATATATGCAGCCTTTGTATGATGCATTACGAGATATGATTCCTGGGGAACGTTTAACACAGTACATAGAAAACGGAACTATACAAATTGCACCTATGGCATTTATGCGAGGTAGAACCTTAGATAATGCCTTTGTAATATTGGATGAAGCTCAAAATACAACACACGCCCAAATGAAAATGTTTTTAACCCGTATGGGTAAAAATGCAAAGTTTTTATTAACAGGAGACCCAGGGCAAATAGATTTGCCTAGGCGTACAGTATCTGGTTTAAAAGAAGCTTTATTAATACTAAAAGATGTTCCGGGTATAGAAATTATTTACCTAGATGATAAAGATGTTATTAGACATAAGTTAGTAAAGAAAGTAATTGAAGCGTATAAAAATATAGAACATCAAAATTAAGAATAGCAGTAAAAGCATGAGTAATAATACCATTATATCTACCAATTTTAATTTTCCAGGGCAAAAAAGTGTTTATAAAGGAAAAGTAAGAGCTGTATATCATTTAGAAAATGATATTTTAGTAATGATAGCAACAGATAGGCTTTCTGCATTTGATGTAGTAATGCCAAAAGGAATTCCGTATAAAGGACAAATATTAAATCAGATTGCCACAAAAATGATGGCAGCAACAGAAGATATTGTGCCTAATTGGTTGTTAGCTACGCCAGACCCTAGTGTAGCGGTTGGTTATGCTTGTGAACCGTTTAAGGTAGAAATGGTTATACGTGGTTATATGTCTGGTCATGCAGCTAGAGAGTATAAAGCAGGGAAAAGAATGTTGTGTGGTGTTGCCATGCCAGAGGGGATGAAAGAGAACGATAAATTTCCGGCACCAATTATTACTCCGGCAACTAAAGCAGAAATGGGAGACCATGATGAGGATATTTCTAGAGAAGATATTTTAGCTAAAGGAATTGTATCAAAAGAAGATTATATCGTATTAGAAAAATATACAAAGGCTTTGTTTCAAAGAGGTACAGAGATTGCTGCTAAACAAGGTTTAATATTAGTAGATACAAAGTATGAATTTGGAAAAACAAAAGACGGTAAAATTGTATTGATTGATGAAATCCATACTCCAGATTCGTCTCGTTATTTTTATGCTGAAGGTTACCAAGAGAGGCAAGATAAAGGAGAGGCGCAAAAACAACTTTCTAAAGAGTTTGTGCGCCAATGGTTAATAAGTAATAATTTTCAAGGTTTAGAAGGGCAAACGGTGCCAGAAATGACCGATGAATATATTACAACAGTATCTGATAGGTATATAGAATTATATGAAAATATTACAGGAGAAACTTTTGTAAAAGCCGATATTTCTAATATAGAAGAACGAATAGAAAAGAACGTTGTTGCTTATTTGGAAAGTCAAAAGTAAATTTAAATGAATAAAAGGAGAGATTTTATAAAAGGGGTGTTATTAGGTTCTATAGGAATCAGTTTAATGCCATCTTGTAGCTCTTCTAGTGTGTTTAGATTTAAAAAAGGTCAGGTTGTAGGCTGTATAGGAGATAGTATTACACACGCTGGTAAAAATGGGTATGTAGAAAAGTTACAAGCTTATTTTGATGAAAATTATCCAGATTTGGCTCTTAAATTTGTAAATCTTGGATTAAGCGGAGAAACTATTACTGGTTTAACCGAAGAAACACATCCAGGGCCAAGGCCTTTTCTTTTCTCTAGGTTAGATGCTGTTTTACAAAAAACAAGAGCAGATATATACTTTTTTTCATACGGTATAAATTGTGGAATTTACCAAGCCCCTAATCCTGAGAATGATACTTTGTATAAGAAAGGAATTCTTCGTTTTTTAGATGCAGTAACTAAATATAAAGCAAAAGCAATATTATTAACGCCACCTCCATTAGCATTTATATCATATAACTCAAAGGAAAGAGACAAGAGTTTACCATACACATGGCAACAACCTTATCCTAATTACGATAAAGAAGTAATTACTAAGTTTAAAACAATAATAGAACAGACAAGGCATTCTAGTGTTGGTAAAATAATAGATATATACACGCCATTATCTAATAATAGAAGTGTAGCTTACGATAAAGACCCTATACACCCTAATAAAAAAGGACACAATATAATTGCTAATACAATACTAAAAGCGCTAGACTATTAAGAACGCGATTACTACTTTCTTTCTCCCATTCTTCTTTCTCGGTGTATTTTAATTAATTCTCTTCTAAAATCTTTTTCTGCTTTTAATAATTGTATTGTTTTTTTTGCAGAAATTACAGTGCTTATTTCTTTAATAAATAGACTGTTTAATTTATGTTTTTCTTCTTGTAAGTTAGCGTGCTTTACAAGTAAACCACTAGCTTCTTCTTCAGAAATTATAGCGATATCTTTTAGTTTACTATGAATATTTTTACGCTCTTTTTTGTGTAAGGCATTCCTTTTATCTTCATATACATTATAAATAGGCCAAAAAGCTTCAGCTTCTTTACTAGATAAGTTTATACGCTCTGTTATAAAAGCTGTTTTTAGGGTTTTTATTTTTTCTCTATTGGGTTTATGTTGTGCAATTATAGGTATGCTACATAATACGAGTAGTAGTGTGGCGAGTATATTTTTAATATTCATTGTATTGTAAGTTTAATTCTTCATAATCTTCCATATTATTATCTAAATAATCTAGGATGTTTTCTTCTTTTAAATTTTTTGATAAAATATCATTCATATCTAATTCATGTACAGGTATAACTTCTGCTATTTCGTATGAGGTTAAACCAACATCATTAATATCAAAATAGGTTTCTATTTCAGAATTAGTAACCGCATCAAAAGTAATAGTTGTACTCTTATTTAAATTAAATTTAACTAAGAGTAATACACAAGCAGCAATGCCAATAGCCGCATAATAATATTTTTTATAAGATTTTAAGGGAATTACTTTAGTTTTTTCAACATCAGCTATCTTTTTTAAAATAGAGCTGTCTAAATTTGTAAAGTAGTCTTCAGGAGTTTTAAAACTATTATTTTTTGGTATGCTAATAGTTTCTTCTTCAGCTATTTTATTAAATAACTTAGAAGTAAAACTGTTAAAGTAATCTTTAGGTACCTTAAAATCTTTATGTTTACTTGTCTTTTTCATTACTATAGTTTGACTATCAGTGTTTTAAAAGGTTTAATTTGTTTTTAAATACGTTTCTATTTTTTTTGCTGCTATATGATAGGATGCTTTTAGAGCGCCTACACTTGTCTCTAACACTTCTGATATTTCTTCATACTTCATTTCATTAAAATATTTCATGTTAAATACTAGTTTTTGTTTTTCGGGCAATGTAGCAATCGCTTTTTGTAATTTTAACTGAATCTCATCTCCCTCAAAATAGATATCTGCTTGTAAATTATGAGCTATTTTAATTTGTAATTCTTCACTGTTTATACCTAGCTTTTTAGATTTTACTTTTAAAAAAGTTAGGGATTCATTAGTAGCAATACGATACATCCAAGAATATAGCTTACTGTCGCCTTTAAATTTATCTATATTTCTATATATTTTAATAAACGTGTTTTGTAATACATCGTCTGCATCGTTATGATTTAGTACAATTCTACGTACATGCCAGTATAAGCGTTCTTTATAAGTGTTTATAAGCACTTCAAAAGCTTTAGCCTGAGTTTCTTTTGTTTTTAATTGTTGTACTAAGTTGTCTTCGTTAAACAAATTAAGATGCTATTTAATTTAAAGGTAAGACTTTAGTAAAAAGAAAAGGTTTAATTGTTCTTTATTTAATAATTAAGGTTAAAAACAAAAAAAAAGCCGAAACACTAACGTTTCGGCTTTCATAATTATTTAGTATTTGTTTATTTTCTAATGAAATACTGATTTATAAAATCATCGTCTCCAAGAACTAATTCTCCGTCTTCTACAGTTGCTATATCAGAGTATAATAATAGACCTTCTTCGTAAGGTATTGTTTCTCCTTCAAAAGTTATTGCATTAAGAACTAAAGTTAATATTTTAGTAGAAGCATCGTAAGACCATTTTCCATGATAAGAAAAGTCATAGTTAATATTTTCAAAAACAGTAGTACACTGTTCTTGAGAATTAATAATATCTAGTGTTTTGTAATCCCAAGCAATATCATAAACAAAATCACCTGATGTTTCTAAATCTAATTCAAATAAATAATTAAAACATATTTCACCTTCAGGCTGAAATTCTGTACCATTATTACATTCTATTGCTGGGTAAAATTCATTAAACTCTATACAATTATCAGAAAAATCGTTGCCATCTTCATCTGGGTTAGGAATCCATGTCCCAGCAAAATCATTATTTCCACCCCAATCTATTACTGTAACACAAATTTCTGTAGGGGCACTTACATAACCAGTTTCTTCATCATAAACACAGATAAAATAACAAAATTCACCTGGAGCTAAATCAATATCAAAATCTACATCTATTAAATCAGCATCATCATCAACTTTTTTAGTTTTATTAGTAGCGCCAGCACCAAAGTTTGGTTCTATAATACCATCAGTATTTACAAAACTAGTAGCAGGAACATCAATATAGTTGTCTACAGGGTTTTTGTTTTCATCTAATAATTGAATGTATACTCCATCAATATCATCTTGAGTATCTATTTCAATAAAAAAACCTTCTTCTACATTTGCCACAGATGCTTTAGTTGAAAAACTTAAATCTCCATTAGAAGCAGGAGGAGTTCCTGTTTTTTTTGTTGCTCCTTCTATATTTATAGATTTTTCTACAACAACAGCGTTTAAATCTTCATTGTTATTTTTGGATTCATCGCTATCATTTGAACTACAAGAAAATAGAAGTGCAATAAATGATAGACTTAAAAGGATTTTTTTCATAATTTTTCAAATTAGATATTATTGATTGAATTATATATAACGTAAATATTATAATAAAATTACGTATGAATTTAACTTATGGATTTAAAAGAATTGTCTTTTTTTAGAAATTAGACTTTAAGTTTCAAAAGACTGCATGTTTACTAGCTTTTTGTAGACGCCATTACTAGCTAAAAGTTCGTTGTGAGAACCTTGTTCTACAATTTTACCCTTTTGTAATACTACAATAGTATCAGCGGTTTGTATAGTAGATAATCTATGGGCAATAACAATAGATGTTCTGTTTTGCATCATTTTTTCTAGTGCATCTTGTACTAAACGTTCACTTTCTGTATCTAATGCTGAGGTTGCCTCGTCTAAAATCATAATAGGAGGGTTTTTTAATACAGCTCTAGCGATAGATAAACGTTGTTTTTGTCCGCCACTTAATTTGTTACCACTATCCCCAATGTTAGTATTATATCCATCTGGTAAATTTGTAATAAACTCATGGGCATTGGCAATTTTTGCAGCAGCTATAATTTCTTCTTCTGAAGCATTTTCCTTTCCTAAGCCAATATTGTTTTTTACAGTATTGTTAAATAAAATAGAATCTTGCGTAACTAACCCCATTAAACCGCGAAGCGATTTTTTAGTAAGGTCTTTAATATTTTCGCCATCTATTTGTATTTCTCCTTTGTTAACATCGTAAAAACGAGTTACTAGGTTTGCTATAGTGCTTTTTCCACTACCAGATTGCCCAACTAAAGCAACAGTATGTCCTTTAGGGACAGTTAAACTAAAGTCCTGTAAAACATAATCATCTTGGTATTTAAAAGATATGTTGTTTAATACGATGTTAGTCTCGAAAGTATCTTTATTAAGGGCATTTTCTTTTTCCGAGATTGGATTTTCAGTTTCTAATATTTCTAAAACACGTTCTGCTGCTGCATTTCCTTTTTTTACACCATAAGAAGCTTTACTAATTGCTTTTGCAGGAGTTAAAATTTGGTAGGCTAGCCCCATGTATGTAATAAATAATTCGGGTTTTAGGCTTTTTTCTACTAAAACCATCTGCCCTCCAAACCATAGAATAATACCAATAGCAGCAATACCAAAAAACTCACTAGTTGGCGATGCTAAATTTTGTCGGTTTAGTAAACTATTAGAAAATTTAAAAAAGCGATGTGTAGAATTCTTAAATGTAGTATCAAATTTAGATTCAGCATTAAAAGCTTTAATAACTCGTAAGCCTCCTAATGTTTCATCTAATATAGATAAAAATGTACCTTGTTCTTTTTGAACTTTATCAGATTTTCTTTTTAAGGATTTGCCAATTAATGAAATTAAAAAACCAGATATAGGTAAAAAAATAAAAACAAAAACCGTTAGCTTAACACTTATAGAAAGCATAGCTATAAGTGTAAAAATAATTGTTAAGGGTTCTCTAACAATTAATTCTAAAATAGAAAGAAAAGAATGTTGAATTTCTAAAACATCTGTAGTAATTCTGGCAATAGTGTCTCCTTTTCTTTTTTCAGAATAATATGATAACGGCAGGTTAACTGTTTTTTTATATAAAGCATTTCTTAAATCTTTTAATACACCATTACGTAAAAATGTAATAAAGTACATAGCTAAATAGCTAAATAAATTCTTAAGAAAGAACATAGATATTACTAGTCCTACCATAAAAACTAATGGATTTCCATTATCTTCTTTGGATTTTGCGGTAACAAAGTAGTTTAAATATTCTAAAATATAATCTTTCGCATGTACAAAACCTTCCCAAATAGGTTTAACATAAACAGGCTCTGTTTGTTTAAATAAAACTGCTAGCATAGGAAATAGAGAAACCATTGCTAGTGTAGCAAACAGAGCATAAAAAATGTTTGCAATAATATTTAGGATTGCATACCCTTTATAAGGCTTAGCAAAACGAAGAATTTTTTTAAAATACTCCATTAATTTAATTTCAATTCGGCTAAAATGGTATCAATTTTAGCGTCTACTTGTGCTTCAATAGTTTTAAAGTTACTAACATTATCTAAAGTAGTATTGGTGCTTATATAAAATTTTATTTTTGGTTCAGTACCACTAGGTCTTGCAGCTACTCTTGTACCATCTTCTGTTTCGTAAATAAGTACATTAGATTTTGGTAAATCAATTGTTTTTTCTTCACCAGAAATTATATTTTTAGCAATAGATGTATTGTAATCTTCTATCCATTTTACTTTAGAACCAGCAATAGATGCAACTGGGTTTTCTTTAAAGTCTATTAGCATTTGTTTAATTTCTTCTGCTCCAGACATTCCTTTTTTGGTAATCGAAATTAATTTTTCTTTATATAAACCATAATCTGCATAACAAGCAATTAAATCTTTATAGAAAGAGCTTTCATTTGCTTTTGCATTAGCAGCAATTTCACATGCTAATAGGGTAGAGGTTACTGCATCTTTATCTCGTACAAAATCGCCTACCATAAAACCAAAACTTTCTTCACCACCACCAACAAAATCTTGATTAGGGAAATCTTTAATCATTTTACCAATCCATTTAAAGCCAGTTAAAGAAGTTTTGCACTCTACGCCATAAGCTTTAGCTAATTGGCTCATCATTGGTGTAGAAACAATTGTACTTGCAATAAACTCGTTGCCTTTAAAACCTTTTTGTTTGCGTTGGTCTAAAAGAAATTTAGTCATTAATATCATGGTTTGGTTACCATTTAATAATTCTATTTTTCCTTCTGGATTTCTAACGGCAATTCCTAAACGATCACTATCAGGGTCGGTACCTACAACCATGTCGGCTCCAATTTCTTCTGCTTTTTTTATTGCTAAGGTAAGCGCTTCTGGTTCTTCAGGGTTTGGAGAAACAACAGTTGGGAAGTTACCATCTGGCTTAGCTTGTTCTTCTATGATGGTAACATTATTGTAACCAGCACGTTTTAATACCTCTGGAATAGCAGTTATAGAGGTACCATGCAATGAAGTAAAAACTATTTTAAAATCGTCTTTTCCTTTTGCATTAAAGCTTCCGTTTTTAACAGAAGTATTTATAAAAGCTTCATCAACTTCAGTATCAATTAATTCTATTAAACTTTCATCAGCATTAAAATTAATATCCTTAAACTCAAGGTTGTTTATTTCTGCAATAATTGCTCCATCTTCTGGAGGAACAATTTGTCCACCATCTGTCCAATATACCTTATATCCATTATATTCAGGAGGGTTATGAGATGCTGTTAAAACAATACCAGCATGACAGTTTAAATGTTTTACAGCGAAAGATAATGCAGGAGTGGTTCTTAATTCTGAAAATAAGAAAACTTTAATTCCATTTGCAGCAAATACTTCTGCTACTGTTTTGGCTAATGTATCACTATTATTACGGCAATCATACGCAATAACGACTTTAATATCTTCGTTACTGTAAACCTTTTTTAAATAATTGCTAAGACCTTGGGTGTTTTTTCCAAGTGTATATTTGTTAATTCTATTTGTACCTACACCCATAACACCACGCATACCACCAGTACCAAATTCTAGATTTTTGTAAAATCTATCTTTTAGTTCTTCTTGATCGTTTTGTATTAAGTTTTCAATCTCTGATTTGGTTGAAGTATCAAAGGTATCAGTTAACCAACTTTTAGCGGTAAGTAAAAAAGTACTCATTTATTTTAGGCTTATAGATTTAAGTGCGTAAAATTACAAAGAATATTGTTTTAATCTAATTAATGATATTAATATTAGAGCACTTATTATGAATAAATAATATGTTATAGTTTTTTATGCTTTAACTTGTTTTTACAAAGCAGGTTTATTAGAAATATTTAATTCTTCAGCAATAGTATATCTAGTTTCGTTTTTTCTGGAACGTACTATTATTTCACCTAAAAAACCAGCTAAAAATAATTGTGTTCCTAAAACCATGGAAGTTAGAGATATATAAAATTGAGGCCTATCTGTAATTAAACGCCCTGTTTTGTTTATAATCAATTTATCTATCCCTAAGTACAAAGCAAATCCAAAACCAATGATAAACATAAGAACTCCCATGGCTCCAAATAAATGCATAGGGCGCTTTCCAAATTTAGAAACAAACCATATGGTAATTAAATCTAGAAAACCATTAATAAAACGTTCCATGCCAAATTTGGTTTTGCCATATTTTCTGGCTTGGTGTTGTACTATTTTTTCCTCTATTTTAGAAAAACCAGCATTTTTGGCTAAAACAGGAATGTAGCGGTGCATTTCTCCTGATACTTCTATGCTTTTTACAACCTTATTTTTATAAGCTTTTAGTCCGCAATTAAAATCGTTTAATTTTACGCCAGAGGTTTTCCTAGCTGCCCAATTAAAAAGTTTTGAAGGAATATTTTTTGTAATTATAGAATCGTATCTTTTTTTCTTCCAGCCAGATACTAAATCTAAATTTTGGTTTTTAATTAGAGTATATAGTTCAGGAATTTCCTCAGGATTATCTTGGAGGTCAGCATCCATAGTTATAATTACTTCTCCTTCGGCTTTTTTAAAACCAGCATGTAGAGCTTGTGACTTTCCAAAGTTTTTTAGAAAACGAATTCCTTTTACGTTGGAGTTTTTTACAGATAGTTCTGAAATAATTTCCCAAGAGCTATCATTACTACCATCATCTATAAAAATGATTTCATAAGAAAAATGATTGGATTGCATAACTTTTACAATCCAATCATGTAGTTCTATTAGTGATTCTTCTTCGTTTAGTAAAGGAATTACTATTGATAAATTCATAGTGCACTTCTGAAATATATTCAAAAGTACAAATTACATATTAATATGCTGGTTTTTGTTTTTGCATAATTAGACCACCAATTAACCCAAAAACTAACCCTATAATTATATTTACAATTAAACCTATTGGGTAGAAAACCCAGGCAAAATTCTTCTGCATTTCAATCCCTTGATTTATTTGAGCTTCAGTTAAATTTGGGTTTTTTTCCATTGCTTCCACTTTTCCAAGTTCATACATTTTATCCATATAATCTGGTTCTATGATGTTTGATAAAACGAAAAAATAAATAAGCCCTATAATACCAGCAATTAAAGCAACTCCTGCTCCTATTTTTAAAGCTTCTCCTATTTTTAGAAAATTAGTGTTTGCTTTTTTAAACTGAGCAATAGCAATAATTATTACTGCAGCCATAAGTACATAGTTTACAACTTGAATAGGCCAACTTCTGTCATAATGCATATCCATAGAATATAACATTAATCCAAAGATTAAACCCGCAGCCCCAAGTATAAGTCCAAAATTTAAAGCGTACTTTCCTGTTTTTGGTGTGTTTTCTTCCATTATTTTTTTGTTTTTATTTAGTGGTTAACTTGTTAGTTACCATTTCTTAAAAAATGTTACACAAATAATGAAATATTTTTTTAATATTTTTTAGTATTTAATAGTAAATTTGATAAAAAGTTGTAAATTTGCAGCTCTAAAATTTAGAGTATTTAAAGTTTATTATAAAGATGAGAAAAGATATACACCCAGAAAACTATAGATTAGTAGCATTTAAAGACATGTCTAATGATGATGTTTTTATTACAAAATCTACAGCAAATACAAAAGAGACTTTAGAAGTAGATGGTGTTGAATACCCATTAATTAAATTGGAAATTTCAAGAACATCTCATCCTTTTTATACTGGTAAGTCTAAATTAATTGATACGGCTGGACGTATTGATAAATTCAAAAACAAATACAAGAAGTTTAGCAAATAATTTCTTAAACGATATTAAATTATTAAAGTCACGTTTCGATAGTCATCGAAACGTGACTTTTTTTATTTTTACAAAAAAAACAATTCTATGAATTATATTCTTTTTGATGGTACTGTTAGGAATGCATTATTACCATTTACATACACAAGGCCTGTTGCAGATATTAGAGTAGGGATTTTAACCATTAGAGAAAAATGGGAGAAATATTTGGGAATTACCACCACTACTATTACCGAAGAATATTTATCAGAGAAATACCCAATGGTAGAGATGGAGCAAAATGTATTAATAAATGCATCTTTTTTTCCTAATAAAGCTTTGGTTGCTATTATAGAAAATTTAAAGGAGAACGAATTAGTATTGTATAATGATGAAATTATTGCTTTCTATACAAAAGAAACACAAGAAGAAGTAGATTTTTCTACATATACAGCTATTGAATATAAAGAGGAAGTATTACGAATAGAGCATACATGGGATATTTTTTCTAAAAATGGAGCGGCTATACAAGCAGATTTTGAACTTTTAACAGCAGGAAGAAAAAGTAAGCCAATTTCTAAAACTAATACAGTAATTAATCCAGAAAATATATTTCTAGAAGAAGGAGCAAAAGTAGAATGTAGTATTTTAAATGCCTCGGCAGGACCTATTTACCTTGGGGTAGATAGTGAAATTATGGAAGGGAGTATTATTAGAGGAGCTTTTGCATTGTGTAACCATGCGCAAGTAAAAATGGGAGCTAAAATATATGGTCCTACAACAGCTGGGCCGCATTGTAGATTAGGTGGAGAAGTTAATAATTCGGTATTATTTGCATACTCAAACAAAGGGCACGATGGGTTTTTAGGGAATTCAGTATTAGGAGAATGGTGTAATTTGGGCGCAGATACTAATAATTCTAACTTAAAAAATAATTATGCACAAGTTAGATTGTGGGATTATGATACTGAAGGCTTTGCTAAAACAGGACTTCAGTTTTGTGGCTTAATGATGGGAGACCACAGTAAATGTGGAATAAATACTATGTTTAACACAGGTACAGTAGTGGGGGTAAGTGCTAATATTTTTGGTAGTGGATTTCCAAGAAATTTTGTCCCAAGTTTTAGTTGGGGAGGAGCATCTGGTTACACAACTTATTTAACTAAAAAAGCATACGAAACAGCAAAAGTAATGATGTCTCGTAGAAAAGTGGAGTTCGATGAGCAAGAAGAAGCAATTTTAGACCATGTTTTTGAAGAAACTAAAAAATGGCGTAAAGAGTAAATATTTGTAATATAGTGCGCTTTACTTAAGCGGAAATATAAAACTCTTTTATTACGTAGTATATTTGTAGTCTTAAAATTTGATTAAAAAAATGGACAAAAAGAAAGTCGCATTTTATACCTTAGGTTGCAAGCTTAATTTTTCTGAAACCTCTACTATAGCAAGAAGTTTTGTGGAAGAAGGATTTGAGCGTGTAGATTTTTCTGAAGTAGCAGATATGTATGTTATTAATACTTGTTCTGTAACAGAAAATGCAGACAAGCGTTTTAAAACTATTGTAAAACAAGCGCAAAAGGCTAACGAAAAGGCTTTTGTGGCTGCAGTAGGGTGTTATGCACAGTTAAAACCAGAAGAATTAGCAGCTGTAGATGGTGTGGATTTAGTTTTAGGAGCTACAGAAAAATTTAAAATCACAGACTATATAAACGACCTTTCTAAGAATGATTTTGGAGAAGTACACTCTTGTGAAATAGAGGATGCAGATTTTTATGTAGGGAGTTATGCTATTGGAGACCGTACACGTGCTTTTTTAAAAGTGCAAGATGGTTGCGATTATAAATGTACCTATTGTACCATACCTTTAGCTCGTGGAATTTCTAGGAGTGATAAGCTGCAGAATGTTCTAGATAATGCCGCGGAGATAGCATCTAAAGATATAAAGGAAATTGTATTAACAGGGGTTAATATAGGAGATTATGGTAAAGGTGAGTTTGGTAATAAAAAGCACGAGCATACCTTTTTAGATTTAGTAAAAGCACTAGATACTGTAGAAGGTATCCATAGGCTTCGAATATCATCTATAGAGCCTAATCTGTTAAAAAATGAAACTATTGATTTTGTAGCGCAAAGCAATTCATTTGTGCCACATTTTCATATTCCGTTACAAAGTGGAAGCGATGAAGTTTTAAAATTAATGCGTAGAAGGTATCTTACCAATTTATATATAGATAGAGTTCGTAAGATAAAAACAGTAATGCCACATGCATGTATAGGAGTAGATGTTATTGTTGGTTTCCCAGGGGAAACAGAAGAACATTTTTTAGAAACCTATCATTTTTTAAATGATTTAGATATTTCTTATTTACATGTGTTTACATATTCGGAAAGAGAGAATACTGCTGCTGCTAATATGGAAGGCGTTGTTCCTAAAAATGTAAGGGCTAAACGAAGTAAAATGTTAAGAGGTTTGTCTGTTAAAAAAAGACGTGCTTTTTATGAAAGTCAGCTTGGAACTAAGAGAACAGTGTTATTTGAGAGTGAAAATAAAGAAGGATATATTTACGGTTTTACAGAGAATTATGTAAAAGTAAAGGCTTCATGGAACCCAGCTTTAGTTAATACATTACACAATGTAAAACTCACAGAAATAGATGAAGATGGGATAGTAAGATTTTCTTTTACTTAAAAAAAATTTGAAATATAAAAAAAGCCTTCTTAAGAAGGCTTTTTTTATTGATTGTAATTAGATACGTATTCCAACAGGAAGCATCTCTTTGTATTGTCTGTTTTTTCTAAGGAAACCAGCTATTTGTGGGCTAGTAGGTACTACTCTTAGGTTTTTTTCTTGAATATTATTTAATACAGATTTAATAAAATCTTCTTTAAAACCTTCTTCTGTTATTTCTTCAGGAATAATTAATTTAGTTAAAAAAACTTTACGTTCTTGTGAAGAGTATTCAATCTTAGCTAAATGTCCATTAATAGTTGTTTCAAATTGACGTAGAAAACTATTATCTTTAATTTCAACTTCATTCATATTAGATATAGATTTTTAAAATAATTACTTTTAATAAAAAACCGAGTGTTCTCAAAACCGATTTACCACATACTATTAAATGTATTTCTTACACGTAAAAAAATGTGTGGGAGGACAAAAATACACAAAAAACAACTAATATCCTAACGTATATCAATAGTAATCAATATGATACAAGTATATTTTATGCCAGGTATGGCTGCAAATCCATCAATTTTTAAGGATATAAAATTACCAGAAGATAAGTTTAAAAGTCATTATCTAGAATGGTTTGTTCCTGAAAAAGGAATGAGTTTATCGGATTATGCTAAAAAAATGAGCATGAAAATAGCACATAATAATGTTATTTTAGTAGGAGTGTCTTTTGGAGGTATACTGGTGCAAGAAATGGCAAAGCATATTACCGTAAAAAAGCTAATCGTAATTTCTAGTGTAACATCTAATAAGCAGTTGCCTAAACGTATGCTGTTTGCTAAGTATACAAATGTGCATAAAATATTACCAACAGGTTTAGTAAATAATGTAGAGTTAATAGCTAAATATGCCTTTGGCGAAACAGTAACAAAACGATTAGACTTGTATGAGCAATATTTATCTGTTAAAGATAAATATTATATAGATTGGTCTTTGGATCAAATTATTAATTGGCAACAAGAAAAATGTACGGCTAATTATGTGCAAATACATGGAGATAAAGACGCTGTTTTTCCTATTCAGAATATTAAAAATTGTGTAACAGTTAAAAATGGCACACATATTATGATTATTAATAGGTATAAATGGTTTAATGAGCATTTACCTGCAATTATTTTAGAATAAAGAAGTTCTATTTAATACATTTATATTATAATTTAAAATTGATATATGAAGTTTTTAAAAGGTGTTTTAATGTTTTTAGGAGGATGTTTTGTATTAAGTACATTAATATTTGCATTTCAGGATAAGGATAATTCTTTTATTAATAAAGAAGCGGTTAAAGAAGAGGTTGTTACAGAAGAATATAAAGTTTCATCGGTAGAAATTCCTAGTGATTTAAATTTTGCAGGGGAATTAGTTCCAATAGATGACCCAGAAGTTATAGAAAGAGTAGATAGGGAGTTTTTGGTGAATACTTATTGGCAGTCTAATGCCTTGTTGTTAATGAAGAGAGCGCATAAATATTTTCCAATTATTGAGCCTATTTTAGCTAAAAACGGAATTCCAGACGATTTTAAATATTTAGCAGTTGCAGAGAGCGGATTGCAAAATTTAGTTTCTCCTGCGGGGGCAACAGGTTTTTGGCAAATAATGAAAACTACTGGTAGAGAATACGGCTTAGAGGTAAACGATAATGTAGATGAGCGTTATCATTTAGAAAAATCAACAGAAGTAGCATGTAGATACTTAAAAAAATCAAAAGAAAGATTTGGTAATTGGACTTTAGCTGCAGCATCATACAATGCAGGGCCTTATGGTATAAAAAAGTTTCTGAAAACTCAGAAAGTAGATAATTATTATGATTTATTGCTAGGGCAAGAGACAGGACGTTATGTATTTAGAATTTTAGCCATAAAAGAAATAGTATCTCACCCAGAAAAATATGGTTTTGATGTGGATAAAGAAGATTTATACAAAGCAGTACCTACTTTTAGTGTAGAAGTAGATGAACCTGTTTTAAATTTTGCAGATTTTGCTAAGTTGTATGAGATAAATTATAAAGTCTTAAAAAGGCATAATCCTTGGTTAAGAGAGCCTCACTTAAACAATAGCTCAAGAAAAAAATATACTATAGAAATACCAAACAAAGGGTATTATAAAATAAAAGAGTAAAAAGGAGAATAAGACAATTTAGGTAAATTTATCTAGATTGTCTTTTTTGTGCTCTTATAGAACCACCAGCACCATAATGTTGGTTTGGACCAGTAGCTTGCTTCATGTTTTGTTTCATCATTTTTATCTGATCAGCCAACATACCTTGCTTATCTAATTTAGTAGCTTCGTTTAATAAGATTGTAGCTTCTCTTTTTCTACGCTTTTGCATGGCTATACCAGCAAGGCTTAATTTTGTCATGGCAACATCATAATCCATTGTTAACCCAAGAGTAAGGGCTTTCTTAAAATGTTTTTCAGCTTTAGTTAAATTAGTCTGAGAAAGTATAATACCATGTAAATAATTGTAATACCCTTGTTGTTTCTTAATAAGAGCAGCTTCAGGATTTTTTATTTTATTAAGCCAGTTTTGTGTGCCTTCTAAATCTTGTTTTCTCATTTTTAAGAAAGCAAGTAAAATTATTTCGTTTCTAAAGTATAAGAATATAAATATAAGAGATAATAATATTAAAGAGATACCATTACCAATATTACCTTCTATAAATTGATAAATAGCGTAACCAATAATTGCTATGGCTATAATAAGTTTAATATTTTTGTTGAACATGCTTAATACGTTAGTTAATTGTAGGCTATATATAGCGCTGTTGGTGTATAAATCGAATTAATTTGCCTTAAAAAAATAAGACGAATGCAAAAGTAATAAAAACAATCTAAAATATTTTTATAATTAGATTTGTTAAAGCAAAAACTCTTTGTATATTTGCGCCCAGATTTTGCATAAGTATGGCAAAACATTTACAAAAAGATAACACTGATTTTTAAAAATATTCTCAAATGAGTAAAAGAACATTTCAACCATCTAAAAGGAAGAGAAGAAACAAACATGGTTTTAGAGAACGCATGGCTAGTGCCAATGGAAGAAAGGTTCTTGCTAGAAGAAGAGCTAAAGGAAGAAAAAAATTATCAGTATCTTCTGAATTGAGACATAAAAAATAATGAGATATTAGTTTTATAAAATATATTAAGGTGTTGCTTTTTTAAAGTAACACCTTTTTTTTAGCCCATAATAAAAAAATATAAATACAAAAAAGAAAATGCCAAAAAGAAAAGATCTAAAATCGGTTTTAATTATTGGTTCAGGCCCAATAGTAATTGGACAAGCCTGTGAATTCGACTACTCTGGTTCACAATCATTGCGTTCACTTCGTGAAGATGGGATAGAAACTATTTTAATTAATAGTAACCCAGCAACAATTATGACAGATCCATCGATGGCTGATCATATTTATTTAAAGCCATTGAACACCAAGTCTATAATAGAAATACTAAAAAAACATCCAAATATAGATGCCGTACTACCAACTATGGGAGGGCAGACAGCATTAAATTTAGCGATTGAAGCAGATGAAAAAGGTATTTGGGAAGATTTTAATGTAGAGCTTATAGGTGTAGATATAGACGCTATTAATATTACGGAAGATAGAGAGAAATTCCGTGAGTTAATGCTAAAAATAGGAGTAGGTATGGCTCCGCAAGCAACAGCTACATCATTCTTAAAAGGAAAAGAAATTGCACAAGAATTTGGATTCCCTTTAGTGATTAGAGCCTCTTATACATTAGGTGGTGCAGGAGCAGCAATTGTATACAAACCAGAAGATTTTGATGCATTATTAAGTCATGGATTAGAAATATCTCCTATACATGAGGTAATGATAGATAAAGCCTTAATGGGCTGGAAAGAGTACGAGTTAGAGTTGCTTAGAGATAAAAACGATAACGTAGTTATTATTTGTGCTATAGAAAATATGGATCCAATGGGGATACATACAGGAGATTCTATTACAGTAGCACCGGCAATGACATTATCTGATAGAACGTACCAAAAAATGCGTGATATGGCTATTCATATGATGCGTAGTATTGGAGATTTCGAAGGAGGATGTAATGTGCAGTTTGCAGTAAGTCCAGATGATCAAGAAGATATTATTGCAATTGAAATTAACCCTAGAGTATCTCGTTCATCTGCATTGGCATCTAAAGCAACAGGATATCCTATTGCAAAAATAGCAACTAAATTAGCTATTGGATATTCATTAGATGAGTTAGACAACCAAATAACAAAATCTACTTCGGCATTATTTGAGCCAACATTAGATTATGTTATTGTAAAAATACCTCGTTGGAATTTTGATAAATTCGAAGGTTCGGACAGAACTTTAGGATTACAAATGAAATCTGTTGGAGAAGTAATGGGAATTGGACGTTCTTTCCAAGAAGCATTACACAAGGCTACGCAATCTCTAGAAATTAAGAGAAATGGCCTAGGAGCAGACGGAAAAGGATATAAAGATTACGATAAAATTATAAGTAAACTTACAATCCCAAGTTGGGATAGAGTGTTTGTAATTTACGATGCCATTCAGTTAGGAATTCCATTGAGTAGAATACACGAAATCACTAAGATTGATATGTGGTTCTTAAAGCAATACGAGGAATTACATTTCTTAGAAAAAGAAATAAGTACCTACACCGTAGAAACGCTAACAAAAGATTTATTGTTAGAAGCAAAACAAAAAGGATTTGCAGACAGACAAATAGCGCATATGCTAGATTGTTATGAAAGCGAAGTGTATAATAAACGTTCTGCTTTAGGAATTAACAGAGTTTATAAGTTAGTAGATACATGTGCGGCAGAATTTGAAGCAAAGACGCCTTATTACTATTCTACTTTCGAAGAAGAAATAGAAACACCAGACGGGCAACGTTATGTTGCTAATGATAGTGTTGTTACCGAAAAAAAGAAAATTGTAGTTCTAGGTTCTGGACCAAACAGAATTGGACAAGGAATAGAGTTCGATTATTGTTGTGTACACGGTGTATTAGCTGCTGCAGAAAGTGGTTACGAAACAGTAATGATTAACTGTAATCCAGAAACGGTTTCTACAGATTTTGATACTGCAGATAAATTATATTTTGAGCCGGTATTCTGGGAGCATATTTATGATATAATTCGTCATGAAAAGCCAGAAGGTGTTATTGTTCAATTAGGAGGACAAACAGCTTTAAAATTAGCAGAGAAATTAGATAAATACGGAATAAAAATTATCGGTACTAGTTTTGATGCACTTGATTTAGCAGAGGATAGAGGACGTTTTTCAGACTTATTAACAGAATTAGATATTCCTTTCCCTAAGTTTGGAATTGCAGAAACAGCAGATGAAGCTTCTGAATTAGCAGACCAATTAGATTTTCCTTTATTAATTAGACCTTCTTATGTATTAGGTGGGCAGGGAATGAAAATTGTAATTAACAAGCAAGAGTTAGAAGAGCATGTAGTTAATTTACTAAAGTCTATCCCTGGTAATAAATTATTATTAGATCATTATTTAGATGGTGCAATAGAAGCAGAAGCAGATGCTATATGTGATGGTGAAGATGTATATATCATAGGAATTATGGAGCACATAGAGCCTTGTGGTGTACACTCTGGTGATAGTAATTCTACATTGCCACCTTTTAATTTAGGAGAATTTGTAATGCAGCAAATAAAAGACCATACCAAGAAAATAGCTTTAGCTTTAAACACGGTAGGACTTATAAATATTCAGTTTGCAGTTAAAGATGATACGGTATATATTATAGAAGCAAACCCAAGAGCATCTAGAACAGTTCCTTTCATTGCAAAAGCATACAAAGAGCCTTATGTAAACTATGCCACAAAGGTGATGCTTGGAGATAAAAAATTAAAAGACTTTAATTTTAATCCACAGTTAGAAGGATACGCTATTAAGCAACCTGTTTTCTCTTTTAATAAATTTCCTAATGTAAATAAAAATTTAGGACCAGAAATGAAGAGTACAGGAGAAAGCATCTTGTTTATAGATAATCTTAAAGATGATGATTTTTACAATTTATATGCAAGACGTAAAATGTATTTGAGCAAATAAATTGAATATTGAGTCGTCCTAAAATAGGTTGACAGTTTATTAAATAATCAAATCAATCCAGCGAAGTTAGGTTCGCTGGATTTTTTGTTGTGTATAAAATTATGTATTTTCTAATTAAGACTCAAGTATGGTCATGTTTTAAAGGCTTCGCTATTTTATAGGTTTATCATCTAAATTTTTTTAATATTTTAGAATATCCCGTTCTGAAATAGCGATACACTAAAATTTTAGAGTAATGAAAACACCCGTAAAGATTGGTTATGTAAAAAGAATCCAAAAAGACTATTCGCTTTCTTTTAAGCTTCAAGTAGTAGAACAAATTGAATCAGGAGAACTAGATAGGCTTTCAGCTCATCTTAAATATGATATTCAAGCCAGAAGTACTATTAGCTCTTGGTTGCGAAAATATGGTAATTTTGATTGGGAAAATCTTAATATAGCTTCAATAGACAAGACTCCAGAACAAAGAATAGTAGAACTTGAGGCAAAAGTCAAACTTTTGGAGAAACAAAAAGCTCGAGCAGAATATCTAGCCGAGCGAGCAGACAAGAAAGTAATCATTTTTGATATGCTTGTTAATATGGCAGAGAAGGAATATGATATTGAAATCAGAAAAAATTACAAGCCCGAGTTATCAAAATCTTCAAAGAAGAACACAAAGAAACAATAGTTTCTACCTGTAATTTACTTGGGCTTGATAGGCAGGTATACTATCGTTCTATTAAGTCAAGAATATACAAACAGTCCGTAGTAAAAAAAGTCATAAGATTAGTAAAAGGAGTGCGGAATCTTATGCCTAAGTTGGGAACCAGAAAACTATATCATATTTTGAAAGAAGAGCTAAGCTTTTTAAAAATAGGTAGGGATAGCTTTTTAGAATACTCAAAGCAAATCATATGCTTATAAGACCTAAGAGAAGCTACCATATTACTACGGACTCACATCATAGATTTAGAAAGCACAAGAATATAGTAAGTAACTTAGATATAGTGTGTCCAGAGCAAATTTGGGTTAGTGATATTACTTATGTAGGAACTAGAAATAATCCCTCATATCTAGCTTTGATTACAGATGCTTATTCTAAGAAAATAATGGGATATGATGTATCTAATACTCTTGCATTGGACGGTTCTTTAAGAGCTCTTGAAATGGCATTAAATAACAGAAACGATAAGGTTCAACCGTTAATAGATCATTCTGACAGGGGGTTATAATACTGTTCCAATGAATATCAAAAATTATTAAGCCAAAACAATATAAAGTCTAGTATGACAGAAAAGTATGATTCTTATGAGAATGCGATAGCTGAAAGAATCAATGGAATATTAAAACAAGAGTTTGATATCGATAAAAATATTGAAAACATAGATATTAAAAAACAGCTGATTATAAATTCAATCAAAATTTACAATAATAAAAGACCGCATATATCAAATCATATACTAACACCTTTACATATGCATAAACAAGATAAACTCAAAAGAACAATATATAAATCAAAAAAGTTCAACGATGCTAGCATCGTTGAACTTTAAGTAATAAATTTAATTCTTTAATAATCTGTATCGGTTATTTAGGACTAGACATTTCATATAATTATTTAGCAATTCCTGTGATTTCTAAATCAAATACTAAATCAGAATTAGGAGGAATAGTTCTTCCTGATCCTTGAGAACCATATCCTAAATGTGCAGGTATAAATAAGCGAACTTTATCTCCTACAGCCATATTTAATAAACCTTCTTTAAAACCAGCAATTAAACCAGCATCAGGACTGTAATCCATTGGGTAAGCATTGTATCCGCCACCAGCTTTTCTTCTAGGATTAAATTGTCCGTATAGCGTTGATGTTTCCTCTACGTTAGAATCAAAAAGAGAACCAGATTCTAAATATCCAGCATAAAAAACATTTACTTTATCGCCAACTTTTGGTTTTTCTCCTGTACCTTTTTTTAGCGTAAATATCTTTAAGCCAGAAGCAAGTGTTTTTGCTTTTTTCTTTTGTTGCGGAATATTACCAACAAATTGGCTAGTAATAGCTTTTAGTTTTTTGGCTCTTGCAGCTTCTTTCTTTTTCTCTTCTTTTAACCTAACTTCTTCTTCAGCAAAATAATCGGTCATTATTTGTACGGCGTCAAACTTTCTTGCTTCTTTGCCATTTCTTATAATCTCTACGGTTTCCATAATAATAGGAGACTCTGGTCTGTCTCCAGGTCCAGTTTTAACATTTGCGATAGAGTCTACTACTTCTAATCCATTTACTACTTCTCCAAAAACAGTATGTTTACCATTTAGAAAAGGAGTTTCTTTGTGTGTTATAAAAAACTGACTTCCGTTTGTTCTAGGACCAGAATTTGCCATAGATAATATACCTGCTTTGCTATGAGTTAAAGAATCGTGAAATTCATCTTTAAATTTATATCCAGGATTACCAGAACCAGTACCTGTTGGGTCTCCTCCCTGTATCATAAAGTCTTTAATAATTCTATGGAAACTAAGACTGTCGAAATATTTTTTTCCTTTAAAATCATCAGAAACAAAAGGGCTTTTTCCTTCTGCTAAGGATACAAAACTAGCAACGGTAACAGGTGTTTTTTCGCTTTCTAATTTTACAATAATTTCTCCTTTATTTGTTTTTATACCTGCAAAAATACCATCACCTAAATCTTTTTGTTTGCTAGACTTACAAGCGGTTAATGCTAATGTTATAGCTAAAAATAATACGTATACTTTTTTCATTTTTTAAATTGATTTTAATTTTGAATACTGTCCGTAGTTTTGTTAATTTTTAATATTGTTATAGTTGCTTTTATTGGTGTGTTAGGCCCAATTTTGTTATTGTCTCCATGATAGCCATATGCTCTAGATGAAGGATATAAAAAAGTTGCTATTTCTTTTTCTTTTAATAATTTAATACTACTTCTTAAACCTGGGAATAATTTGTCTTTATCTACCTTATACGTAATAACTCCAATATCAGATTTTGAATAAATAGTGTCGTTTGTAAAACTTTTTATATCATAGGTAAAGGATACTAAATCATCAGTTTTGGGTAAATAGCTTGCAGTATCATTTTTACTGTTATAATAGTAAGATGAGCCAGTATTACTTAATAAATAATTGTTTACAGAATCTTTAGCAATTATTTTTTGAATTAATTTTTCTTCCTCTGCTAATAGTTTTTTGTTACGGGCTATAGATTCTTTAAAAATACTGCCTGTTTTTACTTTTATAGGTTTTCTAGATTCTGCTTCTCCGCAGCTACTTATACCTATTATAATTAATATTACAATTAAATATCTCATGCTTTTAAATCTTGGCATTTTTCTAATAAGGATACAAAGTAATCGGTAGTTTCTTTTAATGTAACAGTGCTTTTTCCTCCGGAAGCATTTGTGTGTCCGCCCCCTTCAAAATATGTTCTAGCAAATTCATTCACAGAAAAATCGCCTTGAGACCTAAATGATATTTTTATAATTCCTTGGTCTTTATCTTCAATAAAAATTACAGCAAATTTTATGCCTTCTAATGTAAGTCCGTAATTAACAAAACCTTCGGTATCTCCTTTTTTGTAATTATTAGTATCTAATTCTTCTTGACTTAATGTTATGTAAACAGTACTATATTTTTCTAGAATCACCATGTTTTTTAAAGCACATCCTAATAGGTGTAATCTACTTGGCGTATTATTATCATAAATACTATTATGAATAGTAGTTTTCTCTGCTCCTTTGTCTATAAGGTCTGCGATTATTCTGTGGGTTGTACTGGTTGTAGACGGAAATTTAAAAGAGCCAGTATCTGTCATTATACCCGTATACAAACAATTGGCAATTTCCGGAGTTATTTTATCGGTAGTATCAATATTTTTAATAAAATTATACACCATTTCACACGTAGAACTCATGCTAACATCAGAATACATTATAGTAGCATAATCAGCTGGTTCTTGGTGGTGGTCTATCATAACAAAAGTTGCCGTAGCCTCCTCTAAGAAAGGTTGCATATGATCTACTCTTCCTAAATGATTAAAATCTAAGGTAAAAATTACAGTAGCTTCTTGTATTGCTTTTCTTGCTGGTGTAAAATCTTTTTCAAAGTTTAAAATAGATTCGTTGCCAGGCATCCATTTTAAAAATTTTGGATAATCATTAGGGGCAACAATAACAGCTTCTTTGCCTTCATTTTTAAGATAATGTAATAAGCCTAAAGTAGAGCCGATAGCATCACCATCTGGATTTTTATGAGGTATTATTACAATTTTTTGTGGTATAGAAAGCAGTTGTTTCGTTGCTTTAATGTCTTCTAAATTCATGCAAGCGAATATACAATTTTATAACATAGACTTAAAATACAATGCTTTATTTTTGTGTTTGATTATTTAATGAATTTTTATGAAAAGAGTATGTGTTTGGTGTTTCCTTTTTTATTTATTTATAAGTTGTAAATCTTATAAACAAAATGATAATATAAATCTATCATCTTCAGATTTTACAATCGCTTTTGGATCTTGTAATAAGCATAATGTACCCAATAATTTGTGGGATGATGTTTTAGCTACTAGCCCTGATGTATGGATATGGGGAGGAGATATTGTTTATGCTGATACAGATAATATGAAAAAATTGCAAAATGTCTATTCAGCTCAAAATGAAGTGGAAGCTTATAAAAGGTTAAGAAGTAAAATACCTGTAATAGGAACCTGGGATGATCATGATTATGGTTTAAATGATGGAGGAGAAGAATTTGAGTTTAAAAAAGGAAGTCAGCAAGAATTCTTAAACTTTATGGGGGTACCTAAAAACGATGTAAGGAGGGATAGGGAAGGAGTATATGCGGCACATAATTACGCTGATAATAAAATAAAGGTTATAGTTTTAGATACACGATATTTTAGAACAGCACTTACACCAGATACCGCAACAAAAAAAAGACATAAACCAAATACATACGGAGAGGGTACAATTTTAGGGGAAAAACAATGGAATTGGCTGGCGAGTGAATTAAAAAACTCAAAGGCAGATTTTAATATATTGGTAAGTAGCATTCAGTTTTTATCTAATAAACATGGGTTTGAGTGTTGGGGTAATTTTCCGCACGAGGTAGATAAGTTAAAGCAGTTAATAACAAATTCTAAAGCAAAAGGCGTTAGTATTATTTCTGGAGATAGGCATATTTCAGAATTTTCTAAAACAAAAGTAGAAGACTTGTCTTATCCTTTAATAGATTTTACAAGTAGCGGACTTACACATTCTTATTCTAGTTTTTCTAGTGAGTATAACCCATATAGGGTAGGTAAGGTAGTTTCTAAAAAGAGCTTTGGAGTATTACAATTTAATTTTAAGAACAAACAAATATCTTTTATGATGATGGGAGACAATGGAGAAATGTTAAGTAAAATACAACAAAACTATTAGGCTTTGTGTCTTAATTAATAAAATGTACTTTTGCATAAAAATTAAATAAATGTCAGGAAATAGAACGTTTACCATGCTTAAACCAGATGCTGTAGAAAATGGGCATATTGGTGGTATTTTAGAGAAAATTACAGCTTCAGGATTTAAAATTGTTGCTATGAAATATACGCAACTTAGTAAGAGAGATGCGCAAGAATTTTATAGTGTACATAAAGAGCGCCCTTTTTATGGAGATTTAGTTGAATTTATGACTAGGGGACCTATTGTTGC
Organism: uncultured Cellulophaga sp.; assembly: GCA_947492955.1. GTDB lineage: Bacteria > Bacteroidota > Bacteroidia > Flavobacteriales > Flavobacteriaceae > Cellulophaga. The sequence continues at coordinate 135,779 of CANLOV010000006.1, read as the reverse complement.
TGCTATTTTAGAAAAAGATAATGCTGTGGAGGATTTTAGAGCATTAATTGGTGCAACAAACCCAGCAGAAGCAGCAGATGGTACTATTCGTAAATTGTATGCTACATCAATAGGAGAAAATGCAGTACACGGATCAGATAGTGATGAAAATGCAGCGATAGAAGGAGCTTTTCATTTTTCAGGTAGAGAAATATACTAGAAAATATTATTATAGTTTTGCAAAACCTTCAAGATATTGTTCTTGAAGGTTTTTTGCTTATCGCAATACTACTTTAGTTATAACTTCTTTTCCTAATTCCTCGTTAAGCATGGTAATTATTTTAGATTTACCATAACTTAACTCTTCTCTAAGAACAGAAGAAGATAAGGAAATAAATAGTGTGCTACTTCGTAATTCTACAGCTGTGGTATAGTTATTTACACCTTTTCCCATAATGTTTACCCAAGCTTCTTTTACGTTTACACTATCAATTCCTTTTTGTAATTTATTTACAGTAATAAAATCTTGCAAAGCTTCGCTTAATGGTATGTTTTCTTTTTTTCTTTTAATCATTACTTTTCTACATTAATAGGTATGTATTTTTTATAATCATAAATAATACCCTCTTCATTCATAATGGCAAAATGGTCTTTAGAAAGTTTTACAATGCGTTCTTTCCATTCGCTTAAATTGTTTTTGTAATAGATTTCAAAAACAGATTCGTTTATAAAGATAGTAAAACATTCGGCATCATTGGTAGTTATATAAGAACCATTTAATGTGGGTTGTACTTTCTTTTTATAACCTTTTAAATTATCAACTTTAATATAGTCTATACTACTGTTAACTTTGTAGTCTTTAGAAGAACCGTCGGGGAAAGTAACCTTACTTATTTCCCAGTATCCATTTAAATAAGAAATATCTTCTTTAGAGATTTTAGAAGCACAACTGCTTACTATTAAAATGTAGATTAGAAAAAAATACTTTTTCATAACTTAAATATTTTATAAGACTGATGTATTGTTTTTACCACATTTTCGGTTCGTTCTGCATGTGTATCGCTTATGAAAATTTGCCCAAAATTATCATTGTCAACCAAAGTTACAATTTGCGCTACTCTGTTTTCATCTAACTTATCAAAAATATCATCTAGAAGTAGTATAGGTGTTGTTTTTGCTTGTTCTTTTATAAAATTAAACTGTGCTAATTTTAGTGCTATTAAGAATGATTTTTGTTGTCCCTGGCTCCCAAATTTTTTAACTGGGTATTCGGTTATTTTAAAACTTAGGTCGTCTTTGTGTATACCAACACTAGTATATTGTAGCGCCCTATCTTTTTCTAAATTATTCTCTAACAAGGTAAGTAAATTGGTATCTAATAATTTACTGTCATAGGTAATGTTTACTTCTTCTTTACCTCCAGATATTGCAGCGTATTGCGCTTTAAAAATGGGGATAAAAGTATCTAAAAAAGCTATTCTTTTATTAAAAATTTCTGTACCAAATTGTTCTAATTGTTCATTATATACACTTAAAGTAGTAGCGTCGAAAGTGTGGTTAGCCGCAAAATATTTTAATAAAGAATTACGCTGCGATAGTATTTTATTATACTTTATAATTGTTTGTAGGTAAGCTTTATCGGATTGGGAAATAACACCATCAATAAATTTTCTACGGGTATCGCTGCCTTCTGTAATTAAATTGCTATCGGCAGGAGATATAATAACTAAAGGTAAAAAACCAATATGGTCCGAGAATTTTTCGTAAGCCTTACCATTGCGTTTTACCACTTTTTTCATTCCCTTTTTTAAGCTACAAAGTATTTTTTCTGCCCTGTCATTTTTTTCAAACTCACCATCAATCACAAAAAAATCTTCTCCGTGCTTAATATTTTGTGTTGCTACAGGGTTAAAATAACTTTTGCTAAAAGAAAGGTGGTATATGGCATCTAAAATATTTGTTTTTCCAATGCCATTGCTCCCCACAAAGCAGTTTATTTTAGCATCAAAATTAAAATCTTGAGACGAAAAATTTTTATAATTTAATAGGGATAATTTTTTTAGAAACATTCTATGGTAATGATAAAAATGGAATTTTATTTTTGAATATCTTACTTGTAAAGCAGATAAAATGTAAAATATTTAATTTGTTTTAAGCTTTATAATTATATTCTTAAGTAAGAGAAAAGCCCTAGAAATAGCTTTTTTACTTAATAAGGTGCAAAATATCGAAAAATATCGAATAAATAAGCTTCCAAAATTCAATAAAAACTTTATTTTTGCGCGATTAATAAAATGAAAAATGGCAACATACAAGAAGCGAGGATATAAACCAAAGAACGTAGAAGAAGAAATTATAGTTGATGAGCAAGAGAGCACAACAGCAGAAGTATTTAATACTTTAGACGAGAGTGCTTCCAAATCCGAAGAGTGGGTTTCTCAAAATCAAAATTATATTCTTGGCTTTATTGGTGTTATAGCTGTTGCCGTTTTAGGTTATTTAGCATACAACCAGTTTGTATCTAAACCTAAAGAAATAAGTGCACAGAACGAATTATATTATCCACAGCAATATTTTAATCAAGCTTTAGAAAGTGCAACGGAGAAAGATTCTTTGTTTACACTATCATTAAACGGAGCAGAAGGTAAATATGGCTTTTTAGATATTATAGAAGAGTATAGCGGAACTAAAGCAGCAAATTTATCTAGTTATTCTGCAGGAATGGCATATTTAAATATGCAGAAATACCAAGAAGCAATTTCTTATTTAGAAGATTTTTCTTCGGATGATGCTATTTTAGGAGCTTTAGCAAAAGGTGGTATAGGAGATGCTTTTGTACAATTAAACCAGCCAGAAGATGCTTTAGGATATTATGAAAAAGCTATTTCTCATAATACAAATGATTATACTACACCTAAGTTTTTATACAAAGCAGGGGTTGTAGCATTAGAGTTAGAAAATAAAGGGAAAGCGCTAGCGTTTTTTGAAAGAATTAAAGAAGAGTTCTCTAAATCTGAAGAAGCTAAAACTATAGATGTTTTTATAGGAATGTCTAAATAATATATATATATACTTATGGCTACGGCTCATAAAAATTTATCGGTTTACGATAAAACAACAATCCCAAGCGCGAAAGATTTTCGGTTTGGGATTGTTGTATCTGAATGGAATACAGAAATTACGGAAGGACTTTACGATGGTGCTATTAGTGCTTTAATAGATTGTGGAGCTAGTAAAGAGCATATTATTTCTTGGAATGTTCCTGGTAGTTTTGAATTGGTGTTTGGAGCAAAAAAAATGATTGCTACACAAAAAGTAGATGCAGTTATTGTTATTGGGAGTGTAATACAAGGAGAAACAAAGCATTTCGATTTTGTTTGTAGTGCAACCGCACAAGGTATAAAAGACCTTAATTTGCAAACAGATACGCCTGTTATTTTTTGTGTGCTAACAGATAATAATATACAGCAAGCTATAGATCGCAGTGGTGGTGTTCATGGTAATAAAGGAACAGAGGCAGCTATAGCTGCAATTAAGATGGCTGCTCTAGGGTAATTGTAGTTAGCATTTATAAATATACCGTTTTAACAATAAAAATGAACATTTTTTATTGTTAACAATTTTAGCATACTATTTGTAGCATATTTTCTGATTTTAAGTAACTTTGAAATAATGGGTTTTATAGGAAAGTTTACTAAGTTAAGAAAAAACAAAGAGTTTAATTACTCTCCTCGTTTTTATGATGATAAAGGAGAAGGTAGTCCGTATAAGATAGAACATAAGTTAGATAGGTATAGGAGTACCGCACATACTACCAGAGGTTTAAAAGGAAAAATTAATAATGTTTTAGATGATGTAAAAAATAAAGCCGACCGAAATTTAAAGATTAGGTTAGGAATTATTATTACAATTTTAGTTTTTATTTTCCTTTATATAATCGATTTTGATTTATCTATTTTTACTCAGTTTTAATTAATGGCAGATATTATAAAATTATTGCCAGATCATGTTGCTAACCAAATAGCAGCAGGGGAGGTGGTACAGCGACCAGCATCCGTTGTTAAAGAATTAATAGAGAATGCTATAGATGCAAAAGCATCGTCTATCAAATTAATTATTAAAGAAGGAGGCAAGTTATTAATTCAGGTAGTTGATAATGGTGTGGGTATGAGTGCTACTGATGCACGTATTAGTTTTGAGCGCCATGCAACATCTAAAATTAGAAATGCAGAAGATTTATTTAATTTAGATACCAAGGGTTTTAGAGGAGAAGCTTTAGCCTCTATTGCTGCTATTGCCCATGTAGAATTGCAAACAAAGCCAGAAGCAGAGGATGTTGGCACCCATATAAAAATAGAAGGAAGTAAAGTAATAACCCAAGATGTAACCGTAACACCAAAGGGAACTTCTTTTGCTGTAAAAAATTTATTTTTTAATATACCAGCCCGACGTAATTTTTTAAAATCTAATCAGGTAGAATTAAGACATATTACCGATGAGTTTCATAGAGTTGCCTTAGCACATCCAAATATTCAATTTCAGTTTTATAATAATGGAAACGAGTTGTTTAATTTACCTGTGTCTAATTACAGACAGCGAATAGTTAATATTTTTGGAGGTAAAACAAACGAGAAATTAGTACCTGTAAATGAAGAAACGCAGGTGGTTAAGATAGAAGGATTCATAAGTAAACCAGAGTTTACTAAAAAGAGTAGAGGAGAACAGTTTTTCTTTGTAAATAATAGATTTATAAAAAGTCCATACCTGCATCATGCAATAACATCAGCTTTTGAAGGACTTATAAAACCAGGACATTTTCCAGGGTATTTTTTGTATTTAGAAGTAGACCCTGCATCTGTAGATATTAACATTCATCCTACTAAAACAGAAATAAAGTTTGATGATGAGCATACTTTGTACGCTATACTTAGGTCTGCTGTAAAACACAGTTTGGGGCAGTTTAATGTAATTCCGGCATTAGATTTTGAGCAAGACCAAAATTTAGATACCCCTTATGAGTATCAAAAAAAAGCGGTAGAATTACCCAAAGTAGAAGTAGATGCTAATTTTAATCCATTTGCAGAAACTGCAACGCCTAAAAAAGTAAGCACTAATAATTCTGTAAATTATCAAAAACCATCTACAAAAGGATGGGAGAATATGTATGTAGGCTTAGAGTCTAAGGTAGGGAAAGATACTAATTTTAGCAGCGTAACTTTTGAGTCCGATAGTATTACTAGTTCTATTTTTGATGAAGATACGGCGCCAGTAGAAGTTACAACAACAACATTTCAGTTAAGAAGAAAATATGTAGTAACAACTATTAAATCTGGAATGATAGTTATAGATCAAAGTAGAGCGCATCAACGTGTGCTTTACGAGAAGTTTTTAAAAGATATAACAATAAAAGAAGCTGTAAGTCAGCAATTATTATTTCCATTAGTAATTTCATTTTCTAAAACAGATATGAATATTATAAAGGAAATAAAAGAGAGTTTAATAAATATAGGTTTTGCTTTTAGTAAATTAAAAGAAGAAGAAATAGAAATTACAGGTGTTCCTTTATTAGTAGCAGAAAGTGAAGTAGGAATATTAATAGATCAGTTAATAGCCGATTATCAAGAAGATTTTGTTGGTGATAGTTTTTCTCAAACCGATATTTTAGCAAAAACATTAAGTAAATCTCTTGCTGTAAAAACAGGAGAAGTACTAGATAAAGATTCTCAGTTAGCTTTAGTAAACGATTTGTTTGCTTGTAAGGAACCAATGGTTAGTCCGTTTAATAAAACAATTTATGTTACCATAACGGAGAACGATATTGATAAAAAATTTATTTAGATGGGTAGAATAACAGATGCAGTAAAACATTTGATTATTATTAACGTATTGTTTTTTGTGGCAACACAATTATACGGAGATCAAATGTATCAATGGTTTTCGCTTTGGTTTCCAAAGAACGAAAATTTTCAGTTGTGGCAAATAGCATCGCATATGTTTATGCACGGTGGTTTAATGCATATTGTGTTTAATATGTATGCCTTGTGGGCTTTTGGTTCTCCATTAGAACGCATGTGGGGTAAAAATAAGTTCTTTTTCTTTTATTTTTCAGCAGGCTTAGGAGCAGCATTAATACACACGGGAGTTAATTATTATTATTTTAATGATGGATTAAATGCCCTTGTAAATTCTGGCATTGCTAAAAAAGATATTTTAGATTTAATTTCTAGTGGACGTTATATGCCAGATTGGTATAATGTTGCATCAAAAGGAACAATCGATAATTTTCTTAGTGCATATAATACGCCTGCAGTAGGTGCATCAGGTGCTATTTATGGAGTTTTAGTAGCTTTTGGCATGTCTTACCCTAATACAGAACTATTTTTAATGTTTGTACCAGTTCCTGTAAAAGCTAAATACTTTATTCCAATAATAATAGCAATGGATTTATTTTCTGGAATAACAGGATTTTCTTTATTTGGTGGAGGTATAGCTCATTTTGCTCATGTTGGTGGCGCATTATTTGGTTTTTTAATGATGTGGTATTGGAAAAAGAATCAGTTTAATGGTAACCGCTGGAATTAAGTATGAATTCAGGAGATTTAAAATACCAATACAAAAGGTTAAGCATAGTTGAGAAAATTATTGCTATAAATGTATTCGTATTTATAGTAAATGGTCTTTTTACTTTTTTATTAAAATTACCAACAGATAGTATTATCGATTGGTTTGAGCTTCCAGAGAATATATTCTCATATATTAAGCAGCCTTGGTCTATTGTTACTTACTCTTTTTTTCATGGTAGTATAGGGCATATTTTTTGGAATATGTTGTTGTTGTATTTTTCGGGTAGAATACTATTAAATTTATTTGGAAACCAGCGTTTTATAAATGTTTATTTTTTAGGTGTTATAGCTGGGGGATTATTCTTTTTATTAAGTTATAACATTTTTCCTGTTTTTTCTAATATAAGCTCTGCTTTAATTGGTGCTTCGGCAGGTGTAACTGCAGTTTTAATATATATATGTACCTATATACCTAATAAGGAGGTTCGTATTTTTATTTTTAATGTAAAATTATGGTATGTAGGTACATTTTCTGTACTTGTAGATTTAGTGCAAATACCTAATAGTGGTAATTCTGGAGGTCATATAGCGCATTTAGGAGGTGCTTTGTTAGGCTATTTATATGCAAGGCAGGTGGCAAAAGGAAATGATATTGGAGAATGGTTTTCTAAACTTATTACAGGGATTACTTCTTTGTTTTCTAAAGAAAGGAAATCGCCATTAAAAACAGTGTATCGCAACAAAAAAACTGCATCAAAGAAAACAAAAGTAAATAATACAGATAGTCATCAGCGTAAAATAGATATTATTTTAGATAAAATAAGTAAGTCTGGCTATGAGAGTCTTTCCAAAGAAGAAAAGGACTTCTTGTTTAAAGCGGGTAAATAATAGTAGCGTGAAAACATTATCCTTTTTTAATAAAATCCTTTTTTTTCTTAATTCAATTGTTGCGTTACTATTATTGTTTTCTTGTATTGTACCTTATATATCTGTAGAGCACTTCCCTTTTTTATATGTTTTTAGTTTAGGAGTACCTGTTTTGGTTATTTTAAATGGAATTTTTCTTGCTTATTGGTTGCTAAGCTTTAAAAAGCAATTTCTTTTATCGTTTATTATTCTTGTAATTGGGTATTTTTCTTTGGGTTCTTTTGTGGTTTTTAAAGATGATAGTGAAGTTAAAATTAACTATGATAATGCAATTAAAGTATTAACATTTAATTCTCAGGGATTTCATGGAGATTTTAGTAAGAGTAAAGAGGAAATAAATAAAGAAATAATACAATTTGTAGAGAAGCAAGAGCCAGATATATTATGTTTTCAGGAGTTTGATTATAAAAAAATAAAGAGTAAAGAGTTAAGTATGTATCCATATAAATACATAAATTTTGATTATGATGTTTATAGGAAAAGAGTAATTCAGGGTATATATTCTAAATTTCCCATAATAAATAGAGGTTCGCTTGAGTTTCCTAAAACTTTAAATAATTCAATTTTTGTTGATATAAAAAAAGAGAAGGATACAATAAGAATCTATAATATTCACCTAGAATCGTTAAGGGTGAGGCCGAGTTCTATTAAAAAGGAAAATTCTGAAAAACTTTTTAAGAGGTTGGGAAATTCTTTTGTAAAACAACAAGAACAGGCAGAGTTGTTAGTGGCTCATGCTCGTGAGGTTTCATATAAAAAAATTATTTGTGGAGATTTTAATAATACGCAATATTCTAGTGTCTATAGTACTATAAAAGGAGATAAGAAAGATACTTTTATGGAGAAAGGAAATGGTTTTGGGCGTACTTATGAATTTAAGTTTATTCCATTGCGTATAGATTTTATTTTAGTTGATCAAGGGTTTGATGTATTGTCTCATCAAAACTATAATGAAAAATTATCGGATCATTATCCGGTTATGACAACTTTAAGACTTAAGAATAAATAAGCAATCGCTTATATCTGCTATGATATGAAGTAGTAAAGCAATACCATATATGCGTAGTTTTTTAAATAAAATAAAAGAAAAGTAAATGCCAATAGCCCAATAACTATGTAAAGGGTGAAAATTAATACTACATCTGTTTGGGTCAAAAATAGGAGAGGCTAAAATATGGTCCACATCTATTATAATGGCAGATAATAATATAACTATAGCTTTTAACCTGTAGTCTTTAAAAAAGAAATATCCTATAACAATTGGTATTATAAAATGTATGCCATAATGAATGCAAAATCTAAGCATTTTAAGGTGTTACTTTGATGTTTTTAAGGTAAGATAGCGTATTTGTGCCTTCGTTAAACAAAAGGTCCAGAATACTTAGATTAGGAATAAATTTATACCTGTCGCTAAATACTTGGGTATATTTATCTTGGTCTGTAAAAATATCTTTTTTAGCATTTATTAAATGTCTCCCTTCAATTAGGTCATTAGTAGGAGAGAAGTTAAATTGTGTTGTTTTTTGTGTTGGAAATTTAATCTGTATACAATTACAGATTGTTTCTATGGTTTGTAAATTAAAATCTAATAGGTATTTGTATTCTTTTAGGTACAAAGGTTGTATTTCATCTTCGTAAAATTCAAAAAAAGGAGAAGAGCGGTATGCTGTTTCTAGAGTTCTCCAATGTTGCCGTTGCCAAGGATAAAAATTATCTACTTTAACATCTTTATATTTTTGCTTGCCTTGTTCTTTGCCAACATGTTGTATGGGTATACTTAGTAGATGTTTACCATTGTCAGTAGCTATAAAACATCTGTTTCTATAGGTTTGTTTTTGGTAATTGTCCTCTATTTCCCAAGTAACATCATTATGCACTATAGCAGCAAAATTAATAATGTTTAAGAAGTAACCAGGATGAAGTAAAAGATTCATTTGTTTAAAAAATTATTCTTTTTTCACCTTCTTTTTCCTAAAGAAATCAAAAGCAAACCAAGCTCCTAATAACAGTAAAAAGTATTTAAAGTAAGAAGTAGTTTGTCCGTCTCCATGTACTGTTGTAAAAACTCTATCCCAACGAGGTCTCCAATTTAAGAAACCATCATTAATACCATCTATACTCATCCATACAAATACAGGCTTGCCAACAATATGATCTGCGGGTACATAGCCCCAAAAACGACTATCTTCAGACCTGTGCCTGTTGTCTCCCATCATCCAATAATAATCTTGTTTAAAGGTATAAGATTTAGTTACTTTTCCGTTAATACTTATTTGATTACCATTAACACTTAATGTATTTCCTTCATATTCTTTAATAATTTTTTTATACAGAGGCAATACATTTAGATTTAAAGCAACTGTTTTTCCTGCTTCGGGAATATAAATATTACCAAAATTATCCTGATTCCAAGCAAATTGACTTTTACGTGGAAATATGTTTTTGTCTACATTTCCTTTAGCAGATATTCTTTTTACAACAGAATCTATTGCATTGTTTTTAGCTAAAGCAGTGGCAGCTTTCTCTGTTAAAGTTGCAGTACGTTCCCTGTCTATAACTTCTCGTAATGAAAGTCTATTTCTTTGAATAACTTTATTGGGAATACCTTTGGCAGGTGTAATAATAGTATGAGGACTAGATGGAGATATACCGTACACATATTTACTTAATGCATTTGCTTGTTCTTGAGTTAAAGATTGTGCTATATATTTTCTATCAAAATCGGTAACGCCTGCTTCTGTAAGTAGTTTAGAGGATACCCCCTTTTTTGCATAAATAGCATAGGTGTATTGAGGTCTTGCTCTTTCTGGTAATACCGTTTGTTTCCCATTAATATATACATATCCGTCTCTAATAGAAAGGGAGTCTCCAGGAACACCTACACATCTTTTTACATAATTAGATTTTTTGTCAATAGGTTTTCTAACTCCTTTTTCTTTTACAAAAAATTGACGTACAGTATCAGTAGGCCAGCTAAAAACAACAATATCGTTACGTTTTACTTTTTGAAACCCTGGAAGTCTAAAATAAGGTAACTGAGGTTTGCTTAAATAAGATTTTGTTTTAATTATTGGTAGGGTGTCATGAACCATAGGAGCTGCAATTGTGGTCATTGGTGTTCTTGCTCCATAGTGGAATTTACTAACAAAAAGAAAGTCTCCTATTAATAATGTTTTTTCTAATGAGCCTGTAGGTATTACATAAGGCTGAATAAAGTATGTGTGTACTAATGTAGCAGCAACAATAGCAAAAACAATAGAGCTTACCCATTCTCCTAGAGCTGTTCTTGGTTGTAGACTTCTATCTTCAATATATTTTACATCTAACATGTAATTTACATAGTATATGTAGAATCCTAATGTTAAAATAACAAGCCAAGTATCTAAAGTAGAATTTTTACCAAAACTTCTAATGGTTTCTACCCATATTACGGGGAATAGTAAAAGATTAATAATAGGGATAAATAGCAGTATAACCCACCATTTAGGTCTATTAATAATTTGCATTAATACAATAGCATTATATACAGGAATAGCTGCCTCCCAAGCTTTTCTACCAGCTTTTACATACAATTTCCATGTTCCTAAAAAGTGTATTACTTGTATTAGTAATATAAAAAGCATCCACTGTGTACCGTTCATGTATTTATTTGTTAATTAGTGCTTTTGGTTTTTGCTATTTAATGGCAGCAATATATTAAAAGCTTACTTTGTTTTGTGTAAAGTGATGTTATTTTAATTAATGTTTAACACATCTTTCATGGAGAAAACACCTGTTTTTCCTATAATCCATTCTGCAGCAACTACAGCTCCTAAAGCAAAGCCTTCTCTATTGTGAGCAGTGTGTTTAATTTCTATACTATCTACACTACTATTGTAGGCAACAGTGTGTGTGCCAGGTACATCTCCAATTCGTTTAGCAACTATTGGTATTTCAGTAGCTTTTTCGGTTGTATCTAATTTCCAACCTTCATAATTTGTGTTTTTTATAACCCCTTCTGCTAAACTTATAGCAGTACCACTTGGAGCATCTAATTTTTTGGTATGATGAATTTCTTCCATGGTAACATTATAATCTTTTAAGTTACTCATCATCTTAGCCAAATAATCATTCAGCTCAAAAAATAAATTAACACCTAAGCTAAAGTTAGATCCATAAATAAAGGCTCCTTTTTTTTCTTTGCATAAGGCTACAGCATTATCGTAGTTTTCTAACCAACCAGTGGTTCCAGAAATTACAGGGACATTATTTTCTATACACTTTGTAATATTTCCAAAGGCAGCATTAGGTAAGCTAAAATCTATGGCAACATCTATTTTAGAAAAATCTATTTCTGTAGTATCAATATCAATCTTTGCAACTATAGTGTGATTTCTGTTTAGGGCAACTTGCTCTATCATTTTTCCCATTCTCCCGTATCCGAACAAGGCAATATTCATAATTTAAAATTTAATAGTTAATGCCATTCCATAATTAGGGTTGGCAGTTATAGGGTTGTATTCTAGATATGGTCTAAAGTCTAAACTTAAATCATCATCTATATTATATTGTTTTAAGTGCGAGTCTACATTGGCATCTACTATGTTTATAGCGTAGGCAACGATAGTAAGTACAAGCATTAAATCGCGGTCTCTTTGGTAACGTTCCTGTTGGCTTTGTAAATCATCCATATCTAAATCGGGTAATTCTCCAGGAATATTATCATTGTTAATATCATAAAACTCATCGTTTGTAAAACCGGCTCTTCTGCTTTTAAAGGCATCTCTAAACCTATTGTATAAATCATTATTGTAGGTATAGCCGTATATGCTTACGCCAATAAGCCCTATGGCAATTGGAGCTTTCCAATAACGTTTGTTGTAAACTTGTCCTAATCCAGGAAATACTGCGGAGTAAAAAGCAGCTTTACTAGGAGCTAATGGATTTATTTTATACTTTTTCTTTTTAAAAACTGTAGAATCACTAATTACAATGCCTTCTTCTTTTAAATTAGAAGTAATAGAATCTGTTTCTTGAGTATTAGCATCTTGTTTTTTCTCCTGAGACCAATTAGTTAAAGTGAAAAAACAAAAAAATAGTATTAGATATAGGTTTTTATTCACCTGTAATCAGTTTTTTTAATCGTTCTAAATCTTCTTGAGATTTAAAAGGGATTGTTATTTTTCCTTTTCCATTATCAGTAGCTTTAATAACAACTTTAGTATTTAAGTAATTATTAAATTTATTGATAGTCTTCTCAGATATTGTATTAGCAGGAGCAGTTTTTTTAGTTGTAGTTTCAGGATTATCTTTCTTTTCTTGATAATTTTTTACAACTTGTTCTGTTGCCCTAACCGATAGATTTTCGCTTATTATTTTTTCATATAAATCTATTTGGTCTTCTTTTTTATCAATATTCACCAAGGCTCTACCATGGCCCATGCTAAGAAAACCATCTCTTATACCTGTTTGTATAATTGGGTCTAAGCGTAATAATCTAAGGTAATTTGTTATTGTGGAGCGTTTTTTCCCAACTCTCTCACTCATTTTTTCTTGGGTTAATTGAATTTCATCTATTAACCTTTGGTACGATAATGCTATTTCTATAGGGTCTAAATCCTGACGTTGAATATTTTCAACTAAAGCCATTTCTAAAGACTCTTGGTCGTTAGCGATACGAATGTATGCAGGTACCGTTTTTAAACCTACCAATTTAGAGGCTCTAAACCTTCGTTCACCAGATACTAATTGGTATTTGTTAAACTCTAATTTACGAACTGTAATAGGTTGTATTACACCTAATTCTTTTATAGAAGATGCTAATTCTTTTAAGGCATCATCATTAAAATTAGAACGAGGCTGAAAAGGGTTAACCTCTATTACATCAAGATCTAACTCTACAATATTACCTACAACTTTATCTGCATTTTTATCTGATGCCGATTTTATATCGTTTTCAGGGTCTTTTAATAAGGCAGACAGTCCTCTTCCTAAAGCTTGCTTTTTTGTTGCCTTTGCCATTATACTTTTTCCTTGTTTTTCTTTATAATTTCGTTTGCTAAATTTAAATAATTAGTGGCTCCTTTGCTACTGGCATCATATTTTATAATACTTTCTCCGTAACTTGGAGCTTCACTTAGCCTAACATTTCTTTGTATTATAGTATCAAAAACCATATCGCTAAAATGTTTTTTAACCTCTTCTACTACTTGGTTAGATAATCGTAACCTAGAATCGTACATGGTTAATAGTAAACCTTCAATATCTAAATTTACATTGTGTATTTTCTGAACACTTTTTATAGTGTTTAATAATTTTCCTAAGCCTTCTAATGCAAAATATTCGCATTGAATAGGGATAATAACAGCATCTGAAGCCGTTAAAGCGTTCAATGTTAATAAACCTAGAGAAGGGGCACAATCTATAAGAATGTAATCGTATTTTTCTTTTAAAGGCTCAATAGCCTTTTTCATCATATACTCACGTTTATCCTTATCAACTAATTCTATTTCTATAGCCACCAAATCTATATGTGCAGGAATAAGGTCTACATTTGGAGACGATGTTTCAATAATGGTATTTTCTGCCGATTGTGTATGTTCTAGTAATTGATAGGTGCCAAACTCAACTCCATCTACATCTACTCCTAGACCAGATGTAGCATTTGCTTGGGGGTCTGCATCTATTAATAATACTTTTTTTTCCAATACGCCTAGAGAGGCAGCAAGGTTTACAGTGGTAGTAGTTTTGCCTACTCCACCTTTCTGATTTGCTATAGCAATTATTTTGCCCATTTTAGTAGTAGGATTAGAGGCTAAAAATACGATTATTTATGATGTTAAAAAATGTATTTTGTTAACAGTTAGTGAATAATTGTATTGTTAATTGTTAAACAGCGTTAAAGTTGTGTTTTTAAGCAATTTGTGAGTTGCTTTATAAAGGTGTTAATCTGTTATATTTTGTAATATTTCTATAGCAGCATCACTTATTCTTGTTCCTGGACCATAAATTCCTACAATTCCACTATCATATAAGAATTGATGGTCTTTTTTAGGGATAATACCTCCGATTATTACTTTGATATTACTTTTTCCTTTCTTTTGTAATTCCTCTATTACTTTTATAGCCAGTGTTTTATGACCGCCCGCAAGAGAAGATATCCCTAATATTATAACATTATTATTAATAGCTTGCGTTGCAATTTCTTTTGGAGTTTGAAAAAGTGAGCCTATAACAACATCAAAACCAATATCTTTATAGCCAGAAGCTACTACTTTGGCTCCTCTATCGTGCCCATCTTGCCCCACTTTAGCAATCATTATTTTGGGTTTTTTCCCTAATTCTTGTGCATAGTAAGCTGCCAGTTCTTTTGCTTTGTTAAAACTACTATCGTTTTTTATTTCTTTAGAGTATATGCCAGAAATTAATTGGTTATTTCCTATATGTCTTCCATATACGGTTTCTAAAGCATAGCTTATTTCTCCTAATGTAGCTCTTTCTTTAGCAGCATTTATGCATAAACTAAGGAGATTTATATCTGTTTTATTTTCTTTTTCTAATTGTTTTGCAGCAGTAGTTATTTTTTCTAATGCTATTTTTACAGCTTTGCCATCTCTTAATTTTTTTATAGTATTAAGGTTTTTTATTTGCTGTTCGCGAACAGCAGTATTGTTTACCTCTAAAACAGATAAAGGAGCTTCCTTTTTTAGTTGGTATTTATTTACACCTAAGATGGTATCTTTATTACTATCTATGCGTGCTTGTTTTTTTGCAGCTTCAGCTTCAATTTTTTGTTTAGGAATATTGGCTTTTATGGCATTTAGCATTCCTCCTAAATTTTCTGCTTCTTTTATAATTTGCCACGCTTTATTGGCAATTTCATTAGTTAAGTTTTCTACAAGATGGCTACCAGCCCATGGGTCTATAGTTTTTGTAATTTGTGTTTCTTCTTGTAAAAATAATTGTGTGTTCCTTGCTATGCGTGCAGAAAAATCTGTAGGCAATGCTATAGCTTCATCTAGAGCGTTAGTATGTAAACTTTGTGTACCTCCAAAAATAGCAGCAGCAGCTTCTATTGTTGTTCTGGCAACATTATTAAAAGGGTCTTGCTCGGTAAGGCTCCAACCACTAGTTTGGCAATGTGTTTTTAATCGTAATGATACATCATTTTTGGGGTTAAATTGTTTTATCAATTTTGCCCATAGCATTCGTGCAGCTCTCATTTTAGCAATTTCAGAAAAATGGTCCATACCAATAGCCCAGAAAAAAGATAGGCTAGGGGCTATTTCATCTATTTCTAAACCTGCTTTTATCGCTGTTTTAATATATGCTATACCATTTGCTAAGGTATAGGCTAGTTCTGTTGCTGCTGTTGCACCAGCTTCGTGCATGTGATAGCCAGAAATACTTATGCTTTTAAATTTTGGCATGTATTTGTGCGTATACTTAAAAATTTCAGCAACTATTTGCATAGAAGGCTCTGGCGGATATATGTACGTATTCCGAACCATGTATTCCTTAAGAATATCGTTTTGTATGGTACCTGTTAATTTTTCTTTAGCAACCCCTTGTTCTTCTGCAGCAACAATAAAAAATGCCACAATGGGTAAAATAGCTCCATTCATTGTCATAGAAACAGAAAGCTTATCTAAAGGAAGGTCTTTAAATAAAGTTTTTATGTCCTCAACAGTATCTATAGCAACGCCAGCTTTTCCAACATCGCCAATAACTCTTTCATGGTCGCTATCGTAACCTCTATGTGTTGGTAAATCAAAAGCTACAGAAAGTCCTTTTTGTCCTGCTTTTAAATTTTTCTTAAAAAATAAATTACTTTCTTCGGCTGTTGAAAAACCGGAATATTGACGAATTGTCCATGGCTTTTCTATATACATAGTTGCATACGGTCCCCTTAAATAGGGCGGTATTCCTGCCGCATAGTTAACATGTTCTAATGTTTTGTTTTCTACATTAGAGTTTATACTTTTTTTAAGTTGAATATGTTGAAGGTTCTTTCTACTCATCCTCCAATCTATTTTGTTCTATAACTTCAGCTAGTCTTTTCTCTATAATAGGCTCTAAAAGTGTTTTTCTAACTTTTGTTTTTACAAAAGGAAAAATCTCTAGATTATTTTTTACTTTATCTTGCTCATTAATGTACTTGTTTGTGCCTACTACTATTTTTTCTCCTTTATCAAATAAATCTTGCTCTTTTAAAGCACTTTCTTTAATCTTTTTTTGGATAGAATGTTCTTTTAATTGCTTTAAAAATCCACCATTGGCCTCTACGCTTTTAAACAATGCTAACGATTTTTCTGCGATTTCATGGCTTATAGACGTTATGTAATAAGAACCATTGGCAGCATTACTGTTTTTGATGAAAGAAGCTTCTTCTTTTAATAATATTAGTTGATTTCTAGCAATACGTTCTCCAAATTCGTTGTCTTTATGAAAAATGCTATCGTATGGCATATTAGAGATAACATCTGCATTTCCTAATACCGCAGCCATACATTCTGTAGTTGTGCGTAGCATGTTTGTGTTGTAATCGTACAAGGTTTTGTTGCGTTTAGTAGGGACGGCAATAATAGTACAGGTTAGTTTTGCACTGTATTCAGAGGCTAAAGAGTTCCACAACAAACGTAAAGCTCTTAGTTTGGCAATTTCAAAAAAATAATTTGAACCTATAGCAACTTTAAATGTAAAACAATGTTCTTTATTTAATGCTACTTCTGATTTATCTAAAATATTTAGGTACTCATTAGCATGGGCTAGCGCATAAGCTAATTGTTGTGTTATGTTTGCGCCAGCATTTTGGTATAATGTGGTATCAATACTAAAAACTGTTGTATGTAACTTTAAAATTTTATGTAGAGTATTTTGGTCTTGTTTTAAATTAAAATACCAATTACCAGTTTTAGCGAGGTTACCAATAATATCAATATTTAAATAAATACTATTTTTATGGGGAGTAGCAAAATTTAAGATTTTATGAATGTATTCTAGGGATAAAAACTGAAGCTCAAAATATATTTTAGTGTGTTCTAGATAAATATTTTTTAATAAATGTTCTATTTTAATCTCGTTAGATGGTACTATAAAAATAATACTTTCTGTACCTCGCTTTAAAACATCTAAAGCTTTCTCATTAGCTAAAGTAGCATTACCCGCATATATGGTTTGCGCAATAGCCCACTCTTTATTTGTAGCTACTTGGTAGTTTGGTTTATTTTTTAAATCATCTGAAGTATAGAAAGGTTTTACTTTAATCCCTTCTGGAGATTCCCAGACCATTTTTTCATTGTAGTCTTCTCCTTGTAGGTTGTATTGAATATGTTGTTTCCAAGCTTTAGCAGATACTTCGGGGAATTCACTAAAAAGATTAGAATCACTCATTTTTTTTGGTCTTAATACTATCTGCGTATTCTATTAAGTATATTTCTTCGTTCTTTTTCTTTAAATAATATTCTTCGCGAGCAAATTTTTCCATTTCCTCTTTATTGGTTAATTTCTTAATAATAATCTTATCACTTTTAATCTCTTCTTTAAGAAATTCCTTTTGTTTTTCTAATTTTCTAATCTCCTTTTTTAGTTCTAAATGAATAAATAATGAGTTAGTATCAAAAAAAATCATCCAGATAGCAAAAATAGTTAATACTAAAATGTAAGCATTGGTAAGAATACTAAACCACTTTTTTTTCTTAATATTTTTAAACCCCATTTAGGTTAGTTTTTCGTTGATAATAGTACGTACCATATCTACTGCAACGGTATTGTATTTATTATTAGGAATAATAATATCTGCATGCTCTTTAGAAGGTTCTATAAACTCGTTGTGCATTGGTTTTAATGTCTTTTGATAACTGTTTAAAGTTTCTTCTAAAGCCCAACCACGTTCACTAATATCTCTTTTTAATCTTCTTATTAATCGTTCGTCAGAATCGGCATGTACAAAAATTTTAATATCAAAAAGTGTCCTTATTTTTGGATTCGTTAATATTAAAATACCTTCAACAATCATTACTTTTCGTGGGTGTGTAAGTACAGTTTCTTTGGTTCTGTTACATTCCAAAAAAGAGTAAACAGGCTGCTCTATAGATCTTCCAGATTTTAAGATGCTTAAGTGTTCTTCTAATAACCCAAAATCTATTGATTTTGGGTGGTCAAAATTAGTTTTCTTTCTATCTTCTAAAGATAAATGAGAAAGGTCGTTATAATAAGAATCTTGAGAAATTATTCCAACTTCATCTTTTGGTAATTCGTTAACAATTTGATTTACAACTGTTGTTTTTCCAGACCCAGTACCACCAGCAATACCAATTATTAGCATCCTTAATTATTTTAACCAAAAATACGAATTTGGGCTGATATTCCTAATTTTAGAAGTACTTCTAATCTGCTAACGAAGGCAAAAATAGAACACCGCCAGAGCAATTTCTTTGCGCACCAGTAACAGATGCTAAACAATTATCTTGTTCTTTAGCGCGTAATACTCCCATAAACGCAAAAATTAAAGCTTCTTTAAATTCTATTAATTGGTTAGATGGAATAATAACTTCTGTACTATGGGCTAATTTTTTCTTTAAGGTATCTATTAAAAAAACATTTAGGGCACCGCCACCGGTAACTAATAAAGTGCTTTTTTCTTTTGAACTATTTTTTTGTATTTCAGTAGCAATTTGTTCTGTTATATGATGTATCGCTGTATGCAATAGGTTTTCTATTGGAGTTTTTTTATCTTTTAGTAAAGGAATCACTTTTTTTGTAAACCACTCATAACCAGTGGATTTTGGATGCGGTTTTTTGTAATATTTAAGTTCGTTTAATTCTTTTAATAATTTTTTATTTAACTTTCCTTTTTGTGCCAACTCTCCATCCTTATCGTAAAGAAGATTAATTTTTTGCGTTATGTGGTTTAAAATCATATTGGCTAAACCTATATCATATGCAATTCTTTGGTTGTTTTTTTCAAAAGAAATATTGCTAATGCCTCCTAAGTTTAAACAAAAATCATAATTGTTAAATAGCAATTGGTCACCAATAGGAACTAGTGGAGCACCCTGTCCGCCCAAAGCAATATCATTTGTTCTAAAATCGCATATAACTTTATAACCACAAGCATTTGCTAGGTGTTGTCCAGAACCTATTTGAAAAGAAAATCCTTTTTTAGGTTGATGGTGTGTAGTGTGCCCATGGCTAGCAATAAAATCTACTTCTAGATTTTCTTCTTTTATAAATTTCTTAGTTTTTTTACCTAGCCAAGTACCATAGCTATAATGCAATTCTAATAAATCTATAGCACTTAATGATAGTGAGTTTTTTAACTGGTTCTTTATTGTTTTCTTATAAGGAACACTCTTAGTTTTAATAATCTTAAATTCCCATTTTTCTGATGTATTCCAGAAATGACAGTATGCTAAATCTAGCCCATCTAGCGAAGTGCCAGACATTAATCCTATTACTTTATAAATTTTCATTTATTATTTTAGTTAATGGTGACGGGTAATTTACCCGTAGCATATACGTAGCCTAAAAAGTGTTTGGTTGCATTTTCTTGAAATTTTTCCTCATCTTGACAAACTAGTACAACAGTTTTAAAATTTTCGGCTGCGAAAATATTTAAAACATACGGATTTCCAAACACATATAGCACAACATTTTTAGTACGTGTTAATTTTTTTAAAAGAGAAATTTCTTCTTCTAAAAAACCAAAGTTATTTAAAGGTTTTACATTAGGAGGAAAAAGAGAAATCAGAATATTTTTTTTATCATTTATACTATTTAGTATCTCTTTATTTGTGGTAGAATAAGTATCAAATAAAATTTCTTTAGAAATAGATTTAAAAAAAGTATTGTTACTGCTTTTTCCTATAGATATACCAATGAAACCTTCGTTTTTAAAGGATTCAATTTTTTCCTCACTACCTTTGTATAGTGTAATACTTTCCTTTGCTATCCTCTCATTAAGCTTATTATTTACGTGTACAGAAGTTTCTTTTTGTTCATTTTTATTTAAAAATACTTTTTCTTTAAGTTTCCAAACACGTTCAAAGCTTTCTTCTATTTGGTTTTGAGATGCATTTTTTAAAATAGTAGCAATACCTTCTTCTATATTTTCAGCAAAACACAGCACATCATTTCCGGCATTAAAAGCTAACCACTCTAGTTCTCCTTTCATAGGATATGTTTTAGAAACACTATGCATATTTAATGCATCAGAAATAACAACACCATTAAAGCCTAATTCTTTTCTTAAAAGATCTTTTATAATATCTGTAGATAAGGTTGCTGGAATATTTTTGTTTTTAGACAAAGCAGGAACTGCTAAATGACCTACCATAACGGAATCTACATCTGTTTTTATTAATTCCTTAAATGGAAAAAGCTCATTTGCTAAAAGTTCTTTTTTTGTTTTTTTTATTACAGGTAGCCCTAAATGAGAATCTATATCGGTATCTCCGTGTCCAGGAAAATGTTTAATGCAGGTTAAAACTTGTTCACTCTTGGTGCCTTTAATAAAAGCAATAGCTTTTTGGGTAACTAATTCTTTATTTTCACCAAAAGATCTGTAGCCAATTACCGGATTATTTGGATTGTTATTAATATCTACCACAGGGGCTAAATTCCAATGAATACCAGCTATTTTACAATCATTAGCTATTTGTTTGCCAATAGCAAATAATAAATCGTTATTGTTTTGTATAGCGCCTAGTGTAATGGCATACGGGTATTTGGGGGTGTTTTCTACGCGCATGGCTAGCCCCCATTCAGCATCAATACTAATAAGTAATGGCTGTTGCGCACAATCTTGATAGCGTTTTATTAATTTTTTTAAAATATTAAAACTGTCTTTATTGTATACAATCTTTTTTTTTGCTTCAAAATTTGTAGCAGCACTAGCTCGGCTATGAAAAAAACAAAGACTACCAATATTATATTTTTTAATACTATTTTCTAATGCTTTAATAGCTTCTTCGGTATCATTTATAAAAGCAGCAGGCATAAATAACTGACCTATTTTTTCAGTAGGAGTTAACCTTGCTCTTATTTTATGGTATGCCGTAATATTAGTCATTTACAATATTTGTTTTTTTACCAAAGTCGGCAGGGAATTTAATATATTTTAATAAAATAAATGATGGAATTGCTGCAATAACTACCCATATAAAAAAAAGCGAATAGCCTAATTGTTCTTGTATAAAGCCACTAATTGCTCCTGCAAGCATAGCTCCCAAAGCCATAAAACCTGTAGCAATGGCATAATGAGAAGTTTTAGATTTTCCATCTGCTACATATAATAGGTATATTAAAAAAGCGGTAAAACCAAAACCATATCCTAGTTGCTCAATTATAACAACTCCAGTAATGGCAATTATATTAGTTGTTTTTGTTATAGCCAGTAAAGCATAAAACATATTAGGAATATTAAGAGATAGCATCATAGGTAATAACCATTTTTTAAGCCCATCTTTAGAGATTAAAATGCCACCTAAAATTCCTCCAATAACAAGCATAAGAATACCTATAGTACCATGCATTAAACCAATAGTTTCTGTAGAAAGCTCTAGGCCACCTAGTTTTTTTTCATCGAGCATAAATGGTTGTGCCATTTTACCTAATTGAGATTCGCCTAAACGGTAAGAAAGAATAAATGCTATAGTAAAACCTATATTCTCTTTTTTAAAAAAGGAAATAAAAACTTTTTTAAAACTATCAGGAGCGTCTTTTTTAGTAGCAGTGGGAGTTTCCCTATTTGGGGTAAAAAAGAAATTATATATGGTTAATAGTAACATTAATAGTGCAGTAACAATAATAGTAATACTCCATGCTTTAGAATTATTACCATAATATGTTTCTAATTTACCAGCTAGTATTACAATAAGACCACTACCTGTAATTACAGCCAAACGATAAGAAGTGTTTCTTATGCCTACAAAAAAGGATTGCTTTTTTTCGGTTAAACTTAGCATGTAAAAACCATCTGTAGCAATATCATTTGTAGCAGATGCAATTGCGGTAATAAAGAAAAACGTTAATGAACCATAAAAAAACAAGTCGCTAGTTAATATAAAACCAACAGCTAATAGCGTAATAGCAATAAGTAATTGCATACTTAAAAACCAATTACGTTTGGTACTCTTTAAATCTACAAAAGGACTCCATAAAGGTTTTAATACCCATGGGAGGCCTAGTAAGCTGGTATAAAATGCCAAATCAGTATTACTAACTCCAAGTCGTTTATACATTATAGTAGAAAGACCAATAACTATTATATACGGTAAACCTTGTGTAAAATATAGAGGAGGAACCCACGCCCAAGCTCCTTTATCTTTTTTAATTATTTTGTTCATAAGAGTTAAAAGTAAAACAAATAGGGCAGTTTTATTACAAAGGCGATTATAAAAATACCTATTTGCTTACTTTTGTTTTAATTCAATAGAAATTATTTTTAACAGGATGGCAGACTATAAAAAAATTACCGAACAATCTTCTAATTATGATGCTTTAGAAAAGATGAGTACTTCATCAATTTTAGAAAACATGAATAATGAAGATAAAAAAATAGCAGATGCTGTAGCTTTGGTAATCCCAGAAATAACAACGTTAGTAAACGCTTTAGAAGAACGTTTTAATAAAGGAGGAAGACTTTTTTATATAGGAGCAGGTACAAGTGGTAGGTTAGGAATTTTAGATGCATCGGAAATTCCGCCCACATTTGGGATGCCTTATGATAGGGTAGTGGGGTTAATTGCTGGTGGGGATTCTGCTATCCGTAAAGCAGTGGAATTTGCAGAAGACAATACAGAACAAGCTTGGAAAGATATAAATGAATTTAATGTTACAGAAAATGATGTTGTAATAGGAATAGCTGCTTCAGGAACTACACCTTATGTTATAGGGGGCGTTACTACTGCTAAAGAAAAAGGATTATTAACCGCTTGTATTACCAATAATCCAAGTTCTCCTTTAACAAAAGCAGTGGAAATACCTATTGCGGTAAATGTTGGTCCAGAATTTTTAACAGGGAGTACCCGTATGAAAAGTGGTACTTCGCAAAAATTAGTATTGAATATGATTTCTACTGCCCTAATGATAAAAATAGGGAGAGTTAAAGGAAATAAAATGGTAAACATGCAATTAAGTAATGTAAAGCTTGTAGACCGTGGCACAAGGTATATAGTTGAAGCTTTAGGGATATCTTATACTAAAGCAGAAGCACTACTAAAAGAACATGGTTCTGTAAAAAAAGCAATAGATGCTATTACTAAATAGTTAAGTAGATATTTTTAGCTGAGTAAGAATTAAGCTGGTTTTATTGTAGGTGTATAATGTTTATGTTTTTTTAATATAATAGAAGTCCTAATTGTTTATTATACATGAAAAATTGATGTTTGTTATGTTGTGAATAGGATACTTTAAGTGGTTTAGAATGTTTTTTTGTTAGTGAACAGCCTAAAAAACGTTATTACATCGAAAAAAAATATAAAAACGTACTATTTTGTGTAATTGTGCGTTCAAAAGATAATAAATACATAATATAATTAAAATAAAGTATGTAAGAATAAGTAGATTTAAATAGTTTTATCAGAGAATATAACCGACCCCAAATCAGGTATATTCTTTTCAAAAAAAAGACTTAACCTATGCTCCCAAAGAAACCAAAGCATTTGCTTTATGGCGTGTTATTGATGTGTATATCAATAATAGGTACTTCAGCAATTGCCAATACTAAAATACACACACTCATTACAGAGTTAACCTCTGCTGTGGATATTACAGAAGATAATGAGACTACAGTTCCTAAAGTTGTAGAAAAATCATCAGACTTTGTTAAAAGAGAAGAAAGCAAGGCATTAAGTATGCCTATGTTTACAACTATTATAATCGGCGCAGATGAAGAAGTTACATGTATTAATGGGGGAAATACAGTAGCAAGATTTAATCTTTGTGGAGATTTTGATGATAGGCTTATAACTACAAATTTAACAGGTACTTATCAATGGCAACAATTTAACCCAAGTGGGAGCTGTACTTTTGATGTTAATGATGACTGCTCCAATACAGATAATTCATGTTGGTCAGATGTAAGTACTAATTCAACATTTACATTAGATGCAAGTGTAGTTTCTTCTTCAAACGGAGCAGAATATAGAGTAAGGGTTGATAGTGGAACTTATTATTATTTTAAGGTAAAAAAGAGTACAATTACGCAAACTTATGTAAAAAGAGATTACATATGTGGTGTAGATGGCAGAATACAAATTACAAACCTTTCTAGCGCATATGAGTATAGTATAGATAATGGCACTGGATTTGGAGCATGGCAACCTTCTGCAATTTTTGATGGTTTAGCCCCAGGTACTTATATTGTTAAAGCAAGGTTACAAAATACACTCAATACTTGTGAATACCCATATGAACCTATTACAATAGAACAGCAAGATATAGATATTGATGTTACTTTTACAGATGCACAATGTTTTGGACAAAATGGGAGTATTACGGTTAATGTGCAAAATGTACCAGGGCCTTATAAATATACCTTATTAGATGATACTGGAGTACCTCAGGAATTTACAACATTTATTCCTGATAATCCATATACTTTTGCTGCTGTAGGTTTTGGTACCTATAGTGTACAGGTAGAAACTCAACAATGTACCGGAGATCCTGCAAACGGGATTAGTGCACCAAGGCAAGATTCAGATACAGCAGGCAATCCTATTGTAATAGGTGATGGTTTAGTAGCTTTATCAGCATCTACAGAAGTAAATAATAGTTTTGGTTGTAGTGTTGCTAGTGTAGATATTATAGTAAGAACATCTGGTGGTATGGCACCTTATACTTTTACAGTTAGTGATGGTGGTTCATCCTCTACATCTTACACAGATGAGTTAATTTATACTGTAACTTCCCCAGGGACGTATAATTTTAGTATTGAAGATGTTAACGGATGTCCTATTAGTGCTTCAGCAGATGTTGAGGAGCTTATACCACCAGTTATAACTGCAAGTGGTACTGATGGAACTTGTAGTAATGGAGGAGCAAAAATTGATTTTAATGTTAGTAATGCTAGAGGTTATAATCTATCCTATAGAGCAGACCCATCTGACCCTTGGAGTACTAATCCACAGTTATCTGTTGCAGCTGGCACTTATAATAATTTACAAGTGCGTTATCAGCAAGGAGGTTTTGATTGTACATTAGATTTGCCAGGCTCTGTAACCGTAAGTACGGTTGGAGTAATTAATCCTGGAGCTCCATTAATTGTAACAAATAGGTCATGTAATGCAACAGGCGGTTTAGATGGAGGAATTATAGAATTTCCAGGGCCTTTTTCGGGAGGTTCGGGTAGTGGTTATGTTTTTAGTATCTCTGGAGATGATGCTTCAAATTTTTCAACGCAAACAGTATATAATAATTTAGCACCAGGAACATATACTCCTATTATTAGAGATGGAGGAGGTTGTAGATTAGAGTTAACACCAGTAACTATTTTAGATGTAGACCCACCAACAGCAATTGCTTTTACGCAAAATAATATTAATTGTGCAGCAGGCACTTCAGATGTACAATTAGTAGCAACAAGTAATGCGGCAATAGCTACCTATGAAGTAGTTAACCCTGCAGCTACTGTAGATGGGGACGGAGATAATACAAATAATGTAATTACGAGTTTAAGCACAGGAACGGCTTATTTATTCCGTATTACAGATGTTAATGGATGTAGGTATGAAGATAGTTTTACACCGGTAAATACAAGTTCGGTAAGAGTTAGAGTTAAATCGGGCGGAGATACAAGAGTTTGTTTTGGAGAAGCAGACGGAACAGGAACCTTTGTAATAGATGGTTTTTTAAATAATTATACCTACAATATAAATGGAGGAACAGAAAGTGCGCCTCAAAATGCAGATGAAGTAGATTTACCACCATCAGGAGATGGAACTTATACTATTACGGTAACAGATGCGGATACAGGTTGTATGGACACAGCCTCAATCACAATACAAGAAGCAACAAATTTAACTTTAGGAGGAACGGTAACAGCCATGAGTTGTGCAAACAACAATTTAGGAAGTGTTAGGGCAAATCCTGTAGGAGGTTGGGGAAATTATAGGTATATGCTATTGTATCCAGATGGTACAACTAGTATAGGACCACAATCGGGAAGAACTTTTGGAAACCTTAACCAAACATCAACACCAGGAAATCCATATACTTTAACTGTTGTAGACTCTGAAGGCTGTACTAATACATTTACATTTGATCTATCACCAGTAAATGCGCCAACAATAACATTAGATGCAGTAGCTTCAGATTTGTGCTATGTGCCAGGAACAGGAGCTACTTTAGAAGTAAGTTCAACTGCGGGCACAGCTGCCTTAGCAACTCACCAGTATAGGATAAACGGAGGTATATTACAATCTAGTTCAACGTTTAGTAATTTAAGCCCAGGAACTTATACTATAGAGGTTGTAGATGGAAATAATTGTAGAGATAATATTAATGTTACAGTTCGCCCACGTTTAAGAGTAAGAACTAGTATTACAACAGAAATACCCTGTGGTGGTGCAGATGGTAGAATTAGAGTGCGGGCAACAGGAGGCTATTTATCGGGTTCAGGTACTAAACAATATCAACTGAGTATTGATGGAGCTGCTTTTTCAGCATCAGTACCACTAACATCTAATACGTTTAATTACGATACCAATATACCTGGTACCTATATTTTTAGGGTAACAGATAACGAAGGTTGTGTTGCAGATTCTGATCCACTTGTAATAGAACCACCTGTAAATATAGCACCAGCAACTCACCAAGTATTTCCGCCTGTTTGTGGAGAAACTAATAGTGGTAGAGCCATAATTACTCCTGATGCAACAAGTGGAGTGCCTCCTTACGAAATAGATTTTGGAAATACAGGAACTTTTACGTCTCAAACATTATATTCTAATCTTAACCAAGGACAATCATATGATTATGTAGTAAGGGATAGTAGAGGTTGTGAAACAGTAGTACAGCAATTAACAATACCAAATGCAGGTACAGCACCAGATGCTACAGTCACAGCTGTTGATGCTGTTTGTAATGCAGGTACAGTAGCAGGATCTGTACAAGTTACAGCAGTAGCAGGAGGTACCGCTGATTTTATTTATATTTTAGAAGATCAGTTTGGTGTAGAAATAGACAGAATAGGACCAACTTCTAGTACTTCAGAAATATTTACAAATGTACCTGTTGGAGATTATAGAGTAGTTACTCTAGATCAAAACGGATGTAGAGATGAGGATACTGTTACTATTAATGATGCAGATATAGATGTTGTCCCAGACACTCTACCAGTACCGGTATGTGGACCAGGAGGATTTTCTAACACAGTAACTATTACTGGCGGAGTAGGTCCGTTTGATATACGTTTAGTAACTAATCCTGCGGGAGCGTTTGTTGGGGTAAACTCACCTCCGAATAGACATACTTTTTCAGGCTTGCAATTTGGGGTTTCATATACAGTTGAGGTTAGAGATAATGGTACAGGTTGTACACATATAGAAACTATAGATCCAATTACTGTGGCACCTTCTCTAACTGTTCTAGCAAGCTCAACTCCAAATTATTGTGATACCTCAAGAAACGGACAAATAGAATATACTATTTCAGGATTTAATTCTGGGGATGATTTATTAATAGAACTTATTAATGTAGACGATGGAACGCTAATTACTTTAGAAAATCCACCTAATGTAACTACAATCCCGTATACAAATACTTATGAAACCTTACCAGGAAATTATCAGGTAATTGTAACCAACCAAACAGATAATTGTAATGATGGAGGAGCTTTAATTACTATCGGTCAAAACTTACCAGCTATTTATGTTATTGCAGAAGAACCTGCAAACTGTAACGCAGATGGTCAGTTTACAGTAGTAGGCGCTGGAGGCTCTGGAAGCCCATATGAATTTGCTTTTGGACCTCAGGGATTTACACCTGTTTATGATGGTTCTGCTACCGATGATTATTCTACCAATACAACTTTTACAGGTGCAGCAGGTAATTATGATATTTATGTTAGAGATGCTTTAGGTTGTATCTCATTTGATATAGCAACGATTATACAACAACAGGCAGCACCAGTTCTAAATATACCTGTTGTAGATAATCAATGTGATGTTACGGCAACAAATTTTCAAATAGTAGTAAGTACACCTAGCACTACAGATACGCCTCAATTTACAATAAGTGGAGTTACTCAGCCAGGTGTTCTAAATGGAGCAGGAACTCTGTATGAGGCAACATTTAATGTTTCTACACCAGGCGATTATGATGTTTTATTAGAAGATGCTGATGGTTGTTCAAGTACAGGAACTGCTCAGGTGTTCGAATTTTTATCTGCCTCAGGAGATTTTAGTACTATTCCTTCTTGTAATAATACAGATGGTGTAATTACCATAAATACAAACGGAGGAAGTGGTAACTTTTCTTTTCAATTAAGAGATGGAGCAGGAATACCAACAACAAATGTAACAGGTTTAACTAATGGTATTTTTACAGGTGTTGGCCCAGGTGACTATCAAGTAATGATTACAGATGATGTTGCTAACAATGGAACTATTTTTTGCCCTTTCCTTGTAGATAATATAAATTTAATAGCAGCAACAGAACCAGTTATTGATCTAGAAGATTCAGACGATATTAGTTGTAATGGAGCTAATGATGGTAGTGTACGAGTGCAATTGCAAGCAGGAACAGATATAGATACTCCTATAGAATTTATTTTAACAAATTTAGATACGGCCTCAGAAGTAACAAGAAATGCAACAGGGGTGTTTTCTAATTTACCAGAAGCAGATTATCAGGTAGAAGTACGTACGGCACGTGGATGTTCAGATATTACTGGTACTTTACCTGTTAACGAACCACAGTCATTTGCCATTACAGCAAGTGCACCACCATTTTCATGTACAACAGGAGCAAATAGGTTTAGTTCTACTATTATAACAGTTACAGTACCAACAGCTACGCCAGGAACAATTGGTAGTGGTTATCAATATAGTATTACAGGTTTCGAGAATTATCAAGCCAATAATACATTTGAAATCATAGATAATGGAGCACCACAAGATATAACAGTATATGCTATAGATGGTAATGGTTGTAGATCGTTTTTTGATCTACCAACAATTAATCAACCCACAGATGTTGTTCCTGTATTTAGTGTAGAAAGTGTACTTAATTGTAGAGATGCAGAAGTGGTAAGAGTGCAAATACCGGCATCGCAAACAACAGATTTTACAGTACGTACAATATCTATAACACCTGTAGCAGATTTTACAAATACAACCTTAGGGAACGATTACGTAGATATTCCTTTACCAGCCGCTGGCGATTACCTTTTTGAAGTTACCGATAATGTAGGAGGCTGTACTTATCCTATACCAAGACACCAAGTAATAGCGCCAATAAACCCTATTGCAACAATAAGTGAAGCAAAACCTATTGAGTGCTTTGGAGTAGATGATGGGGAATTATTTATAGAAGTAACCAATTATGTTGGTACTTATGATTATGAAGTATTTGCTGTAGATAATTCAGGGGTAGAAACAAGCACTGGTTTCACAGGTTCTTTTGATACTACTAATTTTTCGGATATTAATAGTGATCCAGCAAGAATTACAGGTTTGCCAGGGGGTAATTTTGTAGTAAGAATAAATAGTACAGATGTTCCGTATTGTACCGATAGTAGTAATTTAGCAACGATTAGAACACCCAGCGGCCCCTTAGATGTGTCAGCAATAGAAATAGGGAATGTAAGTTGTACAGATAATACAGGAAAAATAGAAGCTATTGGTAGTGGCGGATGGGAAACTACTCCTACTTCATACCAATATAGATTATTGTTAGATGATGGAACAGGAGTATACAATGAGCAAGTAGCATTTTCTACGAATAGAGAGTTCGAAAATTTATCGAACGGTAACTACAGAGTAGAAATTAGAGATATAGAAGGCTGTACAGATGGTTTTGATATTACTTTAGATGCAATAACACCAATATCTGCTGGTATACGAGAACCATCAGGATTAGTTTGTCCTGCAGGTAATAACGCAATTTTAGAAGCCTATGACCCAACAACAGGAGATGCTACTAGTGCAACAGCAGGAGCTACAGGAGGTGTAGCAGGTTCTGGGTATAATTATCAATTAATATATTTAGGGAGTAATGATATTACCGATGAGGTATCTAGAAGTGGGTTACAAAGTACCCCAACTTTTGAAGGAACTACAGGTGGTTTTATTAGTGCAGGTTGGTATGCAATAGAGATTTCTTCTAGTTTTAATTGTGTTGGAGTTACAGTACCTTATTTTGTAGACCCACCACCAGCAATTATTCCTAACCTAGTACAGGTAAGAGCACCAGGTTGTGGAGGTTTGGGAGAAATGCGTTTAAGTATAGAAAACCCAGAGCTAGGTTTTGTATATGAGTATAGACCTATCGGAGTACCAGATACAGATCCATTTACATCTATGGGAGCAGCAACATCGGTATTAATACCAGGTTCACCAGGGTTTTATCAATATGATGTTCGTAAAGTGAGTACAACAAATATATGCGATGCAGTCGTATCTAATGGATTAACATTAATAGATGCACAAATAGTAGATTTAGTAGTGAATTTACCAGACGATATATCTTGTTTTTCAGAAATAGATGGTAGAATAGAATCTTTTGCATCAGGTGGTGTAGGTAATTATAGATTTACTTTATATGATGGAGACCCAGGAGCAGACCCATTTAACCCAAATGCTTCAGCAACAATAGTTCAAGGACCTCAAGACGATGGTACTTTTGAAGGAATAGATGCAGGCTCTAATTATTATTTAACGGTAACTAGTGGTATATCTTGTGGAGAAGTAGAGGGGCCTTATGAAATTATAAGACCAGAACCAATTCTTTTTACGGCAACTCCAGGTCATATTAGTTGTAATGGCGAGGAAGATGGTAGTATAACTATAGAAGTATTAAGTGGAGGAGAAGGTTTAATACAATTTGCTATATCTCCTAATTTTACCGAATTTTTTAGCGACCCAGATAACCCAAATCAATATGTATTTACAGATTTAGATAATGGTAGTTATGAAATTTTAATACAAGATGCGTCTGGCTGTGATGAAAAGCAAACAATAGAAATAGAAGAGCCAGATGAATTAGTATTAGGGGCCGATGAAACACCCGAATTGTGTTTAGATGCATCTGATGGTACAATAACATTAACAGTTACTGGTGGTACTCCTTTTGAAGATACCACTATACCATCTGCACCAGTATCTTATTTTGAAACAAGAATATCGGGAGCTGGTTTTGTTGAACCTGATCCAGCTGATCCTACAGGAGGTTTTATTCGTAATGATGATTTATTTTTTGACAATCTTCAAGGAGA
Source organism: uncultured Cellulophaga sp. (assembly GCA_947492955.1). GTDB lineage: Bacteria > Bacteroidota > Bacteroidia > Flavobacteriales > Flavobacteriaceae > Cellulophaga. The sequence goes on along the minus strand of CANLOV010000006.1, from coordinate 103,895 downwards.
CGAAACTTATGTGATATTTGTTAGAGATGCTAATGGTTGTACAGATGATGAGATTGTTACTATAGGAATGGGAGTAGAGTTATCTGCAGAAGCAATACCAGTTTATGGTTGTGATGGTATATTCCCTAATAGTACAGTTACAGTAGAAATGGAAGATGCAAGCGTATTACCAGATGTCTTATTCTATTTAGAAGATGTAAATTCAACAGAACCACCATTAACACATGCGGAAAGGTTAGCATTAGCAGAAACGCAACGCACATGGGGAGATTTACCACCAAGCGACTATAATGTGCATATTTATCATGAAAATGGTTGTAGGGAAACCATAGCTTTTACAATTAATGAGTATACACCATTAATGTTAGATGTTGTAAAAACAGGACCAAATGAAATGACAGCCACAGCATCTGGAGGTTTTGGAGGGTACGAATACTTTTTTCAGGGTAATTCTACTGGAAGTGAAAATATATTTACGTTAAATGAAGATGCTGTAGTAACGATAAGAGTAGAGGATCAAATGGGATGTCATATCACTATAACAATGCCATTTAATTTTACAGGTATGTTAGATTTTCCTGAATATTTTACTCCTAATGGAGATGTATTGAATGAAGAATGGGCACCTAGAAACAGAGAGTTTTTTCCGAATGTAGAAGTAAAAATATATGATCGATACGGAAGAGTAGTAGCTGTTTTAGATGAGGTATTTGGTTGGGATGGTACTTATGAAGGTAATGAGGTGCCAACAGGGGATTATTGGTATGTAGTAAACCAAAATGATAGCGAAAATATACAATATGTTGGGCACTTTACGCTCTATAGATAACTTTTTTTAGTTAATTTTAATGTTAATAGCTTAGCAATTAGTACTTTAATTGTTAAGCTATTTTTTAATGCTATATTTTAGTTTACTTAAAAAGTATTGTTATATATTTGCAGTCCCAAAATAAGAATTTTGTTAGTTCTTATTATTTTTTCGGGGTGTAGCGTAGCCCGGTTATCGCGCCGCGTTTGGGACGCGGAGGTCGCAGGTTCGAATCCTGCCACCCCGACCAAAGCCAGTTCATTTTTTTGAGCTGGTTTTTTTGTTTTTAGAACAAAAAATGCGTCAACTTTCGCTAACGCATTTTAACTATTTATTTACAGAGAAAATTTCCTTTAATTGTTTTACCATACCTCCGTTACCAGAGACAGTAATTTCGCCGATTTTCTCAGCAATTTTCTCAACGTATTCCATTTCCTTTAATTTATAGAGCATTTCGTTTTCTTCCATAAGTTTTGCAGTATTCAACAAACTTCTGGTAGAAGCGGTCTCTTCACGTCGGGTAATGATATTCGCTTGTGCTCTCTTCTGAGCCACCAAAACCTGGTTCATGATATCTTTCATTTCACCAGTCAAGATAACATCACGAATACCACAGTTTAAAACAGTAACACCTAATTGGGTTGCATCTGTTTTTATATCTGCAAATACAGCTTTGGCAATACTCTCTTTTTGTTCTAGAAGCTCATCTATAGTATAGGAACCAATGTAAGCACGTAATACTAATTGCAAGGCAATGTATAATTGCTTTTCATAGTCTTTGTTACCTAGTAAAGCCTTTTCAATATCAACAACTTTATACTGTGTATAGAAGTTAATACGGATGGCAGCTTTATCTTTAGTCAGCAATTCTTGACCAGAAATCTCCAATTGCAATTGTCGCATATCTGCCCTAGCAATTTTGATAGAGGTATTGTTTTTCCAGAAACGATAAGTACCACTTTCCAGCGTTTTAACATAAACATCATCAACTAAAAGAACAGCTTTTTCATAAGCCGCAACTTCTAAAGTACGAATATGAGCTCTTAACAAAGCATGATTTAGCATTGTTTTGCTAATAGTTTCTGTGATGTAGATTTTACTTAAATCTACTATAACAAATTCATAATTAATCAATCCTTTCCAAAAAGCGTACTTACCAGCATCTAGAACTTGTTTTAGGTTTCCATTTTCAGAAACTAAAGCCAATTCTGTATCCTTTACCTCAATAATATGCAGCATAGCTTTCAAGTTTTGGTCCTTTAGCAAGATTTCTAATGCTATAGGAGCAACAAAAGCCTTAGTAAGATCATAGATCTTAACCATATTTTGAAAGCCTACCCAGTGTGTACCTTGGGTAATTATTCTTTGGTAATCGCCCCTTTTGAAGACTAAACCTACTTTTCCTGCATTGATTCTTACTCTTTTCATTACTTAAAATTTGTGTCCGCCAGTCTAATGACAGACGAACGGGTTAAACTATTTTCATTTATTATTTATTTGTTTTTCTCTTTTAAAAAACCGCAACTATAACTCATCTATTCGATATGGAAATATTGGTTTTTGAAGCTCGTTACAATTTGTTTTTCGGTATGCTTTCGTCAGTGTCGCCAATGCTATTTATTGGTTTTACCGAAGGAAGGATATTCAAAAAAGAAATTGCCTTTCACATCAAAAATTCAGTATTTCAAAGTAGTTTCAAGACTGTTGATTCATCCGAAGAAAAACCAACTGACTTATACCTACGGTTTTTGTTGTTTAAAGCCTAACAGGGCTTGGGGTCAGTTTTCAAAGATGACCAGCTTCAGGCTACATCATGAGTGTAGTGCTCTACCAACTGAGCTAAAGGGCCTAAAAAAGGTGGCCTCTTGCAGGAGTCGAACCTGCGCTTCCTTCTGTTGTTCTAACCGCTGAACTACAGTTCCATTTGAAACTGATGGGATTTGAACCCATGACTTACAGAGTCGGGACTATTTTTTGGAGAATAGCCGAAACCTTCAAGTCAAGTTGCATATGAAATCATAATACCTTTCGGCAAAGTTTCATACAATAGTGTTATGCAGAAACACCCAACAAGACCAGCTTGATATTGTTATTCCTGTTGTTGCAGGAAGTTATTTTAATAAACTTTTGTAAAACCTCGCAATATTCCTTGCTATTGCGAGGCACTACTACAAACCTTTTTTTGAAAGGCTTGTTTTTAATTACTCTACAAAACTGACAAACAATTACGCAATTATTTTACGCAGTTAAATTTTCTTTTGTTTTAGCAGGAGTAGCAAGATTCGAACTCGCATTTCTAGGTTCGAAATGCATAGCATTCACGAATACCCTAACACAGTAACAAACAATGAGCTAAACCTAGCGTTTTGTCCAATTGAACTATACTCCTAATTTGTAGAACTGATGGGATTTGAACCCATATTTTCGGACCTAAAGCCCGTTTAACCATAATACTACTGTTCCCTTTTTGGGTGTACTCCAGGACTCGAACCCTGTTCTTCCCATTCACAGTGGGATGCTTTACCAGATAAGCTAGAGACACCATTTATTTTGCAAACCCGAAAGGATTTATTCATGTCACGTTTATTGTTTTTTAACCGTATTCATGAATGCTCTGCATTTGAACCTTTACAACAAGAATCAAAACCTTGTATGCTAACCATTACATCACGGGTCTATTTACAAGCCTAAAAAGATTTGAATTCATACCTCAGGGTTAGAAATCCTGCGTGCTATCCATTACACTATAAGCTTATTATGTACCCCACCCAAGATTCGAACTTGGACTTTAAGGATTTTAAGTCCTTTGCCTCTGCCAGTTGGGCTAGTGGGGCATTGTACAGGGAGAGAGATTCGAACTCTCAGAGTACTGGTTCTAAACCAGCTGCGTTTGCCATTTCGCCATCCCTGCAAATTGTTGAGGCATTAGGATTCGAACCTAAGACTCCCGTGTTAAAAGCACGGTACTCTACCAACTGAGTTATACCTTACTTTGTACTCCATAAGGGAATCGAACCCTTGTCTTCCGATAGAAAGTCGGATGCACTAGCCACTATGCTAATGGAGCATTTTGTCTGAGAAGCAAGATTCGAACTTGCGACCTCCCGCGTCCAAGGCGGGTAAACAACCACCGTTATCTTCTCAGTTATGCAGTACCGACGGGATTCGAACCCGTAACTTCCCAATAGACAGTTGGGTGCTCTAGCCTTTGAGCTACAGTACTTTGTGGAAGCAGGAGGACTCGAACCTACATGTCATTTCTGAACCTGATTTACAGTCAGGCGAGCCAGCCAATTGCTCAATACTTCCATAATATTTAGAGACAAGAATGAGATTCGAACCCATAAAAAACGGATTTGCAGTCCGCTACCTTAACCATTCAGCCACCTTGTCAATTTTGCGGAAGGTAAAGGAATTGAACCTTCACTACCCTTCGGTAGATTCGCTTAGCAAGCGAGCGCAATAAACCAGTATTTGCCTACCCTCCAATTGCTTCAGCCGTGGGAGTCTCAATTTGCTAGACTCGAATCTGTATGAGCCATTATCTACTAACACTCTTATTCATATTTTTAATTTTATGACGATTTTCATTTATTCGCCTGCCCGGCTCGGGCCAAGAGTGTGGCCACCGCCTTTTGGCTTGCTGTTCCTTTTTTTAGTACTTAGTACGCATAAAAAAAGCATCTCCTGTAAAGAGATGCTTTGTATATATACGAATGCTGTTATTACATCAGCATATTATGATACACGAATTTCTCCTTTGTTTATAAATGGACAGTTCATTACTATAAAACCGTTTATACTCTTTCGGCGAACAGAGATGTAGTTCTACTAATTGTATATGTCTTTTTAAATTTTCCATTATTATGGGTTTGTGTTTTATTACGGTGCAAATATTATAACGATTTTTGAATTATGCAAATAAAATTAAATTTAATTAACTGATAATCAATTATTTGTAATTATTTTTAGACAATAGAATTCCTGTCCGTCATATTGCGGATTTTGAATAATTACTACAATCGTCTGTCTACCAATTGTTTCGTGTTTCAATTATCTAGTATATTATTTTTTTACTTCTCATTTAATTATTTAAAATTATTTCATAAAAAAAGCGTCCAATTTAAATTGGACGCTTTTTAATATCGATATATGTTACTAATTCATAGAATTAACCTTCATACAAAGTCACAAAGCATCCGTTTCGTTCACTATAAGCTGATCGAAAATCGTTAGGACAAAGTCCTATTAATTGGATGATATGTAACTTTCTCTGTGTCATTTGTTTTACAAAGATGTAATTTTTTTTAGTTTAATTTTATTTTTTATTATTCTTTTTCTTCTTTTTAGAGGAAGGTTTTTTCTTTTTTACTTTAGATTTACCTAATTTTAGTTTCTTTTTAATTCTTTTTTCTTCATCTTCAATAAAAGAAAAGTAATCGTCATTATACGTATGTTTCTTTGCTTCTTTAAGGAATTTTATGGCTACTTTATAATTCATGCTTACTTCTAATCCATAAGCAGAAATACAATATAATAAGGCTTTATCTACTCCTTTTATGGTAAGTGCAAAATTTATAAGCTTAAAAGCTCTCTCAATTTCATTTGCCCAAATTAAACAGTTTGCATATTTAGGATATACAGCTATAAAATTACTATTAATTGCAATTACTTTATCAAAACATTCAAATGCTTCTGTGTATTGATTTAAGTTTCTTGCATATATTTCCCCTAGCAAACAAAGTGCTGCACAATGATTTTCATCATAAGATAAAGCGTAGTTTAAAGATTCACTAGCTTCATCCCAATCTCCCCAAAAATCACCGATGGCAGCCTTTGCTTTTAGATAATAGGTATCGGCTATTGTTAGTCCCATTTTTGTTGTTTTAAATCGTTTTTAAGCTTTTACCGTTTTGGTTTAAAGCTTTTATTTTCTTTTTGATGTTTAAAATTGGTTCCTTTAAAAATACGAATAGGATTTCCCCGTTGCAGATTTATATGGTTTTCCCATTGGTCTGTTAAGCTATTTTTTAATTGCTCTAGGTTAGCTTTATTCACTTTTTCTTTTAACCGTGTTATTGCCAATTTTTTATTTTGGTGTTGCGAACGACTATCCATGGCAATTGTTTGTACTCCTGTTGGGGTATGAATTGCGCGGACTGCCGAGTTCACTTTATTTACATTCTGACCACCAGGACCTGTACTTCTCATTGTTTGAAAAGAAATATCTCTGTCACATATTTCAGTATGTTTAGGCAATTTCAATTCAAAAGCACCGATAAACCAGTTTTTACGTTTGTGGTATTTTCGAAAAGTTGAGTTGCCAATCCATTGAATTGTTCCTAACCAAGTAGCTAAAAAAACTTCTAGAGTTGCCCCCTTCAAGCGGATGCTGACTGATTGTATCGTTCCATTTTGATTGCCTTTTTCTCTTTGCAAGATGACATACTGAAACCCTTCATTTTTAATCTCTTGTAAAAATAGTTTTAGTACTTGGGAAACTACCCAACTACATTCTGCTGGCCCTCTTCCTGCTGTTATTTGTATTATTTTGTTCATTATATTTTAGTATTTAATAGAGAGGTACTAGAAGTGATACTTTTATTATCAAAACGTTGTATTAGTACCTCACTATTTATTTTATTTATCCATTCGTACTATTTTTGGTGTAAAGGTTCCTAGTACTTCTACCAATTCTTGTTGATTCGCCATCACTTTTTTAATGTCTTTATAGGCCATGGGTGCTTCATCAATCCCTCCACCAATAAGACTTACCTCATTTAAGTTTAGTTGTTTTTTAATCTCACTGCGTGTAAAAGTTTCTTTACACTTTCGTCTTGAAAAAAGTCTTCCCGCACCATGTGAAGCAGAATTTAAACTTGCTACGTTTCCTATACCTCTTACGATGTATCCTGGGGCTATCATTGAGCCTGGGATAATCCCTAAAACTCCTTTTGCTGCTGGTGTTGCTCCTTTTCGGTGTACAATACATTCCTCACCATTTACTTCTTCTTTCCAAGCAAAATTGTGATGATTATCAATTTTCACTAATGCTTTAGCTCCCAATAATTTGGATAAACGCTTATGAATATCATCATGACATGCTTTTGCATAATCGCCAGCCAAGTTCATAGCTAACCAATATTCTTGTCCGTCGTGCGTATTTAAATCTAGCCAAGCTAAATGTTGTACTTGCTTTGGTAACGGACATTGTTTGGTAGCTAAATGGGTATAATGCTTAGCAATATTTGCACCCAAACCTCGCGAGCCACTATGAGATAATATACCTACGTATTCTCCTGGTTTTAGTCCCCATTCATTGTTATTATCTGTAATAGTAACACTCCCAAATTCTACAAAATGATTTCCTCCACCAGAGGTTCCCAATTGTTTGTAGGCTTTGTCCTTTAATCTTTTTACTAAAGGGATATTTTTAAATTCATCTCGTTCAAAGATTTCATGATCATGCTTTATTTCGTGTACTTCTCTCATACCAAATTTGGTATGCTTAGAAAGCATATTTACCAATTGATGTTTCTTGCCTTTTAGGTAAGAAACAGGTATCGGATAAATAGTTAAACACATTCTACAACCAATATCGACACCAACTCCATAAGGAATAATAGCATTCTTAGTGGCTAATACGCCCCCGATAGGTAAGCCATAACCAGAATGTGCATCTGGCATTAAAGCACCAGCTACTGAAATAGGTAATTTTAAAGCATCGTACAATTGATATTTGGCTTGTTCATCAATTTCATTTTCACCATATATCTGATAAGGTGCACGTACCGTTTTAAGTGCATGTTTTTTTACTTCAACTGGAGTTAATAAACTTTCCGCTATTTTACCCCAAATACCATCACCTTTATAGTCTTCTGGATGTAATAATACTTTTTTAGCCTCTATTAGTATCTGCTCTTTCTTTTTTCGTTTTTGATATCTATTAATTTGGCCTAAAGTAATGTTGATACTATTGTTCTTTGGAAAACCTAATTTTATAAGGTCTTTTCCGCTTAATTTCTTTCCCATGATTTTAATTTTATGGAATAGTATGGCCGTTCCGTAAAATGGAACCCATACTTAGTTTTATAAAATGTTTCAGAAAATAGTAGCCTAGAAAAAGACATAAAAAAAGTCCGAAACGTTAAGGCTTCGGACTTTCTATCATAAGCTATGGTAGCTTTATGTATTGTGGAAGTCCTGAAGCGACACTAATAAAGCACCTGGTGCTTTTAGTGTTTTTTGATATGTGATTAAAAAAGTCATATATACTTCAGTTAATAAATTTTGTTGCCGTATTGCGTTGCAAAGCTAAATTGGATTTTTGAATTACACAAATAAAATAAAATTTAATTTATTGATAATCAGGTGATTATAATTGTTTTTGGGCAAGAGATATCCTGTCCGTTAATTAACAGATAGCAGCATTTGTTATTAATTTGCTGTTTTTTAAATATTTAGCTTTCAAATAACATTCTTTTAGAATTTTCAGAATTCTTAAAAAAAATTACATAAAAAAAGCGCCCAATTTCTTGGACGCTCTAGTAATGTATATTGTTTTTAATAGTATCTACTCATTAATTTAATGCAATTCTAGCTTTTTTGCGTCCGATATGTATTTAAAATAATTTAGCATGTACTATTTTTTTATAATTTACTTTTAAAATTTAAAGAATAAAATGTGGCATGATACCTATAATATTTCTATTACTTTACCATACACATTTTTTGTCCATCCGTTAATTCTACCGCTATTATTACCAATGAGTAAACCACGTTTGTCATTTTTTTCTTTTACAAGGTGCGTAAATACATTTCCACGTACTTTACAGAATACAATATCACCTACGTTACAATTTTCCCAACTTATGGGCGTAAGCCTCACGGGTTGTTTAGATTTTAGTATAGGTAACATAGAATTACCAGGTTCTTTTGAAATGATGGTCTCACCATCTTGCAATTTTTGAATTTTCCAATTCATATTTTAAATTTTAAAAGTTATGTAAGCCAACTTTTGGCGTACATATCTCTCAAAAGATTTCAAAAGAACTATTTCAATGAACTGGTGCAAAGATGCAGATTATATTTTAAGTGTCAAAAAAATCTCGTTCTGGTGTTATTTTTTATAAATAAAATATATAACTCATTTAAATAATGATTTTACGTATTCAAAAGTATACTTCCCTAATTGTAGATTGATTCATATTTGGTTTCATCGCTATTTTTATATAAAACAAAAACATGAAATCAATTACAAAAATAACTGTGCTTCTTAGCTTTTTACTAATATTTGGATGTAAAGAGGAGGTAAAAAAAGAAATAACTATGAATATGCCTCGTGAAGTTTTTGAGTTAGATGGCATTATTATTAATGAACCAGAAACAGAGCAAAATCTGAGCCTTTTTATATTAACAGGTAAAGAAAAGGTGATAGGTAAAAGCTATAATATTTTATCTGAAGCTATGGAGCAAAAGCAAGTAACTGTTAAAGAAACAGGTTCCGTAAACAAGCTTGCCATTGATAATAATAGTAGCGATTATATATTTATACATTCCGGTGATATTGTAAAAGGAGGTAAGCAAGATCGTACGATTAGTTATGATGTTATTATTGAACCTAATGCTAAGAATGTACCATTAGAAAGTTTTTGTGTAGAGCAAAGCAGATGGCAAAAGCGAGGTAACGAAACTGTAAGTTCTTTTAGCGAAAATACAAAAATGCTTTCGTCTAGAGATTTAAAACTTGCTGCTAAGCACGAGAAAAACCAGTCTAAGGTATGGAGTAAAGTTTCTGAGCAAAAGACACATTTAAGTGAGAAATTATCTGCAAGAAAAGGTTATAGTGTTGATGTTTCGGATAACGAATCTGATAGTAGTTTACAATTAACTTTAGAGAGTAAGGAGTTGCAAAAAGATAAAGATACTATTTATAAAAAGTTCGAGAGTTTAATTGATACTCCTAATGCCATTGGCTATGGGTATACTATTAATGGAGAAATTTATGGTGTTGAAGTTTATAATAACAAACAATTATTTAGAGATTTATGGGATAAAATATTAGAATCTGTAATTGTAGAAGCAATAAGTAAAGAAGGAGAAGAAGTAGTACAAGAAAAGACTCAAAAAGATATTCTTGCTTACATGAAAGCAGTAAAAGTTAATGATAAAAAGACTGATAAAAAATTAAATACGATAACTAATTTAAAAACTATTGAAAACAAAAATGGAAACATCGTTTTTTCAACAGAAGATTTGAATAAGAAAAAATGGGTTCATAAAAGCTATATGCAAATTGATACTTCATCTGTAAATCAAGGTAGTTTGAATAATAGTTCATTGTTTCAGAACCAACATTAATAGGAATTGCCACTAAAACAAAATTCTATAGTTTTAGTGGCAATTTTTAATTTAAGCTTTTCGCCTTTTCTTCCTCCAAGGGGCATTAATCTGAAAATCTCCAGCCATTATACAACCATAAGGCATTACTTTATCTATGACCTTACCTAAACCATACTGTTCCATTTGAGAACGAACTGTTTGTGCATTTTTATAGGCACTAGGCAATTCAGAAATGTCAATCTCTTTAGAAAAGAAACGTACATCTAAGCCTTCTGTTTCTATATCAAACAATGCTTCTTTTGTGAAATCGGCCTTGTTTCTTTTGTGTTGTGTACGGCTCATATTTCTACCAGCACCATGAGGAGCAAAACCTAAATTATTTGCAGTTGTTTTACCCTCCACAATTAAAACGGGTTCAGCCATGTTCAAAGGTATTAATCTAGGCCCAGTAATATCAGGCATAAATTTTGCATCCAAAGGAGTGGCGCCCTTAGCGTGATAGAACAAATCTCCATCTTTGAAAACAAAGTTATGCTCATTCCAATAACGGTCTTCAGCTTCCATCTTCAAAACTTCTAAAGTTGCATTATGAATACATTCGTGGTTTAGCTTTGTCCATTTTCTGATAGTTTGTAAAGCGTTCCAATACAACTGCCCTTCTTCCGTTTCAAAAGGAATCCACGCATTTTGTTTTAATGCTGCAGGGCATAAATCTTTTCTGAATCGCTCAGCCATATGCATTCCTTTTTTATATAATCTGGCACCTGGCGCTCTTGAACCATGATGCGTAATCATCATAGTATGACCCGTTTTTTCTGAAATACCTACAAACAAGAAGTGATTACCATCACCTTGTGTACCTAAATGCTCTCTCGCCAAACTGATGTCTTTATCGGTATTTAGTAATTTGTTGGCTTTGAATTCAGCTAACAGTTCATCAGTCAATTGAAATTGTTTTCCACGTGGCCTTCCACCAGGACCGAAATGCGTTACGGAATGCGCAGCGTCTAAAACTAGTTTTGGGTCAGTTTTTCCGAAATCAGTTAACATTACAGAGCAACAAATATCTGCACTATGCATACCTGGATGGATGGCGTTTTTTGCCACTACCACACCGCCAACAGGAATAGTTCCTGAAGGACCAGTAGGACAAGCATCTGGCATAATTGCACCATTGACTGCAGTAGGCGTACGCATTAAAACCTTCATAGATTCTACCACAGAGTTAACATTGGTTTCTTCCAATTCGTTTTCTGCTTTGATGTTTATAGCAAATTCAGCAGCAGTTGCATGTAAGTTTACCATAGGAGGTAAGCGGTATTGCTCTAAGAACTCGAGCATAGCTTCTCCTTGTAATTGGTTCGTGTTTATATAATCGATGGCTTCTGGAAACCATTTTCCTGAACGAAAGCCTAAATCGATTAACTCTTTTCCTGTAATATTTACTTTATTTTCCATATTTATTTTTAATTAGCTCCGCTAGTTCCAATCGCCTAGCGGAGCGCTACATGAAGTTTATAAAAACAACTTCTTTATGATTCCAATACAAATTTGTAATTGTTGTGCGCAATTATTTTACGTAGTAAAATTTATTTATAGAATTGCCCTCGTATTTCTACTAATAACTCGTTTACAGTATCCAAATCAGGTTTTTCCATGAGATTCGATTTCTCATAGATATCGCCTAATTCTAATCTTAACTTTTCAGCTCTTTCAACCAACTCTTCATATTCGAATTCGGCATTTTTTACGGCTAGGAGAAAATCACGATCCTGCCTTTTTACTTTGATTGTATTCTCAGTTCCTATTTCTTTTGCCATGTGTAATAGTCGAAATGTATGCAGCATGTTTTTAGCATCGTAGTTCTTGCTATGTGAGATATTACTCTTGTAACGTTCATCATTTCTTTTTGCTACCCACTCCCAATACTCTTTATACTTTTTACAATAGGATGAATACCCATCTCGATTGAAATATAAAATAGCAATTGGAATTTCCGATTTTGGTATAGAGCTTAAGCAAACTTCGTTTGCGTTCTCTCTAGTAACACCATTATAAACAATATTGACATTGTAGAAAAGATTGTAACAATCTTTCATGTGACTAATTTTTGCTAATCCACAATGGGCTGCTTCGAAACCTTCATTTTCTAAAAAAATATTCAAGGGTATAGCACGTTTCTCTTTTCTTACGAAACAAAAATCAGTAACGGATTTTCGTTTTTTTTCAACGGGATTTACGATTTTCTTTTTTAGTCCTCTTGCCTTTTTTATTTGTGTGAAAGCATAGTTAGCAAAGGTGTCTTTACATAATTTTGAAAGAAAGTACTTAGATTTTACTTTATCGAATAGCGGATGTTTTGAAAGTATGCATTCTTTAGGCACACTTAACAATTCAAGAATGTTAGGATTGTTTTTTGAAAGGAGCTCTATGAATTTTTTGAGCTCATAATAAACAATATCGTTCGTCTCATTATTTATTTGCCCCACATATTCCAATGAATAATACTTTTCTTTCGGTAGTACAAAAACACCACGAATATCTGTATCAGAAGAAGCGGTAGCGAGTCCGTATGCTCTGCTACCGCTAATGCATTCGAATATTATATTTCCTGAAACTTTAAGCTCTTCTATTGTTTTCATTTTGTTACTTCTTTATATAAAAAACTATTTATTCTTTCACTATCAGGTTTTCCTGAGGAAAGTGAGTTTGCATATTTTTCATTAATCCTTATTGTTTTAGATATTAATTCTAAAACTAAATCATTTCTAGAATGCATATATGCTTCATTCTCTTTTGATTTTATCGTCATCATATTTCTTATTTCTATAGCTTCTTTTTCTTTTACGAGTGTAAGCATTTCTTTAAAAACAACAGGAGGCAAAGTATTATATTCTAATATCCATTTTCCAGCTAGCGATGTCCTTAATGCATAAAATAGATTTTTTAATTTTACAACATCTCCACTCAATTTTTCTTCATACTTTTTACTCATACTGTGATAGTGGTACATAGAGCTTATTGGAGAAAAACAATCTTTTGCGATAGCTCTTAACTCTTTTAGCGATTCACTTTCATGTTTGTAAATTATAGGAGAAAACAAATGTTCAAGAGCTGGGATATTGGATTTTTTAAGAAGTCTTAATTTTTTTCTAAGCTCCCATCCTACAGCATCAAAATCTCCATCCATAATATCAATAGTGTCTCGATTTTCAGATACAGATAAGTACCAATCTAGAGGGTGGGTATATATAAATCTTACATCATAATCACTATCAGGAGATGCAAAACCCCAAGCTCTACTACCTGATTCACAAGCAAAAAGTATGTTTACTTTCTTGTTCGTTGCTATGTTTTTAAGTTTATTTCTCATTATTTCTATAATTATGATACAAATTTGAGAATACACTACGCAATTATTTTGCGTAGTAAAATTTATTCTCTATTTTTCATAAAATATAATGATGAACTTGCAAGAAAGATTTTATAAAACATTAAGTTATTGGGTAAAAGATGATATCCAAATAGAGTTACAATGGAAAGAGGTAAAGAATAAGTACAGTAGTTCTTCTAGACATTACCATAATTTAAATCACTTAAGTGAAATGTTTACATATTATGATATGTATAAAGACAAGTTAGAGTACCCAATTGAACTTTCTTATGCTATTTTTTATCATGATATTATCTATAATTCGATCAGTAAGCAGAATGAATTAAATAGTGCAGAATTAGCGATAGATTATTTAAAGGACACCGAGATTGAAAGTAAAATAAAAGAAAGAGTTTTTAATTTAATTATGGTTACTAAAGATCATAAGTTTAAGGAGAGTAATGATGAAAAATGGATGATTGATTTTGATTTAGGGATTCTTGGCCAATCTTGGGAGAGGTATTATTTATATACTAAAGAAATTCGGAAAGAATATGCTTTTGCACCCAATTTTATGTACAAGAATGGAAGAAAGAAAGTATTGAAGCATTTTTTAAATAAAAGTAAAATTTATAAAACAGATGTTTTTTATGAATTGTTTGAAGTAAAAGCAAGAAAGAATATAAAAAAAGAACTCGAAATTTTATAAAAATGGCTCTTAATAAAAACGCTCTTATCCGTTATAAAACCATAGACAAATGTTTGCAAAACAATTATCGTAAATGGACATTAAATGATTTAATAGAAGCCTGCTCAGATGCACTTTATGAATATGAAGGTAGGGAAGTGAACGTAAGTAAGCGTACTGTGCAATTAGACATACAGTTAATGCGTAGTGATAAATTAGGGTATAATGCTCCAATAGTTGCTTATGATAAAAAGTATTATAAATACGAAGATGAAGCATATTCTATTACGGATATTCCCATAACAGAGAATGATATGAATGTATTATCAGAGACTGTTGAAATGCTTAAGCAATTTAAAGATTTCTCTTTGTTTTCTGAATTAGGAGGAATAATCCAACGTTTGGAAGACAAGGTGTATACCGAAAAAACGCATCAGTCATCTATTATTCATTTAGATAAAAACGACAACTTAAAAGGACTTCATTGGTTAGATGAGTTATACCAAGCTATTCAAAAAAAAGTGGTGTTAAAATTAGAGTATAAATCATTTAAAGCAAAGGAAGCTAACATTGTAATTTTTCACCCTCGTTTGTTAAAAGAATTTAATAACAGATGGTTTTTAATAGGAATGAGAAAAGAAAAAGAAGGGATTGTAAATTTAGCTCTGGACCGAATTATTTCTATTGATTATGATTTTACAATTACCTATAAGGATTTTGAGTTTAATGCAGATGAATTTTATAAGAATGTAATAGGAGTAACAGTAAATAGAGAACGTCCGTCTGTAGTAGAATTATGGGTTAATAAATACCAAGCTCCTTATGTTATAACAAAACCCTTACACCATTCGCAACGTACCGTTAAAATTAATGAAGACGAAAGTGTAGTAATAACTTTTGTTGTAAAACTTAATTATGAGTTAGAGCGTATTATACTTGGTTTTGGAGAGGCTATAGAAGTGTTAAAACCAGAGCGTTTACGTAATTATATTCGAAGAAGATTGGAGAAAGCTTCTAGTGCATATAAATAGGAGTTAAAAATATCAGCTAAATAAAACATATTTTTTTGTTGAGGCCTTCTTTTACAATTTCTTAACATGTAAATATTAGTGTTTTACGCAACCTAGTCTTATTGTGAGTATCTTAGTAAGAAAACACTAACAATATGAGGAAATACATTAATTTTATTTTTGCATTTAATTTTATGGTCTTATGCTCTTCTTGTGAGTTACCAGATGATGATGGAGGAGGTGATCCAGAAAGGTACTCTTCTTATAAGGCGGTTACATTATCTAGAACCGATTTTGAGAATTCTACAGCATTAATAAATAGTCAGCCTGTAGAAAAGTCAGGCAAGATTTATGTTAAGGATAATTATTTAATAGTAAATGAGCCTAATAAAGGATTTCATATTTATGATAATACTAATCCTGAGAATCCTATTAAAATAAAGTTTTTAAAAGTTTTAGGTTCAACAAACCTTTCAATTAAAGGAAATACTATTTATACCAATAACGCGATAGATTTAATTACTATAGCTATAAAAGAGGATTTTAATAGTATTAATGTTACCAAAAGAGTACGCGATGTATTTCCAGAACTTACCTCCCCAGATGGATATTATAATAATTCTAGTTCAGATATAGTTGTTGATTGGACTTTAAAAGATAATTAAGGGATGAAAAATTATATATACTTATTATTAGTTTTTGCATTATATGCATGTAGTAGTGATGATACTTCAAATTCAAATGCAGTAACCGGACAAGGAGGTTCATTAGCTCAATTTACCATTGCAGGCGATTATTTATATACTGTAGATAGTTTTTCTTTAAATGTATTTAATATTACAAAACAAGAATCTCCTGTTCAGGTAAATACAGCTTATGTAGGATTTGATATTGAGACTTTATTTAATGATAAAGAGTTTTTATACATAGGTTCGCAAACAGGAATGTTTATTTATAGTATAGAAAACCCAGAAGAGCCTAAAAAATTAGCAGAAGTTTCTCATTTTAGAGCTTGTGACCCAGTAGTTGCTAATGACACACATGCGTTTGTAACATTAGATGGTAGTACAGGTTGTGGAGGTGAAATTAGTGCTTTGGAAATATATGATATAAAAAATCCGTCTAGTCCTACTTTAGTATCTACAAGAAATCTTTTAGCTCCTAAGGGACTTGGTTTATTTAATAATTACCTTTTTGTATGTGATGATGAAGTAAAAGTATTTGATATTTCTAAGCCAGAAGAGTCAGTTTTAGTAAATAGTATAAGTATTAGTGCTTTTGATGTTATTATAAGAGATGAACATCTTTTTGTGATAGGGGATAATAACGTATTTCAATATTTGTTAGATAGTAATGATATAAATAATATAACAGAATTAAGTAGAATTAGTTTTTAAATAAGACATACTTTTTTTAAACAAGAAAGGCTTTCAGTTTCCTGAAAGCCTTTTTCCTGTGATGGCAGAAGGATTCGAACCTTCGACCGCCTGCTTAGAAGGCAGGTGCTCTATCCAGCTGAGCTATGCCACCATTATTGGTCGGGGTGGCAGGATTCGAACCTGCGACCTCCGCGTCCCAAACGCGGCGCGATAACCGGGCTACGCTACACCCCGATTTGGTTATCTATAATAGATTTTAAAATAAAAAAAGCGGAGAGACAGGGATTCGAACCCTGGGTAAGTGTTTCCACCTACGACGATTTAGCAAACCGCTCCTTTCGGCCACTCAGGCACCTCTCCAGTATTTCAAAAATTAACATCTAAAATGCGGATGCAAATGTACAGTTTTACTTCAATATAAAACAAACAATTTTTCTGTTTTTTTGAAAAAAATATAGAAGTTCTTTTTTTACACTTACTCAGGGTATTCTACTCTTAAGTGGTAAATGTTTGTGAGTTTTTGTTTCATTACTTTTTTTATAATTTCAATTTCTTTAAAAGTAATATCGGCATTTAAAAACTGATTCGCTTTCATTTGTCCGGCTATTATATTGTCTACGAAGTTGTTAATTATTATAAAGGTGGGATTTTTTAAACTTTTAGAGGCCGCTTCAACAGAATCTGCCATCATTAAAATAGCAGTTTCTTTAGAGAAAGGAGTAGGACCAGCATACTTAAAATTGTCTTCTAAAGTAAATTCATCTATCTCTTTTTGTTTTTTATAAAAATAATAAACAAGGTTTGTTCCATGGTGTGTTCGTATAAAATCGATAACTCTATCTGGTAATTTGTTCTTTCTAGCGATTTCAATTCCGTTTATAACATGGTCAATAATTATTTTAGCACTCTTCTGAGGTTCTAATTCATCGTGCGGATTTACATTGGTAATTTGGTTTTCTGTAAAATAAGTAGGATTAGCCATTTTCCCAATATCATGATATAAAGCACCAACACGAACTAACATTGCATTAGCACCTATTTCATTGGCTGCTGCTTCTGCTAAATTGGCTACTTGTAACGAATGGTGAAAGGTTCCTGGAGCTTTGTTAGCAAGCTCTTTAAGAAGCTTAGAATTAGTATCGGATAACTCTAATAAAGAAACATCAGAAACTAAACCAAATATTTTTTCATAGATATAAATTAAAGGCTGAACAAATAAGGTAATCATACCATTTAATAAGAAAAAACCAAAAGTTAACCATTCTATATTGTCTAAATTTCCTTCGTGTATAATATGAAAGGCAAAATAACCTACAATGTATATTAATGTAATTTGACCAACTGATATAAATAAGTTAGCTCTTTTGTAAAGCTCAGAAACCGATAAAATAGTTACAATACCTGCTATTATTTGCAAAAATATATACTCAAAACTATTAGGAACAACAAAACCTAGCAGCAAAACTGTTAGTACATGTACATAAAGTCCTAGCCTGGCATCAAAAAATGTTTTTAGAATTAAAGGTAAAATACAAAGTGGAGCTACAAATACATACGCCTCATTATATTTAACAATTAGTGTGGTTATAAAAACCATCAATAAAATATTAAAAAATATAAAAGTTACTTTGGTATTATTCTTATAAATTTCGTTTCTATATTTTTTTAAGAATAAGAAAAGCATCATTAATACCAAAGCTACTAAAACGGTATAACCAAAAATGATAAAGTAATAATTGTTATTAGTCCATAATTCCGATTCAAATTCATCTTTTAAAGAATCTAATATTTTGTAGTTTTCGGCTTCTACAACGGCTCCTTTTGCAATTATTAACTTACCTTCATCAATATTTCCTCGTGTAATAGATATTTTAGAAAGTTGTTCCTCTATTTCTTTTTTAGAAAATTTTTGATTGTAAAAAACATTAGGCTTTATAATATCAAAAAAAAGAGCTTCGTATTGCGATGAGAATTCTGTTAATTCCTTTTGCTCTAGTACACTTTTAATTACAGTGTCAATATTTTGTAAATAATAAATATTTTTAAAGCTAAGGAGTTTAGCTTCTTTATTTTTAATTAAATAAAAATTTTTATTGTTGCTTTTTTGTTCGGTCTTTTTTAATATTCCGTTTTTGTAAATAGTAGTTAAAATTTCATTACCTACTTTAAAAAAAGTGTTTTGTTCTGCTTCGCTAAAATTTTCTTCATTAAAAACAGATGTAAACTGTGCTTCGTAAAGATTAAAAACCTCATTAGAAATAGCCTCATCGTAATTGTAGTAATTAATTTGCTTACTCTTAATAGCAAGTCTTTCTTGTTCTATTTCTAACGGATTTTTTTTAATAGAAAAATCAAAAGGAGCATAAAGGTTATCGTATTGCCAAGGTTTTCCTTTTTGAAATTCATATTTAAATTTACCTCCTTTAGGAAAAAAGAAAACAATGAGTAGTATAGACACTATATAAAGAATATACTTATATATAAGTGACTGGTTTTTATAAAGTTTGTCTAAAGGTTTTTGCATATACAAGGTCTGTATTATCAAAAGTATAAAAATATATATTTAAAAAAAGCTTTTGCGAGTTTAACCTTTTAATTGTAGTTTAATTGTTTAATTTCGTGTTGTTAAATTTAGGTATACTATGAAAGAGGTAGTCATTGTATCGGCAGTAAGAACTCCAATAGGGAGCTTTATGGGAGCATTATCTTCTATAACAGCACCGCAATTGGGAGCTGCTGCTATAAAAGGAGCCTTAGAAAAAATAAATTTAACACCAGATTTGGTAGACGAGGTACTTATGGGGAATGTAGTACAAGCTGGTACTGGGCAAGCACCAGCAAGGCAAGCTGCAATATATGCGGGTATTTCTAATACGGTTCCTTGTACTACTATTAATAAAGTTTGTGCTTCGGGAATGAAAACCGTAATGCAAGCAGCACAATCTATAGCTTTAGGAGACAACTCTATTGTAGTAGCAGGAGGTATGGAGAATATGAGTTTAATACCTCATTATGTACACATGAGAAATGGTCATAAATTTGGACCACAAACCTTAATTGATGGAATGCAAAAGGATGGTTTGGTAGATGCTTATGATAAAAATGCAATGGGTGTTTGTGCAGATGCTTGTGCTCTAGAACATAGTTTTAGTAGAGAAGATCAGGACAATTATGCTATACAATCTTATGAGCGTTCTGCATTAGCTTGGAAAGAGGGCAAATTTGCCAATGAAGTAATCCCTGTTACAGTTCCGCAAAGAAGAGGAGAGCCTATAATTGTTAACGAAGATGAAGAGTTTAAAAATGTTAAACTAGAGAAAATACCAAATTTAAGACCAGCTTTTTCTAAAGAAGGAACAGTAACAGCAGCCAATGCTTCAACTATAAATGATGGTGCAGCAGCATTAGTTTTAATGAGTGCAGAAAAAGCTGCGACATTAAAAATAAAACCATTAGCAACTATAAAGGGATATGCAGATGCAGCACACGAACCAGAATGGTTTACAACAGCACCTGCAAAAGCATTACCAAAAGCATTGCACAAAGCAGGAATTACGATAAATGATGTAGATTATTTTGAGTTTAATGAAGCTTTTTCTGTTGTAGGTTTAGCAAATATGAAACTTTTAGGTCTTAAAGACGTTAATGTTAATGTAAATGGCGGAGCTGTTTCTTTAGGGCACCCTTTAGGCTGTTCTGGAGCTAGGATTTTAGTAACGCTTATTCATATTTTAGAGCAGAAGAAAGCAAAAGTAGGAGCAGCGGCTATTTGTAACGGAGGAGGAGGAGCGTCTGCCATAATAATTGAAAAATCAGCTTAAAAAGTAAAGTAGAATATGCAGTACGGCATTTGCCAACTTAGTATAGTTCCTATAAGATTATTAGCCGATGAAGCAAGTGAAATGAGTTCTCAGTTGTTGTACGGTGACTATTTTAAAATATTGGAACAACGTAAATTTTGGAGTAAAATAAGAGTTGCTTTTGATGGTTATGAGGGATGGGTAAGTAACAACCAAATTACAATAATAACCGAAGAAGAATATAAAGAAATAGAGGCTGTTAAGGATTTTAAATACACCTCAGATTTGGTTTCTTTCGCCACAACAGAGAGTAATTCTTTAATACCCTTAGTTGTAGGGTCTTCTGTATTGCAAAAAATAATACCGCATAACTATGATGGCGAAATAATTTCGTGTAAACAATCCAAAGAAAATTTAGTGCATTCAGCATTATTATATTTAAATGCACCGTATTTATGGGGAGGTAAAACACCTTTTGGAATAGACTGTTCTGGTCTTACACAAATGGTTTATAAAATTAATGGGTATAAATTATTAAGAAATGCTGCCGATCAGGCAAAACAAGGAGAACCTCTAAGTTTTATAGAAGAAAGCGAACCAGGAGATTTAGCATTTTTTGATAATAATGAGGGTATAATAAACCATGTAGGCATTATAATGAAAAACAATTATATTATACACTCTCACGGAAAAGTACGTATAGATCGTATAGATCATACAGGAATTTTTAATGCAGAAACTAGAAATTACACTCATAAATTACGGGTTATTAAAAAAGTTATATAAGTAAAGCATTTTTTTATATCCTAAATCTATGTTAATCTTTATGATGCTCTGAAAGCTGCCTCGGGGCAATATAACAAGGTGTTTCGCGAATTTTTAATTTAGATTTCCGAGCAAGCGTAAGCGTATTTAAATCTCAATTATCGAGTAAAAAATCCTATTTTTGAGAAAAAATTACAAGCTTGTATAAACATAGTATCTTATTTGTGCTTTTATTGTTTGCTATAGTTGCAAAAGCACAAGAACAGCCAAAAGAAAAAAAGCAGATAAACATTATCTACGGAGCTAATTTTACTAAGGATGAAGCAAAGTATCCTGGAGCTTCAATTTTTAGTAAAGACAATCAGCAGGTACAATTTGAACATCAAGGAGCAGATTTATGGTGCGATATTGCTATTTATTATCAAAAAGAAAATAAATTAAAAGCCATAGGTAATATTCGTTTACAACAGGGAGACTCTGTTAAAATGACGAGTGCTAAAATAAATTACGATGGTAACACCAAATTAGCAAAAGCTTGGGGAGATGTTATTTTGGAGAATACGCAAATGACATTAAAAACAGATACCCTGCGTTTAGACAGAGAAAAACAAGAAGCTTATTATAAAGATTTTGGTACCGTAATAGATTCTGCCAATACCCTTACCAGCGAAATAGGGAGGTATTATATGGAGACTAAAAAATACCAGTTCTTAGATAGTGTACATATAGATAACCCAGATTATATATTAGATTCCGAACAGTTAGATTATTACACGTCATCTAAAAATGCCTATATGTATGGTCCCTCTACTATTGTGGGGGAAACCTATAAAATATATTGCGAAAGAGGTTTTTATGATACTAAAATAGAAAGCGGTTACGGAATAAAAAATACAAGAATAGATTATAACGACCGTATTATAGAAGGTGATAGTTTATTTTTTGATAAAGCTAGGGAATTTGCCTCTGCAACCAATAATATTACGGTAACAGATACTATAAACGACGGAATTATAAAAGCCCATTATGCCGAAGTATTTAAAGCAAAAGACTCTCTTTTTGCTACAAAAAGAGCCGTATCTATTAGTTTGGTAGAAAAAGATTCTCTTTATATGCATGGAGATACCCTTATGGTTACGGGGAAAGCAGACGAGCGTATTTTAAGAGCATTTAGGAATGCTAAGTTTTATAAGACAGACTTAAGTGGTAAATGCGATTCTATTCATTTTGATGAAACGACCGGAATTACGCAATTAATTAGAGAGCCTGTTATGTGGAACGGAGAAAATCAAATGACGGGAGATAGCATTCATTTAATTTCTGACTTAGAAACAGAAAAGTTAGATTCTTTAAAGGTAATAAACAATGCTTTTATTATTTCGTTTGATACCATTGGTAAAGTAGGGTATAACCAAGCAAAAGGGAAAAACCTTTATGGCAAGTTTATAGAGAACGAACTAAAATATATAGATTTAGTTAAGAATACAGAGGTTATTTATTACATGTATAATGATGATGATGAGTTTATTGGTATTAATAAAACCATTTGTAGTGAAATTAATATTGTAATGGCTAATAATGATGTAGAAGATTTAACTTTTAGAATAAATCCTGATGGTAATATTTTTCCAGAATCAGAAATGCCAGAAAATGGTAGAAAATTAAAAGGGTTTATTTGGCGAGGAGATGAGCGTATTTATAAAAAAGAAGATATTTTTGATGATGATGATAACAATTTGGTACTACCAGTTATAAAGGGAATAACTAATCCTATAGATATTGATGCGGAAGAAGAGCAGAGAAGTAAAAATGAAGGAGATCCGGTTAATAATTTACCAACAAGTAAAGGCAAGGCAATAGACCCTAAAAATAAAATAACACCTAAGAAAGTAAAATAGGTAGGTGAAAAAAGACTTTTTTAAATATCAAGCGCAAACAACTCCACATCCGTTAGCGATGGAAGTATCGCATGCCAAAGGAAGTTATATCTACGATACATCAGGGAAGAAATATTTAGATTTTGTAGCAGGAGTTTCTGCTTGCAGCCTAGGACATTGTCACCCAAAAGTAACAGAAGCTATTACGGAGCAAGTTTCTAAATACATGCACGTAATGGTGTATGGAGAATACATACAAAAACCAGCAGTTGCATACACAAAACTATTAGCATCTTTATTACCTAGTAATTTAGAAACAACATATTTAGTAAATTCTGGAACAGAAGCTATAGAAGGTGCTTTAAAATTAGCCAGAAGATATACAGGGAGAACCCAAATAATAGCAGCGCATAAAGCTTATCATGGTAATACTATGGGGAGTTTAAGTGTTATGGGGGTAGAGGAGCGTAAGAGTGCATTTAGACCCTTAATACCAGATGTTGGTTTTATTCAATTTAATCAAGAAAAAGAATTAAATAAGATAACAGAAAAAACAGCGGCAGTTATTTTAGAAACAATACAAGGCGGAGCAGGTTTTATAGAATCTCAAAATCAATATCTAAAAAAAGTAAGAGAGCGCTGTTCTAAAGTTGGAGCATTACTTATTTTAGACGAAATACAACCAGGGTTCGGAAGAACAGGAAAATTGTTTTCTTTTGAGCACTACCAATGTGTGCCAGATATATTAGTAATTGGTAAGGGAATGGCTTCTGGGCTACCAGTTGGTGCATTTGTAGCTTCTAATAAAATGATGCAATCTTTGCAAGAAAAACCAAAACTAGGGCATATTACAACCTTTGGCGGTAACCCTGTAATTGCTGCAGCTTCGTTAGCAACGCTTAAAGAAATTACAGAAAGTAAGCTTATACAAGAAACTTTAGAGAAAGAAAAACTCTTTAGAGAACTACTACAGCATAAGTATATAAAAGAAATAAGAGGCAAAGGATTAATGTTAGCAGTTATTACTGAGAACGAAGATATTACAAACCATGTAATACTTACCTGCGAAAAAAAGGGGCTTATTTTATTCTGGCTTTTGTTTGAGACTAGAGCTATACGTATTTCTCCGCCACTAACGATATCAATGAACGAAATAAGAGAGGGTTGTAACGTAATTATTGATGCTTTAAACGATTATTTGTAAATACAAACGCTATTGTTAACTAATTTGTTAATAATATAGATTATAACCGACCTATATAAAAGAAGCAAAATAGTATTTTTAGTTTAACCAATTACGTGTTTATGCAGTTAAACCCAGATGAAAGACCAGGTCTACCAATAGCTAAGTTTGAATCTATGCTTAAGACGGATGATGTTTACTTTTTTGATTCCGAAGATTTTGAAGATATTATTCACCATTACCTTAATAATGGAAAAGTATCTTTAGCAAAAAAAGCAATTAAAATTGGTTTAGAGCAGCATCCAGATTCTATTGAGTTAAAATTATTAGATATAGAAGTTCTTGTTTTTGAAAACAAATTGGAACAAGCAGAGCAATTATTAGATACCTTACAATTATTAGATAATTCTAACGAGGAAATTTATGTGCAACGAGCTAATATTTTTTCTAAGAAAGATAACCATGAGGGGGCAGTAGAACTGCTAAAAAAAGCCTTGGACTTATCAAATGATAGTTTTGATATTTATTCCTTATTAGGAATGGAATATTTGTTTTTAGATGATTATGAGATGGCAAAGCAAAGCTTTCAGCAATGCGTATCTTTTGATGCTCAGGATTACTCATCACTATATAATGTAGTATATTGTTTTGAGTTTTTAGAAGATTACGAAGGAGCTATTCATTATTTAAACGATTATTTAGAAAGAAACCCTTATTGCGAAGTTGCGTGGCACCAATTAGGGAAACTATACTTTGTTAAAAAAATGTATAAAGAAGCTTTATCTGCTTTTGATTTTGCTATAATTTCAGACGACAGATTTATTGGCGCCTATTTTGAAAAAGGAAAAGTTTTAGAAAAATTAGGAAAGTATAATGAAGCTATAGAAAATTATGAAACTACCATTTCTATAGACGATCCTACATCGCATGCATATTTACGAATAGGTAAATGCCATGAGAAATTAAATAATGACGATTTAGCTAAGTATTACTTTTACCATACGGTACACGAAGACCCTTTGTTAGATAAAGGCTGGCTAGCAATTACTAATTTTTATTACCGTAAGGAAGACTATGCAAAAGCACTCTATTACATAAATAAAGCCATAAATATAGATGAGGAAAATCCGGTTTATTGGAAAAAATGTGCAAAGATAAATACGGTTTTAAAAAAGTACGATGAGGCAGATTTTGCATACAAACAATCGGTAGATTTAGGGAATTATGAGCTAGATACTTGGACCTCATGGGCCAATGTTATGGTTTTAAACAAGGATTTAGATTCTGCTTCACAAATATTATCTCAAGGATTAGAATTTTACCCAGAAAAAGCAGAATTAAAATATAAATTGGCAGGTGTTCATGTATTAACCAATAACTTAACCAAGGCTAAAAACTATTTATACGAAGCCTTAAAGACCGATGCCAAAAAAGTAACTATTTTAAAAGAAGAATTTCCACAATTATATAATATGGAATGGATTAAAAATATCATTTCAGAATTTTAAAAACCTCCAATTAAAAAGCTATTTTTGCTTTTATGGAAAACAGGAAATTTTTAGATTATTTTTTTATAACACTCAAAGGAATGGCAATGGGAGCAGCAGATGTTGTTCCTGGAGTATCGGGAGGTACAATCGCTTTTATTTCTGGTATTTACGAAGAGCTTATAACATCTATAAATAATATTAATTTATCATTACTAAAGACATTAAAAACAGAAGGTTTTAAAGTTTTTTGGAATAAAGTAAATGGTAATTTTTTACTAGCCTTGTTTATAGGAATAGGTATTAGTGTTGTATCATTAGCTAAGTTTATAAGCTGGTTATTAGTAAACCAGCCAATACTTTTATGGTCTTTCTTTTTTGGATTGGTAGTTGCCAGTATATTCTTTGTTGGTAAATCTATAACTAAATGGAATATAGGAACTGTTGTAATGTTTGTAATAGGTGCTGTTGTAGCCTATTTTATAACAACTATACCACCATCTGAAAATGTAGATAGTTTACCATTCTTATTTTTATCGGGAGCCTTAGCTATTTGCGCAATGATTTTACCTGGTATATCGGGTGCTTTTATTTTGGTGTTATTAGGTTCTTATCAAACCATTTTAGATGCAGTACACGGAAGAGACATTAAAATAATTATAACAGTTGCGGTAGGTTGTCTTTTTGGTTTGTTAAGCTTTGCTCGTATTTTAAAGTGGATGTTTAGTCATTATAAAAATATGACATTAGCGCTTTTAACAGGCTTTATTTTAGGTTCGTTAAATAAAATATGGCCTTGGAAGAAAATCTTAGAAACTAAGGCTTTTGGTGAAAAAATAATCACAATAAAAGACGAAAATATTTCTCCATTTGCTTTCGAAGGAGATAATCAATTAATCTACGCAGTAGTGCTTGCTATCATAGGTTTTTCTCTTATTTTTACAATGGAGCGTTTTGCCTCCAAAAGTAAATAATATAACTTGTGAGACACCCAAGAACATTATTAGATCAGTTTTTCCTTGTAATTAAGGGTTTGTGTATGGGTGCAGCTAATAAAGTGCCTGGTGTTTCTGGGGGTATAGTAGCATATGTAGGTGGTTTTTACGAGGAATTTATATACTCACTACAAAAAATAAATCTAAAAGCGTTTAAGCTTTTAATATCAGGAAGATTTAAGAGTTTTTTTAAATACACTAATGCCCAGTTTTTATTATTATTGGTTTTAGGAATGCTAATTAGTTATTTTAGTGTTTCTAGAATTTTAGACTATTTTCTAGAAAGAAAAGAACTCTATGTTTGGGCTACATTTTTTGGAATGATAATAGGCTCTATCTATTATATTGCTAAAGATTTTAAATATTGGAGTAAAAGAACAATCACGGCAGGTATTATAGGACTTTTAATAGGAGTAGGGATTAGTTTTTTAAGTCCAGCAAGAGAAAATGACAACTTATTTTTTATCTTTTTTTGTGGAATTATTAGTGTTTCGGGAATGGCATTACCCGGATTGTCGGGTTCATTTATTCTTATTCTTTTAGGGAACTATGTACTATTATTAGTAGATGCTGTAAATGCACTTTACGATACATTTACTGAAATTATAAATGGAGAATATAGCTTTACAAATAATAAAGAACGATTAAAAACATTAAAAATATTAGGTGTTTTTACTTTAGGTTCTACTACAGGTTTAGTTACCTTATCGCATCTTTTAAGTTATGTGTTAAAGCATTACAAGCATATTACAACAGCAGTAATAATAGGTTTTATTACAGGTTCTTTAGGTGTGGTTTGGCCTTGGAAAAAAACAATAATTAAGGTAGATGATAGTGGTAATACATTGTTAGATACAAACGGAAATGAAATAATAGTAAATTATAAAAAATATATACCCAATTTTGATAGCTCAGAAACATGGACTGCAGTGTTGTTTATTGGAATTGGAATAGTAATATTATTAGGATTAGATTGGTATGGGAGAAATAGAAAATAAAAAAGCCAGATTTGGTTTATTAGGAAGAAATATATCTTACTCTTTTTCTAGAGGTTATTTTACACAGAAATTTTCAGATTTAGATTTAAATAATCATACTTATGAGAATTTTGATTTGCAAGATATAAAGGAGTTTGCTAGCCTTATAAAAGAGAATAAAGATATAACAGGGTTTAATGTAACAATACCATATAAACAAGATGTAATGTCTTATTTAGATAGCTTAGACCCTAAAGCAGAAAAAATAGGAGCTGTAAATACTATAAAAACAACTAAAGATGGTTTAAGAGGTTATAATACAGATATTCATGGATTTCAGAAGTCTATAGAGCCTTTTTTAAGAAAGCGCCATAAAAAAGCACTAATTCTAGGTACAGGGGGTGCATCAAAGGCTGTAGCTTTTGTTTTTAATGAATTAGGAATTGCTTATAAATTTGTATCAAGAACAGCAAAAGAGCACCAATTTAGTTATGAGCAATTAACAAAAGAGATAATAGAAGATTATACCGTAATTGTTAACTGCTCTCCATTGGGTACACATCCAAATATAAAAGATAAACCAGCGATTCCTTATAAGCATTTAAGCAAAGAACATCTATTATTCGATTTAATATACAATCCAGAGAAAACAGCTTTTTTACAAGAAGGAGAAAAATTAGGAGCAGCTATTTGCAATGGTTCTAAAATGTTAGAATTGCAAGCGGAGAAATCTTGGGAAATCTGGAATTCATAAGTACTTTTTACCGAATACAACAGTAGTTTTAAGGCTTATTTTATTGTTAAACTACAAGACATTTATTAAAAAGAAGTTTTATTAACTTTGCTATTAACGAGGTAGTTACTATATTACCAGTGTAAATTCGGAGAAAACCGACTAAACATTCATAAAATGTTAGAAGATAAAGACGAGCAACTACAAGAAAATGTAGGAGGAGAAAGTACTAAAGATACTGGTAAAACAGCAAATGATTCGGTAGAGAGTACTCCTGTTGATAAAGCAGAAGAAACTGTTGATACTATAGATGAAACAGAGAAAGAAGTTGTGTCGCAAGAGACAACTAATGATGCATCAACAGAAACATCTGATGAAAAAGATGCTGTTTTAGAAGAAATAGAGGAGACCAATGCAGAAGATGCAGAAGATGAAGGAAATGACACTAGGCATTTAATTCCAGAATTAGATTACCATGCTATGTCTATGGATAATTTAGTAGGAGAGCTTCAAAAGTTGGTAAAAAATGAAAAGGTACAAGCTATTAAAAAGCATGTAGATGGTATAAAGTACGAGTTCGACTTAAAGTTTCAAGAATTTTTAGAGCATAAAAAAGAAGAGTTTGTTGCTGGCGGAGGAAATGTAATAGATTTTAGATATGATTCTGTAACTAAAAGACAGTTTAACGAAGTTTATTCGGAATATAGAGACAAAAGAAATCAGTATTATAAAAATATAGAAAGTTCTCATAAAGAAAATTTAGCCAATCGATTAGAAATAATAGAGGAGTTAAAAGGTTTAATTAATGTAGAGGAAGATATAAATACAACCTACAAAAACTTTAAAGCATTACAAGAAAGATGGCGTAATGCAGGTCCTATTCCTAGAAATAATTATAATGATATTTGGAAAACGTATCATCACCATACCGAAATTTTTTATGATTTTTTACATCTAAATAGAGAGCTTAGAGATTTAGATTTTAAGCACAATTTAGAAGAAAAGTTAAAAATTGTAGAAAAAGCTGAGGCTTTAGCGCAAGAAACAGATTTATCTAAAGCTTTTCAGACCTTACAAACACTTCATAAAATCTGGAAAGAAGATATAGGGCCTGTAGGTAAAGATCATAGAGAAGAGATATGGGAGCGTTTTAGCAATGCAACCAAGGTATTGCACGAGCGTAGACAAGAATATTATAAAGAAATAGATAAGGTTTACGAGCAAAATTTAGAGAATAAAAATAAAATTATTGCAGAAATAGTAGCAATAGCTACAAACCCTGCAACAACTCATAAAGCACTACAGCAACAAATAAAACAAGTAGAAGCATTAAGAGAAAGCTTTTTTAATGCTGGTAAGGTACCACAAAAAGTAAATGAAAAAACTTGGGCTGCGTTTAAGGAGGCAGTAAGAAGCTTTAATCGCAATAAAAATGCTTACTATAAAAATCTTAAAAAAGACCAACAAGAAAATTTAGATAAGAAAAGAGCTTTATTAGAATTAGCAATTTCATTAAAAGATAGCGAAGATTATGATAGTGCTACTCCAGAAATGAAACGTATCCAGAGCGAGTGGAAAAATATTGGTCATGTACCAAGAAAATACTCAGATAAGATTTGGAACGATTTTAAAAATGCTTGTAACCACTATTTTGACCGTTTACATGCTAAAAAGAATGGAGCTCAAAAAGAAGAGTTAGCCAATTTAGAAAAGAAAAACGCATGTTTAGATAGGTTAAAAACATTTGAGCTATGTGGAGATAAAAAGAAAGATTTAGCGGCTATAAAGGAGTTTATTACCGAATGGAAATCGTATGGTAGAGTTCCTTTTAATAAAAAGAACATTAATGTTAAGTTTAATAAAATATTAGATGCAATATTTAAAAAACTAGATATTAATAACCAAGAAGCAGAGCTTATAAAATACGGAGATAAAGTAAAAGAATTATCATCTAGCGAAGATAAGGAAAGAGCAATTTATAACGAGCGTGTCTTTATTCGTAGAAAAATTACAGAGAGTAACGATCAAATACGTCAGTTAGAAAATAACTTGCAGTTCTTTTCTAATGCATCAGAGGATAGCCCTGTGGTAAGAGATGTAATTAAGAATATTAATAACCATAAAGAAAATTTAGAAGTTTGGAAAAGCAAGCTTAAGAAACTAAATATTATGGAGAACGATTTAAAAAAACAAGAACAAGAAACACCCGAAGATGAAGCTGCAGCTTCTGAAGAGGAATAGATTATTTTAATTAATATTTATAAGAGGCTAAAGTAGTGTATCTATTTTAGCCTCTTTTTTTTTATAAAAATTACAATGGAGTATTTATATGTAGCTTACGGAACTATAGCTTATAATAAAGCAGTAGCCTTACGAATAAAGGCTTTTTTTAAGGATATGGATAATGCACTAGCATTAATAAATGATAGTTTAGAAGAAGAAAGCATACACCTTGTTTGTTTTAAAAACGATAGCGTTGTTGGAACGGGGAGACTAACAATTCTAGAAAATAAGGCTATTATTTCTCAAATGGCTGTAGACGAGTTATATAAAAGAAAAGGAATTGGAAGTACTATTTTAAAATTATTGATAGAAAAAAGCATTACACTTAATATAAAGTGTATTGAATTAAGTGCAAGAGAAGTAGCAATTCCTTTTTACAAAGAACAGGGATTTATAGCTGTGCATAAAAAATATCCATCGATGAAAACAGGTGTTATTCATCAGAAAATGATTAAAAACCTAAGATGAGATTTTAGATATATTTTTTGCAATTTTATTTTGAATTTATGTAAACAAAAAATCCCGTCTGATTAAGACGGGATTTTTTGCTAAGAGCTAATTCTTAAATTATATTTTTTTAACGCGAACTGCGTTCATACCCTTCATACCTTTTTCTAGTTCGTACGTAACTTTATCGTTTTCCTGAATTTCATCAATTAAACCACTTACGTGAACAAAATATTTTTCTTGGTTAACGCTATCTATTATAAAACCAAAACCTTTAGAAGTATCAAAGAAAGATACTTTACCTTCTTTAGCAACTTCTTCCTCTTCTTCTATATCTTCTTTTTTAGGAATACCAATAACAATACTTTCAGCATCTACCTTTACTTTTTTAGTTGGGTCTGGTGGAGTATCTGTAAAATGTCCATTCTCATCAACATATACCAATTGATCTTCAAAAGACAAACCTTTTACAGCATTAGCTTTACGTTCTGCTTTTTTCTTTTGTTTGTCTTCACGCTTTTTTAAACGTTTTTTTTCTTTCTCTTTTTTGTTAAAGGTTTCCTGTGCTCTCGCCATTCTTTTTGGTTGTTTTTATATTATTAAATCAGTTGCTGACTAATATGTTGTAGTACATTGAAAATACTAACCGAAGATTGGGAAAAGGCAATTTAAAACATTGGATTTACCGAGGAATCTTTTTCAGATATTGCAATAACTAGTCACTAACTGTATTAAATATAAGCAATTATATTTGCTCATACACACTACAAAGATATATTTTCCTTTTTGAATGAAAAAATTCTTTCCTTGTTACATACTAATATTTTTCATATTACTAAAAAATCATCATAAAAAATTAACAAAAGATATAGAATATTTGTATTTAATATCTAATATATTCTAGGCTTTAGGCGGTATCTTTGTATTACAATAATCTTTTAATGTATTTGCTATGGATAATTTGGATGCTGCTAGGCTGCAAATGGCAATAACACTCATATTTCACATTGTTTTTGCGTGTATAGGTATGGTAATGCCTTTTTTTATGGTTGTTTCTCACAAAAAGTGGTTAAACACCAAAAATCCTATTTATAAAACGCTCACTAAATCTTGGCAAAAAGGAGTGGCTATTTTTTTTGTTACAGGAGCGGTTTCTGGTACTGCATTATCTTTTGAACTAGGCTTGTTATGGCCAGAATTTATGAAACATGCAGGACCAATTATAGGAATGCCTTTTTCATTAGAAGGAGCTGCTTTTTTTGTAGAGGCAATAGCATTAGGTTTTTATTTATACGGATGGGATAAGCTGCCAGAGAAATTTCATTGGTTTACAGGAGTTATTGTTGGTATATCTGGTGTAGCATCTGGTATATTAGTTGTTTCTGCTAATGGGTGGATGAATGCCCCTTCTGGCTTCGATTATATAAATGGTGAATTTTTAAATATAGACCCCATTAAAGCATTATTAAACCCAGCATGGTTTACACAAGCTTTGCATATGACTTTAGCGGCTTTTACAGCTACAGGCTTTGCAGTAGCAGGCATACATGCGTATCAAATTATAAAAAAGAGAAATGTAGAGTTACATAAAAAAGCGTTTAAAATTGCCATCACTTTTGGTGCTATTGCAGCAATACTACAACCATTAAGCGGAGATTTGTCTGCAAAAGATATTGCTAAGCGTCAGCCAGCAAAGTTAGCAGCAATGGAAGCTCATTATGAAACTAAAAAAGGAGCACCATTATATATAGGAGGTATTGTAGATGAAGAAAAAAGAGAAGTAAACTACAAAATAGAGATTCCTAATGCACTTTCTTTTTTAGCGTTTGGAGATTTTGATGCTGAGGTTAAAGGTTTAAATGATTTTCCTAAAGACGAGCAGCCAAAAGTAGCAACAGTGCATTATGCTTTTCAGGTTATGGTAGGTATTGGCTCTTTATTAATGCTTGCCGGAATCATATTTTTTATAAGTTTTAAAAAGAAAAAATGGACTAATAAGAAGGTGTATTGGTTATTCTTTACACTGCTAGCTCCAATGGGATTTATAGCCTTAGAAGCTGGGTGGATTGTTACTGAGGTAGGTAGGCAACCGTGGATTATCCATAATATTATGAAAACCAAAGATGCAGTAACACCTATGCCTGGTATAGTTTATAGTTTTTACATGTATGTTTTAGTGTACCTAACATTAACTATAGCGGTAAGCTGGTTAATGGCTAGGCAGATAAAAGCATTAAACGAAACAGAATATTAAAATAGGAGCGCTATGATATATGTAGTATTATTTTTTCTAGGATTTTCATTGTTATTATATGTTTTATTGGCAGGAGCAGATTTTGGAGCCGGAATTGTAGAGTTATTTTCATCAAAAGAAAACCAAGAAATAACAAAGAAGACTGTGTATAGGGTAATGGGCCCCGTATGGGAAGCTAACCATATATGGATTATTATTTTAATTGTTATTCTATGGGTAGGATTTCCTGCTTATTATAACATTTTAGTTGTGCACCTACATATTCCTTTAACTATAATGTTATTGGGGGTAACATTACGTGGTGTAGCCTTTGTTTTTAGGCATTATGATGCTTACAAGGACAAATCACAAGTATTGTATGATAACATGTTTAAATTCTCTAGTTTGGTAACTCCTATTTTCTTAGGAACAATTTTTGGAGCCATGGTAAGCGGAAACATAATGCTAAGTGAACAGGCTAGTTTTAAATTGGTATTTATAGATTCTTGGTTAAATGTATTTTCTATACTTGTAGGCTTATTTTTTGCTTCTTTATGTGCGTTTTTATCGGCTACATTATTAATAGGAGAAGCAGAAAAAGGGAATGAAAAAATTTATATTAAAAAGTCGGGTATAGCAGTTATAAGTGTTGTTCTTATTGGCTTCATAACAATTGCATATGGTTACTTTAATAACATAAAGTTTGTTATGGACTTTGTTAAAAACCCATATGCTATAATAGCTATGGCTATTTCTGCTTTATTATTAATTCCATTATGGTTTAGTATTAAAAATGGGCGCAGAATTAAAAGTAGAGCTTTTGCGGGTATGCAAGTAGTTTTAATTTTATTTGCCGCTATAGTTACCCATTTTCCTTATGTTATAATCGCTAACTCTAAGGCAATAAGTATACTAGATAATACGGCACCAGAAAGCACCATTACTAATTTAGGAGTTACACTTATTATTGGAGCTTTAGTAATCTTGCCCGGATTGTTTCATTTATTAAAATCTTTTAAGATGATTAAGATATTAGAGCAATAAACTTTTGAGCTTAAAACTTATTCTTTAGATAATGATTTGGTAATAAAAGCATTGTAATTATGCTGAGTAATTAAAATTGAAATATTATATTTTAAAAATTAACAAAAGTTGTTAAAATTGTTATTTATTTCACTAGTCTGTCGTATATTGAATATATATAACAGTAGTTCATCGAAAAAAATAAATATTTTTTCAGTAGTTACGTTTACTATTTTATTAACTTAAATTAATATGTTATGAATTATTTATCTCCAGAAATTGAGGCAATGATTAAAGGAAAAAGGTCTAAGAATTCTTTAGCTAAAAAGCAGGTTTCATGCGGTATTTTTCAAGATTATGAAATAGAAGAAACAGAATTAGAGAATGATGCTCAATAATTAAAAAAGTATATAGAAGTAGTTCTTTTATTCTTAAGAAAAATATAAAAGACCTTAGTGTAATATAAAAAAAGGACAACTTTTAAAGTTGTCCTTTTCTTTTGTCTTAAAAAGAAATATAATGATTATTCATTTGATGCCATAAGGGCAAAAAACTGATCTATATTAGGTAATATAATAATACGAGTTCTTCTGTTTTTAGCTCTATCCTCTTTTGTTTCGTTAGATGTTAAGGGCTTGTAACTACTTCTTCCAGAAGCAATTAATTTATCTGGTGAAACGCTAAATTCTTTTTGTAATTTTCTTGCAACAGATGTAGCACGTAATACACTTAAATCCCAGTTATCAGATATTCTAGGAGTATTAATTGTTCTAGAATCTGTATGGCCTTCTATCATTACTTCAATACTAGGTTCAGAATTAATAACATCTGCTAATTTTTTTAAAACATCGTTTGCTTTGTTGCTAACAGTATAGCTTGCAGTGTTAAATAATAACTTATCTGATATAGAAATCATAACTACAGTTTCATCAATTGCAATATCAATATCATCTTCGTTATTTAAATTACTAGTATCAATTGTTTTCTGTAAGTTGTGCGATAAAGCTAAATTCATAGAGTCTTTTAACGTTTTTGCTCCTGAAACAGTGTTAGGATCAACATTTTTTAATGTGTTACGCATTTTTTGCTTTACATCGTTAGAAATAACAGCAACACCATCTACAGATACATATTGTGAGTTATTTTCCTCTGTTAAGGCACTTATTTTATTGTTGTACTTCTCAACTCTAGCTTCAATTTTAGCAAACTTAGATTCTAATTCTTCTTTTTCAACGGTAGTTTTTGCTAATATACTTTTAGTTTCTCCGTGTTGTTGTTGTAATTGTACATATTTCTTCTTAGAAACGCATGAAGCAAAGAATGCTACAGTAAGTACGATTAATGTTAATTTTCTCATGGTATATAATTTATGTTCTGTGACTATGTACGGATATAAATTAGGTCTAGATTATTTAGTTTTATAATTTTCTGTTAAAGAGCATGTAGATATTACTGAATTTTAAATGCTATTTACTAGTGTATGAAAGACTTAAGTAAATAAAGAAAAATTATTTTTTTGTTTGTTTTTTTGAGTAGTGTTATCACAAGAAATGATTTATATTAACTTAAGTTTTGTAATAGAAATCTCTAGAGAATTTATAAATTTAAAGTGTATCAGAATTTAAAAAAGAAAATATAAATCTAAAAAAACACGAATTAGTTTTAGAGAATAACACTAATGATTTTTATAGAATTTATGTTATATAACATATTTTAATTATCAAAGTACTCAGTTGTATTTTTAGAGTTGAATTCCTCAATTTTACCAGTTATAGCATTTATTTTAAAATGTTCTTTATGTTCAGGAAAACAACTTGGTCCAGTTATACTTCCTTTTTTAATAAATGTACGTGCATAGTAAAATGTCTTTTGACTTTTTTTATCAAATCTTAAAACTAATTTAAGATTTCGACTTGATATTTTTCGTTTTGCGAGGATATTATGAATAGAGTCAAGAGGAATGAAATTTTGATCAACAGAATTTAGTTTGGGAAAATTAATATGCTTTAAAATTTTTCCATTGTTATCTATAATTAGTGCTAAATCAAATTTCTCAATTCCAATTTTTAAATCTGAATATTCATAGCCAATACTATAAACAGGATAGTTATATTTTGTATCTAGCCCTTTATTTTTTTCTGAATCTTTTTCATAAAGAAGAGTGTCAATAAAATTAGCTTTTGAGGAATCATTTAATGGCTCATTTGAAGCAATATATCCATAGGTGAATTTACTTTTTTCGAACTTTTTATTCCCTATCCTTTCAGTAAGATAGTTTTTAGTCAGATATTGAATAGTATCTGGAAATTTATTAAAATTATCTATTTCAATTTCATATAAACTATTTGTGCTCCAAAATCCATCAAGTTGAGACACAGTTTTTGGATAATTATCGTCAAACTTTCCTTTGCAGGAATTTAAATTTAAAATTATTATCAATACTAAGATAATTTTAATAAATCTATTCATTTAGTTGGTTTGGTATATGAAATGTAAAATATTGTTATATCTAACTCTTATATTTTTGTGGTAATATAGGTAATTTTTTGCTTTTTGTTATTGATAATGAAGATATGAGACTATGTGAAAACCAAGCAGATTACATTCTTCTTATATCAAGTATTGTATAAATTATAGGGTTTATATCTTACTAATAAATATGATTTTGAATAGGTGTTCTAAGGAGTTTTGTTTTAGAATAAACTAGTCTAAAAACAAAAATTATATTCAATAACTTAAATATTAAAAATGCTTTAGGACCATAAAATTTATTACTTCCAATTAATAAACAACTAATTACTAATCATTAGTTTTTAATCTTAAAAATAACTGTATTTTAAAGATAAAGTGTACATTTTACCATAATTATGAGGTAAAACCCCAAGAAAGACCCTATTTTTGCCCCTCAAAAATGTAAAGGTACATGTCGGAAGTATTAAAAGAATTAGAAACAGAAGAGAATAAAAGAGGGAAAGCATTATATAGTTATCAAAAAGGAGCTATAGATAAAATATTTAAGTGTTTTGAAGATGCTCCCGAAGATTATCACTTACTGTATCAATTACCTACAGGTGGTGGTAAAACAGTTATATTTTCCGAAATAGTACGTCAATATTTAAGAAATCATAATAAAAAAGTAGTGGTGTTAACGCACCGTGTTGAGCTTTGTAAGCAAACCGCAAGAACTTTAACAGGTTTTGGGGTTGTAAATAAAGTTGTAGATAGTAAAGCAAACTTAGATGATCAGGAAGATTATAGCTGCTACGTAGCTATGGTAGAGACTTTAAATAATAGATTAAATGAAGACAAACTAAACATATCAGATGTTGGTTTGGTAATTATAGATGAGGCTCACTATAATTCTTTTACTAAGTTATTTAAGTTTTTTGAAAAATCTTTTATTCTTGGTGTAACAGCAACACCATTAAGTTCTAATGTTAAGCTTCCGATGTCTGATAATTATAACGATATAATTGTTGGAGAATCAATAGAGTCTTTAATAGAAAATGAGTTTTTAGCTAAGGCAGAGAATTTTTCTTATAATGTTGGTTTAACCT
Organism: uncultured Cellulophaga sp.; assembly: GCA_947492955.1. Taxonomy (GTDB): domain Bacteria; phylum Bacteroidota; class Bacteroidia; order Flavobacteriales; family Flavobacteriaceae; genus Cellulophaga. The sequence goes on along the minus strand of CANLOV010000006.1, from coordinate 65,935 downwards.
CATTAGAAGTTGGTTCTAATGGAGATTATACCGTAAAATCTTCCGAAGATTTATATACCAATACAGATATGCTTGGTAAATTAACTACAGCATATGAAAAGCATTCTAAAGGAAAGAAAACATTAATATTTAATAATGGTATTAATACTTCTTTGTTTGTATACGATACATTTAAAAAAGCGGGTTATCCTATAGCGCATTTAGATAATACGGCAACAAAGAAAGAGCGTAAAGCAATATTAGAGTGGTTTAATAAAACACCAGATGCTATTTTAACATCTGTAAGTATATTAACTACAGGTTTTGATGAGCCTTCTGTAGAAACTATTATCTTAAACAGAGCAACAAAATCATTAGCGTTGTATTACCAAATGATTGGTAGGGGTTCTCGTATATATAAAGATAAAAAGACGTTTACAGTAATAGATTTAGGAAACAATTTTCATCGTTTTGGTCCTTGGGGAGCAGATTTAGATTGGAGTAAAATATTTTCTTCGCCTAATTATTATTTAAATAATATTGTAGATGATGAGGAGTTAGAAAGTAGATTTAGATATGAAATGCCAGCAGAGTTACGTGCTGCTTTTGGCAATTCAGAAGAAGTTTATTTTGATATTAAAGCTACTTATGTAGATTCTGTTAAGAATGGAGAATCTTCTAAAGTGGTTTTAGAGCGTTCTATAGTACAACAAGCTAAAATATGTATAGAAAATAGCGAAGATGTTTACGATGCTTTAGCTTTAGTTAAATTATTAGGAGAAGATATTGATATTCGTATAAAAGATTATACCAAATGTATAAGCAGAAGTACCTTTAACTTTGTTTCTTGGTTAAAAGATGATTACCGTAAAAAGCTAAATGCATATTTACGTGAAAACTTTGATACGGTGTATGAAGAAATACACGGTAGACCACCGGAAGAGTAAAATTGTAAGAAATTAAGATTATTTTATAACCAAGAATCTAGAGATTAGTTTCTTGGTTATTTTTTTCTACTAAATTATTTGTTGTTTTCTTTTTCTATTACTGTTAGTGCCAATCTAATTTTAGAGTAGTCTATTTGCTCGTTAAAATGTTCAAAATAAGGTTTTAACCCATCGGGAGAGTCCAATGTTATTTTTGCTTTTTGTACAGCAGCAACTTCTTCTTTACTTACAAAATTATAAATATTAATGTCTTTACCTGTACTATATAATTTTGCTAAATGAGAAAAAATAGTAGGTGCTTTTAAATCTCTTTTTGTAGCTATTTCATCAATAGATAAGCCTTCTTTATAGAGTTCGTAGGTAACATTTAGTGTTTCAGACTTTTTGGGAGTTTTCTTTTTCTCCTCCATAAAAGCTTTTATTTCGGCAATAAACTCAGCACCATAAACTTCCATTTTACGTTCCCCAACACCATTAATTTCCATAAACTCAGCATCACTTAAAGGGCGTTCAATTTCAATTTCTTTTAGTGTAGCATCATTAAAAATTAAGTAGGCAGGAATATTTTCTTCTAATGATATTTTTAAACGTAATAGGCGTAAACGCTCAAATAAAGAGTTGTTTTTCTTTGTTTTGGTTTTCTTTTCTTTTTTAGGACTAGCAATTATTTCTTTAGCAATATTGGGCTTCGTAAGGTTTACTTCTTTGTTGTTAAAAAGTACATCTCTAGAAAAATTGGTTAGTTGCAAGGCATTATTTTTATGAAAAGCAATTTCGCAATAACCTTGATCTAAAAGCTGAATAATATAGTGTTGCCAATCTTTCCAAGCAATATCATTACCAATACCATACGATTTTAAGCTATCGTATCTTTTATCTAATACATTAGCGTTTTTGGCGCCTCTTAGTACATCTATAACCGTACCCATAGCTTCGCTTTCTTTTAATCTGGTAATTACAGAAAGTGCTTTTTGGGCAATAATAGTTCCGTTAAAAAACTCAGGAGGGTTTTTGCAAACATCACAGTTACCACAATTATTATTTAGTAATTCGCCAAAGTAGCTCAGTAATATTTTACGTCTGCAACTAGTGGCTTCTGCAAATTGCTTCATGCGGTCTAGTTTTGCAATTTGGAATTCTTCATTAGAAGCTCCTTCTGCAAATTTTCGAAGCTGAATTACATCTGCATAACTATGAAATAATAAGGCTTTTGCTTTGGTGCCATCTCTCCCAGAACGACCAATTTCTTGATAGTATCCTTCCAGGTTTTTAGGCATATTATAATGTATAATCCAACGCACATTAGATTTGTCTATACCCATTCCAAAGGCAACAGTAGCACAGACAATAGTAGTTTTATCAAAAATAAAATCTTCTTGTACTCTAGAGCGTTCTTCAAAATTTAAACCTGCATGGTAGGCACTTGCTTTTAGCCCTTTACTTTGTAAACGTTCTTTTAATTGCTCTGTAGATTTTCTACTTAAACAATAGATAATTCCGGCTTCATTAGGTCTTTTGTTAATAAAGTCTATAATTTGGCTTATTCTATCGTTTGCAGGGCGTACTTCTAACTCAATATTTTTTCTATCAAAAGAAGTAATAAATTGTTTTGCATCAGTTATTGTTAATTGTTCTGCAATATCTTGCCTTGTAGCCTTATCAGCGGTAGCTGTTAATGCAATAAAAGGAACATTAGGTAAAGACTTCTTTAAAAATGATAATTGTTGGTAAGAAGGTCTAAAATCGTGTCCCCAAGAAGAAATACAATGAGCCTCATCTATGGCAATACAACTAATATAATCTTCTTTTAAAACATTTTCTAAACCACTTAAACTTTCTGGTGCTACGTATAATAACTTTAATTCACTAGAAACTACTTGCTCTATAATTGCTTGTTGTTCTTCTGCTGCCTGACTACTATTAAAATATGCAGCCTTAATTCCGTTTGCTTTTAACCCATCTACTTGGTCTTTCATTAAAGCAATAAGCGGAGATATAACTAAAGTTACACCTTTAAATATAATAGCTGGTAATTGAAAACAGATAGATTTACCACCACCAGTAGGCATTATTACAATGCAATCATTTTTTTGTAATAATGAATTTATAATTTCTTCTTGTTGATTACGAAAACTATCATATCCAAAATATTTTTTTAGGGTAGTATGTATCAATACAGAATCGGCAGTAGTCATTAGATAGTTTTAAGAGTACAAAATAAAACTAATTAGCTTTTTAAATGAAATTAAGGGTCATATTTTTACAATAAAATATGGTTTTATAGTTGTTCTAGTAAGGACAATGAAATATACTACCTTTGCGCAAAAATAAATTCCGAATGAGTACTTTTCAAGAGCTAGATTTATCTAACCAATTGCATTATGCTATTGAAGATTTAGGGTTTGTAACCCCAACACCAATACAAGAGCAATCATTTTCTGTTATTCGTTCGGGTAAAGATGTGGTTGGTATAGCCCAAACAGGTACAGGTAAAACCTTTGCTTATATGTTGCCCTTGTTAAGAGATTTAAGTTTTTCTAAGCAAGTTAATCCAAGAATACTAGTATTGGTACCAACAAGGGAGTTGGTGGTACAGGTAGTAGAGCAAATAGAAAGTTTTGCTAAATACCTTACCGTTCGTGTGGTAGGTGTTTATGGAGGGGTAAATATGAACACACAAAAGCAGGCAGTTGCGCAAGGAGCAGATATTGTGGTTGCTACGCCGGGTCGTTTATATGATTTGGTATTGAGTAGGGCATTACAATTAAAATCTATTAAGAAGCTAGTGATAGATGAAGTAGATGTAATGTTAGATTTAGGATTTCGTTTTCAGATTACTAATATTTTTGAATTGTTACCAGAGCACAGACAAAACATTATGTTTTCTGCAACTATGACAGATGATGTTAGTGTTTTAATAGATGATTTTTTTGTAAGGCCTCATAAAATATCTATAGCAGTTAGTGGTACACCTTTAGAAAATATTGCACAACAATGTTATGCAGTTCCTAATTTTTATACCAAGGTAAATTTATTAGCACACTTGTTAAAGGATAAAGAAACGTATAGTAAAGTGCTGATTTTTGTTTCGTACAAGAGAGGAGCTGATCGTTTATTTGAAGCTTTAGAGGAGATTTTTGGAGAAGAAACATGTATAATACACTCTAATAAAACACAGAACTACAGGCTACGTTCTATTAGGCAATTTGATGAAGGTGATAATCGTATTTTAGTAGCTACAGATGTAATGGCACGTGGTTTAGATTTAGAAAAGATAACCCATGTTTTTAATTTTGATACACCCAACTATCCAGAAAATTATATGCACAGGATAGGAAGAACGGGTAGGGCAGAAGAAGAAGGTAATTCTATATTGTTATATACAGAAAAGGAAAAGCCATTTAAAGAAAGTATAGAGGCTTTAATGGATTACCAAATACCACTACAAGAAGTTCCTTTAGAAGTAGAAATCTCTGATCAGTTAATCCCCGAAGAGCAAACTAAGATTAAAGAAATAAATAACCCTACAAAGACCCAAGGTTTAGGTGCAGGTTTTCATGAAAAGAAAGAAAAAAATATGAAAACCAATCAAGGAGGTTCTTACAGAAGAGAAATAGCTAAGAAATATAAAAAGCCTAAAACAAGAGGGGATAAAAACTACAATAAAAGAAAAAAGAGATAAGTAAGGTTAGCTATCCTACCTTTAAGAATAAAAGTCATTTTTATTCAGAGATTTGGGTTTCATCTATATTACCTCCTAGTTAGAGAGTAACATTAATAGTTAAGAAAATGTTAATTATTAACATTTAAGTGGTATATTACAAGCTAACCGTAATCAACCAACCTCTTTAAATAATGAAATCATTCTCAATAAATGAAATAAATCAATTGCTAAAAGGCGAATTGATAGGGCATACAAACGTATTATTTTCTGGACCCGAAGAATTAGAAAAAGCAACAGAAAACCATATTACTTTTATAGGTAGTCATAAATATGCTTCTTTATGGAAAGATTCTAATGCAAGCGCTGCAATTATAGATGATAAAGTAGATTTAGCCCCAGGAGAAAATAAAGCATTTATTAAAGTGAATAATGCAGATTTAGCAATGGCTAAATTATTAGAAGTGTTTAACCCTAATCCACCAGCATTTAAAAAAGCTATACACGCAACAGCCATTGTAGACTCAACTGCAACAATCGGAAATAATTGTAAAATTGGAGCAGGAGTATATATAGGAGAAAATGTTGTTTTAGGTGATGGCGTAATACTATATCCTAATGTTACTGTTATGGATAATACTACAATTGGAGATGCCACTGTGGTGTGGTCTGGTACTGTAATTAGAGAACGGACTGTAATAGGTAAGCATTGTATTTTTCATACCAATGTAAGTATTGGAGCAGATGGTTTTGGATATAGGCCAAGTGAAGATGGTAGAGGTTTGGTAAAAATACCGCAAATAGGAAATGTAGTTATTGGTAATGGTGTAGAAATTGGCGCTAATTCTTGTGTAGACCGCGGAAAATTTAGTGCTACAATTATTGGTGATGGCTGTAAAATAGATAATCTAGTGCAAATAGGTCATAATTCTATAATGGGACGTTCGTGTATTATGGCAGGTCATAGTGGTTTAGCTGGTTCTGTAACTTTAGGAGATGGAGTTATTATAGGTGGTAGTGCATCTATAAAAGACCATACAACTATTAATTCGGGGGCTACAGTGGGTGCAGGTTCTGGAGTTATTAGTGATGTGCCAGCAGGAAAAACTGTTTTAGGTTACCCAGCATGTGATTCTAGAGAAAAATTAAAGCAATGGGTTGCTATTCGTAAATTAGCAAAATAGCTTAGTTAACATTATTTAAGTAGTAATTCTATGCACTAATTAATATTAGGTTAAAGTTGTAGATGTTTTTGTTTGCGCTAAATAGTTTAAATTTGGTTATGGCAAAAAAATACTTTTCTTATTTTTTATTAATCATATTACATTCTTTTTTATGGTTTAATAGTACACATGCACAAGAACTTAAAATTTTTACATTAAATGATTTTGATTTAAAGGGAAATGTAAAATCGTGTATTGTAATCACTAATTATGGTAAAGAAGAGTTTGAGTTTAATGAGGATGGACTATTAACCAAGTCTGTAACACGTTTTAGTGATACAGATTACGAAAAAACATATTATAAGTATGTTAAAGGAGAATTATCAGAAAAAAGATTAGAGAATTATAGAGATGGAAAGTTTGATAAAAGTACATCTATTGCTAATATTTATACATTAGATACTACAGCAGGTAAACAAGTAACAGAGAAAATTATTTCTTATACTAAAGAGTTTATTGATCAATATGAATATTTGTATGATGAAGAAGGTAATTTAAAGCAAATAAAACGAGCAAATAATTCTGGCATAGACAATACAAAATTAGTATACACTAATTATAAAGGAGAATCTACCACAAGTTATTTTTTAAATGAAATATTACAAAAATCTGTACGGACCTCTATAAAGCAACCTAATTTTAAAGTTGTATTGACTAAGGAATTTATGGATGGGCAGCCAGTTAAAGCTTTAGAGCATATTTATAACGATAAAGAACAAATAATTTCTGAAATACATTTTGTTTACAATAAAGAGTTGGAAGAATTTAAGCCTTCAAAAAATATTCGTTATGAGTATAATGAAATGGAGATGTTAAGTGGAGTAATAACACAATCGGAAGCAGGAGAAGATATTATTAAAAACTATGTTTACCAATACGATAATGGAAATAAAGGAAATTGGATTAAGAAAATAATAACTCCTGACAATACTTATACAACAAGGAAAATAACATATTATACTTTACCTGAAGTAGCAGATAAAGAAAAGCCTTAATTAGAAATAATTAAGGCTTTTAGTTTAAGTTTTAAATTGTTTTTTAGTAACTGACGAAGGAGTATTTCTTACATATTCACTAGGTCTTACACCAAATTGTTTTTTAAAACATTTAGAAAAGTAAGATGCAGTATTAAACCCTGTCATATACATAATTTCTTTTACAGATAAATCACTTTGCGATAAAAGTTGCATAGCTCTTTTTAAACGTATATTTCGTATAAACTCACTAGATGATAACCCAGTAATTTCTTTAAATTTAAAATATAGTGTACTGCGGCTAAATCCCATTTCTTTTACTAGCATTTCTACACTAAAATCTGTATTCATCATATGTTTTTCAACAATTTCGATAGCTTGCTGTAAAAATGTTTCATCTGCAGAAGTAACCGTTACATCTTTAGGAACTAAATTAACATCTCTATTAAATAACTTTCTTAGTTTTTCTCTAGATTTTGTAAGATTTGCTAGTTTTAATTGCAGCAATTCCATAGAAAAAGGTTTAGAAATATAATCATCTGCACCTATGGTTAGTGCATTTAACTCACTTTCTTTAGACGATTTTGCAGTAAGCATTAATACTGGAATATGACTGGTTTCTTTTTTTGTTTTTAAATTTTCGCACAGTTTTATACCATCCATTATTGGCATAACAACATCTGTAAGTACAATATTTGGTATTACTTTAGTAGCGATTTCAAACCCTTGTTCACCATTTTCAGCTTCATATATGGTATAGCTATCACTTAATGCTTGTTTTATAAAAGTTCTAATATCTTCATTATCATCTACTACTAGTAAAATGGGTAGTTTAGATCTAGATTTGGATAAGTTTTGATCTTCGATTTCATCGTTAATACCAATTGCAAAAGATTCTGCTTCCGATGATCTAATTAAAAAGTCGTTATCAATTTCTTCTTTACAACTAATTTCGGAGATATTTTCATAAGCTTTTTTCTCGGCAGGTAATCGTACTGTAAACGTAGTTCCGTCTGTTTGATTACTATCTACTATTATGCTGCCTTGGTGTAGCTCTATTAAACTCTTGGTAAAAGACAAGCCTATTCCTATTCCTTCGCTATTATTTTTAAGTCCATTTTTATCTACATAAAACCGTTCAAAAATGGTGTTCTTTTTACTTTCGGGTATACCTTGCCCTGTATCCGATACTTTTATAATAACAGACTCATAGGTTAAAGCTTTAGATTTTAATATATCTGAGTTTGCTGCAGGACTTGCTTTAGAAATTGTTAAGTCAATAGCTCCAGATTCTGGAGTAAATTTAAAAGCATTAGATAATAGATTGTTTATAATTTTTTCTAGTGCATCGTGATCAAACCATGTGGTAATATCTTCTTCTGAAGTTTCTATGTTAAAATTAATAGACTTTTTCCTAGCTAAGAATTGAAAAGGCTCGCCAACTTCTTTTATAAAGTCTACAATATTACTATTCCTCATTACCAAGCGCATTTTTCCTTGGTTTATTTTTCTGAAATCTAATAATTGATTCACCAGCCTTAATAAATAGGTGGTATTTTTATGCATTAATCCATATTGTTCCTGAATTGTGTTTTCTTCTAGTGTATTACGCTTTTTTTGTAGATATTCTAAGGGACCTTTAATCAAGGTTAAAGGGGTTCTAAACTCATGAGAAATATTAGTAAAAAACTCAAGTTTAATTCGTTGTAACTCGTCAGATTTTGTTTTTTCTATATGATCTAATTCTAATTGATGCTTTTTTGTAGCGCTTATAATAGTATATTTCCATAGCAGAAATAACATTCCAATAAATAATAAGGAATAGATTGCATATGCCCAATTAGTTTTATAGAAAGGAGGGGTAACTTTTATTGTTATTGTTGCTGGGGTAGCATCCCATACGCCATCATTATTAGAGGCTTTTACTTTAAATGTATAGCTACCAGGCTCTATGTTAGTGTAGGTTGCAAAACGTTTTTTTACAGAAGTGTATATCCAATCATCATCAAAACCTTCTAAAATATAGGCATATTTATTTTTAAATGGAGAAGCATAATGTAGTGCTGCAAACTCAAAAGCAAAGCTATTTTCATTGTATTTTAATTCTATATCATTGGCAGTGTTAATAGAAGTATTTAAAATAGATTTTCCATTTACTTTTGTTCCTATATTAACAGGTTTATTAAAAATAGAGAAATCAGTAATCATGGTTTCTGCTTCCAGTGCATTATCTGTAATCTTATTTGGGAAAAAGGTGTTAAAACCATTTATTCCCCCGAACATCATTTCCCCGTTATTTCTTTTAAAACAGGCTAATTCTTGAAACTCATTGTTTTGTAAACCATCGTTAACATCATAATTTCTAAATATTTTATTTTCAGGGTTAAATCTAGATAAACCTTGATTGGTGGAGAGCCACAAATTTTTTTCTTCGTCTTCTAATATGCCTTTAATTACATTATTTGGAAGCCCATCGGATTCAGAAAAAGAAATAAAAGAACCCGAAAAATTATCTTTATTAGGTACAAATTTGTTTAGGCCACCACCTAATGTTCCAATCCATAAATCTCCTTTTTTACTTTCGTATAAAGAAAGTATATAGTTATGGTTTATTGAATTTTTGATGTTCGGATTATTTTTAAATACTTGAAATTTCGGTTTCTTTTTATTAATCTCTACTTTAGGTAATCTATTAAGGCCATCTCCTGTAGCAAACCATATATCTCCACGACTATCTTCGTATATATTTCTTATAATATTATTAGAAATACTAGTACTATCTTTACTATCATTACGAAATTTTACAATATCATAAGTTTTGGTTGCGTTGTTAGGAGTCCATTTAAAAATTCCATCCCCATAGGTACCTATCCATATATTTTTGTTACTATCTTGGAAAATAGAAAATACACTTCGGTCTATGCCTGTAACTGGTTTAATTTTATCTTCAGTAACATTATTGGGGTCAGAAATATCTATAATGTAGGCACTGTTTATATTTTGTACACCAACCATTAATGTTTTTTTATCAAACATTTCTATTTCTTGAATAGCAAAAACATTGGGCATTTTTTTAAACTTCATAAAATTATTATAAAGTCCATTGTTATCTTTATTGAGTAACATATTTAGCCCACCACCTTCTGTTCCAATCCATAATGTATTATTACTATCCTCGTAAATGGCTCTAATTTTATCGTAACTTAAACTAGTAGGGGATAATGTTTTTTTTATGTGTTTAAATTGTTTTTTATTAGGATTTAGTTTGTTTATACCACCACCATTAGTTCCAATCCATACTATTCCGGTTTTATCTAAGTATAAAGATTCTATAATGTTTTTAGAAAGACTATTAAAAGGGTCACTAGGTTTATAAATATGCCTGGTAATCATTTTTGGCAAATCATAAACTTCAGAATTATCAAAAAATAATAAACCATTACTTGTGCCCGCATAGATATTATTGTTGTTATCTACTAGTATGCTAGTAAAAGAACCGCCAGCAATTTTTTCTAGTTTAAATAAATCACTATTCTTTTTCTGAATATAAAGGCCTCTGTGCGAACCAATGATTAATCTATTGTTGTGATCTTCTGATATATGAGTAATGGGAATATAATTTATACCGAGGGTTTTACTCATATAAGGAAAATAAATAAAACCATTTTCATCCCTTGACAATTTAGAAAGACCAATAGTACTACCTATCCAAATTTGGCCCAAATTATCTTCAAAAATAGTAGAAACACTATTTGCTCCTCTTCTTACTATGTTATCTGAATTAATATGAAAATGTTGAAATTTCCATTCACTATCCGGTTTACTTAAATCTAACATGTTTAAACCGTTAGAGGTTCCTATCCACAATCTATTTTTAGAATCTAAGTATACTTTTGTTATGTGATTATTACTTAAGCTATGCGGATCATCTTTATCGTGTTTAAAAGTTTTAAAAGTTTCGGTATTTCTGTCAAAATAATTTATTCCGCTTCCTGTAGTTCCAATCCACAAGTTGCCTTTCTCATCACCAGTTATAGAAAATATTAAATTACTATTAATGCTTTTATTATTATTTACATTGGGTTTGTATATGGTAAACTTATATCCATCATATTTATTTAAACCATCATGGGTGCCAAACCACATAAAGCCAAAAACATCTTGGTATATATCATTAATATCACTCTGAGATAATCCATCATTAGTTGTAATATGTTCAAAATACACGTTATCCTGACTCCATGAAAAACTAGTGTAAACTAATGAGAGTAATAAATATTTTAAAAAGCGCATTTATGAGGTTTTTAGATGTATTGGTTTAAAATTAAAGCTTTACAAAAGAATTATTATCAATACTGAAGATAACAAGAAGTTGATTTTAGTTATTAGACTAATTAAAAATTCAATTGCTTATCCTTATTGTTTGGCTTAAAAAGATATTAATCAAATTAAACAAAAAAATAGTAAAGCATGGTTAACAAATGTATTTAAAAATAAAATAGATGGTTACTTTTTTAGATTTAGTTAAATATTACAGGTTGGTAAAAAAACAGATCTAAAATTATACATATGATATATTGATGTGTTGTAAACGGAGATTTATGAAAAAAAAGCAGTGATTATTTAAAAAACACATATGTTCTATTAAAAAACACATTTGTTACGTTATGGTTGGTTAATAAATTCAATTTTTGCGTAACTAACTTAAAAACTGTGTTTATGAAAATTAACTTGAGAATAAACTATAGGCAGAAAGCTTATTATTTATTATTTATTTGCTTGCTCTCATATGGAGTTGGTAAAGCGCAATCACTTTCCGTGTCTGGAAACGTTACAGGAGAAGGGGAACCTTTGCCTGGAGTAAGTGTTATTGTTAAAGGTACCAATACTGGAGTTGTTACTGATTTTGATGGTAATTATTCTGTGAATGTAGATGCCAATAGTACACTTGTATTCACATATATAGGATTTACTAAAAAGGAAGTTTTAGTTAAAGGAGAATCAAAAATTGATGTAGTATTATCGGAAGATGTATCTAAATTGGATGAAGTTGTAGTTGTAGGTTACGGTATTCAAAAGAAAAAAGAAGTAGCCGGAGCTGTAAGTCAGGTAAAGTCGAAAGATATTGAAAATACTGCTACCTCAGATTTAGCGACTGCATTGCAGGGACAAATATCTGGTGTTACTGTTGTATCTAGCTCAGGTGCACCTGGAGCAGAGGCTAATATTCAAATACGTGGGCTTACCTCAGTATTTGGAGCTAACAGACCTTTGTATGTGGTAGATGGCATTCCATTTGAAGCAGATCCTCAATTAAGTATTGCGGAGATAGAATCTGTAGATGTGTTAAAGGATGCTGCATCAGCTGCTATATATGGTACAAGAGGTGCTGCAGGTGTTATATTAATAACAACCAAAAGAGGTAAAGAAGGTAAAATGAACATTAGTGCTAATAGTTATTACGGGGTTCAAAGTATTACATCTGGAACACCTTTATTACAAAGAGAGGATGATTTGTATTTAACATTTTTAACAGCTTTTGCAAATAGTGGAAGTACTTTTGGTAACACTTGGACTTCAGTAGAGAGATCTCCACATCAATTAACAAACAATAGTAGTTTAGTAGATGTAATTCAGAATGATAATGCACCAATACAAAACCATAATATAAATGTTTCTGGAGGTAGACAAGGATTGTCATATAATATATCGGCTAACTTTTTTAGTCAAGAAGGTTCTGTTATAAATTCTGGATTTGAACGATTAAATGTAAGAACAAATACAGAGTATAAAAAAGGAAAATGGAAAATAGGTACAGGCTTATCATTCAGATTACAAGATAGAGAATTTGCGCCTTGGCAACTTGCCAGACAGATAATTAGAGCACAACCACTTCAAACACAATTAGATTTAGGGCAATTAGAAAGTAATGATAGCGATGGAGGTTCTGGAGCTAATAATGTTTCTTTTTTAGGACAACAATTATTACAAGATGATAATGAAGAAAGACATTATTTTGATGGAAATTTAAGAGTTACGTATAATTTTACAGATAATTTGAGTTTGATGACCAGAGGTTCTGTAAGTGCAGATAATGCTACAAGAATTAGAATACAACCTCTCTTTATAGTTAGAGATATTGATGGAGAAGAAGTAGCAAGAAGAAGATCATCAATTTTTAATCAGAGTTCATTAGCAAAGAAAAGTACTTTAGAACATGTTCTTAATTATAATAAACAATTTGGAGATCATAAGGTAAACTTAACAGCAACTTATTCTGCTGAGAAATATACTTTCTCACAATTTTTTGCTCAGAGGTCTGATATTAATAATAATGCAATTACAGTTTTAAATGGAGCTATATCTGATCCAAACGCAGGTTCTGGAACAGGAAGATTTGGTGGTGATAGAGAAGATACTTTTGTAGGAATGTTGGGAAGATTACAATATAACTACAAGGGAAAATATTTATTAAGTGCTAGTGTAAGAAGGGATGGTTCTTCTAAATTTGCTAAGGAATCTTATGGAGTTTTTCCTTCTATTTCTTTGGGGTGGAATGTATCAGATGAGAATTTTTGGAAATATCTAGAAGATACAGTGTCTTCCTTTAAAGTAAGATTAAGTCAAGGAACAACAGGTAATTCAGGAATTCCTTCTTATTCATTTGCTTCCAATATTATATTGGAAAACGATTATGTTTTTGGAAATGGAGATGATCAGAATTTACAAGCAGGTGCAATACAGCAGTCTTTTGGTAACCAAGATGTTAGGTGGGAGACATCTGTATCTACTAACTTTGGTTATGATATTTCTTTTTTAGAAAATAGGTTAACATTTACATCAGATGTATATACAACTAAAAAGAAAGATATGCTTTTTGATGTAAGCTTGCCAGCTACCGCTGGTGTTTCGGGAGGAGATGCTAATGTTGTATTAAATATTGGAAACATGGTTAATACGGGAATTGAATTTGCAGCAAATTATCGTAGTAAGGGTGATCGTAAGTTTACTTGGAATGCAGGTTTAACTTATACTAAAAACGAAAATAGAATTACTAAGATGGCAGAAACAAACCCAATTATTTATTTTGGAGATAGTACTATTTCAGGAGCGGATAATGATACTGACCGAGTTACTGTATTAACAGAAGGAGTAGAAGCTGGAGCTTTTATGTTAGTTAAAACAGATGGAGTTATTCAGACGGAGGAAGAGTTAGCCGTATATTTAGAAGAATTTCCAGGAAGTGGAGCTAGAATTGGGGATTTAAGAATGGTTGATGCTCTAACTGTAGACATTGATGGTGATGGAACGGCTGATACTGGTGATGGTATTATAGATATTAATGATAGACAATATCATGGAAGTGGTACTCCTGAGTTTGAATTAGGCTTTAATTTTGCATCTTATTATAAAAATTTCGATTTTTCTACTCAAATATATGGGTCGTTTGGAGCAGAAATTATTAATGGTAGTAAAGCTTATGCCTACCAGTTAGGAGCTCATAGAGATTTAATACATGGTTGGTCTCCACAAAATCCAACGTCTCAGATCCCTATATATAGAGGGAATCAAACACATGATAATTTTAGAGGACGTACAGATTTTTGGTTAGAAGATGGAACATTTGTAAGATTACGTAATATAACTTTGGGGTATAGTTACCCAAAAGCACGTTTAGAAAAAATAGGTTTATCAAAATTAAGATTGTATGTAACTGGTCAAAACCTTATAACATTAACAAAATATGAAGGTTTTGATCCAGAGGTTGGTAATAATGGTTTAAGTACTAGAGGTATTGATAGAGGAACATATCCTATTTCTTCTCAAGTAAGAGCTGGTTTACAAATAGAATTTTAAAAAAAATGAATATGAAAAAAAGATTAAACATTAAATTAGTTTTAATTTTTTCTTTATTCTTAACATTGTTAGGATGTAAAGAAGATTTTTTAGAGCAAACAGACCCAAATAATTTATCTACAGGTAGTTTCTGGAAAGGTATAGGTGATCTTAGATTAGGATTGACGGCTACTTATAAAGGAATGAGTAGTTCCCGAAATGTATCTCTTGTTACTGATATTCAGAGATCAGATTTAGCATGGGGTAGTGGATTTCAAAGACCTAGTAATAGTAATGAATATTACCAACAGACTTATAACGAGGCTTCAGGTGATGTAATTAATAGATGGGCTGCTTTATATAGAACAGTTTTTAGAGCAAATCAAGTTATTGAAGGAACAGAAAACCTGTTAGGAACTTTTAATAATGAAGATGAAGAAGAAGAAGCTCAAGTTATTCTAGCTCAAGCTAGATTTATTAGGGGATATTCTTACTTTATACTATATAACACTTTTAATGGAGGGTCGGTACCAATTGTAGATCAAGTATCAGGAGGAGATGTTACGTTTTTTAATTCTGTTCAACCAGCGGCTTCTGTTAAGGAATTTTTTCTTCAAGATTTACAATATGCGTCAGAAAATTTACCATCTTCATGGGAAGCTAAAGACGAAGGTAGAGTAACTGCTGGTGCAGCAGTAGCATTAATAGGTCAAACGCATTTATATGCAGGAGAATACACTGAAGCGGCAGCATTTTTTAAGAGAGTCATCGAAGATTTTGGATACTCTTTAACACCAGATATTGGAAGTAACTTTACAACCAGAGATGAACTTAATGAAGAGTCTATCTTAGAATTAGTATATACTTTAGATTATAAAAATGAGTTGAATCCTTGGGATGCCAGAGATACTGCTTCTACGAGTTCATATCATAAATTGTTAACTGGGGCTTCAGGTCAATGGTGGGGAGCAGTTTTAGCCAATTGGTTAATATTAGAATACAGAAATGAAGTATTAGATTTTTCTGACCCAAGAAATATAATTATAGAAGAAGATGGAACAGAAAGATTTAGAAAATTTAGTTTAAGGACTTCTAGTTCAGTAGCATTAGTTGATGATTCTGATACGGAGTATTATGGTAGACCTGAAACGGGTCAGGCTGCTAATTTTAATGTAAGGATGACAGCTTTTTGGAGAAAACACACCAATTGGGATCTTGGTTTTGAAAGAGAAGATGATATATCTCCTGGCAAGGTTCGAACAGGAATTAATGAAAGATTAATTCGTTTAGCAGAAATATATTTACAATATGCTGAAGCATTAATTAAAGGAGGAACAGACGAGAGTGGTGTAGAGGAAGCTCTAATTTATATAAACAAGGTAAGAAGACGTTCTGCTGTACAATTATTAGGGGCTAACGGTTCTGGTGAATTTCCTACAAATGACCATGATAATAATATATATAATGCGCAAACACTAATGGAGCATTTAATGTATAAAGAATATCCATTGGAATTATCTTGTGAGGGAGATGGAAATAGAAATATAGACTTAAGAAGATGGGGAGTAAAAGCCCAAAGGTTTATGGAGTTAGCTTCAAAAAGATATAATGCAGATCATTTTGAAGTAACACTGCAAGATGGAAGAAAAGTTACACGTTGGGGCTCAATTATAAAAGAAGTTCCTGATGATGCTTCAGCAGCTTTAGAATGGAATGAGTTTCAAGAAGCAGCTGTAAATTACAATCCAAGTTTACATGAATATTATCCAATTCCTAATGCAGAAATTGTTACGAATCCAGATTTATATAAATAAAAAATAAGATATGAAATATAAAATATTAATAATTGTACTTGCATTAGTTGGTGTCTTTGTTGGGTGTCAAGATGATGAATATGAAGCTCCTAATGATTTTTCAGCGATAGGTTTTTATACTAGCGCAGGTAGAGCACCAGAACTACAAATAGGAATTTTTGATTATTTAACGTTTTCCGATTTATCACAAGGAACTGTAGATCATTCATGGACTATTGAAGAAGGGAATTTTTTTATAAAAGGACCCATTGCTAGTAGAGATTCAATGGAAATTTTTGAAACTAAAATTATCAATCCAGTAGAAACTTCATCGAAAGATAAAACAGTTAATGTCTATTTTAAAGAGTCTGGATTACAAACTGTAAGATTGGTAAATACTTTTAATGAATATGTTGAATTTAAAGGTATTGCTAACGGGGAAGAATATATTTTTCCATCTGAAGAGGTTGATAATAAGTGGGTTATAGATACAACTTTTACTGTTAAAGTTTTTGATACTATTGTTCCTAAAATTGAGTTAAGACAATTTGGAGAATTAATTTCTCAAACTGGTACTGATACGATTTATGTAGAGGCAGGTGATGTTTTAGAGTTTACAGACTTAACAACAATAGGTGAGCCCACAAATCGTTTTTGGTTTGTTAGACCAACTCCTAAAGAAGGTGTAAAGCAGGATGCTGACGATATCGTAGCTTCAAGTTCTGATTCTATTGCAAGTTTGGTGTTTAAAAAATTAGGTGATTTTATAGCAGGAGTTAATGTCTCAAGATCAGGAGAAACTATTCCTGGTGATACTGATAGGTATATTATAGAGCGGCCAATTAAAGTAATACCTTCTAGTCAGCCATTTGAGCTATCAGGAGAGATTCACGAACTTGAAGATGAAACAATCCAATTGCCATTTAATGGTGAGTTTGCTCCATTTGGTGGACAAGAATCTTTCTTTACTGTAATGGTAAATGGTGTTAATTTTGATATACAATCTGTTACAGTTAATTCATTAGATGAAACTTTTTTAGATATTAAATTGAAAGATCCAATTTATAGACCAGATGTAATTACAGTTTCCTATAATGGTATGGGGACATTAGAATCTACTGATACTAGAAGTCCATTAGCATTTACTGATGCACCAGTTATTATGCATGATGTTAATATGTTACCTTTAAATGTAGCAAGTTTTGAAGATGGAGGCAATGAATGGGGACCTTTTACGCCAGCCTGGGGAGAAAATCAAGGAGTTATAGAATATACTACGGAGAGGGCTTTTAAAGGAGATTATAGCATGAAATTAAGTAATGAAAATGGACAAAGGTCAGCAGTTACGTCTTTTCTACAGGATAATGCTATTAGTTTTGAAGCAGGCAAAACATATGTAATGAGATTTTCTATGTATTTAGAATCTTCTAATGTTTTACCTGGTGAGATTAGTTGGTGGAGATTGCAGGAATGGACACAACAATGGGTGTCACCAAATCAACCAGTAGGAGAATGGGTTACACATGAAAAAGAATTTACATCTACGGGTACATTATCACAACTTTATTTCAGGATATTACCTAATGGTTCATCTGACTATGTAGCTTATTTTGATGATTTTTACATTAATGAAGTGGAGACTAGACCATAATATTGTAGTCGTACTAAAAAGTAAATAAATTTTAAAATAGATTATATATAAAAAGCTTGTGATTTTTTTCACAAGCTTTTTGTTCTTATGCTTAACAAAGTCTTTTTCATATAATCTCAAAAAAAATTAAAAAATAAAATACAAAGAATAACACATGATTTTGTGTTATGGCAAAAAGAAACAGGAGATGGATTAGATATAAGAAAAATATATCCTCAGTATTTTGTAGATTGATTTTTTGTAGACTCTCTTACAATTAAACTAGTTTTAACAACTTTAGTGGTAAAAGTCTCTTCTTCTTGGCTAAGGTTGCTTTCTATTTTATCAATTAAAATACGTGCTGTACTTTCACCAATATAGCTTCCATGCTGACTCATAGTAGTTAATGACGGAGTAACATACTCAGAAAGTTTTCCATTAGTAAAACCAATAATAGATATGTCTTCGGGAATTTTGTATCCTTTAGGTTTTAATATTTTCATAAGCTTCACAGCTGTTATTTCATCTAAAACCAAAATGCCATCAATTTTTTTATAGTCTAATAAAAAAGTTAATAATAAAGATAAATCATCATCTTTTTCTAACCTCACAATTAATCTATCATCATAATCAATATTGTTTTCAGCTAGAGATTTTTTATACCCATCAATTCGTAACCTTCCAACACTAGAGTGATCAATAGGAGTAACAATAGCAATATTTTTACAACCAGTTTTAATAAAATAATTAGTTGCTTTATATCCCGCTTCTAAATCATCAACAATAACTTTGTCGCAATCTATGAGGTCAGTAATTCTATCGAACAGCACTAATGGAATCTGACTTTTTATAAATTTTTCTAAATGGGTTACATCATTTTTAGATTGCGTTTCTTCTGCTAATGAAATAATTAAACCGTCTACAGTACCAGAACTTAAAACACCCAAAGTTTTTACTTCTTTTTCGTAAGATTCGTTACTAATACAACTAATTAAATTGTAACCACGTTCATTAGCAACCTTTTCTATTCCATAAAAAACTTGAGTAAAAAAATAATTTAAAATATTGGGCAAAACAATACCTATTGTTTTTGTGCTTTTGTTTAATAAACTTAAAGCAAGTCTATTAGGGCTATAGTTGTTTTCTTCCGCGTATTGTTGAATTTTTGTTTTTAATGAAGCACTTATTTCATAACTATCATTAATAGCTTTAGAAACGGTAGAAACAGATACACCAAAATGGGCAGCAATATCTTTTAAGGTTATTTTTTTCATTAGGTTAGATGCTAAAAGAGTTTTAGCAACGGTAGTTTAAATTCAAAAAAAATCTGAGGATGTTATAAAGTTATTAAATATTTACCATTATAGTATATTTTAAGCCATGTTTTTTATTAAATCAATAATTTAATTTTCTAAGATAGTTTTGATATTGTGATAGATAACTATTTAAACCTTTTAACGAAAACGATTTCGTCTTTGTAATTATGATGTAATTAGGTTTAAACTGTTGATTTTTAGTTGTTTATTATTTTTTTAAAGGTTTTTTTTGTCAATTATTTTAATGTTTGCTAACCTAGAATTTAAAAATAAATAAAAGTGAAACGATATCTTTTAACTTTGGTTATAAGATAATTATTAGATGTATTATTTAGGATTAGATATTGGTAGCTCTTCTATAAAAGCAGCTTTAGTAGAAATTTCAACAGGGAAAAGCATTGGAGTAGTACAACAACCCGATGAAGAAATGGGGATGTTGGCACTAAAAAATGGATGGGCAGAACAAAAGCCAGAAGATTGGTGGAAATATGTTTGTAGCGCAATAAGTATATTAAAAGACAGGTATAAAATATTTGAAAAGGAAATTAAAGGAATAGGTATTTCTTACCAAATGCATGGTTTGGTATTAGTAGATAAACAAGGTACTCCGCTAAGGCAGTCTATTATATGGTGCGATAGTAGAGCAGTTTCTGTTGGAGAAACAGCTTTTTCTACTATAGGAGAAGAACATTGTAGTAAGCATTTATTAAATTCCCCCGCTAATTTTACCGCATCTAAATTAAAATGGGTAAAGGATAAAGAACCAGATGTTTATGCCAAGGCATATAAATTTATGCTGCCAGGAGATTATATAGCTTATAAATTTTCTAATACTATTAATACAACAATTTCTGGCTTGTCTGAAGGTATATTTTGGGATTTTAAAACAGACAATATAGCCGATTTTCTTTTCGATTATTACGAGATAGATAAGTCTTTAGTACCAGATATTACGGATACTTTTGGAACACAAAGTATTGTAGATGAAAAAGGAGCACAAGAAAGCGGATTAGAAGTTGGTACTCCAATTTTATACAGAGCAGGGGATCAACCTAATAATGCATTGTCTTTAAATGTATTTAATCCAGGAGAAGTAGCTGCAACAGGAGGAACATCAGGTGTAGTTTATGCTGTAACAGACAGTTTGTCTGTAAAAGAAAGCTCGCGTATAAATAATTTTGCACACGTAAATTACCAAAAAGGAGCAGCTCCTAAAATAGGAAAACTTTTATGTATTAACGGAGCAGGAATACAATACAGATGGTTGCTAAACAATTTGGATGTAGCTTCTTATGATGAAATGAATCGTTTGGCTTCTGGCGTATCTATAGGAGCAGAAGGTGTTTGTTTAATTCCTTTTGGAAATGGAGCCGAAAGAATGTTAAACAATAAAGATATAGGTACAAGGCTAGTAAACCTTAATCTTAATAACCATAATAAAGCACATTTGTGTAGAGCAGCATTAGAAGGGATTGCGTTTTCTTTTGTATATGGAATGGAAATTTTAAAGTCGGACGGTATATCAGTAAATGTAATAAGAGCAGGAAACGATAATTTGTTTAGGTCAGAAATTTTTTCAAATACGGTAGCAACACTTATCTCTTATGATATAGAAATTTATAATACTACAGGAGCAATAGGAGCGGCAAGAGCTGCAGATTTACATAAAGGAGATTTTAAAAAGTTTGGAGAAAATATCATGGAGAATGATCATGTAAAAACATTTAAACCTCTAGATAATAAAGAGGAATATAAAGAAGCATACCAGAACTGGAAAAAAGAATTAGAATTAATTATAAATAAATAAGCATAGTATAATGGCCATAATTGGAGAAAAAGAATACTTTAAAGGTATAGGAGAAATTAAGTTTGAAGGAAAAGAATCTGATAATCCTTTAGCATATAAATATTATAATCCAGAGCAAATAGTGGCAGGAAAAACAATGCGAGAGCATTTTAAATTTGCTATTGCTTATTGGCATACTTTCTGCGGACAAGGGTCTGATCCTTTTGGACCTGGGACTCAAAGTTTTGAATGGGATAAATCTACAGATGCAGTACAAGCAGCAAAAGATAAAGCAGATGCAGCTTTTGAGTTTATAAGCAAAATGGGCTTCGATTATTTTTGTTTTCACGATTATGATTTAATAGCAGAGGGAGCAACATTTGCAGAGTCAGAATCTAGACTTGTTACTATTACGGAGTATTTAAAAGAAAAGAAAGCAGCATCAGGAATTAAATTATTATGGGGAACAGCAAACTGTTTTTCTAATCCGCGTTATATGAACGGAGCAGCAACAAATCCAGATTTTAATGTTGTAGCTAGAGCAGGCGGACAAATAAAATTAGCTTTAGATGCAACAATTGCTCTAGAGGGTGAAAACTATGTGTTCTGGGGAGGTAGAGAAGGGTATATGTCTTTATTAAATACAGATATGGGAAGAGAATTAGACCACATGGGACAATTCTTAACTATGGCAAGAGATTATGCCAGAGCGCAAGGTTTTAAAGGAACTTTCTTTATAGAGCCAAAACCAATGGAACCAATGAAGCATCAATATGATTTTGATGCGGCTACAGCTATAGGATTTTTAAAAGAGTATGGTTTAGAGAACGATTTTAAAATGAATATAGAAGTTAATCATGCAACATTAGCACAACATACTTTTCAGCACGAATTAGAAGTTTCTGCAAAAGCAGGTATGCTGGGTAGTATAGATGCTAATAGGGGAGACTACCAAAACGGTTGGGATACGGACCAGTTTCCAAATAATATCCAAGAGACAACAGAAGCTATGTTAGTATTCCTTAAAGCAGGAGGTTTACAAGGCGGGGGTGTTAATTTTGATGCTAAAATTAGAAGAAATTCTACAGATTTAGAAGATGTATTTTTAGCTCATATTGGAGGTGCAGATACTTTTGCACGTGCACTTTTAACAGCTGATAAAATTATTTCATCTTCTGCATATGAAAACCTAAGAGAAAAAAGATATAACTCTTTTGATGCAGGGAAAGGGAAAGATTTTGAAAACGGTAAGTTAGATTTAAATGACCTATATAAAATAGCTCAAGAGAATGGAGAGCTTGCTCCAAAAAGTGGAAAACAAGAATTGTTCGAGAATATTATCAACCAATATATCTAATTAATAAAGATATGGTATGAATACAATATTAGAAACATTAGATTGGTGGGTTTTAGGACTTTATTTCGCTGCTTTAATTGCTGTTGCAATATGGGTAGTTCTTCAAAAAAATAAAAATACTGAAGACTATTTTTTAGCAGGCAGAAACGTAGGGTGGTTTGTTATTGGAGCCTCAATCTTTGCTTCTAATATTGGTTCGGAACATGTGGTAGGTTTAGCAGGGACAGGTGCAGAATCTGGAATGCCAATGGCGCATTACGAGCTGCATGCTTGGATTGTTCTTTTATTAGGCTGGTTATTTTTGCCTTTTTATTTTAGAAGTAATGCATTTACAATGCCCGAATTTTTAGAGAAAAGGTTTGATAGTAAATCTCGGTGGTTTCTATCCATTTTTTCATTACTAGGTTATGTAATAACAAAAGTTTCTGTTACTATATATGCAGGAGGTATTGTAGTTGCCGAATTGCTGGGGATACCTTTTTGGTATGGAGCTATAGGTATTGTAGTATTTACAGGAGTTTATACCGTAATAGGAGGTATGAAAGCTGTAATTTATACAGAAACATTACAAACCGTTATTTTAATTCTAGGTTCTGTAATTATAACTTACTTAGGGCTACAAGAAGTAGGAGGTTGGGATAATTTAAAAACAGTAGCTGGTAGTGAACACTTTAATATGTGGCGCCCAATATCTGATTCTGATTTTCCATGGACGGGTATGTTGTTTGGAGGTACTATTGTAGGTATTTGGTATTGGTGTACTGATCAATATATAGTACAAAGGACTTTAGCAGCAAATAATATAAAAATAGGAAGAAGAGGAGCTATTTTTGGAGCATACCTAAAAATATTACCCATATTTATTTTTTTAATTCCTGGTGTTATTGCTTTTGCTTTAGCAAAGCAAGGAGTTATAAGTTATGAGAAAAATGATGAAGTATTTCCGGTATTGGTAAAAACACTTTTACCAGTAGGTTTAAAAGGCTTAGTAGCAGGTGGTCTTATGGCAGCTTTAATGAGTTCTTTAGCATCTGTTTTTAATTCTTGTTCTACAATTTTCACCATTGATATTTATAAAAAGTTGAAGCCCTTAACACACGAAAAAAAATTATTAAATATAGGTAAGATAGCTACTGTAATTGTAGTAATTCTTGGAATTATATGGATTCCTATTATGGAAAAAATAGGAGGCGGAACGCTATATAAGTATTTACAAAGTGTACAGTCTTATATTGCTCCTCCTATAACGGCAGTGTTTTTATTGGGTATTATTTGGAAACGTGTAAACTCTAAAGCCGCTATAGTAACCTTGTTCTCTGGTTTAGTTGTAGCAGTACTTCGTATTATGGCAGAAATATACCAAGCAAGTCTATCGGGTATATTACTAGATTTTGCTACTATTAATTTTGCGCATATGGCAATATTCATGTTTTTATTGTCAATGATTATTTGTGTGTCTGTAAGTTTGGCTACTAATCCTCCAGATTATGCAGCAATTTCAGGCCTTTCTTTTGGTACATTATCAAAAGAAGATAAAAAATTAAATAAGGATAGTATTGATGTAATAGATATTATATTATCACTATTACTAATTATAGCAGTGGTTGCAATCCTAACTTATTTTGTGGGTTAAAGTAAGTGTATTGTAATTTTAAAAAAGAGAGGCTTTCTGTATAGATTGCCTCTTTTTTTATAAAGTTTATAGGCAGTAGATTACTATAATATTGTATTAATTATAGTATTTTAGTTGCTCTTATAATTTTACTTTATGCAATACAAAAAATTAATAACAACCTTTTTAAACTTCTCCTTAGTTGTAATGTGTTTTGTTTTTTCTTCTTGCGAGGAAAAAGGAGCACATAAATATACCAATGCATTGGTAAATGAAACCAGTCCATATTTATTACAACATGCGCACAATCCTGTAAACTGGAATGCATGGAGTAAAGAAGCCTTAGAAAGAGCTAAAAAAGAAAATAAATTGGTTTTGGTAAGTGTAGGGTATTCTTCTTGTCATTGGTGTCATGTAATGGAAGAAGAAACATTTGAAGACGAGGAAGTTGCTAAAATAATGAATACCGATTTTATTAATATAAAAGTAGACAGAGAAGAAAGACCAGATGTAGATCAAGTATATATGACGGCATTGCAGTTAATGAAAGGTAGCGGAGGTTGGCCTTTAAATGTAATAACATTACCTAATGGGAAACCAATATATGCAGGAACTTATCATACTAAAGAACAATGGAATAAAGTTTTAGTTGAAATAAGTGGTTTATATAAGGATGATCCTAAAAAAGCCAATGAATATGCAGATATGGTTGCTAAAGGAATACAAGAAGTAAATATAATACAACCTTCTACAGATTTTGAGTCTTTAAACGTAAATGTATTAGAAGAGAGTGTTACTTTATGGCAAAATAATTGGGATTTAGAATGGGGAGGAAATAGCGGTCATCAAAAGTTTATGTTACCAAGTAATTTGGATTTTCTTTTAGATTTTGCTGTATTAACAGATAATGAAGAAGCACTAAAGCATGTAAAAAATACTTTAGATAAAATGGCTTGGGGTGGAGTCTATGATCATATTGGAGGAGGCTTCTTTAGGTATAGTACAGATGTTTATTGGAAAGTGCCACATTTTGAAAAAATGTTATATGATAATGCGCAATTAATTAGTTTGTATTCTAAGGCTTATAAAGTGTTTAAAAATCCAGAGTATAAAACTATTGTTTTTGAAATTAGTTCTTTTTTGGAACGAGAAATGAAGCACCCAGAAGGAGGGTATTACGCAGCATTAGATGCGGATAGTGAAGGAGAAGAAGGAAAATTTTATGTATGGAAAAAAGAAGAATTACAAGCAATTTTAGAAAGCGATTATAATCTTTTTGCGTCTTATTTTCAGATTAGTGATGAGAATGTATGGGAACACAATAATTATGTTTTATACAAGTCTTTAAACAATAAAGATTATATACAGAAACATCAACTTACAAAAGAAAAATTAAAAGAATTAAAGTCTACATGGCAAGAAAAAATATTGAAAGCACGAGCTAAAAGAGTACGCCCTAGAACAGACGATAAAATAATAACATCATGGAATGCATTATTGTTAAATGGTTTTGTTGATGCGTATAAAGCTTTTGGAGAAGATATGTTCTTAAAAAAGGCGCAGAACATATTAAAGTTTATACAAACAGAAAGTTATAAAGACAATAAATTAATTCATTCGTATAAAAAAGGAGGTAAGCAAGTAGCTGGTTTTTTAGAAGATTATGCTTTTTTAACAAATGCCTCTCTTAATTTGTACGAAGCTACTATGGATGTTACTTATTTGGAGTTTGCAAAGACCTTGCATACAACAACTATTTCTAATTTTTCTGATGCAGCATCTGGGATGTATACTTATAATAGTAATAATGAGTTAATTTCTAAAATAATAAAAACAGATGATGGTGTTATACCCTCTCCAAATGCAGTAATGGCGCATAATCTTTTTAAGTTAGGTCATCTAAAATATGATACTAATGCAATGAAAAAAGCAAAGGAAATGCTTTCTTCTATGGTACCACAACTAAAAGAGAGCGGAAGTAGTTATAGTAAATGGAACACATTGTTATCACAGGTGGCAAAGCCTTATTATGAAATTGCTGTAGTTGGATCTAATGCAGATGTTTTGTTAAAGCAGTTAAAAAAAGAACATATACCAAATACATTGGTTGTTGGGAGTAATATAGAAAGTAATTTGCCGTTGTTTAAAGGGAGGTATGTAGAAAATGGAACCTATATATACGTATGTAAAAATACAACATGTAAGCTTCCTGTAGCAACAGTAGCAGAAGCTTTGGAGCAATTAAAAAATTTCTAAATAAGATTAAGGAGAAATTTATGAAGAACCTTTTAATACTTTTTATAACCTTATTAATTCTTAGTTGTAAAACAAAAGAAGGTAAAAATGAACAACAAATAATAGTAGAAACAGAGATTGCTACAATTAAAGATACTATAACAACAATAAAAGATTTACAGCCTAAGTTAAAATCATTGCAAGGTATTGCAGATACAACATTTGTACGTTTAGCAGACTATAGTCATAATTTTGCTTATGATTTACGGTATGCTACCACCAATAATTTTTTAAAAGAAAAAGTATACGATTGTGCAGAATGTTACACTCGTGTAAAAACAGCCAGAGCACTATTAAAAGCAAATAAAGAATTAAATAGTTTGGGATATAGAATTAAATTTTTTGATTGTTATCGTCCTAATTCGGTGCAATATAAAATGTGGGAAATTGTTCCTAATCCACAATATGTAGCTAATCCTAAAAAAGGTTCTATACATAATAAAGGAGGTGCAGTAGATATAACTTTAGAAACATTAGAAGGTGTTGAGCTAGATATGGGTACCGATTTTGATTTTTTTGGAAAACGTGCTTATCATGATAATTTTAATTTACCAAAACAAGTATTGGCGAATAGAAAAATATTAAAAGAGACCATGGAGAAGTATGGATTTTGGTCTATACGTACAGAATGGTGGCATTACAATTTATCAGCGGCATCAAACGATAAAGTAGCAAATTTTAAGTGGGATTGTGCTAATACAGATTAATAATTTTATAGATATTGAATAAAACCAAATGAAGAACGGTAGCGTACGAAATATAAAAAAGGAAGTACTTTCTAATGATTGGTATACTTTAAATAAAATGACATTTGAGTACCATAGAGAAGATGGAGAGTGGGAAAAACAAAGTAGAGAAGCCTATGATTGTGGGGATGGAGCAGGTATTTTGTTGTATAATAAAAACAAAGGAACAGTTATCTTAACCAAACAATTTCGTATGTCTTCTTATTTAAATGGAAGTGATGATGGCATGTTAATAGAAGTGTGCGCTGGTTTGTTAGATGGCGATAGCCCAGAAGATTGCATAAAAAAAGAAGCAATTGAAGAAACAGGATATAAAGTAGAGCAGGTAGAGCAAGTTTTAGAAGCTTATATGGTACCAGGCTCTGTAACTCAAAAATTATATCTTTTTATAGGAGAGTATACAGAAGCTATGCGAATAAGTGAAGGAGGAGGAGCAGATTACGAAACTGAAAATATAGAAGTGTTAGAATATACTTTTGATGAGGCTATGAAGATGGCTTTATCAGGAGAAATTAAAGACGCAAAAACTATTATGTTATTACAATACGCACAATTACATAAAATTATGATGTAGTATATCTTAAATCTTCAATTTTTTGTGAGTATTATTTGTAGACAATATTTTCAACTTCAATTTTTTTATCGTCAATAAAATCATATAATGTAAGTTGTCTTAATAAATAGTAATCCTGCCAAAATTTTTGTAAAGAATTTAGATATCTTAATACCGCACTGTCTCTATCTTTTAATGCTATGTTTAAGTTTTCTACGGTTATTTTTCCTAGAACATATCGTTTTTTAGAAATATCATATCTTTTAGTGGCTACTTCTTTAGCTTTTTCTGCTGTATATAAAAAATCTCTCTGATTAATCCAGTTTAAAACATGTAAATAAATCTCTTGTTCAAACTCTTGTTCCTCTTGCTTAATATTATTGTTTGTTAAATTTAAATTGGCTTCTGCCATTTTTATTTTAGATTTAGATATACCCCAATCGAATATTGGTATACCTATAGAAACAGAAATATTTTGTTGTTTATTAAAATTATTAAATAAATTATCAAAATCGTTACCGTTTTGCGATATTCCTAAGTTAGCATTAATACCTATGTTTAATCTATTATTTCCTTTTTCAAAAGCTACTTGTTTTTCTGCTTCTAATCTTTTTCTTCTAAATGCAATAACAGCTTTTCTATTGGTTTGTGCTTCTTTTAATGCCTTGTCAATATCAACATCAAAAAGGGGTAATTTTTCAGGTATTTCTAATTTTAAATTTTCACTATCTAGTTCTAAATATCGAGCTAAATTTTGCGAACTTCTTTTTACTTCTATAGTATTTGTAGTTACGCTGTTTTTAGAATTAAGGTAGGTTAATTCCATTTGTAAAAGCTCATTTTCTGCAATTTTACCCATTTTAAATCTCCCTTTTGCAATTTGATAAAGTGTATCTTGGTTTTTTAGATTTACTTCTGCTATTTCTAATTGCATTTGTGCATTAAGAAGTTGAAAATATCTTCTAGATGTGCTTCTAGAGATTTGCTCCATATTTTCAATGAATTCCCTTTTAGATTCTTCATACACAAGAGGTTCAATTTTTTTATCCCATTTAAAGCTATTGTATAAGAGAGAATTTTGTCTGTAGTTTATTGTGAATGGAATAACGGAATACCCTATATTATCATTAACTCCAAAAAGCTCTACGCGTTCTAAATTGGTGTTTATAGACAGTTTTCCTCCTGTATATGGAACATTTTGCGAAATAGATAAATTACCTTCTACTCGTAATTGATTTTGATTAACGAAAATATCTTGTCCAATATCATTCGTAATTCTTTTTACTGCATTACTATAATTTGGTAGTACTGCATTAAGCCTTAATTCTGGCAGAAAACTAGCTTTATATCTTTTAAATCTCCAATGATTTCTTTCATTTCTATTAAGGTTTGTTTTGTACTCAGGAGATTTCTTTTTTGCAATTTCTATAGCTTGGTTTAATGTTATTCTCTTAGATTGAGCAAAATTTAATAATGGAGCTATAATAAGTATTATTAAGTATATTTTTTTCACAATTATATTATTTGATTGATGAATGTTTAATTGGTTTTATCATTCTGATCTTAAAGCTTCGATAGGTTTTTTGTTTGCTGCGGATTTTGCTGGTAGAATACCAAATATAAGTCCTGTAATTACAGCAATAAAGAATGATAAAAGTATTGAGCCTAAGGAAAGAACAGTTTCTATACCAGAAGTTATTTCTATAATATAAGCTCCTATAATGCCTAATATTATGCCAATAATACCTCCTCCAACACTAATGAGAACAGCTTCTGATAAAAATTGAAGTATTACATCTTCTTGGGTGGCTCCTATAGCACGCATAATTCCTATTTCTTTGGTACGTTCTAAAACAGAAGCTAGCATAATATTCATAATTCCTATACCCCCAATAAGTAAAGATATTCCTGCTATAATACTTAAAACAACATTAAAAATTTGTTTTGTTTTCTGTTGCTGTTTTAATAGATGAATTGGGATAGTAATTTCAAAATCTAAAACATCGTTATGTCTTCTTTTTAACATTTTACTTAAAACTTCAGCTGTTGCTTTTAATTCGTTAGAATTAGAAACCTGTACTGTAAGTTTATCTATTTGATGGTAATTACCCCTTGGAGTTCGTTTTTTAGGTCCATTTTGGTTATTTTTTTTAACACTAAGGTTATCTGTAATTACTTTACGGTCCTTATATCTTACTAAAAATGTTTTAATAGGAATATAGATATCTTGGTTCATATCTCTAATTCCTAAATTTTCCTGTGCTTTATCAGAAATTAATTTTTCTTCTATAATTCCTATTACTTGTAGCCATACATTTTTTACTTTAATACGTTTACCAATAGCACTTTCTCCTGTAAATATTTTTTTTTCAATTTTTCTCCCAATTACGCATACTGGTAGCGCATTATTTAATTGATACTCGGAGAAGAATTTCCCTTTTTCTATGTTTATATTAGAAGATTCAAAGAAAGTAGGAGTAACTCCAATAAGTTTTACAGAGTTTTGTTTACCATTATTAATTACATAAGTATTCATTATAATTTCTGGACTAACATTGGTAACACTTGGAATTATTTTTTTTATACTTTGTGCATCTAAAATATCTAAGCCTTTAGAAAACTTTTTAAGTTCTTTATTAGAGTTTTCTGCTTCATCTAAATTTTTATCAGGGTTTTTGTCATCAGAAATCGGGGTAATAACAATATTATTTACGCCTACTAACTCTAACTGAGATAGTATTTCCCTTTCTGCTCCATTACCAATAGCTAGCATTGTAATTACAGCAGCTACACCAAAAATTATCCCAAGGGCAGTTAAAAAAGTTCTAACTTTATTTGTTTTAATAGAGCGAAATGCTTCGTAAAAATTAGATTTTAGTTTTTCTAATAATATTTTATCTATCATTATTCGCTTAATAAGGTTATGTTTTTATCATCTAAATCTTTGGGTTTATTTAAAAATATAGTTTCTCCTTCTTTTAGCCCTTTTTCTATGATGATAACCTCATTATTAGACATACCTAATTTAACTTGCTTTTTTTTGATAGAGTATCCAGACTTTACATAAGCATAACTTATAGAGTCTTTAGTAAAAACAGATTCTAATGGCGCCATTAAAACACTATCAATTTCGTGTGTTAAAATTCTATTAGAGGTTGTCATTCCAGGTCTTATATTTTCATTAGTTTCATTTAGCTTTATTAAAACCTGAAATAGCTTTACATCTGACCCCATTTTATTTTCTCCAATATTGGCTACATCTGTAATTACTCCTTGTAGTTCTATTTCAGGAAAAGCGTCAAAACCAATGGTAACTGGCAAACCTTTTTTCATTTTTCTAATATCTACTTCGTTACTGTAGGTTTTAGATTCCATTTTAGTTAAATCTGGTAAGCTTGCCATAGCAGGGTTCCATGCAGATATTGTAGAGCCAGCTTTTATTTTATTACCATTCCAGTCCTTTATATAGGTCACCATTCCTGCATCTTCAGAATAAATTGTAAATTCTTTCTGTAATTTAGAAAGGTCTTCTATTTTCTTTTTTATTTTAGATACTTCTGTTCCTACTTGTACCATTTTAGCAATGGCTTTTCTTCTCTTTATAGAATAATCTTCTTTTTTTTCTTTTAAATCGCGTTCATTTTTTTCAATATTTATTTCCAGTTTTTTTATAGTAGTAGGAGATTCATAGATAGAACTTTTTAATTCTAATTTATCGTCTTCTATTTTAAATGATAAATCTTTAATTGCGTTGCGTTCTTGTTTTAAAGTAAGGGTAGTATCTAGTTGTTGTTGTGTGTATTTAGATTCTGCGCTTTCTAAGTTTAACATGGCATCATTAATTTTACCATTAACTTCTGAAGCATCGAACCTACCAATATATCCTCCTTTTTTTACAACAGTACCTTCTGCTACTATATCTTGAACTTTTAGTTGGTAAACCTTAAATCTTCTGGCGCTACTAGGACCATTAATTTTTTTTGAACTGGTAGATTGTGCTTCACCAGAAATAACAACTTCGTTTATAAATTTACCTTTTATTACTTTGGTTGTAATAGGGGAATTTTCATCATTAGTAGTGCCGAAAAGGGAATAACTTATAGCAACAAGAATTACTATAGCTCCTATTATAATGAGCTTTTTCTTTAACATTTTTGTTTGGATTGTTTGATTGATTGAAACCAAATGTAGAAAAATAATAGGCTAAAAAACTTATAGAAAAGTTAATTTGCTCTTAATTTTGTGCAAAAAATAGCACAAGGTTAAAGCGTAATTTATTATTTATAAAGAATTATCTAAAAATAAACAGAGCAGATTTATATACTATTTTTTTACAGCTTCACTGGTTTTTATAATGATAATTCGTTATCATTTGAAATTAGAAATTCACCACAAGAATTTTTTATAGATGCATACTCTTCTGGTAAAATTTCAACCCAATAGTCATCACCAAAAAGATTAAAGAAATAACGTTTATCTATATGTTTTTCAAAAACATCTTGTACTTTATATGTGTATTCGGTATTAGTCTTTAAAGAGTCTGTCTGTGCAAGCTCTATACTTTTCTTTTTAAGGTAATGAATGTAGGTAGTATCTTTACAGAAAATAATATGTTTGGGTTCTCCACTTCCTCCATTCCAATGAATACTGCCAGGGTCTATTGAAAGTTTATAGCTAAAGCTATGGTGTGTTCCATAATTATGTTTTGAAAATATACCTATTGATGTAGTTTCTTTATTTGTTTTTTCTATCGTATAATGTTTTCCGTTTGGGAATACTTTATTAGTAATGTCGATAGTTTCTTTTGTTTCACGATTGCAACTACTAAAGAAACAAATGATTAAGATATAAAATAGAATATGTATAGAAATACGAATCATTTTTTACTATTTAAAACATCTAGCTTTTTGGGTATTAGAACTCTAATAAGTATCTCTTATTGCCTTAAGTACTATTTCCATCTTATTTTTTATAGTTGAAGTTGGTTCTTTAAAATGATTGTTCATAAAACTAAAAATAAGTGTTTCTCCTTTTTTAGTTATTAAATAACCACTTAAACAATAGTTATTACTTAAACTACCCGATTTTGCGTAAATATATGGGTTAACTTTTCCTTTAAAATTATGTTTTATAGTACCAGATACGCCACCAGCAGGAAAAATATTAAATAACTGTTCTCTTGGAGTTTCATTATATATTTTATGTAATAAATCTACAATAGATTCTGGGGTACATAGATTGTATCTAGATAATCCAGAACCATCTACCCACCTAGGTACTTGTTTTATGTCTTTAAAGAGTGTTTTAAGCGCATAATTTCTTGCATTAAAACTACTGAGTGTATCCGATAGGGTAGAAGAAATTATTAGTAATAATTGTTCAGCAATAAAATTATCGCTTTCGTGCATCATTCTTTTATATAAGGAGTCGGTGGGTATTCCATATAATGTTTTATAATCCTCATGTGGAGTTTTATTAGTTAGCTTAATTTCTTTACCCAATCTATTTTCTAATAATTCTTTAATTAATGATTTATGCGTAATAAAGGGAATTTTTGTTGTCTTTTTATAAGTACTATCTATATAAAATAAGTTTTTGTTGCGTTCTCGTTTCTTTTTTGTTTTAGAAAAGAAAATACTGTCTTTAAAATAATTAGGAATTACTTTATTAGAGTCAATAGTTACTATGTTACCATATATAGGAAAACTATTAATTTCTGCAGCATAATAAGCATCATAATCGTCCCAAGCCCAACCAGCACCATATCTTTTGCCGCTATAATTATTTAGAGATAGCACTATGTTCTTATGAGGTTTTAAAAAATTTACTATAGTACTATCTTTAAAGTATGGATGTAGAAATGTAGGATCCCCTGTTCCATGAATAAAAGTGGTATCCTTATAAATACGATATTTTAAAATAGGCGTTTTTTTAGGGAGTATTTTTTGTGCTACATATAATGTAAATATTTTTGCATTACTAGCAGGGGTAAAATATTTGGTGTTATTATAACTGCTAATGGTATCGCCAGTTTTAGGGTTAATAACTAATAAGCCAGAGAAAAAATTGTTTGTTAAATAAGTATTAATTGTGTCTTTAGTGTTATGTTCTATTTTTAAGCTAGAACAACCTATCAAAAGAATTGATGCTGATATAATTAGTAGGTTTTTTCTTGTGTTTGAGATAATTTTCAATTTTAAATATATATTAAGATTCTTCTATTTTAACATTAAATTAGCTAATATCACAAAAGTAGACATAATATTATGTGTATTTTTTTGTTATCTTTAGGAAATCAATTTAAAACACATATTGAAATATGGCTACAGCTATGTTGGAATACACAAAAACTATCTTACAAAAAGTTAGTTTTGACTCAAGACTTTTCAGTAGGGAACTAAAAAAAGCAATTTCTAGATTACTACCTAATGAGGTCGAAGAATTAAAATATTGGTTACAGCAGTTTACCACTGATAAACCAGAATTACAAACAACATTAATTTATTTAAAAGCATAATAAAAAAGCCACTTGAAAAAGTGGCTTTTTTAATTACTTATTTATAGGGCTTATAATTTTTACATCTTGGAACGCTATTGCGCCTCTAACAACGCTGGCTATAACATCTTTTAATGCTTCTGTAATTTGTAATTTAAGTTCGTTTTTATGGTAAATAAGGCTCACTTCTCTTGCAGGTGAAGGTTTATTAAAATATTTAAGATGTTCTTTCTTTGTGTCATCTAATTCTAGTGTATTTAAATAAGGAAGTAGCGTCATGCCTAAACCTTCGTTAGATAAATTTATAAGTGTTTCAAAACTACCACTTTGTAGTTGAAAATGGTCTTCGTTGTAATTTTTAGAAGAATTACAAATGTTAAAAATACCATCTCTAAAACAATGTCCGTCTTTTAAAAGTAAAACATCATTAATATCTAAATCTTCTGGGTTAAGTTTTTCTAGAGAAGAAAGTTTATGGCTTTTAGGCACGTAGCCAACAAAAGGTTCGTAATATAAAGGGCGTTCCTTAATAAACTCAATTTCTAATGGAGTAGCGGCAATGCCAGCATCTATATGTCCGTCTTGTATATTTCGTATTAAACTTTCTGTATTTTGTTCTTTTATAATAAGGTTTACTTTAGGGTACTTTTTTATAAATGTTTTTAAAAACATTGGTAATAATGTTGGCATTATTGTGGGTATTATACCTAAGGTAAACTCACCACCAATAAATCCTTTTTCTTGATCAACAATATCTTTAATTCTACTAGCTTCGTTTACAATGTTTTTTGCTTGTTCAACAATTTTTAATCCTACTTGTGTAATAGAAATAGGCTTTTTACTACGGTCAAAAATTAAAACATCTAACTCATCTTCTAATTTTTGTACTTGCATACTAAGTGTAGGTTGTGTAACAAAACTCTTCTCTGCCGCAAGTGTAAAGTTTTTATATTCTGCTACTGCTAATACATATTGTAATTGGGTAATTGTCATTGCTAGTATTTTAGTAAAGTAAAATTAAGGAAACTATAATCAAAATAGTATTAAATCTTATTCGTGTGTTTTAGAAGATTCAGAAACCAATCTATTAATTTCTTTTAATTCTGCATCTGTAAGATAGCGCCATTCTCCTACAGGAGTATCTAAGCTTATATTCATTATACGTAAACGCTTTAAAGAAACTACTTTGTATTCTAAATACTCGCACATTCTACGAATTTGCCTGTTTAAACCTTGTGTAAGTATAATTTTAAAACCGTATTTACTGGTTTGTTCTACATGGCATTTACGGGTTACAGTATCTAGAATAGGAATTCCATTTCCCATTTCTTTTATAAATTCTTTAGTTATAGGTTTATTTACTGTTACCAGATATTCTTTTTCGTGATTGTTTCTTGCACGTAATATTTTATTAACGATATCACCATCACTTGTTAGTAAAATAAGCCCTTCACTAGGTTTATCTAGCCTTCCAATTGGGAAGATACGCTTTGGGTAATTTATGTAATCTATAATATTATCTTTCTCTACTTTGGTGTCTGTAGTACAAACAATACCAATAGGCTTATTAAAAGCAATATAAACAGGTTTTTCTTTTGGAGCAGCAATTAATTCTCCATCAACTCTAACTTCATCACCAAGAGCAATTTTAGTTCCCATTTCTGGTACAACACCATTAATAGTAACTCTACCTTGGTCTATAAGTTTATCTGCGGCTCTACGGGAGCAAAAGCCTACTTCGCTTAAATACTTATTAATTCTGGTTAATTGTTTTTCTTCCATTTATGTTGATATCTTTTACAACGTCTAAATTTATTTTATAAGTTTGCTACAGCTGCTTCTGCACAACGCTCTCCATCCATAGCAGCAGATATAATTCCGCCTGCATAACCGCCACCTTCGCCACAAGGAAACAAACCTTCAATTTCTGGGTGTTCTAAATTTTCTTTTCTAGGAATATTAACAGGAGATGATGTTCTAGATTCCACACCAATAATATTAGCTTCAGTTGTGTAATAGCCTTTCATTTTTTCTCCGAAAGCAGTAAAGCCTTGTCGTAATCTACTCCCTATACCTTTTGGTAATAGAGAATGCATTGGCGCCGATTTTAATCCAGGTTGATAAGATGTAGGGTTTAAATTAGAAGATAAATTCCCTTCTACAAAATCGGTTAACCGCTGTGCCGGTGCAACCTGACTTCTTCCGCCCGACGTAAAAGCCAGCCTTTCTAAATCTTTTTGATATTCTAAACCTTTTAATACGCCATGTTTTTCATATTTAGGAATATCTTTATCTACATTAATTTCTACAACAATTCCAGAGTTGGCAAACAAGTTATTACGCTTAGAAGGAGACATACCGTTGACAACTACTTCGCCATTTGCGGTAGCAGCAGGTACTATAAATCCGCCTGGACACATGCAAAAAGAATAAACACCTCTGTTTTTAGCTTGTTGCACTAAACTGTACGAAGCTGCAGGTAAAAGTTCATGTCGGTCTCCAGAGCAATGATACTGTATACTATCTATAATATGTTGCGGATGTTCTACACGAACGCCCATAGCAAAAGATTTTGCTTGCAAGGCTATTTCTTTTTTATGTAGCAAGTAAAAAATGTCTCTTGCCGAGTGCCCTGTTGCTAAAATAACTTTATTAGCAAGCATTTCTTGTCCGTTTTGGAGTTGAATAGCTTGCATTTTATTGTTTTTTATAGTGAAATCTACAACACGACTATCAAAATGAACTTCTCCGCCATATTTTAAAATTGTTTCTCTTATGTTTTGTACAATTTTCGGTAATTTATTAGTACCAATATGTGGATGCGCGTCTATTAATATTTGTTCTGTTGCACCATGGAAAACAAGGCTTTCGAATACCCTTCTTACATCACCACGTTTTAAACTTCTAGTATATAATTTTCCATCGGAATAAGTACCTGCTCCGCCTTCTCCAAAGCAATAATTAGAATCTTCGCCAACAATATGGTCTTGGTTTATTGCTTTTAAGTCTTTACGGCGATCACGTACATTTTTTCCGCGTTCTAAAACAATTGGTTTGTAACCTAATTCTATACAACGCAAGGCAGCCCACATACCTGCAGGGCCAAAACCAATAATATGAACTTTTTTGGCAGTAGAAACATCTTTATATTCAAAATTATAAGTAGTATCTTTAGGTGTATCTTTTCCTAAGTATATTTCTACTTTATAATTAAAAACAATTTTAGGTTTACGAGCATCAATAGATTTACGCAATACTTTTACAGCATTAATCTCATTTTTATGTACTTGTAGTAAATAAGCAGCCTTTATTTTTAGAATATCTTCTTTAGATTCTTCATTAATTTTTACGCGTAGCTGCATTGTTTTTATCATGCAGCAAAATTACCTTTATTTCTAAGAAAAAACTAGTAGCAACGCATTAGTTGATTTAAGATATAAGAGGTATGTTCTAAATTATAATGTAATATCCCTTTAAAGAAAAGAAAATTAGCTAGAGATCTTATTGTTTTTTGTGATATTACTTTAAAACAACAAACAAAAGAGATAGGAAACAAGTTTGTTAAAGATATCATGTCTTTAAAAGATGTAACACAGTACTGTAATATATCTGGCGATTACGATTTTAGGCTAAAAAGCATGAAACATTCTCAAGGTTTTAAAATTAATAACCTGGGGTCTCTAGAAAATAGAGAGAGCTCCCATAGTACTTTTGTTATGGGAACAATAAAGCAGGCATATAGTGTATCACTGTAAGTCTACACTAACGTTTGCTTGGGTTTTCTAATTCTTTATTTTTATTAGGATTACGAAAGGCATATATAAATTGCCTAACAAACCCTTTAGGAATAACAACTTCTCCTAATCCTGTGCTCTCTGGCCAAGTTTTTCCCATTGGGTAATAAGTGCCAAAAATCATATCTATAAAAGGAAAATGAATGGCAAAATTTTTATCATAGGCAGCAGGGTTGTCAGAATGATGCCAATGGTGGTATTGCGGTGTTACAAAAATGTATTTAAACCATCCAAAATTTATTCTAGTATTAGAGTGTGCTAATACGGCTTGGAAAGAAACAATTACAATATAAGAAGCAAAAACAGTATAGCTAAATCCAAAAATATAAATGGGAATAAAGGATATAGAGCGTACAGCTATTAAGTCTATAAAATGTGTTCTAGAACCAGCCATCCAATCTAGATGTTTGGTAGAATGGTGTACGGAATGAAAACGCCATAGGTAAGGTACTTTATGAAAAATATAATGACCAGCATATTGAAACAAGTCGGAAACTAATAAGGCTAAAAAGAGTTGAGGTATAAAGTGTATTCCTTGTATTGTTTCATGGAAACCTTCTAATCCAATACTTTTAAAAGCAAAAGTGGCAGGTAACTGTACTAAAACACCTGTAACTTGGATAAGTAAATGGCTTATTACAAAATAAACTAAATCTGTTCGCCATTCTTCATGAAATTTAGATTGACTTTCTCGTTTAGGTAAAAATAATTCTATAGGAATAAAAATTACGGTAGATATTAAAATGTCTAATAGTAACCAATCTAATCCAATAGAAAAAGCTTTGGGTTCTATAGTTTGCGTTTCGGGTAAACCCGTGGCAAGAAAAATAGTTGCGGCTAAAATTAATGTAGCTATAAAACCATATTTACTTTTTTTGCTTAAAATAAAACTTGTTATAGCAAAACCAAAAGAAAGGCTAAGCACAATTAAGAGCGTCCATTTAACATAGTTAGGTTTGTATAAGGCTCTAAAATCTGCTGTAGTAAATACCTCAGGGAAATAAGCACAAATAACTGCTCCAAATGCTAATATGGCTAAGAAGATAGATAAATAACCACTAATTTTTCCTTCTCCTATTTTTAATCTTTCGTTTTTGGTCATTTGGTTTTATTAAAATACAGTTTATCTATAGTATATTACAATTCGGTATTCTTTATTTTATAGTATAAAATGTAAAGATGAAATTTGTTTGGTAAATTGTAAACGTAATTTATAGCAACAAATTATAATAGCTTAAAAAGTTAGCTAATAAACAAAATTAAATGAAACAATTTAGAAAACACCTGTTATGGTCTTTTATAGTAGGAGTATCAATATTTCTAGTCTTATTGGTTATATATTATTTTTCAGGGCAGTTTAATAATGGTTTTACATATATGCGTGCTTGGAGAATGTTTTATCAAAACATGCTTTTTACCGTTATTTTGTATATAGTAAACATGTATTGGTTTCTATATGCACGTTCAAAATACAAAGAATCATTATTTACTATAAAACGATTTTTACTTT
Organism: uncultured Cellulophaga sp.; assembly: GCA_947492955.1. GTDB lineage: Bacteria > Bacteroidota > Bacteroidia > Flavobacteriales > Flavobacteriaceae > Cellulophaga. The sequence goes on along the minus strand of CANLOV010000006.1, from coordinate 26,427 downwards.
TAATTTTTGGAAACGTTATTGTTTCAATAATTGGAATTTTTATTGCAAGAATTATTTTGTTAGTAGGAATTTATAAAATACCTTTTAAAGAATACATAGAAGGAGAACCAGATCATTTAGATGATTTTTTGTTATCATTATTAATTTCTATAGTAGTTACATTAATTCTTCATCTAATATGGTATTATAAAAGGAAGCAAGAAGGTAAAATACAAGAGCAAAAAATAATAGCAGGGACAGCTTCTGCTAAGTTCGATGCCCTTAAAAACCAATTAGATCCTCACTTTTTATTTAATAGTTTAAATGTTTTAACTAGTTTAATAGAGGAAGATCCTTACCAAGCTCAAAAGTTTACCACATCACTATCTAAAGTATACAGGTATGTTTTAGAACAGAAAAATAAAGATTTAGTAACAGTAGATGAAGAATTACAATTTGCAAAAACTTATGTTCGTTTATTAAAAATGCGTTTTGAGGATAGTATTGTGTTTAATATCCCTGAGAAAAGTACCAATTCGGAAGCTAAGATAGTGCCCTTGTCACTGCAGTTGTTGTTAGAAAATGCAGTAAAGCATAATGTGGTTACAGCAACTAGACCTTTACATATAAAAGTATATGAAAAAGATGGTATGCTTTGCGTTACAAACAACTTACAAGAAAAACAGGTGGTAAAAAAGAGTAGTGGAGTAGGACTTACCAATATACAACAGCGTTACTCTATTTTATCTAATAGAGAAGTAATAATTAATAAAACAGCCTCACATTTTAATATAGAACTGCCGATGTTAACAAAGCAAGTCTCTGTTATACAAACGCAACAAAATTATTTAGATGATAAGCGTTATGAGAGGGCAAAGGAAAAAGTAGAGAAAATAAAAGGTTTTTACATGAACCTTTTGTCTTATTGTATTATAATTCCATTTTTAGCAATTCTTAATTACAATACTACAAGCTTTCCTTGGGCTATTTTTCCCGCTCTAGGATGGGGTTTTGGAGTTTTAGCGCATGGTTTTCAAGCTTACGATTATAATCCTTTTTTAGGTAAAAATTGGGAGGCAAAAAAAATGAGAGAGTATATGGAAGATGATACATTTTAATTGTGTTTTTTGTCTATTCAATATAAAATTACAGCTCATACCAATAAATCAACGATTGGGTATGTAACCTTTTTTAAAACAGCTTTTAATGCAGAAATTAGCAGTATAGTATTAAAAACAAAAACAAATGGAAGATATAAAAAAAGAGGATAAATATAATAGAGCAAAGGAACGAGTAAACGATATTAAAAAATTCTATACCGTTTTAATGGGAGGAATTTTTACTATTATACTAACAGCAGTTATTAACTATGTAACAAATGAATGGCGTTATCCATGGTTTTTATGGGTGGTGTTAGGGATTTCTATAAAGACAATTTTTAGAGCAATGAAACTTTTTGGATATGATTTTTTCTTTGGGAAGAACTGGGAAAAACGTAAGATAGATGAATTGATGAAGGATGATACTAAAAATAACAGATGGAACTAATGAAAGATAATATATTAGACAAACAACGTAGAGCCGAACAAAAGCTTAAAGAGCTTAAAGATTTTTACCATCACTTAATGGTGTATGTAGTTGTAAACTTATTTATATCCATAGCTAAAATAGTAAGTAATATAAATAACGGAGAAACATTTTTAGAAGCGTTTTGGGATTTTTCTACGTTTGCAATATGGTTTTTTTGGGGTATAGGTGTTATAGGCCATGCTGCTAAAGTATTTTCTTTTAATCTCTTCTTTAATAAAGATTGGGAAGAACAACAGATTAAAAAGTATATGGAAGAAGAAGCAAGGGTAGAGGAAAAATATAAATCATAAAATACTTGGTTTGGAAAGTAAACAAAAAACAATATATAATAAGGCATATAAAAGAGTAAAATGTATTAAAAGCTTTTACAATCATGTATTGGTTTATTTAATAATAAACATACCATTATTAGTGTTTAAAATTAGCATGTCTTTAATAGAATATGATATAGAAATTTTAAAGCATCCAGAGTTTTTTAATTGGATACACTGGAACTTAATATTATGGGCAATAGGTTTAATAATACATGGGCTATGGGTATTTGGAAGTAATCCTTTGTTTGTAAAAGACTGGGAAAAACGACAGATTAAAAAATATATGGAAAAGGAAGCGAGCGCAGAGGAAACTATTGGTAATGGATAAAATAGAGAGCAGAAAATATAAAGCAAAAGAGAGAGTAATAGCAATTAAAAATTGGTATAAAACGATACCTATTAATATTGTAGCCACAATAGTAATGTTATGTATTACTTATTTATTAAGTAAGGATGCAGAAGTGTCTAATTTTATTTTTCATGTTTTGTTAATGGGGCCAGTATTATGGTGGGTTTTTTTCTCTGCTAAAGGGATGCAACTTTTTTGTAGAAAAATAGATTATATAGAAAAATGGGAAAGGAAAAAAGTTCGTGAGATTCTAGAAGAGGATACAGAGCAAACAATTTGGGGGTAATGGAGTTAAATAGTAAACAATCAGAGAAAAATGTAAGAGCTCAAAAAAGGATAAAAGAGCTTAAATGGTTTTATAATCATTTAATTATTTATATAATTTGTTCTATTGTATTATATATTTTAAGTGCCAAGGATATATTGTTTATAAACATTATTAGCCCCAAAATTTTAAATAATATAGAGCTTGTAAAATGGATAAATTGGAATTTATTCGGCACTCAAATTTTTTGGGGGATAGCAGTTTTTTTCCATGCTTTGTGTGTATTTAAAATACCTTTCATTAAAAAATGGGAAGAAAAACAAATACAGAAATATATAAACAAATTAGATTAACTAATAGCAATTTATTATTAAGTTATGAACGTAATAATTATAGAAGATGAAAAACCTGCAGCAAGACGTCTAAGTCGTCTTTTGGCAGATTTAAATGTAGAAGTTTCAACCATGTTGCATTCTGTAGAAGAATCTATTAATTGGTTTCAAAACAATGAACATCCAGATTTAATATTTTTAGATATTCAATTATCAGACGGACTTTCATTTGAAATTTTTGATGTTGTAGAGGTGCATTCAGCTATCATTTTTACAACGGCTTATGATGAGTATGCACTCCAAGCATTTAAGTTAAATAGTATCGATTATTTGTTAAAACCAATTGATGATGAAGATCTAGAAAAAGCAGTGAAAAAATACCAATTATTAAAGCCGCAAAAAAAGCAATTATCTCTAGATTTCGAAGACATAAAAAAGCTGTTAGTAAACCCTGTAGAAAGAGAGTACAAAAAAAGATTTACAGCTAAAGTAGGGCAGCATTTAAAAATTATAAATGCAGATGAGGTAGAGTGTTTTTATAGCGAAAATAAAGGAACTTATGCAGCAACAAAAGATGGTAGAAATTACCTGTTAGAAACTACCTTAGAAAATTTAGAAACAGAATTATCGCCAAAAACTTTTTTTAGAGTAAGTAGAAAGTTTTATGTGAATGTAAATAGTATAAAAGATATAGTGTCTTATACGAATTCTCGTTTAAAAATTAAGTTAAATAGTTTTAATGAGCAAGAAATAATTGTTAGTAGAGAACGAGTAAAAGACTTTAAGCTTTGGTTAAGTTAAATCTTTAAAATATCTGATTTTGTGTTTTTTAAGGGTGTACTATAAGTTTTTCTTATAGTTGTTTTTTTACTTTAAAAAAGCTTTTAATCTATTCGATTATCATCAAAAGCTGAAGGTAGTAATTTTGGAATTAATTTAATAAATATAGGCAATAAAATTGCGCCACCGGGTAATATAAATATAGCTAAAGAAGGAATAGTTTTAAAGATATCTAGGAGTTGTTTCTGTACTTTATCTCTTTCTTCTACTGTTAAATTTTTCATTGTAGATTTAGAAATAAGGGATACTAATTCTTTACTTTCGTTAAGTTCTTTTTTTAATCTTTTGCTATTTCTTAAAATTAATTTATTTACTTTTTTAGATAAACCTTCGTATAGTTTAATGGTGAAATTAGAGTCTTTTAAATGAGGAATTTTATCGAAGTTTTGCGTAATAAAAAAAGCAATTTCTTCTAAAGAATTTTGAGTTGTTTTTTTACTAAAATTTAAGTTGTTTTTTGTGTAAAATAATAATCTAGAATCTATTTTTTTAAACATATTTTCTTCCCAAATAGTTAAACAAAATATATCTAAAAAATATTGTTTTTCTATAGAAGAAAAATTACTATTTATCTTATCATAAGAATTACCACTTGTAAAGTTATTTTCTTCTAGGTATGTTACCGATGAATAAAATAATTGCGCTAATTTTTTGCTATCACTAGTTTCATTTTTTAACTCTAATGTCTGTTGTATCATATTTATGATAAAAGATTCAATTCTTTGCGCTTGGTATTTTATGTCTAGAGCATTAATTAAATATTTTCTAAAAGCTAATATGTCTACAAATAGTAGAGAGTTAATAGTATAATTTAAGTTTTTACTAATAATATTATCATCAATATAAATTCTGGAGTTTATAATTTTTTCAAGTTGATGAGAAATCTTTTTTTCTTTAATTAAGCTAGAAAAGAAAGAAGTATTACTGGTCTCTAATGATTGGTAAAAAAGAAGAGCATGCTTTATGAAGTTGTCAAAATTATTATCTCTTTTCTCTATGTAATAGGTATAGTAAAGAGCGGTTAGTAAGTTTATTTTAGCTTTTTCATCTTCAGAAGAAATATGTTCTGTGATAATAAATTCAGGAATAGCAACATTAATACCATAAACAAATCCATGCTTTTTTAAATCTACATACAAAGATGTAAAGTCTGAATATGCAATTTCATTTTCTTTTAAAAGAAAATGAAATTTATCAATCCAACCAATGGCAGATGGGTTCATTGTATAGTTTAAAGAGTTACTAAGTTTAAAAATAAGATATTATTTCATTAGAAATTTAAAACCAGTTTTATCTTACAACTTAATAAGTATTTTTTTATTTAATTTAATGTATTTCTAGTTTGGTAAAAAAATTCACTAAAATTTAACATTTTTTTTGAGTTTATCTGTTGAAATGCTTATTTTTATAGATAATGTGTATTAATTACTTAATTAAAATGCCCCAAGTATTACAAGAATAAGTAAAATAATTTACCGATTTAGTAGTTTACATAAACATTAAAATAACCTATGGGATACTTTTTATTTTTTATTTGGATTTTTATTATGCTATTTTTTCTTTTTAAGATTTTTATGGCTAAAAAATCTTTAAAGAAAACAAAAAAATCGTAATTCTTTAATTTAAAATTTCATAAAGAATTATAATCAGTTTCATAAAATAAATGAGATTAAAAATTCCCCCTGCATTAGTATTTATAATTTTTTCTGGTCTAATGTATTTGTTAGCCAAATATTTACCAATAGGAAGTTTTGCGTTTTTTGGTAACTCTTTTTTAATTATTGCTTTAATTACATTAGGGCTGTTAATAGGAGTGTTTGCGTTATTTCAGTTTGTATATGTAAAAACAACTATAAACCCACAAAAACCATTTAATACAGAGAAATTAATTACAAACGGTTTGTACAGTTATACAAGAAACCCAATGTATTTAGCAATGCTGGTTTTATTAATTTCCCTTGCTTTGTATTTAAGAAATGCATTTAATATATTTTTAATAACGGGTTTTGTGTCTTATATGAACCTTAATCAGATTATACCAGAAGAAAAGGCTTTAGGTCAAATTTTTGGAACATCTTATAAAATGTATTGCAAGCAAGTAAGAAGATGGTTTTAATAAAATAGTATAAATGCAATGCTGTGTTAATGATATTTTTATGTGATTTTAATTCTAATATTATTTTTCAAAAAAACACACTTAATAGAATAAAATTAATTTTATCTTTGTGCCTTTAATTTTTATGAGAAATGGTTGAAGTGGGAAGAAAATACGTTTTCGATTTTGATAGTACATTAACTAAAGTAGAGGCGCTAGATGTATTAGCAGAGATCACTTTAAAGGGAAAGGCGAATAAAGATGAAGTAATTCAGAAAATTCAAGATATTACTAATCTTGGTATAGATGGCGATATTTCCTTTACAGAATCTTTAGAGAAAAGAGTAGCGTTATTAGGAGCTCATAAAGATGATTTAAAGCCTTTAATAGCAGAGTTGCGTACTAAAATATCTACATCTATAGAAGCTAATAAAGATTTCTTTCTAAATTATGCGGATGATATTTATGTAATATCTTGTGGTTTTAAAGAATTTATAGATCCAATTGTAAAAGAATACAATATTCCTTCAGACAGAGTATATGCAAATACTTTTAAATTTGATGAAGAAGGAAAGATAATAGGTTTTGATGAGACAAATGTATTGTCTTCTCATAACGGAAAAATACAGTGCCTAAAAGATTTAAATCTTGAAGGTGAAGTACAAGTCATAGGAGACGGTTATAGTGATTATGTAATGAGAGAAGCAGGTATAGCAGATAAGTTTTTTGCTTATACAGAAAATGTTTCTAGAGACAAAGCCACTAAGAATGCGGATTTTGTGACACCTAACTTAGATGAATTTTTATTTGTGAACGATTTGCCAAGAAAAGTATCTTACCCAAAAAACAGAATTAAGATTTTATTATTAGAAAACGTGCATGCAGATGCTGTTAAAAACCTTACAGAAGAAGGGTTTTCAGTAGAGTTGCTAAAGCATAGTTTGTCTGAAGAAGATCTTATAGAGAAAATAAAAGGAGTACACGTTTTAGGAATTAGGTCTAAAACACAAGTAACTCAGAAAGTATTAGACGCTGCTGATAAATTAATGATAGTAGGTGCATTTTGTATCGGGACTACTCAGATAGATTTAAAAGCTTGTAAGGCTAAAGGAGTTGTTGCTTTTAATGCTCCATATAGTAATACGCGTTCCGTAGTAGAATTAGCTATAGGAGAAATTATTATGCTTATGCGTAGCATATTTCCACGTAGTACAGAAATTCATAACGGGGAATGGCAAAAAACAGCGGCTAATTCTAGAGAAATTAGAGGTAAAAACCTAGGTATTGTAGGATATGGTAATATAGGTAAGCAATTATCTGTATTAGCAGAGTCTATGGGTATGATTGTTTATTATTATGATTTAGATGATCAATTAGCATTAGGTAACGCTAACAAATGTAATACGTTAGAAGAGTTGTTAAATATTTCTGATGTAGTAACATTACATATAGATGATAATAAAGCAAACCTAAATTTTATTGGTGAAAAAGAAATTAGCCAAATGAAAGATGGTGCTTTATTAATAAACTTAGCAAGAGGTTTTCATATAGATATTACAGCATTAGCAAATGCATTAAAGAGTGGTAAATTAGGAGGAGCAGCTGTAGATGTTTACCCGGAAGAGCCAAGAGCAAACGGAGAGTTTTATACAGAATTACAAGGCCTTAAAAATGTAATTTTAACGCCACATATTGGAGGAAGTACAGAAGAAGCGCAACGTAATATTGCAGATTTTGTACCTAATAAAATTGTTGAGTATATGAATTCTGGAAATACAGTAGACTCTGTAAATTTCCCTAATATAAGATTGCCAAAACAAAATAATGCGCACCGTTTCTTGCATATACACGAGAATGTACCAGGTATAATGGCAGAAATAAACAAAGTGCTAGCAGAATATAAAATAAATATATTAGGTCAGTATTTATCTACGGATAACGAAGTTGGTTATGTAATAGTAGATTTAGAAGAAGGTTATAACAAAGAAGTTATAGAAAAACTTAGAAGTATAGAGAATACAATAAAGTTTAGAGTATTATACTAGTTTGTTAGTACTTAATTATCATAATAAAAACCAGCTTTAAGCTGGTTTTTGTGTTTTATAAAGTAAATTACAACCATCAACCATCAACCATCAACCATCAACCATCAACCATCAACCATCAACTATTTTCTATTGATGATGATAAGGTTCGTTTTTTAAAATAGTAAACCCTCTATAGAGTTGTTCTACAACAAACAAGCGTATCATTTGGTGAGAGAATGTCATTTTGGATAAGCTAATTTTTCCTTGTGCTTTTTGGTAAACAGTATCGCTAAAACCATAAGGTCCGCCAATAACAAAAACAAGTTGCTTAATTCCAGAATTCATTTTTTTTTGCAGGTATTTAGAAAAATCAACAGAGGAAAATTGTTTTCCATTTTCATCTAGTAAAACAAGAATATCTGTAGTGTTTAGCTTTTTTAAAATAAGCTCTCCTTCTTTTTCTTTCTGTTGTTTTTGAGATAAGTTTTTTACATTTTTAATATCCGGAATAAGTTCTAAATTAAATTTTATATAGTGTTTTAATCTACTTTCGTATTCCGAAATTAAATATTGTAATTGTTTATTGTCGGTTTTACCAATGGCTAGCAACTTTATTGTCATAAAAACAAAGGTAATTTGTCATTTACTAAACTCCAAATGCCATCGTATTTTACTAAATTAGCAGTAAGTAAATAACCTTGGGTTAAGCTCGCAAGGCATTAAAAAGAAAATCAATATCGATTTCGGTACAAGAATTAGAGTATTTAAATCTCGATTATCGAGTAAATTAAAAGAATGATTACAGAAGCACAATTTAAAAAAGAAATAGATTTAATTATTAGTAATGCCATACGAGAAGATGTAGGAGATGGTGATCATAGTTCATTAGCATGTATACCAGATACGGCAACTGGGAAAGCAAAACTTTTAGTAAAAGATGAAGGTGTTATTGCAGGGATATCATTTGCAAAGCAGGTTTTTAAGTATGTTGATAAAGATTTGCAAATAGAAACGTTTATAGAAGACGGAAAACCTGTGAAATATGGAGATATTGCTTTTCATGTTTCAGGAAGCTCTCAAAGTATTTTAAAAGCAGAACGTTTAGTTTTAAATGCAATGCAAAGAATGAGTGCCATAGCTACAAAGACTAAGTACTTTGTTAATCTTTTAGAAGGGACGGGGACTAAAATATTAGATACAAGAAAAACAACTCCTGGGATAAGAGCTTTAGAGAAATGGGCAGTGAAAATTGGAGGAGGAGAAAACCATAGATTTGCATTGTATGATATGATTATGCTAAAAGATAATCATATTGATTTTGCTGGGGGATTAGGAAAAGCAATAGAAAAAACAAAGCAGTATTTAAAAGATACTAATAGGGATTTAAAAATTATTGTTGAAGCTAGGGATTTAACAGAAGTAAAAAATATTCTGGCAGCTGGTGGTGTGTATCGTATTTTATTAGATAATTTTAATTACGAAGATACTAGAAAGGCAGTAGAAATTATTGGAACCTCTTGCTTAACAGAATCCTCAGGAGGAATTAATGAAGAAACTATTAGAGATTATGCCGAATGTGGTGTAAATTATATTTCATCTGGTGCGCTTACACATTCAGTGTATAATATGGATTTAAGTCTTAAAGCGCTATAAATGTCGATAGAGGTAGAGGAAAAATTAGATAAGATTCCTGTAATAAATTGGCTAGTTCGGTTATTAAAAAAAATTAAACTAGCTACTTTCGAGGGCTTATCTTTTTATGACTTAATAGAAATGTACTTATTAGGGATTATTAAAGGGACAGTGTCTAGTAGGGCAAGTTCTATTGCTTTTAGTCTCTTTATGGCATTATTTCCTCTATTAATATTTATGGTAACCTTAGTGCCATTTTTAATACCTTATGTTAGTGTAGGGAATGAGAATTTTGATGCTCAATTTTTATTATTCTTAGAATCGTTTTTGCCAACAGCCACGGGAGACTATTTTGGAGAAATATACCAGCAAATAAAAAATCAAAAAAGAGGGGGATTGCTTTCGTCTTCTTTTTTAATATCAATATTCTTAGTAGCAAACGGCGTAAATGCTATTTTTGCAGGCTTCGAAAACTCTTTTCATGTAAACCTTACACGTAATTTTATTCGGCAATATATTTATGCATTTCTAGTAAGCTTATTGTTATCAATATTATTAATAGCAGGAGCAGTAGGTTTTGTTTATTTTGAGTTTTATATTATAGAGTACTTAAGTGAGTTGGCTGCTAAAACAAGAGGTTATGCAATAGAAGAGAATGATATGTTAGGAGTAAGACTAGGAAAAATATTATTCTTTATTCTATTGTCTTATTTAACAACTGCAATCTTGTATTATTTTGGAACAGCAGAAGGTAAAAAAGCAAAATTTTTCTCGGCAGGTGCAGCAATGACAACTTTATTGTTTGTTTTAACTTCTTATTTATTTGGAGTTTATGTGGAGAAATTTGCTAGATATAACGAATTATATGGGGCTTTAGGAGGTTTATTAATTTTAATGGTGTATATCTGGTTAAATTCTAATATATTGCTGTTAGGGTTTGAGCTAAACGCTACATTAAATTCCCTTAGAAAAAAATATACCCCGAATGTTGAAAACGAATAAGCAGATTTTAATTTACATATTTTTACTTTGTGTTAACCTTTCTTATGGGCAAGAGATTTTAGGAAAATGGAAAACAATTGATGATAGAAATGGAGTAGAAAAAGCTATTATTAATATCTACGAACAAGATGGAGCTATATTTGGTAAAGTAGTTAAAATCTTAGAAGAAGGAAAGGAAAATGCTAAGTGTGTAAAGTGTAAAGGGGAAAGAAAGGATAAGCCTATTTTAGGGATGACTATCATTGAAAATTTGCAAAAAGCTAAGAAGGGTATTTATACAGGAAAAACACTTTTTGATCCACAACAAGCCATGACTTTTAGATGTAAAATATGGTTAAATCCAGATAATTCTAATGAGTTGTATGTAAGGGGGTATTTAGCATTTTTATATAGAACCCAAACTTGGGTTAAAGTGCAAGAGTAATTACCTTTGAGGTATGCAGTATTTTGTAAATGTAATTTTACCAATTCCATTAGAAAAACTATTTACATATAGTATTTCTGAGCAAGAGGCACAGTTTTTAAAACAAGGAATGCGTATTGCTGTTCCTTTTGGAAAAACTAAGATATATACTGCATTAGTATACGAAATACACAATACCCCACCAACAGTTTATGAGGCTAAAGAAATTCATCAAATTATAGATGAAGAACCTATTGTAAATGCAGTTCAGTTACAATTGTGGCTTTGGATAGCAGAATACTATATGTGTACAATAGGAGAGGTTTTTAGAGGGGCTGTTCCTGGTGCTTTTTTACTAGAAAGCGAAACACTAATTTTAAAGAATGAAGATACTACTGTAGATGATGTTAATTTAAAAGATGATGAATTTTTAGTATTCGAAGCTTTACAGCATCAATCTATATTAAGAGTACAAGAAATAAGTGCTATACTAGATAAAAAAAATACATTACCAGTATTAAATAGGTTGCTTAAAAAAAACATTATTTCTTTAAAAGAGGAGGTATATGAGCGGTATAAGCCTAAAATGGAAAGATATGTACAATTAGGAAAAGCATATCAATCAGAAGAAGAATTAAAAAACTTGTTAGATACTTTAAATAGGGCTCCAAAACAACGAAAAGTTATTTTATCACTTTTTCAATTACAGGCGGTAACTAAAGAATCTGTAAAAGTATCTGTTTTAATTAAAGAAAGTGAAAGCTCTAGCGCAGTTATAAAAACACTAATAGATAAGAATGTTTTAGAAGAAAAACATGTAAGAACAGATAGAGTTATTTATAATTGTGATAAAGAGAATATAGCAGTAAAGCCACTTAATACCTACCAAGAAGAAGCGTTTAAAGCTATAAAAGAAAACTTTAAAGAAAATAAAACCACCTTATTACATGGAGTTACTTCCTCTGGTAAAACAGAGGTGTATGTAAAGCTAATAGCAGATGTTATAAAAACAGGAAAGCAAGCGTTGTATTTACTTCCAGAAATTGCATTAACAACGCAGTTAATTGTACGCTTACAAGATTATTTTGGAGAACAAGTAGCGGTATATCATTCAAAATATAGTATTCAGGAACGAGTAGAGGTTTGGAATAATGTATTAAGTAATAAATTAAAAGCGCAAATTGTTATAGGAGCAAGGTCTTCTTTGTTTTTGCCATTTTCTAATTTAGGATTAATTATAGTAGACGAAGAGCACGAGAGCTCTTTTAAACAGTATGATCCTGCACCAAGATACCATGCAAGAGATGCTGCTATTGTTTTAGCTAACCTTCATAAAAGTAATATTCTTTTAGGTTCGGCAACACCAAGTGTAGAGAGTTTTTATAATGTTAAAATAGGAAAGTATGGGTATGCTAGTATTAAAAGAAGGTACGGAAATGTTTTAATGCCAACGATTGAGTTGGTAGATATAAAAGAACAACATCGTAAAAAGAGAATGCAAGGGCATTTTTCTGAACGTTTGTTAGAAGAAATTAGAGAGGCCTTAAGTATTGGAGAACAAGTTATTTTGTTTCAAAACAGGAGAGGATATGCTCCTATTGTGGAGTGCACTACTTGTGGGCATGTAACACAATGCCCTAATTGCGACGTAAGTTTAACCTATCACGAACATAGAAAGAAATTAAGATGTCACTATTGTAGCTATCAGATGGCAATACAGCAAAGTTGTTTGGCTTGTGGTAATGCTACATTAGATACTAAGGGTTTTGGAACAGAACAGATAGAAAAAGAATTAAATGAATTATTTCCTGATAATAATATTGGACGTATGGATTTAGATACAACACGAGGGAAATATGGTTATGAAAAATTAATAAATGCTTTTGAAAAACAAGAATTAGATATTTTGGTGGGAACGCAAATGCTAACTAAAGGTTTAGATTTTAGAAATGTAAGTTTAGTTGGGGTAATGAATGCTGATACCTTACTTAATTTTCCAGATTTTAGAGCGCATGAAAAAACTTTTCAACTTTTAACACAAGTGGCAGGTAGAGCGGGTAGAACTAATAAAAGAGGAAAAGTTTTAATACAGAGTTTTAATCCGTATCATCAAATTTTAAAGCAAGTATCTACCGGTGATTTTGCTACTATGTTTAAGGAGCAAATTTATGACCGCGAGCAATATAAATATCCGCCAGCTAATAGAATTGTTAAAATAACCTTTAAGCATAAAGATTATAATAAAATAAACGAAGCGTCTTTTTGGTTTGCTAAATCGTTAAAAAATGTATTTGGAGAAAATGTATTAGGACCAGAGCAGCCTCCTGTGGCAAGAGTTCGCAACCAGTACATTCGTAATATAATTGTAAAGATACCTAAGCAGCAGCATCTTCTTAAAACTAAAAATAGTATTAAAAGAATAGAAAAATCTTTTAATACTATTTCTCACTACAAAGGAGTGCGTGTAATCTACAATGTAGATTATATATAATTTTGTTTAATTATACGTTGCTAAGAGCTTCGGCTAATTCGGCTTTTTTATTTCTACTTAAAGGTATTTGTCTCCCACTAACTTCAACGTTTTTACTATTGAATTTTTCTACCTTTTCTAAATTCACAATATATGATTTATGAATTCTAAGGAACTTATCTTCTGGTAATTCTTTTTCAAAAGATTTCATAGTAGAAAGTATAACGATATTAGCTTCATCTGTAACTAATTTTATATAATCTCCAAGAGCTTCAATCCATTTAATATCATTAAGGATAACTTTTCTCTTTTTAAGATTACTTTTTACGAAAATATGTTCTTCGTCCTCGTTAACTCTATGTGCTTGTTCGTATTTGCTAACCGCTCTCTTTACAGAGGCATCAAAACGAGACATTGTAATAGGTTTGTGTAAATAATCGGTAACATCGTAATCAAATGCTTTTAAAGCATAATCTGGCTTTCCTGTAATTAATATTACTTGTGGTGGGTTTTCCAAAGACTCAAGTAAATCAAATCCATTGATAATTGGCATCTCAACATCTAAGAAGATTATATCTACTTCGTTGTTTTTTATACCATTCTTAGCTTCAATGGCATTGCTGTATTCAGCAATTAAGGCTAAATTAGGATGATTGTTCACCAACTTAGCAACTGCCATACGCTGCATAGATGAATCGTCTACAATAATACTTCTTAGTTTCATAAAAGGTTTAGATTTGTGGGGTTAAATCATAATGCAAATTACCGAAAAAACCCGATTAAGTGCAACAAAAGATGTAAACATGGCATAATCTGTTGTGTAATTGGCATTTTGCATGATTTAAATGTTAGGTTAAGGTTTATTTGTTAATAACTTGTTGTTTATATAACGAACATTTTTTTATTTTCTTGTGATTAGTCATAAATATTATTACCTTTGCGGACTTAAAAAATTTAATCATATGAATCATTACGAAACTGTTTTCATTTTGAATCCCGTTCTATCTGATACTCAGATAGAGGAAACAGTTAAGAAGTTTGAAGATTTCTTAATCAACAAAGGTGCCAAAATGGTCTCAAAAGAAAATTGGGGACTAAAAAAATTAGCATATCCTATTCAACACAAGAAAAGTGGTTTTTACCATTTGTTTGAATTTACTGTGGATGGACAAGCTATAACTCCTTACGAGTTAGAGTTTAGAAGAGACGAGCGTATTATGCGTTTCTTAACTGTAAAGTTAGATAAGCACGCTATCTCATGGGCAGAAAGAAGAAGAACAAAATTAAAAACTAAAGCTTAAGGATTATGTCATCTATAGAACAACAAGCAAAAGGTAAAAAAGATGGAGAAATTAGATATTTAACTCCATTAAACATAGATACCAACAAGCAAAAGAAATATTGTAGATTTAAAAAATCTGGAATTAAATATGTAGATTATAAAGATCCAGATTTCTTACTTAAACTTGTGAATGAGCAAGGTAAATTACTTCCAAGAAGATTAACAGGAACTTCTTTAAAGTATCAAAGAAAAGTAGCTACGGCTGTTAAAAGAGCTCGTCATTTGGCTTTAATGCCATATGTAGCTGATTTATTAAAATAAAAAGAAGCTGATTTATGGAACTTATATTAAAACAAGACGTACAGAACTTAGGATTTAAAGATGATATCGTTAACGTAAAAAACGGTTACGGAAGAAACTTTCTTATTCCTACAGGAGCAGCTCAATTAGCTACTTCATCAGCTAAAAAAGTATTAGCAGAAAATTTAAAGCAAAAAGCGCATAAAGAAAAGAAAGTAGTTGAGGAAGCTACAAAAACAGCTGAAGCTTTAAAACAATTAGAAATAAAGATTAAAGCTAAATCTGGTGCTGCAAATAAATTATTTGGATCTGTTACTAATATAGATGTAGCAGAAGCTTTAGAAAAAGCAGGACAATCTGTTGAAAAAAAGTACATTACTATTCAGGGTGGTTCTATCAAAAGAGTTGGAGCTTACAATGCTAAAGTAAGATTACACAGAGAGGTAATAATTGATTTCCCTTTTGAAGTAATAGCAGAAAAATAAGTTAACAAATAGTTAATAAATTATAAAAGACCGCAAGAATGCGGTCTTTTTTTTGCCCTATTTTTACATAGGACTAATGTATTATTAACTTAAAACGAATTAAAACAGATGAAAAAACAATTTTTATTTGCTTTGGGCTTTATACTTTTTGGAGGAGTATTAATGGCGCAAGTAACAACTTCTAATATTAGAGGTAAGGTTATAGATGATCAAAGTTTACCTTTGTTAGGAGCAAATATCCTTGCTGTTCATACGCCAACAGGAACAAAGTATGGAGCTATAACAAATGAAGACGGAAGATATAACCTTTTAAACTTAAGAGTGGGCGGACCTTATGAGGTAACGATTTCTTATGTGGGTTTTAAGGCGCAATCTAAAAGTAATATATTTTTGAGTTTAGGTAATACTCAAAATATAGATGTAAAGCTTGTAGCAGATAGCGAAGTGTTAGATGAAATTGTTGTGGTTTCAGACAGAGGAACAGGAACTTTTGGTAGTGATCGTACAGGAGCAGAAACAAGTGTAGGTAGAAGAGAACTTACAAGATTACCAACAATATCTAGATCAGCGCAAGATTTTACAAGATTAGAACCAACGGCAGGAGCTAATAGTTCTTTTGGTGGTCGTAATGGTAAGTTAAATAACTTTTCTTTAGATGGTGCGGTTTTTAATAATCCGTTCGGTTTAGATTCTCCTACACCAGGAGGACAAACAGGAGCACAACCTATTTCTTTAGATGCGATAGAGCAAATACAAGTTTCTATAGCACCTTATGATGTTACGCAATCAGGATTTACAGGAGCTTCTGTAAATGCAGTAACAAAAAGTGGAACAAATGAGTTTCATGGTACTGTATATGGTTTTAGCAGAAGTGAGAGTTTAACAGGAGGGAAAATAAAAGGAGAAGATGTTACAAAACCTAAGCTAAATCAGAGTCAGTATGGAATTAGTATTGGTGGGCCAATAATAAAGAATAAACTATTTTTCTTTGCTAATTTTGAAAGAGATGAAAGAGACGATTTAGGAACTAATGGTTGGGTGCCAAATACTGGTTCTGGAGCTATAAATGAGTCTAGAGTTTTAGAAACAGATTTACAAGCAGTACAATCTGCGTTAGCAACTTTAGGTTATGATACGGGTGCCTATCAAGGTTTTACTCATGCTTCTGAGTCTACTAAAGGTATTTTTAAATTAGATTGGAATATCAACGATAATAATAGGTTAGCACTTATTTATAATTTTTTAAATTCTTCGAAAGAAAAACCAGCGCATCCTACAGCAATTACGCAAAGAGGGCCTAGTTTTACAACATTACAGTTTCAAAACTCTGGTTATGAAATAAATAACAACTTGCAATCTTTTCAGTTAGAGTTAAACTCTACACTATCAGATGAAGCTACAAATAAATTACAGGTTGGATATACTCATTTTGATGATTTTAGAAATCCGTTTTCTACACCAGCACCATCTATTAATATAACTAAGGATAATGTTAATTATATTATTGCAGGTCATGAGCCTTTTTCTGTACACAATCGTTTAGATCAAAAAGTATTTCAGTTAACTAACAATTTAAACTTCTTTAAAGGGAACCACACATATACAGTAGGGTTTGCTTTTGAAAAATTTCAGTTCGATAACTCATTTAATTTAACCTCGTATGGATTTGATCTTTTTGGAAATGTAGATATTGCAGATTTTGATGCTAATAATTATGCAGATGCTTTTACAAATGCGCAAGCTACTTTTAATGCAAATAACCAAGTAGAGGATGGTACACCTGGTGCTTGGTCTTTAGCAGAAACAAATGTAGGTCAACTTTCTTTTTATGTGCAAGATGAGTGGAGTGTTAATGATGATTTTAAGTTAACGTATGGAATTCGTTTTGATAAGCCTTTATACTTTGATACTAAAGATAAAATCCGCGAAAATATAGAGCGTAAAGGTACCTACCAGCCAGATAATGTGTATGTTAATCCAAATACAGGAGAGAGTACAACAATAGATTCTGAATTGCTACCAAGTAATAATTGGTTAGTATCTCCAAGAGTAGGTTTTAATTGGGATGTAAACGGACAAAGTAAAACACAATTAAGAGGAGGAACAGGAGTATTTACAGGAAAGCTTCCATTTGTATGGTTAGGAAACCAAGTACAGGGAGTAGACTTTTTCTTTTATCAAGCAGTAGATCCAGATTTTAAGTGGCCACAAGTATGGCGTACAAATGTAGGAGTAGATCATCGTTTTGAAAATGGAATTATTTTAACAGCAGATGTATCTTATACCAAAGATTTAAATGCAGCACATGTACAAAACTGGGCTTTAGATGCACCATCGGCAACATTAAATGCGCCAGGCGATAATAGGCCTGTGTATACAGCAGCAGATAGAGCTACAGATGCTTTTGGAGGAGGAACCAGTGCTTATGTATTTACAAATTCTGATAAAGGTAGAATATGGAATACTTCTTTAAAATTGCAAAAAACATTTAAAGGAGGTTTATATACAAGTTTTGCGTATAGTTATTTAAATGCAAAAGATGTAAACTCTATTGAAGCAGAAATTACAGGAGATGCTTTTGATTTTAATCCTAACTTAGGGGATGCAAATAATGATGTGTTAGCCTTTTCTAAATACGGAGATACACATCGTTTTATAGGTGTAGGCTCTAAGCAATTTAAGTATGGTGGTGATAAATGGGCTACTACAATTTCTACATTTTTCGAATATGCAAAAGGAGGCAGATTTAACTATACTTATGCAGGGAATATTAATGGAGATACTTCTTTCCAAAATAACGATTTATTATATATTCCTAAGAGTTCAGAAGTTCAGCAAATGCAATTTGTAGATGCAGGCGATGCAGCAGCTTTTGAAGCATATATAGAACAAGATGATTATTTAAGTAAAAATAGAGGTAATTATATGGAACGTTATGGAGCATTAGCACCATGGAGAGGAAAATGGGATTTAAAGATATTACAAGACTATAATTTTAAAGTAGCAGGAGATAAAACACATACCATACAATTTAGTATAGATGTTTTAAATGTAGGGAACTTAATTAATTCGGATTGGGGAGTTATAGAAGTGCCAAACAATGTAAATCCATTATCTGTTACTGTAGATCCAGCAACAAATATACCAACCTATAATTTTGATGAAACAGTAACCGATACCTTTGGTTTTGATACTAGTTTATTATCTAGATGGCAGGCACAATTTGGTTTACGTTATATATTTTAAAAGGATTTTAATATTTAAGGTTCAAAAGGCTGCACAATTGGTGTAGCCTTTTTATTTTTGCAACTTATGAAGTATACAAGATTAACCAAGCAGCAGTTAGAAGAATTGCATGTAGAGTTTATAAATTTCCTTTCAACACAATCTATAACAGGAGACGAATGGGAAACAATAAAAAGAGATAAGCCACAAGTAGCAGAAGAAGAAATAGATATCTTTAGCGATTTGGTTTGGGAAGGTGTATTATCTAAAGTTAATTATTTAGAAAATATATCGGCGCAGAACATGCATTTATTTCACTTAACAGATAAAGAAATGAAGTTGATATCTGTAAAAGTAATGAACCCCGATTTGGATTTAACAACCCCAGAAGGTTTCGATTGGTTTAAGAAAAATTGGCAAGGAGATTTTGTAGAATACCTTACGGCATCAAAAGCGTATACAGAAGATAAAAATTTAGATAAGTTTAATTTAATTAAACAAGGAGCAGTTATTACTAAAGGGGATTTGTATAAGTGGTTCGATAAAATTATAGCATCACCAGAATCTTAAGTTGTAACTAACTAGCATAAAATTTTAGACTAAAAAATGGCACAAAAACCAACCATACCAAAAGGAACAAGAGATTTTTCTCCGTCCGAGGTTATTAAAAGAAATTACATTTTTGACATTGTAAAAAAACATTTTAAAACTTTTGGTTTTCAACCTATAGAAACACCATCATTTGAGAATTTAAGCACCTTAATGGGTAAATATGGGGAAGAAGGTGATCGCTTAATTTTTAAGATTTTAAACTCTGGAGATTTTATTAGTAAAGTAGATGATGTAACCTATAGTTCTAAAAAATCTAGCTCATTAACTCCTAAAATTTCTGAAAAGGCATTGCGTTACGACCTTACGGTACCCTTTGCTCGTTATGTAGTAATGCACCAGAATGAGATAGATTTTCCTTTTAAGAGATATCAAATACAACCAGTATGGAGGGCAGATAGACCACAAAAAGGACGTTTTCGTGAGTTTTTTCAATGTGATGCGGATGTAGTAGGTTCAAACTCTTTATTGCAAGAGGTAGAATTGGTACAATTGTATGATGCTGTTTTTACTGAATTGAAGTTAGAAGGAGTAACTATTAAGCTAAATAATAGAAAAATACTTGCAGGAATAGCAGAAGTTATAGGTGCAAAGCAACATCTTATAAACTTTACAGTAGCTTTAGATAAGTTAGATAAAATAGGAGAAGAAGGGGTAAAGAAAGAAATGCTTGCAAAAGGTATTTCTGAACAAGCAATAGAAAAAGCGGCACCTTTATTTTCTTTACAAGGGAGTAATATAGAACAACTGGCTATATTAGAGCAACTTTTAGCCACTTCTGAAGAAGGTGTTAAAGGGGTGCAAGAGCTTAAGTTTATAATAGAAACAATAGATGAATTAGGTTTAGAATCAGCAAATCTAGCTATAGATGTAACATTAGCTCGTGGTCTTAATTATTATACAGGAGCTATTTTTGAAGTAGCTGCTCCGGAAAATGTAAAAATGGGCTCAATAGGAGGCGGTGGACGCTACGATGATCTTACCGGAATTTTTGGATTAAAAAATGTAAGTGGCGTTGGTATTTCTTTTGGCTTAGATCGTATTTATTTAGTTTTAGAAGAATTAGGTTTGTTTCCAGAAGCTATAGATCAGTCTTTACAAGTATTATGTGTTAATTTTGGAGAGAAAGAAGCCTTAGTAGCTCTAAAATTAGTAAGTCAACTTCGTAAGTTGGGAGTTAAGGCAGATGTATATCCAAGTAGTGCTAAAATGCAAAAACAAATGAAATATGCTAATAATAGGCAAGTTCCTTTTGTAATATTGATAGGAGACCAGGAATTAGCTAATGAATCTTTTGTGGTTAAAAATATGGAAGAAGGAAGTCAAAAAACATATAAAATCTCTGATTTAAATAGCTTTATTCAGGATTTAAAATAGTTTTTTATTAATGGCTTCTATTATAGTTTTGTAGTATTCTCTGGAATGCGGAACATATTTCATTACAGTTTCAGAATTTTGTAACTGTGTAATAAAAGTTGAAAGCGGAGTAAGCCTTAGTGCTTCTACTTCGCTTTTTTGTTTTACTAGTTCGTTTAATGAAACCTTTAGCTCACAAATATAAGTATGATGAAACTCGTAATCTAGTAAGCCATTTGTATGTTTATGCATCGATTTAAAAACACCTATTTTTTGTAGCTCATTTTTAGATATTGCAATTCCTATTTCTTCTTCGATCTCTCGCATGGCAGATAATTCAATAGATTCGCCAGCACCAATGTGGCCAGCTACAGAAACATCCCATAGTAATGGGAATATAGCTTTGTTTTTTCCTCGTTGCTGTAATAAAACTTCTTTGTTTTTAGTGTAAAACCAAATATGAGTAGTTGGGTGAAACATGCCTTTGGCATGTGCTTCAGATTTCATAGCTGTTTTTTCTATGTAATTTCCATTACTATCTAATATGTCTAATAGTTCATCCAAAGTAAAAAGTATTGTTATGCTTTTATTTGTAGTAAATCTTTAACGCTTAAATCCTTTTTCTTATTTAATCTATTTATAATTTTTTGAAAAGCTATAGCGGTAATAAAAGCATCACCAGAAGCAGTATGCCTATCGCTTTTAGGTATTTTTAACTCATCACATAAATCATCTAAAGTATAATGTTTATCAACATAATTAACTTGGTGTTTAGAGGCTTTAAAAAGAATACCAGTATCTAGTATCTTGTTTTGTAATTTGCCTAATCCATTTCTAAGGAGAGCTTCGTTAATAATTCCCATGTCAAAAAAAGCATGGTGTGCTACTAAAATATCATTCTGTATATATTCAAGAAATAATTTTAAAGCATCTAATTCTTCAATTTTTTTTATGCCACTTTTTCTTATGCCGTGTATCTTTACGGTATCTTTTTTAAAAAGATTTTGTTGTATGTATACCTCAAAACTATCGGCAATATTAATACTATTGGCTATAGAGCTAATAGCTCCAATAGATAAAATGCGATCAAAATTTATTTTTAAACCAGTAGTTTCTGTATCTAGAAATATAAAACGAGTTTCGTTTAAAGGAGTATTAACTTCATTTTTAAATAAAGATAAATGTTTGTTCCAGAACTCAGGAAACTGTTTTTGCTTTTTTTTAAAGAAAGAGAACATAATTAAGAGAAATTAGATAGGTTAAAACGTAAAGCCAATGTTTCTTGTATTTCTTTAATTGGTTTAAAGGCTTTCTTTAGTTTTAGTTTGTCTTCTTTAGTTAAAGATTTTAGCTCTATATACCTACCAGAACTGTTATGAAAAACACCTTGTTTTGTTCTAAATTTGGTAAGCACTTTAAATGCTGCGGCACATGATAAATACAAATCTTTATTTTGAGGTTCTAAAACAGCCAATTTTTCATACCTAAGAGAGGTGTTGTTAATGTCTACAAATTTGTTGTATAAAGATAAAACCCGAGCAGCATCAATTAAGGGCATCATAGCCCTAATTTTAATATCAAAAAAGTCTTTGTTTTCTCCATTTTGCTCTACTAAAAATTGTCTAAAGAAACCAAGAGGAGATGGTTTACTTAAAGATTCTTTTGCTAAAAATTTATATAGTATACTATTTGTAGATAAAGTTTCGTGTATTGTTTTAGATAATTCGGTTGTATAGCTTTTTTCTCCATAAATAAAATTGAAATCAAAAAATATAGAAGACAATAATATGGCTTCTTCAGTAGGGTTTAGTATCCATTGTTTAAATTGATTTTTCCATTCAGCTAACGAAAGGCACCATTTTGGATTACTACCCATCATATCTGCAGGGCAGTACTCAAACCCAATTTTGTGTAAATATTTGGTGATAATAGCAGCTAATTCTAAAAAGTACTTTTTAGTTTCCTCGTATTTTTCAGGAGGAACATTTTCAAAAATTAAACCATTATCTTGATCTGTAGGAAGTAATTGTTCATGTCTGCCTTGGCTGCCAAGTGCTATCCAGGTAAATTTTACAGGAGGTTTTTTCTTGAGTTTTTTTTGAGCTAATTCAATAGCTCTAATCGTAAGAACGTCATTAATTTCAGATATAATTTTAGAAATATGTGTTATTCTTAAATCTTGTTCTAAATATCCTTTTAATAAGGCGGTACTTTTAGCCTTTATCTCTCGTAACTGACTAACTTTTTTAGATCGTTTAGCTTCTTTTATTAATGCAGACGGGTTACTAGCCTTGGACACTAGTACATCATGCTCAGATAAAAAGCCAATGATATTGGTGTTAATGGTGCCATCAGCTGTAATACACAAATGCTTTATGTTATATTTAACCATAATCATTTGCGCCTGCGATACTGTAATATTGGGCGGTTGTGTTATAACGGGAGAAGACATAATATCTTTTGCGCAAGTATCTATAGGGTAATCGCCTGTAGCAATTTTTTTTCTTAAATCAGAATCAGTAATAATACCAATAGGAATGTCGTTTTCTGCTATTACAATGCTTCCAATGTCTTTTTTAGACATAGTTTTAGCTAAACTTTTTACAGAAGTATTAGGAAGGCAGCTTATTACTTTTTTTGTATACTTAACAGGTTGTAGCTCCCATAAGTTGTCTTTGTCTTGATCAGCGCCTATAGAATTTATACTATTGCTTATTGTGGTTTTAGAACTACTAGAGTTAGAAGCAAAACTAGAAAGTAAATATTCCTGAACCTTTTTGTTTTTTTCTAAATTAAGAATAAAAACAGAGCTGGGGATACCATATAATATGGTCTCTTCTTCAGCAATAGCACTCATATGATAATTTTCCTTAGAAATTATAGACCGTAACCCAAAAATATCTCCTTCGTCATTTATATCTATAAGTTTAGCTGTTTTATCTTCATTTCTGTACAGACCAATTGCACCATCTTTTACAATGTAAAAAATGTCTTGTGTTTTTTTATCCTGTTTAAAGATTTCATCCCCTTTTTCAAAATATAACACTTTTACTTGTTGTGATATTTCTTGTAATCTGTTTTTTTGAATGAAATTAAAAGGGGGGTAATTCTTTAAAAAATCGGCAACCCTTAATGATATAACGTTACTCATAAATAAAAAGCCTCAAATTAATGAGGCTTATGTTTTATATTAATTATTCAAAATAGCTAAAAGTTTCACCATCCTTAATGTTTAATAATGTTTCATAGATTAGTCTAATTACATTTTCAACATCATCTTTATGAACAGTTTCAACAGTAGTGTGCATATACCTTAATGGTAAAGATATTAATGCAGAAGCAACACCACCATTACTATAAGCAAAAGCATCGGTATCTGTTCCGGTGTATCTAGAAGATGCCATGCGCTGAAAAGGAATTTTATTTTCTTCAGCAGTTTCTATAATACGCTCGCGCAATTTATTTTGAACAGCAGGAGCATAAGAAATAACAGGGCCAGCACCAATTTCGGTATGTCCTTGCTTTTTCTTATCAATCATAGGAGTGGTAGTATCATGGCAAACATCAGTTACAATAGCAACATCGGGTTTAATAGTTTGCGTAATCATTTCAGCACCACGTAGACCAACTTCTTCTTGTACACAATTGCTAATGTATAAACCAAAAGGTAGTTTCTTTTTGTTTTCGTGTAATAATCTAGCAACTTCGGCAATCATAAACCCACCAGCTCTATTATCTATTGCTCTACAAACAAATTTATTATCATTTAAGACATGAAAAGTATCAGGGTACGTAATTACACAACCAACATGAACGTCCATTTTTTCAACTTCAGCTTTATCTTTGGCACCTATATCAATAAATATATTATCAATTTTTGGTGGTTCTTCTTTAGCATTGCTTCTAGTATGTATAGCTGGCCATCCAAAAATACCTTTTACAATACCATTTTTAGTATGAATATTTACCCATTTAGAAGGAGCAATTTGGTGATCACTACCACCATTACGTATAACATATAGTAAACCATCATCAGTAATATAGTTTACATACCATGAAATTTCATCAGAATGACCTTCAATAACAACTTTATATTTGGCATCTGGATTAATAACACCAACAGCAGAACCATAGGTATCTGTTATAAAAGTATCAACATAAGGTTTAAGATAATCCATCCATAATTTTTGCCCTTCCCATTCGTAACCAGTAGGGGCAGCATTATTCAAGTATTTTTCAAAAAAAGCTAGAGACTTTTTTGTAATAATATTCTTTGTACTCATTTAATATGTTTTAATTACAAACTTAATGATATTACTTTTATTTGATAATAACATTATATCTTTATCGTTAATTTTGGTATGAGGTTTGATTTTAAGTTGTGATGAAAAAAG
This sequence comes from uncultured Cellulophaga sp., assembly GCA_947492955.1. Lineage (GTDB taxonomy): Bacteria > Bacteroidota > Bacteroidia > Flavobacteriales > Flavobacteriaceae > Cellulophaga. The sequence goes on along the minus strand of CANLOV010000006.1, from coordinate 1,478 downwards.
TTGTATTATTTTTATTTGTATTAATTTCCTTTGTTGGTTTAGCTCAAAAAGAGCAAGCTAAAGATACAATTGCGAAAGAATATATTAAAGTAGATGGAGATTCTATATTTAGAAGTTCTATATCTTTAGATGAAGTATATATTTTTGGTAAGTTAAAATTTTCTTCACGAGAAGAGAAACTACGTTATTATATACTCCGTAGAAAAACTATAAAAGTATATCCGTATGCAAAATTGGCATCTGAACGTTTGGTAGAATTAAATGATAGTTTAGCACAGATTAAGAAAAAGTCTAAAAAAAGAAAGTATACCAAAAAGGTTCATAAGTATATAGAAGGAGAGTTTGCAGAAGAATTAAAAAAACTAACACGTACCGAAGGGCAGATTTTAGTAAAGCTAATCCATAGGCAAACAGGAACAACATCTTTTAATTTAGTAAAGGAATTGAGGAATGGGTGGAGAGCTTTTTGGTATAATGCAACTGCAAAAGCCTTTAAGATTAGTATTAAAGAAGAGTTTCATCCAGAAAGTGTTCACGAAGATTATTTAATAGAAGATATTTTACAGCGTGCTTTTGCAGATAATAGGCTAGAGCGGCAGAAGTCTGTATTAGATTACGATTACGCATCACTGTCTAATAAGTGGAAAAAACCTACAAATAAGTAAAATCATTTGCGTAGTATACATTTTTCCTATATCTTTAAGTCCGTTTTTTTATTTCCATATATCCAATAATCAACTAGTTATAAAAAACGTCAAAAAAAGTTGAATTATTTTGTTGTTAGAATATAAAAAGGTTGTAGGTTTGCAGCCCGTTAGCGGAGTAGTGTTAGCGGAAAGTTCATATAAAATGTTGATTTAGGAATGGCGAGAAAAACTTTTTAAAAATAAGTTTTAAAAAGTTTGTCAGGAATAAAAAAGGTTTTATATTTGCAGCCGCTTAGCGCATGAGTGTTAGCGATAGTAAAGAGAGTAAGAAGTTCATAGACATATTGGAGAGACAGCGTAATTTAAATTTAGTGATAAATTTAGATTAAAAAAATTGAGAATAAAAACCGAGAGTTAGAGAATTAATACTCGTCAAGTTATATAAAAAACAACGATGAAGAGTTTGATCCTGGCTCAGGATGAACGCTAGCGGCAGGCCTAACACATGCAAGTCGAGGGGTAACAGAGTAGCTTGCTACTGCTGACGACCGGCGCACGGGTGCGCAACGCGTATAGAATCTACCTTATACTGAAGGATAGCCCAGAGAAATTTGGATTAATACTTCATGGTATTATTGATTGGCATCGATTAATAATTAAAGGTTACGGTATAAGATGACTATGCGTCCCATTAGTTAGATGGTAAGGTAACGGCTTACCATGACTACGATGGGTAGGGGCCCTGAGAGGGGGATCCCCCACACTGGTACTGAGACACGGACCAGACTCCTACGGGAGGCAGCAGTGAGGAATATTGGACAATGGAGGAGA
>CANLOV010000005.1 GCA_947492955.1 uncultured Cellulophaga sp. | reverse complement strand
GTACCGGGAACCGATGTTACATTATAATTTACAGTTCTGGCATTTCCCCAACAGCCACCACTACTCCTAGCTCTTAGATAATAGGTGCTTCCGCTAGTTCTTGTTATAGATGCCGAAGAATTTAATATGCTCTCTCCACTAGCACTACTTTGCCAATACCAGGTAACACCACTAGGAGGAGTACTTCTTGTTAATACACTACTACCACAATTATTTTGTACAGAAGGAACTGCTGGTGTACCAGGAACCGATGTTACATTATAATTTACGCTTCTGACATTTCCCCAACAACCCTCACTACTCCTAGCTCTTATATAATAAGTGCTTCCGCTAGTTCTTGTTATAGATGCCGAAGAATTTGATGTACTTTTTCCGCTAGCACTACTTTGCCAATACCAGGTAACACCACTAGGAGGAGTACTTCTTGTTAATACACTACTACCACAATTGTTTTGTACAGAAGGAACCGGTGGAATCTCTGGAGTTTGATTATGAGAAAAATCAACATAAACCGCTTCTCCCCAACAACCCGAACTATTATTAAATCCCCTTAAAAAATAGGAATCATATGTATTAACATCTACACTTATTGTAACAGAAGAATTAGAAGTACTAGTTTCATATGGGGTATTTTGCCAATACCAAGTAACACCACTTGGCGGTGTACCTCTAGTAAATTCAGTACTACCACAGTTATTTGTTACTAAGGGAGCAGGAGGAGTATTTGGAACAGATATTATATTATAATTTACTCTTCTGGCACTTCCCCAACAACCCTCACTGCTCCTAGCTCTTATATAATAAGTGCTTCCGCTAGTTCTTGTTATAGATGCCGAAGAATTTGCAGTGCTTACTCCACTAGCACTGCTTTGCCAATACCATGTAACACCACTAGGAGGGTTATTTCTTGTTAACACACTGTTTCCACAATTGTTTTGTACAGAAGGAACTGGAGGTGTACTTGGAATCGATTTTATGCTATAGCTTTTACTACTAGAACTAGCACTCCATATACCTGAGCTATTATTTCTTGCTCTTAAATAATAAATGGTATCTTCTGATAAACTTATAGTAGCAGAAGAGTTTGCTATACTTTCTCCGTTAGGACTACTTTGCCAGTACCAAGTAACACCGCTAGGAGGATTACTCCTTGCTAATACTGTATTGCCGCAATTAATACGCTGTATAGTAGGAGCAGATGGAGTAGCAGGAACAGATGGCAAACTAATCCCTTCTACTGTAACATCGGTATTATAGATGTTACCATCAAAATCTGTAATCTTTACGCTAAAATACCCATATTCGATTCCTGTCCATTGAACATCTACAGAACTACCACTTTCAGAAACAATAGTAACAAATTCTACTGGAAACCAAACCGTGTTATTAATAGCGCTAATATCTCCTTGTATAACATAAGTATATGTCTGTCCCTGGACAAGATTTTCTGTTGGCCCCGTAAGTGAATACTGAGCTGATAATAGATTTGCTGCCAATAGTAATAAACAACAAACAAAGCGAACTTTATTATTTACAATATATTTCATAATTATTACTATTGTTGGTTTTTATAATGATATTCGTTTTTAGACACTACTTTACCTTCGTAATCTGTTATATACTCTAAACGATTAAAACTATCGTAATGGTAGCTTGTAGTTTTACCTCTTGGATCTGTTATAGATGCTATTCCTACAAGGTCTTTATAAGTATAGGTAGTTACCATAGCTTCTTTTAAACTTGTATGGCTTCTTAATGCTGTTTCTTGAGAAGTACTTAAACCATTACTTATGTTAAGTGTAGAAAACTCTGAAAGTGCTAATATTTGACTATTTGTTGCATTGTATATTTTTGCAATAGGATACGTTTGGTTATACCCCCATATATAGGTGGTATGTACTCCTGTTTCCATATTTTTAGTTTCTAATATATTACCCTTATCATCATAATTTATATATTCTATTTTATTCTCTAAAGAATTATTTCCTATAGCTGTTTTAAAAAATTCTGGGACAACTATATTGCCTTCTACTTTATAAGCTATCCTGTTTGTAGCTAATAATTTATCCGATTCATTATAAATATATTTTTCTGTCTGTACTGGTATATCAATTTGATAATTATCTAATAATTTATTGGCAGCAGTTAATTGATTTGCAGATACATTAGACAAACTCCCTATATCTTCTGGATAATAAAATTTAGTTTTTAAAACTTTATTATCATTACTTGTTCTAGAAAATACAGAAATCTTATTTTTATGTTGCATACTTAGGTTATACTGATATGTTTCTGATTGTACAACAGCATTATTTCCATTTACATCATAAGTATATATATTTTTACTATTTAATGGAGCCCAATATGTATAGTTAACATAATTAGTAGCAAATATTGTTTGATATGTCGTAGTTGGTGAAGAATAATTAAATGCTAATATTGGGTCATAAAAATATTCATCATAGGAGTATTCAGTTTTTTCAATAAGAGTTTCACTATCGTTATATTTCAAAACCTCTTTAAATTTACCATTGTTGGTAATATCATTCTTATTAGGCACATTAAAACCAACTACCTGTTCCTTTCTATTATTATATTCATATACTGTTTTAATTTTCGATTGATCTTGTTGATTAATAACTTGTTCTGTAACTTTTCCATACCCAACAATATTACCGGTTATAGTACCAGTAATAGGATAATTACTTGAAGACTGAAGTAATACAAATACTGCACTGCTAAGGTTTGTTTGTCCGCATTTTTTTTCAACACTATAAATAGACCAATATCGTGGTTTACTAAACAATATCCCCGATGAAACATCAATATCTAAGTCTTCATTATACTCTTCATATTCAAATTCTCTTACATTACTCGGTGATGAAATTCGCTTAATGCGAAGCCCCCCTGCTTTAAGTGATTTCACTATTAAATTATCATCTTCCTCACTATATGATATATCTCCAAACATATATAACAAATCATTTAAGGAGTTTAAAAAATAGTTAGGAATTGCAGTAAAGCGTACCCTATAATTTCCTGGCAGTAATGTTTCCTTATAAGTTTTTGAAAAGTTTTTATATGGTTCTTGAGGATGCCATATGGTGGAACTTTCAAAACCTACATGACTTAATCGCTTTACAGAAACTTCATCGCCATTTACAATCTTAAACAATTCAATAGCCATGGGCTGAGCATTAACATCTGACACAGTAATGTCATATGCTTCTTTATTTATACTATAAGACAGCGTATATGATGGCACATCTCCTATTACTTCAAAATCATAAAAATTTGGATTTTGTATTTGCCCTCCATCATACGGCACAAACGGAAACTCGTGGTTTAAATCTATTTGAATATTACCCGATCGATTTACGTATTCAAAAACTCGACTTCCTCCTAAAAAATAATCATTTAATTCATATTCATATGTAACGGTCCCTCCTGTAGGATATTGAATAGATTTTAATGTTCCTGAAATTGCATGACTAAGTTTTGCATGCCTTTTTGCACCTAAAAATGTATCACTACTCATGTCAGTTGACCCAGTATCATCAAAATTAGGTATTGTAATTGCAGGTAGAACAACTGTGGGTATACGTGTATTATTTATTAAGTTCCCTATCCCATTACTAAAACCCCAATGATCATAATTATTAGATATTTTAGAAGGCAAAGCGTTGTCTTCGTAATAACTAAAACTATAAGGAGGAAGTGCTTTAGAAGATATAGTATTTACTTCTTGAATCTTTTCTAGTTTTAATCTAACGTTTTGTTTTCTGTCTGTAGATGTATTTGTAAGGTAAGCATCATTAAAATAACTATGAAATAAGTTATATTTTTTAATTTCATTAACTTCCTTATCTGTAATAATTATATTTTTTAATTTTTGCGATGCTCCATTACCAAAGTCTAAACGGTTATCTGTCTCAAAAACAATGGTATTACCATTTCCCCACTGTATATTATCTAATATATATTTTTCCTCATAAAAAGTAGATGTATATTTAGTAACTTTTTGATTAAAATCAGGAATACATTGAGCATTAGGTGTTATATATATTAGTTTTTCCTGATTCTCAGAAATTGTTTCTTGACTAGACGTATGATATTCATCATTCTTATAATTAAATTTTATTTCTTCACCAGTTGTTAATATAATTTTATCTAAGAGCCAAGAGTCTATTTTTTCTGGGCCATCATTAGTACCATTTATGCTTCCTACTGAACGATGAATTGTTTTTGATTTTTCTTTTTTAAAAAACTCGTATTTAATACCGTTCGGAGCAGTTACTATAAAATAACAATCTAATCCATTTATGTAAAATTCAATTTTTAAGTTATTTTCTTTATCAATTAATATTCCTTCTCCAGGTAAATTCTGGCCTTTTGATTGCAGAAAAAACTTCCCCGAGTACCCTGCAAAATTATAAATGAATAAATCTGGTTCGCCATCCTTTTTTACATTACAATTTGGCTCTAAATAATAAGCACTTGTTATAAGTACACTTGAATGAGTTCCTATATAACCTTCTCTTCTACATTCTACAGATTCGAATTCTGGATTATCATAATTCTCATAATTATAAAAATACCCCAAATCATTTTGACTTCTACTAAAATCATCTTTACCTCTTATTTGCCTTGTAATCATCCCTCCTGCATTTAAACTCCAGCCTAAACCTACCCAACTTGCTTCTTGAGCTATTTTAATACCTCCTGCATGATAACTTAAACTAATGGGCAAATTATAGCTTCCCGTGTTTATAGTATATAAAGGGATATTAATATTAGGTGCACCTGAGTAATATCCAACAGGAGTGTCTGCATATTTGGCTAACTCAGCCACCGTTGGCGTTGCTCCAAATTGTACTTTAGGTGCTTCTGATTGACCCACAACAGAAAAAAATGAGCATAAAACAAAAAATACACTATACAGTATTTCTGTTGCTTTGGTTTTTATTATTAACATACTTTTATTCTATTATTTAAATTTACTTTCTAATTGTTCTAATCTTTTTTCTAACTCCTTATTTTTAGCTCTTTCAACCTCAATTTCTTTTTGTTGCTCCAATACATAAAGTGTTAACTCCTCTATTTTTTCTAATAATTTTAAATTCATTTCTTTCAACAATATACCTTCTTTCTCCATTTCTGCTGCAGATGGAATATTAGGTAAGTGTCCATTCTGTTTTATGTAAGCTTGTACTTGGTCTAAAGGTTTTAGCTTATAATCTTCTTTAAACACATAATCGGGAGCTACAGCTCCGTTTAAATCTACCTTAACTTCTTGGGTGTGTATATTCCCTTTTACAGTAAGCTTGGCGTCTGGGTTAGTAGTGCCAATTCCAATATTCCGAGTATTAGTTCTATCCAACAAAATATGATCCCCTATAGTTAATACACTAACTCCATTTCGATTGAGTTCAAGCTCTCCGTCATTAGCAATATTAATCCCAATATCGTCATTTTCATTACCTAATCCCGAGTTTCCAAAACTTACATATGACCCCCCCTGTGAAATAATAGAATAATTATCTAAAGCTATATTACCTTTAACATCTAATTCTTGAGAAGGATTAGTAGTTCCTATTCCTATTTTTCCATTTACATAAGCATTACTGCCTAACCAAAGATTTCTAAACCTCCAACTACTAATACCTATGTCTTGCTGGTTATTAACACGAGAAATTAAACCATTACCTGCTAAATGAACATATTTACCATTACCACTTAACTCAAAACCCGCAGTTCCTTCATTAGCACCTGTTCTCAATTTTACAGGGCCTTTAATAGTTAAACTACCATTTACTGTTTCATTTTGTGCTTTAACACTAAAGCTACAAACTAAAATTATTACTACTAAAATTATTCTTTTCATTTTCTTTTGGTTTTATTAGGGTTCTAAGGAAATATCGTTTTTGTATAAAACTACTATACAGCAGGTGAGAAATAACAGTTTTTAATACACTTGTTGTCTAAATTTATAAATAAGGGTTACTTTTTGTTTTATGTAAATACAAGACAGCCTAAAAACTACACCATAGTCTTTAACATAGAAAAATAAAATATGCAATATTGGGGAAGAAGTATTACGATATATGAATTAACTAATTTTGGTTGTACTTGGTTTACAAGAGAAAATTAGTAATAATAGCTATACATTACAATTTTTTTTCTGTTTACATACGAAGAAAATACTTATTATAAAAATAAATAGCGTTATTAAAAAGACAAAAAATCTTACATATAAATACAATTAATTTACCCAAAAACTAAAACAACCTCCCTAACAAGGCTTTTATAAACGGTATTTTAGGGCAGCCTAGTATAATTTTCACATCTTCCCATAGGTTGGTATCTTCATCTAAAAACCTAAAAATTGCTTGTGGTTTTCTATTCTTAAAAAGGCTTTCAAAAATAAGCTCACCTTTACTATTGTCTTTATAAAGAATATCTAACAACAATAAATCGTAAAACCAAAATCTACTTTTTTTAGCAAAACTTACTAGTGGTTTTTCTTTTTTAAGATGCTGTACTAAGTCTTTCGTTTTTTTTACGGTAGGCATAAAAGTATAGCCTGTACTAGGTTTAGACCACCCACCTACCGTACCAATATATATAATATTATTAGTATTCTTACCACTAAAATTATAACATGTCATAGGTATACTTCCCTTTTCTTTTTCTATAATTTCATAATCGGTACAACCTAATTTTTTTAAATAATCCTTAATAGCAGTTTCGTATTCTGTTTTAGGGAGTAATTTTTCTGAAAATAAGGTATACTCTATTAAGGCTTCTGTATTAGAGATAGGCAGCACATACATAAATCTGGTATTTCCTTTTTGGGGAATACTAAAATCCATAAACGTTGCTTGTGTTGCATTAAAAACTGGCGATTTTGTTTTTACAAACCAACCTAAAAAATGCTGTTGTAATACGGGGTGTTTTTGTTGAGATAATACCTCTTTAGGACTATAAATACTATTAAAAACCTTTGTGCAAGTATACTGCTGTTTTTCTGTTTTAACCTCAACAAAAGCATCAATCTCAGTAATATTTGTTACTGTTTCTTGTATAAAAGTAATATTAGGGTATTGAGCTATTTTTGCCAGATAGTGCGAGTAAAAATCTAAGCCACGTATCATTTTATAGGAATATGGAGCAATAGACAACTGCTCTTTATATGTTTTTCCTGCAAAATATATAGCATCCCATTTTTTATGTAGCAATGCATCAAACTCTCCTACTCCTTTTTCCCAAAAACACCAAGTACGGTCATTGGTTTGTTTAGCATCTTTATCTAGTAACAAAATAGATTTTCCTGAAAAAAAATCATCTTTACCAAGTGCATCTGTCAATAATAATCCGGCTGCTCCTGCTCCAATGATAATATAATCGTAGGTCATCTAAATTGGCTATTCTATTAAATAAGGAACTTGTGAACTTGTTATAATAGGAATATGAATAGTTGCTTCTTTTCTTTCTGTTTTTGCTACCACAACTATAATTTCTATCCCCACATGTATACCATATAAATTATCGGGGTTTCTAATTCCTATATATGACTTCTGTTGCCCGTTTACAGTTACAACACCAGACTTATAATTTTCTCTAGAACCATCTAACTCATACCTAAAGTCTTCTTTTTCTTTAAAAAGTTTCGCATTAGTTTCATCTTTAATGGTATAAATATCACAAATATTAGCTCCTGGTGGGGGGCTCATACTTGCTATAGATTGTTGTAACGATGCATTCTCATCTATATATTTTGTTAATTGTGAAGCTAAATTAAAGGTAGATAAGGTACTCTTAATATCTTGTTCTTCTCTTGAGGCTGTAAAAACATAATACCACTCTTTGGTACCCTGAGGTAAGTTTACCGGGAATACAATTCGGTTTTTACCGCCCTTTAACAAAGCATTGGAAGTACTATTTAAATAAAATTTTTCGGTTTGTATTTGTTTTGTTTCTGGTATTGCTACTGTTTTTAAATATGATGTTTCATACCCATAGGTAGTATCTTTTTGTATTCTATAACCTACAGCAGGCTTCTTTTTACGGGTTGATGAAATAGTATACAATAAATTATAATCTACCTCTTTCTTGTTATTATTCGCTATAACTAATTTATAAACACCATTATCTTGTGTAATAAAACCGTAATCAAAATCTTTAATTTTTTCCGCTTTAGTTAAGATCGTATTCGGATATTTTAAAAAATAGATATTATTTAATTTTGCTTTCTTTCCTTTATATAAATCTATATGAATACGTATTGTATCTCCCTTATACGCAGGAATTAAAATTTCCTTTTTACTATCAGCCTTTATCGTAATAATTTCTTTATGCTTTGATTTTCCGTAGCTATAAAAACCACACAATAAAATAGCTACAATAAAAACATTTTTCATAACCTCATTGAATTTACCCAAAGATACTAATTTAAGGATAGGCGCTATTTAATAAATTGACTTTAGTTTATGGTATAACGCATACCAAAAAAAGTACGGATCCCTTGGTTAGGTCCATACACATAAGAAGGATCAAAAGTGAGGGCATTAGGGTTATTTGGTGTTGCCAATGCATTTCCACTAGCATCAAAGGAAACCTCCTTATCAAAAGGGTCGTTTGCTCTTGCTATTATAAAGGGATTTCCTTTATTTGGTGTCCAATCTAATAAATTTTTTACCCCACCGTAAAATTCAAAATTCTGCAATCCTTTGTACGTAAACTGAATATTTTGAATGCTCCAAGTTGGCGAATACTCACTCCTAGGGTCTGTTTCTCCTAAAGTAGGCAAACGCATAGGCCCGTATAAATTTCCTGTATAATCTATTGTTAAATGCCATGGGCGAAGGGTATATGATACATTCCAAGTACCCGAATAGGTTTCTGTTAATATTTGCCTTTTTGTTACACCTTCTTCCGTGTTTTTTACATCTTGGAATGTAGCTCCTAAAAGTACTTTTATTCCATTATTAAAAACAAAATCTAAGTTAGCACTAAGACCTTTAGATACCGATTTTCCGTTTAAATTATCGTAAATAATCTGGTTGGGATTGGTATCGTAATCTGGAATAATAACATTTTGGAAATGGGTATAAAAAGCAGAAGCATCCAGACTTATAAACGTACCATTATCGCTATATATTTTTTTAAGATAGTTTACATTAAAATTAAAAGATTCTTCTGGTTTTAACTCTTCTGCAATGATAACATCTCTGGCTCCTGTTAGTGCTGCATGGTCTTCTGTAAAAAGGTTTACTACTCTAAAACCTGTTCCGAAATTTAAGCGCAAAATATCATTATCTGTAAACTTATAACGATAGGCAGCTCTTGGAGTTACAATACTCCCATGACGTTTATCGTAATCGTAACGAGCACCTATAAGTAACGAACTCTTTTTATCAAAAGCAATTTCATCTTGTACAAAAATACTTGGTATTACTACCTCATCAGAATTTATAGTAGCTGGTGTATTATCATCATAATAATTATAACGCACTGCCGCTCCTAATAACAAATCGTGTTTTCCTATAGACTTATCCCATGTTAATTGACTAAAACCTATGCGTTGATCTGCTAGGTAAGGTACATTTCCGTAGACCGAATTTTGTGCATGATCATTATAGGAAAACGTTAGCATTATTTTTTCTTTTACCGGCAACTGGTATTTTCCTAGTACTTCCCATCTACGCGTGTAAATACTCTCTCCGTATACCTCATCGCCACCACGAAAACCTGAGTTCCATTGCAATTCTCCTCCCCAACGGTCTTCATAAAAAAATCGGCCAGCTAAGGAGAAAATTCGCGACTTATCTCGTTTAAAATCCCATTTCTGAAAAACAGAAATACGATCCTGCAAAGTTAAATCTGTAAAATTGTCTCCGTTATTATCTATTAAATTATTGTATCTAAAATAATTAACACCCAAAAGCATATTTGCTTTTTTCCCAACAGCTACTTTTGTTCCTACATCTAAATTATACTCTCCCCAATCTGTAATAAAACTATCGGCAAAAAATTTAGGTGCAGTAAGGCTATTTTTGGTAATAATATTAATAAGTCCGCCAACGGCTTCACTACCATACAAAGTAGATGCTGGCCCTTTTACCACCTCTATTTGTTCTATTAATGAATTAGGAATTCCTGATAGCCCGTAAACCGTTCCAAGACCACTTACAATAGGCATACCATCTATAAGTACTAAGGTGTAAGGCCCTTCTAAACCATTAATATGAATATCTCCTGTATTACACACATTACAATTTATCTGCGGACGTACTCCGTTTACATTCTGCAAGGCTTCAAAAATATTAGCTGTAGGATTCTTTTTTAAAAAGCTTGGTTTATACACCTCAACAGGCACAGGAGTCTCTAACCTATTAACCGGTTTTAAAGTTCCAGTAACCACAGTTTCATCTAATGTTTCTGTAGAAGCTTGTAAAACTATGTTCAAAGTTTTTAATTCTCCTTTTTCTAGATATATGGTTACTTTATACGGCAAATATCCAATAGCAGAAGCTATTAAGGTATGGCTTCCGTCTGTTAAATCAGAAAATTTAAAATTACCATCCTCATCAGAAAAAGTTCCTGTTTTTGTTCCCTTTAAATATATATTAACATATGGTACTGATTCGTTTTTACCTGTAACTGTACCAACTATTGAATTTTGAGCATTTATACTTAAGCTTACAAACACAACAAAAAACAATACAAATCTATGTAAGTTCATTTTTTACTTTACTTTATTCAAAAAATAAATTTAGACAAAGCTAAAAATTTGTTTTTGGATATAAAAATGTATTTTTACATAAATTAAAAACTAATGACGTTTTCTGAAGAAGATTATATTAAGGCAATATATCATTTAGGAAAAGGGGCACAAAAAAATGTCTCTACCAATGCCATAGCCAAACAAATGATGACAAAACCATCTTCTGTAACAGATATGATAAAAAAGCTATCTGAAAAAGATTTGGTACACTATAAAAAGTACCAAGGGGTAACTTTAACAGAATCTGGCAGATTAACAGCTTTATCTATCATTAGAAAACATCGTTTATGGGAAGTTTTTTTAGTAGAAAAATTAGATTTTTCATGGGACGAAGTTCATGAAGTTGCAGAGCAATTAGAACATATTAAAAGTGAAAAGCTAATAAACAAATTAGACAAACATTTAGGTTTTCCTAAAGTAGATCCGCACGGAGACCCTATACCATCTAAAGAAGGTGTTTTTATAGAATCTACTAAAAAACTATTAAACGAATTTCCTATAAATACCAAAGGTATATGTGTGGGTGTTAAAGATTCCTCTGCTCCTTTTTTAAAATTTTTAGATAAAAATAAAATTGCTCTAGGCAACACAATTACCATACTTGAAAAAGAGGAGTTTGACAACTCTTTTCTTGTAAAAATAGAGGAAAGAGAAATTTACATCTCTAACGAAATAGCATCAAATCTTTATATAAAAGTAACATTATAAAAAATGAAAAAATATATTCTACTTGTAAGTATTCTATGCATTTTTACCCACTGTAAAACGGATAAGAAAAAAGATAAAAATGAAAAACTAAATGTTGTTACTACAACTACCATGCTTACCGATTTAGTAAAAAATATTGGGGGAGATGCAATTACAATACAAGGCTTAATGGGTAGCGGTGTAGACCCACATTTATATAAAGCTAGCGAAGGAGATGTAAGTAAGCTATTTTATGCAGATATTATATTCTATGGAGGCTTACACTTAGAAGGAAAACTAGTAGAGGTTTTTAAAAAGATGGAACATAGTGGTAAAAAAACTGTAGAAACAGCAAAAGCTATTAATCCTAAAGAATTGTTGGGGTCCGATTATTTTGCTTCTAATTACGACCCACATATTTGGTTTAATATTTCTTTCTGGAAAAGCATCACCAATTATGTTACCAAAGAATTAATTAAAGCTGACCCTAAAAATGCGTCTGTATTTAAAGCCAACTGCAAAATATATTTAGCTAAACTAAGTAGCCTAGAAACCAACATAAAAAACACAATTGAAACACTGCCTAAGGAAAAAAGAATATTAGTAACGGCACACGATGCTTTTAACTATTTTGGACAAGCTTATGATTTTGAGGTTGTGGGTTTACAAGGTTTATCTACTGCTACAGAAGCAGGCGTACAAGACGTACAAAAATTAGCTAAGTTTATTATTGAGAAAAAAGTGAAAGCAATTTTTGTAGAAAGCTCTGTTCCTAAAAGAACTATAGAAGCATTACAAGCATCTGTACAATCTAAAGGACATAATGTTGCTATAGGCGGCACCTTATACTCCGATGCATTAGGAAACAAAGGAACAAAGGAAGAAGAATATATTGGTATGTTTTACTATAATGTAAATACTATTGTTAACGCATTAAAATAAACTTTAACTATGAGCAATAGAACTGCAATTACTGTAGATGATTTAACAGTAGCTTATAATTACAAGCCAGTACTTTGGGATATAGACTTAGTAGTTCCAGAAGGCGTTCTTATGGCTATTGTAGGACCTAATGGTGCAGGAAAGTCTACGCTCATAAAATCTATTTTAGGCATTATAAAACCTATTGCCGGTAGTATTACTGTATTTGATAAGCCTTATAAAAAACAATACGATTTAGTGGCTTACGTACCACAAAAAGGAAGTGTAGACTGGGATTTTCCTACTACAGCCTTAGACGTTGTTATGATGGGAACTTATGGCAGTTTAGGATGGATAAAAAGACCTGGTAAAAAACAAAAAAAAGCAGCATTAGAAGCTTTAGAAAAAGTAGGTATGCTGGCTTTTAAATCCAGACAAATAAGTCAGTTAAGTGGTGGGCAACAGCAACGTATATTTTTAGCCAGAGCATTAGTACAAAATGCAAGTATTTACTTAATGGACGAACCTTTTCAGGGTGTAGATGCTACTACCGAAAAGGCTATCATTAATATTTTAAAAGAATTGCGAAAATCCGGAAAAACAGTAGTGGTAGTACATCACGATTTGCAAACTGTACCAGAATATTTTGATTGGGTAACCTTCCTAAATGTAAAAAAAATAGCAACAGGTCCTGTGAAAGATATTTTTAATGATGATAATTTAACCAAAACCTATGGTATTAATTATAAAGTAAGTGTGCAGCAGTAATGACAATATCAGAATACATAGAACTTCTTTTTAATGATTATACGCTACGTACTATATCTATTGGTACTGCTGTTTTAGGTGCATTGTGCGGTATGCTAGGTAGTTTTGCTGTTTTACGCAAGCAAAGTTTGTTGGGAGATGCTATTTCCCATGCTGCATTACCAGGTATTGCTATTGCTTTTTTAATTACAGGAACAAAAAACAGCAACACGCTACTTATAGGCGCCTTAATAAGTGGACTTATTGGCACATTCTGGATTAGAGGCATTGTAAAAAAAACACATCTAAAATCTGATACCGCTTTAGGACTTATATTGTCTCTATTTTTTGGTTTTGGAATGTTACTACTAACTTTTATTCAAAAAATGCCCAATGCCAACCAAGCTGGTTTAGATAAGTATTTATTTGGGCAAGCAGCTACTTTAGTAGAAAACGATGTTTGGTTAATGTGTATTATTACTGGTATTAGTCTATTAACTATAGCCCTATTTTGGAAAGAATTTAAATTATTACTTTTTGATGCAGATTATACCAAATCTTTAGGCTTTAACACCTCTTTTTTAGAAGTATTAATTACTTCTTTAATTGTTATATCAATAGTTATTGGTCTACAAACAGTAGGCGTTGTTCTAATGAGCGCAATGCTATTAGCACCAGCAGCAGCAGCAAGACAATGGACTAATAGTTTAAGTTTAATGTTAGTATTAGCAGCTATTTTCGGGGGTTTTTCGGGAGTTTTAGGGACTGCAATTAGTGCTAGCTCTAATAATTTATCAACTGGCCCCATAATTGTTTTAGTAGCTGCTACTTTTGTTTTGTTTTCTTTCATTTTTTCTCCTGGAAGAGGCTTATTATTTCGTCAGATTCGTTTTTGGAAAAACCGTAAAGATTTAGAACTCTATAAAACTTTAGCATTTATGCATACCATTGCAGAAACACATGAAAACATATCACATCCACATGCTGTAAAAATCCTAAACAACTTTCAGGGATACACTAAAAAATCGCTTCAAAAATTAGAACATTTAGAATATGTAACTATTAAAGGGGCTATGTGGTCCTTAACAGAAAAAGGATACCAAAAGGCAAAAAATTTATACAACCAACAAGATACAGTAAATGAGTAGCGTACAGATAGAAATACAACTTATTGCTTCCCTTGTTGCTATTGCTTGCGCAATTCCAGGCACTTTCTTAGTCCTAAGAAAAATGGCAATGATAAGCGATGCTATTAGTCATTCTATTCTCCCAGGAATTGTAATTGGTTTTTTCCTAACCGAAGACCTAAATTCTCCTTGGCTTATTTTATTGGCAGCGCTAACGGGTATTTTAACTGTAATATTGGTAGAATTTATTCAAAAAACGGGCTTGGTAAAAGAAGATACAGCTATAGGATTAGTATTTCCTGCTCTTTTTAGTATTGGTGTTATTTTAATTGCAAAAAATGCCAATGATGTACATTTAGATGTTGATGCTGTTTTATTAGGCGAATTAGCGTTTGCTCCTTTTGATCGTTTTCTTTTTAACGGTATTGATTTAGGTCCAAAATCGCTCTGGATTATAGGAACAATTTTAGCAATTACACTTACTTTATTAATTACCTTTTTTAAAGAGTTAAAGCTAAGTACGTTTGATAAAAGCTTAGCTACTACTCTAGGCTTTTCCCCTGTAGTAATGCATTACGGATTAATGTCTATAGCATCGGTAACAACTGTAGGTGCCTTTGATGCTGTAGGAGCTATATTAGTAGTAGCGCTTATGATTGCACCATCTGCAATTGCCTATTTACTAACAAACAACCTTAAGAAAATGATTTTAATTGCCTGTTATTTTGGCGTTTTTTCGGCTATAACGGGTTATTGGTTAGCCCATATTCTAGATGCCTCTATTTCTGGAGCTATGACTACTGTATTAGGAGTCCTATTTTTACTCGTTTATTTATTTGCGCCTAATAAAGGTTTAATAGCTGTTTTGTATCGTCAGAAACGCCAAAAAACAGAAGTGTATTTATTAACTTTTTTATTACATCTACAAAACCATAAAGAAGAGTCTGAACGCCACGTACAACATTTAAACGAGCATATTAATTGGCGTACAGTAGAATCTAAATCTATTTTATCTTTAGCCAAAGAGAATAATATGATTAAGATAGAAAACGATATTATTTCTTTAACAAGAAAAGGAAAAGAGTTTACTACAGAAGCTATTAACTACATTACCACAAATAAAAGCACAGCCATAGAAGACATGAAAGATCGTTTCTTTTTATTTAGGGGTTAATTATTTAAAAAAGTAAAAAACAAATAATCAGCCTAATCTACGATTATTTGTTTTTATACTATTATGAAATAGTTTTTAAAAGCTCATTTAATCTATTAAATGCAGAACCCCAACCATTATATATCCCCATTGCTTCTTGTTGTTTACAATAATCTTCGGTTTCATGAATTACGCTAAAAGTAAATTTAGTTTTATCTCCATCTGCTTCAAAAAAAGCATATAACTCCACATTATTTGTCATTGGTCTAAAGTCTGCACTTGTAATAATCTTTTTAAGAGGTATTATTTCTTTGTAGACTCCTTCAGAAATAAACTCCTTACCATTTGGCATTAACATAGTATATTTCCACTTTCCTCCAAGCTCAAAATTATGCTCAATAACCTCTAAGTCCATTCCTTCTGGTGCCCACCATTTTACAATATGATTAGCTGTTGTCCAAGCTTTCCAAACTAATTCTACTGGCGCATCTAAAATTTTTTCTATGGTAATAGTTCTGTTTAATAAATCGTTCATTTTTTATCTGTTTTTGATTTTAACTCATT
This sequence comes from uncultured Cellulophaga sp., assembly GCA_947492955.1. Taxonomy (GTDB): domain Bacteria; phylum Bacteroidota; class Bacteroidia; order Flavobacteriales; family Flavobacteriaceae; genus Cellulophaga. The sequence continues at coordinate 280,660 of CANLOV010000005.1, read as the reverse complement.
TATATAATTTTCAAAAGAATTAATTCTATTTTCCCATTGTTTATTATACTTTTCTATCCAAAGAAATGCAGGAATTAAATTCTCAGTATTAATTAAACAATAACGTTCTCTACCTTTTTTTTCAATAGATACAATTCCGCATTCATCTAATATTTTTAAATGTTTTGATATCGCCGGTCTACTTATTTCAAAATTTCCTGCTATTTCATTTACAGTCAATTCTTGCTCTGAAAGAAGATCTATAATTTCTCTTCTTACAGGGTCTGCTATTGCTTGAAAAACATCTCTTCTCATAAAAAACGTAACTAATCGGTTACAAATATAAATGTAACTGATTGGTTACGCAAATATTTTCATGATTTTAACACTACTACTTTTATAAAACAATATCTATATTTACTAGAAAATTATACTCATGATTAAATTAGTACTAATTTCTGGTGCATTATATGGTTTACTAGCTGTTGTTTTTGGTGCTTTTGGTGCGCATGCACTAAAAAAAAGCTTTACCGAAGACCAGTTAAAGAGTTTTGAAACCGGAGTAAAATACCAAATGTACCACGCAATTGTATTGCTGTTTATGGGTTATAATTTTACATTTTCCACTATATTAGAAAATAGTATTTCTTATGCTTTTATTATTGGCATTTTTCTCTTTTCTTTTAGTATTTACGGGCTTTGCTTAAGTAGTTCTAAGGGTAAAAAATTAAAATTCTTAGGGCCAGTAACCCCATTAGGCGGATTATTTTTAGTTGTTGGATGGAGTCTTTTATTATATTACTTTATTCTTCTGAAGTAAATTCTTTTATAGCCTGGTTAGGTGCTATAATAGTATAATCTTTCCAGAATTCGGGGTCATAATTAGGCATATATTTAGGCAATACATTATTTGCTTCTGTATAAGCGTCATATTGCGAACTGGATAGTTCTTCAGAATTAAAAACAATAATTTCATACTTATTAATTGTTTTAAAAGCCATATCTAGTTTTAAGGATAGCTCATTTTGTCTATTTCTACCTCTTACAATCTTATTTTTTTCAATAATTTTTAGCGGACGTTTTATGCCAACCTTAGTTCCAAATTCGCTTTCTAAATAACGTAATGAGTATTTTTCGTTTTTACCTTTCGAGAAAAATATTTTTCCTTTTCCTAAAAATTCATTCATGGAAAAGCCCAACAAACCAAACTTTTTTAATGGCTTTATATTTTCATAATCGGCACGTATCACTGCAAAATCATCCGAATTTATATATAGTTTTCCTTTGTAATCTGCAGAACCTTTAGATTCAAAACCTATAATATAAACTGCATCATCTCCTACATAGGTAAAATCTTCTATAGTGTAATTATATTTTTTAGGTTTATTAATAAAATTAAACTTAGCATCTTCCACAAAAAACAAGTCTTTAAAAACTCTCCCTAAAGCGCCTTTTTTATATTTTGCAAAATTTGTTTTTCTTTCTTTTTCTTGTTTCTTCTTTTCCTCCAATTGTTTTTTTAGAGCAACTGTATCTGTAGAGTCTATTTCTTTACCATAAAATGCATCAAAATCATCTCCTTTTATCTTGGTGCCAAATAGGCCAGATTTTACTTTTAAATAAGAGTTTGGCTTTACATTACTCTTTATAATTTCATTAAATTTTGCTTCCAATTTAGTAAAATCTAATTCATTTTTTTTATCATACAACTCAGATGCTTTAATAAGATGTATCTTTTGTTTTTCTTTATCATTATTCCCATATAAATCGCACAATATTTCGGTATAATAACTAGATTTTTTGGGTATAGAGTTCATAACACTATCTATAAATTTCTTGTTTAGTGCCGCTATGGTAGACTTTTTAAATTCTACATTACTCTTTACAAAATCTTGATATTGAGAGTCTCTAAAAAACAAGCGTTTTTTACTTAAACTACTATTATAATTATCATTTAAATTAGCTCTAACTAAATCTATAATTTCTTCTGCTGTATACTGTTTGTTCGATAGTATAATATTATTTAATTCTATTGCTTTTGGTTGTAATACTATAACACTATCCGTAAATTCTTTTAATGGTTTACCTATAGATTCATATCCGATACAAGAAATAAATAAAGAATCTGTTTCTTTAATATTTTTATGTAATAAAAAGCTAAAGACACCTTCTTCATTGGTTATTACACCTTTATTTTTTAGTTGTACTGTGGCATAAGGTATAGGCTTTTGAGATATAGAATCTATAATTTTAGAACTTAAACTCTGTGCATTACAAATTGATGCACTCATTATAAAAAAGAAAAGAAAAGTAATTTTATTCATCATACTTAAATATATAATGACAAACTAAAACATAATCAAAAATATAAGAAGTGTCTTTTTATTTTCTTTAAGACACATTTATCCTTTTTTTAAGAGAATTAGATTATCATACCCAGATGACGAGTATGTTACTTTTTTGTTACTTAGAAAGAAGAAATTAATGACAACCACAGCTATCGCTACCGCAAGATTTATTACTACTTTTTTTAGAGGCAAATAATGTTTTAGGTAAAAAAAACTTTTTAAGAATATATCCCACAGCTAATGCCACTATAACATACACTAAAAGAGATTGTATAACAGCCATTATTTAAGGATTTGATATGAAATTAAAGCTACAAGATAAGCAAAAAGACTCATAGTTACTAACTGAGCCACAGGCCATTTCCAAGTATTTGTTTCTCTTTTTACAATAGCCAGTGTACTTACGCATTGCATGGCAAATGCATAAAAAAGCAATAACGAAATACCAGAAGCCAAATTAAAAACAGGTTTTTTATTTAAAGGATTTATCTCTGCTGCCATTCTATTTTTAATAGTTTCTTCCTGATCACTACCAACGCTATAAATAGTGGCAAGTGTACTTACAAAAACTTCTCTTGCTGCAAAAGATGTTAGTACTGCAATACCTATTTTCCAATCATAACCTAAAGGACGTACAATAGGCTCAATAGCTTTACCCATATACCCCATATAAGAGTTTTCTAACTTATAGCTCGCTATTTCCTGGTTAAGGGCATTTAATTCTAATATTTCTTTCTTTATTCTAAGCGAATCTGCAAGGTTAGTAATAGTAATCTTATCGTTTCCTAATAATTCTGTTTTATAAGACACCAACTCTTGTTGTATGCTAGAACTATTGTATTCTGAAAAACCTTTGGTAGTAACCTTTTCTTTTACAATTTCTTCTGCATTTATAAAATTATCAGACAATCCATTAGATCCTAAAAACCATAAAATAATAGAAATTGCCAAAATAATTTTACCTGCACCCAGAACAAAACTCTTTGTCTTTTCTAATACTGTATATGCTACATTCTTAAATAATGGAAGCTTGTAATTGGGCATTTCTACAACAAAGAAAGATCTGCTTTTTATTTTAAGCACTTTATTTAAAATCATTGCAGAAATAATAGAAGCACCAAAACCAATTAAGTACAATAGCATTAAAGTTAATGCTTGGTAGCTAAGTCCTAAAAACCACCCTTCTGGTATTACCAAAGAAATAATAATTAAATATACTGGCAAACGAGCAGAACAAGTAGTAAAAGGTACTACCAAAATAGTAATTAAGCGTTCTTTCCAATTCTCTATTGTTCTTGTAGCCATTACTGCTGGTATAGCACAAGCGGTACCAGACATTAACGGAACTATACTTTTTCCGCTAAGTCCAAACGGGCGCATAATACGATCCATTAAAAAAACAACTCTACTCATATAGCCAGTTTCTTCTAATAACGATATAAAAAGAAAAAGAAATGCTATTTGTGGAATAAAAACTACGATGCCTCCAATACCAGATAATATTCCTTCTGATAATAAATTGGTAAAAACACCTGGTGGAAGTGTATTTTTAACCCACTCACTAGATGATGCAAAAAACTCATCTAGTATATCTGTAGGGTAACTGCTCCAAACATATATAGCCTGAAAAATTGTAAGTAAAATTAAAAAGAATATTAAATATCCAAATATTTTATGTGTAAGCAATTTATCTAAAAAAGCTCTAAACCCTTTAGCTGCATTGCCATCTATAGTTTGCCCTTGCTTTAATACACTATTAATAAATTGATATCGTAATATGGTTTCTCTATGCTGTAACTTTTTTAATTCTGCCTTAGGCTTTGTTGCAAACGAAGAAGTATCTTTTATGAACTTCTTTTCTATCGGCATAAAGTTTACATCTTGCGTAATTACCAACCATAACTTATAGGTATCTTCATTAGGAAAAGTTTGCTTTAATTTTCCAAAATATTCGGGAGCAATAGTAATGGTATCTATACTTGGTTTTACAGATAGTTTTTTATAATCTGCGATTAATTCTTTAATACGCTCAATTCCTACTTGCTGCCTTGTACTAACCAATGCTATTTTAGTATCTAGCTTTTCTTCTAATAACGGAATGTCTAAAGAAATACCCTTTCTAGACATTCTATCTGCCATATTAATTACTAAAATGGTTGGTATCCCAAGGTCTTTTATTTGTGTAAATAAAAGAAGATTTCGTTTTAAATTTTCTACATCTACTATTACTACAGCAACATCTGGGTAGTTTTTATCGTTTTTATTTAAAAGAATCTCAACAGCTACACTCTCATCCAAAGAAGTAGTGTTAAGGCTATAAGTTCCTGGTAAATCTAAAATATGAGCTTTTACTCCTCTTGGTAATTTGCAAAGCCCTTCTTTTTTTTCTACAGTAATTCCAGGATAGTTACCAACCTTTTGGTTTAACCCTGTAAGCGCATTAAAAACAGATGTCTTACCTGTATTGGGGTTTCCTATGAGTGCTACATTTATATTCTTACTCATATAATTATAACTTCTCAATAATATCTAACTCTATCTGCATAGCTACAGATTTGCGAATAGCTATGTGCGAACCATCTACATTAATATAAATTGGATCTTTTAAAGGTGCAACTTGTACTAATTCTACCTTATTACCTGGTAAACAACCCATTTCTAAAAGTTTTAAAGGCAAGGTATCTGTAGTAAATTCCCTTATAATGCCAACTTCGCCTTTTTTAAGATGTGCAATGGTAGTTATCAATTTTTATTTAGATTGATTTTAAGTAGAGGCAAAAGTAGAATAAAAAAGCAAAATAATATGCTTTATTCACGAATAATACTAAAAAAAAAGAATCAACGTTAATAATAAAGGCTCAAATTTTTGGTCATTCTAAAATAATTCCCTGAAATGCTTATAAATAAATTAAGTGCCCTACTTTCAATATTTTTTTTGCTACACTCTTATAGTTATGGTCAAAATGTTAATAGTTTTTACTTAAGGCTTAATCAATATAATTACCCAAGTCATCCACTACCTACTAATTGTGAGGTTTATGGAGTTTCTTCTAATATTAACAACAGAAATATTTTTGCCTACAAACCAAATGGTGATAAATTAGTTTTGAAAGATTTAAATACTAGTTCGCAAGGCCTATATCCTAAATTATTTTCGTTTTCTAAATACCATAAATCTACTATCCCTTATGATAATGGGTTTTTATTAAATATTAATATTGATGATGTGGAATTATATCATGAATATTCTGGAAAAGATAATATATACAACATTTATAGTAAATATAAGTTGGTGTTATCTATAACACACAAGAAAAATGTAATTATTGGCGATACAATTAATTACAATGACATAGAAGGTTCTTTTGTTTCTAGTTTATCTCCTAAAGATGTTCACATTATAGCAAATAATAAGGAATCAGAACTAGCTCACAATTTAAATAGTAAAATTTTATCGAAAATAGTTTACCCTCTTAATACAGATATAAAAGACTTAATAGATTTAAGTTTTTCTAAAGATTATATAAAATTTTATGGAATCTCAAAAGCTAAAAAATTAATATCTGAAGATCAAATAAAATCATTAGGTAAAAGAATAAAGAATTTGGAAAGTTTAGATAAAAATATTTTAAATAGAGATGAATTTAACACAGAACTAAATAGTTTAATTACACTATTTTCAGACTTAAAAAAATCTAAAGATTACACAAATTACAATAGTTTTAAATCTTACGCACATGCAAATTTAGCAAGCCTATACACACTTAAAGAAGACTTTAATAAGGCAGGAACAAATTATGACTACGCATTATTATACAACAATAAAGATAGATTTAATACAATACTGAAAGAAGAAAAATTAAAAATGAAATATAAAAAAGAGAATAAACAAATTCTTTTTAATGATGATAACTTTAATGATTCCTACAGTACTCAATACTTAAAAACATTTAAAACCCGTAAAAGAAAAATTAATTAACATTAACCAAAATAAATATATTATGAAGAAATTATTATGCTTATTATTTTTATTTGGCAACTTTTGTGTTTATGCACAAAATTCAAAAGCTGAAGTTGTTATTGCTTATATCCCTAGTTATCCAGAAGAACAAACTCCTAAAGGAATAAAAACATACGGAGCCTATTTTACAAATACCGAAAATTCTGTATTACCTTTTTCAGAACAAGAATTTCAATCTTCATTAAACTTTCAAGATTTTACCTTAGCAACTAGTGATAATCCAGATTTATTTTTTGGTATAAATGGCGTTTCTGCAGATGACCTAAACTTAACTATAAGCCGAAATAAAGCAGCTGAAACATTCAGTGTTAGTATTCTTCCTAGTGAACGAAACTCAAAAATAGCTGTTATTACTATGGTAAGAGGCGTAAATACTCATTATACAGAGTTTCCAATTTATGCAGAAAGAGATGAAAATCAAAAACCAATACCTACAATTATAGATTTCCCTTTTAAAGAAAAAGAAAAATATTTAATCTTCTCTGGAGAAGATAACGCAAAAGGAACATCTTATTTAGTAGAGGAATATTTAAAAAGACTTCTTGGAGATGACTATTTAGCTACAACAATAGTTCCTAAATTATATAAAAAATATGATTTAAGGGTAAAGGAAAGCGCTAAGAAATTTTACTTTATAAAAGATAAAAAAAATAAGGCTTTACAAGAAGAAACTAAAGAAAAGCTAGCTTCTTTTAGAGAAACAATATTTAATCTTAAAACTCTTGATAAATTAAGAGCAGGAAAAGAATTACTAACTCCTTATATAGATTATTGGAAAAATAAACTTTCTAATTGTGACCTTTCCGATAAAACAGGTAAAAAAATAGGTTGGGGAATGTTAATGAATCTACACAGAGCTTCTTTATTAATAGAAGATTTTACTTCTGCAGAGGAATACATGAATCAAATGTTAGAATTAGGGGAAAGAAAATTGGTAACAAAATTAGCAAGAGGAACATTAAGAAGACAAAAAAAAGAATATACTCGTAATTTTGACGCTACAGGAAAACGTATTTATGCAGATGCGTATGAAGTAGACCCAATAATTCAAAGAATAGAAAATAATGAAACTGTATCAAATAATGATATAACAAAAGCTTCGGGATATATTATAAACGAAAAAGGAGAGAAAATAGAAGGAAAAATATCTATAAGATTTTCTCCAGAACCAGAATCTCAAACAGGTGGAAACATTGTAAGTTTAGATGGAGACACAACAGCAAAAAGAGTTACTGTTACTTACGTAAACGAAAAAGGGAAAACAAAAAACTCTTATTACAAATGTAAAGATGTTAAAGAAATACATGCAGATGATAGAATATTTGAATCTGTAAATCCTAAAATACCTCTAAGTGTTAGTTTAAATAATACTATATTTATGGAGCGTGTTCATAAAACTGATAAAGTGATTTTATATAAAGATTTAACTACAGCAGATGATTTTTATTTTAAAATAAAAACAGAAAAAAAAGCACAGAAAGCAAGCTCTAATTTTTTCGCAAGCTGTAGTACTTTAGCTAAACGTATAGAAAGTAATGAGTTTTCTAACTCAAAAGAGGATCAAATTAAAATAGCAGATATTTATACTAGCGAATGTAATTAAACTAAAAGAAACCTATTACAAAAAAGACCTCTTTTTAAGAGGTCTTTTTAGTTATTATAACTTAATTTCAAAATCTTAAGGTCTTGTATCAATTCTTCAATTTCTTCTACCTTAGTTCCATCATAAAAACCTCTAATTCTACGCTCTTTATCAACTAAAATAAAATTTTCTGTATGTATCATATCTAATGGGCCACCATCTCCGTCTGTTTTAGCAGCAAAATAAGATTTCCTTGCTAATTCGTAAATATGTTTTTTAGAACCTGTAACTAAGTTCCATTTAGTATCTACAACTCCTTTTTCTATAGCATATTTTTTAAGCTGAGCCACAGAATCTATACTAGGAGTTACGGAATGCGAAAGCAGCATAACTTCATCATCATTTAAAATATGCTGTTGTATAAGAGCCATGTTCTTTGTCATAACAGGGCAAATACTAGGGCAAGTGGTAAAGAAAAAATCGGCAATATATATTTTATCTTTATAATTTTCCTGAGTAATGATTTCTCCATTCTGATTGGTTAATGAAAAATCAGCAATTGTATGGTGTTTTTTTACATGCGTAAGCGTACTATCTACTAGTTCACTATTTACCATAGCTGGCTGGTAAATCATTAATCTTTTTGCTGGCTTTAAAGCATTATAGAATAAGGTTATAATGATAGCAGAAAGCACCAATAACACCAAAGCAAAAATCTTGTATTTACTAAAAAAAGAAAGCATATCTAATAACAAAGGTACGGCTGCTATTAGGTATCATCAAAAAAATAATCTAAGATCATTGATTATTAAATCTTTCTTAAAAAAAGAAGCGCATAATTTGTTTTCTTTTTTAAGACTTACTAAAAGCTTACTTTTGGCGCTTAGAAAGATAAAAAACAGATTACTAAATGGGCTTGCTTACACAGATACTTACTTTTATTTTAATAATATCTATACTTGTTATTCTTCATGAATTAGGACACTTTATTCCTGCAAAATACTTTAAAACCAAGGTAGAGAAGTTTTATTTATTTTTTGATGTAAAATTTTCACTCTTCAAGAAAAAAATTGGCGAAACAGAATACGGAATTGGCTGGTTACCATTAGGTGGTTACGTTAAAATTGCGGGTATGATAGACGAAAGCATGGATACTGAGCAAATGAAAGAAGAGCCTAAACCATGGGAATTTAGATCTAAACCAGCTTGGCAACGTTTAATTATTATGATAGGTGGTGTTACCGTTAATTTCTTTTTAGCTTGGATAATTTATAGTCTATTATTATTTAATAATGGCGATAGTTATATCCCTGCCGATAGCTTAAAATATGGTATACAAGTAGATTCTATAGGAGAACAGATAGGTTTAAAAACTGGTGACCAAATTTTAGCTATCGATGGTAAAAAAACAAAAAAATATACTGATGCTGTTTTAGATATTCTTTTAGGTGATGATATAACAGTAAATAGAGATGGTAAAGAAATAACTTTTAACATACCACCAGAAGCAAAAGCAAATGTATTATCTACTCAAGGAAAAAACTTTTTAGGGTATAGATCTAAACCATTAATAGAAAAAATTACTACTGGTTCTGTTGCCGAAAAAGCCGGAATATTAGCTAATGATGAAATTATTGGTGTAAACGGAAAAACAATAGCATACTGGGATCAATTTGTAAAAGAAATACAAGACTCTGCTAATAAAAAAATAAGTATACAAGTACTTCGTAATGGAGAAACAAAAGAATTAAATCTTACTGTGCCAAAAGAAGCAGCTATTGGTGTTATGTTAAACACTGAAGATTTAGTTGTTACAGACACCTATACCTTTTTACAATCAATCCCTGCCGGGTTTAATAAAACCATAGAGGTACTAACAAAACAAATTAGACAATTTAAAATTTTATTTAACACAAAAACAAAAGCTTATAAATCTGTTAAAGGTCCTATAGGTATTGTAGAAATGATGCCTCAAGAGTTCGACTGGACATTTTTCTGGAGTTTTATGGCAATGTTTTCTGTATGGCTAGCTTTTGTAAATCTATTACCTATTCCTGCCTTAGATGGTGGACATGTAATGTTTTTATTATACGAAATTATTTCTGGCAGACCGCCAAGCGAAAAAGTATTAGAGCGAGGCCAAATTATTGGTTTTGTTATAATTATGGGTTTAATGGCTCTAGTTTTTGGAAATGATATCTGGAACATTATAAAAAGATTTATATAGTTCTTTAAAAAACACCATTTTTTTGTTTGGTGAATTTGAAAAAACAATTATATTTGCACCCGCCTAGCACAATTATCATTGATTACTAACTAGGTTTAAATTAAGAAATGCCACGCGAAAGCTGATAATTTTCGCAATTTGAAATAGTTCTATATGAACATTCCTCCTTAGCTCAGCTGGTTAGAGCATCTGACTGTTAATCAGAGGGTCCTTGGTTCGAGCCCAAGAGGGGGAGCTTAATAAAGACAAGCCATTCAAGAAATTGAGTGGCTTTCTTTTTTTATACAGGTCAAACATAGGTCAAACATTTCATATTTTTGGTTTTATGAAAAGTACAGCAGAATATCCTTTCTTGTTTTTAGACAACTATTTCGAAAATCAAATTCAAAAGGACTTAAAGGAATTTTATACTAATATCACAGAAGAACTTTACTTTAACAATATTGAAGAAATAGATAAAGTACGTCATATTATCAAAGTCCCCAATCTTCATCATAAAGAAGAAACCCAAGCTAACTATATTACCTTTTCTTTTGAAGGAACTATAAAAACAAAACTTAGAACAGAAATAAACATAACTAAGCGATTTATTGAAAGTGAATTTCAAAAACGTTTTGCAGATAAAAAAGAAACTACAGGTTATGCTGATTTTTTAAGAATTAAACTTAAACAATACTACACTGATAGAAATATAGAAGAGTTTCCTTTCTTAACAAAGTATTTTGATGAAATTACTTCTTTGATTGACCAATATTCAAAACAGGTAATCGCAGCCCAAAATGAATATAATCTTTCCTTTAATCTTCTTGCAGATACCACAGAAGAACAATTAACCAAAGTAGAAAAATTACATCTTTTGTTGACTGAAACCCCAGCTGTTATAAAATGTAATAAAACAGATTTTATAAATGCTTTCACAGGAAAGGAAATAAAAGAAGGTATTTACTGGTTGATTACTGGCAAAAATAAATTTACAAGTAAAATATCCCTATTCTATTTTATAGAAGAGCTTATAAAAAAACGATATCTAAAAAGTAATATAATAACCGACCTTAGTAGATATATAAAATATGTTTTTAGGGATAATCTTGGAAATGAACTAAAAAACCTGAAACAATCAAAATCTACATACTCTAAAAACGTAACTCAAAAAGAAAGAATTGACACTATAATTTCTTCTCTCTAAATATACCTTTACCATACAGTCAAGGTATAGTAAAAGTATTTACCTGTACTTCTAAGGTTTCTTTGTCTCAGTATTAATCAGGATAAGCGCTTATCCATAACAATTATAGTTATGGAAAATATCCAAACTGAGATAGAAGAAATAAAAAGACTCCTTCAAATTAACAATTTAAACACTAAAGAATTATTTAGTGTTGATGATGCTACACAGTATCTACAGCTATCAAAATCTTGTTTACACAAGATGACCAGTAATAAGGAGATTCCTTTTTATAAACCTGGTGGAAAAAAAATCTATTTCAAGAAATCAGAACTTGATACATGGGTTTTTAACAACAAAGTAACGCCCAATGATGAGTTGGAATGTGATGTTGAAAACTACCTAAGCAGAACTAATAAAAATCTAGCATCATGATAGATTTTATTAGAATGAACTACAAGGACAAAAGTGAAGTTGAATCTTTTATATGTGATTCTAAAAACTTTGAAGAATTAAGAGTTGTTTTAGAAAAACACTCAGGAGAAATAGAATACCCATACAAAACCAATTTTGGTTCAATGGAAATAAATATTACTGAAAAGAATATAAGAGTAATGAACTCTTTGCATAAGTTTTATAATCAGAATAACAAAAAGGGCTACAGAAATCATAATGACTTCACTTACTCACAACTTACTGAAACCATTAGTTTATTAAATAATGGGATAATCAAGTTAGAAAAAGCAAGATTATCAAAGTTAGAATTTGGGCTAAATATTGAATTAGATTTTCCTGCTGAATTTATTGTTAGAGAGAATATTATGATGCATAAATATCAAACTCACAATCATAATAAAAAGTTTGAAGGTAAAGGAGAATTTAAACAATTTGACAGGTCAATTTATGATTTTAAGATTTATGATAAAGCAAAGCAATACAGTTTATCCAATAATGTGTTGAGAATTGAGATAAAACATAAATGTAGTAAGAGCATTAATCCTCACGGCATTTTTAATATAAATGACTTAACATCTAAAGATAGTCTTCAAAGTTTGTTTGAAAACTTGATGATTAGATTTGAAGAGTTAACCATAATTGACAATTACAAAAATAATAGTGCTATTTCTGAAGAAGTAAAAAAGAAGATAGGAGTATATACAAGCTATAATCATTGGGAGTCACTAAAATCCTCATCCAATCTAAGAAATAAGGCGAGTAAGCAAAAAAAGGAGTTTAATCAGTTGTTGGTAAACAATAATTTGCTCAAAACTAAAAATATGCTAAGAAGTAAACTTACTAGCAAATTTCAACAGTTAATCAACAATTAAAAAAATGTGACAAAATCCTGAATCTCTATATATGGATTTTGTCACACTCAAAATATAAATATCATGGCAAGCATAACAATAACATTAAGAAATAAACCTAATAAGCAGGAAGAATACCCAGTAATACTAAGAATTGTAAAAGACAGAAAATCAAAACTAATTTCTTTAGGAATATCTTGTAAAAAACAAGATTGGGATACTAAGAAGAATGAGTTTAAAAGAACTTATCCAAATGCATCTCAAAGAAACAGAGTGTTATTGAAACTACAAGAAAAGGCATTAAAAATAATAGATGAGTTTTCATTAGAAGATATAGATTTCACACTTAATCAATTTGAACAAAGATTTAGAGGTAAAAAACAAAATGCAATAACTGTTTCTGAATTTTGGAAAGAAAAGATAGATGACCTTAACAAATCTGGAAGAACAGGAAACGCAAGAGCTTATAAAGATGTATACAATTCATTCTTTAAGTTTCACAAAAACAAAAATCTTGTATTTAGAGAAATCACACCCAATTTATTAGACAAGTATGAAACTTACTTAAGAAGTAAAAATAATACTGATGGCGGTATAGGTGTAAAAATGAGAGAGATTAGAGCATTGTTTAATGACGCTATTAAAAAAGGTGTTGTACAAGAAAAATACTATCCATTTAAAACTTACAAAGTTTCAAAACTAAAAGGCAGGAATATTAAAAAAGCACTAACCAGAGATGAAATGAGGTTAATGGAAGCTATTGACACTAACAAACATCCACATCTTATAGACACCAAAAACTATATGATTTTCAGCTATTATATGGGAGGAATGAATTTTGTGGATATGATGAAGTTAAAATGGGAAAATATTAAGGGGGATAGAATTTTATATATCCGTTCTAAAACTAAGGGTAGATTTTCGGTTAAAATGCTACAGCCCATCATAGAAATAATTGAGTACTATAAAGCCCAAAATAGACTCACAGATTATGTGTTTCCAATTTTATTAAAAGACAACTTAACTCCTATACAAATTGAAAATAGAAAGCATAAAACCTTAAAGAAATTCAATAAACAATTAAAGGAAATAGCAGAAATACAAGATGTGCATCAAAATGTAACCTCTTATGTCATAAGACACAGTTTTGCTACAAACTTAAAATTTGCAGGTATTTCAACTGATTTAATTGGTGAATCTATGGGGCATCATGATGTTAGTGTTACAAAAGCATATCTAAAAGAATTTGAGGACAAAGTAATTGATGATGCTATGCAGAAACTTTTAGAAGAACCTCAATTAAAATATGCTTCTTAAAATAATATAAAGGCTCTCCATTTTGAGAGTCTTTTTTCATTTAAAAATGAAAGAGTTAATCACAAACTGAAAAACATTTCAAGTAAATATTAATTAAAAAATAACGATATGCAATTAAAACAAAGTAAGCGTAGTAATGTAAAACTACGCATAGGAATTTCTGGACCAAGTGGGTTTGGAAAAACAACAAGTGCCTTATTATTGGCACATGGTTTAACAAATGACTGGTCTAAAATAGCGGTTGTTGACACAGAAAACAGTTCGGCTTCATTGTACAGCCACCTTGGAAATTACAATGTACTTGATTTACAAGCTCCATTTTCTCCTGAAAGGTATGTTGAAGCTATAGAAGTTTGTGAAAAGGCAGGTATTGAAGTATGTATTTTGGATTCCATTACACATGAATGGTCTGGTACTGGTGGTTGTTTACAAATACAAGAACAACTAGGTGGCAGGTTTCAAGACTGGGCAAAGGTTACTCCAAGACATCAAGCATTTATTGATAAAATACTACAGTCAAATTGCCATATTATTACCACTACTAGAAGAAAGATTGATTACTCTTTAGATATAGGTTCTAATGGTAGAACTAAAGTTGTAAAACATGGAACTAAAGAAATTACTAGGGAGGGTTTTGAGTATGAGCTGACAGTTAACTTTGAATTGATTAATGACAAACATCTTGTAAAAGTATCAAAGGATAGGACAGGCTTGTTCAATGGGAAGCCAGAATTTAAAATATCTTCTGCTACAGGTAAAAAACTATTGCAATGGAGTAATATTGAACCTGTAAACAATAAACTTATATCAGATAGGATTCAAGAATGTCTTTCAGTAAACAAGCTCATGGAATTGTACAAGCAAAATCCACAATTTCAGCAGTCTCATCAAGAAGAATTTAGAACTAAAAAGCAACAATTAGAAAGTTTGATGAATCCTCAAAATTTCAGTTCTAATGGAGTGCATAGACCTTCTACAAATTAATTAAAATCAATCATTATGGAACTTATACCAGTATCTAAGGATATACCCATCCTAAACAAAGTACCTGTAGTAAAAAGAGTTAATAACAATAGTTCCTCTTTAATACAGGTATCAAATGAACCTTTACAATTTCAGCAGAATCCCTTTATAGAGGCTAACACAAAAGAGGTTAGCCTTTCTTGTTTAAAGCAGGACTGTGTAATCCCTGTCTTTGCAAAGGACAACGAAAAAACCATAGCACACCAAGAGTTTATTGATATAACAAATGACTGTGTAATATCAACATTTAATAGGCATCATATTAGTAAACCTGAAATTAGAATTAGCCACCAAATTAAAGGTAGGATTCCTGAAGCTATACATAAATCAGCCAAAGATTTATTAGACCATGAAAGGACACAATATTTTGAAAGAATGGCTTTTATTATTCGAATACCAAGTATTACTGAAACCATTAATGGAAATACGCTATCGTTAATAGTTGGTGGAGTTAGAGCTTACAATAGAGAAAACCTGTACAGTAAAAAATCATTTGAAAAGTTTCAAGTGTTTATAGGTTTTCAAAATCTGGTATGCTGTAATTTGTGTATTTCTACAGATGGTTTTTCTGCTGAAATAAAAGTATCTAGCTATGCAGAATTGAAAGCTAAAATTATGGCGTTATTACAGTCTTATAAAATGGAGCATCATTTTAAGTCGATGCAAAATTTAACTCAATCCCAACTTTCAGAAAAACAATTTGCTCAATTAGTTGGCAGAGCTAAACTGTATCAATTCTTACCTAAGAAAGAGAAATTAGAAATACCTCAATTACTTATTAATGATGGTCAAATTTCTACCATTGCTAAGGATTACTACCAAGATGAAAGGTTTTGCAAAAATGAAGATGGAAATATTAGCTGTTGGAATATTTATAATTTATTCACTTCAGCGAATAAGAGCTCTTATATAGATTCTTTTCTATCAAGAAATGTCAATGCATTTGATTTTACTAAAAGTGTTTCAAAAGCTATCAATGATGGTTCTTATCATTGGTTTTTAAGTTGATGTTTACCCAATCTCTATTTTAGAGGTTGGGTTTCTTTTTTGATGAACCTAAAATTTCAATTAAATATATTCTTCGAGATAAAAAAATAATACGCTTAACAGTTTTCATTATTAAGCCTCTCTCAAGTAAAAGTTCTAATTCTCCCTTTTCATCAATAGGTTCGATGTAGAGTGCTGATGTTCCTTTGGGAACTTTTATAATCATTAAAGACTTTCCTGAACAATAATCATGTATTTTTGAGTCAATATAATTGATATCTGTACTTAATGATGTACTCAAAAATCCGTTGTCAATAAATTCAATACTTTTTTTATATTTATTGCCTTTTAAAAGTGTTTTGTTAAAAAAGCTATTACTAACCCTTCTAAGAACAACTAAATTAAACGGTAATCTAAACTTATCAAGCTCCTTGGTTATTACATTAATACTAAGTTTAACTTTATTGAGGTTATATTCACTATTATTTTCTAATTTTTCTCCCCTTAAAAACCTATTAACATCTATATAACTAAAACCCTTATAATTCTTAATTATGGTATGAGGATACACATTTTTAAAAGTTTGTTGTGTTTTAAAATCATACTCATACTTTATTTTTGATAAAAAGTCAATATGTTTTTTAAAGTAAATATTGGCTTGCTTTTTATCCTCAATTTGAATGTAATTATTATTGAACCTTAGTTTGTGTATTAACCTTGTATATATCTTTTTAAAAATCTTTATTTTATATTTTTTTATGATATTCACCACATTTAATTTTTTTTCCAGTACCACAACCTTAAAATTTGAATAACAAATAAGCAAGTTAAACCAATTATTAATAAAGGATACAGAATAACAAATATGAAGGTATTTACTTCATAATAAGATACCCCTAAAACATTAGCTATATTGATAACAAAATCTGTACAATAGGCATAAATAAAATTTACTATATCCATCAATCTATCCATTCTTTAGCTCTTTAATTTTTATTTGAATGCTTATGCTTTTAATTAAAAGCACATAGATTAATGCAGGAAATAGAATCACTAAAAAAATAATATTGGCTAAACCATAATCCCCTGCATCATGTAATGACTTTATGATGCCAAAGTAAAAAGGGTCAATTTTAGAAGTATGATTTTTCAGTAAGTGGGTATGATGCTTTTTACAGTAACCAGTATCTGTATGGCAATACCAACTGCATTTTTTAGGTATTTTTACACTTGGATTAATCGCGGTAACTCCTTTTCTAACAAAGCCTTTATTTGAGGTGTTAAGTCTTGAGTATTCGTTTACTGAAAATATAAATAATACAGGGATTAATAAGATGAATATGTAAATATTTAATTTTTTCAGTTTCATTCCAACAAATAAACTAGTACGTTTTATCTAGTAATATGTTCTTAAGTTTTTCGCAATTATTTTCATCAAAATATCTCTCTTGTTCATTGTAAAGTGCTTCAATAGTTAAAGGGTTTGATTCTCCGTAATTTAATAGACTTAAACCTTTTATTGTAGATATTACATTATTAACTAAGTTGTTTACATTTTTATTGTTAGAAATATCATAAAATTCAATCTCATCAATTGAATTTATTATTTGAGTTTTTTCAGTTTCATTTAGTTGTATATGTGATTCTAATTGAGCAATTAAACCGTCAACAAATAAAGATTTTAAATTAACTATATCTTCTCTTTCAAATCCAAATATTACAAAATACACAGCAGTAGTATGGTGCAAGAATAAAACACATCTTTTTCCATCTGCACTTAACTTTTGCACTGACCATGAATTTTCTGGAGTTGTATCATTTTTATTACAGGTGGTTATTTTGTAATAATTGTTGAATAATTTTAAGCAATGTATGCTAATCATTTTATAAAACAGTTTTTAAAAATTTATATATCTCAACCATAGCCAAAGTATCTAATTCACAATAAGCTAAAAGGTTTTCTCTTGTTTGCTTTATATCTTGATTAAAATTAGGGTCTGTTACCATTCTGCCCCAAGTATCTAAAGCCATAGTGCCATCTTGCACTTCTAAATCTAAATAAGAAAATTGTGGACATAAAACAGGTAATACTTTTTTAATTGAAGTAGAGCCATGAAACCTATAATCTACGTAGTCTTCTTTAAAAATGTTCATTAAATCAAACATGTTAGAGTTCATATAAGTTAGATAACTAGTAAATTGAGGTAACCAATTTATCATATCTTTATTCCTACCTATTTCAAAAGGAGCATTCCAAGAAATAAATGTACCTGTTAAAGCTGTAAACTCTTGCATTTGATTAAGCATATCAATTGGTAGTTCCATTTTTTTGCCTAACCACTCAAAATGCTTTAAATCTCCATCTTGATTTAGAGTATGTATTGATACTTGAAAAACTAAATGCTTATGTGGACTCATACCATCCACTTTAGGTACTGCACTAGCATAAGTTTCATAATCAACAAAATGCAAAGGGTATTTTAAATTTGATAAGGTATTTTCAATTACAGGTTTATTGATGATTGGTGCTTCTTCTTTTACAGATTTTACTTGTATTTGTTGTTTAATGTTTAAATCAAAATCTAAAGGAATGTCTATTATGGCTGTATGGTTATGCTCTACTAATTCTATTACTTTTCTGGCAGATATTCTACCTATTTCATAAATAGCATATTCAGGAATGTCTTTATTAAAATACTTGAAACTATCACAATGATTGCTTCTTGTTTTATACCTACACCTGCATTCTTCTTGATTGATAATTTCTTTATTTATAAAATTAACACCTGCATTTATTTCGTTAACTACATTAGAATATAAGCCATCTAATTCTTTGGTAACATCTGTAATATTTAATAATTCATTTGGAATGATATTACCTTGTCTTACATATTCTTTATTAAGGTTTATAATAGATACTTTATTTACGCTATAACCACATTCTTGTAATACATATTTTTGAAAACAAGCATCTTTTAAATGATTATGCTTTTTATCCTTTTTAATACTGGTTGAAGATTTAATTTCATAAATATGAAAACTACCATCTTTTAACTTTTCTAAAATATCAATCCTTGCAAAAACTCCTTTTTGAGTTACAAATGAGGGTTGAAAAAAAACAGTTTTATCGGTGTTAAGTTGCTTTTTGGTATGTTCTGGTGTGGCATTTTCAGGTAGGTTTATACCTATAGTAAATAATTGCTTAGCATATTCCTCAACTTCATACCCCTCTTTAATTAGCTTTTCTAAAAACAAAGAAAATTCACCGCTAGGAAATTCTTCTGGTTTGTTTTTAAATAACCATAGAGATTCAGGACAGTTTAAATATTGAATAAAGTCTGTTTTGGTAAGTTGTTTCATTTCATATTCTTTTTATCAGCTTCAAACATTGTAAATTCTAAAGCTCTATATGCAGAAACTTCGTAACCCATAAGTTCATTAACATTGTTTTGAAAACCTTGAAATAGCTTGTCTTTTATTAATGCTTCTAAGTAATGTAAATATGCTATATAGTTTTTAGGGTTAGAAATACCATAAGTTGATTTTTTCTTTGTCAAGAATCTGAATATTCTACTATCCCAAATGGCATATATTTTCGGATTTATAAAATGAAGTAATTTAGATAACCCAACTATTGAGTTATTTATGGCTTCTTTACCAATTAATAACTCATCTTCATTTAACAGCTCTCCCTGTTTGGCTTTATTTAATATACTTAAAACAACATCTATTTTTTTTAAGTTTAAATCAATAATGGTAGGCATCCAACCATAAACAAAATGTGAAGCAATGATTAGGTGTTCTTTTTCTATAACCTCTATATCATTGAAGTATTTAACAAAAAAAGGATATGTATTTAAATAACTAACCTCAGCTATATTAATAGTGGTTAGATGTTCTTTTAATTCTTCAATAGTTGTTGTCTTAAACATAGCTTTAGTCTAATCTGTATTTGATAGGGTTTGCAGCTCCTTTTTTCTTAGTGTGGGCTATTGATTTATTGATATACAGACTCCTAACCTCATCATTTGCTACTTTTCCATGAAAGCCCCACCTATTTTGTCTTTTTACTCCTGGAGTATGAATAGGATACCATTCTTCTATTTCAAAAACTTCAATGATAATACCTGTATATTCTGATAATGCATATTTTACAGTATTTCTTCGGTGTTCTCCTATAACCCAAGATTGTTTTGTAGCTTGATAAATATGTTCTACAGATTTTCCTCTTTCATATTTTTTGTTGATGTTAATCAGAATAACTGGGTGCTGTAGTTCCTGTAAAGGTTCTGCATTGTGTAATCTAATAATCTCATCTGTAGTCATTAATCCTTTATAGCCTACATGATGTCCTTCCACTATATTGGATAGCCCTAATCCTATATAATTACCAAAATCTATTAAAGAAGCTTCAACCTCAAAGGCTTGTGTTTCTTTTAAACCATGTCTTATTATAATATGCTTAACTTCAAACCCTTTACTGTTTATCTCTCTTATCGTATCTAATTTTAAAGTAGAGATGTCCTCTAAGTTTTCTGCATCATATTTATGATTAAAAACTCTATTACCAACCCCTTTACCTATATAAAAAGGGATGTTAGTTTCTGGGTCAATTAATGCATAAACGTAGTATTGTAAGTGCTCTATAGTTTTATTATCAAACATAAAATGTTATTGAATTTTAAGAAAGAAAGCGTTCTATTTCAAATCGTTGAAAATCATTTAAGGTATTTAAGTATTCTTGAAAATCTTCATTTGAAGTTAAATTATTGTTTTGGTCAAATTTTAGATTAACTAATTGTTCGTCTTTTGTAAGTCTGTCTATTAATCCTATAGTTAGTCCAAATTTAGTAAGCTCTATTTTTTCTTCATTAGTTGTACCATAGACATATTCGTTGTACTCATCTTTGGATATAATATTAAAATCATACAAAAAGACAATAAATTTATTTAACTTAAAACTTATAAAATCATCTTCAATCTTCAATTTTACAATAGCATAATTTATTAATTCTTCATCATTTTTGACTTTTAAATTAATAGCCACCTTAGAATTGTTAAGCTCATTGAAGTACTTTTTAGATTGATATATTTCTTCTCCATAAGTTGTTCCTATATAGTAAATATGGTCTTTTGGATTTGTAGATGTTTTTCTAGATTTTAAATAATTAAATATAATTTGAATATTTTCTTTTAGAGACCTCTTTCTATTTTCGATATGTGTGTGGTAGTAATTTCTTGCACTTTCTTCCTTTAATCTGAAGAACTCATAGTCTATCATAAAGTTGTCCATTTCTGCAAAGTCCTTTATGAAAAGAATGAAAATCTTATCAATAATATTTTTCTCATTCCAATCTGGACTTAGGTAGCTTTTATTATTAATAGATTTGAGAATTTTTTCAACCAGAAAATCTAAGTCACTATAAAAAATATTAAAACTGTTTTCTATAAAATACTGTTTTAATTTTTCCTTAGGAGTGAGATTTTCCTTTATTAAAAAATCTTCGTACTCTATTAACCTTTTTACTTTTTCACGTTTTTTCTGTTGTTTATCTTTATCAGAGTCTTTTATTGATTCAATGTCAAATTCATCTAATACAGGATTGTCAATTATATCACTAAAGGTTCTATTTCTTAATAGCTTAATTTTATTGAACATCTTTACTGCATTAAGCCCATGCAGGTTATACTTATCGTTATTTACAAAATATATGCTAGGTAATAGTTTAGTAAGGTTATTTCCTGGTTTAAAAATCTCATTTAATCTATTTACACGTCCTATCAAATTAGTGAGTTCTTTGCCTCCTAAACTTCTTGTATTAAATATGTATAGATTGTCTACAGGTAAGTTCATACCTTCAAGAATGACAGAGTTAGCAACAACATAATTTATGTCATGGATTTCTTTAAATTTCTTCTCTAAATATTCTTTGATTAGGTCTGGAAGTTTTCCATGAAGATAAATTATACCTTTTTTTAAAAGTGGTATACAATAAAATTTTTCATGAACTTCATCTTTTAGTATACTTATTATTTCTTTTATTGAATCATTCTCTTTGTCATTACTTATTTCTACTAGACTTTTAGCTAAATGTTCAATATGTATTGGTCTGTAATTGTATAAAAAGTTTTTACTTTTTGAAGTCTTCTGAATAAGTTCAAAGTAATTAACAAAATGAGATAAATTAAGACCAGTATTATTGTCATTAATAAAGAACCTATTATGCTTTAACAGCTTGTTTTCTAAAGAAAATTCGAAAATTTCAGGAGATTTAATATTGAAATTAATTGTATGAGAATTAATTTCTTGTTCATGGTTAATTTTTAAATTTTGTACTTTATCAATAAGTGGTGAAAGATATACTATATCACAATTCTCTTTTCTATTTTTATTGAGTCTAACCAACCTTGCTAATAATAGGCTTCTATTATCTTTCTTAAAGATGTTATGGGCTTCATCAATAATTAACGAGTCATAACTTATTTCAGCTGATTTCAACAACCTTAAAGCTCTCTCTTGAGTAAATACTGCAATGAAATTAGTTTCGTTTTTATACATTTCATTATGCATTAATATTCTGTACCCTAATTTTGCATCTCTTATCATTTTATAGGTCTGCATTAAAAGTGATTTTGTAGGTACTATTATTGCAATCTTTTGTTTTTGCTTTAATGAGTTAATGTATTCTACAATAACTGAGCTTTTTCCAAAAGAGGTAGGAGCCAAAAAACTCTTCTCTTTAGAAGTATCATTTACAAATTTTATTCTCTCAGTATTTTGTTCAAATGTTTCAACGTAATTTAATTCAGTATTTATACCTTTTTTATAATCTGTGAGTTTTAAGCCAACAACGAAATCTTGAAAATTAGTTTCTCCAACTAGATTATTTTTCAAAATAGCATCTGTAATCGGGAAAAAACCAAATTCAATAGAAAAATCATAAAGAGGTTTGTAATCTTGAAAATTCAAAGAATATTTTAGGACAATATAATATGCAAAATCAGCAAAACTTTTATACCTCCTATCTTTATTATATTGATTTAAGAAAATAAGGGCACAGGATAATATATAACTTTTTTCATCACCACTTAAATCTTGGTCTAGTGTGAGCTTTGATATTACGCTTTTAAAAAATTTATTACCTTTAATTAAAGCAGTTAATGTATTTTTCTCCCCTTTTAACATATTATCTTTCTAAATACTCCAGTAGATGAGTAGTGGATTTTTTATTTAAGCAAATAATAACAATACTCTTAAAGACTTTGTTTTCTAGATAATCAGTAACATCCTGTTTTAATGTATTTACATTTATTTCACTCCAGTTACCCTCCAAAAAAATTGTAGAAGAGACCATAATGTCAAAATCTTTAATCTTACCATATTTTTTCTCAGTATAAAGCTCTGATAGTGCACTTAGCTTCTTCAAAAGGGAATCTTGAGCAGCAACTGTTCTGATACTAGCATGATTATATGCGTTTTCCCAAGGATTATTTTTATTATCTAATCCTTCAATTTTATCTCTGATTCCTGTGTACCCGAGATTAATATTATGGCTGTGTTTTTTGCCAATCTGGGTGGTAGACTTACTCTCTAGAACCCAGTCTATATCTCCTTTTGAATAATACCCATCAAACCCTTTCTTAATTGAATTTTCTTCTAAGTTGAAATACAAAAACTCCTGTTTGTAGTCTTGACTACTTAAAAAAACATGAATAAAAAATTCAGATACTGAACCAGGTAGTAAATTTGATTTATTTTTTGCTTTCAGATATTCAATAAATTCAGTCTTAACAGTTGATAGCTTTATTTCTCTTTTACCTTTACAAATTGTAATTAACTTGCTATCAATATATTTTGCAAAATCATTTTCAATTTTTTCAATATTTATAGCATATCCCGTTATCTTATCAGAGATAATAATTTCTTTAAACTTAATTGGAAATGCAGACATAAACTTCTTTTTAAAGTCCCTTTAAAACCTCAATTACACTATGAGCTGTATAAGTATTCTCTACTTTTTCGCTTTGAAAAACCATAAAATATTTGAAACTATCTCCTGCTAACTTTTCCCATTTTTTACCTAGAATGTTTTTACTCCTACTATCTTCATTTACAAGGTGGTCTCCTTTGGTTTCTAATAATATGGTATTGCCTTTTTTGGTATATAAAATAAAATCTGGATAGTGATTGGAGCTAAAACCATTTAAAGCAAAACCTTTGTTAGTTTCAAAGTTTCTATGCCAAAACACAATATTATCTAAAGCAGCTACTTCTAAAATCATAGACTGCTCATAGTTGTTCATTTTACCTTCTCTTTCATATAAAGATTTATTGATATTGGTACTTAAACTTAGTGGCGTAATTTTATCTAAAAATGTAAAACTTTCTTTGGCTATAATTTTATTACTATCGGTAAGTACTTGAAACCTACCTTTGGCATAGGTGCTAGAAAGTGCTTTAATTTTATCTTTAATTCTCTTTACGTAAATAAAATCGTTTTCTACAATATCTCTAATTTGTTCTGTACTTAAACTATCAAAAACCCTGTTAACATACTTTTTAAGTTCTTGCTCTTTTATGGGGGTCATGTCTCCTAGTTTAGAAACTATAATGCCACTTACTTGATTAATTTGAGCTTCTTTTGGGGTAGATAAAATATTATCTATTAAGATATCTTTGGCTCTTTTGTTGATGTTTTTAACTGTTGCTGTTCCTTTAGTTTCATCAAAATCTACAGCAATGATATCTTTTGAAATTTCATCAAAAGTTAGCTTTGTATCATACTCCGATAATTTAAAACCATCTAATAAAGCGTTTTTATGCAATAGTTGCCATTCTTCATTTAATTCGGGAAATAAGCCACTCATTAAATCGTCTTTTTTCTCTATAAAAAACTGAGGTAGTTTTAAGTTTTTTGCAATAGATTTATATTCGCTTATTATCTCATAGTGTTTGGGTGTGGTTTTCATAACTTCAGTAAATATAGAAGTGGTAGCATCTATTTCTAAATTGTTTACTTTTTGATTAAAGGCTTGTCCTTGTTGTTCTGCTTTTTGGGTAATTGTAGTAAGTAAAGGGTTGTTTTCCTCTATGCTTTGCAAAGTAACCTCCTCATTGGGGTTATATTTTATAGCAGCAACATCAAAGTCTTCATCAGATTTGGGTACCGTACTTTCTGCTTTCTTTTCATCATCAAACAAACCTGTAGTTAACACTTCATTAGGTGTTAGTTCTTCTTCTGGTTGTTCTTCAGCATAATAATCGTCTTTACTAAACCCTGCTTCTTGCAAACCTTTTACTATGTTTTCTAAAGTGTCATTAAACTTAGCAGAAGCTGTTAACACAAAAGACATATTGAGTAGTGCATTTTTGTGTTTTACTACATAGGGTTGCCTTAAAACCCTACCTAAAATTTGTTCTACCTCTACAGCAGAAGATTTATCTGCTAAGGAAGCCAGTATGTAAGCATTAGGACAATCCCATCCTTCTTTTAAAGCATTTACTGTAATGATGTATCTTACTTTGCAATCTTTAGCACTTAAATCAATACCTTTTAGTTCATCTATACCACTAGTTTTAATCTTTATTTGCTCTTCTGGTATTTGTAAGGCTACCAACTTTTCCTTTATTTTTTGAAATGTGGTATTTTTTTTGCCTTTAATATTAGACTGTGCTTGAAACAGTATAATAGGTCTTATGTATTTGCCTGTTAGCTTTTCTTCCTCATTAGCAATTAACTCTAACTTTCTTTGCAGGTGTAATGCACTGGTAATAACTTCTTCTTTTTTATGATGGTTATAAACTACTACAGGTAGCTTTACCATATTTTCCTTTTTAAGTGCTAAGGCATTTACATAAGAAATTATATTACTATTTTCTTTTGGTGTAGCAGTTAGGTCTAATACTAAAGATGGGTTTAAGTTATTCAACATTTCTACACTTAAATCACTTTCTGCATTGTGGCTTTCATCTACTACAACAACAGGGTTTAAACTTCTAATTACATTAATTAATGCAGTTTCATCGGTATCAGGAATTACTAAATCCTTATCTACAATGGTATTTCTAAAAGACTCTAAAGCACCATTTTCTTGATATACTTTTCTATCATCCTTTTTTCTGCTATTAATGCGTAAACTACTAAAATTGAATACAAATATATTAAGTTGTTCTGTTACAGAGGTTGGGTTAAAATTTGCCCCTTGTAATAATTGGTCTTTTTCATACACCTCAACTCTGTTACCAAAAAGAGAATTAAGCTTTTCTCTATAAGGATGTTTTGGGTTAGATAGATTTTTTACGGTTTGTTGTAACAAATTAGACCATGGTACTAACCATACTACTGCTTTGGCGTTTCCTTTATTAAAATGCTTGTTTATACTGTGTAAAGCATTTACTGCTATAAAAGTTTTACCACCAGCAGTAGGTACTTTAATAGCTATATGTACTGCATTGAGTACATTATCTTTATAAGGCTTCATACCACTAAAAGAACCATCTACTTGTGGTGTGTAGGGCATGCCCAATTTATCTTCCCAATATTGGTTGTATGCTTTTGCAGGAGTGGGGTGTTTTTGTACATACTCTAAAAATTGCTCTAAATCTTTTATTACTGTATGTTGGTATGGTTTTAGTTCCATTTGTAATGCTATTTTCAATAAAATTAGGTTTACAATTTTGTAAAATTGTTAAAAACTTATTGTCAATTAATTTTTAGTTATATATTTGCACTGAGTTCATCCTACCATATGGAGGAAGGAAATCGGAAAACGCAAGTCTTTGATACTATGCGTTTTTTGCGTTTATAAAAGCTCTTGTAATCTTCTTTTGTACTTATTTTTTATCTTTTTCTTATCACCACCTCTTAAATAATATGCTGTTAATAAATAGTAATATTGCTCTTTATTAGCATTAGTTTTAGGTTCTAAAATAATGACATACATTTCATCTTCATCAAAAATGTAAGTTCTTTTACCGTTTTTATCTTTAGCACTAAATAGTAATATATTATTTTGCTTTTTTTCTTCTATATGGTATTTTACCCAGTGTAATCTTTTAGACCTATCCATATCAAAATCTCTTTTTCTGGTAGCCTTATCTGTAATTACTGTGGTTAAATGATGAAACAGTATATCTAAAGGAATTTCTCCTTCTTTAAAAATGGGTCTTATTAACTTGCCTCTAAAAGAAAAGTTGGTATTGTTTGTAATATCTCTATCAAAAACAGCTCTTAAAGATTTTTTCCTTTCAGAAATATTTAACCCTGTAATATCTAATAAGTCAGGGTATCTTTTTAATTGGTTTAAAGGCATACTATCTCAATTCAATAAAAAATAAATTAAACTCCTTATCATATGAGGTTTGCTGTAAGCTTTGACCAGTATGCTGCTTTATTTTTTCTATCAGTTTTACCTTTGCAGTTACTTTTGGAGGGTGATTTAAGTTGTAGGATAATGCCCCCATTAAAACATCGGTTACTTGTAAAAGTAAGCTTTCATGAGACCTTATGTTTTGTATGTTTCTAAACACGCCATATTTAGTGTTAAGTATCTCTTTTAATTTCTCTACTTTATAAGCACTTAAATCGTCTTTTATATCTGGGTAAACATTGTATGCAAAATTAGATTTAATGTTATGGTTTAATAAGTAGTAGTACATTTTATAATAAAAGGTATCAAAATCTTGATTAAATGTGCCATTGTTTATTTTAGCTTTATCTATTACTATGGCTCTAAACCTTAAATCGGTAGCAAAAAAATAGTCTATAAGGTCTTTATAAAACTCGTATTGCGAATTAGATACATTACTCCATTTTATTTCTCCTGCAAAATGATGTTTTTGTTTTAATACCTTTATGTAATCGGTGTGTAATTTAATTTGATGATAGGCACAACTTACATAACTAAGTAGCATAAATTTTTGTTGGTCATTTTCTAAATGACAACTTTCATCACAGTAAAGGTTAAATGTTTTTGATGCCATATTTAAAATCTTGTTATGTCGCTAGAATATTTGTGTGATTTTAATTCTTAATTTTTATAATTGAATATGCTAATGTAGTTCCACATAAAAGTGATATTAGTATAATAATAGACTTATAATCTGTATGTTCTACATATTTAGTCTGTCCATGATCGGATAATAAATTGTATTTAGCTTTTGAAATAATTACTTTCCTACCTTCATACATTTTATGAAAACTTTTTTCAGCAGTAACCATACTTATAGACAATGCTATCAATGAGCCAAAAAATAAGCTTTTTGCTAGCTTTGTCTTTGAATCTTTAGTGTAAATAATTTTTTTTAAATATTTATTCATATTTTAAAATCTTGTAATATCTCTAGGTATTTTTTTAAATATAATATGATATTTATCCATTAATTTTTGGTCTAGTAAACACAAATCTGCATAAATAATATATTGGCTAGCCTTTGTTTTTAGGGTTCTTAAATAAGCTTCGTTTAAAGTGGTTAGCTCATCTTTTTTGTAATAAAAATAATAGGCAGTATCCTGTTTTGTACCTAACAAATGGTTTTCTTCTTGTGCATTAAAAGCTTCTTTGGTTTCTGTGTACCACACATATTCTAATATTTTAGGTAAGGGTACTTCTTCATTAAGCATTTTATCTGCTTTAAATAAGGGTTGCCCTAGCTCATAATAACTGAAATCTCCACCTGTACCTTCTACTGCTTTTTTACCTTCTCCATAGCCATTTATCACTCTCTTTACCCTTTCCGCAGTAATAGTATTAGCATACTCTTCCATTTCTATACAAATAAATTTTCTATTACCCCCATCTTGTTTATTTAGGTTTAATACTGCATGGGCAGTAGTGCCTGAACCTGCAAAGGAGTCTAAGATTAAGGAGTTTTTGTTAGAATTAATTTGTATAATTTTTTGGATTAAAACAGAGGGTTTTGGGTTAGAAAATAATGTTGTGGTTCCAAATATTTGTTTTGATTCATTTGATGCATGGGTATTCAATACATCAAATATTATGTTTTTGAATGGAGAAGACCTAATTATTTTATTGCCTTCATTATCAACATTTAAATATATTTTATAATATACACCCCATCCATTTGATTTAGATTTAGATTTTTTAATTTCAATAAATCCATTTTTTATTCCCCAAAGAAGTTTCTCTTCTCCCCATTTCCAACGCCAACCATCATTAAACTGACTATCTCTACCATTTGGATAAGTAAATTTATCATCAGGAGTTTTTACAGGGTAGTCAAGACTTTCATAATAGCCAAGAGTTCCTCTGTCAAGGTTATCATAATAAAAAGGACCTCTTTCTTCAAAATACTCATCCTTATATTTATATCTCTTTTCGTCAAAAGATGACAAATTTTGATTAAAGCTTACTTCATTAAGCTTTTTACCATAGACTAAAATATATTCAGTTACTGTTGCTATATTGGAAGAATCAGATGCTCCTGTTTTTTTCTGCCAAACAATTGAAGTCATAAAATTCCCAACCCCAAAAATCTCATCACAAACCAACTTTAAATTAGCATGTTCATTATCATCAATAGAAATAAAAATAGCCCCATCATCAGCTAACAATTTATGCAAGAGTTTCAATCTAGGGTACATCATACATAACCACTTGTCATGCCTACTTAAATCTTCACTTTCTTTACCCACAACTTGCCCTAGCCATTTTTTAAGTTTAGGATGGTTCACATTATCATTATATACCCAACCTTCATTACCTGTGTTGTATGGCGGGTCTATGTAAATACATTTTATTTTACCCTCATATTCTGGTAGTAAACTTTTTAGAGCTTCTAGGTTATCCCCATGTATTATTTTGTTATCACTGGCATTGCCAGTTTTATTATCTAAACCAAAAGTATATTGGGGTTCTAGAATTTTATAGGGTACCTCTTGGTGATGGTTTATTACTTTTTCTTTTCCTATCCAGTTAAGTGTTGGCATGTTATTGTTTGTTATCTTCTTTAATTCTTTTTGCTACTACTTTTAAAACCTCTAAAGCAGTTTCTTCCTCTTTTATTTCTTGATATACCTTTTCACTAAGCCAAAGGGTGTGTAAATGTTTATAATCTATATCTAAAGCAATAGCATATTTTTGTAATTGCTCTTTAGTTGGTTTTCTATCTCCTTTTTCAATTTTACTAATAATTGCGGTATCAACATCTACCTTGTAGGCAAGTTCTCGCATTAGTAACTCTTTCTTTTCTCTATGATATTTAAGCAGTTCTGATAAATACATTTTGTCTTTCTTTAAGTATTCTTGACATGAAATGTCTAAAATAATGATTTATTAAGCATAAAAATTTTTTTTTGTTAAAAAAATTACAAAGACATAGTAAGTGTTTGAAGTACCTCACACAAAACCCCCACCCATGTTTAGGGATTTAGATTCCCCCACCACTTATATAGTGAAAACATTTTTTCTGTGCCAGTAAAAAACTCAAGGTGATAGTTATAGTTTTTTATGGTAGAAGTATTGTTTTCTTGGTGGATTTTCAACTTAAAAACTTAAAGAACATGGTAAGAATTATTGGTTACAAACAAAGACAAAAAGAAAACGGAGAACTATTTAATGTTCTGGAACTTCAAGGTGGAGTAGAATTGATTAGGTCAAAATCTACTGGCAATTTTTATGCAACTGCAAAAAAGGCTTATATCCCTTCAACTTTTGATGAACAAACTTGTATTGCCTTAACAGGTACAGAAATGCAGGGTAGCATTATTAAAGAGGAATGTGAGCCTTATGAGTATGTTGTTACAGAAACAGGAGAAGAAATTATTATGCATCATAGATGGACTTATATGCCAGAGGATGTAAAAGAACCTGTAGCTAAAAGTACGCCATTAGAAACTGAAACACTACAACCAAGCATTGAGCAATTTAGCCAAAATGGAGCTTTACAATATGCTTCTTAACAAATCAACAACAAAGGCATTACTACTAAAGTGATGCCTTTTAAATTTTTATAACCTTATGGAAATAGCAGAAATTAAAGTTTCTTACACCAACAATAATAAGAAACGATTAAAAATAACCAACAGTAAAATGTCTTATGATTTACTATTAGCTTGTTGGAATAAACATACTATAGAATTACAGGAAGAATTTAAAGTATTATTATTAAACAATACTAATCAAGTATTAGGAATTTATCCATTAGCCAAAGGAGGAAGTTCTGGTGTAAATGTAGATGCTAAATTGGTGTTTTCTGTAGCTTTAAAATGTAATGCAAAAGGTATTATTGTAGCACACAACCACCCAAGTGGTAGCTTAAAAATTAGTGAAGCTGATAAAATAATGACTAACAAACTTAAAAAAGCAGGAGAATATTTAGATGTTGCTGTTTTAGACCACTTAGTTATTACTAAAGATGGCTTTTACAGTTTTAATGATGAAGGAATTATGTAGTACCTGTATAAAGGTGAAGCATTGTTTATACATACTTTTTACTACAGGTTAAAATCAATTTTATCTGAATTTTACTGTAAAATCTTATATAGTAAAACTGTAATTTTTGGATAAATGTATTTGTGAACTTATGTAAATACCCACTATTTAAGTATTAATTTATAACGGTAATTATTTTAAGATAGGTATTAATAGCGATTTTATAAATCTTTAACTAAATCTACTAACTCAACTTTTAAGTTTTTAGCAATAATTTTAAGGGTATAAATAGTAGCATTTGTGTTTCCAGCTTCTAATCTTGCCATATTAGATTTTTCAAAATTACAAGCAGCAGCTAAATCTTGTTGAGCTATGTTTTTAGACTCTCTTAATTCTTTAACACGTTTACCAATAGCTATTTGCAAATCTTGCTTATCTGTCATACTTAATTAGATAGTTATCTTTTATGATAAATACAAAGATGAAGTTTATTATATTTGGCTAGTTATCATAAATGATAAAAATACTTTACTTAGCATGTTAGAGCTTATTTTATATATAGAGCCACAAGAACCGTTATCAGATTATGAATTAGGTAGAGTAATTAGATGGTTATTCTACTTTGTTTGTATTTATTTCTTTTTTAAGATGTTAAATCACAGTAAACAAGAACGCAACCAAGAAAAGGATAATAAGACAAATAACATAAAGACTGTTTTGAAAGATTCTGATTTTAAAGAAAATTCAATTAATAAGGTAGTTAAGCAGCCTAACAGTAAAGACGAATTAGCACCTGATTTAGATTCATTGATTTGGGATAGTATAGAAACAGCATTTAAATACAACTGGTGTGTTGAAGCTTACGTTATTAATGTCAAAGATGAATATTTAGACTTAATACTTCTATTACCTGATGATTTGAATTTACCTCTAAAAGAAAGAATGCAATCTTATAAAAGAGGTAGGTTATATGCCTTTCAATATTCAGGAAAATTAGCATTTGATGAAATTGATAAAACAAACTTTATAGGGAGTACTATAAATACTCTAATTACTTCAATAAACAAGCCCACAAAAGAAATTTTACTTAAACCTTATAATAACTAATCTTATGAAACATATATATTTAATACTAATAGCGTTTTTCACATTATTATCTTGTTCCGATGATGATAGTAATAGCGATGAGGAAACAATCAATTTAAACACATACACTTTAGAGTTAAATGCTTCAGAAGAACTTCAAGAAATAAAAATTCACTTAAAAATGAATAGTGAGGATATTTCAGAAACTTTCAGTGTTACAAATTCATCATCTATATCTGTAGATTTTACAAAAGAGGATGCAAGTATAATATCTGCTGAAATTATAGATTCATCACCAACACCTATATTTAGATATAAAATATTTGCTAAGTGTAATGGAGAAGTTGTAGGACTTCTTGTAGATAAAGGTGAAATAGGAAAACAGATGAGTGAATTTATATCCTCTTTAAGAAGCTTTAATTGTGATAATTTTTAAAAATCAAATGACAAAATATAAGTTAATAAGCCATCTAAAAAGGTGGCTTTTTTTAGTTACAGGTATTTTTAGAAGTGAAAAGAGACTTTTAAAGCAACTTAGATTTACAATTGGTGAGCAATATGAAAATTATGAGTTTGATTTAAAATCTAAAGGAGAGAAAATAGTAAATGATATCTGTTATGAAATTTACCTATATGAAAAGGGTGATTTTAAAATGCTATTTGATTTACCTATTTCAAGAGGAATTGTATTGCTATTTAATGCTGATATTTTGAGTGCTGTTTATTACAGGTTTCAAGGAAATCATTTTGAGTATTTATTAAAGCAAACAAATAAAAGATTACCAAGTAAAAATAAAATGGTAATAGACCCATTTTTAGCTTACAGGGCAACCTGTCATTTAGATTCAAATACAGTTATAGAGTTGTTGGTCAAGAAAGATGGAAATACAGGGATTGCTATGAAGAAGAAATTAATGTAGTAATTCATTCTGGGTCAAACATAGGTCAAACATTTTGGAAATAATAAGTAATTAAAAGTAAACATCTGAAACAACAAAAAACCCCAAAACCTTTAAAATCAAGCATTTGAAAGCAAAAGAAGTTAAATGAAAAATAATAATGACAGACTGTTAATCAGAGGGTCCTTGGTTCGAGCCCAAGAGGGGGAGCTTTAAAAAACACCACTTATAAGTGGTGTTTTTTTGTTTTATAAATAACTATAATACAACCTACTACAATAGTTTAAACAACCAAAACGTTTATCTTTAACACATAACTTAGTATCTTTGAGTTTAGCTTTACCTTATTTTAAGGTAAATATTAATGTATTTTTGTATTAAACAACACATAACCATAACGCAAACAACAATGTCTAAAAACAATAAACGTGTCATAGATTTAAATACAAAGGAAGATGATGCAGCATCAAAAATTGATGTAATTAAAAATTTAATTTTCGGCGATAATATTCAAGCTTACGATTCCGAATTTGAATTACTTAAACAAGACATTCTTGACAAGAAAAAAGTTCTAGAAGAACTAATAGAAGATGTTAAAGCAGATTTAAAAACGGCGATAGATAATGTAGCCACAGATGTAAATATTAGAATTACTGAACTAGAAGAAAATCTAGAAAACAAACTAGAAGATATAGATACTGCTAAAGTAAATAAAAAAATGCTTGGCGATTTATTAATTGAGCTTGGCGAAAAGGTAAATAACAAATAGTCTTTTCTAAATTCTAACAAATATGAATGAAAAGGACAAGTTAGAAATTTTAAAAGACATCTTATTTACAGACGACCGTGAATATGCAGAAAAAATTGCCAAAAGAATTGCTATACTAGAACAGACTATTAATGAGCAAAAAAAATTAACTACAAAAGTTAGCCCTATTGTAGAAAATCAATTAAAAGAATTTACTAAAAGCATCCCAACTTCTTTAGGCCCAACAATTACAGCGACTTTAAAAGAAGAAATTAAAAAAAATAAAGACGAAATTGTAGATGCTTTATTTCCTATTTTGGGTAAAATGATTAAAAAGTACATTGCTCAAGAAATAAAATTACTCTCAGAAAAAATTAATAACCAATTATCTACTAAAGGTTGGAAAAGAAAATTTAAATCTTGGTTTGGTGGTATTAAAGAAGAAGAACTTATCTTAAGTGAATTATCATCTGCCAGCATAGAGCAAGTTTTATTAATAGAAAAAAATTCTGGTATTTTAACTGCTAGCTATTCCAAAACAGATACTATGGACCAGGAAATGATTTCTGGTATGCTAACAGCTATTAAAACTTTCGTTGAAGATGCTTTTAATCAAAAAAATCAGAACTTAGAGTTAATAGAGTATGAATTGTATCAAATACATCTGCAAAGTTTTATAAATTATTATATTGCCGTAATTATATCGGGAAATTATACTTTAACATCAAAAAACAAAGTGCAAGACCTAATTTTTAATTTTTATGATCAATTTATGGACATAAAAAAATCTAAAACACTTAATAAAGACGTAATAGAAAAAGAATTAGCACAAAATTTTAATAATGCAGACATCTAAAAAAATTGTTATTCTAGGACATTTTGGAGTAGGAAAAACATCTTTAATAAGAAGGTTTGTAGAGGATAGTTTCTCCGATAACTATAAAGTATCTATAGGCGTACATATTACCAAAAAAGTAGTAGAGATAGCAGCTGGTGATTCCATGTCTTTAATTCTTTGGGATCTAGAAGGCACCGATGATTTAGAAACCATACGTAATTCCTATCTCTTGGGCACTCATGGTGTTATATTTGTTTTTGATGTTACTAGGCCTTCTACATTTCAAAATATAAATACTGACTTAAAAATTGTCACAGAAAAATTACCCAACATTCCTCTTTTAGTAATTGGCAACAAAACAGATTTAGTAGTTATAAAAGAACTAGAAGAACTATTAAACAAAAATCAAATTTCTACCGATTTTTTAACAAGTGCTAAAACAGGTGATGCTGTTAATGATGTATTTCTTAAACTAGTAAACCAATTAAATGGAGCTACTTAACAAATACAAAAAATCGTATACTAACAACGACATTCAGTTTGTTTTTGTTAATGATAGCAGAGTTATTTTAGAAAGCGATCAGGCTTTTTTAAAACTAACTATTGGAGATTTTATATATAATACTCATCCTTTTTTCGAATGTTTGCATGCATTAGAAAACACTCCAGAAGAAGAAACAACTTTTAATTGTGTACATCTTAATATTCATGATAAAGAATATACCACAGATATAAAAATTATAAAGAAAATAGACGGTATACTTCTTGTTTTACACAATTTAACACAACATTATTTAACCTATCAAAGCATCGCTCAATCCAGAAATGAATCAATCATTAACGGAGAATTAATTATACTTAAAAACAGTGAATTAGAAGAAAGAGAACGTTTCAAAAATTCCTTTATTCAAAATTTTAGCCACGAATTAAGAAATCCACTTACCAACATCATTTCTATTACTAACATTATTGCTAATACCGAATTAACAGGAGAGCAAAAAAATATGATTAATTTTCTTAGAGAGTCTAACGCCAATCTAAAATTAATGCTAGAAGATATTTTAAGCATTAGTATGATTGCTTCGGGAAAATTACAATTACGAAATAAAGAGTTTAATATTTATGAGTTATTTAATTTACTACGATTTACATATGGTGCCAAAGCAAAAGAAAAAGGATTAGAATTTACTTTAACATCCGATATTAAAATTCCTGAATATGTAGAAGGAGATTATTTAAGGATTTATCAAATATTAACAAATCTATTAGACAACGCCTTTAAATACACTCAAGACGGCAGTATTAATTTTAATATTGAGTTAAATCAAAAAAGAGCCAACAAAGTTAGCCTTCGTTTTAAAATTTCCGACACAGGGATTGGTATCCCTCAGGAAAAATTAGCTACCGTTTTTAATAGCTTTACACAATTAAAAACTGCCGAGCAACAAAACGGCAATGGTTTAGGTTTAGCTATTGTTAAAGGCTTATTGCAACAAATGGAAAGTGACATTAAAGTACATTCTAAATTAAATAGAGGCTCTACTTTTTACTTTGATATCGTATTAAAATATCCATTACACCCCACTATAAAGCCAGATATAAAAGAAAAAAAATACAAGCATAAAGAAGAAGGAAAATTTAAAGTGTTATTGGTAGAAGATGATATTCATTTACAAACCACCTTATTTAAAATATTGATAAACACAGAAGTATTTTTTGTAGATTTAATTAATGATGGAGCAAAAGTAATAGAAGAACTAGTTAATAATAGTTACGATATAATATTAATGGATATTAACTTACCTAATTTATCTGGCGATAAAATTACCCATGCCATTAGAGAATTTCCATTTAAAAATATTAAAAAAATTCCTATTATAGGTCTTACAGCTAATGCTTATGAAGATGATATAAAAGCGTATTTAAAAGCAGGTATGAATGCTGTTGTTCCTAAACCTTTTGATCATGATGTTTTATTAAAAACAATGTTTAAATATTTAAAATAGTATTTAATCTTCCTCTATTTTATTATTCCTTAATTTTAAAAAAGCGCTTTTTTTACCATACATGCGCATTTTATCGTTAAAATCAATCTTTTTATCGATTATTTATATTTTCAAGATTTATTTTCTTGCTTCAAATTACCTCTCAGTAAATTTACACTGTTGTTTGAAATTTAATACAAAAACAGGTTACTGTTACTAAAAAATATAGATTATGTATGATTTTTTTCTGATTGATATTTTCTTATTAATAAGTGTAATCTGTTTTTTTATCTCACTATTAATAATATTTCAAAAAACAACTCTGATTAAAAAAATTATACACATTATAAAACTGAATATTAAAAATATTACTGCGTAAAAAATATTAATAAGCGACACAACCACTAACTATTAACTTATTAAAAAATCAATAAATTTAAGAAACATCTCACCTTTTTACCCCAAAAAAATAAGATTACACCTTTTTAAATTTATTGGTTGGTTTTAATGGCCCCTGTAAAGAGCTTTAAACCTAATTACTTTTATTACATATTGAACACAAATAAATTTTAACTAAACACTAATCCATTAACATGAAAAAAGTTTTATTCTTTTTTGCAGTAATGACTGCATCAATTACAATGGCACAAGATTTGCCATCAAACCCGCAACCTGGTAAATGTTATGTACGTTGTACTACGCCAGATGTATATGTAAACGAAACTGTATCTATCGTTGTAAAACCTGCATATAAAACCTTAAAAACAGTTCCTGCAACATTTAAAACGGTTACAGAAAATGTTTTAGTAAAGCCAGAAGGAAAAAGGTTAACAGTTGTTCCAGAAAAATGGGGAACAGAAACTGTTACTTATGTATCTAAAGAAGGGGGAAATTCAATTAGTACTTCTCCTGCATCTTTTACTACAAGTTCAGAGACATTAGAAATTAAGCCAGCTTACGCACAGTGGGAATTAGGAGCACCTGCTCCAGATTGTGCTTCTGGAAATCCAGATGATTGTAGATACTGGTGTTACAAAGGATACCCAGCAGAGTTTACAACAATACAAACACAAGTATTAGCAAAAGATGCTAGTTTCTCTAAGACACCATTAGGATCTAGAAATGCTACTTATACTAAAACTGTATTATTATCTCCTGCTAAAGTTGTAGAAGAAGTAATCCCTGCAAAATATAAAGATATTACTAAAACAGTATTAGATAAAGATGCTTACACTATAGAAGAAACAATCCCAGCAGTTACAAAAACTATCTCTAGAGAGGTATTAAAAGAAAAAGGTGGTTTAACAACTTGGAAAGAGGTTGAGTGTTCTTTAGTAGAATACCAAGCTTTACCAATAAGCTGGAATGTAAACAGTGCAACATTAACAGCAGCAGCAAAGAATTTAATAGATACTCGTTTAATGCCTGTATTACAACAAAACCCAGGAGTTAAGGTAGAATTAGCTTCTCATACAGATTCTAGAGGTAGCGCATCTGCTAACCAAGCATTATCTGAAAGAAGAGCACAAGCAGTAGCAGAGTACTTAAAAACAAAAGGAATTAACTCTAGTTTATTAGTAGCTAATGGTTACGGAGAAGCTAAATTAAAGAACAGATGTAAAGATGGTGTTTCTTGTACAGAAAGAGAGCACGCAGCTAACAGAAGAACTGAATTTAGATTAATTAACTAATACAAATAGTTAACACTCATATTTTAATAAAATATGAGTGTTAAACAACATTCTTGTTTTACAGGAATTTTGAACACATAAAGTAACAAAGATTACAACGATAGTAGGTATTGGGGTGTTAAATTTTTGTTTGTGTTCCCCTTGGGCATTTTAAGAGTAATCTTAAAGTGCCCTTTTTTTATTGAAAAATAATAGTAGTCTACTTCAAAAGCTCTTTAAATTCTTTATCGTTCCCTAACAACTCAGTAGCAGCTAAAATAGCTTCATCGTTTCCTAAATAATAGTCGTATAAACCATCTCTATAGAAATAACGCTTAATTAGCTCGTCTTCTATATTCGTAGTTATTTCTTTTTTATGTGTATCTAATCCTGCTATTTTACCTGCACTCATTTGAGACAATAGGTTTTTATAACTTTCCTTTACCTGATCTCCATACACTTCTAATTCGTTATTATTTAATGATTCTTTTAATATTTTCTCTGTTTTGGTTTCAAAATTAAAATCGCTTTGAGAAACATAGTTTTTAAAAGCCTTAAAATCTGCTTCTGAGAAAGTAAAATCACTTAAATTATTATATTTCTTCTTATAATAGTAATCCGTAGCAAAATCAAAAATGATATGATTCTTTAATAATGCTTTGGTTAATACGTTTGTTTTTAGTGCACTTATTTCTATATCTGGTAATACGCCGCCACCATCTTGTACTTTACGCCCATTACGAGTCTTAAAATCATTAAACTCGGTATTTCTAACTGCCTTGCCTTCTTTATCCCTATTCCAATAATCTAATGATTGTATACATCTTCCGGATGATGTATAGTAGCGAGATATAGTTACCTTTAATTGCGTACCATAGGTTAATTTTAAAGGACGCTGCACCAAACCTTTTCCAAAACTTCGCGCTCCCATAATTACAGCACGATCTAAATCCTGTAAACTTCCAGAAACTATTTCACTGGCAGAGGCGCTTCTCCCATTAACTAATACTACTAAAGGAATTTCTGTATCTAAAGCTGTATTCTTTGTTTTATATACTCTATTAAATTTTTTAACCTTAGATTTTGTAGTTACTATAATTTCCCCTTTTGGCACAAATAAATTAGTAACATTAATAGCTTCTGATAACAAGCCTCCAGGATTACCTCTTAAATCTAGGATAATTTTTTCCGCGCCTTCATTCTTAAGGTTTATTAGCGCTTCTTTTGTTTGACTCGATGCTTTTTTGTTAAATTTAGATAATACTATATAGCCTGTTTTATCATTAACCATTTTATAGTAGGGTACAGCATCTACTTCTATAGCTGCCCTAGTAATAGTTGTTGTTTTAGTTTCTCCTTGCCTAATATAGGTAACTGTAACTTCTGTATCATTAGCTCCTTTTAACAACTCACTAGTATCGTCTTCTACATCTTTTAATACAATATCGTCTATTTTTATAATTTCATCTCCGGCTTTTAATCCTGCTTTATCGGCAGGAGAATCTTTATAAGGTTCAACAATTAAAATTTTATCCTTGTAAGAACGTACAATGGCTCCAATACCAGAATATTTACCCCTATTATTAATCTTATAAGCTTCTACATCTTGCTCATTTAAAAATTTAGTATAAGGATCTAAACCTCCTAGCATATTCTTTATAGCCGTATCCATTAATTCGGCAGGGTTAGTTTCATCTACATAATTCATATTTAACTCCTTAAATAAGGTGGTAAATATTTCTATCTGCTTAGCAATTTCAAAAAAATCGCTTTTAAAACTACTTCCTACTACTAAAAAAACGATGGCTAATACAGGAACAAGTATTTTATTTTTAATTACTTTTTTCATTCTTTTCTTTCTTTACTAATTTTTGAAATACCTTAATCATATTAGTCTCCAATTCCTGATATATAGGCATTTCTCTACCAAGATATAAAAACATAAATGCATATTCGCCCTCTAGCGTGTTAAAAACCAAATGTTTATTTAATCTA
The DNA here is from genome assembly GCA_947492955.1 of uncultured Cellulophaga sp. Taxonomy (GTDB): domain Bacteria; phylum Bacteroidota; class Bacteroidia; order Flavobacteriales; family Flavobacteriaceae; genus Cellulophaga. The sequence continues at coordinate 240,090 of CANLOV010000005.1, read as the reverse complement.
TAACTCTCTCTTAAAAGTCTTTTAATACGATTTCTCTTTACAGCACTTTTAAAATTTCTTTTAGAAACCGTTACTCCCGTTTGTATTGGTTTTTCTGTTTTTAACTTTATTTTTAAATAAACAAGCTTTAAAGGGTATATAGAAATAGATTTCCCTTCCGAAAACAATTGTTCTATTTGTTTTTTACTTTTAAGCTTTTCTATTTTAGGGAAAGATTGATTCATTACTGACAAAACTAAGCTAAAAATAGAAAATCCGTTTGAAAACTATATTTATAGCTCCAAACGGACCTTCTACTTTATAAGTTTTCTATTCTTTAACTTGATGGTATATGTTATTACTCTTATCTATATCTGCCATTAGTTGCGATGGATCTATTACTATTGCTTTTATGTTTTCTAATGGTTTATTTATAACAAACTCATAAGATGGGTATGCCCATGCCCAATCTGGCAAAACTTTCCTTGGCAACTGCCCGTAAGGATTTTCTTTTTCTCCTCGCATCATTTGTAATGGCACATAAAGTGTTTCCTGAGTTCCGTCTTGGTATATAATTAAAAGATCTAATGGCATTGGCATAAGACCTATTCTTTCTAGAGTAACACTAACCTTGTTTTCTTTAGCAGCTACTTCTTTAATACCATAATCTATAGTATTTGTAGTTTGGGTCCAATCTGTTAAATACCAATCTAATTCCATCCCAGAAACTTTTTCTGCCGTTCTTTTAATATCATTAGGAACTGGGTGTTTAAATTTAAAATCTTCGTAATATTTTTTAATTGTTTTTAAAAGATTTTCTTGCCCTATTACATATCCTAATTGCGATAAAAACACCTCTCCTTTGTTGTATGCAGATGCCCCATAAGCAAAATTTAAATGATACCTATCTGCATGCGTTGTTTGTGGTTGTTCTTTCTCTGATGTTGCCAATCTAAAATAACCATTATAAGCACCTTCAAAAGGATTATCCTTTTTCTGGTTCATAATCTTATTCATACATAAATCTGATATAAATGACGTAAACCCTTCATCCATCCATTCATATTTTGACTCGTTGGTTGCTAGTATATGTTGAAACCACGAATGTGCCATTTCATGCACCGTAACGCCCACTAAACTACCAAACTTACGCTCTCCTGTAATTAGCGTACTCATAGCATACTCCATGCCTCCGTCTCCTCCTTGTATTATGGAGTATTGATCATAGGGGTATTTACCAATATTATCACTAAAAAACTGCATTGTTTCCGCAGCTTTAGGTTGTAATTTTTTCCAGTTGTCTAATATTTCTGGGTTGTCCTTGTATAAGAAATGAAGCATAGGTCCATTATCTACCTTTAATGTATCGTGTAAATATTCTGGATCAGCAGCCCACATAAAATCATGCACTTTTGGTGCTTTAAAATGCCACGTTAGTTTTTTGCCTTTTTGTTGTTTAACCACAGTCCCAGCCGACTCATAGCCATGACCTATTTCTTCTGCATTCTGCAAATAACCACTACCACCAACAGTATACTTTTTATCTATAGTTAACTTTACATCAAAATTACCCCAAACCCCATGAAATTCTCTTGCTATGTATGGATTTGGGTGCCAACCTTCAAAATCGTACTCTACCATTTTAGGATACCACTGACTCATAGAAAGTGCTACTCCTTCTTTACTATTTCTACCAGAACGCCTTATTTGTATGGGCACTTGCCCCTTAAAAACCATATCAAAAGTTGTACTTTCTCCAGCAAGGATAGGTTTTGCCAGTTCTACAACCAATATAGTTCCTTCTTCGTTATACGTAACAGGTTTACCATCTTGCAATAAAGATGTTACTTCTAAAAATCCTATTTCTTTGGGTGATAAGCTACTTATTTTACTTTTACCTTCATGCATCATCCTTCCATCACCATCGGCTATGGTTTGCAAACGGATATCCATTTCGCTACCTGGCTGAAATGCATTAAAATAAAGATGATAATATACTCTACTTAAATCATCAGGAGAATTATTGGTATATACTAACTTTTGCGTACCAGAATATTGATAATTTTTTACATCCATATCTACATCCATAGTGTAGTCTGCATGTTGTTGCCAATATCCATGCTGTGCGCTAGCAAAAGTTATTACTAAAAATAACAACCAAAAATTAATCCCTTTTTTAAGCATATTTCTTATAGTTTTATTTTTCTTTCTGATACGTTTTTAGCTAAAATTAAAGCATTATAAGCATTTACCATTTTTCCAGATTTTGATGCTTGATTAAAAGGCTTTGCTTTTGTTGCGTCTCCTCCTAAAATTACCGATGCCTTAGTTTCGCTACCAGACTGCATTATTATTTTCTTTACCTGAGATGCCGATAAATTTGGATATTGAGATCTAATTAATGCCGCAACACCTGCTACACCAGGAGCAGCCATAGATGTTCCGCCTTGAAATTCGTACTTGTTGTTAGGCACTGTAGAGTAAATATCATTCCCTGGCGCAAAAACATCTACATTTATAGTTCCATAATTAGAAAATGATGCTATTAGTTCTGATCCATATTTTTTATCTAACGCACCTACTGTTATTAGGTTATCTGCAATTTCTGGACCATTATTTACTTGGTCATTTGGAAAATTAGGGTTTAATGGGTCATCCAAATCTTGCCCATCGTTTCCTGCTGCATGCACAATTAAAACATCTTTCTTTGCAGCATATTTTATAGCATCGTACACCCACTCTGCATAAGGAGAAAAAGATTTACCAAAACTTCCGTTAATTATTTTTGCTCCATTATCTACTGCATATCTTATTCCTAATGCAATATCTTTATCGTACTCATCTCCATTTGGCACCGCACGAATACTCATTATAGCTACATTATTGGCAACTCCGTTTATTCCTTTACCGTTATTACGTTCTGCTCCAATTATTCCCGCAACATGGGTTCCGTGGCTTTCATCTTCCGATCTATTTTGCGGATTTCCGTTTCCATATCCCGTATCCTTTATATCATAAGGATTGTCTCCAACTTCTTTTCTTCCATCAAAATCTACATTAATATTATAATTTAATTTATCTGTAAAATGTTTAACACCGCTATTAATTTCTTTTAAAACTGCTGGTATACTTTCTCCATAATTATACATCTGCAATAATACACCCACATGCTGTTTTAATGTAGCATCTTCGGTTTTTATACCTGCTAGATCTTCTTTAGTATACGTTTCTTTACCTAATACTTTTTGCACTGCTGCATCAGCATTTTTTACAGTTTGCGAAATTTGCTCGTATTGCTGTTTATTTTGTATTGTTTCGTTATATTCTTTATCTACTTTTGCTTTTGCTTTCGCCTGCAAAGCAGCATCTCCTAGTTTTAACCTAAGGATTCTAGCATATTCTAACTGCTCGTTATAAGATTCTCCTATAAAATTATAACCATGAATATCATCTACATATCCATTTTTATCATCATCCTTATTATTACCAGCAATTTCTTTTCTATTTCTCCATAAAACACCATCTAAATCCTCGTGCTTTAAATCCATACCAGAATCTAAAACTGCTACAATTACTTTTTGCCCTTTTTTACCTTTTATAATTTCTTTATAGGCTTTATTTACAGACATTCCAGGAATAGTATCTGTAACTAAATCTGCATGTCCCCAATTTTTCTTTTCTTCCTTATTAAGTTCTGCTATTTTTATAGGAATAGCATCTATATTTTCTACTGGTGTAGAAATTAATGCTGTACTTCCTCCACAGGATACTAAAAATAAAGAGGCTACAGAAAGCCTCAAAAAAGAGCCCAATAATGTCTTTTTCATATGTTTTATATTATTATAAATTTTAAGGGTTTTTGTATTTTAAAGGATATATACCCGTAAAGCCCTTGTTTTTACAGGGTGTAATGTACAAATTTACTTTAATATTTCATGCAGCACACTTATACGATATGTTAAATTATACCTTGCAAAAAATGCATTTTTAATAATTTAACTAAAAAAGCTCATTAAATGTGTGTACATTATTTAGCCTAACACCTTTTTCTGTTTCTTTTACAGTACAGACTTCGTTATGCGCATCGTGCTCTAAAAACAAATAGTAATTTTGTTTTGCTGCTGTAGATAAAAAAGATTCTTTTTCTGATAAGGTTACTAATGGTCTTGTATCATAACCCATTACGTAAGGTAATGGAATATGACCCGCAGTAGGTAATAAATCTGCAACAAAAACCAATGTTTTATTTTGATATTTAATATGAGGAATCATTTGTTTATCGGTATGCCCATCAACAAATAATATTTCAAAATCTACTTCTGATTTTTCTTGAAAACTACTTCCTGTGCGTTCTATAAATTTAAGCTGACCACTTTCTTGCATTGGCAATAAGTTTTCCTTTAAAAAGGATGCCTTTTCGCGTGCATTTGGGTTTATTGCCCAATTCCAATGTGCTTCGTTGGTCCAAAACGTAGCATTTTTAAATGCTGGCTCGTAGCCTGTTCTATTTTTATTCCATTCTATACTACCTCCGCAATGATCAAAATGCAAATGAGTCATAAAAACATCGGTAATATCATCTTTATGAAAACCTGCTTTTTTAAGTGATTTTTCTAAGGTATAATCTCCCCATTTATCATAATAGCTAAAAAACTTATCGGACTGTTTATTTCCCATTCCAGTATCTATCAAGATAAGCCTATCTCCCTCTTCAATTAATAAACTCCTTGCTGCTATATCTATTCTATTTTTAGCATCGGCTGGGTTAGTTCTATGCCATAATGCTTTAGGAACTACACCAAACATAGCTCCTCCGTCTAATTTAAAATTTCCTGTTTCTATAGAATATAAGTTCATTATAATGTATTTACAAAATAAGATAAAGCTATGTAACTGAATTTAATACAAGTTACCAATACCAAATCTAACATATAAACCACACAATAAAAATTCATTATTATAAATAAAAAATGTATTTTTCGGCAAAAATATAATTATGCTAGAACTGGCTGGAATTGTTATTCTTGGAATTATAGCGCAATGGGTGGCATGGCGTTTAAAACTACCTGCTATTTTACCTTTAATTTTAATAGGTTTATTAGTGGGACCTATATCTAGCCTTTACACTGAAGATGGTTTAAAATTAATAGAACCTATTTGGAACGGAAAAAAAGGGCTTTTCCCTGGCGATAGCCTATACTATTTTGTATCGCTTGCCATTAGTATTATTCTTTTTGAGGGTGGGCTTACTCTAAAACGTTCCGAAATAAAAAATATAGGTCCTGTAATTACTAAACTAATAACACTAGGAAGTTTAGTTACATTCTTTGGTGCTGGTTTGGCTGCACACTATATTTTTGGGCTTAATTGGCAAATATCTTTCTTATTCTCTGCATTAATAATTGTTACTGGCCCTACAGTTATTTCTCCTATTCTTAGAAATATACCCTTAAAAAAAGATATTTCTTCTGTACTTAAATGGGAGGGTATTTTAATTGATCCAATTGGTGCTTTAGCTGCCGTTTTAGTATACGAATTTATTAGTGTTGGTGAAGGACATTCTTTTACTACTACTGCTTTAATGGAATTTGGTAAAATTTTACTATTTGGTTTTACTTTTGGTTTTACATTTGCCCATGCACTTAGTATTGCAGTAAAAAACAAACTAATTCCTCATTATTTATTAAATGTAGTATCGCTATCCGTAGTACTATTAGTTTTTGTAACTTCTGATGTTTTTGCTCATGAATCTGGCCTTTTAGCGGTTGTAGTTATGGGACTTGTTCTAGGAAATATAAACTTACCAAACCTTGAAGAATTACTATATTTTAAAGAGTCTTTAAGTGTTTTACTAATATCCATTCTATTTATTCTTTTAGCTGCTAATATTAATATTAGTGATTTAGAATTAATATATAACTGGAAAACCGCTGCATTATTCGCAGTAATTATATTAGTAATAAGGCCTTTAGGCGTGTTTTTAAGTACGCAGGGTTCCAGTTTAAAACTAAACGAAAAATTATTTATTAGTTGGGTAGGACCTCGTGGTATAGTTGCTGCGGGTATTGCCTCTTTATTTGGTTCTAAATTATTAGCGAAAGGAGAAACCGGAGCAGAGTATATAACACCACTAGTGTTTATGATTGTTTTAGGTACTGTTTTATTAAATGCAACAACAGCACGTATTGTAGCAAAATTAATAGGCGTTTTTCTAAAAAAATCGGAAGGTATATTAATACTAGGTGCTTCAGAAGTTTCTAGGCTAATTGCTGGTTATTTACAAAAAAACAATCGCCATGTGGTTTTAATAGATAGCAACCAATCTAATATAAATAAAGCCAAAGAAGCTGGCTTAGGGGCTTTTGTTGCCAATATCTATGCCGATAATTTAACAGATAATATTGAGTTAAATGACATGGGCTTTTTAATGGCATTAACAGGAAACTCTGATATTAACAATTTTGCCATTTCTAAGTTTAAAAACCAGTTTGGTGAAAACGGTGCTTATAGGCTAGTAAGTAATGATGAAATAAACAATTCTGAAAGTACTCCTAAAGAAGGACTTTTTTCTCATACCGATGATTTTATAAAAATAACTGAAACGGCTAGAAAACATCCAGCTATCAATGAAATTAAACTAAAAGACCAACAACATTACGATAGTCTTATTAAGATTACTAAAAACGATGATGATATTATTCCTATATTTTTAAAATCTCCGAATGGCGATTTAAAAGTTATCTCCTCCTTTAGTGGAGAAATTAATGATATTACAGATAAACATATACTTGTATACTTAGGTAAAGTATTTGAGGATAAATAAAATATTATAAGTATCATATTACTACTTATACTTAAAACAAGAAGAGGCTGTCTAGGAAATAAGACAGCCTCTTTTATATTTTATAAATATCTTCTCTAATTAATCATTCAGCTTTAACACCGCCATAAATGCTTTTTGGGGTACTTCTATATTAAAACACCAAAACACAGTAAAACCTAAAATAGTTTCTTATTTCGTAAAATATGGCTGAAATAATAAAAACAACAGAGGTTTATAATATTATATATTTGGGAAAATATACGAAATCAATATTATTAACCAATGTATAAAACTATAAATAACAAGTTTAATAAATTATTAAATATTGGTGTATCAAATACTATTATAGAAAAAGAAAAAAAACGAATTAAAGTTCTAAATATAACTACACTTATAGCTTTATTTCATGCTTTCTTTTTCTTAATTTTTAATTATTTAGAAAATAATTATGACAAGCCAAAGTTGTTAACACTATCCTTAGAAATAGTATTCTTTAGTTTTATACTATACTTTCAATATATTGGGTTTACTAAAATAGCCCGATACATTTTTATACTAACAATCTTTGGTAATCTACTTATTCATTGTAATTATGCTTTCATAGGGTATTATGGAGAATATCAATATATTGTAATACCTCTTTTTTCTCTTTTCTTCTTTGATAATAAGTATGCACATTTTATTTTGCTGCTCTTCGCTGTTTTAGCATTTTATACGCCTAACTATTTTTTACATCTTTACCCAGAAAAATATTTTGGATATATAAATGCTCTTTTCCTTTTTGTAGGTGTGTTTCTTATCGTTTCTTTTTTTAAAAATATCAATGAAAAAAATGAAAAAAAGCTAGTTTATCAGTTAAAGGAAAATAAAAAAATTCAAAATCATTTAGACGAAAAAAATAAAGAGTTGATTTCATTGAATAAATTCCAGAATCATTTTTTTGTGAATATTGCTCATGAAATACGCACACCACTAACTATTTTAAAAGGGCAAGTGGGACAACTAATTAAAAAAAATACCGAAAATAATCTTAAAGATAATTTTAATAAACTAAGCCTACAGGTTAATAAAATAGAAGATTTATTAACAAATATTATAGATATAGCTAAAATAGAAACCAATGCTCTTTCTTTAAATAAAAAACTGCATTCTGCTAATAAATTACTACAAAGTGTATATCTAGAATTCCAACCTTTATTTCTTGAAAAGAATATAACTTTAGATTTAAAATTAAATAAGGAAGATGTTTTTGTAAATGTTGATAGAATATATTACGAAAGAGTATTGAGTAGCATTTTAGGTAATTCATATAAGTATACACCAGTAAACGGATTAGTTAACTTAGAAATTACAGCAGAAGATAATACTGTTTTTTTTTCAATTTCCGATTCGGGAATCGGCGTCCCAAAAAAAGATTTAGAAAACATATTTAATAAATTTTATCAATCCGAGAATCACATAAATAGAGCAAGTGGCAGCGGTATAGGCTTAGCTTTTTCAAAAGAAGTTGTAGGATTACATGGAGGTAATATAAAAGCTAAATTAAAAAACACAGACGGACTTAAAGTAACTATTACACTTAATAAAGCTAGCATTACAGAAACTATAGTTGTACCTGAAATTGAAAATAAATTTCAAAAAAAAGAACTACAAGACCTATTTGGCCAACGTATACTTATTGTTGACGATAATAAAGAAATGAGAGAATATCTTATTTCTTTATTAAAAGAATTTCACATTTTTGAAGCTAAAAATGGAGAAGAAGCGCTTAAAATTATAGAAAGTAAAAATATTAATGTTATAGTTACAGATTTTATGATGCCAATTATGGATGGAAAAGAATTGGTTACTGAACTTAAAGCTATAAAAAATAAAATCCCTATCATAATGCTAACTGCTAGAGCAGATGCAGCAAGCAAACTACAATTATTAGAGTTAGGTGTTGACGATTATTTAACAAAACCCTTTATGGAAGAAGAATTTTTACTGCGCTTAAAAAACATTTTAATAAACTACAATGAACGTAAAAAATTTATTAAAGTAGACGAAAAAGAAGCCATTTTAGAAATAGATACAAATAAGACCGTATTGCAATCAAAAAACATTGTAATAGATAATATATCTAACCCTTATTTTGGCGTAGCACAATTATCAGATCAATTAAAAATATCTGAAAGAACTCTATACAGAACTCTAAAAAGAGAAACCGGACTTAGCCCTAATAATTTTATTAGAGAATTAAAGTTAACGAAAGTAAGAGAATATATAAACGAAAACAATAAGCTATCCTTACAAGAATTAGCACAATCTGTAGGTTTAACCAATGGAACATATTTAAATCAGTTATTTGAAGAACGTTTTGGAAAATCCATTAACAACTTTTAAACTAAGCTTTATTAAAAAAGACCTTTCTGTCTGATTTAAAAATAGCTATGACTGAAATTAAAAAACAGAACAAACAATACACATAACATTCTTATTATCAGTACCCTATACAAAAACACAATTGTCTTTTTTCGTAATTGTTATTGGCTGAAATAGAAGCCCTCTTTAAAAAATTTAACAATAAACACCTCGTTATTTTGTCATAAAAAAATATTGCATTCACAATATTATTAATAAAAACAAAATAATGAAAAAATCAATTTTAAACAAATCAGCTTTAACAGCTTTAGCCTTTGCCACACTATTCTCTTGTGGTAAAGATGATGGTCCAGAAGACCCCATAAACACCGCTCCAAAAATTACAGCGCAAAGTTTTAATGCATCAGAAGATGCAAACGATACTACTGTTTTTGGTAAAGTAGTAGCTACAGATGCAGAAAAAGACGCACTTACATTTAATTTAAAAACAAATAGTAATGCACTTTTTGAAATTACAAATACAGGCGACATAAGTTTAGCAGCAGGTAAAACCCTAGATTTTGAAACAGCAGCAAGCCATACTTTATCTGTAGACGTTACAGACGGTAAATTAACTTCTAACGCAGCAGTAACCATTACTGTGGTAGATGTAGATGAGAATGTAGCACCAACAATAGCCGCTCAAACATTTTCTATTGATGAAAATAGTGCTACCAACACTGTAATTGGTACTGTAGCAGCAACAGATGTAGATGGAGATCCCCTTACGTTTAGTAGTAGTAATTTAGGTAGCCTTTTTGCACTTAGCACCTCTGGTGAACTTACTGTAGACGGCGATTTAAATTTTGAAGATAGCGCTTCTTATACCATTAGTGTTACTGCAAACGATGGTCAACTAGATGCCACAGCACAAGTAGTTATTACTATTAATGATGTTAATGATGCTCCTTTATTTGATCCAGATATGGTGAGTTTTGATGCAACTGAAAGTTTATCTGATACAGCAACTATTAATGGTGTTACAGCAACTGATGAAGATGGTGACACCTTAGTTTATAGCATTACAAATGACTCAGAAGACCTATTTGAATTAAAAGAATCTTCAGCTGGTTTGTTCAAATTACAAACGGGTAAGTCCTTAGATTTTGAGACAAGTACCGCACATACTTTTACACTTGTGGCTACGGACCCAGACGGGGCAACAGATGAGGTAGAAGTTACAATTAATGTATTAGATGTTGCAGAACCACAAGTAATAACTGTTAGTACATTTGCTGGTTCAGGCTTTAGCGGTAATGCCAATGGCTCTGGAACCGCTGCAACATTTAATAGACCAAATGGTATTGCTATTGCTAGTAATGGTGATGTATATGTAGCTGACGAAAATAATTCGGCAATTAGAAAAATAACAACAGATGGCACTGTAACCACATTTGTCGATATAACAGCGGGCAATGGCTTAATTGAAAGCCCGACAGATTTGGTATTTGACTCTAAAGGCAATTTATTTGTTACCGATGCTAGTGCTCACGGAATCTTTAAAATAGACCCTTCAGGAAATGTAACTCCTTTTGCAGGTACAGGCCCAAGAGATTTTGTTGACGGTACTGGTACGGCCGCGAGATTTGGAAACGTGCAAGGGATTGCTATCGATGCCAATGACAATCTTTATGTTGCTGATAATAGCTGGAATCGCATTCGCAAAATTACCCCAGCAGCCGTTGTAACAACCATTATAGGAGATAATAGAAGAGGTAATGTAGATGGACCATTAGCAGATGCAAGGTTTGGAGAACCGCAAGATGTAGTCGTAGATGCTGCGGGTAATTTCTATTTAGTTGACACAAATAATTACAGCATTCGAAAAGTAACACCCTCTGGTCAGGTAACTACACTTGCCGGTTCAACGCAAGGTTTTGCAAATGGTACAGGTGTAAATGCACAGTTCTCTAGTATACGAAAATTAGCGATAGATAGTAAGGGAAACTTATATACGACAGATGGTGTTACTAGTTATCGTATTAGAAAAATAACTCCATCAGGAGAAGTTACAACGCTAGTAGGAGACGCAGGTAATGGGTTTCCAGGTCGTGTAAACGGTGATTCATCAATAGCCACTTTTGGTAATGTTAGGGGCATAGCAATAAGTGCAGACGACAAAACACTTTATGTTACCGAATATACACAGCACAGAATCCGCAAAATAACAATAACCGAATAAGACTTAGCTCTAACATTTTAAAAAGAAAAATCACACACGCTACATCTTTTTTAGCGTGTATGATTCAAAACAATCTATTTAAATTATTTTAAAGATGAAAAAATCAATTTTAAACAAATCAGCTTTAACAGCTTTAGCCTTTGCCACACTATTCTCTTGTGGTAAAGATGATGGTCCAGAAGACCCCATAAACACCGCTCCAAAAATTACAGTGCAAAATTTTAATGCATCAGAAGATGCAAACGATACTACTGTTTTTGGTAAAGTAGTAGCTACAGATGCAGAAAAAGACGCACTTACATTTAGTTTAAAAACAAATAGTAATGCACTTTTTGAAATTACAAATACAGGCGACATAAGTTTAGCAACAGGCAAAACCCTAGATTTTGAAACAGCAGAAAGCCATACCTTATCTGTAGCTGTTACAGACGGTAAATTAACTTCTAACGCAGCAGTAACCATTACTGTAGTAGATGTAGATGAGAATGTAGCACCAACAATAGCCGCTCAAACATTTTCCATTGATGAAAATAGTGCTACAAACACTGTAATTGGTACTGTAGCTGCAACAGATGCAGATGGAGATACCCTTACCTTTAGTAGTAGTAATTTAGGTAGCCTTTTTGCACTTAGCACCTCTGGTGAACTTACCGTAGCTGGTGATTTAAATTTTGAAAATAGTGCTTCTTATACCATTAGTGTTACTGCAAACGATGGTCAACTAGATGCCACAGCACAAATAGTTATTAATGTTAACGATGTTAATGATGCTCCAGTTATTGGCGTTACAGAATTTACAGTAGCAGAAGATATAAATGAAACAACTGTAATAGGTAATGTAGGTGTAACAGACGAGGATGGCGACAATGTAACAACTTATAACATTAATGCCAATTCTTTTAATGCCAATGGTGTTGAATTTTTTACTATAGCTACGAATGGAGATATTACTTTAATACCTGGTCAAAATTTAGATTTTGAAACAAAAAATCTACATACAATTTCTTTAGAGGTAAATGATGGAAACGGTGGTAACGCCATTGCATCTATAGCGATAAATGTTACCGATGTTTTAGAATTAACAGCAACAGCATTTAGTTTTGCTGGAAGTTCTCAAGGTAGTGCTATCTCACAGTTTTCTACACCAATAGGAGTAGCAAAAGGATCAGATGGTTTGGTATATGTTGCAGATAGAGATAATAGTGCCATAAAAAGGATTGATGCTTCCGGAACTGTTACTGTTTTTGTTGGTGTTTCAGTAGCTACTATTCCACCGTCTTCACCTATACCAAGTCCAAGAGATTTAGCTTTTGATAGCAACGGTAATTTATATGTTAGTGATACGCAATTACACAAAATAATGAAAATTACGCCAGCAGGCAATGTATCTACGTTTGCAGGGAATGGTACTGCAGGGTATGTAGACGGTTTGGTAAGTTCTGGGAACACACAATTTAACGCTCCACGCGGTATATTTATAGATGCCAATGATAATGTCTACGTGGCAGATACAGGTAATAATGCTGTTCGTAAAATTACTGCAAATGGCACCGCATCAACAATAGCAAATACCAACCAAGCAGTGAGTTTCAGCTTAATAGAAGATGTAGTGGTAACATCAGATGGTACTGTATATGTATCTGATTATAACGATAGAACAATAAAAAAATTATCTTCAAGTGGTGCAATATCTATAGTTGCAGGTGAACCAGATAACTCTTATATGGATGGTATTGGAACTGCAGCTGGGCTAAACGGACCTTCTTATTTAACAATAGATGCTAATGATATTATTTATTTTACAAGTAATCGTAGTAGCACAATAAGAAGATTAGACACTTCTACAGGCGAAGTAAATACAATTTTAGCGTCTGCTAATATTCATGGTAATGTAAACGGCGTAGGTAGTATGGCAAGATTTAGAAATCCATTAGGTATTTGGGTAAACAGTGCAGGTACAGAAATGTTTATAGGAGATACTAATAACCATGTTATTCGCAGAGTTACCATAAACCAATAAGTTGTATAATACAATATTGAATGGTTCAACTGTCTAGAGAATTCAATTTTACAACTATGATTTCAACTATAAAAATATGTGAAATCATAGTTTCAAAATCGTATAACACAAAGACGGCGTTCATATTATTTATGTGAACGCTTTTTAATCAATTTTAATAATATTTATGAAAAAAACACATTTCTTAGCAGTTTTTACGCTGTTAATAGCAACCTTAAGTTCAAGAGCTCAAGACATTAAAGATCAAACACAGGCAGCTCTATCGTTTCAAGAAACAGCCTATTTAAACTATTTAACTACCCAAGACGAAAGCGGCAAATATTTAGGAGGCATTAAAAAAGAGCCTTATTTTCTTGTTGCCTTTAAGCCCTACAGAGTAGCGCCTACAAGTAGACACAAAGAAATATACCTATCTGACAACCCTGAAAGTAGCTCAGAAAAATGGTACGATTGTGATATGTATATTCCCGATAATGAAGCATTTCCTGTAACCTATGTTTCTACAGTATATGAAGGTAATAAAAAGCTAAAAGAAGGGATTGGCTATACCGCAAGAACAGGAAGGTATGCAGAAAACAGAGCCGTTTTTCTAGAGAATAAAATTTATTTAATTGAAAATTGGAAAAGTAAAGACGACTATGATTTAAAGTCTGTATTAGAACAGCAAGAAGGTAAAATATCTGGTTTTAAGTTGCTAAAACTATCTGCTAAAAGTCCAAAAAAGATGGCTGTAGAGCAGCCTAGAGCAAAGTTACAAGCGTATTTAGATGCTGCTACAGCAAAACAAACGCAGGTGTATGCAGAATGGATAAAAGACCCTGTTAACAAGGGGTTGATCGAGAATAAAAAAGATATTGCTGCCTTAATGAAAAAAACCATCAAAAAAATGAGTGATGATTGGTTAAGTTCACCAGAGTATAAACGTATTATGAAAAATAATCGTATGGCTGATGAAGCAGCAAAAAGAAGTCAGGTAACCATTAAGAATAACACAGGAAGTAGAATAATGATTAAAGAAGAACGCGATGGAGCCAGTGTCTCTGGTAGACTCAGCCCTGGTAGTAGTGGCACTTTTAGTTGTACAACAAATATTTATTATGCCATTGATCATGGAGGAAGTACCTCTACTGATAGTGTTAGAAATAAAATATATACAGCAAACAGTGGTTGTGGTACTACCGTAACAATAAATTAAAATTACAAATAAGAGTTTTATAAACTACAGCCTATGGGTCTTTGTCATTATATTTTAGGGGTATTTAAAACAAAAAAGACCCATAAGGTGGTATTAAAAATAAGCTATAATGCTAAAAAATATCATCACAAAGAAAACAAGGTGTTACGCCTATATCCAAAAAAAAATAAAACATGAAAAAAAGTATCTTTATATTACTCCTACTAGTAGCAGGAGTAGTACAAGCGCAAAATAAGCCTTCTAAAGCCCATATAGACGGAGCCTACACGGCATTAGTTGCAGAAAGAGGAGCTTCTGGACCAACAAAGAACAAGGTTATTCAATTGGTTGAGAATAACGGAACACAAATGTTGGCTGTTGCAGCCTGCGCAAAATGTTTTCCTGCTCTATACACATACAAACCAAAAATGAGCAAACAATTTGGTAAACCTGTTTTTTATAATAGTATGGGGCTTTACCTACTTACATACGATCAGGAAAGTTTTGTTATTGTTATGCTAGATTTAACTTTTAAAGAAAATTTTTCTTACCATAACTTTTATAGTAAAAGCAATGAAAAAGTAAAAACAATGAGTAAAAAGAAAGTAGAAGCTTATGCAATTAAACTTTTAGATTATCTATAGTATATTATTTAAAAACTATTCTACAAGAAAAAGTCTCTTTTTAAAGAGCCTACTGGGGGGAAACAGTAGCAAAGCCCAACATTAATTCCGTTGGGCTTTTGTTTTTCTATTTTTTTGTCTTAAAAGTTAATCATTCAGCTTTAACACCGCCATAAATGCTTCTTGGGGTACTTCTACATTACCTACTTGGCGCATACGCTTTTTACCTTTCTTTTGTTTTTCTAAAAGTTTACGTTTACGAGAAATATCACCACCATAACATTTTGCCGTAACATCTTTACGTAATGCTTTGGTTGTTTCTCTAGAAATAATTTTAGCACCAATAGCTGCTTGTATAGGAATATCAAACTGTTGCCTTGGAATTAATTCTTTTAATTTTTCGCACATTTTTTTACCAATAGTAACGGCATTATCTGCGTGTATAAGAGCAGAAAGCGCATCTACTGGTTGTGCATTTAATAAAATATCTACACGTACTAGCTTAGACTTACGCATCCCTATTGGGGCATAATCAAAAGAAGCATAGCCTTTAGAAACTGTTTTTAAACGATCGTAAAAATCAAAAACTATTTCTGCCAATGGCATATCAAAATTAAGCTCTACACGCTCTGTTGTTAAATAAGTCTGGTTGGTTATTTGCCCTCTTTTTTCTATACACAAAGACATAACATTACCCACAAAATCGGATTTTGTAATAATAGTAGCTTTTATATAAGGCTCTTCTACGCGATCAATACTAGAAGGATCTGGTAAATCTGTAGGGTTGTTTACAATTATAGCTTCATCGGGGTTTTTACGCGTATAGGCATGGTAACTAACGTTGGGTACCGTAGTAATTACCGTCATATTAAACTCGCGCTCTAAACGCTCCTGAATAATTTCCATGTGTAACATTCCTAAGAAACCACATCTAAAACCAAAACCAAGTGCCGCAGAACTTTCTGGAGCAAAAACCAACGAGGCATCATTTAACTGTAATTTTTCCATTGAAGCACGTAATTCCTCAAACTCATCGGTATCTACAGGGTAAATTCCCGCAAAAACCATTGGTTTTACATCTTCAAAACCTTCAATAGCATTTTCTGTAGGCTTAGCCGCATCGGTAATTGTATCTCCTACTTTTACTTCGCGAGCATCTTTAATACCTGTAATTAAATAGCCTACGTCTCCTGTTTTTATACTTTTTTGAGGGTGCTGTACCAATTTTAATGTACCTACCTCATCGGCAAAATAATCTTTATCGGTAGCTACAAATTTTATTTTTTGCCCTTTTGTAATTTCACCATTAATAACTCTAAAATAAGTTTCTACACCACGAAAAGGGTTATAAACAGAATCGAACACTAAAGCTTGTAATGATTCTTCTGGGTTCCCTTCTGGAGCAGGTACACGGTCTATTATAGCTGCTAATATTTCTTCGATTCCGATACCTGTTTTTGCACTGGCAGGTATTACTTCTTCTGCATCGCAACCTAAAAGATCTACAATATCATCTGTAACCTCTTCTGGGTTTGCACTTGGTAAATCTACTTTATTAAGAACCGGAATAATCTCTAAATCGTTCTCTAATGCTAAATATAAGTTAGATATTGTTTGTGCTTGTATACTTTGCGCCGCATCTACCACCAATAAAGCACCTTCGCAGGCAGCAATAGATCTAGAAACTTCATAAGAGAAATCTACATGGCCTGGAGTATCAATTAAATTTAAAATATATTCTTCACCCTTGTAAGTATACTCCATTTGTATGGCATGACTCTTAATGGTAATACCACGCTCTCTTTCTAAATCCATACTATCTAGTAACTGCTCCTTTTTCTCTCGATCAGTTACTGAACCTGTAAAATCTAAAAGTCGGTCTGCCAACGTACTTTTTCCGTGATCAATATGAGCTATAATACAGAAATTCCTAATATTTTTCATCTATCCTAATTTACTTTCACTGTATTTGTTACAGTTTTTAAGTAGCTATTACTTACTTATTCTTAAACAAGCTACAAATATAATTTATTTATAGCCCATAAAATATGGGTTTTTAATAAATAAACTTCAAATAATTTAAATATGATGATATATCTAAAGATTTACATCCAATTACTTAATAACTATCTAGTATTATATAATAAATGATATTTCCTATTTTTGCAGCCTAAAAACAATACTACTTTGCCAAAAATAGGAGACATACAATTACCAGAATTTCCGCTTCTTTTAGCACCGATGGAAGACGTTAGCGACCCTCCGTTTAGAGCGCTATGTAAAGAGCATGGTGCAGATGTGGTTTATACCGAATTTATTTCTTCGGAAGGTTTAATTCGTGATGCTGCTAAAAGTGTTATGAAACTAGATATTTACGAAAAAGAACGCCCTGTTGGAATTCAAATTTTTGGCGCCAATCTAGATTCTATGCTACGTTCTGTAGAAATTGTAGAACAATCTAAGCCAGATATTATAGATATTAATTTTGGATGTCCTGTAAAAAAAGTAGTAAGTAAAGGTGCTGGTGCCGGCATATTAAAAGATATAGATTTAATGGTATCGTTAACCAAAGCCATGGTAAACCATACCAAACTACCTGTAACTGTAAAAACAAGATTAGGCTGGGACCACGATTCTATTAAAATTGTTGAAGTAGCAGAACGCTTACAAGATGTTGGCTGTGCCTCTATAGCCATACATGGAAGAACCAGAGCGCAAATGTATAAAGGTGATGCCGATTGGAAACCCATTGCAGAGGTTAAAAATAATCCTAGAATGCATATTCCTGTCTTTGGAAATGGTGATGTTAATACTCCTGAAATGGCGCAAAAAATGCGAGACGATTATGGCTTAGATGGCGCTATGATTGGTAGAGCTAGTATAGGAAACCCTTGGTTTTTTAACCAAGTAAAACATTACTTTAAAACAGGCACACATATGGAGCCTCCTACTATGGCAGAACGTGTAGCCGCAGCCCGTCGTCATTTACAAATGTCTATAGATTGGAAAGGAGAAACTTTGGGCGTTTTTGAAACCCGTAGGCATTATACAAATTACTTTAAAGGCATTCCAAATTTTAAAGAATACCGTATGAAAATGGTAACTAGCGATGCTTCAGCTGATGTTTTTGATGCTTTTGACGAAGTATTAGATAAATTTGGAGATTACCAATTTAAATAATCTATTTAGAAATTAATTTTTTAGTAATACTGCTACTTGCTATTCTAGAAGCAATTATTCCTAAAACAATAATGGTTCCCAATACAATTAATACGTTTATGAATTTATATTCTACTGGGTAAGATAAAGTAGGTGTAATTTTTAACCAGCCAAAAATTAATTGAGACCATATTAACAAAGAAGCAAACACCACTCCTATTAGCCCTCCTAAACTAGTAACTAATACCCCTTGCACAAAATAAATACTACGAAGCTCTTTAATTGTTGTTCCTACATTGTATAATGTTTTTAGATTTTGCTTTTTATCCAAAATCATCATTATTATTGCACCAACCACATTAAATAAAGCTATAACAAGTACCAAAGTAAAAATAAGATACGTAGCTAAGTTTTCTGTATTTAACATTCTATGTAAGGTTCCATTTAACTCTTGCCTATTTTTAATATGAACTTTACCGTTAAATATTTGCGTTATTTCTTTTTTTATAACCGCTATATCCACCTCATCTAACAATCTAAAATTAACCCCAGAGACTTCCTTATTACTTTTTTCTAATAAAGCCTGCACTAAACTTAAATCTGTAAAAACATATTTTCTATTTAGCTCTTCCTCTATTTCAAAAACTCCACTAATTGCTAAAGGCAGTTCGTTATATGGTTTTTTAAAAGATTGCTGAGATAGCGAACCTTTTCCAGGTTTAGGAGCTAATACTACTAAAGGGCTACTATAATTATTTATTGTAATGCCCAATATATTTGCTATACCAATACCTAAAACTCCTAATTGGTTATTTATAACCCATTCTCCGTAATAAATAATACTATCTACATTAGTTACTTTACTATAATTAACATCTACCCCTTTAATATAAGCCATATGGCTTTTTTTTTGGTGCGTTAAATACACTCTTTCTTCTAACTCTTTTGCATAAGCAACAACTCCTTTTATTTCTTTTAATTTTTGTTCTTGCTCAGGAGTAATTGTAAAAACCTTACCACTTATTGGCAGCGCCTTTAAATCGGGGTCAAAAGTATTAGTAAAAGAAAGGCTAAAAGTTTTTAATCCTGCAAAACCAGACAATACTATAAAAAGTGCAGCAGCACCAATAACAGTGACTAAAAAGGTAATAAAATTAATAATATTTACTGCATTTTGGCTGCTCTTAGAGCGTATATACCGTTTTGCTATGTAAAAAGGAAAGTTCAAATACTACGATTTTTTTCGCTTTTCTAAAAGATCTGGATTCTCTATAGGATTTTCTTCTCCTCGTAAAGATTTTTCAATACCATCTATATATTCCAAAGAATCATCTATAAAAAACAATAATTCTGGCATTCTGCGTAATTGATTTTTAGTTCTCCTTGCCAACTCGTGCTTAATAATTGGCTGATTACTTTTTATACCTTCTAATAATTCCTCTGCATTATTATGCGGAAATATACTAAGGTATACCTTTGCTATAGATAAATCTGAAGTTACACTTACTTTAGAAACGGAAATTAAAGTACCTTTTAATCCACCATCTATTGCTGCACGTTGTAAAATGTCAGCAATATCTTTTTGGATAACTCCAGCTATTTTTTTCTGTCTTTGTGTTTCTTCCATGGTACAAAAATACACAGATTATTAATGATACCCTATTTTAGAGTATTAGTTTATAGCAATTATACTTTTTTTAAGTACCTTACTTAAAGCTAGCTACCCTTAAAATTTATACGAATGCATAAGATAGAACATATTGGAATTGCTGTTAAGGATTTAGAAGCTTCTAATTTATTGTTTCATAAATTATTAGGCTCTCCTCATTACAAAATAGAAGATGTACCTTCTGAAGGAGTAAAAACTTCTTTTTTTAAAACCAATACTCATAAAATAGAACTACTACAAGCACTTAATAAGGACAGTCCTATTGCTAAATTTTTAGCTAAAAAAGGAGAAGGCTTGCACCATATAGCTTTTGAGGTTAATGATATTATACAGGAAATTAATAGGCTAAAGAAAGAGGGTTTTACTGTATTAAATGAAACTCCAAAAAAGGGAGCTGACAATAAACTCATTGCATTTTTACACCCAAAAAGTACTAATGGAGTATTAATAGAGCTATGCCAAGAAATAAAAGATATAAAATAGATTAATATCTACTACTTTTTTCTTGCAAGCTATTAAAATAAATAGTAATATTGCATCCGCAATTTGCGGGTCCTATAGCTCAGTTGGTTAGAGCACCTGACTCATAATCAGGGGGTCCATGGTTCGAGCCCATGTGGGACCACCTTCTAAAAGCCTTTACATTTCTGTAAAGGCTTTATTTTTTTAAAATTACTTCATTAGTAAGTCCGTCTTTACAAACAAACTCTATAACTGTAACACCATTAGCTTGCTGTATAACCGTTCCATTACCTTTTACAATGGTATCTATGTCCCAGTCGCCTTCCAAAAACACTTTAATTTTAGAAGGGATACTATTTGCTGCATGCCAATAATTGCTATATCCTGGTAATTCCTTCCGATTCAGGGCTAAATCTATATCGTTACTGTGGCCTTCATAAAAACGTAAATCAGGGTCACTTACTGCCAATGTTATTTTGTTATTTTCTTCTTTCAACATATAAATACCAGAATGAGATACTCCTTTAATTTTACCTATTTTTAGCTGATATTGAGGCTCAAAAATTATGGCTGCTGTGGTATTTGAAGCTGGGTGTTTAACTATATGCGCCGTGTTATTCTTTACAAGCACTTTATACTCCTGTTGTTCGTCTTGATTTTTAGCGAAAGCCTTCATGGTTTCTTTTGAAGTTTTCACTTTTACAGCATACTCATACGCTTCTCCATCTGGTGCTTTTCCATGAGATAACCAAGCTTTTTCATAAGTGCCAGTAGTCATAACTTTTCCTTGATAATCTGGCGATGTATTTTCGCCATACCAAACATTCACTTTTTGCCCCGATGGGATATAGTATCCCACATTTCTACTATCTAGCATCCAATGAGAAGTCTCGTCATATTCTTTGTTAAAAGCTAATGGTTTTAAAGATTTGGTTTTATCTATTTTTAGATTAAAATCTGTTTGCGATAAATCATTCTGAAAAATGGACGTATGCGTAGTATATTCAGGTAAATCGTTTTGAATATCAGACCCTAAGCAAACAATTAAATCGCCAAAACTAAACCAGCTTTTGGTCGCATAAAACGATTCTAATTTATACTTGTCATGCCCTCGTATTTTAGCAACAAAAACACCATTACCATCTGAAAAATCTAAGCCTCCAACAAAAGATTGGTCGCTTCGTAAATGTTCTTGATAAGCATCATCACCCAATTTAAGTGGTTTATTTTCAATATTTTTTAAAGGTGCATTTACACTGGTAACGCCAGGTATCATAGTCCAATCCCATCCTTTTAAGCCTCTGCCGTTATCAATTTGCTTAAGTCCTGGCTTATCTGGATAAATAATTTCCAGACTTCCCCAATTTTCGAACATGCCATATTTCATGTTGCCTCTTGAGGAATGCCATCCCCAAATTTCCTTTTGAAAAATATAACGACTGTGAGCGCCTATTACGGTCATCCAATCGTCTTTTCTATGAATGCCCTTTGCATGATAAGATAATGTATGGTGTCCTTGTGGGAAAGTAGCCGTTTCAATGTTTTTATCCAAAAGTGATGCTGCTAATTCAGGCATTTCACGACCTTCCATCTGATAGAAATACATTTCGGCTATTTCTTTATCAATGTCTTGTTTTCCATCTGGTGTACCCGCCAATGCCATGTATAAAAATTCATAATTATCTCCTGGAGTTAATGATTTAATTCGGTTATGTGAATAGCTCCACGGAAAGTAATTACGAGAACTGTAAAAATTACGCATGTACAAATTGTGTTTCATGCATTCATGTGCATCTTCATAAATACGAAATTCGGTTCCTGAAAGTATATAAATCACCTCAGCTACTTTTGGCATGGTATAACTACCGTAACGCGTTAATGCGGCGTTTGCGTGGTGGTAGTGGGAACCATCTGGTTTAAACGAATCTGTAAGACCATTAGCGTAGCCTAATCCTAAATTACTGTAATAGGATACTAAGTGTTGCATATCGCGCACTTTTTCTGGTCCATCTAACAGCATTACACAAATTAAGTAGCCAATGCTATTGGTATATAAAGCATCAGACGACATACCAATTACATTATGCCTGCCTTTATTTACATCTTCATTATAAAATCTATTAAACTCATATTTACGTTTTATAAATGCATTGGCTTCTTCTAATTTTCCGATTGCTTTTAAATCATCTTTCATTAAAAAACACATATCGGCAAACCCACGTCCGTGGTACCAATCTAAATTGACATCACAATCTATTCCGTGTGCTATCATGTTAAGCGCCATGTCTTTTAATACTTCTTTCTGAGAGGTATTTGATATCGTTCGATAAGCAATGGCAATGGCTTTTCCTAATTGGTTAAACTTTGACCTTTTTCCACCTGCTTCAAGATGTAACCCGTTTATAGCTTCTCCGTTTCGGGTAATACTATAATCGGCATATCGCTTTTTTAAATCTTCAAAATCTTTAGTCGGTAATGATTCTTTTGTTTTTTCACCTCCCCATTCTAATTGCCAAAGGCGGTCTTCAATAGTTTTAAAAGATTGTTGTTGCTCTGGCGTTACTCTATCCTGAAGTGCAAACCAAGGTTGGTACAAATGCCATTCTTGTTCAATCTCGTCTCCCAAAGCACGCCGTTGCGGATGTAACTTTAATCCTGGCACTAAATGGGTAGGTTTAATTCCTTTTGGACTTTCTCGTTTCAGCAATACAATATCATCTAGAAAAATTTCACCTTCTTGGTTTCCTAAAATAGAAAGCTTCATAAAATCCATATTCTCATGAGGGTTCCCTCTCATATGTCCACGAGCATAAGGAATGGTAAATTTTCTCCAACCTTTGTAGACTAAATGAATATCTATAAAACAGTCTGTTTTTTCCCCTCTACCAAAACTTACCCTAACAATGGCATCTTGTTTTTTTTCTGAATAGATAGGGAGTGTAAATACTGCTGGTTCATTGGTAATGGGATAATCTACATCATTCACAGTAACTATGGCATCTACACTTTGTGGTGCGTAACCAATCTTTGTATTGATGCGCAATTCATCATCAGGCGTAAATTTCCAATGCAACCCATAGTTTCCTGAAACTCTATGTAAACCCGATAGATTAATTTCTCCTTTTTTGAATTGTATATTTTTTGGTAGTCCTTCTTCAAAGGAAATAGTCTGCGCTTGTATGCTATTCGTTATTACTAATAACATAAGAGATAATAACCCTAACTTTAATTTTACCATGACAACTCTATTATTTTTGTTTCCCCAGCTTCAAAATTTGTAAAAAAAGTATCTCCTTCCAAACTCACTTTTTCTCCATTCACTTTTGCTTCTGTAATTGCTTTTCGTAATTGAAAAAGGATATTTTGTTTTTTTCTACTTGATACCTTTGCTTTCATAGTTTTACCTACCATATCCCACTTCAAGTTTTCCACTTTAGCTTGTGTTCTGCATAAAACACCAGAGACGCTTCCTTTTGGAAGTTTTTCAGATAATGCTGGTAAAAACTCAATAACTCCAGGTTTTGAAAACACTAACATCTCCAATATCACAGCTGGTATTGAATGTAGTGCATCGGTATTATAAATTACGCCTGGGTTGTGCGATGTTACCAAACTATTATACAGATAGTTATTTTTCATAAGAAACAACAAATTACCATATACTAAATCACTCTTTTTTAAGCGAGCCGCTATAAGTGCTGTATGTGCTAAACCGTGGGCACTACCGTTTCCTAGTCCGCGTTTTTCAATGGCAATATTTGACGCTTCAAACAATGTTTTTTCTTCTGGCGAAATTTCTAACCCAGGCCACACAGGATAAAGATGAGAGATGTGTCTATGGTTATAATTATCTTTTAAATTAGGATGTGCCCATTCTTTTAAAGCACCATCTTCGTTGATTAAATAAGGAGGTAACTTTTGCAACATCTCTTGCCAAAGTGCTATTTTCTCTTCTTTTAAATTCAACTCCTTATTTACGGTAATTAAACTGGTGAGTAATTCTCTAATGACTGCAATATCCATAGTAGCATTTGCAACGGCTCCCATGCGTTCTCCATTTGGTAATATGGCTTTATTTTCAGGTGAATAAGAAGGTCCTATTAAATACTTTCCGTTATCATCATACATATCTAAAAAATCTTCATAGAATAACGCTGTTTTCTTCATCATAGGATATAGTCCATTTTGCATAAACTCTTTATCTCCCGTGCACTGATAGTATTCATAACAGGGTAGTAATAACCATTCAACGCCTGCTGTCCAATAATTTCCAGGCCATTTGCCAAAATGTGTATGGTAATTATGCCTACCTGAAGTTCGTGTTCCTGATACATAGCCTCTGCATCCAAACAAATTTTTAGCATTCACTTCCCAATCTGGCGCAATACGTTCTAACAATGTCATATAACTATCTATAGCTTCTTTTTGATTGGCTAGATTAGCTGCTGCTACTTGCAAATTCACGTTGGCATCTAATGTAAAATCACCAGACCAACGCGGTCTCCAGCTACCGTTCCAAATACCCATTAAGTTAGGTGGATTTTTTCCACTACTAGAAATTAAACCATAGACCCCCATGTTGAAGACTTTTTCAAGTAAATACGGATTGATAACTTCTGCTCCTTTTTGGTTAGCTATAAGTGTCTCGTTAGAACCATCTGTAAACCCTGTTTTATCAAGATTTAAGGTAACGCGGTTAAACATTTCACCATGTACTGCTTCATGTTTTTTTAAAACCTCATCGTAAGATGCTAAACTCTTAATAGTTGTTTTTACTTTTGAAATAGCAGATTCTGAAAACGGCTCAATAAGGATAACCTTTGCATAAACTTCAACATTATTGGCTTCTTTAACAATTATTTTATTGTTTTTAGTCGTTAGAAGACCGCCTTCGTTTTTAATATTTACTACAACTTCATAACCTCTATCTACTAATTGATATTTACTCCTAAACGTTATCCAATGGTTATTTGTAATAGTTTCAGGCTTTTCAATCAAAGGCGTATTTAGTTGTTCCCACTTATCAGGAAATAGCATTTTTATATTTTGCTGAATACCAGATTCTTTATCTTCTTCAGATTGATTCTCATCAATTTGATGGCCTAAAGAAAATGCAATGTTGATGTTTTTTTCTTTGCTACTTTTAATCTTTGTAGCAATTACATTATCGGGTCTAGATACAAAAGATGTTCGTTGAAATTCCGTTTCATCTGCATTCCATGTTACGGTAATCTCTCCACTTTCATAATTTAAGCTTCGTTCGTAACCTGAAACGTCTCCTTGAAATTCTTGATTTAAATTTAACACACAAGCAGGGTGATAAGGGTCAGTCCATAAAATATCTTGATACCCTCTGGTTTTAGCATGCTTTAATATTTCGCTTTTGGCTTCAGCGTATTTTTCAGCTTTAATTAACTGTTTTGCCTTTGGCATTATATCTCCTATATCGGGAGGTTTTACGCCTTCCGTCCCTATGTATTCATATAAAAACTCATGGTTGAAAATGATTTTCTCATCACGCGGATTTCCATAAACCATAATACCCATTTCTCCGTTTCCACTAATTAAAGCATCTTGCCAACGGGAAGCTGGCGCTTCACTAACATTCGTTTTTTGCTGCTCTATAGTTTCCGTTTTACGGTTGTTACAGGCTATTAGTAACAAAAGAGCTATTACAGAGAAAAAAGTGTTTTTAAAATTAGGAGTCATTGAGTTACCATTTTTTTTCTACCCAGTCAAAATCTGTATAAGCGCCTTTATCAGATTCAGCAAACAATCCAATATATACCCCTGTAAATCCACCCGCTGTTTCAGAACTTAAATATCTAGTATCTAATTTTCCAAAGTCTTTAAAATCCAGATGACCCAGTTTAGCATGAAGCACTAGTTTTTGTTGTCCTTTTGAACGTTTTATCATTTCTTTAGCGACTATTTTACTAGGTCTATTATTAGTGAAAATTCCATTTCTTCGACCGGCACTACATGCTCTGGTCTTTTATGTCTTGGCATGTTTCCTACTCCACTGTGTTTATAATCTATATGTAAATGAACGTTTCCGTCCTTTTTAAGGTCAATAGTATGTTCGGCATTGTCTAAATCGGTTTCTGAATATGGACTTGCTGTAAAATTGTATAACTCATTCTTCTCTTTTTCCAAAGTAAAGCGTAAGCCATTCCCCTTATTGGTTCTTGTTTCCATCCAACGCGTATCGGTATGGTTACCATTAGCCTGTGGAAAAATGTATGGAGTATGCAACTCATCTATAGTTGCATTGTATTCAGCGACCAAAGTAGAAGAGTTTCTATCTATGTAATTTTCATGTGGTCCACGGCCATACCATGTTACATTATTATAAGGATTGGTAAGTGTTACATCCCATCCAAAACGAGGAATGTCTGTCATGTTAAATGATAATAATCGTTTTGTTGGAATTGCTTTAGTTGAAATTTTTAAACCAGAATTGGCTGTGAATTCATAGGTGATTTCCAATTCAAAAAGTGCTTTTGATTTTGCAGTCAGTTCACTTTTTACAACAATAGTATTTTTATCAACGTTGATTTCTTTGAGTGTATTGGTAGTAGCATTTAAACCTGCTTTGTTCCATTTATCAAAATATTCTACATAACTACCACCCCATCCAGAAATATCGTTATCGGTCACAGAACGCCATGTATTGATTATTGGTGCTTCTGCCAATACTTCAGTACCATTTGCTATCCAAGAAGTCAATTCTCCTGTTTTTTTGTTAAAGGTGAAAGTAGATTTTTTGTTTTTGACTACCACTATTTCACCTTTTTCTGAAACCTTGATTTTATTTGTTAGTGCCGCTTTTTCAGACTTGAATGCGGATAGCGGAATTTGCTCCCAAGCTATTTCATGGTTCGCTGGAATGCCCAATTGCGTTTCTTTTGTAAAGGCTCTAAAATTGATTAACTTCTCGCCTTTGGCTTGCAATGCACTTGCTGGAATGTTTAAGGTGATTTCTTTGTCACTTTGTGGCACCAGCGAAACATCAAAATTGCCTTCTGATGTTTTTTTACCATCTACCAACAATTCCCATTTAAAATTATAGGCATCAAGATTCGTGAAATACGAATAGTTGGTGACCTTAAATTTGAGGTTTTCTGTATTTAAAGCTTCAAATTTTATATCGGCATATACTTTTTTAACTTGAATGAGTTTTGGTGTTGGTTTTCTATCGGGTTGAACAATTCCATTGATGCAAAAATGCTCCTGCATGGTTTTTCCTGATAGCTTTCCGTAATCATAAAACGTTTTGCCATCTTTTTCCATTTCCCATCCTTGGTCAACAAAATCCCATATAAAACCACCTTGTAATTTCTTATACTTTGGGTCACGCATAATATCCCATAACTGGTCCAACTGCCCCGTTGCGTTCCCCATTGAATGGGCATATTCTTTAACAATAACCGACTTACCTTTGGCACCAAAATGACGCATTAATTTTTCGTAGTTCACATAGCCATGTCCTAAAATATCTGAGGAAACTTCTAATTGATGTGTCTTGTCCTCTGCATCATTGTAAACCAATCGCGAAGGGTCACGTTGTTTTAACCAGTGATATGTCGCTTCGGTATTGTCACCCACCAAAGTCTCATTCCCACAGGACCAAATAATGACTGAAGGATGGTTTTTATCGCGCTCTAACATGCGCTGTACTCTATCTAAATGTGTTCCTTTCCATTCAGGTAAGTTGTGATAATCACCTTGATAATGGGTCTCTATTCCTGCTTCGTCCATCACGTAAATACCATACGTATCACATAACTCTAAAAAATAGGGATGTGCTGGGTAAAAACAGGCGCGCACTGCATTAATATTGTTTTGCTTCATTAAAATCACCTCTTTTTCTAAAGTCTCATAACTAGAAGCTTGTGCATTTTTACCGTCCCACCCGTAAGCATTAACACCTTTAATTCTTATCGATTGTCCGTTTACCAATAGCAGTTCATTTTCAAGTTTTACTGTTCTAAAACCAGTATTACATGCCATAGCTTCAAGAGTATTTCCGTTTTGGGTAAGCTCTAAAACTGTGCGATATAGATTAGGCTTTTCTGCACTCCAAAGTTTTACATCTGCTACTTTGGTTGTCATTTCCACTTCATCTGAGGCATTTTTCAAAAGGTCGGAAACGGGGACAGATTGTGTAGCTATTTCATTTTCTTCGGCATCATAAAGGCGAGCAGTGAGTTGTAATCCTCGATACGGATTGTCTTGTTTATTTATGATACGTGCTTTCACCTTCCAGTTACCATTCATATCTCCATTTACTTCAAAATCTTCTACATAGGTTGGCGAACGGAATACGAGATATACATCTCTAAAAATGCCGCTTAAACGCCAGTAATCTTCATTTTCTAAGATAACGCTAGTCGCTTTGCGATACACTTTTACAGCAATAGTATTCTCCCCAGATTGCAATTGTTTGGTGATATCAAATTCTACAGGAAGCGCTACACCTTCGGAATACCCCATTTCTTCACCATTTACATAGGTATGCATTCCCGTACGCACCCCTGTAAAATACAAGAAGACGCGTTTGTTGATTAAATCGGTTCTTGGAATGTTAACATTGAATCGGTAGCACCCCACATCGTCGGGCTCTATATCCATATTGGTATTGGCATAAATTGGAACACCAAACCCTTGTCTTTCCCAATTGGAAGGCACTTTTATATCGTCCCAACTGCTTACGTCATAGGTTGGTTTTTCAAATCCTAATGGAATATTTTCTTTGCCTTCTACAAACTTAAATTTCCAATCGCCGTTGAGAGATTTTATTTGGTCAGACTCCAAATACTTAGCAGTTAAAGCATCAAATGCATTCCAATGCGGAACTATAGTTGCATGATTTGGTTCTAAACCCACACGAAAAATTTCTGGATCCTCGTAAGGTTTCTTCTGAGCTACAATTACACTTAATTGAAAAAATACGAGTGTTACGAAAATTAGTTTTTTTAATTGTATTGTCATTGATGTTTTCTTTTTTACGCTAGAGCTATCGATGTTTTTACTAAAATTATTTACACGTCTTTAGCGCTCTTTATTCCTTTTAATATTTAAACGATTATACAAATTCGCCGTATTTTAATCGTTTTAGGGTGTTTAGCTTCTGTAAAATCTGGAATTATATTATCATAATAAAAATGACCAAATCAAATGCTATTGAATAAGTCTTTTCTAAATTTAAAAATAGTTCTGTCTCTAAAGTAAAAGGCATTCTATCCTTATTAACTAAACTAAGTAACAAAGTGCAATCTTATAGCTTTGGTTTATTTTTAATATTTACTATCCATTGCGGTAGCTTTCCCAACCTAAGCTCTAATTGTTTTTCAAATAATGATTCTGGAGTTACAGGCTTACCTAAACTCTCCAAAACTTCTACTTCATCTTTTTTGAATGTTGTGCCAGCTCCATGAAATCCAACAATTATTGGAGGTACAATTCGCCAGTACCAAGTATCATTTGCTACAAATCTAAAATTCTCTTCAGGCCCATCTGTTTCCTTAAAATTCCATAAAACAAGATGTTTTCCATGGTTTGGCAAATTAAATCTTGCGCCTCCTGCTCTACCTTGAAAAAAGCCTCCTTCAACGTTATCCAAAAGAGTACAACGAGGCTGAGAAGCATGGGATTCAAAACTTGTATGAGCTGCATATTTAGACCTCCAAATTACTGTACCAGATGAGTTCCCGTCTACTCCTAATGAATGGTGCATCCCTGCAATATCATTACAATTTGCAATTAAAATATTTGTAGAGCGAGAAGAATGAATGGCACTATGTCCTAAATTTCCGTTTATAGTTACATCTATAGCTGTAGCATTAGCGGAATGAGAAAAGCTTAATGCATTATTAACATTTTTAAAAGTACAATTCTTAACCCATGAATTGACGGCATTAGAAATTTTTAAAATGCTCCAACCTCCATCATCCTGAGCTGATCTATGGTGTATAAACTTTTTAGTCCAGTTTCCTTCAAAAGTTATTCTTTCGAAACCAACATGATTTACATGTGAAAAACGATAAACTTTCCAATTATGCTTTGCTTTAATAGCATAATGTATTGGTGATACTAATTGTACATCATTTCCTTTGACTGATGCTACTTGGTGAACCTCGTTAACTTTTACCCCTTCTTCTAAAATAGAAGTCCACTCTTTATCTGGCTTTAAATTACCTAAATCGTATGTTACTAAATCTTTATCGTTGTTAAGAACCTGAATTACTAGCCAATCTCCTTTTTTTATTTTTGAAGCATCCTCTACTTTAATACGATGTGTTTCCCTATTAGTATTAGCGATTACTTTGGTAATATATTCATTCTCATCTAAGCTTTGAACCTTAATCGCCGAAGGACAAGTCCAAAATTTTTCTGGGTCCGATGGTGGTAAATCTTTATCGAAAAATAACGTAGTATTATTTTTATCTTCACCTCTAAAAACAATTTTTGAAGAGCTAATAGAGATAATACTTTGATCATCTTCCTTAGTATTTATATAATATTTCCCCTTTGGGAAATAAATTACCCCTTCTCCGTTTTCTTTTGCTGCTCCAATAGCTTTATTTATTGCGGCTTTATCGGAAATAGTATCATCTGGGATTGCTCCATAATTAACAACATTAAAAACCTTATAATTAACTTTAGGTAGCTGCTGCTCACTATGCATATAACCTGCATATGAAAAATCTGGCAATATAGGTTCTATATTATTTTCTTTAGCTTCCTTAAAATTTTGCCACAAACTACTTTTCTGTGAGCTACAACTAACAGTCGTAAATACAATAAAAAATAAAACCTTAAATTTTAATAGCATAAATTATAGTCCTTTTATTTTTTATACCTAAGCAATGCTTCTAGATAATAATAATCTGCATAATTTAAAGGTACATCAATCTCATTATTATGAGGAATACTTCCTACACTATGCTTTAATATAAAATTATGGTTTTCTCCTATTTTAGCTGTATACGAATCAGAAGACAATGAGTTTATTATTTTATCTATATTAGACTTATATGTTGTTTTAGAATAACCATCCAATTCTAGTAATGCAGAAACAGTAATTGCTGCTGCAGAAACATCTCTTGGCTCATTTGGTATATTTGGCGCATTGTAATCCCAATACGGAATACCATCTTCTGGTGTACCTTTGTAATTTATAATATAATTAGCAATTTTCTCTGCTTGCTTTAAATAAATTTCATTTTTTGTATACCTGTAGCATACTGTAAATCCATATAATCCCCAAGCTTGCCCTCTTGCCCAGGAACTAGTATGTGCAAATCCTTGAGCTGTTTGCTTACTTCTTACCTCACCAGTTTCTGGATCGTAATCTATTACATGAAAAGAACTATCATTTTCTCTAAAATGATTCTTAATAGTAGTATTAGCATGTGTAATTGCTGCTTTTTTATATTTAGAATCACCTGTAAATTCACTCACTTTAAATAACAATTCTAAATTCATCATATTATCTATAATTACAGGAAACATCCAACCACGTTCTTTTTGCCAACCATAATCTACATCCCAACTTTTTATACATCCAACATTAGGATTAAAACGAGTTAATAAAGAATCTGCCGATGTAATCATTACTTGCTTAAAATCTTCATTCTTTGTTAATCGATAACCATTACCGTAAGAACAATTAAATACAAAACCTAAATCATGATTATTTGTTTTATACTTATGATTTTCAAATAAGGACTGAAATTTTTCTGCCGAATTCTTCCACTTTTCATCACCAGTATACTCATACATATACCAAAGGCTTCCTGGGTAAAATCCTTCTGTCCAGTCAAATTTAGGATTAGTCCAATGCATTGCTCCATTCTTATTAACCGTTCTGGGAATTTTATTTTGCTTTTCTGCCTCTGTAAGTTGAAGTTTTAATTGTTTTTCTGCTCCTTTAAGATAATTATCTAACTCCTCTTCTTTATTTTCTATTATACTATTTTTTGCAACATTTGATTTTTGCGAATTAACCCCATTACAAGAATAAAATAAGGATATTATTATAACACAAAACACAACTTTTAAAAAACTCATTCGTTTAATATTTTTTAGATTTTAATACAAAACTCCTACTTGTATTAGGGCTTCATATTTAAGACATTTATAATAATGTAAATATGGATGTATTTAGATCTAAAAAAAAGGGGGATTAAGTTCGCTTTTAGGGTATATATTATTCTTTTTCCCTCAAAAACCTTATTATTAGTGATAATTCAAAAATCGAATCAACTATTCTTTACATAAATCAGCAAGATAATATAGGACTATATTCTCTTTTTAGATTTTCTATATTCTGAAGGAGACATCTCAAAAATTTGCTTAAAACACCTTCTAAAATATTTTAAATCGTTGAACCCAATATCATAAGCTACATCGGATACTGCCATCTCTGTTTGAGCCAACAATTGACCTGCTCTTTTGAGTCTAATTGTTCTTATAAACTCTGAAATTGACTGCCCAGTTAATACCTTAATTTTTCTATAAAGAACAGATTGACTCATATGCATTTTATTGGTAAAAAAATTAACATTGAATTCTGGATTAGACATGTTCTCTTCTATAATATCCATGGCATCTTTTAAAAAAACCTCATCAATTGATTCTGTAGGCAGCTCTTTAGGTTCTAAAATAATGTCCTTCTTAAATTTTATTACTAAATTTTCTCTAGATTTTAATAGATTTTTTACTTGTAACTTTAACAGCTCAGCATCAAAAGGCTTGGTTACATAGGCATCTGCACCTGTTTCGTACCCTATTTTTTGAATTTTAGATGAAGTCCTAGCTGTTAATAACACTACTGGAATATGACTTGTAACAACGTCTGACTTTAAAACTTTACACATCTCAACACCATCCATTATAGGCATCATAATATCACTAACTATTAAATCTATTGGTTTAGAATTTGCAATCTCGAGTCCTTCTTTTCCATTTCTTGCTTCAAAAACATTAAAATCTTTAGTAAAGATATTCTCAATAAAATTGCGCACTTCTATATTATCTTCAACAATTAAAATAGATGGTAATGATTCGTCTAAAACTACATCTTTAACATCCTCTTCTTCCTTTATCCAGCCAATTTTTACATGTGTAGGCTCATAACTTCCTAAAAGTTCGTCTTCATCATAAAATGCCTCTTCAGTAATCTCTTCTGGCTTTAAATGTTCTTTACCCATTGGTAATAGAATTGTAAAGACTGTTCCTTTGCTTTCTACACTTTCTACTTTTATAGTTCCATAATGTAAGTCTACAATGTCTTTTGCTAAAGCTAATCCCACACCTGTACCGGACCTAAGCTCATTTTTTTGACCTAATTGAAAATAACGATCAAAAACAAATTCTATATTTTCTGCAGGTATTCCTTTGCCGTTATCTTCAATTAAAATTTTTAAAAACTCTAAATCTTTATTTTCTGTTTCTTTTTTAAAAGTAGATACGTTTATTGTTATTTTTCCATTAGGTGGTGTAAATTTAAATGCATTAGATAACACATTTAATATCACCTTTTTCATT
Source organism: uncultured Cellulophaga sp. (assembly GCA_947492955.1). Classification (GTDB taxonomy): domain Bacteria; phylum Bacteroidota; class Bacteroidia; order Flavobacteriales; family Flavobacteriaceae; genus Cellulophaga. The sequence continues at coordinate 206,042 of CANLOV010000005.1, read as the reverse complement.
TCTATTTTAGAAAACCATAAATTGATTTCCTTTTCCTTTGATTCAAAATTATACGTAATTCTTCTCTCTATTGCTAATTCTTCAAAAGCCAGTTTTAAATTTTCTAAAAATGGAACTATGTTAGCTTTAGAAGCATCTAATTTTAATTTCCCTGCTTCACTTTTTCTAAAATCTAATAATTGATTTATTAACTGAAGTAAAATACTTGCATTCCTGTACATTCCTGATAATTGATTATGTAAAGGAGCTTCTATATTCTGTGTATTTAAAATACGTTTTAATGGCCCTATAATAAGGGTTAATGGAGTTCTAAAGTCATGAGAAATATTAGTGAATAATTGTAACTTAAACCTATTTTCTTTCTCTATTTTTTCCTTAGCTAATCGTTCTTGCTTTAATTGATTTTTATCATTTATTCGTATTAAACTATATCTTCTAATAATTAATATTATGGCTACTGATAATAAAAAATACAACACATAAGCCCACCAAGTTCTCCATAATGGTGGTAATATTTTTAATTTTACTGTAGCAGCGTTTTCATTCCAAATGCCATCACTATTTGATGCTTTTACTTTAAAAACATAATCTCCAGGATTTAAATTTGTATATGCTGCTGTTTTATTATTACCTACATGTTTCCAACCATTATCAAAACCTTCTAACATATAAGCATATTCGTTCTTTTCTGGCTGAGAATAGTTTAGAGCCACATAATCTAAACTAAAATCATTTTGCTTATACTGTAATGTTATTTGCCCTGTATTATCCGTTATATTGGTATTAGGGTTATTCCAAAAATTAAGAGAAGTAATTTTTACAGGAGGCACAAACCTATCTTCTGAAATCTCGTTAGGGTTTAAAATTGTTAATCCGTCTGTTCCACCAAAAATAAGCTCTCCCTTCCTTGTCTTTAAATAAGCTCCATAGTTAAATTCATTTCCTTGTATTCCATCGGATTTATCAAAATTTTTAAACTCTTTTTTTTCTATATTGAATCTAAACAATCCACTATTAGTACTTAACCAAAGATTTTTACTATCGTCTGGCAAAATGCCATATACCACCTCATTAAATAGCCCTTGTTTAGTGCCATATCTATAACTTTTATTAGTATCTAAATTATAATTATAAAGCCCTTTTCCTTCAGTCCCCAACCATAAACTAACAGAAGATTCTTCATAAATGCTAATAACTTCATTGTTAACCAAAAAATTATCTAAATTCTTATCTAAGTCTATGCGAGTAATCTCATTGGTTATTAAATCTATTCCTAAGAACCCTTTATTACTTCCAACATATAATACATTATTATATTTCGATTTTAGTATTACGTATATAAAATCTCCTAATATTCCTTTATAATCCTCTATTTTTTTATATACCCCTAATGTTTTATCAAAAAAACTTATTCCTTGATTATTAGTACCAACCCATATTTTATTATCATTATCCTTAGCTAAACACGTTATTCTATTATTTACTAATGTACTATTTCTTAAAATTTTATTTATTTTTTGACTTTCAAATTTATCGCCTTTAACACTTAAAAAATTAAGCCCCCCATCATGTGTTCCTATCCAAAGATTGCCATTATCATTTAGCATTGTCTTTACATTATTAGCACTAATACTATTAGGATTTTTAGGGTCATTAATTAAATACTTAAACTGCTTCTTTTTTCTATTGTAAAAATTTACCCCTCCCCCTTCTGTTCCTACCCAAAGGTTACCATCTTTAGTTTCTACAATAGAACTTACTACTTTATAATTTAAACTTTTCTTGTCTGGGCCTACTTTTAAATTTGTGAACTTATTGGCACTTTTATCTAAATAGTTTATTCCTCCTGCCCATGTACCAATCCATAAATCTCCTCTAGAATCTTCAATAATTTTATATACCGAATTTTGACTTAAACTATTAACATCTAACTCGCTATGCCTATATTTTTGAACTGATTTGTTTTTTATATCTATATAAAATAACCCTACATAAGAACCTACCCATAAATTTCCTTTTGCGTCTTCTAAAATATCTCTTACTTCTTCATTAATAATTGGTTCTTGTACTATTTTATCCAAAACAAAATCCTCAAAAGAATTAGATGCTTTATTAAAAACTGCTAAGCCTTTATCATACCCCAACCAAATAGTACCCCTTTTGTCTTGTAAAAGTTTTGTTGTTTTATTCTTTGTTTTATTTGGCGATAAATTAAAGGGATAATTATAATGTGAAAAAGTATTGGTTTCTAAATTGTATACATCTACTTTTTCAGCGTTACTTATCCATAAATTATTCTTTGCATCTACTAAAAGAGAGAAAATTTTATTAGAACTAATAGAATTTGTATTGCTAAAATTATCTACATAACTTACTATTTCATTTGTTTCTATGTTAAGCCTATCTAAACCCTCATCCGTTGCTAGCCATAAATAAACAGAATCCTGAACTTGTATATCTTTAATACTTTTATCATAAAAAGAATTATTCTCTATACCTGTCTTTAATCTTATAAAATTATCCTCACTTGCATTATATTTATTAAGTCCGCCCTCTGTACCAACCCATACATTACCAGCGTAATCTTTAGCTAAAGATGTAATTCCATTATGACTTAAACTCTTTGGATTATTAGAATTATAAGTGTAATTCTTAAATGTATTACCGTCGTATTTATTTAGACCATAGCGTGTTCCAAACCATAAAAAACCATCATTGTCTTGTAGTATAGATCTAACGGAACTTTGTGATAAACCTTCATTTGTAGAAAAATGTTTAAACTTTATAGTGTTATAAAGTTTATTATTCTCTTGTGAAGTTAGAAACATTGTACACATTAGAAGTACTAAACACAATATCCTTTTTTTTATTCTCATATAGTACAGTGGGTTAATCACATATTAAACTAATAATCTTTCATTACATATATTAAGCTAATCTTTGAATATATTATATGCTTTAATGTGGAAAGAAAGCAAATAAGCTGCAAAGGGTATTTATAGATTAATTTTTAGTCTTTTCCTTATAGGTTATTTTAAACGAAGTGTGTTCATTGTTGTTGTTAATTACAATAACACTTTTACCAAAAGATGTATTTACCAGAATCATATTGCGAACATCTTTTTGTGCATAAAACCCTGTATTATAATTAGGTATAAAATCAAAATCACCATTACCTTTTCCTTGTAAGAAAGACCCAGTTCCTGAATCAGATCTAGTTGTTTCTACTTCCGACATGTAATTATTTCCTGCAAGTAAAACATCTTTTATTCCATCTCCATTAAAATCATCAAATAATATACTATTAATTACTGATTTCTGAACGTTTTGTGAAAAAGGAGAAAAAGAAAACTCATTATTTCCATTATTTAAAAATATCCCAGATCTAAATTCATTAGCTTTATAATGTAATGCTGTTTCTATATCTGACCCTAATATTTCCTTTAAATCTTTATTAGCAAAATCTTGATACGATTTTATTTTTTTACCTAATAATGGTAATTGTTGTGTTGCACAACTTTTACCTCGAACAGGAACTTCTCTAGTTTTGTAATATTTAGCAAGAAAAATATCTTGTGTACCGTTATAATCAAAATCCTTGGTATATATCTGAAATGGTTTATTGTATGAAGCGGTATATTTAGAATTAAGCCCCAAATTACCCGCAATAATATCTTGATCCCCATCTTCATCTATATCCAAAACTAAAAGTTTATTCCACCAACCTTTAGCTTCTTTTAATGCAGGAAAATTTTCTGTCTTTGTTAATCCTCCATTATTATTCAAAAATACCTCTATCCCCATCCATTCGCCAGTAACAACAAGATCAGCATCTCCATCTGCATCTATATCTTTCCATTGCGCATCAGTAACCATTCCTATACGCTCTAATTCAGGAACATATTTTACGGTTTCATCATAAAATTTCCCCTCTTTATTTATTAGCAAACAACTTTTAGGCGCATAAGGGTATTTCCCAGGAATTACCCTGCCGCCTACAAAAAGATCTATATCTCCATCTTTGTCATAATCATTGGGAATAACAATAGAACCTGAAGTGTATAATTTTGGAAGACAATCTGTACATTTCTTAAACACATACTTTCCTTTATTAATATAAATACGATCTTGATACTGTTTAGCTCCTTCATAAAATTCATAGCTTCCGCTTACAACATATAAATCTTTATCCCCATCATTATCTATATCAAAAAACACAGCTCCAACATCTTCGTACTCATTATCTGTTTTAAAATCGGGAATACTAATTTCTTTATATTCTCCTGATAATTGTGCTATTAACAACTTCCCTGATTGTAAATAACCTCCTCCTAAATACAAATCGTTTAAGCCATCTTTATTTAAATCGGTTGTTGCAACAGCTGGTCCTAATTGAGATAATTTATGTGGTAATAAAAGTTGTATTCCGTAATCATCAAACACGCTGTCTTTATGTTTAAAAGGAAATGATGTTTCCTTAAATATTTTAGCCTCCTTATTTTTACTTCCCGCCTTATTTATAGAAGCGCTTTTATAATCTATATTTATTACTGTATTTACACCAAAATTATTTAGTTCTTGGGCTCTACCATCTGGCCAAATTATTTCTAATTTTTGCATTTTATTTTTGCTTTCAAAACCAAAATGTATTTTATTAGTAACGGATGACAAATACCCTCTAGAATTTATTAATTGCCTCGTTTGTTTTGTTCCGTCTTCAAAATATAAATTAGCTATAACTCCTATACCGTGAAGATTGTTTTTAGGGCCTAAAACTTGAAGTTGAATAAACTGACCTTTTTTCTGTTCTATTGCATTATTTTTAAGCAATGTAGCCTCTTCGTTAATATTGTTTACCACAATATCTAAATCTCCATCATTATCCAAATCGGAATAAACAGCTCCGTTAGAAAAAGTTGCTTCTGTAGTTACCCAATCTTCCGATGTATTGGAAAAAGTAAGGTTCTTATTATTTTTAAAAAAATAATTTTTAATTTTTTGCTGAGGTAGCATTTGAGTGTATTTTAAAAACTCTGCTGGTGTTGGCCTTTTTCCTTTTTTTCTAATTATCTGTAAAACCTTATTTATAGCATCTTTATCCATTACATCTCTGTAAACCCCATTTGTTATATAAATATCGTTATAGCCATCTAAATCAAAATCTGCCAGTAAAGGCGCCCAACTCCAATCTGTATTAGATATTCCTGCCATATTAGATATTTCACTAAATGTCTCGTTACCATTATTTAGTTGTAAGGCATTGTGCATGTATTGATATTGGTATCCCTTTTTTACCATTTCATTAAACTTATCTATAGAAGTCATTGCCATAGTTGTTTTTGACCTTACATAATCTTCTGGGCTCATATCTAAAGAAACTAAATCGTTTAATCCATCATTATTAATATCGGCTATATCTCCTCCCATGCTATAAAAAGACATATGTTTAAACATTGTGTCTTTTTTATCTGTAAAAGTCCCATCTCCGTTGTTTATATAGGCAAAGTCTGGCATATTAAAATCATTATTTACATAAATATCTAACCACCCATCATTATTTAAATCTCCTATTTGTGGATTTAGTCCAAATGCAAGATCTGGTAATATTCCTGCTTCTATAGAAACATCTTTAAAATTACCTTTACCATCGTTTCTATATAATTTATCACTCCCTTTTTGTTCAATAGTTTTAGGGTTTTTCTGTATTTCTTTTAAATCCAAAATACTTTTATATCCTTTCGACACCATTGGGCTATTGGCAATGTATACATCAATATCACCATCTTTATCATAATCAAAAAATGTAGAAGCTATAGACCTATTCATATCATTTAATCCATATTGCTTTGCTTTTTCAGTAAAAGTTAAGTCGCCATTATTTATATAAAGCATATTGGCATATTTCTTGTTTTTTTTAAACCAGCCTGCCCTACATATATAAATATCTAAAAACCCATCGTTATTAATATCAATGATAGAAACCCCTGCATCAAAACCTTCTATTTTTTTAATTCCTGATGTTTTAGTTATATCTTCAAAAGAAAAATCTCCTTTATTTAAATAAAGCTTATTTTCAGATGTATTTGAAGTAAAAAACAAATCTTCTAAGCCATCATTATTGAAATCTGCTGCTGCTACACCTCCTCCGTTATATGAATAGATGTATTGATAGTAGTGAAAAGCTTCACTTTCTATTATCGAATTTTTAAAATTTATACCAGATATTTTACTTGGGATTTTTGTAAAAAGTTTTTCTGTTGTTTTTTCTACATTAGAATTGTCACAAGATATAAGAACTATAAATATGCTACTAATTAAAAGTTTTATACTCTTATAATAATATGATTTACTTATTCTTATGTATTTACTCATAATCTTTAATTGCTTTGTATTATATAGTACTTACTAAATTAATCATTAATATACCTATAAGAGATTTACTTCTTTAAAAAAATCCCTCATATCATAAAAATGAATGAGGGATAATTAATTAAATTAACTCATAAAAAAATCAACTTATCATTTAATTTGCTAATCCTGGTTGTAGATTCAATTCTGACTGTGGTATTGGTGTATAATAGACTGAAGGCCCTGTTGCAGATGGTGTCTTACTATTTACAACATCTACCCTTTCATCAGGAGATCTATTAGCAAAAGCCTCAGCAACTCTATCCATTCTTACCAAATCGTGCCATCTTTCATACTCTCCTGCTAATTCCCATTTACGTTCTGTAAAAGCTAACTCTGCTAAATCACCAGATGTTAAATCAATACTTGCATCTGGCGAATTTGGATCTAAGCCAGCTGCTCTTCTCCTTACCATATTCAATGCTTCCCAAGCATCAGCTGTAACATTTCCAGAACGACCTGCAGCCTCAGCATAAGTTAATAATACATCGGCATATCTCATGAAATAACGGTTTATTGGGGTATTAGTACTATTAACAACTAATGATACTTCCGCCATATCGCCACCACCAACTTTACGTAGTATTGGATGAGGTTCATTACTAAAGTTTCTCCAATCTGATGCATCTGGCCGGTCTCTTCTTGGAATAACTTCTAAAATATATGTGTCTTCAAAACGCGCCATTGTCCCTTGAGCCATAGCATCTGCTTCCATATCTTCAAAAAAGGCTATTTCTCCAAATATTTCACTCCACCCACCAGCATCAGCGGGGAAACCTAAACGACCCGAAGCTCTATTTCCAATATCACATAGTTCATCACAAAAGGCTAATGTAAATACACCTTCATCATGATTAAACCTATTAGCTACCGTCCACATTTCTCTCATACTTGGTGCTAAACTATATCCATAAGGACCATCTATAACTTCCTTGGCTTTTGTTGCTGCCAAAGCATATTTACTAGTATCATTAACTGGGAAACCTGCCCAGTGCATATATAATCTTGCTAAAAATCCTTTTGCAGCCCCTTTACTTGGCCTAACTCCTACTGCTGCTAGACCAGGATATACATCTGGAAGTAAAGCCTCTGCTTGTAATAAATCTGATTCTACTTGCTGATAAACTTCTTCTATAGAAGATAATTGACGTTCTTCTAAACTATTAACCTCTAAATTAATAACAACTTCTCCATACGTTCTTGTTAAATGCAAATATGCAAAAGCTCTCATAAAATAAGCTTCCCCAACTATTCTATCAAAAAATTCTTGTTGATCTTCTGATACTACAATGTTTGGAACTGCATTTATTGCTGAATTAGCAATAGCGATCATACTATATGGAGCATCCCAAGCTCTATTTATTCTTTCAGAAAGACTTGTTTGACTTCTCCAATCTGCCTCTCTAAACCCTACTTTATTTACAGCACTATGCGTAGTAATATCATCTCCTCCAAAACCTGCTATATAAAAATCAGACCATCTTGCGTCATTTTGCACTGTTCTATACATCCCCGTAACCAAAACTGATAAAGTTTCTACAGAGGTTAAAGCTTCTGGCGATATAATAGTTTCACCTGGTTCTTCCTCCAAATCTGCACAGGAGAACGAGAAAACCATTAGAAAAGCACTTAAAATGCTTCCTACCTTCATTTTTCTTATATTAATTGTTTTCATATATATATTTTTATTGTTAAAATTGAATCCTAGCTCCAAGTGTATACGTTCTTGGGTTTGGAAAAGCTCCATAGTCAAATGATGGAGCCCCATCATTTGTTGATACCCCTGTAGCAGAAACCTCAGGATCAAACCCTTTATAATCTGTAATTGTAAATAAGTTTTGTCCACTCACATAAACTTTCAAAGATTTAAAAGGTTTCAAATCATTAAAAGTATAGCCTATAGACAGATTACTTAATCTAATAAAATCACCATCCTCAACATATCTTGAAGAGTTTAATAAATCTCCTACTGCTGGCACTTCTGTTTCATTTTCAGGAGTCCATCTATTTAAATAATCAACATGTCTACCTGTTCCTGAGCCAAGAGGCCTAACAAGTTCAGCATAGGTAATATTATACACTTGAAAATCGTGAACTCCACGAAGTACAAAATTTAAATCGATATTCTTATACGTAATTGTATTATTAAGACCCCATGTTAATCCTGGTGTTCCATTACCTATATCAGAAAGTACAACTTCTCCATTTTCATCTTCTAAATACCTAGCAGACCCAGGAACTCTACCATCTGCGGCATCTGCAGTTTTCCATGTTCCTAAAAAAGTAGCTCCATTCATTTGTCCAAGAGGCTCTCCTACTCGTGTATTATAATATACTTGTGTACTTCCACCTGGATTTACACCTCCCATATTTGCAGGAATTACATCTGCTCCTCCTAAATCTAGTACTTCATTAGTTACAGTAGACAAATTAAAATTAGCACTCCATGTAAGATCATCTGTAGAAATAGGGAATGTATTTAAAGTAAAATCAAATCCTGAATTTTGAACCTCTCCAATATTAGTTAAAACCGTTCCTCCTCCATTATAACTTCTAACGGGCTTTCTTAACAATAAATCTGTTGTATTTTTCTTATACCAATCTACTGTAAATTGAATACGATTATCAAGAAATGAAAAATCTACACCAGTATTAATCTGTTTTGTAGTTTCCCATTTTAAATTTTCGTCTCTTAAAGAAGGTTTTCCTATCCCTATTTCTGGTGTACTACCATCAAAAGCAAAATCTCGTCCTGTTGGCAAATTAGGATATGTTGCCAAAGCACCAACATTTTGATTTCCTACTTCACCATAACCTGCTCTTAATTTAATACTGTTAAAAAATCCATCTTCGGGCAATAATTTTTTAATATTATATGCTGCCGAAACCGAAGGAAAATAACCTGTTCTGTTATCTTTTCTAAAATTAGAAGATTGATCTACACGCATAGTTCCTGTTATATATAAATCTTCTCCAAAATTAATCTCAGCTCTACCCACATAAGATTGTATTGTACTTTCTGTCTGATTGGCACTTATACTTTGATTTACCCCTAATTCTAATAAATAAAAAGCATTTCGCAATCCACCAATACCAAATTCTCCTGAATTTCCTCCCGATAATTTATTTTGATTTTCCTGTAATTCGTAAACTCCTGTTAATTTAACATTAGTTTTTCCAAAATTTTTGTTCCATGATAAAATATTACTCAATTGATATGTTGTTAATCTACTAGAAGAAAAACCTGCTTGAGCCTCTAAGACAGTTGTACCATCAGGTATACCTGAAAAATTTTCTGCATTGGTATGTCTAAACAAACTACCTGCTAACACTGTAAAATTTAACGATTTAGAAATATCATACGAAATATTTAGGTTTGCATTAAATCTATCTTGAATGCTATTATTATCTTTTTCTGTTTGTACAGCAATAGGATTTACCAGTATATTTCCGAATGAAGATTGTAGTTGGTAATAAGTACCATCTGGGTTTCTAACTGGAATTGTTGGATCCCAACCAAGTATAGCTGCGATTCCTCCTCTTGTATCCGAAGACGCACGAGCTCCTCCTGCGAATAAATTATGTCTATTTTCTCTTGATCCGTAAATGTTTAAACCTATCTTTAATTTTTCTCCAAAATCTGCATTTAAATTTGCTCTTAAAGATGCTCTATTGTAATCACTATTAAAAACAATGCCTTCTTGGTCTACATAATTTCCTGATAAGAAATATGAAAGATTCCCTTCTTTTCCACTTGCGTTTAATTGCACATTGTTAAGAAGAGCCGTCCTAAAATATTCTTTTTGATAATCTGTTCCTCCATCTACTACATCAATACCAGCAAGATCTGCATATTGTTGTGGTGACAAAAGTGGCAATTCACTTGGAATAGATGAAATTGTTGTAAAATATTCTACTCCTATTTTTGGTTTTCCAGATCCTTTTTTAGTTGTAATTACTACAACACCATTAGCTCCTCTAGAACCATAAATAGCAGATGCAGAAGCATCTTTTAAAATATCCATAGTGGCAATATCGTTTGGGTTAAGACTTTCTAGCGTACCTCCTAATATACCATCAATCACAATTAACGGTTGATTGCTAAATGAAATAGAATTAGACCCTCTAATTCTAATTTTAACCTGTCCTCCTGGAGCACCGGTAGTTTTTGAAACAGATACCCCTGCCGCTCTAGATTGCAAAGCATCTTCTACCCTAACCAAAGGTTGTTTTTCAAAATCTTTTGAAGAAACCGAAGATATTGCACCAGTTAAATCACTTTTTTTCTGTGTACCATAACCAATCACAATTACCTCATCTAACTTCTCACTATCTACATTCATTGTAATATTTATTACAGATTGTGAGTTAATACTTACTTCAGTGCTTTCGAATCCAATGTAACTAAAAACCAGAATGTCACCTGAAGAAACCTCAATAGAATAATTCCCATCAAAATCCGTAGATGTACCATTAGAAGTTCCTTTTACTATAACATTGGCTCCTGGAATAGGCTGCCCATCATCTGCAGAAGTAACCGTCCCCGAAATATTAGTTTGAGCATGTAGACTAAAGCTAGTACACATCACAACTAAAAAAACTGGAACTGTTAACTTCTTAAAAAAATTAAGAATAGTTCTTTTCATAATCATATTAGTTTTGAAATTTAGTTATCACAAAACAACCAAAAGAATAAAACAGAAAAGGTAAATATGCACTTTAAAAAGGGGGTTATATTATTCAATTCGTAATTTTCGTAATAAAATATTGGCAATATCAGGCATTTATGAGTCATTTTTTAGTGCTATCAAAAAAACCACCCTTAATAATTAAGTTATAATCATTCTGCTTTAAAAAACATATCATCTTAATTTCTTTCCATTTACGAATTCTAGTTTACCACCAACGAATTCTAAAAGAGCATAAAATACCCTAATATCTCCTTCTACATTTGGCATTATAACAACGATACTTTAAAACTAAAAATCATGAAAAAACTATTTGCCTTATTATTATTCTTAACTATTTCAATGGGTTATTCTCAAAAAGTAGAAGGCCCATATTTAGCCGTATCTACAAAAGATGCTATAATTCCACTTAAGGAATCTAAAACAGATGTTCAAATTTCAGGAAGCATTGCCCATGTGCATATTACACAAATATATCATAACAAAAGCCAACAAGCTATTGAGGCCAAATATGTATTTCCGCTTTCTACGCAAGCTGCTGTACATAAAATGCAAATGACAATTGGAGATCGCATTATAAATGCTAAAATATTTGAAAAAAAAGAAGCCAACAAAGTATACAATACGGCTTTAAAAGAGGGTAAACGTGCCGCAAAATTAGACCAAAACAGACCTAATGTTTTTCAAATGAATGTGGGTAATATTATGCCTAATGATGAAATAGCAATCGACATCTATTATACAGAAATGCTAACACCTATTAATGGTGAGTATCAATTTATAGCACCAGGTGTTGTTGGACCCAGATTTACAGATGAAAGTACAAAAACTGAGGAAAGTTTTAATATGCCACACACATCAAAAGGCATTGCAGATACTTTTAAGTTTGATATTGCTGTTACTCTAAATGCCGGAATGATAATTCAAAATATTAATAGCAGTAGCCATAAAGTAAATATTAACTACCCAGATACTAAAACGGCAGAAGTATTTTTATCTAAAAGCAATGAAAACCCATCGAACAGAGACTTTATTTTAAACTATAACCTACGTGCTAATAAAATAGCTTCTGGTTTGTTACTATATGAACATGGAGATGAAAACTTCTTTGCACTACAAATGGAACCTACAAAACATACTAAACTAGAAGATATCCCTGCTAGAGAATACCTTTTTATTGTAGATGTATCTGGTTCTATGAACGGTTACCCTTTAGAAGTTTCTAAAGAGCTTATGAGAAACTTATTATGTAACCTTAGACCAACAGATACTTTTAATGTACAACTATTTGCCTCTAGCTCTACTGTATTTAGCCCTTATCCTGTAGAAGTTGATGAAAAGAACATAGAAGAAGCAATCCGCTTTCTTTCTAATGGCCAAGGTGGTGGTGGCACTCAATTACTAGACGCTTTAAAAGTAGCTTATAAACTCCCACGAAAAGACCCTAGTAGCGCAAGATCTATGGTTGTAATAACAGATGGGTATGTAAGTGTAGAAAAAGAAGCTTTTGAACTTATTAAAAACAACTTAGACCAAGCAAATGTATTCACTTTTGGTATTGGCTCTAGTGTAAATAGGTATTTAATAGAAGGTATGGCTAAAGTAGCCAATTGCGAATCCTTTATTGCTACAACTAAACCTGAAGCTTTAGAAGTTGCCAAAAAATTTAAAACATATATAGCAACACCTTTATTAACACAAGTAAAAATTAAAGCAAAAGGGTTTAATGTTTATGATGTTACTCCTAATAGTATTCCTGATGTTTTTGCTGCAAGGCCTGTATTAGTTTATGGCAAGTATCATGGTAAAGCAGAAGGTTCTATTATTATAACAGGCTACCAAGGAAAGAAAAGATTTAAACAAGAATTTAAAGTCTCTCAAGAGCAACTAAGTAAAAAAAATAAAGCACTACGTTACTTATGGGCTCGTAAAAGAATAGCCGAACTAGATGATTATAGTAAAATATTTTATGATGATGTAAAAGATAGTGTAATTGCTTTAGGCTTAAAATACAACCTAGCTACTAATTACACCTCATTTGTAGCCGTAGACGAAACCATTGTAAATAAAAATGGTTCTTTAAAAGCTATAAAACAAGCGCTACCTATGCCACAAAATGTAAACAATACCGCAGTAGGTGCCGAGGCAGAAGTAAAAGCAAAAACAACATTTCGTAAATCGTTTGTTATAAGTCTAAATGAAAACCTGTTAAAAACTGAAAAAAGAAAAATTAAGATGGAATTTAAAGCACTATACTCAAAATTGGTTACTAAATACTTAAAGACTTATGAAAGCTTACGTGTAAAATTTAATGCTCAAGGAAAAGTTGTTTCAATTGAAGTATTAGAAAACGGAAAATGGATTTTTACCACAACCATTACACAAGAATTCTCTAAGTATACAACACAACCATTACACCTAAACAAAGAAACAGTAGTAACTATTAAAAAATAGCATGAAAAAACTGATCATAATAACAGGAATTCTATTGGGAACTATATCAATTTCATTTTTAGCATATAAAAGAATTAAAAAAGTAAATTTTAATTCGGCATATAAAATAGGACAGCCTATAGATAGCCTAGACCATATAAGCGTTTTTTATAACGGAGGTGTAGATAATGTGGTAGAAAGAAACACTATAGATGGTTATAACCTAGGTTTAAAATACCAATGCGTAGAATTTGTAAAACGTTATTATTATGAGCATTTTAACCATAAAATGCCAGACAGTTATGGGCATGCAAAAAGCTTTTATGATGCACGAATTTTAGATGGTGAATTAAATACAAGAAGAAACTTAATACAGTATACCAATCCTAGCAAAACTATACCCAAAAAAGGAAGTCTTATTGTAATGAAAGGTGCCATTTTTAACCCTTATGGCCATGTTGCTATTATTTCTAAAGTAAGTCCAAATAGGATAGAGATTATTCAGCAAAATGCAGGGCCATTTTCAGAAACTAGAGAAACCTTTAAATTAACAAAAACTCCATTAGGCAAATGGAAAATAGAAAATAATAGAATTTTAGGTTGGTTGCATAAAAATTAGTGTTCGTTAGATTGTTTGTGTTCCTTTTTATGAGGAGAGAAAACCTGTAAGGATTATAAATTCTTGCAGGTTTTTCTTTTCGTTTTCTGCTTTAAAACACATGTTTAACATGCTACAAAACTTCTCTAAAACGAATTCTAGTTTATCCCTAACGAATACTAGAACAGCACATATTTAGCTGCATAAGCCCCGTAAATTTGAGGTATACAAGTACAACAAATAAAAATTATATCATGAAAAAATACATTATCCTTTTAGCCTTAGCTTTTGGTTTTCAATTTACCAAAGCACAAGAATTTACAGCAACAGAAAAATATATGGTTGTTGATGCTATAACAACAAAACAACAAGAGTATGGATCAACTACTTTAAGTATTGTAACATCAGAAGATACTTCTAAAAAAGTAACAACATTAAAAGTTACAGACATAGACCTTTTTGATGAAGTAGAAATTACCGTACTTAACAAGCCTAATTTATACAATGTTACCGAGGTTATAAAAGTAGAGCTAACCTACATAGCATGTTGTGCTAATAGTGAAAGCTACTATTATTTAGCAACAAAAGATGGTGATTATGTATCGCTACCTTCTATAGAAAATGTGTATTGCGATATTCCGCAAGCTACTTTACATTACATTTTTCCGAACCAAAAATACGGACAAGAAGACACCATTTTAACAACAGCAATTAACTATACAGAAAGTTATAAAATTAAAGACATAGAAGTGCTAAAAAGTTTTATTTGGAACGATGATGACTTTAATTCTAAAGATGCAATTACTGCATTACAATAAACTATCATTTGGAGTACTCAAAAACTAAAGAGTAACAAAACCACTGGTGGTAATTAATTATTAACCCTTAAAATTTAAGATTATGAAAAATTTAAAAAACAGTATCCTAGTAGTATTACTATTTGCCTTTGTAAAAATTTTTGGGCAAACAGTACCCGAAGTAAATTTTGCCGTAACAGACAGTACAACAGCAATTGAAGATGTTTCTTATGAATATCTTTTGGCGCACAGAGTGTACCTAAGAGAAAACCCATCTAAAAAAGGCAAAAAATTAGCCGTCTTAGATATTGGCACCAAACTAATCGTTAAAGAAAAAAGCGAAAACTCGGATATTATAAACGGAATTAAAAGTAATTGGTATCGTGTAAGTATTGGTGCAGATGAAGGATGGATTTGGGGCGGACTTATAGCGCAAAAAACATTTGGGAGTCAGGCTTACCACGATGTAAAATTTGTTTATGGTCTAGCAAGTGTAAAAACAAATGAAGAAGGCATTTTAGAACACAAACACCAATTACGTGCTTTTAAAAATGGAGTACAAATAGATAAAATTGTTTTTAACGGACATGAGTCTGTACCTCTAGAACTAAAAAATATTGGAAACAAAGGCTTATTTAATGTAGAAGATATTATAACTCTTAATATTCCAAACACAAAAAGTAATAGTCTTGCTGGTAAAATGTATATCTTTTGGAACAATGGTAAATTTACCAATGTAGCAAACCTAGTGGGTTACTCAGATGCTAGTTATACCAAAACAGAATCTTTTGTTTTTCCGTCAGATATGGAAGGTATAAAAAGTACTATTATCCTTAATACTATTATAACAAACCATAATGTGTCTACAGAAAATAATATTGTAAAAGACAACAAAAAACTAATTACAAGTTTCTACAAGTGGGATGGTTATAAATTGGCAAAGAAAGTTGCTAGCCCAACTATTGCAGAAGACATTTTAGTATATAACTCAGATTTCTAAAAATGATGAATACATTAAAAAATAGCATTGTATTAATAGTAATATTACTTATAGGTTGCAAGAAGCCGTTTTCGCAAAAACCGGAAACGGCACTTGCTTTACCAACAACAGAAACATCTATTGTATTTATTGCTGGTTTTGATGAAGGGAGTAATACTTATTATACCAACGCAAAAAACTATTTTAAAGCACAAAAAATGCAAGTGATTACTAATTTATTTTCTATAGATGAAATTATAGATTGGTTAAACTTACATACAAACAAAAACACAAACTATAAAGAAATACACATTGTAAGTCATAGCAATGCATGGTTAGGAATGGCCTTAAAAACCACTAAAAACGGAAATAGAATTACAACAAAAACATTAGCCAGCTCATTACTAAAAAATAAAATTTCAACCCTAAATAACGGGCTTGGTAATAACACAAAAATTATTTTTCATTCCTGCGGATTAGGAGAAAACTTAACTTTATTACAAACCTTAAAACAAACTTTTACAAACCATAAGACACCAAAAATATACGCTTCATCTCTATTTAATATTTTTGGCGGAAAATATGCAGGTCATTACTTAGCTAAACCCTACTACGGATTTTACCCAACGGCAGAATCTCCTGGACCAGCACAACTATCTAAAGAATTTAAAAAAGCTTACCCTAACAAAAATATTGATTGGTTTACAGCAATAAAAACCAGACACGAAACTAGTTTAGGCAAAGTATATAGCTACAAATTTAATGTGCCTATAGAATGGGAATTTACTTTTAATAATACTACAGAAATACCTCAGCTAAAAAATAAGGATGCTATTATGGATTGGGTTTCAGAATCTCCAGAAATGGCAGAAGCCTTATACAACTTAAATATTCCTATAGAAAAGTATCGCTGGAAAAGTACAGTAAAAGGGAACAAACTTATTATTAAAGGAAAAACAACCGTACTCTGCGTATTAGAGCCTGTATTAGAAACTAATGATGCTAACGAATACAGGGTTACAGCATTAGAAGATGATAGTTTATACAGAGTATTATAAAAACAAAAAGATTAAAAAATGAAATACACACATTTAACATTAGTTCTATTAATTATCATTTGTAGTTGTAAACCATCTCAAAAAATAGCGAAAAAAGAACATAATAAACAAGACTTTATAAATCATCTTTTCCAAGATTATATTGGCGAAAAACCAAGTGCAAGTTTTATCGTTATAAAGGATAACGAAATAAAAGCCTGTCAAAGTTTTGGGTATGCAGATTTAGAAAATAAAGTTTTAGCTACTTGTGAAACTAATTATAGATTAGCCTCTGTAACAAAGCAATATACAGCAATGGCCATTTTAATTTTAATACAAAAGGGCAAACTAAGCTATGAAACAAAATTAACCGAGGTAATTCCTGAATTTCCAGATTATGGAAAGGATATTACTATAAAAAGTTTATTAACTCATAGGTCTGGCTTAAAAGAATACTACAATTTATACCCAAAAGAACAAAAAGAACAACTTAGCGATGAGGACGTTCTTTACCTTCTAAAAGAACAAGACAGTCTTTTATTTCCTGCCAATTCAAAATCTAAATACAGTAATTCTGGCTATGCTCTTTTATCGTTAATTGTAGAAAGAACATCCAATAAATCTTTTAAGCAATTTATGGATGATGAAATTTTTAAAAAAATAGGAATGTTAAATAGTACTATCTATGAAAAAGATTTAGAAATAAAAAATCGTGCATTCGGTTATGAATTTAAAAAGTCTCTTTTCAATAGAAAAGATCAAGACATTACATCTGCCATAAAAGGAGATGGAGGTGTTTATTCTTCTGTTAAAGATTTCTATTCTTGGAATAAAGCCCTAACTAATAATTCATTAATTCCGCCAAACTTAAAAAAAGATGCTTTTTCTAATTGGAGTGAAAACGAAATGATTCTAAAAAAAGACTATGGTTTTGGTTTTGGCTGGCTTATATCCTATATAAATAACCAAAAATACATCTGGCATAGTGGTGTTTCAGTTGGGTTTAGAACCATGGTATTGCGTATTCCATCAGAAAAAATAGCAATTGCCATATATACAAATTCAAATTATAATAGCTCAAGACTATTAACAAGAAAAGCAATTGCTTTAGCCAGTTTATACTCAGGTTATAAATTACCAATGCCTGTAGAAATAACATTAGAAAAAGAAATTAATGTTAATGGTAGTAAGAATATTAAGGAATTTTATAACAAGCTAATTGCTAATCAGCAGCAATACGAAATCGATAAAAAAGATTTAATTTCATTAGGCTTTAAATATTTAAGAAAAAAAGAAAACGAGAATTGTTTAAATATAT
Organism: uncultured Cellulophaga sp.; assembly: GCA_947492955.1. Lineage (GTDB taxonomy): Bacteria > Bacteroidota > Bacteroidia > Flavobacteriales > Flavobacteriaceae > Cellulophaga. The sequence goes on along the minus strand of CANLOV010000005.1, from coordinate 187,784 downwards.
TTACGCTAGCAAAAACGCAATTTCCAAATTACTATAAGGGTTATTTTGGATTGGCTCAATACCATAAAACTAATGAGAGTAACATAAAAGCTGTTGAAAACTTCAAAAAAGCCTTGGAATTAGCTCCTAATGATAATAAACGTTTCATTAATTACTCTAAGAAAATGATAAAAAAATTAGAAGAATAGAAGATAATTATTATTTAATTCTAACAAAAAAATAAAGGAAAAAGAAGTAATAATGTGTTTGTTTATATTTGTTACAATACATTAAATCAATCATTTTAATTGAATAAACTCTTAACATACCTCCTATTACTCTTGTTTTGTATAACCACAAATAGGCTACAAGCACAAAATAGTCAGTTACGAGCTTATACCATTGAAGATGGTTTGCCACAATCGCAAGTCTACGATATAATACAAGACGATATAGGATATTTATGGTTGGGAACACAAGGTGGCGGACTTGCTAGTTTTGATGGTGCTACTTTTAAAGTTTGGAATGTTGGCAATGGGCTTTTATCTAACTATATACATTCGTTCTACTCTAATAAAGACAGTCTTTTTATTGGAACAAACAAAGGGCTTTCTATTAAAATAAAAGAGCGTTTTCTAAACTTTACAACACCACAAATAAATCAATTTTATACCTCAAAAAACAAACTTTATATAGCTACAAAACAAGGGATTTATTTGTATTCCAAAGGAAAAAAAGCACAAAAAATAACTCTAAATCCCGGAATAGATAGCAATAGTATTAATGCTATACTTTTTGATGGTACCTTCTACTGGATTGCTACGAATAAAGGACTCTGGAAAGTAAGCGCATTAAAAACATCGGCAAATTATATTCAAAAAATAGAAGAAAATAATTTCACCTCGCTCATTACTTATAAAGATAAAATTTTTGCAGCTACTTTTAATGATGGTGTTTTTATAATTAATACCAAAAATGAGGAAGACACTATATTAATGCGAGAACCACTTCGTATTAATACCATGGCTATACACAATAAAAATGAGCTATGGGTTGCAACAGATAACGATGGTATTACTGTTATAAATGCAGATTCGTATTCAGAAATTAAACGATTAAATACCAAAAAAGGTTTAACGGTACCCCACATTAGAAAAACAATAACCGATCAGCAATCTAATATCTGGATAGCAACATCTGGCGGCGGCTTTTACAAATATTTTCAGAATAATTTTAAGCATTACGATAAAGATTCTGGCTTAAAAGGCAATCGTATTTATGCCGTACATAAAGTAAAAAACAATATTTGGCTATCTAGCTCAGAAGCTGGTTTAACAAAAATAGATTCGCTCGGTATTCATCATATCCCCAGCATTAACAGCTTTTCTAACGTAAAAATTAAAACTATTGCTAACGATAAAAAGGGAAACATCTGGGCTGGATCAGACGGTAAAGGAGTGCTGTATAGAGAAACTATAAAAGTAGACAGTATTATTACTACTGTATTAGATTCTGTTACTACAAAAACCGATACAATTTCTAGATTAGTTACTAAAAACCATGTGTTTAATTCTGAAAATGGATTCCCATTTGATTGGATACGAAAAATAATAGTCTCCGATAATTATATCTGGGCAGCTACTTACTCTAGCGGAATTGTTCAGTTTAATTACCAAAACGATTCCATTATTATTCATAAGGTTTTTGGAAAAAATGATGGTGTTAAAGACCTGTTTATAAAAGACATTACTATAGATAAGCAAGGTAGCTTATGGTATGCTACCAAAAACGGAGATTTAGGAACTATAAAAGACGCTAGTGTAAGCCATATAACAAGCCCATTAGATACACAAACAGCTATAGGCTCTCTATTATTTTATAAAGACAAGCTCTTTTTAGGTACTGCTGGCAAGGGTATATGGTATACAAATACTACAGAAGAACAGCTGAATTTTAAAAGACTAAAAGGAGAAAAAAAATTATACTCTCGCAATATATACCAACTTATTTTTGATAATCAAGGCTATTTATGGGCAGGAAGCGAGCGTGGTGTAGATAAAATACAATTAAACCAAGAAAACGAAATTATAGATCTATATCATTTTGGAAGAAATGATGGTTTTTTAGGAATAGAAACTTGTTTAAATGCTGTAGAAAAAGATACTAATGGTAATCTTTGGTTTGGCGCTATTTATGGATTAACACAGTATATTCCCAGCAAAAAAAACAAAGCATCTTTAAAACCAAAAATAGCATTTACAGCTATTAAAGAAGCCTATAAAAATATAGATTCTATTCAACTTAATCATTGGACAAATAGTGATAAAATACTTCAACTAACCCCCAAACAAACACAACTTAGTTTTACCTACAGAACTATAGATATAGATCACCCTAATGATATAGAATACCGCTCCAAATTAAATAATACCGAGTGGAGTCCTTGGGTAAAAGAAAACAAACAAAATTTTGCTGGTTTAGCCTATGGAGCACATTCTTTTTATGTGCAATCTAGAAACCACAGATGGGAAGAAAGTAATCCCATACAATTTAAGTTTTTTATAGATAGTCCGTTGTATAAAAAAACTTGGTTTCAATGGGCTTTTATAGCACTCTCTATTTTACTGTTATTAGGTATATGCTTGTATTATATTAGAAAAATAAAGTTAAAAAATAAAGCTACACAAGAGCGTTTACAAATGCAAAACCATTTGCTTACTCTAGAGCAAAAGGCATTACGCTTACAGATGAATCCTCATTTTATTTTTAATGTATTAAATGGTATAAAAGCAATGGCTAGTGGTAAACCAGAAAAAATGAATACTACCATTAATAGTTTTGCTACCCTACTTAGAGAAACACTCTATAACTCTAGAAAAGAACACATAAATTTAGACCAAGAAATAAAAACATTACGCCATTATATAGAAGTAGAACAATTAATGGCACCTAAACCTTTTACATATCATATTAAAACAGATACAGATCCTAGCGCAGAAGAAATTCTTATTGCTCCCATGTTAATACAACCCTTTGTAGAAAATGCAATTAGGCATGGTATTTTAAAAGGAGATAAAGAAGGGGAATTACAAATTCTATTTTATACAACAGCCGAATATTTGTATTGTAAAGTAATAGATAATGGCATGGGTATTTTTAAATCTCAGCATGCAAAAGCAAAAACAGACCACCAATCAATGGCATTAACTGTTACTAAAGAACGATTAGCATCTATTTCTGGAGAAGACGCTCTACATATTTCAGAAATTAAAGAAGAAGATGGCACTATTAACGGAACAAATATTACCTTTAAAATTCCTTTATTAACCGATTATTAAATACCTATGCTTACAGCTATTATTGTAGAAGACATGATTGATGCTTTGCAGCTTTTAAAAAGCGATATTGAAACAAAGCATCCAGAAATAGAAATTATAGCAACAGCACAAAGTGTAGTAGAAGCGGCTAAAGTGTTACGCAAAAACCAACCCGATATTCTTTTTTTAGATATTATGCTAGGAGACGGTACTGGTTTTGATATTTTAGAAATTTTTCCAGATTTAAAATCAAAAATAATCTTTGTAACTGCTAGTGACGAATTTGCTATTAGAGCTTTTAAATTTGCTGCTATAGATTATGTGCTAAAGCCCTATTCTCATGAAGATTTAAGTTTAGCTATAGATCGCGCAAAACAACAAATACAACCTAATAAAGAACGTTTAAATATTTTAAAAGAAACACTGTCTGCTCCAGAACAGAAACCCAACAAAATATCTTTACATACTCTAGATCAAATTATTATTGTAAACTTAGATGATATTATTCGTTGCGAATCGGATAGTAATAATACTATTTTCCACCTACAAGACAAACGTAAAATATTTGTAACCAAAACATTAAAGTATTTTGCGGATATGCTTAAAAACTATGACTTTATACGCATACACCAAAGTCATTTAGTAAATCTGCAATGTATTAGTGCTTATATTAAAACAGATGGCGGTTATTTAATGCTTAAAAATGGTGAAAATGTACCTGTGTCTGTACGTAAGAAAACAGAGATTATAGAAATCCTAGATAAAATGCATCGTTGAAATGCTTATATCCTAAAAAATATATAACTTACTGCCTTTTTAATAAAATTTATCCATGATAAATGTAAAACAGGCAACTCATCTGGCAATTAGATTTACGCTATTCTTTTCTTTTATCTTATTATTGAATGGCTGTACCAATGCTAAAAAAGAGCCCGAATTTTTATTAAGAGCTAGTTTATTAGTAAACGAAAACCATACCTGGTATAAAGGATTTGAATATTTTCAAAAAATACTAGAAGAACGTTCTAATGGTAGAATGAAATTAGAGGTCTACCCTTCCGAACAATTAGCTAAAGAAATTGAAGCTATTCGTTTAATACAAGCAGAGGTTATAGATATGACTATAACGGGATCTCTTTTAAGCAACTGGATTGAGATAGCCACTTTCTGCGAACTTCCTTTTCTTTTAAAAGATTCCACAGACATGAAACGCCTAATTCATGGTCCTATTGGAAAACGAATAGAAAAAGAAATGCTAGAGAAAACTGGCTTACGAACCTTAGGTTATTTTAATAGCGGCGAACGACACCTTACCTCTAACAGGCCTATAAAACACCCTGACGATTTAAAAGGACTTATTATAAGAGTTCCTAATGTGCCTTCTTTTGTTACTGCATGGGCTGCATTAGGTGCTAAACCTACCCCTATGGCATTTTCAGAAGTTTTTACATCCTTACAACAAGGAACTATAGAAGCTCAGGAAAATCCTTTTGCCAATATAAAAAATGCTGGTTTTTTTGAAGTTCAAAAATACATTAACTTAACAGGACATGTAGTAAGTTGGACCTACCCAGTTATTGGAGAAAAACAATTTCAAAAACTACCTCCAGACCTTAAAAAGATCTTTTTACAAGCAGCAAAAGACATGCAAGTTTACGAGCACAAACTTTTTGTTGAAAGTGAAAAAGGTATTCAGCAAGAGTTAAGAGATAAAGGAATGGAGCTTATAAAAGTAGATAAAGTTGCTTTTATTAAAAAATGTGAAAAAGGTATATATAATAGCCTATCTCCAGAAATGCAAGAAGTTTATCATCAAATTAAAAAAGAACTCAATTGAATACTTTAACTAAAAATATAGGAAAGTTTCTAAAAATAGGAACATTATGGAGCACCGTTGGCTTTATTTTAATGGTTATACTTCAAATATTTGCCCGTTTCTTTTTAGAGAGTGCCCCTTCCTGGACAGAAGAAGCCTCAAGATTATTTTTTATGTATGCCATATCTTTTGGTGCTGGTTTAGCTTTAAAAAGCAAATACTATGTGCATTTAGACATGTTTTATAACTCCTTCCCAGAGAAAGTTAAAAAAGCACTTACTATTATTATTCCAATTGCTACCTTTTTATTATTTGCTATTGTAGCAATATATGCCGTACAATTAATTATCCTTGGCTTTCCAGAAAAATCTCCAAGCATGGGCTTTCGCATGGCCTTTGCTTTTTTAAGCATTTTAATAATGGCATTAGGTGTACTATTTTACACCTGGAAAGAATTTATAAAAGTTACTAAAAAATCAAAATAATGATTTGGATTCTAATCATCATATTTGTTGCATGTTTAATATTAAGATATCCTATTGCTTTTTCTTTAGGTTTCTCTTGTCTTATATATCTTCTATTTAAAGGAGTACCATTAATAATTATCCCTATGAAAATGTATTCTGGGATAGATGTTTTTGTACTATTAAGTATTCCTGGGTTTATTATCGCTGGTAATCTCATGAATCAAGGAGGGTTAACCGAAAAGATAATAACATTTTGCAACCACTTACTTGGGCACATAAGAGGAGGATTATCATTGGTAAATATTGGTGCTTCCATGTTATTTGCTGGTATTTCTGGAACTGCAATATCTGATACTGCCAGTATGGGATCTATTATGATACCTGCCATGAAAAAAGAAGGCTACGATGCTGCATTCTCTTCTGCAGTTACAGCAGCTTCTTCTACTATAGGTCCTATAATTCCGCCTAGTGTACCCATGATTATTGCGGCAACACTTAGTGGCTTATCTGTTGGCAAATTATTTCTTGCAGGAGCCATTCCTGGGTTATTATTAGGAGTAGGATTATTATTAGTTGCTTACTTTATTTCTAAAAAGAAAAATTACCCTAAACACCCTCGTAGTACATTTAAGCAGGTTTCTCGCGGGTTTGTAGATACCTTCTGGTCGCTTTTAATGACTTTTATTATCCTTTTTGGAATCATTGGAGGAATATTTACACCAACCGAAGCTTCTGTAATTGCTATTATATATGCGCTAATCATTGGTATTTTTGTGTATAAAAAACTAACCTATAAAAATGTTTTAGTAGTGTTATTAGACTCTATGAAAACATCTGCATCGTTAATGATATTGGTTGCCTTTGCCAATCTTTTTGGATGGATTTTAATTACAGAACAAATACCACAAACTATATCTAATGAAATCTTAGGATTTACAGATAATAAATACGTAGTACTATTACTTATAAACCTATTGCTTATTGTAGTAGGTACCTTTATGGAAACAATAGCCGCTTTATTAATTTTATTTCCTATTTTATTAAAAGTTGCTTTATCTGTAGATGTAGACCCTATCCATTTTGCAGTTATTGCTGTTTTAAACCTTATTATTGGACTTACAACCCCCCCTGTTGGTGTTTGTTTATTTGTAGCTTCGAGCATTGGTAAAGTATCTATAGGTGCTGTGAGTAAAGCTGGTTTTCCGTTCTTAATAGTAAGTTTTATTGTGCTTATTATAGTAACTCTATTTCCTAGCTTATCTCTTGCATTACCAAGCCTGTTTATAGATTAACTTTAAAGATTATATAAAATATTTAAGATTTTTAAACCACATAAATACAATCGATTGTATATTTAAACATTAAATAATTTGAAAAAATTTATTATGAATAAAATTAACACAGTAATAGTAGTACTAATAATTTCATTCTTTTCTTGTTCTCCTAAAAAAGAGTCTACATATATTACTATTGAAAATACTTTAAATAAGGAGAGAGCATATGAAACAGTAGAATTAACCGCAGATTTTTTAAAAGTTAAAGATTTGTCTTTGGTTGGTATTAAAAATAACGAAACTAACACTTTAGAGCTAACACAGTTAGTTGATAATGATGGGGATGGTATGGGTGATCAATTATTGTTTCAGCCTAAAATAGCTGCAAACACAAAAAAAACATTCGAAATAGTAACTATTACTAGTGAAGAAAGCTCAAAAACAGAAAATTTATGTTTTTCTAGATTTGTTCCAGAGCGTACAGACGATTATACATGGGAAAATAATAAAGTAGCTTTTAGAATTTTTGGTCCTACTGCTCAGAAAATGAAAGAAGATGGTGTTGCAGGCGGAACCTTATCTAGTGGAGTAGATGCATGGTTAAAGAAAGTAGAGTACCCTATTATTAATAAATGGTACAAAAAAGAATTAGAAACAGCAGGAACTTATCATGAAGATAATGGAGAAGGTTTAGATAATTTTCATGTAGGTGTCAGTAGAGGTGTTGGCGGAATTGCTGTAAAAAAAGATACCACTTACTATATTTCTAAAAATTACACCAAATGGAAAACAATAACCACAGGTCCTTTAAGAACTAGTTTTTATGTTGAATACGAATCTTGGGATGCTGGTGGTAAATTAATAAAGGAATCTAGAATTATTAGTTTAGACTTAGGCAGTAACCTGTCCAAATTTGAAATAAATATAGAAGGAAGTAATACTATTTCTGCAGGCTTAACTTTACACGAAAAAGATGGTGTTGTTACCAGTAATGAGAATAACAATTGGGTTAGCTACTGGCAACCTCACGGTTCATCTGAACTAGGAACAGCTATTATTGCCGCTCCAAATACGTTTGTTGGCTATGATAAGTATGATACCGAAACTATTGACTTAAGTAATGCTTATGCTCATTTAAAAGTTATTGATAATAAAGTGGTTTATTATGCTGGTTTTGGATGGAAAGAAAGTAAGCAATTTAACAATCAAATAGAATGGCAACAGTATTTAGATACTTTCTCTCAAAACATTCAAAATCCATTACTTGTAAGCTTTGTTAAAAAATAAATTATAAAGTAGATTCTCTTAGTATTAATTCTGGCTTTATAATCTCATTTTTTTCGTGAGGTTTTAAAGCCTCCCCATTAATTATACGTATAAGAAGTTCACATGCTTTTTTTCCCATCTTTAAACCAAATTGGTTTATGGTTGTTAGTGATGGCTCTATAACTTCTGAAACTGGTTCGTTACTAAAACCAATAACACTAACTTCATCTGGTATTTTTTTGCCAATACTTTTTAAATATTTAATAGCACCTATTGCTGCTAAATCATTTGCAGAAAAAATAGCATCGATAACTATATTATTATCGATAATTTTTTTTGTTAATTCTTTTCCGTTTAGCTCCATTAATCTTGAACTTAAAACAAGATCTTCATCAAAAGGTATATTGTTTTCTTTAAGTGCTTTTATATATCCCTTTAATCGCTCTCTGTAAATATTTAAAGTCTGCGGGCCAGAAAAATGTACTATTCTTTTATTCCCTTTACCAATTAAATAATTGGTAGCCTCATAGGCAGCATGTGCATCATCTAAACTTACTTTACTTGTATTTAATAAAGCATTACAATGTCTATCAAAAAAAACTAACGGAACATTATTTTGTTTTAAGGCTTTTAAATGAGCACCATCTTCTGTCTCCATAGAAACAGATATAAGAACACCATCTACTCTATTAGAAATTAAGTTATTAATAATACTTTCTTCTCTACTAAGTTCTTCTAACGACTGGCAAATTATAACATTATACCCTAATGAATATGCCATCTCCTCTATACCAGAAATAGCAGATGAAAAAAAGTGACGAGAAATTCTAGGTACAACAACTCCAATAGTATAAGATTTGTTTTTTCGTAAATTAGATGCTAATGAATTTCTTTGGTACCCTAATTCTTTTGCCTTTTTTAAGACAAGCTCCTTTGTTTTTTTGGTAACCCTATCACTATTATTTAAAGCCCTAGAAACAGTTGAGCTATCTATATTTAAAGCCTTGGCAATCACATGTATTGTAACCTTATTACTCATTCTAAACTCTTTTTATGACCCAAAACTCATCTACAATTTCAGCTGTAAAAATAATTACTAGTATTTAATTTTTAACTCAAGTACTAAAATAATATATTAATTATACAAAAGATATTTGTTTTACAATTAAATACAATCGATTGTATTTAATTTTTTACATTTGTATAAAATAATTTACACACATAAAAATCAATTCATTATGTCTACACAATACGAAACAAGATATGCCTCTAGTCCAAAGGCAGTAAAAAAATATGATACTAAAGAATTAAGAGAAGAGTTTCTAATAGATAACTTAATGCAGCCTGGTAAAATAAACCTTACTTATTCTCATTACGATCGTTACATAGCTGGTTCTGCTGTTCCTTTAAAACCATTAAAACTAGAGAACATAGACCCTTTAAAATCTCCTTATTTTTTAGAAAGACGAGAATTAGGGATTATAAATGCTGGTGCATCTGGTACTGTTGAAGTAGATGGAGAATCGTATACATTAGAACATAAAGATGCTTTGTATATAGGAATGGGTATTAAAGAGGTTATATTTAAAAGTAATGATGTTACTAAGCCTGCAAAATTTTATTTAAATTCTGCCCCTGCTCACAGAAATTACCCAACTAAAAAAGTAAGCTTAGCAGAAGCAAATAAATTAGAATTGGGTTCTTTAGAAACAGCGAACCATAGAACAGTTAACCAAATGATTATTGGTGGGGTAATTACTTCTTGTCAATTACAAATGGGAATGACAGAATTAAAGGCAGGAAGTGTATGGAATACAATGCCAGCACATGTACATGATCGCAGAATGGAAATATACTTTTATATGGATGTACCAGAAGGACAATCAGTTTGTCATTTTATGGGACAACCACAAGAAACAAGACATATATGGATGCAGAATCATGAAGCAGTAATATCTCCGCCATGGTCTATTCATTGTGGTGCAGGAACTTCTAACTATACATTTATTTGGGGAATGGCAGGAGAAAACTTAGATTATACAGATATGGATACTGCAAAAATTACAGAATTAAGGTAATTATGGGAGTATCGTTATTTAATTTAGAAGGAAAAATTGCTTTAGTTACAGGTAGTACTCATGGTCTAGGAATGGCTATGGCTACTGGTTTAGGAAAAGCAGGAGCAACAATTATAGTAAACGGAAATTCATCTAAACAAAAAATTGATGATGCTGTAGCACATTATAAAAGCGAAGGCATTAATGCCTTAGGCTATCAATTTAATGTAGCTAATGAAGCAGAAGTAATACAAGCTATTAAAAAAATTGAAACTGAGGTTGGTACTATTGATATCCTTATTAACAATGCGGGTATCATAAAAAGAACTCCTTTAGAAGAAATGGAAGTAGCCGATTTTAAACAAGTAATAGATATTGATTTAGTAAGTCCTTTTATTGTATCTAAACATGTAGTAAAAAACATGATTGCTAAAAAAGAAGGGAAAATAATTAATATCTGTTCTATGATGAGTGAACTAGGCAGAAATACTGTAGGTGCATATGCTGCTGCAAAAGGAGGCTTAAAAATGTTAACCCAAAATATGGCCACAGAATGGGCTAAACATAACATCCAGGTTAACGGAATTGGCCCTGGGTATTTTGCTACTTCGCAAACAGCACCTATTAGAGTAGACGGACACCCGTTTAACGATTTTATTGTTAACAGAACCCCCGCAGCTAAATGGGGAGACCCTAACGATTTACAAGGAGCCGCTATATTCTTAAGTTCAGAAGCAAGTAGCTTTGTTAACGGACAAGTAATATATGTAGATGGTGGTATACTTGCTACTATTGGTAAGCCCTCTAACGAAGATTAAAACATATTTAACACACCTATCCTATCTTTTTATAAATTTAGCATAGGTGTTTTAATATTCTTACAATGTTTACTTTAGAAGTAAAATAACGTGTAATTCATCGAAAAAAAGAATATTATAAAACCTATCACTAACTATTTGTATATAATTGCATAGAGAACAGACCCCCAGTCTAAATTAAGAACACGAGAATACCCCAATCTTCTCATCCTACTTGCAAATAGAATAGACACCTACTTGCAATTAGAAACTATATGAAAATTAGATTACAGTATTATGTCCTTACATTACTTTTTGGTACACTACTATTATCTTGTAGTAAAGAAAGTATTGAGGAGACAAACATTATAACCGCAGAAAATGTTACACAAGTAGAACAAGAGCTATTAAGTATTGTTAATGAACATAGGCTTAATTTAGGTCAAAATTCGCTTGAGTTTAGTTCAGTAGCCTATAAATATGCTAATGAACATACCGACTATATGGTAGTAAAAGGGACTACTAACCACGATAATTTTAATACACGTGCATCTAATATTGCTGCTGAAACAAAAGCGTCTCTTGTATCCGAAAATGTAGCTAAAGATTATACAAGTGCTAATGCTGCTTTTGAAGGTTGGCTAGCAAGTTCTAATCACAGAAAAACTATTGAGGGAGAATTTACCCATACAGCCATAAGCGTAAAAAGAAATACTAATGGCAAATTGTATTACACACAGTTATTCTTTAAATAATTTAACTTTTATCGGTATTATTTATCACTTCTTCTAACAGAAAAATGATAAGTGCCGATGTGCGTATAATTAAACTAGACAAAAGGTTAAAAACAGACTAAAAGGAACTGTTTTTACGATAAAATACACTCCGTAATTCACCGATAAGCCTTTCCTCTATAGGTGTTTACATATTATCGAATAATTTCATGTTTATTTAAGTAAAGTATGGTTTTAAATAAATCTGTACATAGTTTTGCTTCACAAACAAAACAATAAAATGAAATTACATTACGCTTTTTTAATCTTAGTTATTACCACACTAACATCATGCACTAATACAACAGTACAAGAAGAAGAAGAATTATTCGAAAGTACTACTGTAGTATCACAAGTTTCTAATCCTTTAGAAAAGGAAATTTTTGAACTTGTAAACGCGCATAGAATATCTATTGGAAAAAACGAACTTACTTTTGACATACATACATATAATACTGCTATGGGTCATAATGATTATATGATTTCTAAAGGAAAAATAAGTCATGACAACTTTAACCATAGAGCTACAGCTCTTTCAAAAAAGACCAAGGCTAAAGCCATAAGCGAAAATGTAGGAAAAGATTATACTACTGCTACAGATGTTTTTAATGCATGGTTAGCAAGTAAAAAACATAAAAAAACTATAGAAGGAAATTATACACATACAGGGATTAGTGTAAAGGAAGATCAAAACGGAGTTTTTTATTTTACACAAATGTTTTTTGAATAATTAAGTATTTTACCAAGTGTTTATTTTTTTAAAAGACCGCTTAATGTGCATTAAGCGGTCTTTGTATTTTATAATTATGTCAACTCTTTTTTTTAACTTTCACAAAACTTTTATAAAATGGCTATACCAGCTCCCTTTAACCTTACGAAATGGATTTCAGAAAATCGTGATTCTTTAAAGCCTCCTGTAGGCAATAAAAATTTATATAAAGATGCGGGAGATTATATTGTAATGATAGTAGCCGGGCCAAATGCAAGAAAAGATTATCATTATAATGAAACTGAAGAACTTTTTTATCAATTAGAAGGAAATATAGAAGTACATATCCAAGAAGATGGTAAAAAAAGAACAATGAAATTAGGTCCTGGCGATATGTATTTACATCCTGCAAAGGTTCCACATTCACCTGTTAGGCATAAAGACTCTATAGGACTTGTTATAGAACGAAAAAGAGCAAATATGCACGTTGATGACGGACTCTTGTGGTTTTGCGATAATTGTAATAACAAACTGTATGAAGCCTATTTTGTTTTACACGATATAGAAAAAGACTTCCTAAGTCATTTTAAACATTTTTATAGTTCTAAAGAATTAAGAACTTGTAATAAATGTAATACTGTAATGCCTGTAGATAAACGTTTTATAGCAAATGATTAGTGTAATTAACATAATAATTGGCTTAATAGCGCTACTTCACTTCTATTTTCTTTGGTTCGAGATGTTTGCTTGGACAACCAAAGGTCCTAAAATATTTAAAAAATTTCCTTTAGAATTATTTAAACCTACAAAGTCCATGGCGGCAAACCAAGGTTTATATAATGGTTTCTTAGCTGCTGGCCTCTTATGGACCTTTTTTATTAATGACCCTGTTTGGAAAACTAATATTAGTATTTTCTTTTTAGGATGTGTATCAATAGCAGGAATATATGGAGCATTAACTGTAGAAAAGAAAATATTTTTTATACAAGCTTTACCTGCGCTAATTGGTATTATATTATGTATTGTTAAATAGTCACTATAAGATTTACTCTATAGTCTGTTTAAATTTTTTATTATTATCAACTTCGGGCACTTGCCAACTTCCTTCCAATAAAGTTTGAATTCCTAATAAAAAAACCATGCAGCAAAAACTAAATAAATTTAAAACCTTAGAGCTTAGCTCTCTAAAAATCCTACGTATCATAAATCTGTTTTTTCTATTTACAGGGAAACTTTGATTATTTTAATAACAATTGAAAATGCAATTTAATAAAAAAGTGAGGAAAAATCCTACTTTTTATTTATTTTTGCTAAAGAAACCCTATTCCAATGCCGAAACTATGTCGGGAGAAATAGGGTATATCCTAGAAAAACATTAGTAAGTTCTGCATAAATTAATCGTTAGGTAAACGATTAATTGTAAATGGTAGCAAAAAATGTATATCTGGTTTATTACCATAACTTTTTAGTTAATAACAACTAGTGAAATTCAGAAAAAATCAATTAACATCTTAATACACAAGATTTAAACTTCAATTTTAACATTTTTAATTTTTTTTTAATAATTTTAGAAGAATAAACACTAAACACCATATTATGAGTAAAAAAACATTGTATTTGCTGCTAATTATCTTAACGATATTGGCAGGAACTTATTTTTATATTCATTGCTGCTCTACTTGCGGTAACAATGTAGATGAAAATATAAATGATAAGGAAAAGGTAGTAGAAACCCCAATTACTCCACAAGCAACATCATATCCTTTCTCTATAAACAACGGAGACTTTACGTATAGCAATCCTGATAATATTAATTTTAACGTTTCTAACTTCAATATCTTAGATACAGTATCGGCAAACGTAGATGCAGGAATTTTTAGTTTAAAAAAATATTTAGATACGCATAGTGATAAAACTATAAATATTACTGGGTTTTATAAAAGTAGTGAAGTAAACAACTCTGCCTTTCCTAATTTAGGATTAGCAAGAGCTACAGCTATTAAAAATTACTTTACATCTAAAGGTATACCTTCTTCTCAAATAGATGTTTTTGGTGCCTTAAAAGAAGAAATGGTTCCTAAGGATAATATCTTCTTTGGTCCAGAATCTTACGCCATATCTGAAAAAGTAGAAGAAGATTTGCAACCGTTAGCAGATAAAATAAAAGCTAACCCAATAGTGCTACACTTTAATACTGGGCAAACCGCCGTAAATCTTACACCAGAACAAAGACAAGAAATTGCGGATATTTCTAGATATTTAGATAAAGTAGAAGGCGCTTCTTGTAATGTAATAGGCCATACAGATAATGTTGGAGACCGAAATAATAATATAGCTCTAGGACAAGAAAGAGCAAATTTTGGAAAAAATTATCTTATTAGAAATGGTATTCCTGCAGCAAAAATTAATGCTACATCTAAAGGTCCAGACGAACCAATAGCTAGTAATGCAACTGAAGAAGGAAGAGCAGAAAACAGAAGAACAATTATAACACTTAACTAAATATTAAACACTAAAAATTAAAAAAATATGGATTATCAAAATATGAATATATGGTGCTGGATTATTCCTTTATTAGTTGGCCTTATTTGCGCATTATTAGGTTATTTACTAGGTAAAGCAAGTAGCAGCAACGATACCGTTATAGATTACTCAGACGATTTAAAATTATGTCGCGATAAAAATGCAAAATTAGAAGCAGACCTAGCTGCATGCAATACTAAGCTTTCTACAAAAGTAGCAGCTCCTTCTATAGATACAAACATAGCATCTTCGCTTGGTGCAACAGCTGCTCCACTAATTGCTTTTGATGCCGATGCTGCTAAACTTGCATTTGGTAAAAAAATTAAACAAGACGATTTAAAAGTGGTAGAAGGTATAGGACCTAAAATTGAAGGCTTATTTCATTCTTTCGATATAAAAACATGGAAAGCTTTATCTGAAACTCCTGTTGCTAAATGCCAAGAAGTTTTAGATTCTGGCGGTGAGCGTTATAAAATACACGACCCAGCCTCTTGGCCGTTACAATCTAAAATGGCTTATGAAGGTAAATGGGCAGACCTTTCTAAATGGCAAGATGAACATAAAGGAGGAAAACTTTAAAAACAAAAAACCGGTTCTAAATAGAACCGGTTTTTTTTATATTACTCCGTTTGGTTTTACCCATTTAAATTGGTAATCGGTATCATCTTCAAACTGCATACGGTCAGAAATTCTTTGTAGTCTACTTGGCAACTTCATTAAATAATCGCGTGCTTTTTCTGCTTCATCTGTTAAGCTTCTAATATTACCTAAAGCCCAATAATCATTTAATTTTTTAAGAATATCTATATAATCTTGTGCTGTATAAACGCCTAAACGTTGAGCACAACTAGAAAATGTTTCGAAAGCAGTACCTACACTTCCTCCAGATTCTCTTAAAAAATGTGCAGGCATTACAATTTTCTTTTTCATCATATCTGCAAAAGCCAACATCATTTGACTTGGATCATGATCAAAAATAGTTTTTACAAATTCTCTATAAGCAAGATGATGACGCATCTCATCTCCTGCAATAATATTACACATTTTTCCTAAAAGTGTATTTCCTTTTTTCTTTGCCAACTTACCTACTCTTTTATGAGAGATATTAGTGGCTAATTCCTGAAAAGAGGTATACACAAAATTCTTATAAGGGTCTCTATCTGTACCTATATCAAAACCATCTGCAATTAAATGCTGTGTAGTTATTTCTATTTCTCTCATGTCTACTCTACCAGACAAGTACAAATATTTATTTAACACATCTCCGTGTCTATTCTCTTCTGCCGTCCAGTGACGTACCCATTTAGACCAACCATTTTTATTTTCTCCATGTTGATCTACGCCTTCAACATCCATTAACCAAGATTCGTATGTTGGCAATGCTTCTTCAGTAATTGTATCGGCAACTAATGTTACCCAAAAATCATAACCTAAATCTTTAGCCTCTTCTCGTATTTGAGTTACCTCATCAAAAAAAGCTTGGGTATCACCTTGAGAATCTGGAAGAAAATCTGTTGGCTGCCATATTTTCTCTGTAGGGACAAGGTATGAATCTATAAATCCATCTACCTTGCTCTCTATAGCTCGCATTACTTCTATTCTAACATTCTTAGCAGACATACTGTATATTTTTTGCAAATATCCCCATTTCTATTGAGAAACTAGTATAAGGTAGCATTAAATTTAGTTTCTACCTTGTTCTGTAGGGTAAAAAGTATGTACTGGATCACTTTGCCATATTTCTTTGGTATCAATATCCATAATAGATAATGGTCCTTTAAAAGCTGCTCCTGTATCCATATTCCATAGGTTCGCTACATTTTTAGGATATGTTTCTCCTATCCTTGTTAATGGTGTATGCCCTATATATATTTCTTTGTACTGTTTTAACCTTGCGGGGTAAAAAGGGTCTTCTGGTGTAATATTAGGATTTAAAGCTAGGGCTAACTCCCATAAAGTTCTATCCCAATAAAAAGATTGTGTAAAATACTCGTATTCTACTCCTTTTAAATTTGTAAAACCAGCATGCATAAAAATTCTATTATCAGAATCTATGTAGTAATTCTCTAAAGCGGCATAAAACTTAATATGTGCCTTTTTACTTTCCTCACTAATTTTATCGTAAGATTTTATGGTTGCTTCTCCTCCATGCATAAACCAAGTAGGATTATCTTTTCCTTCGTTTAACCAATCGTAACACAATTCGTCATGGTTTCCTCGAATAAAAGTACATTTATGTGTTGCTTTTAGTGTTATTAAAAAGTCTATTGTCTCAGTAGCATCACTCCAACCATCTATATAATCTCCTAAAAAAATAAGATGGTCTTTAGTAGTAACTTTTGCTTTTTCTAATAACTGCTTTAATGCTTTTAATCCTGAATGGATATCTCCTATAACCAATGTTCTCATTGTGCAAAAATCGCAAATACTGCTATTAATATCACTATAAAAAGTACAAAAAAGAATATTTTCCAAAAAGAATAGGGTCTTGTACCACTAATTGTTCCTGTTTGCCCATTTATATAAAAATGATACTCTTTACTATTATATATATAAGAGCTTATATACACTGGTAAAAGAATGTGCTTAAAGGTTTCATCGGATAATCTAATATTGGTATTATGCACACGTTGGGTATCGCCTCCTATATCTCTACGAATCCAATTATAAGCTATTTCTTTTGCTTGCTCAAAAGATTGATGGTGTCCTTCTTTTAATGATACTGTATATTTTTCTGTTACAAAACCAGAAAGGTAACTAGAATTAAAAACTGCCAAATCTTTTAAATTCCAATGTGCTATTTTAGTAGGGATATCTCTTCTTTTTTTTGCTGATGCATTAATTAAAATATCATCTACAAAACCATTTACAGAACCAAATGCATTAGACCAGCGTGTTTTACGTACCTGCCGTGTTTGTCTGCCTTTTTTAGTTTGATAACTCTCCGTTTCATAATAATAATCTCCTCGTTGTCCTTGATACTTAGCAAACAAATTAGCATCAAAAGTCCAATGCGGAATGTACAAACCATGTATGGCCTCTGGGTCTAAAGCTGCTCTTTTTAATTTATTAGGAGCAAACCATAGGCTTGTTGCCCAATTTTTAAAAATACTCTGCGCGCTCTTACTATCTAACTGAAAAGGAACTAATGCACTGGGTAAAATCCATCCCTCTTTTTCTACATCTTCTCGTATTAAGGGTTCTCCGCAATATACACAGCCTAGCGATTTATAGTTTTCTTCTACATGCTGGTTGGCGCCACAGTTTTTACAGTTTAAAAGATCTATAGTTTCTGTATACGCATTATCGCCCACCACTTTTAAATAGTGATTCAGCTCTAACTCCTCAAAACTACTTTTTGTTTGCTCTATAAACTCCTCGTACCCACAATACTCACATTTTAATTGATGAGAGCCTGGCTTATATTTTAATTCTGCACCACAATTGGCACAGCCTTTTTTATGTTCAGATGTTACGGTTTCTTCCATGAAATTACCAGAAATAGTCTTCTTAATTTCTTTTAATTTTTTAAACTAAAATCCTCTGTTCAAGGAATTCTACTCTAGGAAAAATGTATCAAGAATAAAAAACTATCCTCAATACATTTTTTATTTAAATCCTAAAAAACACTCTAATGAATGTTTTTAATAAATATCGCTTAGTGGGTTGGCAATGGTGGCGGTGTATTACCTCCTAAAAATACTTTTAACTCTTCTATATCTTTAAGCGCCGCCCAATTACTCATGCCTTGCTTCCAAACTAAAGAGTCTTTATTTATGGTACGGTTGGCAAATAATTCTTTTAATTTATCAAAACCTACAGGCCCCATTTGTGTGCCATTTACAGCATAATGGTATAGCACTTGTGTTGGCATTGGCGGCGGAACGGCAGCTCCTTGTTGCCCAGCTATTGGTTGTTGTGCCATTTGCGGATTCATCATTCCGCCCATTTGCTGTGCTAATACAAAGCCCATTCCCATTCCCATACCTGCACCAGCAGTACCGCCTTCATTTTTGGCAGCTTCTTCAATAGCTTTAGCAGTTTTAAACTGGGTAAGTTTACCTAAGTCTAATTTATCTATTCTACTATACTCAAAAATTTCTTTCTTAAGTTCTTCTGGCATAGATACGTTTTCTATATAAAAACGTTCTAATTGTATACCAACACGTCCAAATTCTGGTTGCATTACCTCTTGGCAAGTTTCAGATAATTCAGAAGTATTTGCAGCGTATAACTCTATAGGTAAATTAGCCGTGCCAATGGTATCTGTAAAGCGAGTAACTATTAAACTTTTTAAATGCTCGTTAATTTCATAATTAGTAAAATTACCATCTGTACCCACTACATCTACTACAAATTTTCCTGCGTCTTGTATTCTAAAACTATAGGTTCCAAAAGCTCTAATTTCTGTTAGTCCAAAGCGCTCATCGCTTAAGATAACCGCATTTTTAGTTCCCCATTTTTCATCAGTAAATAGGCGCGTATTTACAAAATAAACCTCTGCCTTAAACGGACTATTAAAACCATATTTCCATCCCTTTAAAGTTGCCAAAATAGGTAAGTTTTGCGTGTTTAAAGTGTAAGTTCCTGGCTTAAAAACATCTGCTAATTGACCCTCATTAATAAATACAGCTACTTGCCCTTCGCGGACAATTAATTTAGCTTCGTTTTTGATCTCGTTCTGGTAGCGCTCAAAACGGTGTACTATAGTATTGTCTGTTGTATCTAACCACTCTACTATATCTATAAATTCGTGACTTAATTTCTTTTTTATTTCATCAAATAATCCCATGGCGGCTTGTGTTTTTAATTTTTATGAAGGTACTTATTTCTTTAAAATAGCGCAATAGTATTTCTATTATGATTTTATTATAAAAAATCATATCTAAGTTTATTTTATTTTAAATGCTCTACTATAAATTTTTCTATTGCTTTAGCATATTTATCTCCTCCTATTTTACGCATATCTAAATGTCCTGCTCCTTTTACTGGTATAAATTTTTTATCTATTGAACTTAAATTTTCAAATAATTGTTTTCCATAGTCAAATTTTATATTCTGATCTGCTTCCCCATGTGCTATTAATACAGGTTGCTCTATATTACGAACAGATGCTAAAGGTGAAACTTTATTTGGAGTAAATCCTGCGATTTTCCCTGCTTCATTTAATGCTATACTACAAAACGGTTTTAATCCAATATTATAGGTGTAGTTTTTTTGATAATCGTATACTATTTCATTAAGATTTGTAAACGTACTTTCTATAATTCCAAATTCAATTCTTTTATCTAATTCAAGTGCTTGTATTGCAATTGCCCCTCCCATAGAATTACCCCAAATACCAATAGATATAGAATCGTTTTTAGCTTTAATATAATCTATAACCACAGCAATATCATTCTTTTCTTTAAATCCATACGTACAATATTGCCCTCCGCTTTCTCCATGGGCTCTACTGTCCATTAATACCGATTCTATCCCTAACGCTGTTAACCTTTTTGCTAAATGTAAAAAGTGTTCTTTACAACCTCCTACTCCATGTATTAATAACATTACTGCCTTAGGTTTTATTGAGGCGCTTTTAACCCAATACCCTTTTAAATTAATAGAATCTTCGACTATAATATTAACATCTACACTTTTGATTCCTATATCGGAAGGCGTAATATTTTCAGAAAACTTGTATGGTTTAATTATTGAATAAGGTAAAACGTATTTAGAAATAATAATTCCTCCAAGAACAAATGCAATAACTAAAAAGATAAATATGTATTTAATTTTTTTCATCATATGATACATTAATTATTATATCTCACTTTTCGTAATACTCGCAATGCTTCTTTTAAAGATTTATATTGCGCTGTATATTTTTGTTTTAATAGTCCTTTTGCTTTTTCCATAGCTATTTTTACCTCTTCAAATCCGTTTAAATAACAAATTAGAAAAGTAGCAGGCAAATGCTCTAAATCCTCATTTTCCGCAGGAGTTAACACCGCATTTTTTTCTATTTTTTTTAATAAGGCATTATTGGAATTATATATATGATGCAGTATTTTTTTATCATATTTAGGAGGCTCAAAAATTAAATTACTTTCTATAGTATACTTCCCATTTTCTGAAAATGTAATGACTACTTTTTCTAAAGGATAATACTTTTGCTCAGTACCTAATCCTAATTGCACATATTCTATGGTAGTAAAAGAATCATCATCATAAGATATAATAACCTCATCCAAAGCAGAATAAAAAAGTTTTACCTGTTCGTTTATCAATTCTATATCTACTCTAGAATAATACGTTTCGTTTTTTACTTTTTTAATATTTCCTGCCCAACAAACAATAAATTGCTCCTTAAACACCTTATAATTACTCTCTAAATTTTTATGCCTGTTATTTATAAAATCTATAACAGCATCTAAAGTTAATTGTATATTGTTACGTGCGTGTAATTCTATAGTACTAACAGCCTCAGAATTAACATCTTTTAATTCTATTCCGTATGCTTTAGGCATACTAATACTACCTTCTCTAAAAAATACAGCGCCCCCATAATATTTCCATATATTTTTCCTTAATGCACATACTTTTCCGTTAGATTTTATAGTTACTAAGCCTACCACTTTGCCCTCTGGTAAATGCGGAAACGGAATATTTTCGTAAGATATTAAGGGAGGGTTATCTATATATGCATTTACAAGATTCTGAATTTTACTATCATCAAAAAAATCTACGCCTACTATTTTATTGTCTTCATCTTCTACTCCAATTACTATAAAAGAATTATTAATTGGGTTGCTATTAGCCAAAGCACATACATGTTTTAAAAACTTTGCCTTACCTTCTTTCTGGCCAATGTCTATAAATCGCTTTTTATCGTAAAAGCTATTTTCGTCGTTATGGGCAAGCAGATTTTTTACTAGTAAGCGTTTATTAATCATAATTATTTATTCAATACTGTAGCACTGTCTTGTGCCAATGCTTTACTAATACTACTTGTTACACCCATTAAAAAACCACCCTATTTTTTATATTCATAGTAAACTTATAAGTCGTTTTAGTTTTTCCATAAAAATAAGCGATTTTATCTTTTACATATTCAGAAGAAGTATTATTTTGCGTTCGTTTGATAAATTTTAAACTAAAAACACTTAAATACTTCATAAAAGTAGATATAACGTTAATTTTTTAACCAATCATTAACAGCGATTAAATAAATAAATATTCAATTTGCAATCTATTTCGATTTAACCAAAAATAAATTATAGTTACATGGAAGAAAATACTACTGTTGATATTAGTGCTGTGAACGAGAAAATTGCCAAGGAAAGTGCTTTTATAGATTTGCTTGTATTAGAAATGAACAAAGTAATTGTGGGTCAAAAACACATGATAGAACGGTTACTTATAGGTTTATTAGGGCAAGGTCACATATTATTAGAAGGTGTTCCTGGTTTAGCAAAAACCTTAGCTATTAATACCCTTTCTAAAGCTGTAAAAGGAAGCTTTAGTAGAATACAATTTACACCAGATTTATTACCTGCAGATGTTGTAGGTACTATGATTTACAATATTAAAGAAAACGATTTTTCTATTAAAAAAGGACCCATCTTTGCTAATTTTGTTTTAGCAGATGAGATTAACCGTGCCCCTGCAAAAGTACAGTCTGCTTTATTAGAGGCAATGCAAGAAAAACAAGTTACTATTGGCGATGAAACTTTTGTTTTAGACAAGCCTTTTTTAGTAATGGCTACACAAAACCCGGTAGAACAAGAAGGAACATACCCTTTACCTGAAGCGCAGGTTGACCGTTTTATGCTAAAAACAGTTATAGATTATCCTAAATTAAATGAGGAACAATTAGTAATGCGCCAAAACCTTAGTGGTGCTTACGAAAAAGTAAACCCAGTTGTATCCTTAGAACAAATCTTAAGTGCGCAAGAAGCAATTAAAGATGTGTACATGGATGAGAAAATAGAAAAATACATTTTAGATATTATTTTTGCTACACGTTATCCAGAAAAATACAACTTAGAAAATTTAAAACCTCTTATAAGCTTTGGAGCATCTCCTCGTGGAAGTATTAACCTAGCAAAAGCTGCCAAATGTTATGCTTTTATAAAAAGAAGAGGTTATGTTGTACCAGAAGATGTTAGGGCTGTTATCCACGATGTTTTAAGACACAGAATTGGAATTACATATGAGGCCGAAGCAGAAAACATTACTTCGGAACAAATCATTAATAAAATTGTAAACGAGATTGAGGTACCTTAGGCGCTAGTGTGCCAGTATTGAGTACAAAGTATTAAGAAATGAGTTTTTCTTAATACTTTATACTTATTAATTTGTACTAAATGAGCCAACGGCGAATGTATGGATACAAAAGAATTACTAAAAAAAGTTCGAAAAATTGAGATAAAGACGCGTCGTCTTTCCGACCATATCTTCGGTGGTGAGTATCACTCCACCTTTAAAGGAAGAGGTATGACGTTTAGTGAAGTGCGTCAATACCAATTTGGAGACGATGTACGTGCCATAGATTGGAATGTAACCGCTCGTTATAACGAACCCTATATAAAAGTTTTCGAAGAAGAAAGAGAGCTAACCATGATGCTAGTGGTAGATGTTAGTGGCTCTGGCCTTTTTGGAACTACAAATCAATTTAAAAAAGAAATCGTAACAGAAATATCGGCTACACTTGCTTTTTCTGCTATGCAAAACAATGATAAAATTGGATTACTCCTATTTTCAGATGAAGTAGAACTTTTTATTCCGCCTAAAAAAGGAAAAGGGCATGTACTACGTATCATTAGAGAGCTTTTAGAGTTTAAACCAAAAAGTAACAAAACAGATTTAGCACATGCACTAAAGTACTTATCTAGCGTGCAAAAAAAGAAAGCTATTGTTTTTGTATTATCAGATTTTATTGCAGACGATTATTTACAAACACTAAGAATTACGGGTAGAAAACACGATGTAACTGGTGTGCGTATTTATGATGAAAGAGAAGAAACTATTCCTAATATTGGTATGGTACAAATGGAAGATGCAGAAACAGGCACTTTACAATTGGTAAATACACAGTCTAAAAAAGTACGTCAGGAATACGAAAAGTATAATTTAGAAAGAGTAGCTTATTTTAAAGACACCTTTACAAAATCTGGTTGTGGTACCTTAAGTTGTAGAGTAGACGAAAGCTATGTAAAAAAATTATTAGGTTATTTTAAGCGAAGAGGATAATGACAAAAAATAATAATCCATTAAATAATTTACACGTACTCCTTTTTCCAAAAGGGTTACTTGCCTTTGTATGCTTTTTATTTTTTATTGGATTTCAAGGCTTTGCACAATTAAGCCCAAGAGTAACAGCTACCATAGATACTGCATCTATAAAAATAGGAGAGCAAATACAATTTAAATTAAAAGTAGAAGCAGACACCACAGCACAGGTAATATTCCCAGAAGGACAAACCTTTTCTCCTGTAGAAATGGTAGAAGCTTTAAAAACGGATACTTTAGAAAAGAAAGACCGAATTGTTCTACAAAAAATATACGCTTTAACACAGTTCGATTCTGGCGCTTATACAATACCAAGGCAAAAAATACTTATTAACGAAAAAACATTTTTAACAGACTCTCTTAACATAGAAGTAACTACTGTTCCTGTAGATACCCTTAAACAGAAAATGTACGGTATTAAATCCTTAATGGAAGTAGAAAAAAGTAATGCCGCTGTATGGAAAAACATATTATGGATTCTATTAGGCTTACTAATCTTAGCTGCTTTATTATACTGGTTTGTAATTCGTAAAAAACCATTAACCGAAAAAGAAAAAGAAGCTTTATTACCTCCATACGATAGAGCTATGTTAGAATTAAAACGATTAGAAAATTCTAAATACCTTATACAAGACGAATACAAAAAATACTACTCGGAACTAACAGATATTGTACGTTCTTATATAGAAGAAGATGTAAATGTTTCTGCTTTAGAAAGCACAACAGACCAGTTAATAGACAAATTAGAAATGCTGCGTGATGCTGGTGATTTAAAACTAGACAACGATACTATACAACAGTTTAAAAGAATATTGCAAACAGCAGATTTAGTAAAATTTGCAAAGAAAAAACCAGAAACTTCTATTGCAGAAGAAGACAGAAAAGCGGTAGAGCACATTGTTGAAAAAACACATGAAGCATTACCAGAACCTACCGAAGAAGAACTTTTAGAGAATGAAGAATACCTAGAAGAACTCGCTAGAAAAAAACAGAAAAAGAAAGTTATAACTGCCATAATTATTGGCGTAGCAGTAGTATTAATTACTACTATATCCGCTATAGGATATTATGGTTTTGGCTATGTAAAAGATTCTATTATTGGGCACCCAACTAAAGAATTATTAGAAACAGAATGGGTTTCTAGCTCCTATGGTTTCCCACCTATTAGCATAGAAACACCTAAAGTTTTATTAAGAAAAGAAGTTAACCTACCACCAGAAGCTAAAGCAAGTGTTAAGGATATGCAATTGTTTGTTTATAACAGTTCTATCGGTTTGTTTACAATAACAACTTCTTCTACCTTATTTACACAACAAACGGAGCCAGATATAAACCAATCTGTAGAGTTTTTTATAAAAACCCTAGAAAAACAAGGCGCAAAAAATATTACAACAAAACAAGAAGATTTTACAACATCTACGGGTGTAAAAGGAATTAAAGTATATGGTAGTGGAAAATTCCCAATTCCAAATACAAAACAAATAGTAGACGGTAATTATACATTACTCTTTTTTGGAGGAAAAGGATTCTTTCAACAAGTTACTGTAAACTGGTTAAAAGATGATATTTATGCCGATGCTATTGTAGAAAGAATTATAAACTCCGTAGACGTAAAAACAGAATTATAAGCATGCTAAATAATATAGAATTTGCAAATCCTCAGTTTTTCTGGTTGCTTTTACTGCTACCACTGGCTGCGCTTTGGTATTTCTTTAAAAGAAAAGAAGAGACAGCATCGCTAAAAATATCTAGCACCAAAGGATTTTCTAGTAATAGTATTTTACCTAAACTAAAACCCTTATTATTTTTATTGCGTTTACTGGCTTTAGCAGCTATTATAACCGCATTGGCAAGGCCACAAACAAAAGATGTATCTACCAAAACAAAAACCACAAAAGGTATAGATATTGTAATGGCAATAGATGTATCTACCAGTATGTTAGCCAGAGACCTTAAACCAGATAGGCTAACAGCATTAAAAGATGTTGCTGCTGAGTTTATAAAGAAAAGACCTAATGATAGAATTGGGCTGGTAGTATATGCCGGAGAAAGCTATACCAAAACACCAATTACCAGTGATAAAGGCATTATTTTAAATGCCCTAAAAGACATTACTTTTGGTCAGTTAACAGATGGTACTGCAATTGGTATGGGTTTAGCAACATCGGTAAACCGATTAAAAGAAAGTAAAGCACTTAGCAAAATAATTATACTATTAACAGATGGTGTAAATAACACTGGGTTTATAGAACCTAAAACTGCTGCCGGTTTAGCTACTGAATATGATATTAAAACCTATACTATTGGTTTAGGAACAAATGGTAATGCTCCTTTCCCTATTGCTTATAATGCTGATGGTTCTTTTAGATATGGTATGCGCCCCGTAGAAATAGATGAAAAACTGTTAGAAGAAATTGCCGATGAAACGGGTGGCCAATACTTTAGAGCCACAAACAATAAAAAGTTATCTACTATTTATGATGAAATAGATAAACTAGAAAAAACAGAAATAGAAGAATTTAAATACACCAAATACGAAGAAAAATTTAGAGTTTGGGTGCTTTTAGCTGCACTCTTACTAGTAGTAGAATGGTTAGTAAGAAACACATTATTTAGGAGCTTTATATAATTATGATTCAGTTAGACGAGAAAATATATTTCTACCTATTGTTTATTATCCCTGTGCTTATAGGGCTTTTTGTATTGCTTCAGGTTTGGAAAAGAAATGCACAAAAAAAGTTTAGTGATTTACAACTATTAAAAAAATTAACCCCCAATAAATCTCGTTTAAAATCTACCTTAAAGTTTATCGTTTTTCTACTAGGGATATCATTTTTAATTGTAGGCTTAGTAAATCCTAAAATTGGAACAAAACTAGAAACGGTAAAAAGAGAAGGTATAGATATTGTTTTTGCCATAGATGTATCTAAAAGTATGCTAGCAGAGGATATTGCTCCAAACAGATTGGAAAAATCTAAACGACTAGTCTCAGAAATTATAAGCGAATTAGCCAGTGACCGTATAGGTATTATTGCTTATGCAGCACAAGCATTTCCTCAATTACCTATTACAACAGACTATAGCGCTGCTAAAATGTTTTTACAGAGTATGAACACCAATATGCTTTCCTCTCAAGGAACGGCTATTGATGAGGCTATTGATTTAGCATCTACTTATTATGATGATGAGGAACAAACAAACAGAGTGTTATTTATTGTTTCAGATGGGGAAGACCACTCTGAGGTTTCAATATCAAAAATAGTAGAAAAAGCAACCGATGAGGGCATTCGTGTTTTTACTATAGGTGTTGGAAAAATAAAAGGAGGACCAATTCCTATTAAAAGAAACGGAATTGTAGAAAGCTTAAAAAAAGACGCGCAAGGAGAAGTAGTAATAACCAAACTAAACGAAAGTATTCTTAAAGAAATTGCCGAAGAAGGTAACGGAGAATATATTAATGGTTCTAATACTAGCGAAGCTGTAGCCTACATTAAAGAACAGCTAAACCAAATGGATAAAAAAGAATTTGAAGCTAAACAATTTGCAGAATATAAAGACCAATTTCAATGGTTCTTAGCTGCTGGGTTATTATTGCTATTTTTAGACATCTTTTTATTGGATAGAAAAACCAAATGGCTTAAAAATTTAAATTTATTTAATGATAAAATAGAGTAACAAAAGGCATGCGCTATAACATATTTACATATATACTATTATTAACAAGTGTTTTTTCTTTTGCTCAGGAAAAAGATAAAGAAAAGGCGAAAGCATTAAAGGCATCTACAAACCTAACTTGGGAGGCTAATAAAAAATTAGCTGAAGACGATTTTGTAAATGCAGAAGCAGATTATAGAAAAGCAATACACGAAAGTGAAGAAAATATTGCTGCGCCTTATAATTTAGGGAACGCCTATTATAATAACGAAACCTACAGCGAAGCCTTTTCGCGTTACAAACAAGCAGGAGAATTAGCTACAGACAAGAAAGATAAACATAGCGCCTACCATAATATGGGTAATGTGTTTATGAAAAATAAAGAATACCAAAAAGCAGTAGATGCCTATAAAGAAGCCTTAAGAAATAATTCTAAAGACGAAGAAACGCGCTATAATTTAGCATTGGCAAAAGAAATGCTTAAAAAACAGCAAGACGAAGAAAAGAAAAACGACCAAAATAAGGACGATAAAGACCAAGACAACAAGGATAAAGACGACGAAAATAAAGACCAGAAGGACGGGGAAGATAAAAAAGACAAAAACAAAGGAGACGAGGAGAAAAAAGATAATAAAGACGAGCAAGATAAAGGAGACGAAGGCGACCAAAAAGAAGACAATAAAGAAGGAGAAGGCGATAAAAAAGAGGAAGAAAAAAACAAACCTAAAGAGGGTAAAGGAGATAATAAGCAAAAGGAGAAAGAACAACAACAGCCTAGACCCAACCAATTGTCTAAACAGCAAGTAAAAAACTTATTGGAGGCAATGCAAAACGAAGAGAAAAAAGTACAAGAGAAAGTAGACGCCCAAAAAGTAAAAGGAGCTAAAGTTAAAAACGAAAAAGATTGGTAATGCAAATAACTTTTAAACAATACATAGCGTTAATTCCCCTATTATTTTTAGCATTTATTTCTAATGCGCAAGATAATAACGTTACGTTTGAAATGAAGTTGAGTAAAAACAAACTCGGATTAAACGAACGCTTGCGTGTAGATTTTGTAATGAATAAAGATGGGGACGATTTTAACCCTCCAAGGTTCGATGGTTTTAAAGTAGTTATGGGACCCTCACAATCTATTAGCTCTTCATGGATAAATGGCAAAAGAAGCTATTCTAAAACATACTCGTATACCTTATCTCCTACAGCACGCGGAAAATTTACTATAAAACAAGCCTCTATTGTTATTAGTGGTAAAACCTATAAATCATTAGCAAAACAAGTAGAAGTAACTGCAGCAGTAGACAAACCAAACGGACAAAGAACAGCAGCAGATGTTGCCGATGATAATATTCATTTTGTTGCCGAAATATCGAACACAAAACCTTATTTAAACGAGGCTATAACGGTTGTTTATAAACTATATGTAAACCCTTCTTTAAATATATCTTCTCCCAGAACCATAGACACCCCTAAGTATAATAACTTCTGGAGTCAAGATATTCCCATCGAAAGATTAAAATTAGATAGCGGAACATACAAAGGTGAGCCTTATAACTATGTAATTCTAAAAAGAGTTGTATTATACCCTCAAAAATCAGGGAAATTAAAAATAGAAGGATTTTCATTAGACGTTCCTGTAGATGTGCCTACTAACAGGCGAGATTTTTTTGGTAGACCTATGTATTCGCAAGCAAATAAAACAGTATCTGCTGGCAACCGTACTATTAATGTTAAACCCTTACCAGTAGAAGGAAAACCTGCAAGTTTTACAGGTGCTGTAGGAGATTTTGATTTTTTTGTTACCACAACCAAAACACATTTAAATGCAGGCGAATCTTTACAAGCCAAAGTAGAAATTAACGGAAAAGGAAATTTAAAGTTATTTGAAATACCCAAACTAACAGTTCCTAGCTCATTAGAAGTATACGACCCAGAAGTAAACCAAAAAGTAAGAACCACTTTCTCTGGTATGCAAGGAAAAGTAAGTAATAGTTATACGGTTGTACCATCATTCAAAGGAAAATATCCTTTACCTAGTATACCCTTTAGCTATTTTAATCCAAAAACAGAAAAATACCATACTTTAAATTCAGAAGAGCTTATTGTTAATGTGTTAGAAGGCCCTACCAATACCAACCAAACTTCATCTTCTGCTAACACTCCAACAAATAGTAATAGACAAGCGGTAGTAAGCACCGGAAACGATTTTGGTTTTATAAAACTAAAACCTAATCTAAGCACTATAGGCTATAAACACTTTTTGGGCTCTACGCCATTTTACCTTTGGTTACTGGTTCCTTTAATTTTTATCCCCGTTGCTATTTTATTTGGCAAAAAACGAGATGCTATTGCAAGTGATGTTGTTGGTAATAAAGTAAAAAAGGCTAATAAACTAGCAAAAAAATACTTATCCAATGCTAAAAAAGCTTTAGGTAATAAAGACGAGTTTTATATTGCTTTAGAAAAAGCATTACATAACTATCTAAAAGCAAAATTAAAGATTGAAACTTCCGAATTTAGCAAAGACAAAATTGCATCTTTATTAAGCGAAAAGAAAGTAAACGATGCTACTAATGAGAGTTTTATAGCACTACTTAAAAACTGCGAAATGGCAAGATATAGTCCTTTTTCAGATGTACAAATGCAAGAAGATTATACAAAAGCAAGCGACGTAATTTCCATAATAGATAAACAAATATAGATATGAAAAAGCTACTACTACTTCTTCTATTAATATTATCTTATGGAGGAAATGCACAAGAAAACAATACCCTTTTTAATACCGCTACAAAAGCCTATAATGATGGGCATTATGAAGCGGCAACAGAAAGCTATCTAAAAATTATAGAAAATGGACAGCACTCTGCAGCGCTTTACTATAATTTAGGAAATGCTTATTACAAATTAAACCAGGTTGCCCCTAGTATATATTACTACGAAAAAGCATTATTATTAAAACCTAATGATGCCGAGATAACTAACAAT
This sequence comes from uncultured Cellulophaga sp., assembly GCA_947492955.1. Taxonomy (GTDB): domain Bacteria; phylum Bacteroidota; class Bacteroidia; order Flavobacteriales; family Flavobacteriaceae; genus Cellulophaga. Next base: position 156,891 of record CANLOV010000005.1, on the reverse strand, counting down.
TTAGCCTATGCTAAAAACATGACGGTTGATGCTATTGAAGAAATGCCAAAAACAGGGCTATCTAAAATTTATAAAAGTATTGTAGGCGACATGTCTTTTGATCAATGGTCTTATATTGCAATACTTCTAATTATACTTTTTGTACTAGCTTATATTGCTTTTTATTTTTTAAAATATGCAAACCAAAAACGTATTGCATTTATCAGCAGTATTACAGCATTGTTCTTAGGTATATTTGCTCTTATTATTGCCTATATAGAATATGCAGATTTTAAAGCCGACCAACCTGCTATTATTTTTTCTGAAGAAGTAGTAGTACAATCAGAGCCAAATAATAGAAGTGCCGAAACTTTTAGATTGCATGAAGGTACTAAAGTAAATGTATTAGAAAAATTAAACGACTGGCACAAAATCCAAATTATAGATGGTAAAACAGGCTGGGTAACTTCTAATGATATTAAACTACTAAAAGATTTTTAATTAAAAACAGGCCTTTCTTTAGGTTTTACTTAAGAACAAATAAATAAGACTTTAAAAAGTAGATGTTTCTACTAGTTTTTTCCATTAAAGAGCTATAAAAGTTTTAAATTTGCGCTCTTAGTTTTTTAATTATGATTGATAAAATAAAGGAACAAATTGCAGCAGTAGAAGCCTTTAATTCTACTGATACAGAAGCTATTGAAGCTTTCCGAATTAAATATTTAGGTAAAAAAGGACTGTTAAATGATTTTTTTGCTGAATTTAAAAACGTTCCTAATGACCAAAAAAAAGAATTTGGCCAAACAATTAATCAATTAAAAAATGCGGCTACAACCAAAGTCAATGGTTTAAAAGAAGCCCTTGAAAATGCGGCTGATGAAAAAGGAATTTATGGCGATTTAACTCGCCCTGGAGAACCTATTGCTATAGGCGCTCGCCATCCAATATCTTTAGTAAAAAATCAGATTATAGATATCTTTTCTAGAATAGGGTTTAATGTTTCTGAAGGACCAGAAATAGAAGACGACTGGCATAATTTTACTGCATTAAATTTACCAGAATACCATCCTGCTAGAGATATGCAGGATACCTTTTTTATACAAACCAATCCGGATGTATTATTGCGTACACATACCTCATCGGTACAAGTACGTTATATGGAAGAAAATAAACCTCCTATTAGAACTATTTCTCCTGGTAGAGTTTATCGTAACGAAGCAATTTCTGCACGTTCTCATTGTTTTTTTCACCAAGTAGAAGGTTTATATATAGATAAAGATGTTTCTTTTGCAGATTTAAAACAAACGCTACAGTTCTTTACAAGAGAATTGTTTGGAAAATCTAAAATACGTTTACGCCCTTCTTATTTTCCATTTACTGAGCCTAGTGCAGAAGTAGATGTGTATTGGGGCTTAGAAACAGAAACCGATTACAAAATTACCAAAGGTACAGGCTGGTTAGAAATTGGTGGTTGTGGTATGGTAGACCCAAATGTTTTAGAAAATTGCAAAATAGACCCAAATGAATACTCTGGATTTGCTTTTGGAGTAGGTATAGATCGTATTGCAATGCTTTTACACCAAATTACAGATATTCGTTTGTTAAGTGAAAACGATGTACGTTTCTTAGAGCAATTTAAGAGTGCTTTTTAATAATTTCCTGACCACTTATTAAAAATGAAAAAAGACATTGAAATCCCTGTAGTTAAAAACGTTAGCGTTGCTATTATTCATGAATGGAACGAAGAGTATTTAGCTAAAGATTGGACTGTATACATTATTAATGAGAGACAAGAGCCTATAGAAATGGTATTGGTGGTGTCTAAAGGTTTCGATGGTGACAGAAAAACATCTATTATGCGCCATGGAATTGGTGTAGTTGGCGCCAAGTCTTTTGAAAAGATAGAAATGCTGCAAGAAGATTTATTTGCACTAAACAATGAATTTTTTGTAACCTTTTTTGCAGATAATAAACTCTACGAGAAAAAATTTATTTTTAAGAAAAATACAATTGGCGAAGCAAACTTAGCGCCCGTTTCTGTGATTAATAAGGATGGGATTTTGGCTAAATAAATAGTTATATTTTTCAAGAGTTAAGAGTTAATTTTTTGTTCTTTTTCATATAAATTCAAATCATCCTTAATTTTATAAATTATAAGAATTATTAGTTTTAATAATTTTAAATAATCATTCTGTTGCACATCTTTTGAACTATTATTAGTTCCGTGTAAATATTTATTACGTAAATCCAATCCGTTCGAAAATTCTTTTTTATTCAGGTAAAAGTTTAAATATTTTCTTTCCTCAACACTAAATAATGTGTTCTCAAATTTAACTATTCCACTTTTTTCCATCCTTAAAATTTCATTTCTAATTTCCTCAGAATAATGCCAAAAATTTAGAACGTCTTCATAATATAATTTTCCAATTACAAAAATTAATTCTTTATTCTTAATTCTCAAAAAATCGTCTTTATCTATGTATAAATATTCATTTGAAATTAAATAATCAATATCTCTTTTTTGATAATCTTTAAAATCTTCGTAACAAATATTTTCGCTTATCAATAATTGATAAAACGAATGATACTTTTTTTCAAAAGACTCAATGTAATAGAGCATTGACTGATATGAGAAAAAATAACGTTTTAATTTCCAATATTCATCACCTTTACCATAAACATATTTTTTATTTAATCTACTTTTCACCTTACTTAAATGTAATTGTGAAGAACTCATTTTAATCAAATCAAAATCTATAAAACCTTCTTCTACATAACATTGATATTGTTTGATAAGAAACTCTAATTCCGGTGCAATAAACCTAATCTTTTCTAGTGGAGTAGCATTTTCAGATGCGAATGAAATTGTTAAGCCTTTAATTTCAAAACTTTGATTTAAGACTTGATTAACTTGATGTGATAATACATTCTCAATACTTATCTCATTTTTTTGTAGGTAATGAAGATACATTGCTAATTGTATATTTGATAATAAATTTTTACCACGAAACTTAAAACTTATTAAGTATTCGTTTTTAGAACGTGTCAAAGTCCTTTCAAAAGAATCTATTTCGTGATTTTTACTCACTAATTCAATACAACCTTGCACATTGATATATCTAAATAGGTAATAGAAATTATGAAATATATTTTTATTCGATTTTGTTTTGTTAAGCCATTTTTCTGAATAGGAATGTATTAATTGACTTTTTTGATTTTCTAACTTGTAAGGTTCATTCTGATCTTTTGATAATGAAACTTGCACTCTATGAGAATTTCCAACTTCTTTTTTGAAAAAATTATCACTCTGCTTTTTTTCTAATCTTTTTGCCTTTAATTTAGTTTTATCTGATAATTTGAGCGTTCTTGAATTAATAACTAATCTAACGTAGTTTAAATTTGCGTTTGGTAAATCTAAATATTTTAAAACTATAGACTCTCTATCAGAGCCTTTTAATGAATTAGGAAAAAATAATGAGGGTTTTTCAGATAAAATATGGTCTTCTTCAAACTGAGAAAGTAATAATTCTGCTGACTCTGTAGATTTTATAAGATAGTCCTTAATAATCCTAGAAAAATGATTTACTATACTCTTTTGCTTTAGTAGTTGTCTTATGTGAAACTTACTATTGTCAAGAATAACATTTAGGCTACTTGATGAAATTCTTTTATAAACACTTAATTGACTTATGAGAGTCCAAAATGAATCATAATATTCACAATCTAGTGAATCATAATAATTCAAAATATTTTCATTGTTTATTTTAATGAAAAAAGAAGTTATTACATCCCAAAATAAATCAACAGTCTTTATATAATTCTCTTTTGTTTCAATATTCCAAACACTACGATATAGGTCATTATCGAAGTAAATTTTTATATGATATAACTCTAAAATATCGTTTATATTAAAGCTTTTTTCAGAATTAAAACTATCAATTATTGATTCAGCATTTTGAAGGTTTTTATCATACGACATATCCTGTTTTGAATAAAATACCACTCGACGACTTATGTCTCTTTTCATTTTAAATAAATGACTTAACTAAACAAAGGACTCTTCAAATCATAACAAAGTAAAATAGTAAATCCACTAGTGGATCCACTTGGAAAAAGGATTTTTCCCCAATTGCGAATTATAATATTTTACCTCTCCGGTTACTTCTTTTCCTAACCAACTAGGCTTCTCAAAAGTTTCATCTTCTGCCTTTAGCTCTATTTCCGCAACTACTAAACCTTCATTAGCACCAAAAAACTCATCTACCTCATAAATATGGTTACCAATTCTAATATTGTGTCTAATTTTATCTACCATACCTTCTTCACACAGCTTTAATAATGCTGTAGCATCTTGTAATGGAATTTCTTTTTCCCATTCAAAACGAGTTGTCCCAGTATCATTACTTTTTCCTTTTACGGTAATAAAGCCTAATTCTCCTTTTATACGTACTCTTACGGTACGGTTTGGGTCGGTGTTTAAAAAGCCCTGTGTAATTCGTTCCTTAAGGCTAGCTTCGTTCTTAAAAGCATCCGAAATCACTAAAAACTTACGTTCTATCTCTATCACGATTATTTTTATTTTATAGTTAATGGTTATTTAACTGTACTAAAATACTCTAATTTTGTAGTATGTCCTACAATTTTACTTTACGAAAAATTATTCATGTAGATATGGATGCTTTCTATGCTTCTGTAGAGCAATTGGACAACCCAACACTTAAGGGTAAACCCATTGCTGTTGGTGGCGGAGAACATAGAGGTGTAGTTTCTGCTGCAAGTTATGAAGCTCGTAAATTTGGTGTACGTAGTGCCATGAGTGGGTTTTTAGCCAAAAAAAACTGCCCAGATTTAATTTTTGTAAAACCAAATTTTTCTAGGTACAAAGAAATCTCGCAAAGCATACGTAAAATATTTTTTGATTATACCGATTTGGTAGAACCATTGTCTTTAGATGAAGCTTACCTAGATGTTACCGTAAATAAAAAAGGAAATCCATCGGCATCTTTAATTGCAAAAGAAATAAGGAATCGTATTTACAACGAATTAGGCTTAACAGCATCTGCAGGTATATCTATTAATAAATTTATTGCAAAAGTAGCTAGTGACTATAACAAACCAAACGGACAAAAAACTGTAAACCCAGAAGAGGTTATTACTTTTTTAGAAGATTTAGAAATTAGAAAATTTTACGGTGTTGGTAAAGTAACTGCTGATAAAATGTACAGGTTAGGCATTTTTACAGGGAAAGACTTAAAACAAAAGTCTATATCTTATTTAGAAGATAATTTTGGAAAAAGTGGCACCTACTATTACAATGTAGTTCGTGGTATACACAACAGCCCTGTAAAGCCTAATAGAACTCCCAAATCTGTTGGTGCAGAACGTACTTTTAGCGAAAATCTTAGTAGCGAAATTTTTATGTTAGAACGCCTAGAAAACATAGCTATAGAGCTAGAAAAACGCTTAAAAAAATACAAGCTTGCTGGCAAAACAATTACTTTAAAAATTAAGTACAGCGATTTTACTTTACACACCAGAAGTAAAACATTAAGCTATTTTATTGCCGATAAAGATTTAATTTTAGAAACGGCAAAAGAACTTCTATACCAAGAGAAAATGGAAAACTCCGTTCGCTTACTAGGGATTTCTTTGGCTAATTTAAATACAGAGAAAAACAAACAAAAAGAAAAGGAAATTCCAGTCTCAGTTCAGTTAAAATTCGATTTTTAATCTTACAGAACCTTTATTGAAGAAAATAGTCATAATTTATGACCATATTTTACTAATTAGAGCTTTCAATAAAAATTATATTAGCACAAAAACCAATACCTATTTCTATGATTTTTAAAAGATTTTCTTTTTTAATATTGGGCATACTCCTAATCGCATCTATTTCTTGTAAAACAAATAAAAAAGAAAATAAACCATTAGACCAACCTAACATTATATTAATTATAGCCGATGATGTTAGTTGGAATGATATTGGTCCTTATGGAAATCCCCATATAAGAACACCAAATTTAGACCAACTTGCTAAAGACGGAATGTTATTTAACGAAGCCTTTTTAACCACAAGTTCTTGTAGCCCCAGTAGAACTAGTATTATATCTGGTCTTTACCCTCATAATACAGATGCCGAACAATTATCATGGCCTTTACCTCAAGAAAAAAAGACATTTGTTAAAGAATTAAAAAATGCAGGATATTGGACTGGATTAGCTGGTAAATATCACTTAGGCAATGCCGTAAAAGACGATTTTGATGTTCTTTTAGAAATGCAATGGAAAGATGCACCTATTGGTTTAGACAGAAAGCTTGTAGGAGATGGAAGCGGGTGTGATGATTGGATAAAACTATTACAAAACAGACCAAAAGATAAACCTTTCTTTGCTTGGTTAGCTTCTTTTGATGCGCATAGACCATTTTATAAAGGTATTAGTGACAATCCGCACAATCCAGAAAATGTAATAATTCCTCCGTATATGCCCAATACAGCTAAAGTTAAAGAAGACTTTGCGCTATACTATGATGAAATAGCCAGAATGGATGATTATATTGGTAAAGTAGTATCAGAAATAGAACATCAGGGCTTAACAGAAAATACCATGATTGTATTTATTGCTGATAATGGAAGGGCATTTCCTAGAGATAAAACAACACTTTATGATGGAGGCATAAAAACGCCCTGGATAGTAAAATGGCCTGCAAAAGTAAAAGCAGAAACCAGCTGTAATAGCTTAGTAAGTGCTATTGATATTGCCCCTACTTTTATGAAAGTAGCAGGACTAGAGCCAATACCCGATTTTGAAGGTAAAGACTTTACTCCTTTACTAAACGAACCCAAACTAAAAATACATGATGAAATATATGCTGAAGACCATTTTCATGATTACGAGGATTATACAAGGGCAGTCCGTACAAAGCAATATAAATATGTAAAAAATTACTATGATGACCTTCCAGATACTCCATCTGCAGATATTGTTAGAGGTAGAAGTTGGCAAAATATGTTAACACAAAAAGAAACTGGTACTTTAAACACAGCGCAATTAAAGTGTTTTAAAAACCCAAGAGACAAAGAAGAGTTATTTGATATTGTAGCAGACCCCTATGAGCTTCATAACTTGGCCTTAGATTCAAAATACAATAGAGTATTAAATGATATGAGGCATAAACTAGCTACATTTAGAAGAACAACTAATGACATACTTCCCTCAGAAAGAACTCCAGACGATTTTTACAGAGAAACAGGACTTCCAACAAAATATCGTATTCGCCCAAGACCTTCAAAAGCAGAGTATATGAAAGCTCGTGCAGAAAATAGAGTTTTAGTAAACCCAGAATTTAAAGAATAATTTACACGAGAGTTGTACACCATTTGACAAAATAATGATATTTCTAATTGACAAAGTAAATTCTGAACACCAAGTAATAGTTTATGAAAGCATTACTGATTTAACTCAACGAGTTGAATGGCAAGATATTTTTGAAGGAAAGTCAATCATTATTGATGAAAACGGAATTGAATACGAATGGGATTCCTCAAAAAAGAATGAAGTCGGAACTGTATATAATTACAGTTTAATTCCTACTTCAAGAGTTTCGGAATTAATCGCTGAATGTTTAAAAAGAGTAAATATTAACGAAAATATCTGTGAATTTAACTTTTAAGAAATGAGTTGGGACATTGTACTTTTTAATTCAAAACAGAAAATAGAATCAGTTGCGGAATTGAACGAAAACCAACTTGAACCGACTGATTTTACTGGAATTTTGGAAAACTCATTTGACCGAATTAAAAAAGATGATAAACACAGAGAAATAATCGGAACTGATTTTACGATTGACTTTTCTGCGGACAATGAACTCTCAAGCAATTTTATGCTTTCATTGTACGGAGAAAATGGAATTTACGCTCTAATCGAGCTTGCTAAAAAGCATAATTGGCAGATTTACGACTCTGGAATTGATGGAATGGTTAACTTGGAAAATCCCGAAAAGAACGGATTTGACAATCACAGAAAATATGTTGAACAGATACTAAAACGGAAATAAAAACGGTGTATAAAAACAAGAAGGCGGAGTAAACTCCGCCTTCTTTCCCCAAATCTTACCATGAACTTAACCTACTTATGCTATGGTTCTCCAAAAGTATGGTATGTAAGTTATCTAACTACAAAGTATTAGACTAATGTCTTTTATTTTGGGTTGAAATGCTTTTATTGTAAGAATAAAACTAGGATGGAAATGACTGAAAATGAAAAAGGTGGAATGTTTTCCACCTTTTTACCCCAAATCTTACCATAAACTTAACCTACTTATGCTATGGCAACACCAAGTTAGTGTTATGTAGTCCTTTTCGACAATAAGTAGGATAAAAAACTTAAATCATCGATGAAATGCATGTTTTTACACCTAAAGTGCAAAATTTAATATGCTCTTTCACTTTTTCCTTCAAAGAAATTAATAAAAGCTTTATTTACAACTCTATTACCCCCTGGTGTAGGATAATCTCCTGTAAAATACCAATCTCCTAAATTTTTAGGGCAAGCTATATGTAAATTTTCTATCGTTTGATATATGATTTCAACTTCTGCATTTATTCCTTCAGGACTTAATAATTCTCCTGTTTTTTTAGAGATTTCATCTGCAGTAAAAGGTGCATAAAACTCTTTTACATAATTTACTACATCTTTATCTTTAGAGTTTATTTGTGTTAAACACTTCTTATAAATTTCTTCTACTAAATGCATTGTATTGTTATCTTCGTGCAAAGCAAGTGCAGCTCTAAAAGCAATAAAATCTTCTAATTTAGCCATATCTATACCATAACAGTCTGGATAACGTATTTGTGGTGCAGATGAAACAACAATAATTTTCTTTGGATGTAACCTATCTAAAATTTTAAGAATACTCTTTTTAAGTGTAGTACCTCTTACGATACTATCATCTATAATAACTAAATTATCTCCTTTCTTTACAGAACCGTACGATATATCATAAACATGGGCCACTAAATCGTCTCTACTACTGTCTTGTGTAATAAAGGTTCTAAGTTTTGCATCTTTAATAGCTACTTTTTCTATTCGTGGACGTACTTCTAAAATTTCGTGTAATTGCTCTAATGTAATTTTAGTTCCTATAGATAAAATTTGCTCTTCTTTCTTTCTGTTTAAAGAGTTCTGTGCCTCTTTTACCATTCCAAAAAACGAGGTTTCTGCTGTATTAGGAATATAAGAAAAGACCGTATTTTTTATATCATTATCAATCGAAGATAAAATTTGAGGAAAAAGAAGCTTTCCTAATTCTTTACGTTCTTGGTATATTTCTTTATCACTTCCTCTAGAAAAATAAATACGCTCAAACGAACAAGCTTTTCTTTCTCTTGGTTCTAATATCTGTTTTATAGATACTGTACCATCCTTCTTTATAATTATAGCTTTCCCTGGATCTAGCTCTTTAATATCTTCGTACTTAACATTAAATACCGTTTGTATTGCTGGTCTTTCAGAAGCTATGGCAACAACCTCATCGTCTTGATAATAGTAGGTTGGTCTAATCCCAGAAGGATCACGAAGTACAAAAGAATCTCCATGTCCTAATAAACCTGCCATGGCATAACCTCCATCCCAATTCTTAGCAGCTCTTCTAAGAATTTTAGCAACATTTAATCTTTCTGCTATTATTGGCGAAGCTTCTAATTTACTATAACCTTCTTTTTTTATTTGCTTATATAATTTGGCTACGGCATCGTCTAAAAAATGCCCTATCTTCTCCATGACAGTAACGGTATCTGCCATTTCTTTTGGGTGCTGTCCTATTTTAACAAGACTATTAAAAAGCTCATTAACATTAGTCATGTTAAAGTTACCAGCAACAATTAGGTTACGGTGCATCCAATTGTTTTGTCTTAAAAAAGGATGAACACTTTCTATACTATTTTTTCCAAATGTACCATAACGAACATGTCCTAATAAAAGCTCTCCAATATATGGAATATGCTTTTTCTGCAATGCTACATTATCTTCGTATGAAGGGTTTTCTTGTAAAGCTGTATTAATTCTATCATTAATCTGGGCAAAAATATCCTGTATTGGCTGGTTTTCTGCTGAACGCACTCTGCTCATATAACGTTCGCCCGCTTCCATATCTAATTTAATACTAGCGAAACCAGCACCGTCTTGTCCACGGTTATGTTGTTTCTCCATCATTAAATACATTTTATTTACTCCATAAAATGCTGTACCATATTTTTCTTTATAATACTCTAATGGTTTTAGTAACCGTATCAGTGAAATTCCACATTCGTGCTTAATGGCGTCACTCATTTTCTTGTCTTAATTATAGATTAAAAAAGCCCCGAAAAGTCAGGGCCCATATTTTTATTGTAATTCGATATCAAACTGCGTTAACTTCTTAAACTGAAGCAATCTTTTATTTACCTCTTCCTTATTTAAGTTCTCCATTCTTTCCGTTCCAAAACGTTCTACATTAAATGAAGCTAGATTAGAACCATGAATAATGGCCTTTTTTAAATTATCAAAAGAAATATTCTCTGTTTCTGCTAAATATCCCGAAAAACCTCCTGCAAAAGTATCTCCTGCTCCTGTAGGATCAAAAACTTCTTCTAATGGTAATGCTGGTGCAAAGAAAATATCATCCTTATGAAATAATAAAGCACCGTGCTCACCCTTTTTTATAACTACATACTTAGGTCCCATTTCCTGAATTTTAGCTGCTGCTTTAACCAAAGAATATTCTCCTGTTAATTGCCTTGCTTCTTCATCATTAATAGTAATAACATCTATATGCTTTATTACATTTAAAAGCTCATCGAGTGCATTATCCATCCAAAAATTCATAGTATCCAAAGCAATTAGCTTAGGCTTTTGTTCCATTTGGTTTATAACACTCATTTGTACACTAGGATGTAAGTTGCCTAACATAACAATGTCTGCATTTTTATAATTTTCTGGAACTATAGGAGAAAAATCTCCTAAAACGTTTAACTCTGTAACTAGAGTATCTCTTGTATTTAAATCGTTATGGTATTTTCCTTTCCAAAAAAAAGTTTTACCCCCTTTAACAACTTCAATAGCAGAAATATCTACATTTTTAGATTTTAATAAGTCTAAATATTCTTGAGGGAAATCTTCTCCCACAATAGAAACTATAGCTGAATCTATGTTAAACTGAGATGCTGCTAAAGCTATAAATGGAGCTGCTCCTCCTAAAATTTTGTCTGTTTTCCCAAAAGGGGTTTCAATAGCATCAAAAGCAACACTACCAACAATTAAAAGTTTACCCATTAAATAATGTAATTAAGGTGCAAATATAAGGGTAAGTTTTTTGAGTATCTAACCAAGAATTAAAAAAGAATTAACTCTTAAACATCAATTGTTTTAATCTTATTTTTTATTAGGAACAAAGCCAGTATCTTCTTTCAATTGTTGTGCTTTAGAAGCTGCAACGGCCAGTGCATCGCATCTTTCATTTTGCGGATGATTATTATGTCCTTTTATCCATTTAAATAAAACATTATGTTTTCTGTATTCTACCAAAAACATTTTCCATAAATCTGGATTTTTTTTGTCTTTAAAAGAAGTTCTTTCCCAACGCTCTAACCATTTTTTTTCTACAGCATCTACTACATATTTAGAATCTGTAAATACAATAACATTGGTTCCTTTATTTTTAAGCTTCCGTAATGCAACTATAACAGCTAAAAGCTCCATGCGGTTATTGGTTGTGTGCTTAAAACCATCTGCAAACTCTTTTTTATAGGGTTTACCAACCCATTCCATTACAATACCATATCCTCCTGGTCCTGGATTACCACGAGCAGCACCATCTGTATATATATGTACCTGCGCTTTATGCATTAAGTAATGTTTTAATTACTTTAGGAAAATATTCATATTCTAAGGCATGTACTTTTTGTGCAATATCTTCTGCTGTATCTTCTGTTAAAACTGTAGTCTTAGCTTGTTTTATAATTGCTCCCTCGTCATAATTTTCATTTACATAATGTATAGTAATGCCTGTTTCTTCTTCTTTATTTTCTTTTACAGATGCATGTACGTGCATACCATACATTCCTTTACCTCCATATTTAGGCAATAATGCTGGGTGTACATTTATTATTTTATTAGGGAAATTTTGAATTAAATTTTCTGGAATTTTCCATAAAAACCCAGCTAAAACAATAAGATCTGGATTAAATGTTTTTAAAATATCTAAAACACAACTTGTTTTTGTAAATGCTGTCTTATTAAAATATAATGCATTTATACCTAACCTATTACACCTATCTATTACTTTAGCATCTCTTTTGTTGGTAAGAACACAAGAAATGTTAATATTTGGGTCGTTTTTAAAGTAATTTCCTATATTTTCTACATTAGAACCTGATCCTGAAGCAAAAAGAACGATACTTTTCATAAAATTTATTAGTGATTTATCCCTGTATTCATGGGCGAAATTAACACTATTGCTATAAAATCAATTAAAAAAAGAGACATTTTATCGACAAATAGTGCTATTAAACTATAAGTTTTTTATTTTTGCCATCAATTAAATTTTTAAAACTAATATTATTATGTCAGACATTGCATCAAGAGTAAAAGCTATTATCGTTGATAAATTAGGTGTTGATGAAAATGAAGTAGTAGCTGAGGCAAGCTTTACAAACGACCTAGGAGCAGATTCTTTAGACACTGTTGAATTAATTATGGAATTTGAAAAAGAATTTGATATTCAAATCCCAGACGATCAAGCAGAAAATATAGCAACAGTTGGTCAAGCAATAAGTTATATCGAAGAAGCAAAGTAATTATGTTTCCTTGCAAAAGATTATAAATTATCCATGCGGTATTAGTTCCGCATGGATATTTTTTTTACTTTACAGTTTACATAATTAGATATATAAATTAAAAATTATAGTTCAATGCAATTAAAGCGAGTTGTAGTTACTGGTTTAGGTGCTTTAACACCAATAGGTAACAATATTGAAGAATATTGGGATGGATTAGTAAATGGAAAAAGTGGATGTGCTCCTGTAACTTATTACGATAGCGAAAAATTCAAAACTAAATTTGCTTGTGAACTTAAAAACTACAATCCATTAGATCATTTTGACAGAAAAAATGCTCGTAAAATGGATCGGTTTGCACAATACGCAATGATATCTTCCGATGAAGCTATTCTAGATTCTGGATTAGATTTGGAAAAAATAGATAAATATCGTGTTGGTGTTATCTGGGGAGCAGGAATAGGTGGTTTAGAAACATTCCAAAATGAAGTTTTAAATTTTGCTGCTGGTGACGGCACACCAAAATTTAACCCTTTCTTTATTCCTAAAATGATTGCAGATATTGCACCAGGTAACATTTCTATAAAGCATGGCTTTATGGGCCCTAACTATACTACTGTATCTGCTTGTGCTTCTTCTGCAAATGCTATGATTGATGCTTTAAACTATATTCGTTTAGGGCATTGCGATGTTATTGTATCTGGAGGTAGCGAAGCTGCTGTTACTATTGCAGGTATGGGTGGTTTTAGTGCTATGCATGCCCTATCTACAAGAAACGAGAGTCCAGAAACTGCATCTAGACCTTTTGATGCTAATAGAGATGGTTTTGTTTTAGGAGAAGGTGCCGGAGCTTTAGTATTAGAAGAATACGAACATGCTGTAGCAAGAGGAGCTAAAATATATGCAGAAGTTGCAGGTGGTGGTCTTTCTAGTGACGCCCACCATATGACGGCGCCACACCCAGAAGGAGTTGGTGTTGTACGCGTAATGGAAAACTGTTTAAAAGATGCAGGTTTAAAACCTGAAGACGTAGATGCTATTAACACCCACGGTACCTCTACCCCTTTAGGAGATGTTGCAGAATTAAAAGCAATCTCTAAAGTATTTGGAGAACATGCTGCCAACATAAATATAAACTCTACAAAATCTATGACAGGTCACTTGTTAGGAGCTGCCGGTGCTATAGAAGCAATAGCATCTATATTAGCTATGGAGCACGGTATTGTACCCCCAACAATTAACCACTCAACAATAGATGAAAATATAGACCCTAGTTTAAACTTAACTCTTAATAAAGCTCAAAAAAGAGATATTAAAGTTGCCATGAGTAATACTTTTGGGTTTGGCGGACATAACGCTTGTGTTGTGCTAAAAAAATTAAGTTAATTTATGAAAATTACCTCAAACATATTTAATTCCCATTCTAAAGAGGATGGGGATTTTTTTTGGGGTATTCGAAAAATTTTAGGCTTTAAGCCTAAAAACTTAAAGATTTACAAAAAAGCATTTCTACACAGATCCGCTAACAAAAAGGATGCTAACGGAAATCCCATGAACTACGAGCGGCTAGAATTCTTAGGCGATGCTATGTTAGGTACTATTATTTCTAAATATTTATACGCCGAAGTACCTACGGGAGACGAAGGCTACCTAACTAAAATGCGTTCTAAAATTGTAAGTAGAGAACATCTTAACGAACTGGGCAAAGATTTAAACCTTATACAATTTGTAGAAAGTAGAATTCCTAAGTCTCACTTTGGAGATAATATTCATGGTAATGTTTTTGAAGCTCTAGTTGGAGCCATTTATTTAGATAGAGGTTATAAATATTGCGAAAAATTTCTATACAATAGTGTTATAAAACCCTATGTAAACATAGAACAATTAGAAGGAAAAGTTATTAGCTATAAAAGCCTAGTAATAGAGTGGTGCCAAAAACAAAAAAAGACATTTAACTATGATGTTTATGAAGACACAGGAAATGACCCACTAAAACATTTTGCTGTAAAACTTTCGATTGGAGATTCCATAGTTGCAAAGGCAAGAGCCACCTCTAAAAAAAAGGCAGAAGAGACCGCTTCTAAAAGAGCTTATTTTGCATTACAGAATAAAATAGACAAATCATAAGAGATTTGTTAAATTCAAACGTTTTCGTAAAAAACGATGCGTTTAATCCCAGTATATAACTAGGCAAACTACATTTTTAATTATATATTTACCGATTCATAAAAGGATATGTCGGCAATACACAAAATTTCTGAAGATTTTTATGAAAGTTCATACACACTTATTGCTATACATAGTAGTTTAGAAGATTATTCTATAGCATATTTGATTAATAGACAACTAACATCTAAATTAAATAGAGCTCCTATTGATTTGGATTTTTCTGAAAATGTATCTTTTCCTTTTTTTGAATGGAAAGACACATTAAATGATGCTTATTGGACATTAATTATAAATACAAGTGTAGAAAAAGAAAGCAAAAAACAAGAAGGGTTGTTTAGTAATGAATTAACATATACAACCCATTTCTTAGTGCCAGAATATAAAGAAGTAGATTACTTTATTAAAATTGAACAAGCAGTAGAAGAAACAGAAGACATTGTAAAAAAACTTTTAATGATACCTGAAATAATTACAGCTTATTCTATTGAAGTAATCAAACTAAAATCTAAAAATAATTTAATTTTTTAACAGAATGCCAAGTAACAAAAAAACTAAAATAGTAGCAACTCTAGGACCTGCTACTAGTAAAAAAGATGTGTTGAGAGATATGATCCTTGCAGGGGTAAATGTCTTTAGAATCAACTTTTCTCATGCAGATTATAGTGATGTTACTGAACGCATCAATATTATTAGAGAATTAAACGAAGAACTTGAAGTGCATACTTCTATACTTGCAGATTTACAAGGACCTAAGCTTAGAGTTGGTGTAATGGCTGCAGAAGTAGTTGTAGCTCCTGGTGATGAAATAACATTTGTTACTGGTGAACCTTTTGAAGGTAATGCAGAAAGAGTATACATGAATTACGCTTCTTTCCCTAAAGATGTAAAAGCCGGAGAAAACATTCTTTTAGATGACGGAAAGTTAATGTTTGAAGTGCTTTCTACAAACAAAGAAAACGAAGTAAAAGCTAAAGTAATACAAGGAGGGCCTTTAAAATCTAAAAAAGGAGTTAATTTACCTAATACCAACATCTCTCTTCCTGCGCTTACAGAAAAAGATGTTAAAGATGCTATTTTTGCTATTTCTAAAAAAGTAGATTGGATAGCTCTTTCTTTTGTACGTTTTAGCC
This sequence comes from uncultured Cellulophaga sp., assembly GCA_947492955.1. Taxonomy (GTDB): domain Bacteria; phylum Bacteroidota; class Bacteroidia; order Flavobacteriales; family Flavobacteriaceae; genus Cellulophaga. The sequence goes on along the minus strand of CANLOV010000005.1, from coordinate 140,802 downwards.
AAGATTTAATAGATCTTCAAAATTTAATAAAAGAGCATACAGACGAAAAAATTCCAATTATAGCTAAAATAGAGAAACCTGAAGCTGTAGAAAACATAGATAAAATTGTTTCTTATTGCGATGGGCTTATGGTAGCTAGAGGTGATTTAGGAGTTGAAGTTCCTGCACAAGAAGTTCCTTTAATTCAGAAACAATTAGTACTAAGGGCCAAAAAAGCTAGAATTCCAGTAATTATTGCTACGCAAATGATGGAAACTATGATTACTAGCCTTACACCTACTAGAGCAGAAGTTAATGATGTTGCTAACTCTGTAATGGATGGCGCAGATGCTGTAATGCTATCAGGAGAAACTTCTGTTGGTAATTACCCAGTACAAGTAATAGAGAAAATGGCAAGTATTCTACAAACCGTAGAAGGTTCTAGTTTAATTAAGGTACCACATGAGCCACCACATATAAAAACAAAAAGATACATTACTAAGTCTGTATGTTACCATGCGGCACTAATGTCTAACGAAATTGATGCAAAAGCAATTTCTACTTTAACAAATAGTGGATATACAGCTTTCCAAGTATCTGCTTGGAGACCAAATGCATATATTTTAGTATTTACATCTAACAAAAGAATTTTAACACAATTGAATTTATTATGGGGTGTTAGAGCTTTTTATTATGATAAATATGTATCTACAGATGATACTATAGAGGATGTAAATAAAATAGCAATAGAAAAAGGTCTTTTAGAAAAAGGCGATATGGTTATTAGTTTAGCTGCTATGCCTATAAAAACAAAAGGGATGGTAAATACTCTTAGAGTAACAGAAGTTTAAAATATACTTTTAAATAAAAGTAAAAACCCTGCAATATAAAATAATATTGCAGGGTTTTATATTTATGAACACTTAGTTTTAAGCTACTTCTCTTTCATAGGCTATAAAGTTAATTAGCTTTCCTTTTTCATTAAAAACAGGACTTCCTTTTATATAACAATTATATGGAGTACCATCTTTTCTGTAGTTTAATATAGTAGCTTCAAAAGAAGATTTACTCTTAACAGCTTTAGAAATGTAAGCTGTAGTTTCTTTAGATGTTGCCACACCTTGAAACATTTTTGGTTTTTTACCTATAATCTCATCTGGCATATACCCATTCATAGCATGTATATTTTTAGTTGCATGCACAATGTTTAATTCTGCATCTGTTACAACAATAACTTGCTCCTTATTAACTAAATCATTATTTAAATCTAATACATGAGTCCAACTATTTTTCTCTGCCAAATTAGTTAATACCTGCACGTCTTTATAGTTGTAACATAACCTACTAAAGTAAGAACTATATATATCCCAAGAAGAGGGCAAACCATTAACTTTTAACGCGCTATAATATTTATGTATCACTTCTTCATACTCTTTCATCATCTCTATAAATTATAATTAATAGCAACAATTTTAGCTAATTAATAGTTATCAAAAAAATTTAAAATAGAGATTAACACTTTTGTTTCAACAAAATCAGCTATTTAGCACTTTTAATCCTATTAAGAATAAACAAGAAAACATCATAAACAACTTAAAATGAAGGGAAAATATAGCCAAAATTAAATCTCATCTTTAAAATACTATAAAATTTATCTTGAAAAAAGACAAACCAAAGCCTAAACTAACTCCAAAGGAAGTTTTGACTAGCTAACAGGAAAATCTGTCTAACAAATAACTTTAATTCTATCTCATTTTTGTACCATAATTAAAACAATAAATAAGATGAGAAAAAGAAATATATCTATTTTCAATTTAATTGAAATTTTCGGTAATACAGAAAAAAACAACTTAAAAACGAAAGACTCTAAAACACATTGTGAGCAGAAATACCATCACGACTTTTATTGTGATGCAGAAAGGCCTTTTATCTCTATAAAATAAACTTAGGGAAATATTGGCTATAAAAAGGGAAATACAGACAATTAAAAATAGCCTCTTGTATATGACCTTTGTAATATCAAATTAAACAATTTGAAAAATTAAATTAATTATTATATAAATTTTAAATTAAAATGAAAAAAGCAATTTTAGCAATCGTATTTGTAGTAGCAGTAATCTTTTCAGGAACAGCTCAAGACAAAATGATGAAAGAAACTTCTAAAGTTATCTCTTTAGAACAAACGTCTGGTGAATTTACACAAAAACAAATAACAGTATCGGAAGGAACTTATATTTTCGAAATCTCTAACAATGCAGTAGATCATAATGTTGGTTTTGTATTGGTACAAAAAGGAAAAGATCTTAGTGATCCAAAAAACCACATACAAACAGCATATGTAACCGAGGCTGTAGCTACAGGGAAAAAGCAAGTTTCTAAACCTACAGTATTAAAAAAGGGTAAATATGTTTATTTCTGTCCTTTAAACCCTACTTCTACCGATAACATATTAGTTGTTAAATAACTAGAACGTAAATTACAAACTCTAATGCCTTTGGTAATTTAAATTATCAAAGGCATTTTTCATATAATATTGTAAAAATGTAATCTTATTCTTTTTTAAATGTAGTCTTAATGTTTGTAAAAAGTATTTCACCTTAATATATAGGTATTGGTCTAAAACCTTTTTTAAGATAAGGCTATTGCCATACCTTTGGAGAACCATAGCATAAGTAGGTTAAGTTCATGGTAAGATTTGGGGGAAAAAGACAGAGTGTTACTCTGTCTTTTTCATTTCTGGTAATCAATGGATTACCTCTAAATATCTTCTTTTTTCTATTTAACAACATCCATTTATAATAGAAAAATTATAAAAACTCTTAAAATTTCTTTGTTATTTAACACAATACCAGTAATTTAGTATCGCCATAGCATAAGTAGGTTAAGTTTATGGTAAGATTTGGGATGAAAAGGGTAGAGACTTCTCTACCCTTTTCTATTTTTAAAAATGAACAAAAAAAATAGCCACTTAGTGTTAACTAAGTGGCTATCATATTATTATTAAATATGCTTACTTATTTGAAGCGTATAACTCTGATACTTTTTCCCAGTTAATTACATTAAAAAAGCCTCCTATATAATCTGGTCTTCTATTTTGATAATTTAAATAATAAGCATGCTCCCAAACATCTAAACCTAAAATTGGAAATCCTCCACAGCCTGTATCTGGCATTAATGGATTATCTTGATTTGGAGTAGAACAAACTTCTACCTTTCCTCCTTTATGTACACATAACCATGCCCAACCAGAACCAAATCTTGTTGCTGCAGCTGAAGAAAAAGCAGCTTTAAAATCTTCAAAAGAACCAAAAGCAGCATCTATTGCTTCTGCTAATTCTCCTGATGGTGTACCACCACCATTTGGAGACATTACTTCCCAAAACAAAGAATGGTTATAAAACCCTCCTCCATTATTACGTACCGCTCCGTTAGACATATCTAAACCTGTAATAATATCATCTATAGACTTTCCTTCTAAATCTGTTCCTTCAATAGCAGCATTTAATTTTGTTGTATAACCGTTATGATGTTTAGAATGGTGTATTTCCATTGTTCTTGCATCAATATGTGGTTCTAATGCATCATATGCATAAGGTAGTTTTGGTAATTCAAAAGCCATCTTTATATTGTTTTTGTAGTTAATTAATATTGTTATTCAAATTTACAATATTATCAAACAATTTCAATTAATAATTTGTTAAGAACTGCCCAAGAATCCTTATTTTGCAAATAAAATAGTGCTGAACGCTACCTATAAAATATATAATGCTTCTGCTGGTTCTGGAAAAACCTATACACTTACTAAAGAATATCTTAAAATTATTCTTTCATCTAAATCCAGAAAAAATTACCGCCATATTCTAGCTATTACATTTACCAATAAAGCGGTAAATGAAATGAAACAAAGAATTCTTGGTAGCTTATTTGAATTTAGTAAAACAGATACTATAAAAAGTGCTTCTCCAATGTTTATTGCTATTACTAATGAATTAGCAATAAACCCCGAAGATTTAAAAAAGAAAGCCACTACTATACTTAAAGAAATATTACACAACTATGCTTACTTCGATGTTTCTACAATAGATAAATTTACACACAGGCTTATTAGGACTTTTGCAAAAGATTTAAAAATACCTCAAAATTTTGAAGTAGTTTTAGATACAGACCTTTTATTAAGTGAAGCTATTTCTAAACTTATTTATAAAGCAGGTACAGACGAAAAACTAACTAAAGTATTATTAGATTTTGCGCTAGAAAAAATAGATGAAGATAAAAGTTGGGACATTTCTTTTGATCTTAATAAAATAGGAAAACTACTTTTTAATGAAACTAATAGCCAACATCTAAAAAAATTAGACCATAAAACTATTGATGATTTTATAGCATTAAAAAAAAACATCCTATCAGAAATAAAAAATCTTACTACAAAAGCTATAGATATAGCCCATACTGTTTTAACTATAATAGATACCTATAATTTAGACCATGCCGATTTTACAAGAGGCACACTTCCTAATCATTTTAAAAAAATTATAGCCGGAGAACTAAACAATTCTTTGTACGCTAATAAATTAGAAGAAAATTTAGCTAGTGCCAACATACTAAAGAAAAGCGCATCTGATAATGCCGAGGCAATATCCCATGAAATATTACCTCTTTATAACACTATTAAAAAAATAGTATATCAAATTTTATTTTTAAAAAACAGCTATAAAAACATAGTGCCCTTAACACTATTAAATGCTATACAACAAGAAATAAAAAATCTAGAATTAGAACAAGACTTACTTCCTATATCTTCTTTTAACGCTATTATATCTAATGAAATTAAGAACCAGCCCACTCCTTTCATATATGAAAGGCTAGGAGAAAAATACCAATATTTTTTTATAGACGAATTTCAGGATACATCTGAAATGCAATGGAATAATTTAATTCCTTTAGTTAGCAATGCCTTAGAAGGTGAAGATTTAGAAGAAAACAAAGGATCTTTACTTTTAGTTGGAGACACTAAACAAGCAATTTATAGATGGCGTGGTGGTAAGGCAGAACAGTTTTTAAATCTTGTAAACAGCAACACAAATCCTTTTGTAGCAGTTCCAGAAATAGAAAATTTACCCGCTAATTATAGAAGTCATGAAGAAATAATAAAATTTAATAATGCCTTTTTTTCTAGCACCAGTGATTTTTTAAATCATGAAAAGTACAATCAATTATTTCTAGACGGAAATAAACAAGAAACAAACCATAAAAAAGGAGGTTTTGTTAATATCAACTTTATAGAAAATAACTCCGATAATACAGATGAAGATTACTGTTCCAATATTTTAGATACTATTAAAAGTGTTAAAGCAAATAACTTTAAATTAAGTGATATCTGTATTTTAACCAGAAAAAAAAAGCATGGAATATTATTAGCTAACTTTTTAATGCATAATAATATCCCTATTATATCTTCTGAGACACTATTACTAAAGAATAACCCTAAGATTTCTTTTTTAATTAACCTTTTACAATACAATACCAATACCGAAAATCAGGAAATTAAATATAATATTCTTCTTTTCTTAGCACCAAAAGAAAGGCATAATTTTATTAGTGCGCATTTAAATAATCTAGACCTATTATTAAAAGTAAATTATGATTTTGATACCGATATATTAAAAAAAGTATCTGTTTTTGATGGCTTAGAGTATGCTATAAAAAAGTTTAACCTTATATCTAAATCAGATGCATATATTAACTATTTAATGGATACGGTATTAGATGTAGAACAAAAAGAAGGAGCTGGCTCTCATACTTTTTTATCTTATTGGGAAAAACAGAAAGAAACGCTTAGCATTACTGCTCCAGAAAACACAGAAGCTATACAGATCATGACTGTACACAAATCTAAAGGATTAGAGTTCCCTATTGTTATTTTCCCTTATGCTAACACTTATATTTACGAAGAAATAGAACCCAAATTATGGATACCAGTAGATGAAACAGCTTTTATGGGTTTTAACTCTTTTCTATTAGATAAAAAACAAGAAGTTAAAAATTATGATGATATTTCTGAGAGCATATATAATGATGAGCAAAATAAACTAGAGTTAGATGCCTTTAACATTTTATATGTTGCACTTACAAGAGCGGAAAAAGCACTATATATAATTACCGAAAAAAATATTACCTCTAAAGGGGAACATAAAACAGAATATTATTCTGGATTATTTATTCATTATTTAAAACAACTAAATATTTGGGACACCAATAAAACAAATTACTCTTTTGGAGAGCTCCCTATTAATATTGGTGAAGAAAAAACAACTAAAGTAAAACATACTATACCTTATTTATATACTTATAAAGAAAGCCCTAGCTTTAAAATACTCACAAACTCGGGTGCTATATGGGGAACAAGTAAAGAAGAGGCTATTAATAAAGGAAATACAATACATCAATTATTATCTTTTATAAAAACAGGAGAGGATGTAGAGCAAACAATTGTTACATCTGTTAGAAACGGAACTATATCTAAAGAAGAGTCTTTAAACTTAAAAACAAAGATTTATACTATAATTAATCATCCAGAATTAAGTGAATTTTACAAAACCAATGCTAAAATTTTGAATGAAAGAGATATAATTACAGAAAAAGGAATTGTATTACGACCAGATAGAGTAATTATAGACAATAATAATGTGACTATAATAGATTACAAAACAGGACAAAAAAATGATGCTTATAAAAAGCAAATTAATTCCTATGCTCTTGCATTTGAAAAAATGGGCTATGTTATTAAAAATAAGATTATTGTATACATAAACGAAGAAATATCTTTAGTTTTTATATCCTAAAAAAACACCTCATTATATCGATAAAAAACACAAATCCTCGATAGACTACTGTAAAAGCAAAAAATATCAAGACTTAAAAAAAAAAGAAATTGATTTTGTTAATAAATATTAACAACTTACATTTGCAGCTAATAAACACTTAAACTTAAAATTTTAATAAATGAAACATCTTAGCAAATTATTAGTTGTAGCCTTACTTGTAGTAGGTATAAACAACATACACGCGCAAGACGAGAACAATCCATGGCAGATTAGTTTTGGTGTCAATGCAGTAGACGTGTACCCAACAGGTGACTTCCCAGGAAGCTCTTTTGGAAACCAACTTTTTAATGCAACTGACCACTGGAACATTTTACCTTCTTTATCTTACATAGCAGTATCTAAGTCTGTTGGTTCTGGATTCTCTGTAGGAGTTAGAGGTTCTTTAAACAGAATTGACAAATGGGGAGATACTTCAGTAGATGATTTATCATATTATGGTATCGATGGTACAGTTAAATACAACTTCTTAAAAAATACTGTAATTGATCCTTTCGTAGAAGTAGGCGGTGGTTACACTTGGATAGATGAAATTGGAGCTGGTACTGCTAATGGTGGTGTTGGTGTTAACATATGGTTCAATGATAACATTGGATTAACATTACAATCTAACTACAAACATGCTTTTGAAGACTACTTAGCGCCTCATTTCCAACATTTAGCTGGTATAGCGATTAAATTTGGTGGAACTGATACAGACGGCGACGGTGTATTCGATAAAGATGATGCTTGTCCTGAAGTTGCTGGTTTAGAGGCTTTCAACGGATGTCCTGATGCTGATGGTGATGGTATCGAAGATAGCAAAGATGCTTGTCCTAACGAAGCTGGAACTAAAGAATTAAACGGATGTCCTGATTCTGACGGTGATGGTATCGTTGATGGTGATGATAAATGTCCTTCTGTTGCTGGTTTAGCTGCTTTAGCTGGTTGTCCAGATGCTGATGGTGACGGTGTTGCTGATGGTGATGATACTTGTCCTAACGAAGCTGGTCCTGCTGCTAACAATGGTTGTCCATGGGCTGATAAAGATGGAGATAGCGTTTTAGATAAAGACGATGCTTGTCCTGAGGTTGCTGGTCCTGTTGCTAACAACGGTTGTCCTGAAGTAACTGAAGAAGTTCAGAAAAAATTAAATGACTATGCTAGAACTATCTTATTTGATACTGGTAAGTCTTCAATCAAAGCAGAATCTACAGCTGTTATGGTAGACATCATTACTATATTAGCTGAGTACCCAACTGCTAAATTTACAGTTGAAGGTCACACTGATAGTGTTGGTAGTGCTTCTTTAAACCAAAAGTTATCTGATTCTAGAGCAAATTCAGTTAGAGATTTCTTAATCGCTAGAGGTATTGGTGCTGATAGATTAACTGCTATCGGTTACGGTGAAGATAAGCCTATCGCTACTAACAAAACTAGATCTGGTAGAGCACAAAACAGAAGAGTTGAAATTAACTTAGTAAAGTAATTCTAAGATAAATTAAAACTCAATTATAATATTAAAGCTCCGCAATTGCGGAGCTTTTTTTATTTTTAAATATGAAAAGTTTTCTTGAGGAAGTTTTAGAAGAGGTTAAGCAACAGTACAATTCTATAGAGGATATAGTTTTTGTACTGCCTAGCAAAAGAGCTGGTACTTTTTTAAAAAAAAGTATTGCTAAAACAACTTTAAAAACACATTTTTTACCAGAAATCTATAGTATTGAAACCTTTGTAGAAAAAATAGCAGAACTATCATATGCAACAAATACACAACAGCTATTTGAACTCTACAACGCTTACCTAAAAATAAACAATGAAGAAAAAGATAGCTTCTATGCTTTTTCTAAATGGGGGCAAACTTTATTACAAGATTTTAATGAAATAGACCGCTACTTAATAGAACCTAACCAGATATTCTCTTACTTATCAGATGTACAAGAACTTAATCATTGGTCTTTACAGAAAGAGAAAACAAAAATGATACAAGATTATATCTATTTCTGGAAAAACCTAAAAGAACTATATACTACATTTAATCAAAATCTATTAAATAAAACTATTGGACATCAAGGTTTAGTTTATAGACAAGCATGCGAAAAACTAAATACTTATCTTGAAGAAAATAAAACAAAGACACACATTTTTATTGGTTTTAACGCATTAAATAATGCTGAATCTACAATTATACAAGAAACAATAAAAAATTCTTCTGCCGATATCTATTGGGATAACGACCCCTACTTTGTAAACGATTATATACATGATGCTGGTTTTTTTATAAGACAACATAAAAGCACATGGAATTACTATAAAGAAAACACGCTAAAAGGATTAAAAAGAAATTATTTATCTAAAAAAGATATTAAGATAATAGGTGTTCCTAAAAATATAGCGCAGGCAAAATATGTTGGAGAAATACTCACTAATCTAAAAAATAACAATCCACGATTACTTAAAAACACAGCTGTTGTTCTAGGAGACGAAAACCTATTAAACCCATTAATAAACTCTATTCCTAAAGAAATAGAGCGCGTAAATGTTACTATGGGTTACGAGTTATACAAAACGCCTTTAGCTAGTTTATTTTCAGATTTTTTTAATTTACACTTAAAAAAAGAACCTCAAGGTTGGTTCTACCAAAATGTACTTTCTTTTTTATCGCACCCCTACTTACATGTTTTACTAACTAAAGAAGAAGAAAATAATGCTGCAATTTTAACTCATCAAATAAAAAGTAAAAATTGGATTTTTTTAACCACAGAGAGAATAGAAGGTTCTTTAAAAAATAAAGAACATGTACCTCTTATCTTTTTTAACGAAACTGTTAACTCATCTATTTTTATAGATAAATGCTTGACTATTATTTTAGCTTTAAAAGAAAAATTTTCTACAGATGAAAATTCTTTAGAACTTGAATATTTATATCGTTTTTACACATTATTTAACCAGTTAAAAGAACTTATAAAAGAACATTCTTTTGTTAACGATTTAAAAGCTCTTTATAGCCTATATAGAGAACTATTATCATCTGAAACTTTAGACTTTAAAGGAGAACCCTTAGAAGGTTTACAAGTAATGGGAATGTTAGAAAGTAGAAACCTAGATTTTGAAACCGTAATCATTACTTCTGTAAACGAAGGCATTTTACCCTCTGGGAAGAGCAATAACTCGTTTATTCCTTATGATATAAAACAAGATTTTGGATTACCAACTTACAAGGAAAAAGATGCTGTATACACCTATCATTTCTATAGATTATTACAGCGTGCTAAAAATATTTATATTCTATACAATACAGAACCAGATGTATTAGAAGGCGGAGAAAAAAGTAGGTTAATTTCTCAAATGCTAACAGATAAAAATAGGCTGAATGATATTACTGAGATTATTGCATCGCCAGATATAAAACCCATAACAAAAAACTTAGAAGTAATTACAAAGAATGAAAGCCTAATGAAGCTTATAACTTCTTATGCAGAAAAAGGCTTTTCTCCTACTTCATTAACTAATTATATAAGAAACCCTATAGATTTTTATAAAAAGAATATTTTAAAAATTAATGATGCTTTAGAGGTAGAAGAAACTGTTGCGGCTAATACTTTTGGTACTATTGTTCATGATAGTTTAGAGGAATTATACACGCCATTTATAGGTGCTATTTTAACTAAAGAAATACTTACAGATTTACAGTCAAAAATTAAACCAACTGTTAGTAAGCATTTTATAAAAAGTTATGGAGAAGGAGATATTACAAGAGGGAAAAACTTAATTGCTTTCCATGTAGTTATTAAATACATAGAAAACTTTATTAAACTAGAATTAAAAGATGTAGAAAAGCATCAAATAAAAATATTAGGATTAGAAGAAAATTTAAATATCCCTATTAACATACCTGAGATTCCTTTTCCTGTAAAATTAAAAGGAAAGTTAGACCGAATAGATGAAAAAGATGGTGTTTTACGAATTATAGATTATAAAACAGGCAAAGTAGCTTCTAAAGATGTAGAAATAGTTACCTGGCAAGATATTGTTACCTATTACGACTATAGCAAAGCTTTTCAGCTATTATGCTACGCAACCATGTACAATCATAAAAAACCAATTAGCACTATTGAAGCTGGCATACTTTCCTTTAAAAATTTAAATGCTGGTCTGCTAAATTTTGCTACTAAAGAGAAAAAAGGAAGCAGAACTAAAGACATTAATATTACCCAAGAAACATTACTTCTTTTTTCATCTGAGTTAAAACGACTTATTATAGAAATATGTAATCCTAATATTTCTTTTGAAGAGAAAGAAGTATAAGATTTTTATTTTAAATCTGGTCTTTTAGGGCGTACTTCTATTTTACTAGGCAAAGTTCTTGGATTCATTTTAAGTAAATCTACTACTAGTTCTCCTATATCTTCTGGTTGTATTTTCCATGCATCTTTTTCAGACGGAGTATTATTAGCAAAACCTGTAGATACAGAGCCAGGCATTATGGTAGAAACCTTTATATCATACTTACGTAAATCTAACATAGCTGCTTGCGTAAACCCAACTAGTCCAAACTTAGTAGCGTTATACCCTGATCCTTTTTCAAAAAAATTAGCTCCGGCTAAACTTGCTATTGTAATATAATAGCCTTTAGATTTTTTTAAAGCATCTACTGAAGACTTAAGTGTATAAAAAGCACCAGATAGGTTTGTATTTATCATTTTTAACCAATCTTCCTCTGTTAACTCATCTACAGGAGCAAAATATCCAACACCAGCATTAGCCACAACTACATCTACTTGCCCCCATTTATCTATAATTTGTTGTACAGCTTTCTGTTCATCTACCAATAAACCAACATCAGATGTAATACAAAACACATTATCACTTTTTCCTAAAGAGTTTGCTGAACTCTCTAAAGAAGCTATATTTCTACCACTAATAGCAACCCTCATTCCTAATTTTAATAATTTTTCTGCAATTGCATAACCAATTCCTTTAGAACCACCAGTTATATATGCAACCTTGTTTATTAAACTCATATCTATTTTATTTAATGTTAAAATTATGAAATTGCAAACAATATAAAGTACATATTAGTAATAACTATACATTAATAAAAAAAGATTTATTATTTTCGTGTGCGCACACATGAATTATTAGTTTATTTATTTTTAAAAAATTTGAAAACTATTTAAACAAAACTAAAGAGCAATATTTCAACTAAATTAACTACAACTGAATATGACAACTAAAAAAACTATTTTTAAAAAATATCAAATATTTATACTATTGTTTGCAATGATTATCCAGAGTTGCTCAAGCACTAAAAAAACAGATATTCCATGGATAAATTTATTTGATGGCGAGAGTTTAAATGGTTGGACACAAAAAGGAGGAAAAGCAATTTACACCATAAAAGACGGAGCAATAGTTGGTAGCACCGTTAAAAACACACCGAATTCTTTTATGACAAGTGATAAAATGTATGGTGATTTTATTTTAGAATTAGAGTATAAGGTAGACCCTAGCATGAACTCTGGCATACAAATTCGTAGTAATAGTTTTCCAAACTATCAAAATGGTAAAGTACATGGCTACCAAATAGAAATAGACCCTTCTGAAAGAGCATGGAGTGCAGGTATTTTTGATGAAGGAAGAAGAGGCTGGTTAAATACATTAGAAAATAACACAAATGCGCAAAAAGCATTTAAACAAAATGATTGGAACCATTACAGGATAGAGGCCATTAAAGATACCTTAAAAACATGGATAAATGGAGTTCCCGCTGCGTATTTAATAGATGGCAAAACGGCAAGTGGTTTTATAGGACTCCAAGTGCACAGCATTGGCAAAAATAGTAAGGAAGGCACAGAAATACACTGGAAAAACATTAAAATTATTACCGATAGCATTTCTAAATATGCTAAAAAAACACCTTTAAGTCCTGTAATAACAAAAAACGAACTAACTATTAATGAAAAGAAAAATGGATGGCAATTGTTATGGGACGGTAAAACCTCTAACGGGTGGCGAGGAGCTAGATTAGATAATTTTCCAAAAAGTGGTTGGGAGATTAATAACGGAGAATTAACGGTATTAGCAAGTGGTGGTAAGGAGTCTAATGCAGGTGGAGATATTGTTACCAAAGAATTATATGGCGATTTTGAACTTAAAGTAGATTTTAAACTTACCGAGGGAGCAAATAGTGGTATAAAATATTATGTAGATACTAATATTAATAAAGGACCAGGTTCTTCTATAGGTTTAGAATATCAGATTTTAGACGATGCTAAACATCCAGATGCTAAAAAAGGAAATCATGAAGGTAGTAGAACCATTTCTTCTTTGTACGATTTAATAAAAGCAGATGTAAACAAACCTGTAAAACCTATTGGAGAATGGAATACTGCTCATATTATTTCTAAAAACAATCATGTTGAACACTGGTTAAATGGGGTTAAAGTTTTAGAATATGAACGTAAAAGTGAGGCCTACAGAAAGTTAGTGTCTGAAAGTAAATATGTTACGTGGAAAAATTTTGGAGAAGCAGATAAAGGTCAAATTTTACTCCAAGATCATGGAGACAAAGTTTCCTTTAAAAACATTAAAATAAAAATTGCCAAAAACTAATTATTATGAGCACAAGAAGAAATTTTATTAAAAAGTCAACTTTAGGAGGTGCCGCAGTAACATTAGGAGGTTTAATACTTCCTAACATGAGTTATGCTAATATCTTAGGTGCAAACGACCATATAAATGTTGCTGTGATAGGTGTTCGTAGTAGAGCAAAATCGCACGTTTTAGCTATTCATCAAGATAAAAATGCTAAAATTATATATAGTTGTGATGTAGATGATGTAATTATAGAAGAACATAACAAATGGTGTAAAGAAAATATTGGCTATGTTCCTAAAGTGGAAAAAGATTTTAGAAAAATATTAGAAGACAAAGATGTTGATGCTGTTTTTATTGCCACACCAGAGCATTGGCATGCACCTATGGCAATTATGGCAATGCAGGCAGGTAAACATGTATATGTAGAAAAACCTTGTAGCCATAACCCGTATGAAAACGACCTTTTAGTTGCCGCACAAAGAAAATATGGTAAAAAAGTACAAATGGGAAACCAGCAACGTTCTGCAAAAACTTCCATATTAGCTGTAAAAGAAATTAAAGAAGGTATTATTGGCGATGTGTATAAAGGAGAAGCTTATTATTCTAATAACAGAGGTTCTATAGGAATAGGAAATAAAATAGATGTGCCTAAAACTTTAGATTGGAACCTTTGGCAAGGACCAGCTCCTAGAACAACATATAAAGACAATATTCACCCTTATAATTGGCATTGGTTTAGAAATTGGGGTACAGGAGAAATTCATAATAACGGAACTCATGAAATAGATATATGTAGATGGGCTTTAGGCGTAGATTTACCCCAGAGCGTAACCTCTTTCGGAGGAAAACATACTTTTAATGATGATTGGCAATTTGTAGATAACCAACAGGTAACGTACAAATTTAATGATGATAAATTTATTACTTGGACAGGGCACAGCAGAGGTAAAATACAACCTAAACAACCAGGGAGAGGAGCTACTATTTATGGTAGCAAAGGGACTATTACCTTAAGTAGAAACGCCTATAATCTCTATGCTTTAGATGGTTCTCTTATAAAAAGTGAAAAAGAAGAAAGCGAGAGTGCTACTACCAACACTAGAGGAGACGGACAATTAGATGTGTCTCATGTTGGCAACTTCTTTAATGCTATTAGAAAAGATATATCTCTTAACTCAGATATTAAAGATGCTAGTATTTCTACTATGCTATGCCATTTAGGAAATATGGCTCAAGATGCAGGTGAAACATTAAAAATAAACACTAAAACAGGAAAAGTGTTAAACAATAAAAAGGCTATGAAAAACTGGAAACGTGAATACGAAAAGGGTTGGGAGCCAAAATTATAATTTAATATAAAAAATGCTCCAACTATAATTGGAGCATTTTTTATATATAATCGGAATTCTCCTTGGTAATAATATGAATTGGAGAACTATATTTTTTATTAGGTATTTTATTAAATAATAAGTATTCAAAAATTATTTTAACTCCCATATATCCTTGTTCATAAGGGTTTTGAGAAATTAAAAAATCTATAGTTTCATTTTTTAAATACTTTATATTATCCTCATGAGAATCGTAGCCTATTAAACTTATTTCTTTTTTAGGAATTGTCTCTAAATACTCAGCAACTTTAAAGGCAGCACTAGATGGAACAAAAACTCCTTTTAGCTGCTCATTCTCAGAAAACTCTTTTGCTAATATCATAGCTACCTCATCAGTATCAAAAGTCTCTAAATAAACTTCTTTTACAGCTACTGATGTGTTTTTTTCTTTAAAATACGATAAGAAGCCTTTAATACGAGAACTAATAGCTCCATGGTTATCTACATATTTCTTAGACCTAATAATTAAAACTTCTTTGTTATCTTCTAGTTTTAAACTTAACAATTTCCCTGCTAAGTAGCCACTTTGATAAGAATTTTGACCTATGAATGCAATATTATCCATAGATTCAACATCAATATTTATAAAAACATAAGGTATTTTTTTAGCATTTAATTTTGCTGTAAGCTCTACTGTTTTTTTATAAAAAAAAGGAGTCATTAAAACACCATTAGGGTTTACTTTTAGCATTTCTTCAAATGCTTTTTCGTAGGAGTCTAAATCATACTTATCAAAATAAAAACACTGGGTTTCTATACCATATTTTTGTATTTCTTTTATTGCTGCTTTAATTCCTTTATCGGGTTCTTGCCAAAATTCTTTTTCAGATTTAGCAGAAGGAATAATAGTAGCTATGGTAAATTTATTTTTAAAGGCCAACGTACTTGCAAATACATTTTTTTCAAAATTATATTTAGTAAGGAGCTTTTGTACTTTTTCCTTTGTTTTAAGAGATACTCCCGGTCTATTATGCAATACTCTATCTACAGTTCCTGGAGATACTTTAGCTTCTATTGCTATGTCTTTAATCGTTTTCAATCTAACGTTTATTATAATGCTTTCTTTAATAAGAAAGCTTATTAAGATATAAAATAGACTTTTGTTAAAAAGCGAAATGGAATTAAACCCATTATCTTAACCAAACTAATATCTTGTAAAAATTAATCTTTCTTAACACTTAAGACTAAAACAGGAACGGGCACAAAAAATTCTGATTTAGAAATATTATTCTTTTCCCATAATTTTTTAAAAAAACCTCTTCTTCTTCTAAATACACATAACATTTCTGGTTTTTGTGCCTGAAAATGTTCTAGTACTCCTAAATAAGTAGTAGAGTTTTCGGAAAAAGTAAGCTGAGAGCTCACATCCATTAATGCCGTATTTACTTGTAAATCCTCATCTGTATAACCAGGTGTTTTTACTAACAAAAGATTTACCTTAGCTCCAAAACTTTTTTTAATCTCTAATAGTGGATTTAAAATTCTATTTCGTTTTAATATTCCAGATTTAAACGCTGTCATAATTGTTTTTGCAGGTTTAAAAACGGTTCCTTTAGGAACTATTAAAGTAGGTATATCTGTTCTTTTTATAATTCGTCCAGATGTAGGTCCTAAATACATCTCTTCTGTAATATCATTACTCTTTGGCGCTAGAATAATTAAATCTATACCTAACTCCCTATCTATGCCTTTTATACCATCTACAAGGTTTCCATTATAGGTAACAATTTTTATGGCAACATCTTTAGCATTTACTCTATCTATAATCCCTTTTAAATGCTCTTTGGTATTCTCTATAACTTTCTCTGTAATATTAGATAAACTTCCTGCTCCTGTTTTTAAGTTAAAAACTTCCATTACATAAATTTGTGCAGAAAATTTAGCAGCAAAATCAACCGCATACTGCAATGTTTCATGAGAGTTAGGAGATGTACCTACAGGAACTAAAATGTTTTTCATGATATTAAAAATTGTTAATTAATAATCTAAATTTACAAAGTAATACAAAGATATCTGAAATTACTCATATTTAATCTTAATTTCAACGCTGAACTTATGATTAAATTTTATTCTTTATCAAAAATTGAAAACCATAGTTTCTTTTAAATCTATAAATAAATTGGCAATCCCTGCAACTATTGCTGGCATTGCAGAACCTATACTTTCCATAACAGATACAGCCATAGTTGGCAACATTCCTATTAATGGCACAGCATCCTTAGCTGCGGTAGGTATTGTTGGTTCTTTTCTTTCTATGCTTATTTGGGTATTAGGACAAACGCGTAATGCAATATCTGCTATTGTTTCTCAATACTTAGGAGCTAATAAACTAAGTGAAATAAAATCCTTACCAGCACAAGCTATTTTTTTAAATATTATACTGAGTATTCTTGTGCTATTTTCTACCATTTTTATGATAGATGAAATTTTTAGTTTACTTAATGCCTCTGGTAAAGTTTTAGAATACTGCGTTCAATATTATGCTATTCGTGTTTGGGGATTTCCGTTAACACTATTTGTTTTTGCCGTAATGGGAATTTTTGGTGGTTTACAAAATACCTATTGGCCTATGCTAATTGCTATTGTTGGTGCTATACTAAATATTGTTTTAGATTTTATATTGGTCTATGGCATATCTAATATTATAGAACCCATGTATTTAGAAGGTGCTGCATGGGCCAGTTTAATTTCCCAAGCAGTAATGGCTATTCTTGCTTTTATCTTATTACTTACCAAAACAGATATTAGTTTAAAAGTATACTTCCCCTTACATCCAGAATTAAAAAGATTAGTGGGCATGAGTTTAAATCTTTTTGTTAGGGCACTATCTTTAAACGTAGCATTATTATTAGCCGTTAGGGAAGCAACTGCACTTGGCAACAATTATATTGGAGCGCATACTATTGCTATAAATTTATGGTTGTTTTCTGCTTTTTTTATAGATGGTTATGCTACTGCTGCTAACAGTATGGGAGGGAAATTATTAGGCGAAAAAAATTACAATCAACTTTGGTTATTAGCCAAAAAGGTTATCCTGTATGGCTTAGTTACAGCCACTGTATTAATGGTACTAGCTACTATTTTTTACAAACCTATAGGTTTATTCTTTTCTAAAGAAACATTAGTACTAGAAATATTTTATAGTATATTTTTTATCTTAATTATTGGATTACCAATAAATGCCATTGCTTTTATTTTTGATGGGCTTTTTAAAGGCTTAGGAGAAATGAAATACTTAAGAAATGTATTATTAATTGCTACTTTTTTAATTTTTATCCCTGTTTTATATCTAGGAAAAATAGCCAATTGGAACCTTTACGGAATATGGTTTGCCCTTACACTATGGATGCTTATACGTGGGGGTTCTTTAGTTTGGAAATTTAATACAAAGTATAAAACATTAATAAAAACATCCTAAAAAGCCAAACCGGCTAATTATAGCCGGTTTGTAATTTTATTTAGTAGTAATTTCTATAACACCGTGTTTTGCCTTATCCCCATATTTAACTGTTGCTTTTTCTCCTTTTAAGACATTTACAGACTCAATAGCATTATCCTTATCTAATTTTCTCATTTCTTCTATCGTAGATTCTTTTTTATCTATTATAATTAGAGCTTTTTTTATATCATATATAATATTTGAAGACTTATGACTTTCTGCTGAACTTCCTTTTTCATCTGATGGCGTTACTCCTACTCCTACTTTCCATTGGTTTTTATTCTTAGTTGTAACTTCAATAACACCATTTTTACCTTTTTCTCCGTATTTTTCAATGGCTTTTTTTCCTTTAATAACATTTATTGATCTTATATTATCATCCTTATCTAATTGTTCTAAATATTCCTTATCTCTTAATATACCATCTATTATGTATATAGGGTTGCTTTTACTATCTGCATATCCAACTACTTTTATAGTATTATTTGCACTAGATTGCGCAATAGTCTCTACATTAAATAGAAATACAAACCCAAGAAGTAACGGGATTATAAATGAATACTTAACTACATTTTGCTTTTTTGATTGTTCTTTGTTTAACATGATGATTCGTTTTTTGATTAATGAATTAAAAAATGTGTTGGCAAATAAAAAATCGCCTTGATTGATATTTTCTTTTAATAATAAGTATTGGTATTCTTTTTTATCTACTCCTACTGCAG
The DNA here is from genome assembly GCA_947492955.1 of uncultured Cellulophaga sp. GTDB lineage: Bacteria > Bacteroidota > Bacteroidia > Flavobacteriales > Flavobacteriaceae > Cellulophaga. The sequence goes on along the minus strand of CANLOV010000005.1, from coordinate 121,814 downwards.
TAGTTTCTTTATCTGTAATAAATTCTAAATTTTGTTGTATTAACTTTTTATACCACCAAACAAATGGGTTAAACCATAAAAAAATTAACATTAAATGTCCTAAAACAACATCTAAAGAATGCCATTGCTTTACATGAAATTTTTCATGATTTAAAATCGTTTCTAACTCTAATACATTATACTTTTTAGGGTTAACCACTATATAATTTAGAAATGAAAAAGGAGAAATATCTTTATGAACTTCTACAATGCAATAGTTTTGTGCACGAGATGTTTTTCCTGCCGATATAAGCTTACGTAACGAAAATAATTGAGCTATAAATTTTAATACTAATAGCACTACTCCCAATACATAAATAATGGTTAACAGCATCCACCAATTTATCGTTTTTTCTAACACAACTAATTCTGTAGCAGGAGTAACAGAGTGTATTATGTGCGTTGTGTTTTCTACTAAAATGGTCTTTGTTATACTAACAAATGGAATAATTATAGCTGCAAATAAACCCAACAGTAAAAACCATCTATTAGTATTAAAAAAAGTTTCTTTCCTAAGAAATAATTGATAACAAACTGCAAAAAGAAATACTACTCCCGAAGATTTTAATAGATATATAAGAAAGTCCTCCATAAATTATTTGTTTTTCTCTATTACATCTATAATTTCTTTAAGCTCTTCTACAGAGATTTTCTGCTCTTTCGCAAAAAAAGAAACTAAACTTTTATACGAATTATCATAGAAATCTACTATCGTAGAATTAATAAATTTTTTACGATAATCTTCTTTTGTTATTATAGGAAAATACCTGTGCGTATTCCCAAAAGCCTCGTGCCCTAAATACTTTTTATCTTCCAGGTTACGAATTATAGTCGAAAGCGTATTGTAATGAGGTTTATCTCCTTTTAATGCAGCTCTTATTTCTTTAACAAAAGCTTTTTCCAATTGCCAAAATAGCTTCATTATTTCCTCCTCTTTATTCGTTAATTTTTGCATGGTATATTTCTTTTGAATCAAACTTAATACTATTTTTTTAGTTAAACAACTACAAAAATAGTTGTTTAACTATTTTAACAGGACTTTAGCTTTTTGTCTTTAATAATGGTCTGTTAAAACAAAACTCTTAATTTTGGCATTAAACAAAAACACCTATGAGTACGCACAGACCTAACGGAAGTTTATATACAAGTATCCAAAATTCTATTGCAACTATAGAATTTGGACACCCAGCAAGCAATTCTTTTGTAATAGACCTGTTAGATAGGCTAACAAAAGAACTCCACAAAATTTCGGAAAATAAAGATGTTGCAGTTATTATATTAAAATCTGAGGGAGAAAAAGCTTTTTGTGCAGGTGCCTCTTTTGATGAGTTAGTAGCCGTAAGTACTCCAGAAGAAGGACATCGTTTTTTTAGTGGCTTTGCTAATGTTATAAACGCTATGCGTACCTGTAAAAAACCTATTATTGGTCGTATTCAAGGAAAATCTGTAGGCGGCGGTGTTGGTCTTATTGCGGCTTGCGATTACGTATATGCCGTAGAAGCAGCTGCTATAAAATTATCAGAAATTACCATTGGTATTGCCCCACTAGTAATTGCACCCGCTGTAGAACGTAAAATAGGAAAATCTGGATTGGCAGAATTGGCTTTTGCACCTACCGAATGGAAAAATGCATATTGGGCAAAAGAAAAAGGCTTATTTTCTAAAGTATTCGAAACTATTTCTGAAATGGATAAAGAACTCGGTTTCTTCTCCCAAAAACTAGCGTCCTATAATATAAATGCCTTAGAGGAAATGAAAAATGTGCTTTGGGAAGGAACAGCACATTGGGATACATTATTAATAGAACGAGCAAAACGTACAGGTAAATTAGCTTTATCTCCCTATACAAAAGCAGCGCTAGAAAAATTTAAAAAATAATTTTCTAATTATTAAAGATGAAAAAGTTTAAAATTGAAATAAAATGGGGTATTATATTCTCTGTTTTAACACTACTCTGGATGTATTTAGAAAAAAGTGTGGGTTGGCACAGTACCCATATTAGTAAACACGCTATTTACACCAACTTCTTTGCACTTATTGCTATTATTATATATGTGTTGGCATTACTAGATAAAAGAAACCATTTTTTTGATGGAAAAATGAACTGGAAACAAGGTTTTATTAGTGGTATTGCACTAAGTGCTATTATAGCCTTAATAAGCCCATTAACACAATATATTACCAGTACAATCATAAGCCCAGAGTATTTTCCTAATGTTATTAAATATGTTGTAGGCAAAGGAAAAATGACACAAGAAGCAGCTGAAACCTATTTTAATCTTAAAAGCTATATGGTACAAAGTGCTTTTGGTGCTTTAACCATGGGTATTGTAACCGCAGCAATTGTTGCTTTCTTTGTAAAAAAACAATAAGCATACTACTTTTGTCGTTACATTAAAAAATTGAATCATGGATATATTATCTTTCTTAAACGGAGACCTTATTTTCCCATTACTAGCTCTTTTTGTAGTTGTAATGTATTTTATAAATAGGCTAAGAACAAAACGTAAATACAAACGATAAACACTATGGAACAAAGGTTAACCATTGTTGGTTTAGGAGTATCAGATTTAAAAATAGCCAATGCTTTTTATGAAGATAAATTGGGTTGGAAAAAACTAGCCTCTAGCAATGATAACATTACCTTTTTTCAGTTGAATGGAATTTTATTATCCTTATATCCACGCGAAAAATTAGCAGAAGATGCTACTGTAAGTCCAAAAGGAGAAGGCTTTAAAGGTTTTTCTCTTGCCTATAATACCAGAAGTAAAGAAGAAGTAGATACGCTAATAGCAGAATTAGAAAACAAAGGTGTAACTATTGTAAAAAAGCCCGAAGAAGTTTTTTGGGGAGGTTATAGTAGTTATATTGCCGACCCAGATGGTAATTTATGGGAAATAGCATATAATCCATTTTTACCTTTAGATGAAAATGGAAACGCTCATGGAGAATAATAAAAAACCTCAACAACAATCTAACGACCCACTACATGGCGTTAAATTAGCAGATATATTAGAACATTTAGTAGAAAAACTTGGCTGGAAAGAATTAGGCGCAGAAATAACAATTAATTGTTTTAATAGCAACCCATCCATAAAATCTAGTCTTAAGTTTTTACGCCGAACACCTTGGGCTAGAGACAAAGTAGAAAAATTATACTTAAAAACTATTGGGAAATAATTTCCTTTACTTAATTAGATAAGTAACTAACTGCAATCTTATTCCATTATAATTGCAATGCATACCTTTGCAACGCAAATACATATTATGGGGAATATTAGAATTACCAAGCAATTTAATTTTGAAACAGGTCATGCGCTATATGGTTATGACGGAAAATGTAGAAATGTACACGGACATAGCTATAAACTATCTGTAACAGTTATAGGCACACCAATTACAGATACCTCACATGTAAAACTAGGAATGGTCATAGATTTTGGCGACCTTAAAAAAATTGTACAAGAAGAAATTGTAAATCAGTTTGATCATGCTACGGTTTTCAATAAAAATACACCCCATAAAGAATTAGCCAAAGAACTTACCAATCGTGGACACAATGTAATTTTAGCAGATTACCAACCTACTAGTGAAAATATGGTGATAGATTTTGCTTCAAAAATAAAAGCACGTCTACCAGAAAATATAAAACTACACTCTCTTAAACTACAAGAAACAGACACTTCGTTTGCAGAGTGGTATGCAAGTGATAATTAACATCATTTATTATATTTACAAGTAAATGACAACAATTAGCATTCCAGAAGGCAAAAAGGTATATTTTTCAAGTGATAATCACTTAGGTGCGCCCACTATGAAACAGAGCTATCCTCGCGAAAAAAAATTTGTGGCTTGGTTAGATACTATTAAAGATGATGCCGCAGCTATTTTTTTGTTAGGTGATTTATTTGATTTTTGGATTGACTATAAAACCGTTGTTCCAAAAGGATTTACCCGTACCTTAGGAAAACTAGCAGAATTAAGTGATGCCGGTATCCCTATTTACTTTTTTGTAGGGAATCATGATCTTTGGATGAATGGTTACTTTGAAGAAGAACTAAATATCCCCGTTTTTCACGAACCACAACAGTTTACGATTAATAATACTTCTTTTTTTATTGGTCATGGTGATGGTTTAGGGCCTGGAGACAAAGGCTATAAACGTATGAAAAAAGTATTTACCAACCCCATAGCAAAGTGGTTTTTTAGATGGCTACACCCAGATATTGGTGTTAAATTAGCACAACATTTATCTGTAAAAAACAAGCTAATTTCTGGAGATGATGATGCTATTTTTCTTGGCGAAGAAAATGAATGGCTGGTACAATATGCCAAACGAAAACTAGAGACTAAACATTATGATTATTTTGTATTTGGCCATAGACACTTGCCTTTAACTATAGAGCTCAACGAAAAAGCAAAATATATTAATCTTGGCGATTGGGTTAGTTATTATACCTACGGTGTTTTTGATGGTAAGAAACTTGAATTAAAAGAATATTAAAATATATATTGATGAAAAAAGTAATCTTCTCCTTATTAGTTGCAATATCATTTTTAACAACGGCACAAGAAACGGTTACGGGTACAATGCTGCACGATAGTACAGAACGTACGCATCAAATTTATATTCCAAGTTCGTATACTAAAGAAAAACTAGCTCCCTTATTATTACTTATTCATGGGTATAGCGAACCTTCCAAATGGATTTTAGAATACACTAAATTTAAACCCTTAGCCGATAAATACGGTTTTATTATTGCTTGCCCAGAAGGTAAAATAAATGCTACAAAAGTACCCGCATGGAATTTTTACGATACCAATGATAAAGGAGAAATTAAAGATGTTACTTATATAAATTCTTTCATGGATAAACTTATAAATGATTATTCCATAGACAAAAAAAGGATATATATCACTGGGTTTTCTCAAGGAGGCTACATGAGCTTTTTAGCTGGTTGCCAACTAAGTAGCAGAATTGCTGCAATTGCTCCAGTATCTGGTGCTATGCCAACTTCAAGTTTCTTTAAATGTGAACCCACTCATACAACTCCTGCTTTGGTAATTAATGGCGATAAGGATAATGCTGTTCCTTACCATGGAAATGAAAATGTAAAATCTACAACACAATCTTTAAAATATTGGGTAACTTATAATAAGTGTAATAACAAACCAATAGTTACATCTGTTTTAGATGCTAATACTGCTGATGATCAAACGGTAGAAAAGCATCAATTTTTTAATGCTGAAAAAAAGGCAATCGTTGTACACTATAAAATTAAGGGTGGCACACATTTATGGCCCGGTAGAGAAGGGAATACAAGTCTTGAGGCTGCACCAATAATATGGGAATTTTTATCTCAATTTAAATTAGAATAAAAACGCTATTCATCATTATTTTCTTGGTTTTCCATATCCTTAGTTAAATCTAAGTTTCTAAGTGTTTGGTTTTTAATTCCTATGGTTAACACGGTTAGTAATGTCATACATCCTCCAAAAACCACAGCTGCAACAGGCCCTACTAATTTCGTAGCCAAACCACTCTCAAAAGCACCTAATTCATTAGAAGAACCCACAAACATGGAGTTTACAGATGATACGCGTCCTCGCATATGGTCTGGTGTTTTTAATTGAAGTATTGTTTGGCGAATTATCATTGAAATACCATCTGCAGCACCACTTATAAATAATAATAAAACACTTACCCAAAAAATAGACGACAAGCCAAAACCAATAAGGCTTATACCAAATATAAATACGGCTACAAGTAACTTCTTACCCGTATTTTTACTAATAGGAATATAAGTAGTTACAAACATGGTTAAAATACTACCCAAAGAGATTGATGCGTTTAATATTCCAAATCCTGTACTTCCTACTTCTAATATATCTTGTGCAAAAACAGTAAGTATAGCAACCGTACCACCAAATAAAACCGCAATCATATCTAAAGTTAAAGCGCCTAAAACAGCTTTATTTTGAAATACAAAACGAATACCAACTTTTAAACTTTCCTTTATAGGTTCTCCAATTTTCTTATTTAAAATTGGTTTCTTTTTTATTAAAAAAACAACCAAAAATGCTAATAAAACCAACACAAAAACAATGCATAGGGTATTAGCAACACCTATCCAACTTATAGAAAAACCGCCAAAAAGAGCCCCTAAAACAGCTGCCGATTTCCAAGTACTTGTACTCCAAGTAGCAGCATTAGGGTATACTTTTTTAGGTACTAGTAATGCTATTAAAGAAAATATAATAGGGCCAAAAAACGAACGCATAAACCCTCCAAAAAACACCAATGCATAAATACCATACAAAATAGCTTTTGTAGACCAGCCTCCAACAAACTTATCTGAGGTTAATAAAAACAACCCTAAGCTTATGAGTGAAAATGCCGCAATACAAACTGCTAGCAAATTTCGTTTTTCTCTTTGGTCTACAATGTGCCCTGCAATTGGTGCAACAAAAAATGCAGGTATAAATTCGCAAGCACCTATTAATGCTAAATTCCAAGGGTCTTTAGTTATACTATACACTTGCCATTCTATTACAATAAATTGCATAGACCATCCAAATACCAAAAACAAACGCAACAATAAAAAAATGTTGAATTCTTTAAACCGTAAAGCTGCGTATGGATCCAAAATAATAGGCTAAAAAGTAGATTGTAAAAGTACCCAATATTATCTTAAACAACGAAAAAAACCTTACATCACTGCAAGGGCTCTTTAATAAATAATTAAAACTAAAATCTATAATTTTTCATAAATAAACTGTGGATAACCTCTATGCCCTTCACTATTTAATACTGCTGTAAATTTTATTTTATAAAAATTACCTGCTGCATCTTTTAAAACAAAATAACGATCATCTTTAACACTTGCCGGATCACTAAAAGCATTCCTCCATCCGCTGCCAATAATACTATGGTCATTGGCAACTAATAAAGATTCTTCTATATCACTAGCAGTAAAGTCTGTATAACTAGGAATAGGATAATCTGTTCTTTCTTTAGTTTCTCTATCTATCGTATATAATGTTTGCTGGTATAAGCTTACGTTTCCTAAAGTATTGTGTAATGCATAATCTGAATAAGCAAATCCAAATCCACTACTGGTATTCACAGAAAATACACCCGTAAAGTTTATATCCCAACTTTCTGTTGCTGGTTGTACATCTACTGCTGTCCCTGTACTTAAACTAAAAGCTGTTAGTATTTTAGAAGTATCTTTATTTACTGTTACTTCAGAAAAAGTAGTAGCGTCTAAAGGAGCATATTGTATGGTGTAACTGTTACCATCTGTTAGCACACGCACTTTTACAAAACCTTTATGATCTCCTGAAGTTAAAATACTTCCCGCATCTGGTGTTTCTGTTGGTATCGCATTCCCTAAGCCTACAACAAATACATTATTATTTGCTGCTGTAGCAGAAATGGCAGAAAATGCTGTACCCTCTATTTCGCCATCTTGCGAATCTGTAAAAACATAGCCTTCTGCATGGTTAGAATACTGACCATAACCTAAAGGTAAGCCCTCTATTAATTCCTCTACAGTGGTAACGGTAACTTGTTTTGGAGAAAAATCTGGATTTATTGAGTTTAAAGTTAATGCTTCTGTTAATACTGTTGCTTTAGTAACCGCATTTAAATCTGTAATTCCTTTTAGTTCTGCTGCAGAAACTAATAATGCGGAATTTAAGAATACTCTATTTTCGATACCATTATAAAGTCCTATTTCCCAAGTATCTCTTTTTACCGCTTTTTGCTGCCCAGTACTTAAATCTATATATACTTGGTTAGGCTCATTAGGTCCTCCTAATAATACATCTATAACACCTCCTTTAGAAGCTGTTGGTGTAAAACTTAATAAAGAAGACACTGTAGTCCCTTTTTCCCATGCTGTTTGGTCAAAACTATTTACCGTAAAGGTTACCGTTTTTGTAGTTCCTTCTATAGCATCTTTTAACTTTGTAAAAGTTAATTTAGAGCTTATATCTCCTACTGCTACTGGTATAACTATTGAACCATTTGCGCCAGAAGGATTGGTTGTAAAATCTTCTCCATAAACAGCATTATCTAATGTATAGTTAATAGTTATAGTACCAGCTTCAGTTGCCGCTCTAGAGTAGGTAAGTGTTATTTCTTTATCTATATCTGTTGCTAATAAACTGTTTGTTTCTGCTGTAAAAGCAACAGAAAAATCAATAAAATTGTCTTTATCATCATCATTACAAGATGTGAGTAAAAACAGAACCAATAATACATTGTATAGTAATAACTTTTTCATGATTGTAATTTTTAATTAAGGTTTAAATTGTATAAAATTTTTATATAATAAGATTTTCCATATCCAAGTAATCTAGAGCCTCCTGTAGAAGAATCATGAGCTCCTGTTGCAATATCTGTAGCATTAACCCTAATAATATCTGCAATGTTTCTTGCGCCTGCGGTTAACTCTAAATTTTTTAATAGGCTTGTTTTTATAGAAGCATCTATCCAAGTAAAAGCATTTGTTTGTCTTACTGCTACCTCATCATTATTATCTAACACATAAATTTGAGACTTCCCATTATATTTTAAAGAGCTAGATAGTGTTGTATTTAATTTAGGAAAAGTATAAGAGACTCCAGAGTTTAGATTAAAAGTCCATAAGTAAGCATCCAAATCTTCTGTTAAGTCTATTACAGAACTAGATTCTCCACGGTAAGTTGCTCCCAGATTAATTTGCCAATTATTGTACCTAAAGCTGTTTTCTAAAGAAAGGCCTAAGGTTTTAAATTCGTCTATATTTTTATAGGTAAACTGTATCTCATCGTCATCATCTGCTACCGTAAATTCTATTTTATCTTGAATATCAAAAAAGAACGATTTAAAAGAAGATTTTAAAAATCCTTTATCTTGTATTGGGAATATATTTTCTAAGGCTAAAAAATAAGAAACACCATCCTCTGGTTGTAAATTTGGATTCCCCTGTATATTGTGGTTACTATCTACAAAAAAGTAAAAAAGTTCTGTAAAATTTGGCGCTCTAAATGCCGAGCCCAATACCGCTTTTAACTTTGTTTTTTTTGTAAAATCGTATGTTGATGATAAAGACCATATTAGTTTATTTCCAAATTGCGAATTTGTAGTAAAACGTGCTCCTGGGTATAATGCCAGTTTATTTATAATATAAAAATCGGCAGAACCAAAAAAATCATAGTTTTCTAATCGTTCTTCTACTATATTAGAGGATTGATTGCCAGATGCAATAGCATCAAAACCAGATTGATTGGTAAACTCGTAGCCTAATTGTAAGTTTACTTTTTTATATTGTGGTAGTATATTACTAACAAAGCCTTTGGAGTACAAAATATCACTAGATTGGTTTAACAAATCTTTAGTATATACTTCTATACCCTGTTGTAAAATATTGTATACATATTCCTCTATATATCTTTTTTGAGTTTGTAAGGATAAAGAAAGGTTATAGGTACTCTTGCCTAAAAAAGGGCCATAAACATTTAAATTATTTACAAGACGATTTGTTGTATATATCTCATCTGTTGCAGTAGGATTTACATTTCCTAAAGCATCTAAACGGCCATTAACGGTATGTCCGTATACATCTAAAACCTCTTTATATGATTGTAGCTTATATAAAAGAGTGTGCTTTTTTATTTTTATATTTAAATTACCAAAAAGTGTAAGCTGATTTTTAGGGTTCCATTCTGCTCCTCGTAATCCATCATTTTCTACAACACCATCAACTATATTAACATAATTTTGCCCTTTAAACGTATGAAAAAAGCCTTTAAAATCGTTTCTAGATACTCCTATATTGGCCGATATGTTATCATTGTATTTATGCCCTATTTTTATATTTTGAATATGTCTGCCCTTATTAAACCAAGCATATTCGTTCCCTACAGTTTCTTCTTGTAAAGAGGTTTGTATTTCCCACTTGTGTTTTATATTTTTTTTAGATACAATATTTATAACTCCTGCAACTGCATTATCACCATATAAAACCCCTGTAGCTCCTTCTACAATTTCTACACGCTCTACATCTTCTAAATTTATCTGTGTTATATCTATATTATTCCCTATGCCATTGTCACTTGCCATTGGTATTCCATCGAGTAATATTTTTACATATTGCCCATCTAAACCAAATAAACTTACTGTAGATCTGCCTGTTGCTGCATCTGGTAATACTGAAATATTTAAGGTAAATTGAAGTACATCTGCTAAATTATTACCCGCTACTTTAGCTATATCTGTACTATCTATAACGCCAACAGAAAATAATTTTTTACTTAAAGACATCACCTTATTTTCTCCGGTAACAATAACTTCCGAAAGCTTGGTAACTCTTGTAGTATCTATCTTTTTACTTTTCTGCGCACTTATTTTATTTACAAAAAAAAGGAAACCTAAAAGTAAATAAATTACACGCTTGTAAAATGCCTTATATAATACTATGCTTTTCATCTAATTAGAATAATTCTAAATAATATTTAGCAAATGTATTTATTTATTTTTAATTAGTCTAAATAAATTTAATATAATTAATCGCTTTTTATTTTAAAACTAAAACACAAGGTAATTGTAACGCTATATTTTCTTAATTATAAAAAAATAGGTAATCTATCTCTTGTACAGAAAGCTCACAAAAGGGTTTAACAGTAGTCTCCATAATTAAGCTTCTTAAAGAAGCTAGTTCTTGCCTATTAAACATCATGGAAAGATTTTGCTGCATTGTATTGATAACTATTTTTCGTTTCATGGCAACACCTTCATACCTCATTCCCCAGTATTCTATTTCAACCGCTTCTACAACATTCTGAAATGCTTTCATTTCCTCTTGTGTAAACTCTATATACAGATTATTAAATGTTAAATGATATACTTTACAATTTTCACAGAAAGAGAGTTGTCCATTACAATTTTTAGCTATTGTTTTTACTTGGTGACACATATATTATTTTTAATAACAGTCCATTACCAACTGTTCGTTATTTTCAAAATTGCTTAATGTTTTTTTTAGTTTTTCTTTTGAAATTTTTTCTAAGGCATCTAATACACTATGTTGCATTACTAAAGAACCGCAGAGCATTATTTTTCCGCCATCATTAAGAACTTTTACTATTAACGATGCCTCTTTTATTAAAACATCTTGTACATATTGTTTTTGGTATTCTTGCGAATAGGCTACATTAAATGTTTGTAGCTGTTTTTTTGTCAGTGCTTTTTCTATTTTATCTCTGTACAAATCAAAAGAAGCCTGGGTGCGTCCTCCCCAAAATAAATGTACTGGGATATTATTTTTATTTTCTGTAATCATTCCTAAAAATGGAGCAACACCAGTACCATTAGCAATTAAAACCACCGATGGAGTTTTTCTAGGAAAATGAAATGTTTTATTCTTTACTATAAATCCTTTTAATTGATCACCGTTATTAAGCGTACTTAAATAAGAAGAACAAATTCCTTTTTTATGCTTTTTAATACTTAATAATACCGTATTATCTAATTTGGCAATAGAATACAAACGCTCTTTCTTTTGGTTTTGTGGAAAAACACCTATTAAATCTCCTGATTGAAATTTTACTTTTTTAACGGGTTCTATTGAGAGTAAAAAGGTATCGTCGGTATTAAGGTTGGTCTTTTCTCTTATTTTAAAATACTGTTCTTTTACTTTCTTTGGGGAGTTATTTTTTAAATCTAACTGAAGCGATAATCCTTTTTGTTTAGCCCATTTTTTAGACCAATTTTTAAAGGAGTTTATAGATTTATCATTAATTTTTTCTAACGATAGGCTAGGCGTAAAATTAGCATTACCCCGTAAAAGAGCATCTATAGTAATAGCATAACGACAGTAATGTGGGTATAATAACTCTCCAAAACCAACAACTGAAAATTGCATTTTTTGTATTGGTTTAATTCCATTAAAAAGTGTTTCGAAATTACGTGCATTAGTAGGAGCATCGCCATCGCCATAAGTAGCTGTAAAAACAATAAGGTGTTTTGCTTTTTTGTAGGTAGTATACTCGTTAAGTGCTGCTATAAATACTTTTTTACCCTTATGTACAAGTGCCTTGTAAAAAGCATTTGCAAAAGTATAAGTGCTTCCTGTTTCTGATCCTACCAAAATAACATACTCACAATCATCTTTATTTATTTTTGGAAGGATTTTTTTGGATTGTTTTCTTCTTCTCAAAGTCATTACAAAACCTGAATAGATAAAAAACAAAATGCTAGCGCTTGCTATAAGTAATATTATAGACCATAGTATATTGCCTTTTCCTGTATGTAACTGCAAACTCCATTGAGAAGCTAATTTCACAAATGGATATACTACTTCACTTATAATTTCTCCTGTATATTGGTGTACTAATAGCTCCTTATCTTTTAATGATACCTGGTAATAGTCCTCTGCATCTTTAGAAAAAGGAAAAATGATTTTTTGTACCTTACCTAGAGGTAGTTTTTTAAACGTTTTAAAAGTATCTACATTATTTTCACTTAATGGCTCTGTTACTATATTATTCCAATCATGATTTATAGAATGTTGTGGTAGTAACGAAAACTTCTCGGCAGAAAGATAAACACCTGTTGCAGCTATAATAATAATTGGAAGTAACAACCAACGTCCTAATTGCACATGATAACGTTGAGCAAAGTCTGTTTCTTTTATTTTACTATATAATTTAAATACACTTCCCTGCCTTTTAATAAGAAGTAAAAAACCTGTTACTGCAATTAAACATAATAAAAAAGAAAAAAGACCTACAAAAAAACGTCCTGTACTTTTTAAAAATAGAGATCTATGTAAATTGGTTGTCCAATTAAATAAGGGGGAACGTTTCTTAACATCTGCTATATATTCCCCTGTTATTGGGTTTATGTATATATGCTTATTCTCTCCTTTTTTAGTAATAATAGAAGCCGCTACATAATTTGATGCTAATACTTCTAATGCTAATACTTCGTTATAATTATCTTGTAGAACTACTACAGTATGCTCAAGAGCAATTTTATCTAAATTACTAATAGCATAAGGCTTTAGTGAGTTAGATATAGGCTCAAAAGCTAAAATAATACCTGTTACAGATGCGATAACCAGAAAAAAAGCAGCAGCTATTGATAATACCAAGTGACTATATCTCCAAATTGAAAGTGTCATACAAATTATCTTAAACTTCTTTTTTCTTATTGTGGCATCATACGTATATATCTAATAAAGCCTTTACCTTCTACTTTAGTGGTTATATTGTCTGATGTAAGCTTAAATTGCACATCATCTACATAATATTCTTGGTCTTCTACTGCAGTTTCAAAACGAATACTATAGCCTGTATTTATTTTGTCTTTTGGTATTTTCAGAACACTTATGCTACGTTCTCCTCCGCTAATAGTTTCTCCGGATATTGCATCTATAGCTGGGCGGCGTTTCCCATAAAATTTCCACCACTCGGTAATATCACTATACCACTCCGCATCTTTTCCTTGTACATATAAGGTTTCTTCGTATTCGTCCTCTGCATTTAAAAGAGAAACTACAACATAAGCACCTTCCCCAACGTAATTAGACATTTGGATCATACATTTTACCTCCGTTGTTTCTGTAAATGGAGTAAAACCTAATAATAGGTAGCATACTATAGTTAGTATCGGAAATATTTTAAAAATTGTTTTCATTTTAATAGCTATTAGTTAAGACCTGCCTGAAAAGTACAAGCAGGTCTACCTCCCTAAATTAATTAACACTTTAGCGTAGGAAGTTTAATTCTGTTTTTGTTTTTTGTAATATTTCATTCTCTTTAGCAAGACTAAAAACGGTTTCTTCAAAATCTGTTTTAATAGCTTTATTTGCTCCTTGTGCTAATAAATACTTTAAAATTTTATCGTCTTTAGCCTTCATAGCAGCTAGGTGTAGTGCTGTAATACCCTCCTTATTTTTAGCATTTATAGGAATTTTATATGCTGCCAATTTTTTTAAAAGTGCTATGTCATTTTTCTGAACCGCTAAATGATATAAGGTATTACCTTCTGCTTGTGTTTCTAAAAAATTAAAGCCTACACTTGTTAATGCCTTTAGTTTTTTATCAAAATCTTCCTCATTATCTGCTCTAAAAGCATCTAACAAATAATACGAAAGGGTATTTCCTTTTGCATCTTTAACATTAACCTTAGCGCCTTTTTCTAAAAGAAACTCAACAGTTTCTAGACTATTTCTGCTAAGCGCTATCATTAAAGCAGACTTTCCTTCTTTATTACTTGTATTGATATCTGTAATATATTGCAATAAAAATTTAATAATTTTAATATCGTTACGGTATGCTGCATTTAAAAAGGCAGTATTTCCTTCTTGATCTTGTTGGTTTACATCTACTCCGTTTTCTATAAAATATTCGAAAATAGAGACGTCTTTACTCTTATAAGATAAGGCGTGTAAAGGAGTAAAACCTTCTTTTGTTGTGGTATTTGGTGAAATTCCCAATGTTTCTAAATATTTAAATGTTTCTAAAGAATTTGTATTATGCCTAGTTCCTCTACTAGCATATATCATAGCATTTGCCCCATCTTCTGTTGACGAATTAAACAGCGCTCCTAAGCTTATTAGTTTTTTCATAAATGCTATATTTCCGCCTTTAGCAGCATAATTAAATATGCCGTTTTTATTGGCATCCATACTCGAAAAAGCTAAGCCTTTTGATATAAAATAGTCTATAAGTTTAGTCTCTTTTAAAGAAGGCGTTACAAGTAGTAAGGCATTAGCACCATGCTCATCTTTATCTTCTGTAACATTAGCGCCATTTTCTATAAGGAAATCATATAATTTTATATTTTGTTGCCCTGTAGCTGCTGCAAAATTTAAAACAGAATAGCCATGACTATCTATTAAATCTGTTTTTGCTCCTTTGCTTAAAAGGTGCTTCATTAAATCGAGATTATCTTTATATGCAGCCCAAAAAATATAGGTACGTTTATCATGAGTTAATTTGTTAACACTGTTTCCTTCTTTTGTTAAGAGGTACTTTATTACATCGTTATCTGCTTTTTCTAATATGCTATATACAACAGCATCGAAACCATGTTTGTTAAGCTTTGTTGGATCATTGCCTTTATTAATATCTTCCTTTACCTTTAAAATAGATGGATTTGCTTTCCAATATTCTCTTTTTAAAAACACATTTTTTTGTGCAACTAATTGCAATGAAAACAGGAATGATAAGCATACAATTGTTATTACTTTAAATCTCATATAATTATTTATTTACAAAAGATTCTATAATTGTATTAATATCATTTACTGCCTGATAATCATCAGTAAAAAGATGCTTGTAAAGTGCTTTATTAGCTACTTTTGGTTTTAAAGATAAATTGGTCTTTCTGGCAAAAACCTCATCCCATTTATTACGGACTAGCACCCATTTTTCATTATTTTCTTTCCACCATTTGGCAGCTGCTTGGCAACGGCTATCTGCTACTTTTTTATATACATTATACCCTTTCTCTTTGGCTACAATAATATCTTCTTTACCGCTTTCTCTTACCACTTTTTTATTGTCTTGATCATGAATCCATCCGAAAGAAGTAATTTCATGGCGATTTCCTCTTTCTGTTATATTATAATCGCTACGTGTAGTATATTCTCTTCGTGGTAAAGGTGCATCGGTAGTATTTTCCCAAAAACTTTTTCCATCTACATGTACCCATGTTGCAGAACCTTCGTAGCGAGGGCTATCGTCTACCTGATACACTTTTTGTGTCCATTGCCCCTTTACTTCCTCTTTGGGTTTTTGTACATATTTCCAATTATTATCTCCGTTGTACATATAAAAATCTTGATTTTCATATACCCAATCTTGCCTCCAATGCTTTACAATATGTGGTTTTGAAGGGTCTCCTACTTGTAATAAATGCTGAATTGATATTTTGCCATTAGTATCCGCTACTAATTGTGCCCATTCTAATGCTTCTGCTACTTTATTTTTAGATGGTTTATAAAGGGAATCGTTACTGTAACTAAAAGTTTCTGCAAAGTTGAAAGTTACCTCGTAACAACCACACATTTTTTTTATAGTTTCTGAATCTTGCTTTTTCTTTCGTTGAGCATTAATAGAGCATACTATAAAAAATGAAGCTAGTAAACATATTTTCGTTTTCATCTTGTTGTATTATTTATGAATAAAAATTGATGAGTCAAAAATACTTATTTTTATTTATTCTAAATAAGAATAATAAATTATTTTTTAGCATTTAACATTTTTAGTCTGCACTATATTTTTTTAAACAGATTATAATCCGCAGACGTCTCCTATTAAATTATCTAAATTCAATTGAAAAATAGTACCTTCTATTAAGTCTTGTAAATCGTTTAATTCCTTAAGGCTAACAACCAAACTAAGTTGCAGCAAAGGGGTTTCTAAAAGTAAACCACGACAAGATTCATGATTTGGGCAATTAGCACATAAAAAGCCTTCTTTTTTAGATTTTTTTATGTGACTTAGGAAAGTAGCAAGGTCATTATTAGAAAATAAAAACCCCATATCTCTAAATACTATCTGTATTTTTCCTATATATTTTACTTCACCTCTTTTCCATTGGAATGCAACCCCATAATTATTGTAGTATATGGTATTTATTTGTTGTTCGTGCATATTTTTATTTATTTAGACTAAATAAAAATAATAATTTAAAACTAATGCACCAAAAAAAATTAACTAAGTAGTGTAAAGCTTATTTTATATCTCTTACTTTTAATTGTAAGCTTACATTGCCTTGCCACTCATTTTCATCTATAGAAAATACAGCGCTAAAAGGTTTTTTGTGGGTAACTAAGTCTAATTTATCGCCTAAATTAAAACCAATACCTCCAATACTTGGTGAGTTATTCTGTGTTACCGCAAACTTTAAATGTTTACTGTCTTGTCCTACTCCTTTGGCATAGCCCGTATCTTGCAGCTTTTCTGCCATAAAAACGGGAGACATATTTCCTGGACCAAAAGGTCCAAACTGACGAATAATTCGCAATAATTTTGGACTTACTTGTTTTAGCTCTATTTGGGAGTCTATCGTAATTTCTGGAGTTAATAAGTTGGGATCAATAGTTTCTGCAACTACTTTCTCGAACTGCTTTTTAAAATTCTCGTACTGATCTTCTAGCAAAGTAAGTCCTGCCGCATATTTATGCCCTCCAAACTGCTCTATGCAATCGGCACAACCTTCTAATGCATTGTAAACATCATAACCTTTTACAGAGCGTGCAGATGCTGCTAACTTATCTCCACTCTTAGTAAAAACTAAGGTAGGTCTATAATAAGTTTCGGTTAATCTAGAAGCTACAATACCTATAACTCCTTTATGCCAAGTTTCTTTATACACCACCGAAGTAAATTTTTCTTCTTCTTTATTGTCCTGTATCTGCTGTAGAGCTTCTACCGTAATTTCTCGATCTAAGCCTCTTCTATCTGTATTAAACGCTTCTATTTCTTTTGCAAATTGTTCTGCCTGGTCAATATTAGTTTCGGTAAGTAAATTTACGGCATGTTGCCCATGTTTTATTCTACCAGCCGCATTAATACGTGGAGCTATAATAAAGACTACATCAGTAATGCTTAATGTATCTTTTTTTACTTGGTTTATAATTGATTTAAATCCTATTCTAGGGTTAGAATTTATTACTTTAAGCCCATAATAAGCCAACACTCTATTTTCGCCTGTTATAGGTACAATATCTGCTCCTATAGCTGTTGCTACTAAATCTAAATACGGAATTAAATCTTCTATTGTTTCTCCGTTTTTGGAGCCTAATGCTTGTATTAATTTAAAACCAACACCGCAACCACACAACTCATCATAGGGGTAGTTACAGTCTTCTCTTTTAGGGTCTAAAACCGCAACTGCTTCAGGAATTTCTTTACCAGGTCTATGGTGATCACAAATAATAAAATCTATGCCTTTTTCTTTAGCATAAGCCACTTTATCTATGGCCTTTATTCCACAATCCAAAGCTATAATAAGCGAAAAACCGTTGTCTTCGGCAAAATCTATTCCTCTATAAGACACTCCATAACCCTCTGCGTACCTATCTGGAATATAGGTTGCTACATTAGGGTAATAGGTTTGTAAATAGGAAGATACCAAAGCTACTGCCGTAGTACCATCTACATCATAATCGCCATAAACTAAGATATTTTCCCCCATAGCCATAGCTTGCTCTATGCGCTCTACAGCAATCTCCATATCTTTCATTAGAAATGGATCGTGTAAATGAGATAATTGAGGTCTAAAAAACAGTTTGGCCTCCTCAAAAGTAGTAATACCTCTTTGAATTAATAATTGCGCCACCAACTGCTCTACCCCTAGCGCCTGCGCTAATACTTTTACTTTTTCTTCTTCAGGTTTTGGTTTAAGCGTCCAGCGCATAGGTTTAATATTCAAGGTTTAAATTTATTAAATCTTATTCGTCAGTTCGAGTGATTTCTTTAGAGCCTTAGTGAAAAAGAAATTGTATCGAGAACTTTGCTGACTTAAAAAGGTTCTCGATACAATTCTGAAGAAAAATCAGAATCACTCGGACTGACGTATCGTTTTTACAGTAACTAAATATTATTTAAATTTCTTCTTTGCAAGATTCGGTAACAAATCGTACTCATCATTAATTAATGCTTTCTTCTTTGCTTGTGACCATTTCTTTATTTGTTTTTCTTTTTCAATAGCAATATTTATATCTGTAAACTCACAGTAGAAAACTAATGCTAAAGGTCTTCGTGAAAAAGTATAGCTTTCTTTATGTTTTCCTGTTTGATGTTCTAAAAATCGCTTCTCCAAATTTGAAGTTACTCCTGTGTAAAATGTCCCATCTGAACACTTAAGAATATAGACATAGGATAATTTCATACTTAATTACATAACATGCTTCTCGATACAATTTCTCCTACCGTCGAAATCACTCGAAGTGACGCTTTTTAATGTAGATTAGGTTAATTTGACTCTTGTACTTGTACTTGAACTTTTACTCTTTATTGATGATGAAAAATAGTCTTTATCTCTAACTCAGCAAACTTGCGAAACATTTCCATTACACCACAGTATTTTTCTACGGATAAATCTACTGCTCTTTGCAATTTTTTCTCTACCAAATTATCTCCATGAAAATGGTATTCTATAACTACCTTATCGTAATACTTTGGGTGTTCATCTGTTAAATTAGCAATAGTTTCTATATTAAATGCTGCCACATCTAACTTCATTTTTTTTATTAATGCTGCTACGTCTAAACCAGAACAGCCTGCTAAACCAGAAAGCATTAGGGCTTTTGGTCTATAGCCATTACCATCGCCGCCATCTTCTTTAGCAATGTCTATTTGTAAATTATTACCAGATGGGTTAGTGCTTTCAAATGTCATGTTGCCTAACCACTTTGTAGATATATGATTTGTTGTACTCATAGTTTTTGTTTTTGTAGGGGGTAAAAATACGATTTCTAAATAGATGTTAGAAGTTAGAACGCTATGCTTTTAGAATATAGAAGTTTATGTTTAATTTATAAATTCTAATCATTGTCTTCATAATGATTTTTAGAAGACATATTAATAGTAAAATCACTCTACTTTTATACAGATTCTAAAGTACAGTCAAGAGTTTTTTAGCTTTATGCTGTGTTTGAATTCACAAATAAAATTATTAATTCATTAAAAATGAGTAAATTAAAAAGTGTCCTTTTAAATTATTATCTCATTTTATAGATTGATACAAAAATTTTAAAAAATGGAAATAATAGCATCTATAATAATTGCCCTTTGTTATTTAATCAGAACATATATATGTGAGTTTTTTAAGAACAAAAGGATTGAAAAACTTAACGAAATAGACAGTTCTAAAATTGAAGCTATTGGTAATTATGAGAAAAAATCAAGTTTTATAAATCGATTTAAAAAACAACAATAGTACTTATTATATGTCTAAAATTTTCGCAATCCTTTTTTGCAATTCAGGCACTACCTCAACATCAAACCAAGGGTTTTTAGTAAGCCAAAATCTATTTCTGGGAGATGGGTGTGGTAATGGCAAATACTTGGGCAAGAATTCCTTAAAATTATCTACTGTTTCAGTTAGTGTTTTTTTAGCCTTTTCTTTTAAATAATACTTTTGCGCATACATACCAATAAGTAATACCAACTCTATATTTGGCATTTTATCTACTAATGATTGGTGCCATAAAGGTGCACATTCTGGTCTTGGTGGTAAATCGCCCGTTTTTCCTTTTCCTGGATAACAAAAACCCATAGGTACAATGGCAATTTTTGTTTCGTCGTAAAAAGTTTCGTTACTAATATTTAACCACTTTCTTAATTGTTTTCCACTGACATCGTCCCAAGGAATACCAGATGCATGTACTTTGGTTCCTGGCGCCTGACCCACTATCATAATTTTAGCACTAGGATTTGCTGTTACTACGGGTCTTGGCCCTAATAGCAAATGGTCTTTACAGACTTCACAAGCACTAATTTTTGATAATAATTCTTGCATTACTCTATAATCGAGATTTAAATGCTCCGACGCTTACGTCAAAACCTATATTATTATTCTATTAAATACCTTATGTACACCCCAAGGCAGTCTACTTTTTACCGCCAACGATAATAACTATTTCTCCTTTTGGTGGTTTATTGGTATAATGTTCTAAAACTTCTGTTGCTGTTCCGCGAACAGTTTCTTCGAACATTTTAGTAAGTTCTCTAGATACCGAAACAGGTCTGTCCGCTCCAAAATATTCAGCAAAATGACCTAATGTTTTTACCAATTTATGGGGAGATTCGTAAAAAATAATAGTTCTGGTTTCTTCTGCTAACAGTTTTAATCTCGTTTGTCTTCCTTTTTTTACAGGTAAAAAACCTTCGAATACAAACTTATCGTTAGGCAAACCACTATTTACCAATGCTGGCACAAAGGCAGTAGCTCCTGGCAAACAATCTACTTCTATATTGCTTTCTACACAGGCTCTAGTTAGTAAAAATCCTGGGTCGGATATTGCAGGAGTTCCCGCATCGGATATTAACGCAATAGTATCTCCTGCCTGTAATTTTCTTATAATACCATCTACCGTTTTATGCTCGTTATGCATATGATGGCTTTGCATTGGTGTACTTATTTCGTAGTGGTGTAATAATTTACCACTAGTACGTGTATCTTCTGCTAAAATAAGGTCTACTTCTTTAAGCACTTTTAATGCTCTATAGGTAATATCCTCTAAATTGCCTATTGGTGTTGGAACTAAATATAGTTTTCCCATGTAGTTTCAAAAAAAATAAATTAAAACAGTCTTTGTTAAAAACCACAAAGGTAAGTTCTATTTGCTAAGAAAATTTACGTTCTAATAAATTCATTAATCGGGTTTCGTACTCCTCTTTACCTTCCCAATTATTATAATCTGGTTTTACCATATTTTCTATAAAAGAAACTGCTCTCTCTTGCGAATCTATTGTATTTAACTGAGAAATTACTCTGTTATAATCTTCGGTACTATCATTAAAAAGGTGTTTTACAAACGCAATACGGTTATTTAAATCTACCTTTAAATCATTAGCTACTAACCTATCATTTAAAGATTTTGAAGATTTATTTTCTTTTAATTCGGACGCTTCTGGCACAAATAAATCCATATCGTTCTTCATAAAATTTTCTGGTCCTTCTATCTCAGAAAATAACTCATCCATATTAGGCATTTCAGAAACCATATCTTTTATGGTATCCATTCCTGGCGTCATAATATCTTCCTCGTGCGGATTACTTTCTGGTATTTCATGATTCTCGTTTATAACGGCATTCGCTAATTTTTCAAATTTACTAGCAATTGCATTTTTAGAAACATCAATCTCTATATCACTTAATTTTTCTTCTATAAATTTTAAAACGGCTAGTTTCTCATATAAATCCTTAGCTTTTTCATACAAGCCTGTTATATCATCTGCTTCTCTAGACGTAATAATATCTGTAGATAAACGTATTAACTCCTCTTTTAATTTACTTTTCATGCCACGAGCCTTTATCTGTTACTTTTTTAGAAAGGTATTTCTTTTTTAATAAATTTACATTTACCTATAATAAAAACGAAAAACGCATTACTTTCGTCTAAAATTACAAAATGTTTCTCGAAAATACCGTTAATCATAAAGAACAATTCGGCTGGATAGAAGTTATCTGTGGTTCTATGTTTTCTGGTAAAACCGAAGAGCTTATCAGAAGGCTAAAACGGGCACAGTTTGCTAAACAAAAAGTAGAAATTTTTAAGCCACAAGTAGATACTAGGTACGATGAAGAAATGGTGGTTTCGCATGATGCCAATGAAATACGTTCTACACCTGTACCTGCAGCTGCTAATATTAGACTTTTAGCAGACAATTGTGATGTTGTGGGCATAGATGAAGCTCAGTTTTTTGATGATGAAATAATCTCTGTTTGTAACGATTTAGCCAATAAAGGCATTAGGGTTGTTGTTGCTGGTTTAGATATGGATTTTAAAGGTAATCCTTTTGGTCCTATGCCTGCTTTAATGGCTACTGCTGAATATGTAACTAAAGTACATGCTGTATGCACTAGAACTGGGAATTTAGCGCATTACAGTTTTAGAAAATCTAGCAATGATAATATTGTAATGCTTGGTGAAACCGAAGAGTACGAGCCACTAAGTAGAGCTGCATATTACAAAGCTATGCTAAGAGAAAAAATAAGTGATATAGAGGTTATAAAAGAGGACGTATTGGCGAATAAAAAAGATAAAAATGCCTAAAGCCACTGAAACTGTTTTAGAAATAAATTTAAAATCTTTAGAACATAATTATACCTATTTACGTTCCAAAATAAAGGCTTCTACCAAATTATTAAGTGTTGTAAAAGCATTTGCATATGGTAGCGATGCTATTACAGTTGCAAAAAAATTAGAACTTTTAGGGGTAGATTATTTTGCCGTAGCCTACGCTGCCGAAGGTATTTCTTTAAGGGAAGTCGGTATTAAAACTCCTATTTTAGTACTACACCCTTTAAGTGTTAACTTTAAAGATATTATTAAACACCATTTAGAGCCTAGTATTTACTCTAAAAGAATATTAGATGCTTTTATTAAAGAATCTGAAAAGCAAAAAATAAAAGATTACCCTATTCATCTGAAGTTTAATACCGGTTTAAATAGGCTAGGTTTTATTGATAATGATATTGATTATATAATAGAAGAATTAAAAAAGACTAATTTTTTAAAAATTACTTCTGTTTTTTCTCATTTAGCAGCATCTGAAGACCATAATGAAAAAGAATTTACACTAAATCAGATAGCACATTTTAAAAAAATAACTACTTTATTAGATCGTAAATTAAATTACAAACCATTTAAACATCTTCTGAATACTTCTGGCATTATAAATTATGCCAATGAAGCCCAGTTTAATATGGTACGTACAGGTATTGGACTCTATGGTTTTGGAAACGAAGCTAAGATTGACGCCAAATTAATACCTATTGCTACATTTAAAACCATTATTTCGCAAATACATACTATAGAACCCAAGCAAAGTGTGGGTTACAACAGAGCATTTTCTGCTACTAACACAACTAAAACGGCAACACTGCCCTTAGGACATGCCGATGGCATTGGAAGGCAATACGGCAATGGAAAATCCTTTGTTACTGTAAATGGAAAAAAAGCACCAATTATTGGGAATGTTTGTATGGATATGATTATGATAGATATTACCAATATTGATTGTAATGAAGGGGATGAAGTTATCATTTTTGGTCCTGACTTTTCTGCAGAAGAATTAGCAAATAGTGCTAAAACAATATCTTACGAATTACTTACAGGAATCTCGCAAAGAGTAAAAAGAACGTTTGTAGATAATTAAAAATGTTAATTAACATTTTGTTATGAGTTCTTTTTTTAGCTACATTGCAACTCTTAAACACATTAACTAATTTAAAAACACAGAAATGTTAAAAGAATTTAAAGAGTTTGCAATGAAAGGCAATCTTGTAGATATTGCCGTTGGTTTTGTAATGGGTGCTGCATTTAAAGATGTAGTAACTTCTTTTACAGGAGGAATTGTTTCTCCATTAATTGGATTATTATTCGATACTGATTTCAAAGATTTAAGAATGAAATTAAGAGATGGTGTTGCCGATGAAACAGGGAAAATAGTTGGAGAAGTTTACTTAGAGCATGGACAGTTTATTACAAATGTATTAGACTTTATTATTGTAGCATTTGTAATGTTCTTAGTAGTAAAAGGTGTTAATAAAATGAAAAAACCAGAAGAGGCTCCAGCTGAAGAACCAGCAGGTCCTTCTCAAGAAGATTTATTAGCAGAAATCAGAGATTTATTATCTAAGAAATAATATTAATACTCTAAAATTTAGAGTATTACCGCTACACTATTGTAGTTAACTTAATGCCGTTTATACTATTTCGCTAATAGTATAAACGGTTTTTTTATAAGTCATTTAGAATTTCATTCATGTCAACCTCAGATAAAGGTTTATCAAAATAACCATGAACTAAAGGGTGTTTTTTAGCCAAATCACGGTCCTTGTAATTATTAAAAGCAGATAAAACATATACTTTCATATTATTCTTAACCGTATATATTCTTTCTAACTCTTCAAGAAATTTCCACCCATCCATTAATGGCATAACCAAATCTAATAATAAGATATTTGGCATTTCTTCCTCATTAGCTAATATGTCTTTTATACTTCTTAATGCCTTTGTAGCACTATCATATGTAGCAACATAACATGAAACATTAGATTGTTCTATTCTGTATTGCGTAGCAAATTGTGATACTAAATCATCATCAATAACCCAAATATTCATATAGTTCGCTCAATTTTCGACACAAATTTACAATTTACTACGTTTTATTATACTATATAACACTAAAGATTATAAAAGTTTTGTTGTTTTTGTAACATTTTGTTATATTTTTAATATCAAAAAGAAAAACACTTGTACAATAAGCACTATTAGAGTACTTTTGTTGCCTAAATTTTTAAGAGATGAAAGTAGCAGTTGTTGGAGCCACTGGAATGGTTGGCGAAGTTATGCTAAAAGTATTGGAAGAACGTAATTTTCCAATTACCGAATTATTATTAGTTGCCTCAGAACGTTCTGTAGGTAAAAAATTAAAATATAAAGGTGAAGATTATACTATTATAGGCTTAGCAGACGCAGTTGCTGCAAAGCCACAAATTGCTATTTTTTCAGCTGGTGGAGACACTTCTTTAGAATGGGCTCCTAAATTTGCAGCTGCAGGAACTACTGTAATAGATAATTCTTCTGCTTGGCGTATGGATCCTACTAAAAAATTAGTAGTACCAGAAATTAATGCCAATGAGTTAACCAAAGAAGATAAAATTATTGCAAACCCTAATTGCTCTACCATACAAATGGTAATGGCATTGGCTCCGTTGCATGAAAAATATAATATGAAACGTATTGTTGTATCTACATACCAATCTGTTTCTGGTACTGGTGTAAAAGCAGTAGAGCAATTAGAAAACGAAATTGCAGGTATTAAAGGAGAAATGGCTTACCCTTATCCTATTGGTAGAAATGCGCTTCCTCATTGCGATGTTTTCTTAGAAAACGGTTATACTAAAGAAGAAATGAAACTGGCTAGAGAGCCACAAAAAATATTTAACGATAAAACATTTTCTGTAAGTGCTACTGCTGTACGTATACCAACAGCTGGTGGACATTCTGAATCTGTAAATGTAGAGTTCGAAAATGATTTTGAGCTTACGGATGTTCGTAAACTATTAAGTGAAACTCCAGGTGTTGTTTTACAAGATAATACAGATACAAACACATACCCTATGCCAATATACGCACATGGTAAAGATGATGTATTTGTAGGTCGTTTACGTAGAGATGAAACACAAAGAAACACATTAAATATGTGGATAGTTGCAGATAACTTAAGAAAAGGAGCTGCGACTAATGCCGTACAAATTGGCGAGTATTTAATAGAAAATGCATTAGTGTAGAACACTACACATAGAATAAACAATCTAAAAACCTTTGGAACAATCCTGTTTCAAAGGTTTTTTTATGTTATTTTAGTCACATGGTAAATTATCAACAAATAAAATATTTACTATTCTTATTAGTTAGTAATATTAGTTTACATGTAGTAAGCCAAACAAAAGCTACCCCAATGAATTACCCCCCTACTAAAAAACAAACTATTACAACTACTTACTTTGGAACTGAGGTTAAAGACCCTTATCGTTGGTTAGAAGATGATAGGAGTTTAGAGACTAAAGACTGGGTAAAAGCACAGAATAAATTAACTTTTAGCCATTTACATAAAATTCCGTCTAGAAATATTATTAAAGATAGATTAGAAAAGTTATGGAATTATGAAAAACTAGGTACACCTTTCACTGAAGGAAACTATACTTATTTTTATAAAAATGATGGTTTACAAAACCAATATGTGCTCTATAGAAAAAAAGAAAACAAAACTCCTAAAATATTTCTAAATCCTAATACCTTTTCTAAAGATGGCACAACTTCTTTAGCCGGAATTAATTTTACCAAAGACGGTTCTTTAGCTGCCTACGCTATTTCTGAAGGCGGTAGTGATTGGAGAAAAATTATAGTACTAAATACTGAAACATTAGAAAAAGTAGGAGATACCATTATAGATGTAAAATTTAGTGGTATTTCTTGGAAAGGAAACGAAGGTTTTTATTATTCTAGCTATGATAAGCCTTTAGGAAGTGAGCTTTCCGCTAAAACAGACCAGCATAAATTATACTATCATAAATTAGGAACATCACAAGAAAAAGATATTGTAGTTTTTGGAGGCACCAATGAAGAAAAACACCGTTATGTAAGCGGACAAGTTACTAAAGACCAACGCTATTTAATTATTTCTGCAGCAGTATCTACCTCTGGAAATAAATTATTTATAAAAGATTTATCTAAGCCCAACAGTGCTTTAGTTACTATTTTAAATCATACAAATTCTGATACTTATATTATAGAAAATGTAGGTTCTAAACTATACCTTGTTACTAATTTTGGAGCTCCAAATAAAAAAATAGTTACAGTAGATGCAGCCAATCCAATTCCCGAAAATTGGGTAGATTTTATTCCTGAAACTACAAATGTTCTTTCTCCTAACAAAGGAGGTGGATACTTTTTTACGGAATATATGGTAGATGCTATTTCAAAAGTATATCAATATAATTACGAAGGAGAATTAATTAGAGAAATAACACTGCCAGGAGTGGGTACCGCAAATGGATTTGGAGGAAAAAAAGAGGAAAAAGAATTCTATTTCTCATTTACCAATTACAATACTCCCACATCTTCTTACAAATACAATGTAGAAACAGGAACATACAGTTTATATTGGCAGCCCGAAATAGATTTTGAATCTAACAACTACACTTCTAAACAAGTATTTTACACCTCTAAAGATGGTACTAAAATACCCATGATAATTACCCATAAAAAAGGGCTAAAACTAAATGGTAAAAACCCCACTATACTATATGGTTATGGTGGTTTTAATGTTAGCCTTACCCCATCTTTTAGTATTGGAAATGCCGTTTGGATGGAACAAGGTGGTATTTACGCTGTTCCAAACCTTCGTGGAGGTGGAGAATATGGTAAAAAATGGCATAATGCTGGTGTTAAAACAAAAAAGCAGAATGTTTTTGATGATTTTATAGCCGCAGCCGAATACTTAATAGAAAACAATTATACCTCATCGGATTATTTAGCAATTCGTGGAGGTTCTAACGGAGGTTTATTAGTAGGTGCTACTATGACGCAACGACCAGATTTAATGAAAGTAGCTCTGCCCGCAGTTGGTGTTTTAGATATGCTACGTTACCATACATTTACAGCAGGTGCTGGTTGGGATTACGACTATGGTACTGCAGAAGAAAGTAAAGAAATGTTTGAGTATTTATTAGCTTACTCGCCACTACACGCCATAAAAAAAGGCACTAGTTACCCTGCAACTTTAGTAACTACAGGAGATCATGATGATCGTGTAGTACCTGCACATAGTTTTAAATTTGCAGCTACGCTACAGGAAAAAAATAATGGCAAAAACCCTATATTAATACGTATAGAAACCAATGCAGGGCATGGCGCTGGTACCCCAGTAAGTAAAACAATAGCACAATATGCAGATATTTATGCTTTTACATTATACCACATGGGCCTGTAAAATTCTATATCATATATACCAAACCAAAACCCAATTTTTACCAAATCTATTATGTTACAAGTAAACAATATATCGTTCTCCTATAGCAATAAAAAAGTATTAGAGAACATCGACTTTAAAGCCGATAAAGGCAGCCATATTTCTATTATTGGGGAAAGTGGTTGCGGAAAAAGCACTTTATTAAAAATTATATACGGCCTTTTACATATAGATAAAGGCTCTGTTTTTTGGAATGATACTCAGGTTTTGGGGCCAAACTACAATCTAGTCCCTGGCGAGTTATACATGAAATACCTATCTCAGGATTTTGATTTAATGCCTTTTATTACTGTAGAAGAAAACGTAAGTCAGTATTTATCTGTTTTTTATCCTGATGAATTAAAACAACGTACACTAGAGTTATTAGAAATGATAGAGATGGTAGATGATGCTAAAACAATGGTTAAAAACTTAAGCGGTGGACAACAACAACGTGTAGCTCTTGCTAGAGTATTGGCTCAGGAACCCGAAGTTTTATTATTAGATGAACCTTTTAGTCATATTGATAACTTTAGAAAAAATAGTCTAAGAAGAAAACTATTTGCACATTTAAAAAAGAAGGGTATTACTTGTATTGTAGCATCACACGATTCTACAGATGTTTTATCTTTTGCCGATGAAATTATAGTATTAAAAGACCATACTATTTTAACCAAAGGAACACCCGTAGCATTGTATAATAATCCTAAAAACAATTATATCGCATCTCTTTTTGGTGAGGCTAATATAATTCCTATACAATTACTAAAACCTTATGCAGAGATTAATAAATCTATTTTAGTATACCCGCACGAGTTTCAAACCTCAACAGAATCGGGACTAAAAGTATGGGTTAAAAATTGTTATTTTAAGGGAAGCCACTACCTTATAGAAGGTATGGTAAATGAAGATAAAACCTTGTTTTTTAATTCGCAAACAGCACATGAAGTAGAAACTGAGTTATTTTTAAATGTTTCCTTAGAAACCATTAATACTCGCTTAAAGGCTTAGGTTTTTAATTAAAAACCATACTAAATTTAGTTTCTTTATTTGGAATAGAAACTACCTTTAAAGTACCATCGTGCATTCTTAAAATTTGTTTAGATAAACTTAAACCAATACCTGTTCCTGTATTTTTAGTAGTAAAAAAAGGGATAAAAATTTTATCTAATAAGTCTTCTGGTATTCCAAGGCCATTATCATATACCTCAATATATTTCTTTCCTTCATTATTAATTCCTGCTATAATTTTAATAAGTCCATCCTCTTTATTTTTAATAGATTCATAGGCGTTTTTACTTAAATTTATAAGCACTTGCATAATTAACTTTTCGTCTACAAAAAACTCTAAATCATCTGGTTCTGTAACTATATTAAAAGTAATTGTATTATGCTGCTGCATCATTAATACCTTAACCTTCTCTAATAATTTTTGTGCTAAAACAATTTCTTTATCTGGTTTGGGTACATTTAAAAAGCTTCTGTACGATTGTACAAAACTCATTAAATTATTTCCTTGGTCTTTAATTACTTCTAAGCCTTTCGCCGTGTTTTTTAAATGATTTTCGTTAAACACATCTATAGACACCAATTCTTCTTGTTTTTTAAAGTATTTTAAGATTGATTCTGATATGGAGGTTATAGGAGCAACACTATTCATTATCTCATGGGTTAATACTCTAATAAGGCGCTCCCAAGAATCGGCTTCTTTTTCATCTAATTCCTTATGTATATCTTGTATTACAACCAATAACAAAGCTTCTTTATTTAAGCTTATTGCTGTAGATTTTAATGCCAATTGCCTTTTCCCTCTTTCATTAGTTAATTCAAATAATTTTCGTTCAAAAGGTTTTAAATCTACAAATAAATTATACAATTTAGTATCTATCTGTTGCAGCTGTTTTATATGGTTAAGAGGCGTATAATTTAATAATTTTTCAACTGTAGGATTTGCAAAAAGAATATGACCTCTATCATTCAATGTTAAAATTCCAATGGCTGCTTGCTTTAAAATTTCTTGGTAATATTGCTCTTGAGATTGGTTTTTTATATAAACTTCCTGAATCATGCCATTAAACATATTAAGGCTTTGATTCAATTCTTTTAATGACTTATTATTTACATTTTCGGGAAACCGTAACGTAAAATCTTCGTTCTTAATAGAATTAAAGAAATAAGCTATTTTAGTATTAGTTGTATTTACATATTTAATTAAAAATAAGGTCTGAAAAACAATAGTTATACCAACAAAAAAAGAAAAAATAACATAGTTAATTGTATACAAAAAAGCCGTAACTAACGCTGTTACGGATATCATTACAACCCTAAAAATAAGCTGAAAATAAAAACTTTTGCTAGCTATCATTTTTTATTCTTTTTTAACTTATTGTAGAGTGTTTGCCTAGAAATTCCTAATTCATTTGCTGCTGCACTATAATTACCATCGTGTTTATTTAACGCATTTGTGATCATAAACTGTTCCATTTCATCTAAAGTAGCAGGACCCGTTTCCAATGTCATTTTTGTATTGGTGTTCAATAAAAAATCGGTTGGTTTTAACACATTTCCTTCGCATAAAATTACAGCTCTTTCTATGGTATGTTGCAGCTCTCTAACATTTCCGGGCCAAGTATATTCTAATAATTTTTCTTGAGCCATACTATTAATTCTTAGTCCGGCCTTATCGTATTTATTTGCAAAGCGTTTTAAGTAAAAATCGGCTAATACCAATACATCCCCCTCTCGGTCTCGCAAAGCAGGAACTTCTATATGTATGGTATTTATACGGTATAATAAATCTTCTCTAAAAAGTCCCTCTGCTACCATTGCATCTAAATTACAATTAGTAGCACATACCAATCTAATAGCTACAGGTATGGGTTTATTAGAGCCTACTCTTACTACTACTTTATTTTGAATAGCCGATAATAGTTTTGCTTGTGTTTGTAATGATAGGTTTCCTATTTCATCTAAAAACAATGTTCCTCCATTAGCTGCTTCAAATTTACCTGCACGGTCTTCTTTGGCATCTGTAAAAGCTCCTTTTGTATGCCCAAAAAGCTCACTTTCGAATAAATTTTCAGAAATAGACCCCATATCTACTCCTATAAAAACTTCTTCTTTTCTATGAGACATTCTATGTAATTCGCGAGCAATAAGTTCTTTTCCTGTACCATTTTCTCCTGTAATTAAAACATTTACATCTGTCTTTGCTACTTTTCTGGTAAGATTTAACACCTTAGTTAAGGACTTAGATGCTCCTATGATGTAGTTTTTATCCTGATTTATTACTTGTTTTAAATGACTTTCTTTCTTTTTTAATTGTTGTATCTCTTGCCTAGATTGCCTTAACGAATATGCCGATTTTACTGTTACCAGTAACTTTTCGTTATTCCAAGGTTTTAAAACAAAATCTGCTGCTCCTTCTTTTAAAGCCTGTACTGCTAAATCTACAGCACCATAAGCCGTCATCATAATTACCGAAATATGTGGCGCTTTTTTCTTTAGTTCTCTTAGCCAGTACAAACCTTCGTTTCCTGTATTTACGCCTGCAGAAAAATTCATATCTAATAGCGCAATATCAAATTCTTTTAAATTGGGAAATGACGTAATCTGATTTGGATTAGAAATAGTATTTACCTGCTTATATTCAAACTGCAATAAAATCTCTAAAGCGCTTAAAATACTCTTGTTGTCATCTATCACTAAAATTTTACCATCAATCATAAAAAAACTACGTCTAATAAATAATTGTACTTACAAAGCACTTCTAAAACTACAAATCGAAATTCATGTTTTCAAAAAAGTGTCCAATTATTAGACACTATCTGTACAACTATTTTACAATATAAATTTTACAAAACGAAACAAAAACACATAAATGACTGATTTTTAATTAATTAAAATCATGGCATACTAATAGAATAGCTTTTGGTACCATCATTCTAAAAATTAGTGAAGAATGATACCGAAAATGATACTACAACCAATGAAACTTAAAAGTGGACTCTTATTATTTATACTATTATTAGTATCTAAATCTCTATTAGCTCAGCAAACATGGTCTTTAGACGATTGCATTACTTACGCTATTAATAACAACCTAAGGATTAAAGATTTAGAGTTTAACAAAAATTCTAATAAAGAAACCCACAGGCAAGCTATTAGAGATTTATTGCCGGGCATTTCTGGATCCTCAGATTATGGACTTCGCTTTGGTCGATCGGAAAACCCAAATACTGGTACTTTTGTAAATTCTGATTTTTTCTACAATAATTATTCGCTTAACTCATCGCTAGATTTATTTCAAGGCTTTCAGAAATTAAACACTATTAAAGTCTCCAAATTTTTATACAAAGCCGCCATAAAAGATATAGAACAACAAAAATATCTTTTAGCATTTAGAGTAATGACAGCTTTTTACAATATTCAATTTTCAGAAGGGCTATTAGCAATTTCTATAGAGCAACAAGCTATTTCTAAAACAAACTACGAATTGGTAAAAAAACAAATTGAACTTGGCTTAAAAGCTGGCGCAGATTTGTACGAAGCAGAATCTTTATGGTTAAGCGATCAACTTACAGTTGTTCAAAACAAAAATAGCTTACAAGCCAACCGTTTAACACTACTACAAGAAATGAATTTAGAAGAACCCAATGGTATTAACATACAACCTAGCTTGGTTAAACTAAATACTAAAGAAACAACTAGCTTAGAACAAGACTCTGTATTTTATAAGGCTAAAAATTTTATTCCCTTAATAAAAGCACAAGAATTAAGAACAAAAGCAGCAAAAAAAAATGTAGCCATAAGCAAAGGAAACCTATCTCCTTCATTATCCTTAAACGCAGGATATGGAACAGGATATTATGAAACCAATACAAATGATGATACTGGAGAAGTTATTCCTTTTAGAACACAAATAAAAGACAATGCCTCTAGGTTTGTTGGTGTATCCTTAAGAATTCCCATTAGTAATAAATGGTCTGCCCGTTCCAGAATAAAACAACAAAAAATAGCACACTTACAGGCAAAAAATAATTTAAGTATGCAAAAGCAAGAACTCTATAAAACTATACAACAATTAATATTGGATAACAATTCTTTAATTACAGAATTAGCTCAGAGTAATTCACAAGTACAACTACAGCAATTGGCCTTTTCTATTGCGCAAAAAAAATATGAAAAAGGACTAATTACTACTTTAGAATTATTTACAGCAAAAAACCTTTTTGTAGATGCACAAAATAAAAACTTACAGGTAGAAACAAGGTTAAAAGTTAACAAAAGCACCTTAGATTTTTATATGGGCTTACCTGTTTTTAATATTAATGATACTTACTAATACACAATGGATATACAATTAGAGAAGAAAAAAGGATTACGCCCAAAACACTACGGATACATTGTTTTAGGGTTGTTTTTACTTTTTATGGGATGGAAAATAATTTTTGGAAATTCTGCTAAAACTTTTAGAACCGAAAAGGAGAAACTATCTATTGCAAAAGTTACTCAGGGAAAGTTCGACGATTATATAGCTATTAACGGGCTAGTTGCTCCTATTACCACCATATATATGGATGCTTACGAGGGTGGTAGAGTTACCGAAAAATTAATTGAAGAAGGTGCTATGGTTAAAAAAGGAGATATTATCTTAAAACTAGAAAACACTAATTTATATGAGCAAATATTAGCAAGTGAAAGTAATTTAGCATTAAAACAAAACGACCTTAGATCTACAAAACTAACTTTTGATACTAGGCAAGTAAACGGAAGAAAATCATTGGCAGATGCAAAATATAATTTAATACGCCTAAAACGAACTTTTGAACAAAATAGCGAATTATATAAAGATGAATTAATAGCTAAAGAAGCCTATTTAACCGCAAAAGAAGATTATGAATTATCTAAAAAACAGCACGAAATAATTAAACTACAAACCATACAAGATGATAAATTAAGGAAAACCTCTTTATCTAGTTTAGATACTGATCTAAGTAGAATGCAAAAAACCTTATCTATGGTATATGAAAGGTTAGATCATTTAAATGTACGAGCACCCGCAGATGGTCAATTAGGGTTTTTAGATGCTGAAATAGGACAAAATATATCTAAAGGACAACGCATAGGTCAAATAAATGTATTAACCAATTATAAAATTGAAGCAGATATTGATGAGCACTATATAGATCGTGTTAAAAGAGGCTTAACCGCAGTATTGGAAAGAAACGAAAAACTTTATAACTTAAGACTACGTAAGGTATACCCAGAAGTTCGTAACGGAAAATTTAAAGTAGATTTAGTATTTACCGAAAATAGGCCAACAACTATACGTACAGGGCAGAGCTATAATATTAAATTACAACTAGGAGCTTCTAATGATGCTTTATTAATCCCTAAAGGAAGCTTTTTTCAAAGTACCGGAGGACAATGGATTTTTGTGGTTGACTCGGAAGAAGAAAAAGCTATAAAAAGAACTATTAGAATAGGAAAACAAAACTCTAGGTACTACGAAGTATTGGAAGGTTTAGATGCCGATGAAAAAATAATTACCAGTAGCTATGATAATTTTGGAGATGCAGAACAAATTGTATTAAAATAAAAAGTAACAAACATGAAAAAACACCATCTTTTACTAAGCATACTATTCATTTCATTAACAAGTTTTACTGTAAAAGCACAGAAAATATCGCTTACTAAAAACTTTAAAAAAAATGCAATAAAAGCAATTAATAGAGATATAAACCTTGATTCACTTAATAAAAAAGCATTATTTATTAATAGTAAAATTGGCGACGGTATAGGTGTTTTAGAGAATGTTTCTTTTACAAAAGGAGAAATTAAATTAGAACTAGCTGGCAAGAATTTACGCGGAAGAAGCTTTGTTGGTATTGCGTTTAACATACAAAACGATTCTACCTATGAGGCCATCTATTTTAGGCCATTTAATTTTAAAGCAACAGAAAAAGCACGTAAAAAACATATGGTTCAATACATATACCATCCAGAATATACTTGGAAAAAATTAAGAACAGAAAAAACAGGGGAATACGAAAATGAAATTGCAAACCCACCTAATCCAGATTATTGGTTTTCTGTAAAAATAATTATTAAAGAAAAAGAAGTTAGGGTATTTGTAAACGAATCTCAAAAACCCGATTTAGTAGTAACAAGACTAACAGAAACTAAATCAGATAAAATAGGTCTATGGACAGGTTATAACTCATCTGGCAGATATAAAAACTTAAGTATAAAAAAATAAAAATGATACAGATAAAGAACTTAAAGAAAAGTTTTAGAACTGAAGAAGTAGAAACATTAGCGCTAAACAATGTAAACTTAAAAGTAGAGCAAGGAGAATTTGTAGCTATAATGGGGCCATCTGGATGTGGAAAATCTACTTTACTAAATATTGTAGGCATGTTAGATAACCCAACAGAAGGGAGCTATGTTTTTGCTACACATGAGGTTGCAAACCTAAAAGAAAGCCAACGCACACAATTACGTAAAGGAAATCTAGGTTTTGTTTTCCAAAGTTTTAATTTAATTGATGAGCTTACGGTATATGAAAATGTAGAGCTGCCTTTAATTTATTTAAAAATGAGTAAAGCAGAGCGTAAGAAAAAAGTAATGGCAGTTTTAGAGCGTATGAAAATTGCGCACAGAGAAAAACATTTTCCACAACAATTATCTGGAGGACAACAACAGCGTGTAGCTATAGCAAGAGCAGTTGTTACCAATCCTAAACTTATTTTGGCAGATGAACCTACAGGAAACTTAGATTCTAAAAACGGTATTGAAGTAATGAATCTTTTAACAGAGCTAAACCAAGAAGGAGCTACCATAGTAATGGTAACACACTCAGACAGAGATTCTCATTACGCGCACAGGGTAGTAAATCTTTTTGATGGTCAAATTATAACAGAAAGTCAAAATAGGGCTATAGGAGCTACCATTTAAATGTAAAGAGTTTATTCATTAATCATCATCATTAATCAAAAAACGAACTATCATGTTTAAAAATAATCTAAAAATAGCCTGGCGAAACCTCATCAAAAACAAAGGCTATACAATCATAAATGTAGGTGGGTTAGCCCTTGGAATGGCAGTAACATTAATTATTGGGCTTTGGATGTACGATGAGTTAACTAGAGATAGTTATTTTAAGAATAAGGATAAAATTGCTCAAGTTTATCAATCACAAACTTTTAATGGTAATACTAATGCTGATCCTGCTATACCTCTACCTCTAGAACATGTTTTGCGAAATAAATATGGTGATAATTTTAAACACTTAATGATGTCCTCTTGGACAGATGAACACTATATAAAATACAAAGAAAATAGCATTTCTCGTCCAGGAAATTATATGCAAGCTATAGCTCCAGAATTTCTAAACTTAGAAATTATAAAAGGTGAAAAAGATGGACTTAGAGAAATTAACTCTATTATGATTTCTAAATCTACGGCAGATGTATTATTCGGAAAAGAAGACCCCATAGGTAAAATACTCAAAATAAGTAACACCTATGATTTAAATGTAACGGCGGTTTATAAAGATATTCCTTTTAATAATACTTTTAATGATACCGATTTTATTATTCCATGGAATCATTTTGTAACCAATCAAGAATGGGTAAAAAAATCTATAGGCAGTTGGGGAAATAACTCGTTTCAAATGTTTGTTCAGTTAGCTAAAAATGTAGATATAACAACTGTTTCCGAAGCCATTAAAAATGTAAAAAAAGACCTTAATAAAGATACCGCTGAATTTAACCCGCAACTATTTCTTCTACCTATGGAAGATTGGTATTTACGTAATAATTTTGAGAATGGTAAACAAGTAGGCGGACGTATAAAGTATGTTTGGCTTTTTGGGATTATAGGAGCTTTTGTATTACTATTAGCATGTATTAATTTTATGAATCTTAGTACTGCACGTTCAGAGAAACGTGCCAAAGAAGTAGGTGTTCGCAAATCTATAGGTTCACAAAAAAGCCAACTCATATATCAATTTTTAAGCGAGTCCTTTTTAGTTGTATTGTTTGCTTTTATTATTGCAATAGGCATCGTGCTTTTATCTTTAAACGGATTTAATGAGCTTGCTAATAAAGAAATTACCTTTCCATGGAATCTTAGCACTTTTTGGCTAATCTCAATTGCTTTTATACTATTTACTTCTTTATTATCAGGTAGTTACCCGGCACTATATTTATCCTCTTTTAAACCTGTAGATGTGTTAAAGGGCACTTTTAAAGCAGGGAAATATGCAAGCTTGCCAAGAAAAATATTGGTGGTTTTACAGTTTACAGTTTCCGTAGCTTTTATTATTGGAACCGTAATTGTTATGCAGCAAATTAACCATGCTAAAAATAGACCCATAGGTTATGATAAAAATGGGTTGATACAAGTAGCCACCTGGTCAACAGATTTTCAAGGTAAAACAGATGTAATGCGCGAGCAGTTTCTAAAGTCTGGAGCCGTTACTGCTATGGCAACATCTAGTAGCCCATTAACAGCTGTTTGGTCTAATAGAAGTGGCTATACTTGGGAAGGGAAACCAGACGGATTTCAGGAAGATTTTGCTTGGACCTCAGTATCACCAGAGTTTGCAAAAACACTTAACTTAAAGATTATTAAAGGCAGGGATTTTTCTAGAGATATGGCATCTGATTCTATGGGAATATTAATTAATAAAACAGCTGCCAAATACATGGGACTTAAAAACCCTGTTGGTACCATTATACGTGATTTAGATCAAAAAAAACCAGGCCCATCTATGAAAATTTTAGGTGTGGTAGAAGATATTATTGCGCAATCACCATACAACCCTATTAAGCAAGCTTGGTATGTATATGATCGTAACAATAACTTTAGTTACTATAATTTACGTTTAAACCCTGCCCAAAGTGCCAGCCAAAATCTGGCAATTGTTGAACGTGTTTTCAAAGAGAACTTTCCTACAATTCCTTTTCAATATGATTTTATAGATGACGAATATGCGGCAAAGTTTGCTGCAGAACAACGTATTGGTACTCTTTCAGGAATTTTTACCGCTTTGGCTATTTTAATTAGTTGCCTAGGATTGTTTGGCTTAACCTCTTTTGTTGCCGAACAACGCACCAAAGAAATAGGCGTACGAAAAGTACTAGGAGCTACGGTCTTTAATGTATGGAATATGCTTTCTAAAGACTTTTTAAAACTAGTCACCATATCCTGTTTTATTGCTATACCCATAGCGTATTATGTAATGAACGGATGGCTTCAAGAATATCCCTATCGTGTAATTCTTAAGTGGTGGATTTTTGCTTTAGCAGTTTTCGGAGCTATGGGAGTAACGGTTTTAACGGTAAGTTTTCAAGCTATAAAAGCAGCAAAAGTTAATCCTATTAAAAGCTTGCGAACGGAATAAATCATCATCAAAAAAATCATTAATCATGTTTAAGAACTATATAAAAATTGCTTGGCGAAATTTAATTAGAAATAAGAGTTTTTCTTTTATTAATATCGTAGGTCTTTCTTTAGGTTTGGCATGTAGCATCTTTATTTTTATATGGGTAAAAGATGAACGAGGCATAGATGCTTTTCATGAAAATGGAGAACAATTATATATAGTTACAAGTAGAGAGTACACTGGTAATGAAATTCTTGATTCCTATGACACGCCGGGTTTATTAGCAGAGGAACTAAAAGACAAAATCCCCGAAATAGAATATGGGTGTAATATAGGCTGGAATAGTTATCATACATTTTCTGCAAACGAGAAAACATTAAAATTAAAAGGAAATTATGCTGGTGCAGATTTTTTTAATATGTTTTCTTATCCATTATTAATTGGTTCAAAAGAAACAGTTTTAAAATCTCCAGAAAGTATTGCTATATCTAAAAAGATGGCTGTTTCTCTATTTGGAAATATAGAAAATGCTATAGATAAAACCATAAAATTTGAAAACTATATAGACTTACAAATAACTGGTGTATTTGACGATTTAAAGAATAACGTTTCAGAAAAATTTGAATATATCATTAATTGGAATCTTTTTATTAAAAGGCATTCATGGGTTAATAATTGGGGAAATAGTGGTCCTACTTCTTACATTCAGTTAAAAGCAGGTGTTACTTCAGAAATTGTATCACCGAAAATTAAAAGCTTTATTTCTAATTATGATAAAAATTACTCTGATGATGATAAATTGGAATTAGGTTTACAACGCTTTAATGAGGCATACCTATATTCAAAATTTGAAAATGGAATCCCTAGTAAAGGAAGAATAGAATATGTTAACTTATTTAGTATCATCGCTATTTTTATACTTCTTATAGCATGTATAAATTTTGTAAATCTTAGCACAGCATTATCCATAAAAAAAGCTAAAGAAATAGGAGTACGTAAAGTTATTGGCGCAAAACAACCCGAACTAATTAAACAATTTTTAGCAGAAACATTACTATTTACAACTATTGCTATTTTTATCTCTTTACTACTAGTAGGTCTTTTATTACCTACGTTTAATGATGTAACTAGCAAACAAATTAGTTCTCCGTTTATAAACGGAACTTTTTGGCTAAATATTCTAGGGCTTACTATTATTACGGGACTCATAGCCGGAAGCTATCCAGCTTTCTTACTCTCTTCTTTTAAGCCCATTTCTGTTTTAAAAACAAATATTACTTTAAGCCCAAAATCTGGTTTTCTAAGAAAAGGACTTGTTGTTTTTCAATTTGTATTATCAATACTATTTATAGTTGGAGTAATTATTATCTCCAAACAAATAAATTACATTCAAACTAAAAATATAGGTTACGACAAAGAGAATCTTGTTTATATTTCAACAACAGGTAATATTGAAGCTAAATTTGATGTATTTAAGAATAAAGGTCTAGAAATATCAGGAGTAAATAATATTAGCATAATGTCTTATAGACCTGTGGGACTTAATAATACTACTTCTAGTGTCGATTGGTTAAAAAAAGCTCCTAATACTAAAATTAATTTTACACCACTAGCTGTTGGTTACGATTTTATAAAAACAATACAAGCAGATTTGCTGTATGGCAGAGACTTTTCTCTAGATTTTTCAGACACGGATAATTATATTATTAATGAAACAGCACTAAAAAAAATAGGGTATAAAAACCCTATTGGAATGCCGTTAACATTTTGGGGCAAAAAAGGTACTATTATTGGTGTTGTAAAAGATTTTCACTTTAATTCTCTACATGTTCCTATTGCTCCTTTAGTAATTAGAATGTCTCATAATAATGAAGGATATGCCTTAGTACGTGTTCAGTCAGACAAAATGCAAATAGCTTTAGAAGGTTTAAAAACGTTATATGAACAACTAAACCCTAATTTCCCATTTGCACATCAGTTTGCTAATGAAGAATATGCTCTTCTATATGAGAGTGAACAAGTTGTGCATACCCTTTCTAATTACTTTGCTTTTTTAGCCATATTTATCTCTTGCTTAGGTTTATTAGGTGCTGTCTTATTTGCTGCCGAGCAACGAAAACGAGAAATAGGTATTAAAAAAGTATTAGGAGCTAACATTGCAATACTTATAAAAGTAATAACAAAAGATTTTTTAATTATGGTAAGTATTGCCTTTATAATTACAATACCTATTGCGTGGTTTATAATGCAAAATTGGTTAGAAAATTTTGAATATAAAGTTACTGTTAATTGGCCTGTTGTTTTTGCTATTGCTGGTGCATGTGTTTTTTTAATTGCACTATTAACTATGAGTTTTCAAGCTATAAAAGCAGCTTTAGCTAACCCTGTAAAAAGTTTACGAACGGAATAATAGAATTTTTGAAATATGAAACTACATTTTTTTAAAATATACCTTCGGTTTTTATTAAAAAACAAAGTATTTACACTAATTAATGTTTTGGGATTAGCCATTGGTATTGTTTCCTTTTTAATCCTCATTAAATATGTGAGTTACCAAACTAATTATGACCGTTTTTTTGTTGACCACAATCAAATCTACAGGATTAATACACATGTTTCTAAAAACCAACAAGTAATTAATGAAACGGCTACATCTTTTAGTGCACTAGCGCCAACATTAAGAACAGAAACAGTAGGTGTAGAAGCCACTACCCAGATAAGTTATGAAAAATGCTTAATGGATTATCGTGAAAAGGAATTTAAAATTAATGATTTAAACATTTTATGGACGGACAACTCGTTTTTTGAAGTCTTTAATTTAAACCTTATACAAGGAGATAAAGAAGAAGTTCTATTACGCCCTTTTACCACAGTTATTTCTAAAGCTACTTCAAAATTATATTTTAAAAATGAAAATCCCATTGGAAAAATAATAAACTTAAACGGAGATGATTACCCATTAGAAGTAACAGGTATTTTTGAAGATATTCCAGAAAACTCACATATAAAATGCGACTTTCTAGTTTCCAAAGCTACAGGTATAAGTAAAGGGTGGGACTCTAAAAATGGGAATTGGAATGGCCCTGGAGCTTATAACCGAACTTATGTTAAACTAAAAAAAGAGGCTAACATTTCGGTATTTCAAGATAGGCTATCAGCATTACTAAAACAGCGTTATAAGTCTAAAAACCCAGAAATTAGTGTGCGGTTAAGTCTAATGCCCATAAAGGATATTCATTTAAAAACATATTTTAAAAATGAAATAAAACGTCCCATAGGAGTTAGTATAGAGCGTCTGTATTTTCTTTCTATTATAGCTATTATAATTATGATAGTTGCTTGGGTAAATTTTATAAACTTAACCATAGGTAAAACTATGACACGCACCTTAGAAATAGGGATTAAAAAAACATTAGGAGCTGTTAAATCAAGTTTAATTCGCAATTTTTTATTAGAATCTATCTTTATGAGCGTGCTCGCTTTTATAGTGGCCGTTTTAATATTAGTACTAGCTACTTTATTTATATTTCAAGTCCCCGAGTTGTCCTTTATGAAAGATATTTGGACAAGCGGTGTCTTTTGGTTTCAAATAGTCTCAGTTATGCTTCTGGGAGCTGTTTTTGCGGGGGTATATCCTGCATTTTCATTATCAAAATTATCACCAACCAAAGCCTTAAAAGGTATTGTGTTACAGCAAAACCTCTACATTAAAAAAAGTTTAATCGTTTTTCAGTTTATTGCGGCTATAGGACTTATTCTCGGCACCTTTACCATCTATGACCAATTAACCCATATGAAAGATAAAAAACTTGGGTTTAATGCTTCAAATAAATTAATAATAAGGGCACCTAAGTCTATGAATTCTCATAAACTAGCTTTTTCTAACATACATGCATTTAAAAATACGGTTTTAGAGCTACCTGAAGTAGAAAATGTTTCGGCTTCTAGAAGTATTCCTGGACAGCAAGTGAGGTATACTAGCCCCTATTTTAAAAGGTTGGGACAAAATGCTAAAACAGAGTCTGAAAGTGATTATCAAATAGCAGTTATTGACGATACTTTTTTTGATACGTATTCTATCTCCTTATTGGCAGGTAAAAACTTTACTTCTAATTATGAAAACCATAAAACAGATATTATTATTAATGAAACAGCAATAAAGCTCTTGGGGTTTACCTCTGCAGAAGAAGCCATAAACCAAAATATTATAGGGCCTAAAAATATTCAGTATACCATTATTGGTGTTATTAAAGATTATCATCAACAAGGGTTAAAAGCCAAATTGCATCCCACGATATATAGATATTATTTAAAATATAATTATATACATGGACATTATTCAATAGCTGTTAATATGGAAGCCACAGAAAAACTTATTCCTGCAGTTAAAGACATTTGGAATACCATATATCCTAATGACACATTCGAATATTTTTTTATGGATGACTATTACAACAAGCAATATGCTTTAGAAAATAATTTTATGAGACTGTTTTTTACGGCATCTTTTATTGCCATTTTAATTTGCTGCATGGGACTTTACGGATTATCTGCACATACCCTTTTACAACGAAAAAAAGAAACTGCTATTAGAAAAATAGTAGGAGCATCGGTTAAAGATATATTCATTTTACTTGTTAAAGAATACGCATACCTTATCTTAATAGCACTCTTTATAAGTTTACCGATAAGCTATTCTATATTAGAATCATGGTTGTCTAATTACACGTATAGAGTAAATGTAAGTCCACTATTAATACTAGTTTCTGTTATAATACTAGTAAGCGTAGTACTACTAACTATATTTAAAAACACATGGGCTTTAGCAAAAAGAAATCCTTCAGAATCAGTTAAGGTTTAAAACAGAAAAAATGAGAATAACAACAAAAAACACGCTAACAAATAATTTAAAATTATGCTTAAAAATAATTTAAAACTTGCATTAAGAGTTTTTAAACGCGAAAAATTTTTTACAGCTATTAATATAGGTGGTTTAGCTATAGGCTTTGCTACCTGTATACTACTCTTAGGCTATGTTTATTTTGAGTTTTCTTATGAAAACCATATAGAAAACGTAGATCAAGTTTATAGAGTTAT
The DNA here is from genome assembly GCA_947492955.1 of uncultured Cellulophaga sp. Lineage (GTDB taxonomy): Bacteria > Bacteroidota > Bacteroidia > Flavobacteriales > Flavobacteriaceae > Cellulophaga. The sequence goes on along the minus strand of CANLOV010000005.1, from coordinate 78,031 downwards.
TACAAAAAGGTCTAAAAATGAAAAAGTAATTCAGGAAGGCACAAAAGGACCAGATAGGTTAGCACAAGTTGTATCCGATGAGGTTCCTTTTATAGATTACGCTACCAGAGCCTATTTTGAACCTTGTTTAGTTATAAGCGAGTATAAAAAATATGCCGACCAAAAAGTATATTGGGTAGATAAAGACTTCTTAAAAATTTTTAAAGGAACATTAATTGCCGGAGATCCAGAAACAGCGTTAGACGGGGCTTTAAAAATGGTAATAACAGCATCTAAAGCTTATGCGCTATTTAGAAACGAAAATCCTATTGGAAAAATAGTAAAAGTAAATGAGGGAATGCCTTTTGAAATTACGGGTGTTGTTAAAGACCCGCCTGCAAATACCCATTTTAAATACGAGTACCTAACCACCTTAAAAACCTTTGTATATTATAATTGGATTCCAGAAAAAGGGAATTGGAACAATAATGCTTACTACAATTATATTGCTACTAACGATACACATTCTAAAAAAACTATAGAGCAAGCATTAAATAATTTAGCACTATCACGTGTAAAGCCTAGCGATAATGATGGTGAAAAATTAGAATTTATAGTACAACCTATAAAAGATATTCATTTAAATTCTAGTTACTCCGATGAGATAGAAGTAAACGGAAGCCTAAATCAAATTTATATTATCATTGGTATTGGCGTAGCTATATTATTAATTGTCTTTATTAATTTTATTAACCTCAGCACTACATTATCTATTAGAAAAGCCAAAGATACAGGTGTTAGAAAAACTTTTGGAGCATCTACCTACCAATTAAAAATTCAATATTTTGTAGAAGCTTTCTTACTAAATATAAGTGCCTTACTACCAGCTGCTATACTAGTATTTATGAGTCATTCTTTTATAGAAGAGACCTTTAACATATCTCTTAATTTTAGCATGCTGTTAAGCCCTATTTTTTGGTTATGGGCTATTGTTATTTTTAGTATTTGTGTTTTCTTGGTGAGTTTTTATCCTGCATTTGTTCTTACTTCTGTAAATGTAACTACTGCTATTAAAGGTAAAATCATTAGAGGTAAATCTAGTAATACCTATATAAAGAAAGGTTTATTAGTAGGCCAGTTTTGTGCCTCTATCTTTCTTACAATAGGTGCTTATATAGTGTACCAACAAGTACATTTTATGGAGAATTATGATTTGGGAATTAACAATAACCAGGTACTAATACTTCAAGGACCAACTACTTTAAATGCTGCATGGGACGATTATGACAAGGTTAATTTTAAAACACAAAAATATAATCTCTTTAAACAAGAACTATTAAAAAACCCTGCTTTAAAAGAGGTTGCTTCTTGTTTTAATATTCCAGGGCAAGAAAACCGTTTTAGATATAATAGTGTTCGGCTTAAAGAAGGAGAAGACATACAATCCAAAATAGAACTACGACATGTAGACGAAGGTTTTTTTCCTGTTTATGAAGCAAAAATATTAGCAGGCGGAAATTTTGAAAAAGATGAAAAGCGTCAGAAAAACGAGATTATAATTAATGATAAAGCAAGAAAATTATTAGGTTTTAATACTACTAAAGATGCTATTGGTGCATCTATAATTTTAGGAAATGGAGAATGGAAAATAAAAGGAGTAACTGCTAATTTTCATATGAAATCCTTATCAGAATCTATTTTACCTACATTCTTTGCTAACAGACACCCTAATGAGTTTGGATATTATTTAGTAAAACTAGACCCAAAAAACCTATCTAAACAAATTGCATTTATAAAATCTACATGGGAAGAAATTTACCCCGAAGATCCTTATCTAACGCACTTTTCTGATACTTACTTTAACCAACAATACCTAAAATACAAACAATTTGGTGCTATTTTTAATGCACTTACCATATTAGCCATTTTAATTGCCAATTTAGGGCTTGTGGCTATGATTTCTCTTACTACTACAGAAAAATTAAAAGAGATAAGTGTTAGAAGAGTTTTAGGAGCAAATAATAAAGCTGTTTTTGTTCTAATGTCTAAAAGCTTTATAAAACTCATTATAATAGCAGGTTGCATAGCTGCTCCTATAGCATGGTATTTTCTAAAAAATTGGCTTAATAATTTTGCTTATAAAATAGAACTCCATAGTACTGAATTTATTATTGCTGTAGCCCTAATACTAACTATTGCTCTATGCAATATTTTATACTTTGTTATAAAAGTTTTAAAACATAACCCTGCAACTATTATTCGAGAAGAATAAACAAAAGCAGATACTAAAAAGTAAATAATAATGATACGTAACTATTTTAAAATCGCGTGGCGGAATTTACTAAGAAATAAAAGTTTTTCTATTCTTAATATTGTTGGTCTCTCTATAGGGTTATCAGTAACAGCTATTATTTCGATTTGGATAAGCTTTGAACTTGGGTTTAATCAATTTCATGAAAAGAAAGATAGAATTTACGAAGTCTACAACGAATATTTTGTAGATGGTGAAATATGGACGTGGAACTCTACTCCAAAAATAATGGGCTCTATCATTAAAAAAGACTATCCAGAAGTGGAAAGTGTATCAAGATATAATTATGATAATACCTTTCTGTTTTCGATTGGTGATAAAAGAATAAAATCTACAGGTACAATGGTAGACCCTGACTTTTTAAATATATTTAGTTTTCCATTGGTAGAAGGTAGTATTGATAAGGTGTTAGAAGATGTTAATTCGGTCGTAATCACCGAAACCTTTGCAAAAAAATTATTTAATAATGAGCCTGCGGTTGGTAAAACAGTAAAAGTAGATAATGTAGATACTTTTAAGGTATCAGGAGTATTAAGGGACTTACCAAATAACACAGAATTTAATTTTGAATTTTTGATGCCTTGGAACTATCTAAAGCAAAAGGGATGGCACGATGAAAATTGGAGTAATAATTCAGTAGCCACCTATGTTTTATTAAAAGAAGAAACAAATTATGATGCGTTTTCCCAAAAAATAAAAACACTACGACAATCATATGATAAAGAATCTCCAGAGATGGAAACTTTTCTATACCCCTACACAAGGTCGTATTTGTATTCAGAATTTGAAAATGGAAAGGAAACAGGAGGTCGTATTGATGTAATTAGATTGTTTGGTATCATCGCAGCTATAATTTTAATTATAGCCTGTATTAATTTCATGAACCTTAGCACTGCACGAAGTGAAAAAAGAGCCAAAGAAGTTGGTATACGCAAAGTAATTGGGGCTGAAAGACCACTTCTAATTGGTCAATTTTTAGGAGAATCAATTTTAATCTCTACAATTTCAGGTGTCTTAGCACTTTTGATTGTGGTAACTTTGCTACCTTCCTTTAGTACACTTGTAGCCAAACCCATATCCCTAGACATTACAAACGTTTGGTTTTGGTTATCTGCATTCGGAGTTATTTTATTTACTGGAATCTTGGCTGGCAGTTACCCCGCATTATACCTTTCAAGATTTAAACCTTCTACTGTATTAAAAGGAACCTATAAAAAAATTAGTAGCCCAGTAACACCTCGTAAAGTTTTAGTTGTATTACAATTTTCTTCTGCGATTATTCTAATTACAGCCAGTATTATAGTTACACAACAACTGAATAAGGTGCAAGACAGACAAACTGGTTATTCAAAGCATAATTTGATATATACGATTATGGAGGGTGATATTGAGAAAAATTATTCTTCAATCAAAAAGGAACTACTTACCTCTGGAATAGCTGAATCGGTAACCAAGACCAATTCTCCAATAACGGAAACCTGGAGCAATACTTGGGGGGTTGAATGGAAAGGAAAAAGTGAAGATAATATGACATTGGTTCATAGGCTTGCTGCAGATGATGCCATAACTAAAACTATGAGAATGGAAATTATAGCAGGTCGTGATTTTGATTTGAAAACTTACCCAACGGATTCTACAGCTGCTATAGTAAATGAATCTATGGTAAAACTCATGAATTTTGAGAATCCAATTGGGCAAATTGTGAAAGACAACGGAATAGATTGGCGAATCGTTGGAGTAGTAAAAAACTTTGTTATAAATTCTCCTTTTCAAAAAGTAGAACCTATGGTTATTGAAGGGGCAAAAGCATGGTTCAATGTAATTCATATTAAATTTAACCAAAAAATAACTACTGCTGAAAGTCTTGCAAACGCTGAAGCAATTTTTCTAAAATACAATCCCGAATATCCTTTCAATTACGAATTTGTAGATCAAGTATATGCTAAAAAATTCGATACTGAAAAAAGAACAAGTAGTTTAATAAGTTTGTTTACTCTACTTACTATTTTCATTAGTTGTTTGGGCTTATTTGGGCTTGCAAGCTACATGGCAGAAAACAGAATTAAAGAAATAGGTATCCGGAAAGTTTTGGGAGCATCAGTTCAAAGTATAACAACACTTCTTTCAAAAGATTTTCTGAAATTGGTTGGTATAGCAATAGTATTGGCCGTGCCCATCTCCTGGTATATGATGAATAAATGGCTTCAGGAATTTGCATATAGAATACATATTTCTTGGTGGACTTTTGTATTAGCAGGCTTATCTGCTTTGGCTATTGCGCTAATTACAGTGAGTTATCAAGCAATAAAAGCTGCTATTGTAAATCCAGTAAAAAGTTTGCGAACGGAATAAAATAAATAATTAATGATACGTAACTATTTTAAAATCGCGTGGAGAAACCTTAAAAAACATCGTTTATATGCGGGTATAAATATACTTGGGTTATTTACAGGTATTACGTTTACGCTGTTAATTGGCACTTATGTATGGGGAGAATTACAAGTAAATAGAAAGCTTAAAAATGCCGATAGACAGTATATTCTTTTAAGTGATTGGAAAGACCCAAATATGGGCGTAGATTTTACTTCAGTAGCACCATTAGCTAAACAATTAAAGGAAGAGTATCCATCTTTAGTAGAAAACCATTATAGATTTGATGGTATTTCTTCTACAGCCTCAAAAAATGATATTCGTTATAGAAAATATGTACAGATAGTAGACAATTCTTTACTTACTATGTTTGGCTTTGAACTATTATATGGAAACTCTAAAACTGCTTTAACTGAGCCTTATTCTGTTGTAATAACAAAAAACATGGCTCTTAAATTTTTTGGCAAAACTAATGATGTTATTGGAAAAACAATTGTATTAGAGAATTTTAATAACAAAAAACACCCTTTTAATATTACTGGAGTTTTAGACGAACTACCTAAAAATTCTGTAGTTAATATTAATAGTGAAAATGATATAGACACCGGTTTAATGCCAGAAATTTTTGTCCCAGAAAGCACGTATACTTTTTTTGATAGAGGCGGTTTTACAAATTGGTCAAATATTTATATTCCCTCCTTTATTGAGTTAAAAGAAGGGGTTACCGCAAAAGAGTTAGAAACACCTATAAAAAATATTCTTTCACAACATGCTTCTAAAGAAATCGCAGAAAATTTAACGGTAAAACCCACTTTATTATCCACTTTTTATCTGGAAAAAGATAATGGCTCCATAAAACGCATGTTATATACTTTATCCATAGTCGGATGCTTTATTTTATTAATGGCCATTATTAACTTTATAAATATCTCTATAAGTATGTCGGGTAGTCGTATAAAAGAGATTGGTGTTAGAAAAGTATTAGGTGGTAAACGAAAACAACTCATTTTTCAGTTTTTAACGGAATCTTTTATTCTAGTCTTATTTGCAACCACATTAGCAATCGTAGCTTTTATCTTTTTACGACCTGTTTTTAGGCAAATCATTGGTGCAGACATTCCTACATTATCATCTTTCTCTTTTTATATTGTTTTTATTCTTATAGGGTTTGTAGGCTTGGTAAGTTTATTAGCCGGATTGTACCCTGCTTTTATTTTATCGTCCTTAAAATCTATACAATCTTTAAAAGGAAAAATACAAACAAAAAATACTGTTTTTCAAAAATATTTGGTTGGTTTTCAGTTTTCAATAGCCTTGTTATTATTAATTAGTGCCTTTATTATTACCAAACAGGTAGATTACTTTTTTAAAAAAGATTTAGGCTATAACAAAGACTATATTGTAACCGTACCAACTCCCAGAGACTGGACCGATAAAGGAGTTGAAAAAATAGAAACTATACGAAGCGAATTTGAAAAGATGACTCAGGTTACCAAAGCTTCGGTTTCCCATGAAATTCCTAATGGTAATTTTGGAAATATTTTTTCTATGCATAATATAAACAAGCTAGAAACGGCATCTATTCCCATGAAATCGTTAGTTGTAGACAAACATTATTTTAACACCTATAAAGTAGATATCATAGATAGCTTAAATACTCAAATAAAACCCAAGCATTCTATTAGTATTAATAATGCAGCTGCAATAGCATTAGGTTGGCAAAACCCCAGAGATGCTTTAGGTGAAACAATTAAAATTAAAGGGGGTACATATAATTATACGATACAAAATATTGTAGGTGATTTTCATTTTGATAGCATAAAACAAAAAATTGAGCCACTAGCATTTTTTAATTTAAAAACTTTTCCCATATACCGCTACTTAAATTTTAGAGTATCCCCAGGAAATATGCAAAATACCATTGCACTTATTAATGATAAATGGGATACTTTATTTCCTGATAGCGTTTTTGATTATGAATTTATGGATGACTCTTTACAGAAATTATATGCTTCTGAGATTAGATTTAAAAAAGCAGTGTATTATGCTTCTTTCTTATCTTGTATAATAGTGTTATTGGGCATTATTAGCTTAGTATCGTTAAGTGCTCATAAAAGAGTAAAAGAAATGGGAATTCGTAAAGTTTTAGGGGCTTCCGTTTTTAATATTATTTTCTTATTCATTAAAGAATTTAGTGTTATTGTTATTTCGGCAGCTATAATAGCTATTCCATTAGCTTTCTATTTTATGAAAGAATGGTTATATAATTATGCTTATAAAATAAATATTACATCGCAACCTTTTATTATATCCATAGTAGCACTGCTAACGATTACCTTTTTAATAATTGGAATATTAAGTTTAAAAACGGCTAATGCTAATCCAACAAAAAATTTAAGAACAGAATAATTAATACTATAAAAAAAGAAAAATGCTACTACAACTTAATAATATTTTTAAATGGGTTAATTCTGGAGGGCAACGTATATTCCTTTTAAAAGACATTAACCTTTCTGTACAAGAAGGAGAATTTATTTCTATAATGGGGCCTTCTGGTTCTGGAAAATCTACTTTACTAAATGTTATTGGTATGTTAGATAATTTTGATGAAGGTGAATATCATTTTTTAAATGAATCTGTACATACGCTTAAAGAAAAACACCGCGCTAACCTTTATAAAGAATATATCGGTTTTGTTTTTCAATCTTATCATTTATTAGATGAGCTTACTGTTAAAGAAAATTTAGAAATGCCATTATTGTATAAAAAATACAAATCATCTGAGCGCAAAGCAATGGTTGCAGATATGCTAGACCGTTTTAATATTGTGGGTAAAAAAGACCTTTTTCCTGCTCAATTAAGTGGTGGGCAACAACAATTAGTAGGTGTTGCTAGAGCTTTAATTGCTATCCCAAAATTAATTTTAGCAGATGAACCAACGGGTAATCTTAATTCTAAGCAGAGTGAAGAAATTATGGAACTCTTTAAAAAATTAAATAAAGAGGGCGTTACCATTATCCAAGTAACACACTCCGAAAAAAATGCAGCCTATGGCTCTAGAATAATTAATTTATTAGATGGTAGAAAAACGTCTTAATTTAACTTGATATTAAACTATAGCATAATTGTTAAAAAAACACCTTCTTTTTTAAGTATGCGCATACTTAAAAAAGAAGGTGTTTTTAATCTTAAAAGCTTAGATTCTTCTCTAGCATTATTTCTTACTTTTTATTTTTTTGATTGTACTCTTTAGCAAGTGTTTGAAAGCCTATTTCTACTCCTTCTAACATTTGTTGGTATAATAATGGCTTATCTGTCTTTATCCATTCTAACATAGGGACTGAAATAGGAGAAACAGGATTATAAGTATTACTCACAGGTTTCATTTTCCTATCATATTTTTGTGTTCTTTTTCGCATTTTATTTAACACCTTAGTATATTCTTTATTTGCTATAAGGTTATTAAGTTCTTGTGGATCCTGTTTTAAATTATACAACTCTTCTTTAGGCTTAGCATCCTGAAAAAATATTTTTTCGTTGGTATTTAATTTCCCTTCAGCTTTTAATTTTCGCATAATATGTACAGCTGGCCTGTAAAATTCTAAATACGCTTGCCCGGCTTCAAAAGGGGTTTCTGGAATATCGTTCCTAATATATTTCCAATCACCAGAAGTTATTGATCGTGATTTCTCTTCTATTTCATCCCACAAATCGCGAGCAGTATATACATATTCTCTATTAAAATTTTTATTAAATATTGGCTTACCTGTCATATACCTAGGTATTTCTACTCCCGCATAGTCTAAAATTGTTGCTGTAATATCTGTTGATGATACCACATCATCTCGTATTTCTCCTCCTTTTAATTTCTTTGGATAATACACTATAAGCGGAATATGAACTCCAGGAGCATGTAAATACCCTTTACCACGAATATTACAACGACCATTATCTCCTATGAAAATAACAATGGTATTATCTGCCATACCCTTATCTTCTAATTCCTTAAATATCATTCCTACCTCATTATCCATATACTCTATCTGATCTAAGTATTTTGCCCAATCTAAACGAATTACCGGATCGTCTGCCATAAATTTAGGTAACTCAACATCATTAGGATTTACAGGGTGCTCTGATTTTTCTCTTACACTATCCCACCAATCTCCACGGTGCGTAACATTTAATTGTATTTGCGCAAAAAATGGTTGATCTTCTTTTTTAAATGTATCATACTTATCAAACAAGCCAAAACTTGTTTTACCATCCCATGGACCTATTGCTGTATGCTTAAAATTAACATCTATTTTTCTTCCTTTATTTAAAACACCATGATGCCCTAATATACACTTATAACCCGCTTCTCTTAACCAATAAGTAAAAGGCTTGTAATTTTTATTTAATGGCTCTTCCCTATTACTTCGATGTTGGTGTGCATTAATTTTTACTTGGTGGGCTCCTACCATCATGGCAGAACGACTAGGAGAGCATATAGGATTAGTTACAAAACAATTATTAAACTTTACGCCTTCTTCTGCCATTTTATTTAAATAGGGTGTTTTTACTGCTTGCATACCATAACACTCTAAATCTAAACTTATATCTTCTGCCATTAACCAAATTATATTTGGCTTTTCCTGTGCTATAAGGCTTATTAGATAAAAGAAAAAAACAATAATTAATTTTACTTGTTTCATTTTTATTGATTTTAAAAATTACTGTTCTATAAAAAAGGCTGTCTTTAATCGTTCAATATATTCACCTCTCCATCAAAAAACAAATAACAGTAATTTGATTTATAGAATATTAGATCCATTATTAAACTTTAGAAAGGAAAATATTTACTTACTAGTTTTTCTGATTAAGGAAATCAAATATTAAATATTCTATGCGTTTTGATGCATTCTTTATACTATACTCAATTCCTTTAGAGGGCTCAAAAGTTTCTAGAACATTTTTTAAACCTAATTCTTGTTGCTGCTCTTTATCTATTTCTAATTTTCCACAAATAGTAATAACAGGAACATTATATTTTTCTCCTATTTGAAGCACTCCTTTTACTAATTTTCCATTCTTGGTTTGATTATCTATTTTACCTTCTCCTGTAATTATATAATCTATATTTTGTTGTTCTAACAAAGTAGAAACTTGTGCTAAGTCTAATAAAAAATTAATCCCTTTTAAATATTCTGCATTAAAAAATGTTTTTAGCCCGTAAGCAGCACCTCCTGCTGCGCCTGCACCAGAAACAAAAGCATTGTTTTTATCTAATTGTTCTCTTACTAATTTGTTTATATAAATTAAGCCTTTATCTAAAGTATTAATCTCTTCTTTTGTTGCTCCTTTTTGTTTTGCATAAACATGTGCTGCTCCATTAGTTCCAAATAATGGGTTATTTACATCATTTACTGCAAAAAAAGAAACCTGTTCTGTATTTTTAAAAAGACCTTTATTTTCAATCTTAGAGATTTTAGATAAGTTTTCTCCTATTGGTAATAATACTCTACCATCTACATCTAAAAAATTATAGCCTAAAGCATTGGCTATACCAATACCGGCATCATTAGTAGCACTCCCTCCTAAGCCAATATATATGCTTGTAGCTCCTTTTAGTATAGCATCTTTAATTTGTATTCCTGTACCGTAAGTAGAAGTGTGTATAGCACTACGGTCTTTTTCTTGTAATAATTCTAAGCCCGAAGCTTTAGCTAACTCTATATATGCTGCTTTTGTTTCTTTATTAAAAAGATATGATGCTTTAATTGGTTTGCCCAAAGGGTCTACCGTTGGCATTATAATTTCTTCTACTGCTATATTATTAGAAATAGCATCTAAAAAACCATCGCCGCCATCAGAAGCGATAACAGATTTTATTTTTGCAGTTTTATCTACACCTAAAATACCTTTAGATATTGCTGCAATTACTTCTTTTGCTGTTAGTGAATCTTTAAACTTATCTGGAACTACTAAAAAATTCATATTTTTTAATTAACCCTTATAAAATTAAGTTTTTATCACTAATTCTCTATTCTATCTCAAGAATATGTATCTCCTGCCCATTAAAAACTGTTTTATCGTTAACCGATTTTCCTAATAACAATTTTCCTATAGGTGAACTTGGAGAAATACAATAAACTTGTTTTTCGTCTTTTTTATATTCTCCTGCAGAAATAGCAATAAAGTAATTGCTTTTAGATGTATATACTACACTTCCTAAGCCTACTTTTTTTATACTACCATGAGTAGTTACCTTAGACAATAGCTGTTTTGTTTTTTCTGCTTCTGCTAATTGATTTCCCAGTTTTTCTCTTTCTAATTGTAGCATAGCTCTACCAGTTTCGTGCTTATCTCCTGCACTACTTTTAGTTTCGGAACTTAGTGCTTCTTGAATCCCAGCAATATTAGTCTGTATACGTGTTATTCTATCAACAATAAAATTTTCACAGAATTTATACAACTGCTCCTTTACGATCATACTCTTATATTACAATTTTATTTTAAAGAATCTTTTTCCTCTAAGCCAAAGAAAAGTTGAGATATAATATTTACATCTTTTTTTACTCCTGCTAACTTACCTTTAAGTTCTAATTTATTAGTATTCTCTATTTGTTTGCCTTGTAGTATAAACTCTTCTAATAAAACACTTACTTCTTTTAATTTAGGAATTTCTATATCATTTGCTAAAGCCTTAAAATTTATTTTAAAGCTTAAGAAATTAGGGTTTACCTTTTTTGTTGTTGTTATACTTTTGTTTGATGTACTAAAATAAGTATTTAAAAGGTCTTCTTTAGTGTAAAAGGTATAATATGGCATTGCAGTTAATATATTATTTTCAATAGCTCCTTGAGCCTTTAAATATGTATTTAAACTTTTGTCTTCTGCTCCTAAATGAATAAGCATTTTGGGAACTATTTTTTCCTGAAGAGTTTTAGTAGCTACTTTATCAAAGTTATCATCATACTCATATGTAATGATAGTATCTTTCTGCATTGTACTTCCGTTAACCTCTAAACTAAAAAAACCGTTTGTTCTATCTAATATAGTTTTTACATCTATGTTATTTTTCTTAAAAAAAGAGATGTCTTCTAAGCTTTGTAATATCGAATTTTTAGTTTGTTGGTTTTTAAAATTAGCATCATAGAAAAACTGTAACGAGCTATTAGGCATTGCATAATAAACCGTTTGCGCATAGTACTTATTTGGTTTTTTAGTATAAAGATTCCCCTTTACAAGAACTTCTCCATCTATAAAATTTATGGTACTAATGCTTTTATCTTTTACATAAACTAAATGATCTGTTGTACTGGCTAACTGTTTTATAAGTGAATCATCTTTATCTGATATTAATTTATTATATAACAATACATCATTAAAAACAGCTTGCACCTTATGCATAGTTATCTCTGGCGCAATAGCCACTGCTAATTTTTCTGAATTCCATGCTAAGGCAACTTTGCCTTTTTCTAAACTTACATATTTATAATCTTTGGTATTATTTATAGTTCCTTTTTTTTCTGCTACATATTTGGTAACATACTCTTCAAATAAAATAGCGTCATCAATATTAAAAGTGGTAAACAATGTATTTTTAACTTCTTTCATTGTATAAAAAACAACAGAATAAGGCATAAAATCTATTCCTTTCCCTTTATCTTCTATACTATCTTTTTTTGTTTCTCTTTTAGAAAAAGAGCTATTACTCCAATAATAACTTGGAGCTGAAAGTACATCTAAAACTAGTGTTTTTTTAATGTCATGAACTCCTATTTTTAAAACACTTTCTGCTTCTTTATGAATTACATTTGTTAAAACAGCTGTTTTTTTAAAATGATTATAAACAAAATATCCTATCACTACTATAATTAGTAGCGATAGGATTATTTTAAAAATTCTTTTCAATGTGTATGGTTTAAAAAGTTAATCTATTAGAGTATTAACCATATTTAAGAAATAAGCTAAACTATTTTTATGTCCTTCTTCTGGGGTATTTAAAATCATTTCTCCTTCTAAAATATTCCCTTTGATTTTTCCTACCTTAAAGATAACGTCTTCTGTATTATCAGCAATATAATCTATTCTTTCTTGTAAATCTCTGGGCATAATATCTCTAGGAAACTTAGTCGCAATTTGCTTTCCATTTACATAAATACTAGAAGAATTACCTGCAATTATTTTCTTATGCTTACCACTAATCTTAGCTTTGTATGTTCCTTTACTTATTGCCATCATGTCAGTTGGAGAACTTCCTACTAATATAGCATTATCTTTAAACATTACATTTACAGTATAAGGTAACTCATTTGTATTAATTTGATACATTCCGTTTTCTGCTAATGTAACTTCTCCTCTACTTTCTTTCACTGCTACATTCATTATCTTATGAAACAAGTCTTTTTCAGATGAAGTTACCATCATTAAAAAATCTGGTAAGGTTTCTGTTTTTGTTTTAGTAACCTCTGTTCTTTCATAATTATCATCGTACTCATATGTAGTATAAGTTACTTCTCTCTCCTCCATTTTTGTTAAAACAAAAAGCATATCTCCTCTTAAAATTTTTGCAGCTCCTTCTTCATCTATTAATAATGATAAAAATTTCATTCCAATAGGAATAAATGTTGCCATTTCATTATCTCCAGAGTTTTCAAACATCGTTGTCATCATATCTGGATAAGCTTCTAATATACCTTTAGTACTTGTGTTAACAGAAAAATAACCTAACATTTTATCTTCATTAAAGTACTTAAAGAAGTTAGAATTCATTTTACCATTATACATAGCTTTAGTGTACTTAGCCATCTCATTGTTCATGGTATAGCTAGTTTTAATAGTTGCTTGTGTTTTATCAAAATTAAGTTTAGAAATTAAAGACATATTACCGTATAAATTGTCTATAGTATTGTATATTCCTAAATAATTAGATGCTACCATACCTCCTAAACTTTGTTCTAAAAAATCGGTATAAACCTCTCCAATATTATCTGTCCATATAACAGCTTCATCTTTACCACTTCCAATGGCTTTTACATATGCTGCATTTGTTAAAATAGAACCATTAGTAAGGTTACCCATAATTGTAGCCTTTGCTGAAGCAATAAGTTCTTTGTTTTTTAATAACTGTAGCTTCTCTCTCTTTTTTCTCTTTTTCTCATAGTAATCATCGTCATCATAATTAGATGTTGTAGCTTCTACAACCGTTTCTTCTATTACATTATCATAATCCTCTGTAGATTCTATTACCTCTTCTATCTCTGTTTCTTCTATCTCTGTTCCTTTTGGATGGATATATGTTTTAATTTTAAGGCGTTCTGTTCCGCTTTCTGTATTAGCAGTAATAGTTATTGTTTTAGTTTGCTGCTTAGATTTACCGGTACTATTAAATTTTACTTTAATTTCACCCGAACCTCCAGGTACTATTGGTGTTTTAGAATAACTAGGTACTGTGCAACCACAACTAGCTTTTGCGTTTGTTATTAATAAATCTGTATCTCCTGTATTTGTAAATTTAAACGTATGCTCTACTACATCGCCTATTATAATATCTCCAAAATCGTATGTAGACTCTTTAAAAGTCATTACAGGATAAGAAGTCTCTACTGATTCCATTACCACTTCTTCCGCTGCCTCTTCTATTACTTCACCATGATAACTGTAATCGTTATACTGATCATCTTCGGTTTGTAAAATAGTAACCAATAGTGTTTTACTATCCCACATCGTAATTATATCGTCATAAGAATCTATAAAGTAAGATACACCACCTTCTGTTATTGTTTTTTCCTTTTCTCTATCTGAAATTAAACTTTCAAAACCATCTTTGTTTTTTAATGGTGCTAAAAAATTATGTTTAAATCCGGTAGAATCAGATTCCATATAGTAATAAAAATCACGATTTAAATCTATTCCTAATTCATTTAAATTAGAAACTTTACCATCTGTTGTTTTTAATATTTCTTTAAAAAATAATTTTCCAATTTTAGAGTTTTCAAACTCTGGAACAGCAACTAAATCTGTAATATTTTTACCTTTTAAACTTATAACTGCTTTTGCATTTTTAGGTATTTTTAATGCTAAATCTTGTGCTTTCACAGCTAATGAAAGGCATAGGAAACATGTAAAAAATAATAATTTTTTCATTTGAAGTATTTATTTAGATAATTGTATGGTATTGGCAATATTTTTTTCTCCTAAAATAAGTGACATTGCCTCTACTTTAAGAAATACTGCTTTTTTATTGGGTGCTATTTTAGCATTTGTATTTGTTGTACTTACTACATTATTTTGAAACCTGTAGATACTTGTGAAGTTTGCCTCTTTAAAAATTTTACGATCTTCTGGTTTTAATTTATCAAATGTTCTTTTTATACTACTATCATAAGAAAAAACTCTTTTAAAACTATTGTTTGCAACATTATAAGAGAAATTAGTAGTATTAAAGTTTGTTTTGCTTTTCTTGTTTTGTTTACTAATAAGGTCTTTAAAAACAGCATCTAAATTACTTACTTTATCAAAATTACAAGAGATTGTAAAAATGTAATTATCATAATCGGTAGTTTTTTTAATATTAGAAATGCCCGGTATTGTTTTTAAATGGTCTTCTGCATCTTCTAAAGCAATATTAATATCGCTTTTAGATGGTACTTTGTAACCATTTACACTATCTAATAACATAACTGATGCTATTTTAGATTTACTTTTACTTAAATTAAATGTTACTAGCATTTTTCCGCTACCATCTTCATTTAAAGTTATTTCCTCTAAAATTTCAAAACAACTAGTACATAATGTTAAGCTTACAAGTAATAAAAAGTAACTACAAAATCTTTTCATTTATAATGTATTGGTTTTTGGTATTCTATTAACTTATTTTAAGGTTAAAAATTGTGTATTAACCCTTAAGCATTTCAAAATTCAAAATTAATGCCAAGTACATGAATTTCTATATTCAAATATTTTTTCGCTCATATATAAAGCATATAATGCTTCTTTTAAGCTATATCTGCTAATTCTTTTCCTATTAAGCTTCCTATGGCTACTCCTAAACCTCCTAAACGTACTCCACAGTATACATTGTTAGACACTTGTTTTACTATCGGTTTTTTTTGGTTGCCCATTCCCATAATACCACTCCACCTATGTTCTATTTCATATACAGTATTAGGGAGTATGGTATTTTTTAAAATTTTCTCTAACTGATTTTGCACAATAGCTGTTTCTCCAAATTCTAAGGTTTCTTCGGTTGCAAAATCTAAATTACGAGCGCCTCCAAATAAAATTCTATTGTGTATATTTCTAAAATAATAATAACCTTGATCTAAATGAAAGGTACCTTTTATATGTAGGTTTTTTATTGGTTTTGTTATTAAAATTTGGGCTCTTGCTGGCTGCACTTTTTCTTGTAGTAATTGAGATGCAAAGCCATTAGTAGTTATAAATAGTTTCTTGGTTTTTAATTGAAATAGGTTTGTTTCTATGGTACAACTATCTTGTAGCTCTACATAATTTTCTACTGTTATAGCGTTTAATATAATAACCCCTGCTTTTATTACTTTTTGTAATAATGCTTGCATCATTTTACCTGTATCTATCTGGGCCTCTAGAGTACTGGTGATATACTGTTCTTGTATATTTTTAAAATGAAAAATATTATTGTTCTTCTTAAATACTTCTGTATTAAAAATGGGCTTAAGAAAAGTATTAATCTCATCTGTTTTTTCTAATGACTCATGGTATAATTCTTGCTGATTATTCATGAAAACTTCGTGTCCGCCATTATTTTGGTAATCTATGGTGGCATCTCCCAAATTGTGCCGTAATATTTGTAGCCCTTCCCAACGTTGTTTTACCAGTTTAAAGACATCTTCTTTACGGTGTGTTTTAAGATCTGATATAATTTCTGATATACTTCCGAAACAGGCAAAACCTGCATTCTTGGTACTTGCTCCTTGTGGTAATATTCCTTTTTCTAATATAACCACTTTAGCTGCTGGAAACCTTTTTTTTAATTGTAAGGCACAGTTAAGTCCTACTATACCACTGCCAATTATAGTGTAGTCTACATTAGATAACCATGTTTTATATTCCCAATAACTTAGGTTCATTATAATATCTGTAATCTCTTTATTTTGTGTTTGTGTTAGGGATTGCAGCGGCATCCTTTTTAAGCATCTTTTTTGTGCTTAAAAAGATACAGCGAAAAGCCCGCCTTTTACTTTTTTTAGTAAAAGAACACCCCTAATATAAAAAACTCCGACTATTGCCGGAGTTTTATTTAGTAACCACTAATGGTTTATTCTTGTGGATTCATTTTAAAATCTTCCATAAATTTAGTGGTATAATTACCTGCTAAATAGTCTGGGTGATCCATTAATTGCCTATGAAAAGGAATGGTAGTTTTTATACCTTCTATTACAAACTCGTCCAATGCTCTTTTCATTTTATTAATTGCCTCTTCTCTTGTTTGAGCTGTTGTAATTAATTTAGCAATCATAGAATCGTAATTAGGCGGTATAATATAACCACTGTATACATGCGTATCTAATCGTATTCCGTGTCCTCCAGGGGTGTGTAAGGTTGTTATTTTACCCGGAGAAGGTCTAAAATCGTTATAAGGATCTTCCGCATTAATTCTACATTCTATAGAATGTAATTTTGGAAGGTAATGCTTTCCAGATATTGGAACACCTGCTGCTACTAAAATTTGTTCTCTAATTAAATCGTAGTCTATTACTTGTTCTGTAATTGGGTGCTCTACTTGTATACGTGTGTTCATTTCCATGAAATAGAAATTTCTATGCTTGTCTACAAGAAATTCTACTGTTCCGGCACCTTCGTATTTAATATATTCTGCCGCTTTTACTGCCGCTTTACCCATATCCTCTCTTAACTTATCTGTCATGAAAGGAGAAGGTGTTTCTTCTGTTAGTTTTTGATGGCGTCTTTGTACAGAACAATCTCTTTCTGATAAATGACATGCTTTTCCGTACTGATCGCCTACAATTTGTATTTCTATATGTCTAGGCTCTTCTATAAGCTTTTCCATATACATACCTCCATTACCAAAAGCTGCTGTTGCTTCTTGAACTGCGCTTTCGAAAAGAGGAGTCATTTCTTCTTCTTTCCAAACAGCACGCATTCCTTTACCACCACCACCAGCAGTTGCTTTTATCATTACAGGGTATCCCATTTCTTTAGCAGTTGCTAAAGCATCGTCTACGTCTTTTAAAAGACCTTCTGATCCTGGAACACAAGGTACCCCAGCTTCTTTCATGGTTTCTTTAGCCGTAGCCTTATCTCCCATTTTATCTATATGCTCACCAGAGGCTCCAATAAATTTAATATCGTGCTCCGAACATATTTTAGAAAATTTAGAATTTTCTGATAAAAATCCATATCCTGGATGTATTGCATCTGCATTTGTTATTTCTGCTGCTGCAATAATATTTGGTATTTTTAAGTACGATTCGCTACTAGGAGCTGGGCCAATACATACCGCTTCATCTGCGAAGCGAACATGTAAACTTTCCGCATCTGCTGTAGAATATACTGCTACGGTTTTTATTCCCATTTCTTTACAACTTCTAATAATTCGAAGTGCAATTTCTCCTCTATTGGCAATAAGTATTTTTTTAAACATCTTTATAAAATTTTAAGTTAAGTTTAAGTTTTAAACATTTTACATGCTTTTATACAAGCACAGAATATTCAACACTTAAAATTTATTAAGATGGATCTACTAAAAATAATGGTTGATCAAACTCTACCGGAGAAGAATCGTCTACCAATACTTTTACTATTTTTCCAGAAATCTCAGATTCTATATCATTAAAAAGCTTCATTGCTTCTATAACACAAAGAACATCTCCTTGATTAATAGTGCTACCTACTTCTACAAAGTTAGGCTTATCTGGAGATGGCTTTCTATAAAATGTTCCAATAATAGGAGACTTAACGGTAATATACTTAGCATCTTCGTCTACTGGTGCAGGTGCTTCTGCTACCGGAGCAGCAGATGCTGCCGCTGCAGGCGCTGGGGCTACAGGTGCCTGTGCCATTGGAATTTGTTGTACATAAGTAGTTTCAGGAGTAGAAGAACTTAGAGATCCTGTACGAATGGTGATTTTTACATCTCCTGTTTCTAATTTAACTTCGCTGGCACCAGATTTTGCCACAAATTTAATTAAGTTTTGAATTTCTTTGATATCCATGGAATTCTATTTTTGTCAGTTGTTGTCTTATTAATGTTTATGAATTATAGGCCCATTTTAAATAAATAGAGCCCCAAGTAAAGCCACCTCCAAAAGCGGCAAAAACAATATTATCTCCTTTTTTAAATTGCTTTTCAAAATCTGATAATACTAATGGTAAGGTACCAGAAGTTGTGTTTCCATAATTTTGAATGTTAATTAATACCTTAGAATCGTCTTTTAATTCCATTCTATTAGCCGTAGCATCTATAATACGCTTATTGGCTTGGTGTGGCACTAACCAATCTACATCTTTATTTGTTAGGCTATTGCGCTCCATTATTTTTGCAGCAGCATCTGCCATATTAGATACCGCAAATTTAAATACCGTTTTTCCTTCTTGGAATATATAATGTTGCTTATCTTTTACTGTTTGTTCTGATGCTGGTAATAAAGAACCACCTGCATTAATATTTAAAAACTCTCTACCTGCACCATCTGACCGTAAATACTCGTCTTGTAAACCTAAGCCTTCTTCATTAGGCTCAAAAAGTGCTGCTCCTGCTCCATCCCCAAAAATTATACAAGTAGCTCTATCTGTATAATCTACTATTGAGGACATTTTATCTGCTCCTATAAGTAACACTTTCTTGTATCTACCAGATTGTATATAGCTTGCCGCTGTAGACATTCCAAATAAAAAGCTAGAACATGCTGCTAATAAATCGTATGCAAATGCATTAACTGCGCCAATTTCTGATGCTACATATGCTGCTGTAGACGCAACTAAAGTATCTGGTGTTGCAGTTCCTACAAGAACTAAATCTATTTCTTTAGGATCAATATTTTTTCTTTTAATAAGATCCTCTGCTGCTTGTATTGCTAAAAAAGAAGTTCCTAAAGTAGCATCCTTTAAAATTCTCCTTTCTTTTATTCCTGTTCTTGTGGTAATCCATTCATCATTGGTTTCTACCATTTCTTCCAACATTTTGTTGGTTAAAATATGGTCTGGAACGTAACCTCCTACCGCAGTAATTGCTGCCGATATTTTGCTCATGTTAAACTTGGGTTTTAATCAAAAAAGTGCAAAAATGCTCAAAAATCGGTGAAAAGTAGTCATTTTTTACGACTTTTTGCCCTAAAAAAGATAGTTTTTCACTTTTTTTAAAAAACGTAAAAAAACCCTCACTTTTTTTAAAAAAAGGAGGGTTCTTATTATTATTAAAAAGCTGTTTTTATGCTACAGCTTCTTCTGTTTTATCTATTAAAACTTCACCACGGTAGTATAATTTACCTTCGTGCCAGTGAGCTCTATGGTACAAGTGCATTTCTCCTGTAGTAGAATCTTTAGCAATTGTTGGTGCTACCGCTTTATAATGTGTTCTTCTTTTATCTCTTCTTGTTTTCGAGATTTTTCTCTTTGGATGTGCCATTATTGAAACTTATTTATCTTTTAATAACTTTTTTAGTGCATCCCATCGGGGATCCGTATCTTCTTCTTTTCCTTTACTTTCTTTTTCTTCTTTTGGTTGTAGTTCTTCTAGTTTATCTAAAGCTTCAGATTTTAATGTACCATCTAAAACTCCTGGATGTACTCTTTTCTGAGGAACTGCCAATACTAACATTTCATAAATATATTGTGCAATATTAACTTGATGTTCTCCATGAGGAATTATTAATAATTCTTCGTTCTCATCATTAAACTCATCTCCGAACTTTACTACTAACTCTAAAAAAGAACTAATATTTTGATCGTAAGGTTCGTTTGTTACGTCGCAATTTACATTTACTGCTCCCTTGGCTGTCATCTCAAACTCCAACATTGTACTTGTTTTATTTAATAATACATCTAAATGTATAGCTGTACTATTAAACTCATTGTACTCAAAAGATTCAAAGAACGTATTGTCTATTTCAAATTCAAACTCATGTTTTCCTTGCTTCAACCCCGAAAAAGGAATAACAAACTCCTTGTGATCCTTCATTTCCAACATTAGTTTAAAAATATTTGCCCTAAAGGCGGGGGCAAAGATACTATTATTTTACTAAAAGCCAACAATCTAACTATTAAATTACAAAAGCTACGCTTTAATAAATAGATTTTTAGTTAAGAACGTTTTATTTTTTGTTTCTTCAGTGGATTTTCTGTTAACTCTAAATATTCTTTTCTGTTTTTAAAAATACGCAATGCCATAAAGACTGCTTCTTTAAAAGAACAGAAATCTGCTTTATTTTTTCCTGCAATTTCATAGGCTGTTCCGTGATCTGGTGATGTACGTACTTTAGATAAGCCTCCTGTATAATTTACTCCTTTACCAAAAGATAGTGTTTTAAATGGTATTAGTCCTTGATCATGGTAGGCTGCTAAAATAGCATCGAACTTTTCATATTCATTAGAACCAAAAAAACTATCTGCAGCATAGGGACCAAATACCAATGTTCCTTGATCTGATATTTCTTTTATTGTAGGTTTTAAAACCTCATCGTCTTCTTTGCCAATAATACCATTATCTCCACTATGTGGATTTATACCTAATAGTGCTATTTTGGGTTTACGAATACCAAAATCCATCTTTAAGGAAGCTTCTATTGTAGCTACTTTCTTTTTTATAAGTTCTGGTGTTATAGCAGCAGGAGCATCTTTTACGGCTAAATGATCGGTAAGTAAACCTACTTTTAAAGTATCGGTTACCATAAACATTAAACTATCTCCTTTTAATTCCTTAGCCAAATAATCGGTATGGCCAGGAAACTTAAAATCATCTGCTTGTATGTTTTTTTTATTAATAGGAGCTGTTACCAATACATCTATCTCATTTTCTTGCAATGCTTTTACGGCTGCTCTTAGAGATTTTATAGCATAAGCGCCCCCTTCTTTGGTTTCCTTTCCAAAATTTATTCTTGGATTTTCTTTCCAAACGTTTACCACATTAATTTTACCATCTACTGCTTTAGAGGCTTCGTGTATACCTTGGTAATTAACTTCTATTTTTAATTCCTTTTTATGTACCGCTAAAGTTTTGCTAGATGCAAAAATAATTGGCGTACAAAAATCTAACATTCTAGTATCTTCAAACGTTTTTAAAGCAACCTCACAACCTATTCCATTTAAGTCTCCTATTGAGATTCCTACTTTAATTTTTTCGTTTTCCTGCATGTTATCTATCCCTTTATGTCTAAATTTACGTTGCAAAACTACTTAATTTATACGATACATGTTTACCGGAATTATTGAAACTTTAGGAGAAGTAAAAGAATTGGAGCAAGAAAATACAAACTTACATCTTACCATAAAATCTTCTTTAACACCAGAGTTAAAAATAGACCAAAGTGTAGCTCACAATGGAGTTTGCTTAACTGTTATTGCTTTAAATGGTGATAATTATACGGTTACAGCTATTGATGAAACACTGCAAAAAACAAACCTTAATACCTTAAAAGTAGGCGATGCTGTAAATTTAGAACGTGCCATGATTTTAGGCGCTAGATTAGATGGGCATATTGTGCAAGGCCATGTAGACCAAACTGGTACTTGTTCTAATATTGAATTTAAAGATGGGAGTTGGTTTTTTACTTTTAATTATGATAGCTCTTTAAATAATGTAACCATAGAAAAAGGTTCTATTACAATAGATGGTACTAGTTTAACGGTTGTAAATTCTACTAAAAATGGTTTTAGTGTTGCTATTATACCTTATACTTATGAACACACCCGTTTTAATTCTTACAAAATTGGAACTGTTGTAAATTTAGAGTTTGATGTTATTGGTAAATATGTTTCTAGGTTAATGGAGTTAAAGGAATAAACCTCCCATATGCCGTGTTAATTAACATTAATAACGCTATAATTTCCCAAACAACTTCTCAAACTTTTTTGGCGGAGCTACCTCAACAAATATATTTTCTCCTGAAATAGGGTGTTTAAATTGTAAACTTTTAGCATGTAAATACAAGCCTTTTCCTTTTAGTATAAAGCCTTCTATTCCGTATAATAAATCTCCAAAAATAGGACTTCCTATTTCTGCCATATGTTTTCTTAGTTGGTGATTTCTCCCAGTATGCGGTTTTAGTTCTACTAGGTTTAAAAAATTATACTTTGGCGATGCTATAGTTTCTATTACTTTATAAGTGCTTTTTGCTGTTTTTTCATCAATATTAGTAGTAATAACACCTTTAGATTGCATTTGTTTAATAGTTACTGCTGCGTATGTTTTTTCTATGGTACGATTCTTAAATAACGTATTTAACTGCTGAATTGAGCTTGCTGTTTTTCCTATTAGTAAAACGCCACTAGTAGGATAATCTAAACGATGTATAGGCTCTGGGGCTAAAGCATTGGGCTGGGAACTCTTTTTTAAATTCCCTTGTAAAGCATTTTCTAAAGTCCATTTTTTATTACCACTCACTACAATACCTGCTGGTTTATTTACTATAGCTAAATAGTCGTCCTCAAAAAGCACTTCTAACTTTATATTAATTTCTGGTTTTTTGCTTATACTAGAGTCTTTATAAATTGTTATAATTTCTCCTCCATAAATATAACTCCCTGTAGACCCTTTTTTACCATCTACATAAACCAATCCTTTTTTTATGGCATTTTTAAAACTTTTACGAGAAGTAAGTTTTGTAAATGTACCCGCAGGAAAATCAGATAAGCGTATTTTATCTTTTAATAAAGGAACGGAATACGACTCTATTTTTATAAGATTACTCATTAAACAAAAGGGTTCTTTTTAATTACAAAACGTTATCCTTCATCTTATTCCAAACTTTTACCAATAAAAAACCTGATACTATTACTGTTATCGTTAATCCTATTGCTAAACTATAATTTCCATAAATCCAATTCCCCGTAGCAAACAAACAGCCATATACTAAAATGCAACCTAATAACATTGCTATTATCCCAGAGGGTACAGACCATTTTTCTTTTTTATCTATAATAGAATTTCCATCTGTCTTAGCTTGTGCTACTACCTTTTTCCATCCTGGGCCGCCTGGTTGTGTTTGTTTGTAAAAACTATTTAGTGTTTGTTTTGTTTCTGGTTGCGTAATAAACGTTACAACGACCCAAATAATAGTAGTTATTAAAACAATAATGGGAAATTTTGCCCAAGCAGGCATCAATCCTTCTACTATATCTCCGCTTATATTTTTTGTATCAAATAATATATTCCCTAATGATGTAAATGCTAGTATTATAGAAATAAATCCTGAAGAAAACATAGCCGATATTTCACTCCAAGCATTAATTCGCCACCAGAACCAACGTAAAATAAAAATAAGCCCCGTACCTGCTCCAAACATTAATATAATATCGAAAAGCTGTGCTGCGTTTGTTAACATTAATGCTATAAAAGTGCTAATAACCATTAGCAAAAGCGTGGATAAACGCCCCACATTTACCAATTCTCTTTCCGTGGCGCTTTTATTTACTTGTTGTTTATAAAAATCATTTACAATATATGATGACCCCCAATTTAAATGTGTGGAAATGGTAGACATATAAGCAGCACCTAAAGAAGCCATTACCAGTCCTAAAAGCCCGCTTGGCAATTTAGTTAGCATTGCAGAATAGGCTAAATCTTCTCCTAATTTACTCTCTTCAATATTCGGAAATGCTTCCTTTATACTAGCAATATCTGGGTACAAAACTAAAGAGGCTAAAGCTACCAAAATCCATGGCCAAGGGCGCAATGCATAATGCATAATATTAAAAAAGAACGTTGCCCCTATGGCATGGTTCTCATTTTTTGCTGCCAACATACGCTGTGCTATATAACCTCCTCCTCCGGGTTCCGAACCTGGATACCAAGAACTCCACCATTGTACCGCCAAAGGGATAATTAAAATCCCTATTAAAGCTTCCGTATCTGAAAAATCTGGAAGTAATGATAATTTACCTACTACGTTTTCATGTGCTATTAAATTAGTAACGCCACCAATTTCTGGAAGATTAACTAAATAATATGCAGCTCCTACAGAACCAATTATAGCTACAAAAAACAATACAAAATCAGTATAAACTACCCCTCTAAACCCGCCAATAGCACTAAACAATACTGTTATTGTTCCTGCAACACCTACCGTAACCATTGGAGACAAGCCCAGCATAACTTGTCCAATTTTTATAGCAGCTAAAGTAACTCCTGCCATTGCTAAAACATTAAATATAACACCTAAATATACCGCTCTAAAACCTCTAAGAAATTCTGCAGGTTTGCCGCCATATCTAAGCTCATAAAACTCCATATCTGTAGTTACATTTGACTTTCGCCATAACTTAGCATATACAAATACGGTTAATAATCCTGTAAGTAAAAAAGCCCACCATACCCAATTTCCAGAAACACCATTAGTTCTCACCAAATCTGCCACCAAATTGGGGGTATCTGTAGAAAAAGTAGTAGCCACCATAGAAAAACCTAATAACCACCAAGGCATATTACGACCCGATAAAAAATATTCTGAAGTATCTTTTCCTGATTTTTTAGAAACAACAATTCCTATGGCTAGTATTATGGCAAAAAAAACTATAATTATACTGTAATCTAAAGTGCTTAAACTCATTAGTTAATTTTAATTTAAACTTTATATGATGCTCGCTAAAGGTATTATTTTTTAAGATACCTTTGGCGCTCATTCTAATAACACAAATGTATTGTGCCAACAAACTTCCTAGAACTTTCCTTCTCTTCTTGGCTTTTGGCTTTCCTAGCAGCTCTTATAACCGGGGTTTCTAAGGCAGGTATTAAAGGAATCGGTATTGTTTCTGTTGCTTTAATGGCTCTTGCTTTTGGCGCTAAAGAGTCCACAGGCTTATTAGTTCCTTTATTGGTTATATGCGATTTATTTGCTGTTATTTACTATAACAGGCACACACAGTGGAAATACATTATAAAATTTCTACCATGGATTATAGCAGGACTCATTATTGGCGTTGGTATTGGTAAAGACCTGCCTGAAAAAAGTTTTAAAATTAGTATGGCTATCATTATTCTTGGTAGTGTTATTATGATGTTTTGGTGGGATCAAAAAAAATCTAAAGTAGTACCAACACATTGGGCTTTTGCTGGATCAGTAGGAATTATGACCGGAATAACGACTATGATTGGGAATTTGGCTGGTGCTTTTTCTAATATTTTCTTTTTAGCAATGCGACTTCCTAAAAACGAATTTATTGGTACTGCCGCTTGGTTATTCCTAATTGTTAATGTAATTAAATTACCTTTTCATTTTTTTATTTGGAAAACTATAACACCAGATACTATTATTATAAACTTAAAATTGCTTCCTGGTATTTTAGTAGGGCTGTTTTTAGGTTTTAGATTGGTAAAAATTATTAAAGAACAGTTTTATCGTAAAATGATATTAATTCTCACCGCAATAGGGGCAATTCTATTGTTTTTTAAGTAAACCCAATTTATCTGACGATTCTCTTACCACTAATTCTGGTTCTAATATTATTTTATTTAGAACAGGCTTCCAATTAGGGTCTTCTATTCGCTCTAAAAAAGTTTCTGCTGCTAATTTTCCTATCTGTTCACTATGTTGATTTATTGTAGAAATCGAAGGCGTTATTAAAGAAGTAAAAGGCTCATCACTAAAACCAACCAATGCAATTTCCTCTGGTACTTTAATATTGTGTTCTTTTAATACTTGTAAAGCTCCTAAAGCTGCATAATCGCCCGCAACATATACAGCATCTGGTCTATTAGGAAGTTGCAATAATAATTCCATCTTTTTTCTTCCCTCTTCTAGTGTAAGACTTGTTTCTAATATCAACTCTTTTTCAATAGGTAATGCATTTTTCTCTAAAGCATCTTTGTAACCTCTAATTCTATTTTTATAAATTCTAGTATGGCTATACCCTGCAATATGTGCTATTCTTTTGCATTTTTGAGCTACCAGATGTTCTATAACTAACTGACTACTTTTGTAATCATCAATCCCAATATAATCTACTCCTAAATCGTTCTCTCCTCTATCAAACAAAATTAAAGGAACTCCCTTAGATTTTATTTTCTTATAGTGTGTTAATTTAGTAGTCTCATTAGCCATAGAAGCAATAATACCATCTACTTGCGTATACAATAAGGTATCTATATTACTACATTCCTTTTTATACGATTCGTTAGACTGGGTAATTATAATATTATAGCCCTTCTTATTTAAAACCTCTTCTATATTTTGAACAACGGACGAAAAAAAGTTACTGTTAGTTAAAGGAACTATAACCCCCACTAAATTACTTTTTCCTTTTCGTAAAGCACTGGCTAAATGATTGGGTTGGTAATTAAGATTCTTTGCAATTTGCTCTACCGCAACTTTTGTTTTCTCACTAATTCTAGGGTGATTATTAAGTGCTTTAGAAACTGCAGAAGGCGTTATACCTAAAACATTAGCAATATCTTTTATCGTAACTTTTTTGTTTCCCAAACTTTTTTCTATATTTGTTCAAACGTTTGAACAAAGAAACATATTTTTTTCAAACTAAACAAAACTTATAAAAATGCTTGTTCCCCAATAAAATATGGGGTTTAAGTGTTTTTTTATGTGTCGTTATCAAAGGATAGTTAAACGTTATCCTTTCTTTTAAGAAAAAATGTTCAATCGATTGAACTAAAACAAGAAAACGATTTTTTAAAAAATTAAGATATACCATACGTTCATGAAATACATTGTTTGCGAAAAACCTGGAGAATTTTTATTAAAAGAAAAAGAAGCTCCTGTTAGAAAAGAAAACGAAGCTTTATTACAGGTTAACAAAGTAGGTATCTGTGGTACAGATTTACATGCGTATGCTGGCAACCAAGCTTTTTTTACTTATCCAAGAATTCTTGGTCATGAACTGGCTACTGAAGTTATAGAAATTGGCGAAAATAAAAGAGGAATAAAAGCAGGCGATAAAGTGGTAATAATGCCTTATGTAAGCTGTAACGAATGTATTGCTTGCACTAACGGAAAAACAAATTGTTGTACCAATATTAAAGTTCTAGGTGTACACACAGATGGTGGTATGCAAGAGCAAATTACTGTGCCTGCAGATATTTTATTACCCGCAAACAATTTATCTAACGATCAAATGGCAATTGTAGAGCCATTAGCTATTGGTGCGCATGCTGTTAGAAGAGCTGCAATACAGCCTGGTGAAATTGTAGCTGTTGTTGGTTGCGGACCTATTGGTATCGGAATTATGAAATTAGCACAAATAGCAGGAGCAAAGGTAATTGCTATGGATATGAACGAACAACGTTTACAATATGCCAAAGAAAAAATAGGTGTAGATTATACCGTAAATGTTGGTAATGATCCCATAAAACAAATTACTGATATTACAAATGGAGATTTATGTACTGCCGTTTTCGATGCTTCCGGACATAAGGGAGCCTTAGAAAGTGGTCCTTCATATATGTCTCACGGTGGTAGATTTATTTTAGTAGGCCTATCTAAAGGAGAGCTAACTTATAATCACCCAGCAGTACATGCTAAAGAAATGACATTAATGTGTAGTCGTAATGCTACAACAGAAGATTTTGAGCACGTAATTAGTGTTCTAGATCAGTTTCCAACTGCATCTTTCATTACACACAATGTCCCTTATACAGAAATGATAGAAAATTTTGATAGCTGGTTAAAACCAGAAACAGGTGTTATTAAAGCAACTGTTAGTTTTCAATCTTAAATTAAGTTCACAACTAAAACTAAATATAAATTAAAAATGGGTAAAGTAGTAACATTTGGAGAAATCATGTTAAGATTGGCTCCACAAGGATTCTTAAGATTTTCACAAGCTAACAATTTCGACGCTATATATGGTGGTGGAGAATCTAACGTTGCTGTATCTCTTGCAAACTACGGAGTAGATGTAGATTTTGTAACACGTTTGCCAAAAAATGACATTGGCGAGTGTGCTATGATGGAAATGCGTAAAAGAGGTGTAGGCGTAGATAAAATTGTTTACGGTGGAGACCGTTTAGGAATCTATTTCCTTGAAACAGGTGCTGTATCTAGAGGATCTAAAGTAGTTTATGACCGTGCACATTCTGCAATGGCAGAAATTGAATCTGGTATGATTGATTGGGATGCTATTTTCGATGGTGTTGAATGGTTCCACTGGACAGGAATTACTCCTGCAATTTCTCAAGGTTCTGCAGATGTTTGTTTAGAAGCAGTAAAAGCAGCTAGTGCTAAAGGTATTACTATTTCTACAGACTTAAACTATAGAGCAAAATTATGGAAGTTCTGTGATGATGCACATAGAGAAGCGATTATGACAGAATTAACTTCTTACTGTGATATCGTTTTAGGAAACGAAGAAGATGCAGAAATGCACTTTGGAATTAAGCCAGAAGGAATTAGCGTACAAACAGAAGGACACAATGTAAAAGCAGAAGCTTTCTTATCTGTATGTGAGCAAATGATGAAAAAATTCCCTAAAGCTAAAAAGGTAATTACAACATTAAGAGGTTCTATCTCTGCATCTCATAACACATGGGCAGGGGTTTTATATGATGGTAAAACATTATTCCAAACACGTCAGTACCAAATAACAGATATCGTTGATAGAGTTGGTGGTGGAGATTCTTTCATGGGTGGATTAATCTACGGATTATTAAAATACCCAGAAGATGACCAAAATGCATTAGATTTTGCAGTTGCGGCTTCTTGTTTAAAGCATACTATTAAAGGTGATGCTAACTTAGCAACAGTTGCTGAAGTAGAAAAATTAATGGGTGGTGATGCTTCTGGTAGAGTAGCTCGTTAATACTTTTTATAACAACAATATTAATTTAAAAACTCTTCCTTTCGAGGAAGGGTTTAAAATAAAATTATGGCACAATTTACAAGAATAGAAGTTGCTACGGCAATGAAAGAAACAGGGATGATTCCTTTGTTTTTTAATAGTGATTTAGAATTAAGTAAAAAAGTATTAAAAGCTTGTTACGATGGTGGTGCTCGTTTAATGGAGTTCACTGCTCGTGGAGATTTTGCTCACGAAGTTTTTGGAGAATTAACAAAATATGCTGTTGCAGAATTACCTGGAATGATAATGGGTGTTGGTTCTATTACCGATGCTGGTGCAGCATCTTTATATATGGCTTTAGGAGCTAACTTTATTGTAACTCCTGTATTAAGAGAAGATATTGCCATTGCTTGTAACAGAAAAAAAGTACTATGGTCTCCTGGTTGTGGTTCTTTAACAGAAATAGCTAGAGCAGAAGAGCTTGGATGCGAAATTGTAAAATTATTCCCTGGAGATTTATACGGACCAAACTTTGTAAAAGGTATTAAAGGACCTTGCCCTTGGACAAGTATTATGCCTACAGGTGGTGTTGCACCAACAGAAGAAAACTTATCTGGTTGGTTTAATGCTGGTGTTACTTGTGTTGGTATGGGGTCTAAATTAATTTCTAAAGACATTATAGCAAACAAAGATTACGCAAAATTAGAAAAAGACGTAAAAGCAGCTTTAGATATAATTAAAGCCGTTCGTAAATAATTATTAAAACCAAAGCATGCCCAAAAGTTACGTTCAAATAGATCCAAAAGATAATATTATTGTTGCTATTCATAATTTAGAACAAGGAACAACTGTTACTATTGCTGGGCAAACATTTGACTTAAAAGAAAACATAAAAGGCAAACACAAATTTGCTTTAAATGATTTTAACATTGGTGATCAAATATTTATGTATGGTGTTCTAATTGGTAAGGCCGTTTTACCTATCCAAAAAGGAACAGCAATCACCATAGAAAACGTAAAGCATGCTTCTGCAGATTTTAATGATGCTAACGAAAAATTTACTTGGAAAGCTCCAGACATATCAAAATTTAAAGGAAGAACCTTTAATGGATATCATAGAGCAGACGGTAGTGTAGGGACAGGGAATTACTGGTTGGTAATTCCCTTAACCTTCTGTGAAAATAGAAATATAGATGTGCTAGAAGCAGCATTATCTGATGCTTTAGGCTACCAAACAAAAAAAGATTTTGCTGTAGATACCTCAGCATTAATTAACAAATATAAATCGGGTGCTTCTACAGACGATTTATACAATACACCCATCATTACTACGAAAGAGGAAATGTCTAAAAATAGAGTTTTCCCAAATGTTGATGGTATAAAATTTTTAAAGCACGATGGCGGTTGTGGCGGTATTCGCCAAGATTCAGAAATACTCTGTAAACTCTTAGCCGGTTATATTACCAACAGTAATGTAGCAGGAGCAACCATTTTTAGTTTAGGGTGCCAAAATGCACAAATAGATATGCTACAAAAAGCAATTCTAGAAAAAGACCCTAACTTTTCTAAGCCTATACATTATCTAGAACAGCAAAAAAGCGCTAGTGAAAGAAAATTAATAGAAGAGGCTGTAAAACATACTTTTGTAGGTTTAACCGAAGCCAATAAAATAGAACGCAAACCAGCACCTTTAAACAAGCTAGTTCTAGGACTAGAATGTGGTGGTTCCGATGGTTTTTCTGGTATCTCTGCAAACCCAGCACTAGGGTATGCATCGGATTTATTAGTTGGCTTAGGAGGTTCACCTATACTTTCAGAATTTCCTGAACTCAATGGAGTAGAACAAGACCTAATTAATAGATGTGAACAGCAAGAAGATGCAAAAAAATTCTCTTCTCTTATGCGTTCTTATTCAGCAGCAGCTGTAGCTGTAGGTTCTGGTTTTGAAAATAACCCTTCACCAGGAAATATTAAAGATGGCTTAATAACCGATGCCATGAAATCTGCTGGTGCAGCAAAAAAAGGAGGAACATCACCAGTTACCAAAGTTTTAGATTATACAGAAAAAATTACAAAACCAGGTTTAAATTTACTTTGTACGCCGGGTAACGATGTAGAAAGTACTACTGGTTTAGCTGGTTCTGGATGCAATATTATTGTTTTTACTACTGGCTTAGGAACACCTACAGGAAACCCAATTGCTCCCGTTTTAAAAATGTCTAGCAATACTCATTTGTTCGAAAAAATGAATGATATTATAGATATAAATGCTGGTACAGTTATCTCTGGAGAAGATACCATAGAAAGCATGGGAGAAAAAATATTAGAACACATTATAAAAGTAGCTAGCGGAGAAATAGCTGCCAAAGCAGACCTTAAAGGTCAAAACGATTTTATTCCTTGGAAAAGAGGAATTTCATTATAATTATATAGCACAAACCGTAAATGCAATTATTAAACAGACAAACAACAAAAACACAACATATAGCCCCAGAAAGGGTATTACAATTTGGAGGGGGTAATTTTTTACGTGCTTTTGCTAATTGGATGTTTGATGCTCTAAATAAAGAAACCAATTTTAATGGTAGTGTTGTAGTTATTAAACCCACAAAAAGAGGTGACTATACAGAGCTAAAAGAACAAGATGGTTTATTTTATGTTGCCTTAGATGGTATTCGTAAAGGAGAACTTGTTTCTAATTTAACTTTAGTAGAAAGTGTTAGTCGTGTTATACAACCCTATACCGAATGGGATACATACATAGCATTAGCAGAAAGTGAAACTATTAGATTTATTGTTTCTAATACTACAGAATCTGGTATAAAATTTTCTGATTCTGATACCCTAAATGATAATCCTCCGCATGAGTTTCCTGCAAAACTAACCGTTTGGTTACACCATAGATTTCAGCATTTTAAAGGAGC
The DNA here is from genome assembly GCA_947492955.1 of uncultured Cellulophaga sp. Lineage (GTDB taxonomy): Bacteria > Bacteroidota > Bacteroidia > Flavobacteriales > Flavobacteriaceae > Cellulophaga. The sequence continues at coordinate 45,517 of CANLOV010000005.1, read as the reverse complement.
AAAAGATAAAGGCTGTATTTTATTGCCTTGCGAGTTAATAGAACAAAATGGAGATGCTTTAAAAGCAACTGTTCTTCAATATGCAAAACACTTTGGTCTTTCTAATGATTTTATCTCTTGGATAAAAAATTACAATTATTTCTGTAATACGCTTGTAGATCGTATTGTTTCTGGTTATCCAAAAGAACGTTCAGAAGCTATTTTAAAAGAGCTTAATTTTAATGATAAATTATTAGTTGCTGGTGAAGATTACCATAGTTGGGTAATACAAGGAGATGCTATTGTAGAAAAAGAATTGCCTTTTGGGCAAACAAACCTTAATGTTCAGTTTGTAAAAGACGCTAGAGCTTATAGAGAAATGAAAGTACGTATTCTTAACGGAGCACATACTTCATTAGTTCCTGTTGCTTATTTAGCAGGACTTAGAACAGTTAAAGAATCTATGGATAACCCATTAATTCTTAAATATGTAAACGAAGTTCTTTCCAAAGAAATTACCAAAACGCTTCAAGATTTTCCAAAAGAAGAACTCAATGCTTTTGTAAATGCAGTATTAGACAGGTTTAAAAACCCTACCCTAAAACATTTCTTAATCAGTATATCATTAAATAGTACTTCTAAATTTATAGCAAGGCTTTATCCTGCCTTAAAAGAATATAATGATAGCCAAAATAAATTACCAAAACGTATTGTATTTGCTTTATCCTGCCTTATTCGTTTTTATAAAGGAGAATATAATAATGAGCTTATTGCAGTAAATGATGCTCCTGAAACACTAGCCTTTTTTAAAACTGTTTGGAATAAAAAAGAAGCTGAAGAAATTAGTTATTCAGAATTAGTTGTTCAACTATTAGAAAATACTACTATTTGGGGAATAAATTTAAACGCTATAGATGGTTTAGCTACTGCTGTTGCTAAAAACTTAGAAGCTATAGACCAAAACGGAATAGAAACAGTACTTAAATCTCAATTAAGTATATAAAATTATATTATGAATCGGATATCTTCAAAAATTTTAAGCCTTCTTTTAGTGCTATCTATTATTTCTAGTTGTACAGAAAAGAACACAAAAGAAACAGCTCCTAACACAATAAAAGAAGCCGTTACTGCCCCTAAATACACTCCAGACTGGCAATCTTTAGGAAAACATAACGAATCTCCAGAATGGTTTAAAAATGCCAAATTAGGCATCTATTTTCACTGGGGAGTATACTCCGTTCCTGCTTTTCATAATGAATGGTATCCAAGACACATGCATTTTAAAGACCATAAAGTGTACAAACACCATGTAGAAAAATACGGAGAACTATCAGAATTTGGATATCACGATTTTGTACCTATGTTTAAGGCAGAAAAATTTAATGCTAAAGAATGGGCACAATTATTTAAAGATGCAGGAGCACAATTTGCAGGTCCTGTAGCAGAACACCATGATGGTTTTGCGATGTGGGATAGTAAAGTAACGCCTTGGAATGTTGTTAATAAAGGCCCTAAACGCGATATTACAGGTGAAATAGCAGAGGCAATTAGAGCCTTAGATATGAAATTAATAACCACTTTTCATCACTCTAAAAATTTACAACGTAGTACAGAATTAGGAAAAGAAGTTTCTATAAGTCATTTTCCATATTTTGAAGGAATGCCAACAAGTTCTAACGACCCAGAATTACAATTGCTTTATGGTAATATGGAACCAGAAAAATGGTATAAAGAAATATGGTTAGGGAAATTAAAAGAAGTTATAGATAACTATAACCCAGATATTGTTTGGTTCGATTATGTATTGGGTGATATTCCTGAAAACTACAGAAAAGAATTTGCTGCTTATTACTTAAATAAAGCCCATGAATTAGGAAAAGAAGTTGTTATTGGTAGAAAACAACACGATTTACCTTTGTCTTTAAGTGTAGACGATTTAGAACAGGCACGTAAAAATGTAATTGGTACAAAAACATGGATGACAGATGCTACTATTAGTGATGGTAGTTGGTGTTATACAGAAAATTTAGGGGTAAAACCAGCTAAGGATATTCTGCATATGCTTGTAGATATTACCAGTAAAAATGGTGTTTTGTTATTAAATGTATCTCCAAAAGCAGATGGTACTATCCCAGAAAACCAAAAAGATGGTTTATTAAAAATGGGAGATTGGTTAAAAAAATATGGCGAAGCAATTTATGATACCGAAGCTTGGTACACTTTTGGGGAAGGACCAACGAAAGAACCTAAAGGACATTTTAAAAACCATAAGGCCTTTATAAAATTAAAATATTCTAATAAAGATATTAGATATACCACCAAGGATTATAACATTTATGGTATTATACTAGGAACTGTAGCCTCTAATAAAGAATTACTTTTAGAATCATTTGCTAAAAAAAATATCCACGATGAGGTAGCTATAGAAACGGTTTCGTTTTTAGGAAGTGATGAAAAAATAACATGGAACTTAGATGAAGAAGGGCTACATATAAAAGCGCCTACGCAACAGATAAATGAGTTGGCAACAGTAATAAAAGTAACCATTTCACAATAATAAAATGACTATAGATTCTCATCAGCATTTTTGGAATTACGAACCCGTAAAACACGAATGGATAGACGACGATATGGCTGTAATCCGTAGAGATTTTAGTCCGTCAGATTTAAAAAAGGTATATCAGGAAAATACTATTGATGGGTGTGTTGCTGTACAAGCAGACCAAACATTAGCAGAAACAGACTTTCTTATTCAACTTGCAAATGAAAACGATTTTATTAAAGGTATTGTTGGGTGGGTAGATTTAAGAAGCAATACTGTTAAAACAGATTTAGAAAAGTATAGTCAATTTAATAAAGTAAAAGGTTTTAGGCATGTAGTACAAGGAGAACCAGACCACAACTTTTTACTAAGGCCTAATTTTTTAAATGGTATTTCTGCTCTAAAAGAGTTTAATTATACTTACGATATTCTAATATTTCCGCACCAATTAGGAGCTACATTAGAATTTGTAAAAAAGTTTCCAAACCAAAAATTTGTTATTGATCATATTGCTAAGCCTTACATAAAAGATGGTTTTTATGAGGGGTGGGCTGCTTTAATGAAAGAAGTTGCCTCCTACGAAAATGTAAGCTGTAAACTTTCTGGTATGATCACAGAAGCAGATTACAATTCTTGGACACCTGCACAAATAGAGCCTTATATGAATTTGGTTTTAGAAGCTTTTGGGCCTAATAGACTTATGTATGGATCAGATTGGCCTGTATGTTTGGTAGCAGGAAACTATAAAAAAGTAAAAGAATTAACCACAAACTTTATAGCAAAACTAAGCCCCGCTGAACAAGAAAAAATTATGGGATTAAATGCTATGGAATTTTACAACTTATAAAAATGGATTTAGGATTAAAAAACAAAGTAGTTGTAGTCACTGGTGCTGCAGGAATAAAAGGGAGTATAGGAGAAACAATAGTACAATCATTGGCTAATGAAGGAGCAATTCCTGTAATTGTTTGTCGTAACGATCGTGGAATAGGTTATGCAGAAGCATTACAAGCACGTGGCATAGATTCCATTTTTGTAAAAACAGACTTATCGGACCATACACAAATTAAAGCTGCTGCTGAAGTTATAGAAAAAAAATACGGGCGTGTAGATGCTTTAATAAATAACGTGGGCGTAAACGATGGTGCAGGTTTAGATGCATCTATGGAAGATTTTATGTGGTCTTTAAAATTAAATCTAGTAAGTTTCTTTGCCATGACAAAGTATTGCTTACCAATGCTAAAAAAAGCAAAAGGAAACATCTTAAATATTGGTTCTAAAGTAGGGCTTACGGGTCAGGGAGGAACTTCTGGTTATGCAGCATCAAAAGGTGGTGTTGCCGGTTTAACTCGTGAGTGGGCTGTAGATTTAATTAAAGATGGTATACGCTCTAATGCTATTATTATTGCTGAAAGCTGGACACCTGCCTATCAAAATTGGATTGATACTTTAGAAAACGGAGAAGAAAAGTTACAATCTATTGTAAAAAAGATTCCGTTAGAAAATAGAATGACCACTCCGCAAGAAATTGCAGATCAGTGTTTATTTACAATTTCGGAAAAGTCATCGCATACTACAGGGCAGTTTATTACTGTAGATGGTGGTTATGTACACTTAGATAGGTCTTTATTAACAGAATAAAACATATGTTGTACAATAAAAGAGTAAAGTGATAGATAAGTTCGTTTTGTCTTATTAATTTGCTAGAGTATTTATTTAAAATATTAATCTAAACCAAAAAGAATGAATAAATCAGCTAAAATTCCTGTAGTTAGGAAAGAACTCTTATTTCCTTTTATAATTATTACCTCTTTATTTGCTCTTTGGGGTTTTGCAAATGATGTTACAAACCCTATGGTATCAGCATTTAAAAAGGTAATGCCAGAACTTAGTTGGTTTCAAGCATATTTAGTACAGGCTGCTTTTTATTTTGGATATTTTTGCATGGCACTACCGGCAGCTTTGTTTATTAAAAAATATAGTTATAAGTCTGGGATTTTATTGGGACTAACATTGTATGCTGTTGGAGCGTTTTTGTTTTATCCTGCTTCTGTTTTAGAGAATTATACCTTCTTCTTAATTTCTTTATATGTGATTACATGTGGGTTAGCTTTATTAGAAACTACATCAAACCCTCTTATGTTGTCTTTAGGTGATAAAGAAACGGCTACACAACGTTTAAATTTAGCACAATCTTTTAACCCTATTGGTTCTTTAACTGGGATGATGGTTGCTCAGTTTGTGGTTTTAAGTCAAATAAAATCAGCTAATTATGATGAAAATACTTATGCAGCATTGGATAGTGCAACAAAAGCAGCAATAAAAACAGAAGATTTAAGTATTATAAGTTATCCTTACATAGGAATAGGTGTTGTTGTGTTAGTTATACTAGTTGTCATTGCTATGACTAAAATTCCAAATGTTCAAAAAGAAGTCTCTTTAAGTTTTAGTGAGTCTATAAGAAAAATATTTAAAAAGAAAGCTTTCTTTCCAGGTGTTATTGCACAGATGTTTTATGTAGGTGCCCAAATTATGTGTTGGACTGCTATTTTTCAATATGTTCAATATTTAAACGAATCTACGGGCAGTGATATTAATGCAACTTACATGAATATGATAGCTATGGGTATTTTTCTAGGAGGGCGTTTCTTAGGAACAATTTTATTAAGTAAAATGAAAGCTCCTAAATTATTAACCTTGTTTGCTGTTTTAGCAGTTGTATGTTGCTTAGGAGCAATATTAATTCCTGGGATGCCAGGATTAATATCTCTAGTTTGTATTTCATTATTTATGTCTATTATGTTTCCTACAATTTATGGTATTGCATTAAAAGATATGGGAGATGAAGCTAAAATTGGATCAGCATTTTTAGTAATGGCTATTGTAGGAGGTTCATTTTTCCCATTAATCCAAGCATCTATTATAGATATAGGGGGAGATAAGTTAGCAGATACAACAATAATGGGAGTTCCTGAGGTAAAATTTTCTTTTATAGTACCTATGATATGTATTGCTGTTGTGGGCTTATATGGTTTTTTTGCTTCAAAAATAGATAAAGCTTAAATTATATAAATAATGAAAACAAAAAGATACTGTCTTTCTTGTGATTTAAAAGACGACCCCAAATTAATTGCAGAATATAAAGAATACCATGCTACTGGTAATGCTTGGCCAGAGATTACAGCTAGTATAAAAGATGCTGGTATTGTAGACATGCAAATTTACTTAACAGGAAATCGTATGTTTATGATTATGGAAGTAGACGAAACCTTTGACCCTAATAAAAAGGCAGAGATGGACGCTAACAACCCTAAAGTACAAGAGTGGGAGCAATTGATGTGGAAATACCAACAAGAGCTACCGTGGGCTAAAAACGGTGAAAAATGGATTGAAATGGAAAAGGTTTTTCAATTATAACTTTATAGCAAATAAAAATGCCTGTGATACTAATTTCACAGGCATTTTTATTTACATTATTTTAAGGCTGTTATTTTAATTTTAAACCTCCTACATTTTTTTTATAATCTTTACCTCTTATACTTTCAAAAGAAGTTATCATTTCCTTTAACTTTTCTTTATTTACCGTTGCTAAATTATTTTTCTCCCCAATATCCTCTTTTAAATTATATAGTTGATATTCTTTAGCATTTCCTAATTCTATATTTACTTGCGTATTTATTTCAGGAAGTTCATACGGTGGTATCATTACCCAATCTCCTTGGCGAAATGCTGTTCTAGAAGTAGCTTCTATCACTAAATTTTCTCTTCCTTTGTTAGATTCTCCTAAAAATACATCTAATAAATCCTGACTATCGTCTACTCTAATATCACTATCTACCAAAGCAGCTAAAGAAGAAAGCAAATCCATTTGACAAACTAAAGCATCTGTTTTCCCTGGTTTAATTATTCCTTTCCAATAGGTAAAAAACGGCACGTTAGTTCCTGCTTCTAGTAAGCTATATTTTCCACCTCTAAAAGGTCCCCAAGGTGTATGTTCTCCTATTTTAGTATCAGATTCATCATTATAACCATCGTTTAAAACTGGTCCATTATCACTAGAAAAAACAATAAGTGTATTCTCTAATAAACCTTCTTCTTCTAATGTTTTTACAAACTCACCTATACACCAATCTGCTTCTAAAATAACATCGCCACGAGCTCCTAAACCAGATTTACCCACAAAACGAGGGTGCGGTGTACGTGGTACATGTGGTTGTTGCATTGCATAGTATAAAAAGAAAGGTTCTTTTTTATGTTTTTTTACATAGTCTTGGGCTCCTTTTAAAAAATGGTCTGCCATATCCTCATCTATCCATTTAGCTTTTTCTCCACCTTTCATAAATCCAATTCTAGGAATACCATTTACTATGGTATTATTATGGCCATGATGCCAAGTCATTTTTAATAATTCAGGATTATCTTTTCCTGTAGGTTGTCCTTCAAAATTATTTTTATAATCTATTACAATAGGATCATTAGGGTCTAGGCCAACAACATTTCCATCTTCTATATATACCGTAGGTACTCTATCTTGCGTAGCAGCCATGATATAAGAATAATCGAAACCTACTTCATTAGGCCCTGGTTTAACATGCTTGTTCCAATCTACATTTCCTGCTCCTAAGCCTAAATGCCATTTTCCAACAATACCCGTTTGGTATCCTTTAGTTTTTAGCATTTTTGGAATCGTCATTTGATCAGTTTTAATAAGTAGCGGTGCTGTTCCTGGTAGTATTTTTGCATCTTTATCTCTCCAAGGATATACACCTGTTAATAAAGCATATCTACTTGGTGTACATGTAGCAGAGCTAGCATAACCATTAGTAAATTTTAAACCTCCGTTTGCTAACTTATCCATATTAGGAGTTTTAAATGCTCTGGCACCATTGAATCCTACATCTCCAAAACCTAAATCGTCCATATAAATAACAACAATATTTGGTTTTTTAGCTGTTTCCTCTTTAACATCGGATTTTTCTTTTTTTACATCTTTACAAGCTATAAATGCAAATAATAATAAGAAACTAACACCCAGAGGTTTTAAATTTTTAGTTATATTTTTCATGATAATGTGGTGATTAAAATTGGCTTTATTAATTTTTTTAGAATGGTGATTAAACATGAAATATACGTATTTATATACTGATAAACACCCTTTTATATGCATCATACCTACTTAAAATACGAAAGCTTTTCTGTTAAAATTAGCTATTACAAAGAAATAATTTTTGTTAAAAAAGAAGGATTACTATACAATCCCATAAAAGGGCTAAAACATTCAATTTTATATATCCATATGGTAACATCTTTGGTGATAAGAAAACCAATACCTATATTGTAAATCTTATTTTAATAGCATGAAAAAACTTAGAGTAGTAGAGCTCTTTGCTGGTGTAGGTGGTTTTAGAATTGGTTTAGAAAAAACAAATAAATACAATATTGTTTGGTCTAACCAATGGGAACCTTCAACCAAAACTCAACATGCTTCTATGGTTTACGAGGCTAGGTTTGGTGCTAAAAACCATAGTAACGAAGATATTGCCGAAGTTCCCATATCTAACATTCCAGACCATGATATTTTAGTTGGTGGTTTTCCTTGTCAGGATTATTCTGTAGCAACTACACTAAACAACTCTAAAGGACTTATTGGTAAAAAAGGGGTTCTATGGTGGTCTATTCATAAAATATTAAGTGAAAAGAAAAATCCGCCTAAGTACTTATTTTTAGAAAATGTAGATCGTTTATTAAAATCTCCATCATCGCAAAGAGGACGAGATTTTGCTATTATGCTTAAGAGTTTAGATCAGTTAGGTTATGCCGTAGAATGGCGTGTTATTAATGCCGCAGAATATGGAATGCCACAACGCCGAAGGCGTATTTTTTTTATTGCATACCACAAATCTACTGCTATATATACTTCTATTAAAAAGACTAATAAAATAGATTGGATGCTTTCTTCTGGAACTATTGCAAGTGAATTTCCTTGTGCTAACGAATCTACAAAAACAACATCTTTTACTATAGAAGACGATTTGGTTGCTATTTCTAATACTTTTAATAAGGACAAAAAACTATCTCCTTTTTTAAATACAGGTATTTTTATAAACGGAGTTGTAACTACAATTAAAACTAGTCCAAATTATGACGGTTCTAAAACCTTATTAAAGGATATTTTACAAAATGATATAGTAGCCGATGAATTTTATATTTCTGAAGAAGATATTCCTAAATGGAACTATTTAAAAGGAGCTAAAAAAGAAATACGAACTACTAAAGAAGGATTTCAGTACAACTATAGTGAAGGTTCAATGGTTTTCCCTGATGCTTTAGATAATGCTTCTAGAACTATTATTACCGGAGAAGGTGGTAAATCTCCATCGCGCTTTAAACATGTTGTACATACTAAAAAAGGATTACGCCGTTTAACACCCATAGAATTAGAACGTTTAAATATGTTCCCAGACAACCATACCAAATTAGAAGGCATTAGCAATACCAAACGTGCTTTTTTTATGGGAAATGCTTTAGTTGTTGGTGTTGTAGAAAAAATAGGAAATGCATTACATAATAAAATAGTTTCTTAAATTAGAGGATGCTAAAAAGCAACTTTAATTCTGATTTAAAAAAAGAACAAAAACTAGCTGTTTTACTAGATACTTATTATAAAAAGCACTTTAATTTTTACAATTTTAAACGTGTTTATAACCTAAAAGAGCAACTTTCTGGTATAGACCTTGTCTTAACTCATAAAAGCTCTAAAAAACAGTTTTTAGTAGATGAAAAAGCGCAGCTCGATTATATTAATGAAGACTTACCCACTTTTGCTTTTGAGTTATCCTATTTTAAAAATAATATTGAGAAAAAAGGTTGGTTGTTTGATACTAGTAAAAAAACAGATTTCTATAGTTTAATTACAAGTATTTATAGCGATGAACCTCATAAATACACCTCTTGTAAAATAACTTTTGTAAACAGAAAAAAGCTATTACTTTTTTTAAATAATTTAGAACTTAATGAAAGTTCTTTATATAAATATTGCTTAGAAAATAACAGTAAACACGGAAAAATTAAACACCCTAAATTAAATCATAGGAGGGAGGGCTACTTGTTTATTTCTAGCAAAAACAAAGCAGAAAAACCTATAAATCTTATTCTTAGACTAGATTTTTTAATTGCAAAAGGAATTGCTAAACAGTTGGTTTAATTATATTTTTTCTCCTTTAACCAATAGGGTAGATTTTATAGAGGCTTCTTTTAAATGTAAAAATGCTTTTCTACGCTCGTCTTTTCTAAAATTTTTAAAATCTTGCTCTGTATTAAACGAAAGAAAGTGTATTTCATAAGGAAGTTCGTCCTCGTATGATATATAATTATCCTTAGTAGGTCTTATTCTATAAATTATTTTCCCATTATGCTCTTTTAATAAAGGAATTGCTAAGTTTTCAAACTCTTGAAAAACTTTTTCTTGTCCTTCTTTTACAAAAATTAACATCGTAAAATATAGCATATTAGATAGATTTAATCATTTTTATATGTAGAATATCATCTTCTAAATACTCTTCTCCTTGTACTATAAAACCTAAAGAATTATAAAATTTAATTAAATAGGTTTGTGCAGAAATATGTATTTTATCTACATTACATTTTTCATGCAAATATTTAATAGAAGCGTTCATTATATCCTTTCCGTAACCATATTTTCGTTCTCCTTTTTTTACAACTACTCTGCCAATACTAGCTAAAGAAAAATATAAACCAGGTTTAAAAATTCTTGTATAAGCTACCAATATATTATCCTTAAATAATAAAAGATGATATGCGTCTTTATCTTTATTATCTATATCTTGATACACGCAATTTTGTTCTACTATAAAAACCTCGCTACGTAATTGTAAAATAGCATACAATTCTGCTGTAGATAACTCTGAAAAAGATTTTATTTCTATACTTTCCATTTAAAAATTAATCTTGCACAATTAATTGTTTACTATCTGATTTTCCAAATTCTGGCTGAATATTAACGTGGTTTATACCATAATTATGATATAAATCTTCTTCTATTTTTTCTAAAATAACATCAAATTCTGATAATCTAATATCCTTATCAAAATCTATATGCGCTTCTAAATGTATTTCATTTTCATTTAATTGCCATACATGTACATGGTGTATATTTTTTATTGGTTTTATTTTACTAATAGAAGTAACTATTTTTTGTACTTCTATAGTTTCTGGAGTAAATAACATTAATACATTAGTAGACGCTCTTAAAAGATGATACCCCATATATATTAAATAAATAGCTATAGCAAAAGTTAATACTGCATCTATCCAATATATTTGATAATATTTCATAAGAATACCACCAACTAAAACTGCTACGGAAGCCATCATATCTGTTAGTAAATGTAGATAAGCAGATTTCATATTCATATTAGAATCTGCATCTTTTTTTAATAACAATACACTAAAACCATTGGCAAATATGCCTAATAAAGACATCCAAATAACCAAATTAGATACAATTTCTTGTGGATTAAAAAACCGTTCTGCGGCTTCTATAATTAAAATTATAGCAACTATAATTAAGGTTGATGCATTAATAAAAGCAGCAATAATTTCTGCTCTTTTGTATCCAAATGTTTTATTAGGAGAAGCTTTTCTTTTAGATAAAATAGTAGCTATATAACTTACTATTAAAGATAATACATCACTAAAATTATGTAAAGCATCTGATAATAAAGATAAACTACCAGATATAATACCACCTATTACCTGACTAATGGTAATAAGTATATTTAATAAAATTGATACTAATAAATTTTTTCCCTTTATTTCTCCATGTGAATGATGATGGTGATTATGGGAATGTGCCATATAGTATATTATTTACAAGGCATTTTTTCTATTCTTCTTTCGTGTCTACCGCCTTCAAAATTTGTATCTAAAAATACTTTTACCATTTCTAATGCTTGTGGTAAAGAAATATATCTGGCAGGTAAACCTAATATATTAGCATCGTTATGTTCTCTAGCCAAAGCCACTATTTCTTTTGTCCAACATAAAGCAGCTCTTACTTTTTGGTGTTTATTTGCAGTCATACAAGCACCATTACCACTACCACATATAATAATACCTAAATCTACAGTACCAGAATCTACATCTTTAGAAACCGGATGAACAAAATCTGCATAATCTACACTATCACTACCATCTGTTCCATAATTAATAACTTCTATTTGTAAAGACTTTAAAAGACCTACAATAGCTAATTTGTATTCTGTACCAGCATGATCGTTTCCTATGGCTATTTTCATTGTTATATGGTGTTTATTCTATTACAAATGTACAAATACCTATGGTTTCACAACAGAATATGCGTTATTAACAACATAAATTTAAAAATTAGTAAAGCTTGCTGTTATTTAGCACTTTAGTAATTATACCCAATTGTTAATAAACTACTCATAAAAAGTAATTTTTAAATTTTTATTTCTCCTCAATTTATTGCTTTACAAAATTATTGTACATAATTTGTTTTTAGTTCTAAATAATTAAGCAAAAGATATTAAACACTTCTTATAAGTAATTAACAATTACGTAACATTAAATTATCAATAAATTTATGTTGATATAACTTGTTAATAACCGTTAATAAAAAATGTAAGTGTTTAATTATTAGAAAATAATACAGATGATAAATTGTAAATAAACTGTTATATCGGTTCAAAGCAAGTTTTTTGTCAACTATTTATAGTAACTATTAACACACTATAATCATCACCATATTTTTTTAAATTTAATAAAAGAAAAAGTATATAATATAATATATGTTGATTAAGTTGATTACATAAAATTAACTTAATCTCAATATAAGGAAAGCTATAAATTATAATTTGTAATTTTCCAGAAATAAATAAAATTAATGTCAAAGAGAAAAAGAAAAAGTAATAACCAAAGAGTAAACGAAATTACTAAAGGGATATTTACTGTTTTAGAAAAGGAGTCGAATGAAAGTTTTAATTATAAACAAATTGCTGCTAAATTAAGAATAGACACTCCCCAGGATAGAAATAAACTAGTTAAAAGATTAGTACAATTAAAAGAAAAAAGGAGAATAGTAGAAACCTCTCCTGGTAAGTATAAAGCTATTGCCGCATCTAAATCTTACCATACCGGAACCGTAGATTTAACAGGTAAAGGAAATGCTTATATAATTGTAGAAGGTATAGATGATGATGTTTTTGTACCTTTTAATAAACTTAAAAAAGCATTTCATAAAGACACTGTAGAAATCTATATTTTTCCTAGAAGAAAAGGTAAAAAATTAGAGGGTGAAATTACTAAAGTATTAGAGCGTAATAAAACAGAATTTGTTGGTATTGTAGATATGCAAAAATCTTATGCATTTGTAAGACCAACAGATTTTAGAATGTATACAGATATTTTTATTCCTAAAGAAAAAATAGGAAAAGCAACAGATGGTGATAAAGTAATTGTAAGTATTAACGAATGGCCAGATAATGCAGATTCTCCTTTTGGAGAAATTACAGAAGTATTAGGAAAACCAGGAGATCACAATACCGAAATACACTCTATTTTAGCTGAGTATGGTTTGCCTTACGAATTTCCTTTAGAAGTAGAAAGTTATGCTAATAAGTTAGATACTTCTATAAAAAAAGAAGAAATAGCTAAAAGAAGAGATATGAGAGATATCTTAACTTTTACTATAGATCCTAAAGATGCAAAAGATTTTGATGATGCTTTATCTTTTCAAAAATTAGAAAATGGTAATTATGAAATAGGTGTACATATTGCTGATGTATCTCATTATTTAAAAGAAGGAACCATTTTAGATGATGAAGCTTACGAAAGAGCTACTTCTGTTTATTTAGTAGATAGAGTAGTACCTATGTTGCCAGAAGTATTATCAAATAATGCTTGTTCTCTTAGACCTAATGAGGAAAAATATACATTTTCTGCCATTTTTGAATTAGATAAAAATGCAGTTTTAAAAAATCAATGGTTTGGTAGAACAGTTATAGATTCTAATGAGCGTTTTGCTTATGAAGAAGCACAGCATATTATAGAAACAGGAGATGCTAAAATTCCTGAAGAAATATCTATAAGAGAAGGTAGTTATACTGTAGATAATACAATTGTAGAAGCAACACTTACCTTAGATAAATTAGCTAAAATATTACGTGCTAAGCGTATGAAAGAAGGAGCTATATCTTTTGATAAAATAGAGGTTAGATTTAATTTAAATGAAAATAACGAACCACAAGGAGTTTATTTTAAAGAAAGTAAAGATGCTAATAAACTTATAGAAGAGTTTATGTTATTGGCTAATAGAAAAGTAGCTGAGTTTATTGGAAAACAAAAAAAGCCATTTGTATATAGAGTTCATGATGAACCTAATGAGGAAAAATTAATTGCTTTAAATGGTATTGTTTCTCGTTTTGGACACAAATTAAATTTTAATAGTAAGCAAACAATTAGCGATTCTTTAAACAAACTTTTAAGTGATGTAAAAGGTAAAAAAGAACAAAATTTAGTAGATACTTTAGCTATACGTAGTATGAGTAAGGCTATATATACATTAGAAAATGTTGGTCATTATGGTTTAGCATTTGAGTATTATACGCATTTTACATCACCTATAAGACGTTATCCGGATGTAATGGTACATAGATTGCTTCAACATTATTTAGATGAAGGAAAAGCCGTTAAAGAGGATATTTATGAAGAAAAGTGTAAACATTCTTCTAGTATGGAAGCTTTAGCTGCACAAGCAGAAAGAGACTCTATTAAATACATGCAAATTAAATTTATGGAAGATCATAAAGATGAAGAATTTGTAGGTGTAATTTCTGGAGTAACAGAATGGGGTATTTATGTAGAAATTGAAGAAAATAAATGCGAAGGAATGGTTCGTATAAGAGATATTAAGGACGATTATTATACGTTTGATGAAAAACAATATGCAATCATTGGAGAAAAATCTAAAAATATATATCAGTTAGGTGATAAAGTTATTGTTATGGTTAAAAGTACAGATTTAACTAAAAGACATTTAGATTTCTCTTTATTAAACAAGGTTCAACAATAGAGTCTTTTGGAATAAAATTTGTGTGATTTTGTATGTTACAATTTAAAAATTGCAAAATGAAAAAAATAATATTTTTTATACTATTATGTAGCTTTCAATGTATACAATCTCAAGAAGTAATTACTAAAGAGTTTGTTAAATTTAATGTAATTAAAGCATTCGATGGTTTATCTATTAACCTTATTAAATCTGATATTAATAAAGCTATAATTTCTGGTGAAAACACGGAAAAGGTTGTAATAGTTAATAATAACGGAGTTCTTAAGTTAAGAATGCAAATAGATAAAATATTTAGCGGTTATAAAACCTTTATAGATGTATACTATACAGAAGATTTATTAGTGGTAGATGTAAACGAAGATGCCAGAATTATTTCTGCAGATATTATAATTCAAGATTTATTAGAATTAAAAGCACAAGAAGGCGGAGAAATAGAGTTAACAACACAAGTAGAACAGTTATTAATTAAATCTATAACAGGAGGTATTATTACTACTAATGGTTTTTCTAATAACCAAGACGTTATAGTAAACACTGGTGGTAAATATAATGGTAAAGCTTTTAAAACTAAGTTTTCTACCATAAATGTAAATTCTGGTTCTAAAGCAGCTATCTATGCTACTAATTACGTTAAAGCAATAGCTAAAGCAGGTGGTACAGTAGAAGTCTATGGTAAGCCTTCTAAAATAGATGAAAAAACTATCTTTGGCGGCAAAGTAATTAAAATGTAATTACAGCATGTTAGAAGATATACAGGCAGCTATTCCTTTAGGTTTCTTTTTAAGTTTTATGATTGGGCCTGTTTTTTTTGTTTTATTAGAAACTAGTGCTACTAAAGGATTTAGAGCTGCTTTAAGTTTTGATTTTGGTGTTATTATAGCAGATATTATTTTTATAACTATTGCTTATTTTAGTAGTTATCAACTATTAGAAAATTTAAGTAACCAGCCTGGATTATATGTGTTTGGCGGTGTTATATTATTAATATATGGGCTTACTACAATCCTAAAAAAAGATAAAAAAAAGGAAGAACTTAATGTAAAAATGACCAAGGGAGGCTACATTAGTTTGTTTATAAAAGGTTTCCTATTAAATTTTATAAACGTAGGAGTACTAGTTTTCTGGCTTGGAATTATAATTATAGTTGGTCCAAGTCTAGAAAACGAACCTAATAGAATATGGGTATTTTTTGCTACTATGATAAGCTCATATTTTGTAACAGATTTAGTTAAAATATTATTAGCTAAACAACTAAGAAAAAAATTAACTCCTAAACGTATTTATTTGGTAAAGAAGGGATTAGGTTTTATTTTAGTTATATGCGGTGTTGTCCTTATAACAAAGGGTTTTTTACCCAAAGACCAATTAAATATAGAAAAAGGTATAGAAATAATTAGAGAGCAGAATAAATAAAAAAGCCTTTAAATATTATTTAAAGGCCATAGTTTACATAAATTATGGAGATAATTATTTCTTATAATTATCATTTAATATTTTTAATACCGCTTCTGTAACTTCATCCTTATCGTTTCCAAAAAGAACGCTACCATTTTCTCCACCACTTAATATGTAAGAGTATCCATTAGCTTCACCGTATTTTCTTATTTCTTCTTTAACATCACTAATAATACTATCAATTTCTGTTTGGCTAGCTAATTGTAATTGTTGCTGTTCTTGTTGTATTTGTCGTCCTAAAAATTGACCTTTTTCTTGTAATAAATCATATTGTTCCTGTGCATTTTTTTGTGACATGGATTTCAATTTACTATTAAAAGATTTTTTTTCCATATCAAAAGATTGACTTAAACTATCTGTTTTTTTTCTTAAAGTCTCAGCTTTTTTCTTAAACTTTGCTTCAACATCAATCTTTGCTTGGTAATCATTTAATATTTCTTCATTGTCTACATAACCAATTTTATTTTGTTGGCAAGCTACAGCTCCTAAAAGAGCTAACGACAATATTAATTTTTTCATGGTGTTAATTTTTAAGTTGCGCTAAAATAACAAAGCTTTTGAAAAACTATACTAATTAAATTATAAAATACTTTTTTTCTTTAAAATTGATATTTAGATTATTTCTAAATAATTCATAGTCAATTTATAAAAAAACTGTTTTTTGATATTAAATAGATAATAATTATTAATTATAAAATAAATAATAGATTTTACTTATGTAAATTGATCATTTAAAGCTATTTTAAGAGTGTTTTTTAAAATTTACTATTAAGTATATATTTATATCTTAATAATATTCTTAAATGCTCTTAAAATAAGTTTTTAGATATTTTTAATGATATATATGATAGAAGAATGCTCTTTACTCTTAATTGCCTTTAGATTCGATAGTAAACCAATATAAAAGGCTTTTATAAAATTCTGCTTTCCAGTTTTGTATTTTTCTGATAATAAAGAAACATAGAAAGAATCAAAGAGCATTGGTCTTGTTTTTATAACCTTCATGTTTTCTAAAGCAAATAATTTTGCAATAGATAATTTTGAAAAATGCCATAAATGTCTGGGTACATCATATGCTGCCCAAAACTTTTTATAATACTGTGCATCGTAAGATTTATAATTAGGAACAGCAATTATTAAAGTACCATCCTTTTTTAATAAGGATTTTAGTCTACGAATTTTTATCTCTAAATCTGGCAAATGTTCTAGTACATGCCAAAGGGTAATTATATCATATTCCTTATTTGGTAAAGAATCTAAATCTGAAAATAGTTGTAGACCTTTTTCTGAAGCTAGTTTTTTTGCTTTACTATTTGGTTCTACACCATTAACATTCCAATTATTTGTTTTTGCAGTAATTAAAAAATCACCTGTTCCAGCACCTACATCTAGTAAACTTTTATTTTCATTTGAATACTTTGTTATTAGCTTAACTTTTTTATTTAAACTATAAGTTTTTACTGCTTGATATATTTTGTCTATAAAAGTCTTTTTAGCATCTGTATGAGAAATGTAATCTTCACTTTCATAATATAGACTTAAATTATCTGGTACGGGATCAGTAACTAACATATCCAAATCTAAATTATGTTTTAATTCAAATTCTTCTTTTGTAACCGTAAAATCTTTAGTTTGTAAATATAACTTCATTGTAATTATGAGTAGACAAATATTCTTTCTTTAAATTACGAAGATACTTTAAAACTGGAGTACGTGAAAGAGAATCATCCTCTAGGCAGTCTTTTTCTATATCATTATATACTTCTATTGCAATATACCAATTACCATTCCTTACCATTTCAGGATCCGAAATATCTTCATTATCCGTATTTCCAATAGCTGCATTAAACAAAGCACTACTTATAGTAGGAAGTAAATTTATTGTTTTATTAGGTATTTCTGTTTCATAAAATGATAAAAAATATTGTTGACCATCAATACTAAATGGAACATCATCGTAAACATTAGTATCATCTAAGTTAAATTTAGTGTTTATATAATCGTAAAAATGATTAGCTTCCTTAGGGTCTTCAAAAATAAACATATGTCTTTTTGGTAAACTTCTTTTAAAATTTTTACCTTTTGTTATTTCATAGTAATTTATATTTGGAGCTATTCTTATCGGTATGCAAGACTCCATTATTAAAATTAGTGACATTAAAAGTAATATTCTTTTCATAGCAGACTATTTTCTTATTTAAATTTTATAGTCTATCAAAAACTAAACCTAAGTATATTCCTACGTAATATTTAACATATTTTTATATAGATAACCAATGTTCCACGTGGAACATTTATAGTGCATTTTTACTGTCTTTCGTATTTTATAAAAGTATTATTAAAATTAAAAGGTTCCACGTGGAACCTTTTTTACTAATTTTTTAAGTTTATATTTAAAAATTCAGATAATTCATAAGCTTTTGTTTTTACAACCTCAAGCTCGTTCTTTTTATAAATAGTAAAGTGTTTGTTTCCTTTAAATAATCTAATAACAAATGTTCCTTTTTTTGCTTCATTGCCTAGAGCAGCAACAAACCCCCAATTGGTTTCTTGTTTATATTGAGCAGAAAATATGGTTATATAGTGAGGGAATATAATTTCTAAATTTAATTTTATAATGCTAAATCCAAATACTTTAATGTGTTTTTTGTTTTCGTAATCTTTTTTAATTTCATAAGAGATAGAGTATGATAATAATAATAATAAACCAATTAATAACATAGTTGTTGTTTGGTTTAATTTGTTGGCGTTAGTTATTAAATTAATAAAGGATAGTATAAGTAGAGCAATACCAAGAATTTTAACGGTAAGTGCTTTTTCTTGTTTAAAAAATAATGATTCCATATATTCTTTTTTTAAAAATTTAATTTTGTTCTATGTTTCTTTGCTCCCTAAAAGTATTAATTTATTTCTTCTATAGAGATTATAATTTTAGTAAAGTATTAGTAGCATTTAATAAACGAAAGATAGAATAGGAGAGAGGTAAAATAGTTTAGTGTTTATGTTTCATTATTATCTAGCTGCAATAGTTGCTTAAATAATAATACTATTTAAGCATGTAATTATTTAAACAAAAAAAGCCCGCCTAATATTGGCGAGCTTTTAAAACTTAAACTGTATCTAGATTTTTATCTTCCTAAGAAAACTAAAAGCACACTAATATCACTTGGAGTTACACCACTAATTCTAGATGCTTGCGAAATAGTTACAGGTTGTATTTTGCTTAATTTTTCCCTTGCTTCATAAGACAAAGATTTAAGTTTAGTATAGTCAAAATTTGCTGGTATTTTTACATTTTCTAATCTGTGTAATTTATCAGCATTTAATTTTTCCTTAGCAATGTAACCTGCATATTTAACTTGTACTTCTGTTTGCTCTAGTTCTTCTCTTCCTATTTCGTTTTCTTTTACAAAATTAGAAACAGATTCTAATTGTAACATATGGTCCATAGTTACATTAGGTCTAGAAAATAATTTAAACATTTTCCCAGATTGATTTACCGTAGAAGATGATACAGACCCTAATATTGGATTTATTTCTGAAGGCTTTACACTTGTTTCTTTAAAGAATTTTACAAAGTTGTTAGACTTAGCTAACTTGTCTTCCATTCTTTTAAGTCTACTTTCTTTGGCCAAACCTATTTCATAACCTTTAGGAGTTAATCTTAAATCGGCATTATCTTGTCTTAACAAAGTTCTATATTCTGCCCTAGAAGTAAACATTCTATAAGGCTCTTCTGTTCCTTTTGTAATTAAGTCGTCTATTAATACACCAATATAAGCTTCGTCTCTTGTTAAGATAAAAGGTTCTTTTTCTTGTACTTTTAAATGAGCATTTATACCAGCCATTATTCCTTGCGATGCTGCTTCCTCGTAACCTGTAGTTCCGTTTATTTGCCCAGCAAAAAATAAATTATCCACTAATTTAGTTTCTAAAGTATGTTTTAATTGCGTTGGCGGAAAGTAATCGTACTCTATAGCATAACCAGGTCTAAAGAATTTTACATTTTCAAAACCAACTACAGATTTTAAAGCTTTGTATTGTACATCTTCTGGTAATGATGTTGAAAAACCATTTACATAAACTTCTACTGTTTTCCATCCCTCTGGTTCTACAAATAATTGGTGACTATCTTTATCTGCAAATCTGTTTATTTTATCTTCTATAGATGGGCAATAGCGTGGTCCTAAACTTTTAATTCTACCGTTAAACATTGGAGACCTATCAAAACCTTCTCGCAATAAATCGTGAACCAATGCACTTGTATGAGACATATGGCAATCTATTTGCGTAGTTAAAAAAGAAGTATCTGTATACGAGAATTTTTCTGGTCTTGCATCTCCAGGTTGTGGTATCATTTTAGAATAATCTAAAGAACGCCCATCTACTCTTGGCGGTGTTCCTGTTTTCATTCTACCACTTTCAAAACCTAAATTTACTAACTGTTCAGTTATTCCTGTGGCAGCAGATTCTCCTGCTCTACCACCACCAAATTGTTTTTCTCCAATATGTATTAATCCGTTTAAAAAGGTGCCATTAGTTAAAACAACAGATTTACTTTTTATTTTAATACCTAGAGAAGATTGTACCCCAACTACTTTATTGTTTTCTATTAATAAACCAGAAATCATTTCTTGATAAAAATCTACATTAGGAGTATTTTCTAAAGCTAAACGCCATTCTTCTGCAAAGCGCATCCTATCGCTTTGTGCTCTAGGACTCCACATTGCAGGACCTTTAGATTTGTTTAGCATTTTAAATTGTATAGCAGATTTGTCTGTTATAATTCCGCTATAACCACCAAGGGCATCTATTTCTCTTACTATTTGCCCTTTGGCAATACCTCCCATTGCTGGGTTGCAAGACATTTGCCCAATGGTTTGTAGGTTCATAGTAACTAATAAAGTTTTAGAACCCATATTGGCTGCTGCTGCTGCTGCTTCTGCACCAGCGTGCCCAGCTCCAACAACAATTACATCATACTCTTTATCAAACATAATTTCTATTCGCGTTCCACGTGGAACAATTCTATCATTTGGTTTTCTTTCTCTCTCATTAATGCAGCATCATCTGCACTTTTGTCTTTATAGCCTATTAAATGAAGCACACCGTGAGACATAACTCTAATAAGTTCTTGCTCAAAACTAACATTAAATTCTATTGCGTTTTCTTTTATTCTATCTATAGAAATAAAAATATCGCCAGAAATTGTTGCACCTTCAGTATAATCAAAAGTTATAATATCTGTGTAAGTATCGTGATCTAAATACTCTTTGTTTATTTTTAGTAAGTACTCATCATCGCAAAAAATATAGGATAAAGTACCAAGAATACTTTTTTCTTTTTTTAATATCCTATCAATCCAATCGGAATAGTAGACTTCATTGTCTATCTTAAAATCCGTTTCATAATTATAATCAATCATCACTTTTAAAATAAGACTTTACCTTTTCTTGGTAAATTTGCCGCAAAGGTAGTGCTTGTCTGTTTAAAATTTCTACTTCGTTACGATAATTATCTAATAATGAGGGTTTGGTAGTAATTGGATTTGCAAATTCATTTTTATTTGTAGTTCCTTCTCGCTCAGACTTTTTGCCTTGTTTTAATGCCGCATTTTCTAGTTTTAATAATTGGTGCTCAATATTATTAGCCTTAGTAATGGTTCTTTGTGTAATTCCGTTCTCTATTAAATCGTTTTCAAAATCTTCCATTTGGCGCATTAATTTTTTAGCTAATTGTGCGTCTTTAGTATTAATAAAATCTTTTAATTGTTGTTCTAATTGTTTACGTATAGCTTGTTGCTCTTTATAAATTTCATAGATTTCTTCTAATTCTGCTTCTCCTTGTCCATTGCCAGAACCTCCATTACCATTTTCTCCTGTGCTTCCTTTTCCTTTGCCACTTCCTTTTTCTCCGTTTCCTTTACCATTATTTCCGTTCTTTCCTTGGTTTCCATTTTCTCCTTTTTGGCCTTCACCATCTTTACCACCTGTTTTTCCTTGTCCTTTCTTTCCTCCAGCTTTTCCTTCTCCTTCTTTACCACCTGGTTTACCGGCTCCTTTTTGCCCGTGATCGCCCATTTTTTTACTAAGTTCTCCTTGTCCTTTAATAATATCTGGTAACTGAAAACCTTCTCCACTTTGTCCTTCACCAGAACCAGATTGCATACTTTGTTGCATATTACTTAAAATATCTGCTAAGAAATCTGCTAAATTATTAGAAGCAGTAAGTACATATTGCTGGTTAGATACACCTTTGTAAACCTGATTCTCTGCTAAACTTTCTAAGGCTTTATCTATGTTATAATATACATCTGTAATTTGTTCATTTACAAATTCTGATAATTCTGCTCTGCGCAATGAAAGTGAAAACAAACTATCATCTACATGCTCAAATAAATTACGTAGTTCTTTTTGTTTTCTAATATTAGTAGGTATTTTAGAAATGGCAGTTTCTGTATTAGAAAGCTTATCGTAAATATTTTCTTGTTTAAAAGAAAAAGTAACAAGGTTATCTAAAATCTGACGTAGCATTTCGGCATCTTCAGAAATAGATTCACTACCCGATGATGATGAGGAAGAAGATTGTGCCAATTGTTCTCCCATTTGTTGCATTTTATCAGCAGCAGATTTTTGCTTTTTAGAAGCTTCTTTACTAGATTTTTTCTGCTCTTCTTCACTACTATTTTCAGATTTTTCTTTTTGTAATTCTTCGGTAGCTTCTTGCTGTTCTTTTTTAATTTCTTCTTCTTTAGACTTATCGGTATTTAAATCTAAGGGCTTCTTTAAGGCTTTGTTATCCTTAGCTAATTCTTCTAAATCTTTAGCTAGTTTATTAAATTCTTCATTTAGTTTTTTCTGTTCTTCCTCTTTGTTTTCAGTGTTTTTACTTTTAGAGGCTTCTTCTTGTTTTTTAGCTAATTCTTCTAAATCCTTAGCTAACTGTGATGCTTTTTCGGTTACATAATACCGTTTGGTCAGTTCTAAAAGCTGTTCTAGGTTACGCTCACTATTTTGTTGCTTTTTAGCTATTTCTTCGAGCTTTTTTGTAAGTTCTTCTTTTTTAATTTTATCGGCTACTTTGTTAAGTTCGTTTAGTAATTTTTCATTCTTTTTAGCTTCTAGCTCTTGTCTTTCTAAACGTTCTTTTAATAGTTTGTTTAAAGGGTCGTTTTTATCTCCTTTTTCTAAATTTTCTTTTAATTGTTTGCTAAATTTTTGCCTTAAACTTTCTTGTTGCTCTTGCTTTTTAAGAAAGTCTTTAACCTTAGTTTGTTCGTTAAAGTTTAGACTACTTTTTTCTTTCTGGTTTTTATTAATTTCTTTTAAATCTTGCTTCTGATTTTTAAACTCTTGTAAGGACTTATCTAGCTTATCTATTAGCTTGTTTTGAGTATTTAACTCATTGTTTTTCAGTTGATTAATGTTTAATAATTGTTTTGTAAACACCTCACTATTAGTGCTTTTGCCTCCATGTATGGCATCATTATCTATAGCAGTAAAATAAAAGCTGTAGTTAACATCTGTTTTTAAATCTAAACCAGATGGATAGGTGTAATAAAACTGATTAAAGTTGTTGTTTGGAGTACTAATAAGTACTTCCTTTTTATCATTAGGATTGGTATCTGGGTAATAAATTAATTTAATTGTGGATACTTTAAAATCGTCCGAAGATTCTCCTGCGTAATAAGAAACATTAGGGTTTAAAGAGTCTAATATTTGGCTTACTTTAATAGTGGGGTATTCATCTTTAATTATTTTAAATGCATAGCTTAATTTTTCATAGGCTTTTACATTTTTGTTAGATGTTGCTATTTCATAATTTAAGCTGTTATAAATTCTTTTGCTTAGTTTAAACTCTTGCTTCGTTTCTTTAAAATTTACTGTAGTATCATTTGTAATTAGCTGAATATTTTCTGTATTATTCCCTTTAATTTTCCAAGTAACTTTTGTTCCCTCAGGGAAAGTAGCATTACCAGTACTTTTAATTAATTCGGAAGTTTTATTAGTATAAGCAGGGTAATTTAATAACAAATTAAAATCCTGAATTGCCGGAGTTTTTAAAGCTGTAATGCTATAATCTATAGACCTAACATCATTAGCTTTTACATAAAAATCGGTAGATTTTAAAGGAGCCGTAAATGTATACTCGTAAATGCCAGCATTCTCTTTTAATAAAAACTCTTTGTTATCTAGAACCATAAAAACATTTTCTGGTTTTACAGTCCCTTCCGTAGTTACTTTTAGGGTAAAAGAGTCCGATTCTAAAACATTAAGTTTACTGTTTAGTAATTTAAAAGAAAAAGGAGCAGGTGGTATATAGGCAGTATCAAAATTTACAACCCGTTTATAAGAGCTAAAAAAGGTATTTAAATTGCCAGAAAGCCAAATAAGTGCAAAAATTAGTACAGGAATAGCTAAATATTTAGCGTATTTAAAATTCTCATTAAAATTAATGGCCTTGGTAAACGGAATACTATCTAAATTAGTAGAACGCTGCTCTATACTTGCTAGTAATAATTCCGATTTATTTTCATCATCGGCTAAATCTAAAAGATTATATAATTTATCGCCAACCTTAGGAAAGTGTTTGCCTATTAAAACCGAAGCTTCTCTGTTTGTTATTCCGTTTTTTATTTTAAAAAGATAAAAAATAGGTACGGCAATAAATTTAAAAAGTAAATACAATTCTACTCCAATAAAAAGTAGAAAAAGTAAAAATCTACCAGTAGAATTAAGCCATAAAAAATATTCTATGCCAAGAATGGCAATAAAAAAAAGGACACCAATACTTAAAAAAAGCAACACACCTTTTACCAGCATTTTGGTGTAATACTTTTTTGTAAATGCGTTTAGCTTGGCTAATATCTTATTAAAACTATTCAAAATATAAACTTATTTAATACCAAGATACCTGTTTATCATAAAATTACATATCTAAAAAACGATAAAAAAGAAAATAGCTTATGTTAAACAAGATAATTAATAGCTATAGTTTTATTAAAATTAGTTTATAATAATACATAGCAAAAAGTATCTTTGCATTTTTAAATACAGCATAAATGTCTAAGAAAGTTCGTGTTCGTTTTGCTCCTAGTCCAACAGGAGGTTTGCATATTGGTGGTGTTCGTACTGCTTTATTCAATTATTTATTTGCCAAAAAACATGGTGGAGATTTTATTTTAAGGATAGAAGACACTGATCAAACCAGGTATGTAGAAGGAGCCGAAGATTATATTGTAAATGCATTAAATTGGTGTGGAATTCCTTTTGATGAAGGTGTTGGTAAAGAAGGAAAATTTGGACCTTACAGACAAAGCGAACGAAAAAGTTTATACAAGCAATATGCCGATGAACTTATTAGCAAAGGAAAAGCGTATTATGCTTTTGATACTTCAGAAAGTTTAAATAACCATAGAAAAGAGCACGAAACTAAAGGAAAAACATTTATATATAATTGGCATAACCGTTTAAGATTAGACAATTCTTTAGCCTTATCTAAAGAAGAAACAACAGCAAAATTAGATGCTGGCGATGCTTATGTAATTCGTTTTAAAACACCACAAGACGAGAAATTAGCATTAAAAGACCTTATTAGAGGAAATATGGAGATTGATACCAATATTCTCGATGATAAAGTTTTATTTAAGAGTGATGGCATGCCAACCTATCATTTAGCAAATATTGTAGACGACCATTTAATGGAGATTTCACATGTAATTCGTGGAGAAGAATGGTTGCCTTCTTTAGCCTTGCACCAACAATTGTATGATGCTTTTGAATGGCAAGCACCAGAATTTGCTCATTTACCTTTAATTATGAAACCAGTTGGTAAAGGAAAATTAAGTAAAAGAGATGGCGATAAATTAGGCTTTCCTGTTTTTCCGTTATCATGGAATGGTTCTTTAGGTTATAAAGAAGAAGGATATTTTCCTGAAGCAGTGGTTAACTTTTTAGCATTATTAGGCTGGAACCCTGGAACAGAACAAGAGATTTTTAGTCTAGAAGAATTAGTACAATCCTTTAGCTTAGAGCGTGTTAATAAGTCTGGTGCTCGTTTCGATATTGAAAAAACCAAATGGTATAACCAACATTATGTTCAGCAAACATCAGATGAGCAATTAGCCAATTTATTTATACCTGTATTAGAAGAAAAGAAAATAAGCGCAGATAAATTAGCCGCTACTTATGTAACAAAAGTGGTTAGCTTAATTAAAGAAAGAGCTGTGTTTGTGGCAGATTTTTGGAACTTGTCCGATTACTTTTTTGTGGCGCCTACCTCGTACGGAGAAAAGGCTGTAAAAAAACAATGGAAAGAAGGAACACCAGAAATTTTAAACCAATTGGTATCTGTAATAGAAAATATAAGCGACTTTAGTTCTAACAATACAGAAACTATTGTAAAACAATGGATTACAGATAATGAGCTGTCTTTTGGAAAAGTAATGCCACCCTTACGATTGGTAATTGTTGGTGACATGAAAGGCCCACATATTTTTGATATTATAGCAATTATAGGGAAAGAAGAAACAGTTGCAAGAATTAAAAAAGCAATAGCAAGCTTATAGGTTTTTATAAAATAATTGCAATGTCATTTTTTGCGCATTGCTAATTTAAGTTGCTTAGTATAGCAAGTTTATAATTCTTCTAATACAGATGTTCCTTTAGATCTATCTCCAGAAGTCCATTGCCAAGACTCATACAATCTAATTTTACCATTGGCTAGTATTTCTGGCGTAGAAGTACAAGTACCATAAACAAGTTCTCCCTTATTATTAATTTGGTGGTAGCTCATATTTATAATTCCTTGCTCATTTACAATTCCTAATAAATGCCCTGTTTTAATAGCATCATCACTATATGTGCAACTTAAAATAGTATCCTTTTGCTGGTATGTAAAAATGGTTGTGGTAGATGTTTCTCCGTTAG
This sequence comes from uncultured Cellulophaga sp., assembly GCA_947492955.1. Lineage (GTDB taxonomy): Bacteria > Bacteroidota > Bacteroidia > Flavobacteriales > Flavobacteriaceae > Cellulophaga. The sequence goes on along the minus strand of CANLOV010000005.1, from coordinate 18,501 downwards.
GACTATTTTTTAGCACGCGAAAGCGTTTGTTGTGGTAGTTTATCATTGCATAATTTTTCTACTAAAGTATTTAAAAAGCATATTATAATCTCTAGATATAATTTTATACTGACGGAATTATCATTTCAACAGCTTTTATCATATCCTTTCATGTATTTAGCAGACTAATTGTAAATACAAGAGTATGTTTAAAAAATATAAAACCCTTAAATGGATAGGAATTTCATTAGTTGCTTTAATTGTTATAGTTGTTTCATTCGGATTTTGGTTTATGAGCTTAATTCCTTCCAAAGACACTAAATTAACAACCGTTACAATAAAAGATTTGCCTTATTTATCAGAAAATAGAATACCAGCTAAAGGCAAAATATTAGCTATAGTAACAAGTACTAATACTATGGGATATGAGGGTAAAAGTACAGGTTATGAGTTAACAGAATTAGCACGTGCATATTATGTGTTTATGGCTAATGGTTTTAATGTAGATATTGCGAGTCCAAAAGGAGGAAAACCACCGGTAGTTATAGATTGGGAAGATATGGGAGCTTTTGATTATGCTTTTTTAAATGATTCCATTGCCCAGCATAAAACAAATAACACAATTGAATTAAAAGAGATTAAAGAGGAAGATTATGTAGCAGTTTATTTTGTTGGGGGAAAAGGAGCCATGTTCGATTTTCCTGATAATGAACATATCCAAACTATTGTTCGCAACTATTATCAATCTAATAAGGTTATCGGCGCTGTTTGTCATGGGCCAGCTGCGTTGGTGAATGTAAGTTTAGATAATGGACGTTCGCTGGTAGAGAATAAAAAAATAAGCAGTTTTACCAATGAAGAAGAATTGCTATTTATACCAGAGGCAGAAACTGTATTTCCTTTTCTTTTAGAAGATAAATTGGTATCAAAAGGCGCTAAATTTAATGAAGGCGCAATGTATTTAGAAAAAATTAGTCATGATAGTAATTTAATTACAGGTCAAAATCCATGGTCTGTTTGGACTCTAGCAGAAACTATGGTTAAACAATTGGGGTATACACCAAAACAAAGGGCGATTACGGCAGAAGAAAATGCGGTAGAAATATTATCTGTTTATCATAACAAAGGATTGCAAAAAGCAAAAGAAACAATTAAAAGGATTGCAAAAAAAGAAAAGAAATATATAGATAGAGCTTTAATAGCAAAACATAGTATTGTAGCTGTTATGCAAGGAAACATTGGGCAGTTTTTAGATATATTAAAGATAACTTCTTATGCAAAGAAGTATGATATAGCTACAACAAAAATATAATTACATTTGAGAAAAATTTTCTATTGCGCTTTTCAGAAATACTACTTATAATTATAAGCAGCGCTGGACTTTTACATGGTTTAGTATTTGCTGTTTATTTGTGTTTTTTTAAGAAGAAAAAAACATTAACAAATCTATTGCTGGGCTTAATTCTCATTTTTATGGCATTTAGAATTGGGAAATCGGTATTGCTAAATTTTGGAAATAATTTAGAACCTATATTTATTTTTGCAGGTTTATCTTTTTTACTTTCTATAGGTCCTTTAATAAGATGGTATGTTTTGGCTTTAACCACAGCCAATTTTAAGATGCCAAGGTCTTATTTTATTGAGTTAATACCGTTTGTTATATTTTTTAGCATGAGTTTTTTTGTAAAAGAAACCTGGTTTAATATAAATAACAACTTTTCAGTCATTGTATTTGGTAGTATTTTAATATTCATATATATACATTTTGCTTTTTATATTTTCATAGGTTGGAAATCGCTACAGAAAGTAAAAAAAGAATATAAAACTAGTGTACAAACAAAATTTCAGAAAGCTATATTTAAGTGGTTGTATTTATTTATTATGGGTTTAATTATAATTTGGGTATCATACGTTTTAAATATTATCGAAGAAAAAGTGCCTTATGTTATAGGACCAATTATGTATTCTTTAGTAATTTATTTTTTAAGTTATAAAGCTTTTCAATTAAAGATTACAGATATTGATGGTGAAGTATTTAAAGAGAATGATGATGTATTATTATTTAAAAAAATATCTAATATAGTAGTTAAAGATAAATGGTATCTAGAACCAGATGTATCTCTTTCTGGTTTAAGTAAGTTGTTAGGAAAAAGTACGCAAAAAACATCAGAAGTAATTAATCAATACATGAAACAGAATTTTAATGATTATATAAATTACCATAGAATTCAAGAAGCCAAAAAGAAACTTGTAGATGAAAACAATAAAAATTATACCATATCTTCCATTGCTTTTGATGTAGGTTTTAGTAGTTTATCATCGTTTAATAGTGCCTTTAAAAAACACGAAGGAATAACACCATCTTCTTATAGGAAATAAATTAGTTTTTATACTAAATAACTTAAATATAAGTTTAGCTTGTAACAAAAGTGAATAATTAACTACATATTAGTGTAACTTTTGTAAATTCATAACCTTAACTAAAAAACAAGAAACATGGGAGAATTTTATTTAATACCTATAGCAATATTTGTACTGGCAGTTATTTTTTCAGGAATATTTATTGTAAAACAACAAACGGCAGTTATTATAGAAACCTTTGGTAAATTCAGTAGTATAAGACAATCTGGTATACAATTTAAAATACCATTTGTACAACGTATTGCTGGGCGTTTAAGTTTAAAAATTCAGCAATTAGATGTAATTGTAGAAACAAAAACTTTAGATGATGTATTTACCAAACTAAAAGTATCGGTGCAGTATGTAGTTATAAAAGATAAAGTGTACGATGCTTTTTATAAATTAGAATATCCGCATGATCAAATAACATCTTATGTTTTTGATGTAGTACGTGCAGAGGTACCTAAAATGAAATTAGATGATGTATTTGTTAAGAAAGATGATATTGCCATTGCTGTAAAAGCAGAATTACAAGATGCAATGATCAACTATGGTTTTGATATTATAAAAACATTAGTAACAGATATTGATCCAGATGCACAGGTAAAAGAAGCAATGAACAGAATTAATGCCTCTGAAAGAGAAAAAATTGCTGCGCAATTTGAAGGAGATGCTGCTCGTATACTTATTGTAGAAAAAGCAAAGGCAGAAGCAGAAAGCAAGCGTTTACAAGGACAGGGTATTGCAGACCAAAGAAGAGAAATTGCTCGTGGTTTAGAAGAGTCTGTAGAGGTTTTAAATAAAGTAGGGATAAATTCTCAAGAAGCATCGGCTCTTATTGTGGTAACACAACATTATGATACCTTACAATCTATAGGAGAGGAAACAAACTCTAACTTAATTCTTTTACCTAACTCACCACAAGCTGGTAGCGATATGCTAAACAGTATGGTAGCATCGTTTACAGCAAGTAATATGATAGGAGAAGAAATGAAGAAAACAAACAATAAAAAAATAGACAAAGAATAAAAACTAATTGGTATAAAATTAAAACCCTATAAAACACTGTGCTTTATAGGGTTTTTTGTTTTTAAATTATCTCATGTAATACACCTAAAAGTCTGACTAATTAACTTTTCTATTTGTTCTTTTTACAATAGTCCAAAACATGACTAGGTATTTCTATGTTTTCCCCTATTTCTTTATTAGTTATAGGAGCTAAAGCAATTTGCTTTATAGGAACTATACCTGCCCATATGGGTAGATCCTCATCAGGTTTTTCGTCTAAGGCACCTTCAGCTCTAACTTTTGCAGATGCTGTTTCAATAGTTAATTCTACTACTAAAGTTGCATTGCGTTCTTTTTCGGTCATTGTTCTAAGCGTATCCCAGCGGTTAGGAATCATTTGATCTACAATAGCTTTTAAAATGTTGTCTTTTTCTTCTATACCGTCTATCTTTTTTACAGCACCAAATAAAGTGGCAGATCTATAATTTACAGAATGATGAAAAGCAGAACGAGCTAAAACTAAACCATCTAAATGCATAATTGTAATACTTGCTTCCTTAGCAGCTAATAAAGCTAATAACATTCTATTTTTTAAAGAGCCATGTATATAAACTTTATCGTTAATTCTAGCATAAGCCATGGGTATTGTTATTGCTTTTCCTTCATAAACATAGGCTACATAAGCAATAAAACCGGCATCTAATATTTTATATACCGTTTCTTTATCATAGTGGGCTCTATTAGGGCCTCTTTTTACTTTATTTAAGGCCGTTATTTTATATTCTGACATAGTTTATCGTTTATGAGGTTCTATATTCTTAAACTTATCTTTTAAAAGCTTAAAAGCACTTAAATCTATGGGCTTGTATATAACTTTTTTACTTGCTGGGTTATTTATTAGCTCATTTTTGGGACGTACTGGTCGTTTTTCTAAACCTCCACCACAATTGGGGCAAACATTATGCAATATACTTTCTACACAACTGCTGCAAAAAGTACATTCATAAGAACAAATCATGGCTTCTGTACTATCTGGTTTTAATTCCTTATTACAATTTTCACAATTGGGTTTAATAGCTAACATTTTATTGTTTTTTAAGTTAAACTTGCAGACATTACAAGTAATTCTGATTTTAGTTTTCCTATCTGGTAGTTGGTAATACCATTTGTTTTAAATTTATTTTTGGTATAAAAAGTAATAGCTCTTTCATTATTATATTTTAAGGTAGTAAGCCAAATAGTTTCAAAAGCAAGTTCTTTTGCCATAGCAATGAGTTCATCTTTTAATTTTCTTCCTATACCAGTTGCTATATAATCTTGTAGCACATATATTTTTTGTAGCTGACATATTTTATTGGCGCTAATAAATTCTGAATTAGAATTTAATTTAAGTTTAGCATAACCCACAGGGATACCATTTGCAAAAGCAAGCCAAAAAAGATTAGTTTCTTTAGCTAACCCTTCTTTAATTTTTGCAACGGTAAACGTTCTATCATAATAAGCCAGCAAATCATTTTTATCCTTAAAAAGATGATTAAAAGTTTCGGTAAAGGTAATTCTACCTAGTAGCGCAATGATAGGAGCATCTTCTTCAGTTGCTCTTCTAACAGTTATGGTTTGTGTTTCCACTTTTAAAAATATTTGTATTAATCTTAAAGCAAAAATAGTATCTTGTTGGACTACAATAATAATCCAGTTTTTATTTTATAAATAGTCCAGATGATTCCGTATAAATCAATAATACAATTAGACAAGACAAAAAAACAATCGGTATATATTCAGCTTTCAAACCAATTAATTACACTTATAAAAACTAATGTTTTAAAGCCTAAAGCCATATTACCTAGTAGCAGAAGTTTAGCGGAGACACTAGAAATACACAGAAAAACTGTAATAGCAGCTTATGATGAGTTGCTTATGCAAGGTTGGATAATTACGGTGCCAAAAAAAGGAACTTTTGTTAATGCCGAGATCCCTGTATTACAGCAAAAAAATTATTTGGATGTAAATAATACTATTGATAAAAAGAAAACGGGCTTTACCTATTATAAAAATGAATGCTTAAGAGAAAAAGGAACCGTTTTAGATCAAAACTATTTGTATTTAAATGATGGTATTTCAGATGTAAGATTAACCCCATTAAAAGATTTAGCACTTATTTATAGAAATATTTCTCATAAAAAACACACGCTTTCTTTTATAAGCTATACATCAACCTATGGTCATAACGATTTAAGAACTACGTTAGTAAACTATTTAAATAACACTAGAGGCTTAAATATAACTGTAGATAATATTTTAATAACTCGGGGTAGTCAAATGGGCATATACTTAGCCGCTGCATTATTGCTTAAAACTAAAGATAAGATAGCAGTAGGAAGTACCAACTATATATCTGCGGATAGTACATTTAAATTAAATGAAGCACAAATTATACGAATTAAGGTAGATGATAAAGGAATAGATACTAACGATTTAGAAAAAATCTGTAAAAAGCATACAATAAAAGCGGTTTATGTAACACCACATCATCACCATCCCACAACATTTACCTTATCGGCAGAAAGAAGGTTACATTTATTAAACCTAGCTCAAGAATATAGTTTTGCTGTTATAGAAGACGACTACGATTACGATTTTCATTACAACTATGCGCCTATATTGCCTTTGGCTAGTCATGATATTAATGGTAATGTAATATATATTGGGTCGGTTTGTAAAACAGTAGCTCCAGTGTATAGGGTAGGCTATTTAATTGCAGCAAAAGAGTTTGTAGATGAAGCAGCAAAATTAAGAGGCTATATAGATCGGCAAGGAGATGCTTTATTAGAATTAACGTTTTCTAAGTTTATTAAAAATGGAGATTTGGATAGGCATATAAATAAAATGCTAAAAATATATAAAGAGCGTAGAAATTTGTTCTGTAAATTACTGAAAGATGAATTAGGAGAATATTTTACATTTAATATACCACAAGGCGGAATGGCAGTTTGGGTTTGTTTAGATAAAAAATATAATTGGGAAGAAATTAGAACTATTGCATTGCAAGAAAAATTAGTAGTACCAGATTGGAAATGGTATGATGCTATAAATGCAAAACATAATTGTATACGAATGGGTTTTGCTACTTATAACAAAGATGAAATGTTAAAGCTGGTAAAAAGACTAAAAATTACACTAGAAAAAGCAAAAACTAATTTTAAAGCGCTATAGTAGCTAAATAAAAAATAAGAAAGGGAATCATATTCTTTAATTATGATTCCCTTTTAAAAGGCTTTAAAATTATGCGGTTTTTATAAAAAATATCAATTGGTATTTTTTATGTGATAAGTAAAATCTATTTAGTTTTTCTGTGCAATTTTTGCCCAAGAATCTCTAAGGCCAACTGTTTTATTAAAAACTAATTTTTCTGGCGTACTATCTAAATCAACATTAAAATAACCGATACGTTGAAACTGAAAATTAGCACCAATTTTTGCTTCTGCTAAACTAGGCTCCACAAAACCTGTAATTATTTTTAAAGAATCTGGATTTACAAATTCCATAAAATCTTTATCCTTGTGAGCATCTGGTGTTTCATCTGTAAATAAACGATCATACAAACGAACTTCAGCCTTAACAGCATGTTTTATAGATACCCAATGTAAAGTTCCTTTTACTTTACGTAAACTTTCTTCGGTACCACTACCACTTTTACTTTTAGGGTCGTATGTACATTGTATTTCAGTAATATTCCCATCGGTATCTTTTGTACAGCTCTGAGCTTTAATAATATAGGCGTTCTTTAAACGAACTTCTTTCCCTAGTTTTAAACGGAAGAATTTTTTATTTGCTTCTTCTCTAAAGTCTTCTCTCTCTATATATATTTCTTTAGAAAAAGGTACTTTTCTACTTCCTGCTGTTTCATCTTCAGGATTATTTTCTGCATCTAACCATTCTTCTTCACCTTCAGGGTAATTTGTAATTACTACTTTAACAGGATCTAAAACTCCCATTACACGTGGTGCAATTTTATTTAGGTCTTCTCGTATACAAAAATCTAATAAAGAAACATCTACTACATTTTCTCGTTTAGCAATACCAATAGTATCTACAAAATTACGAATAGACCGAGCGGTATACCCCTTTCTTCTTAATCCTGAGATAGTTGGCATTCGAGGATCATCCCAACCTGTAACAACACCTTGCTCTACTAATTGTAATAATTTACGCTTACTAACTACAGTATGGCTAAAATTTCTTCTGGCAAATTCTCTTTGCTTTGGACGCACTTTAGTAATATCTATAACCTGATCTAAAAACCAATCGTATAGCTCTCTGTGCATAGCAAATTCTAGTGTACAAAAGGAGTGTGATACTTGCTCTAAATAATCGCTCTCACCGTGTGTCCAGTCGTACATAGGGTAAATACACCAATCGGTATTTGTTCTATGGTGAGCCTTGTGTAGTATACGATATATAATAGGGTCTCTCATTAACATATTAGAAGAACTCATATCTATTTTAGCTCTTAAAACATGCGTACCTTCTTTAAATTCGCCATTCTTCATTTGCTCAAATAGCGATAGATTTTCTTCTATAGAACGATTTCTGTTAGGGCTATCTGTACCAGGTTCTGTGGGCGTTCCTTTTTGGATTGCCATTTCTTCAGAAGATTGGTTATCTACATAGGCTTTCCCTTCCTTTATTAAAAGGATAGCCCAATCGTATAATTGTTGAAAATAATCAGAGGCATAGCACTCTGCATCCCATTTAAAACCAAGCCATGATACATCTTTCTTAATGGCATCTACATACTCTTGCTCTTCTTTGGCAGGGTTGGTATCATCGAACCTTAGGTTAACAGGCGCACTATAAGTTAGCCCTAAACCAAAATTAAGACATATAGAGCTTGCATGGCCAATATGTAAGTAGCCATTTGGTTCTGGTGGAAACCTAAAACGTAAGTTGCTTTTAGGAAAGCCTTTGGCTAAATCTTCCTCTATTATATGTTCAATAAAATTAAGGGATTTGGGTGTTTCGTTCATTTAACTTGTATTTAAAGCGCAAATGTAGGAAAAATGCAGTAATGCTAATATATAAAACGAGCTCACAATACAATAAATGGGTTTCACAACAAATTTATTATACACTACAACAATAAATTTTATACAATAGATATAAAACACATATTTGTTATTCACTATTGTATAAATCTGTTTTAATGCTAAAAAAAATAGTTTAAAGACATAAAAACAATATATAAATCAGTAGTAACCCCAAATACAACTACTTATGAAAACAAAAAAACTTTTTAAATTAACTTTCTTACTAATAGCTTTTATGTTATTAGGTGCTACTCCTACATTAGCACAAACATTAAACAAACCAACTCCTGCCGATAACCCTAATTTTTCGGGAAATTCACCTTGGACAGCTGCATGTGCATCAGCCACTTTTAATGAATACTTTGTAAATTTTACATGGAATACTCCATTAGTAGATTCTTCTAACGAGTTTATTTTAGAATTATCTGATGCTAGCGGAAGTTTTAGTAACCCAGTAGAATTAGACAGAAAAAACGATAAAAACACAAGTTTCGATTTTGAGTTCGATTTTGTTTTACCAACAGATATAAGAGGTAGTGGTTATAAAATGAGAGTTAGAAGTACTAACCCTGCACTTACCAGTCCAGAGTCAGATGCTTTTTCTATGTATTATATAGATTATGACTCTCCTTTACTAATAAGTGAGAATGCTAGTGGAACAATACCGCCAGGTGGAAATATAGAAATATGTACGGGTAATACAGTAACATTAGCAGTACATAATGTGCCTAACGCAAATACCTATCAGTATAATTGGTATAAGAGTAGTACTCTATTAGCAGAGAAAAGTTCTTCAATAGAAATAACACAAGCAGGTATATATAATGTAGAAATAGATTATGGTTCTATTTGTTCAGGATCAGCAAATACACTATCAAATGATATAAACATAAGCTTAGGAACTAATATTGGAATTGCAATTAATGATCCGGCTAAAACAGCTTTATGTCCTGGGGAAAACCAAGATTTAGAGGCAAATATTTCTGCTCAAGGATTAACATATGTATGGTATAAAGATAATGTTGCCATTACAAGCCCAACAATCGATGATCATATTTATACAGTAGATAGTTCAGTATCTGGTTTTGAAGGAGACTATCAGGTAGAAATTAGTGGTCCAGGCACTTGTTTGGAGCGTTCATTAGCGGTAACAATTACAAATTCAGGAAATTTTACGGTTACAAGAGATAATGTAGCCGATATGGTATTACTACCAAGTCAAACAAAAACATTAAGTGTAACTACAACAGCAATATCACCATCTTACCAATGGTATAAGGATAATGCCATTGTTACTGGTGCAACAAATAGTTCTTTAGATATAACAGATGCTGGTGTTTACTACGTAACGGTATCTCAAAGCGGAGGGGCATGTGCTGCTACACCAATGAATTCTGAAACTACTAATGTAGTGTCTCCTGCTTCATTTGAGCTTGTAGTAGATTATACTACAGCATATACAGCATGTGAAAATACAAGTATTGTTCTAGGAGTTAGCACCATAAATGCTATTGCTGCAGATGATACTAAAACAGATGTTACAACAGACTTAATCAATAGTTTTACATATCAATGGAATAAAGGAGGTATAGCTGTTAACGGAGAAACAGCATCATCTATTAGCTTAACTTCAAATACAGAAAATGGCGACTATAGCCTTAATGCTGTACTAAATACTTATAATGAAAACTCTAATACATTACCTGTTCAATTATTAATTAATGAAACAGTAACAATATCTAGTAATAGCAATGTGCTTTGTAATGGAACAAATGCAATTATTATTAATACTACTACAGATTTAACAGGAGCAACTTTTGAATGGAGAAAAGATAATATTGCTGTAAATTCTAATAATACATCATTAAGTGTATCGGAACCAGGAACATACAAATTGGTTGTTCAGAAAAATGGTTGTCCTTTAATGTCTAATGAAATAGTAATTTCTCCTTTAAACGATAATTTAGTATCCCTAGATACAACAGAAAGTACAATTGTTATTCCAGAAGGAACAACCAAAACAATTACAGCCACAGGAGGAGCGACTTACCAGTGGTTTAATGTTAATAACGATTTATTAAGTAGTACTTCTTCAGTAGATTTAACCGAAGAAGGAGATTATATTTTAATTGCAAATGTAGGAGATTGTAATGTTACAAAGAATATTACTATTGCTTATAAAGATGTGTTTAATGTTCCAAATTTAATTACGCCTAATGGGGATGGAATTAATGATTTATGGGCACTTCCTAATACTTATTCTCAAGATCCAAATATTAATGTAATAATATACAATTCTGCTGGTAAAGAAATTTACAATGTGTCCGATTACCAAAATAATTGGCCAGAAGCTACAACTGAATTTACTAGACAGAATATGGTGTTTTATTATAAAATTAAAAATACAGCCGAAGTGTTAAAACAAGGCACCATAACCGTAATACGTTAACCAAAGATGTTTAAAAGAAACCTAATTTTCCTATTATTGGCCATTATATCACTAATGAAACTTAGTGCTCAGGATGATAATCCTTTTGTTTCATATGATGTTCCGGCACAGAACTTATTAAAATTCAATAGATTTTTAATTAACCCTACATTTTCAACAGTTAGGGAAGATAAGTCCTATGTTAATTTATTGCATAGAAACCAATCGGTACAATTTAAAGATAACAATCAGGATTATTTTTTAAGTTATAGTGGTAGAGTTAACGACCGTACAGGATTAGGTTTAAGCGTATTTACACAAAGAGAAGGTGTATTATCTAATTATGGAGTTTTGGCAAATTATGCATATGGAATTAAATTAAGCGATAAAAGTAATTTTACTTTTGGAGCTAATATATCTTATTATAGAAGTGGGTTAGATAGAAATAGAATAGATGCTAATAATACAGATCCATTTATAAATGCATTTGAAGATAGTAACTTAGTTTCTTTTCAACCAGGATTTAATATTTCTTACGGAAAATTCGATTTTGGTTTATTTGCAGAAAATTTATTCGATTATAATTTAAAAACAAGTAAATCTGCATCAGAATTTAAAGACAAAACATTCTCGGGACATTTACAATATACTCATCAGTTTACTAAAGCAACAGGTCTTTTAGAAGAAGGCCGTTTAATGCCATTGGCACGTGTGCGCAAAGCAGGGGAAGAAGAGGTTGTATTAGGAGGAAGTTTAATATTAGATTTACCTAAGATAGGATGGTTACAAGCAGGTTACGATAGTTTTTATGGAGCAGCCGCAGGCGTAGGATTTAACTTAAATAAAAGAATATCCTTAGGATATACTATGGAAAAAGGACTCTCTGGAAGTTTTGATAATTTTGGAACTACTCATGAAATTTCTTTTGCATACTCATTTACACCAAACCTTACAGAAGATCGTGTATTACTAGAAGATGATTTTGATGAGTTGGCTAGTTTAGAAGACGATTTGAAAAAAGAACCATATACCTCTAAAGATGAGGAAATAGCTGACTTAAAAAGAAGATTAGCAGAGAATGATGATATTCTTGCAGAATTAATGTATCGTCAAGATTCTATAGAAAACAGTAGAGATAAAGATTTAGAACGTAGGTTCGAAATGGTGATGAAAATGGTTCGTAGAGAAACCAGAGGAGAGAATCCAGACTTAGAAGAAAAAGCAAGGCAAATGTATTTTATAAATAACAAGTCTAACAATGCATTAGTAGAAAATTCAAGTGAAGCAAGTAATAAAAAACCAATTAGTATAAAAAATATTATTGATAGTCAAAATTCAATAGAAGAGAAGCAAACTAAGGTTTATCCAACAACATCAAAAGATAAAATAGCAGTAGATAAAACGCCAAGTTCAGTTAAAAAAACAGCAATAAAAAGTAGAAAATTTAATAATGTAGAAGGCGTAGATGATGGATATTATTTAGTAGCAAATGTTTACAAAGGCGGAAACTACCATCATAAATTTGTAGATAAATTAAATGCAGACGGAATAGAAGCCGATTATTTTGAAAATAAGAATAACGGTTTAAAATATGTGTATTTAAAACGATATGATACTTGGCAAGAAGCTGCTAAAGCACATAAATCTAATGCTAGTGGATCTTATAATGGAGATTTATGGGTTATGAATGTAGATAATAGTAGATATACAAATAGTGCCTATGCTGCAAACGTAAAACAGATAGCAGAAAAAGCTTCAAGGTATGATGATAATTTACAAACAAATGTGGTTGTAAAAGATAAAGTAGTTTCAAATCAGCAGCCGATTACTAAAAAATATAGAATAGATGGAGTAGGAAAAGGTTATTACATTATTGCTAATGTTTTTGCTAATGCAAGTAATGCTAATCGTTTTGTAAAGTTATTAAATGATAAAGGATTTAATGCTAGCTACTTTATTAATCCAAAGAATAACTATAGATATGTATATTTAAAAAAGCACGATTCTTGGAATAATGCTTTAGTATCTTATTATACTAAATTAGATAATGCATATGAAAATAAAATGTGGATTATGCGTGTAACACCAAACACATTAACATAAATTAAAGATAGCAATTAACCACCATAAAATTTAAAACAAAAGCCCTAAAGAATATTCTTTAGGGCTTTTGTTTTGAATAAGTAGTATATCTTCTAATTAAAGCTTGTTTTTTTAATTTTTAATGTAATAAATCGTTTTCTAAAATTTTAACAAAAAGCTCTATACCCCTTATTTATACTCAACTCTTAGTACATGTAGGAAAGTAAATGGGTTAAACTAGCACACATTAAATAAATAGTATTTCACAACAGAAATAAACTATACTACAACATTAAATTTTTACCCTCAGTAATATAGACAATATTTGTTATTAGGTGAATAGAGACTAGAATATAAAATCCTTATAGAACAAGAGTTTATAAGTTTTTATTACTAAAAAAACCTAGTTACAAATTTACTGATATTGAATGTAGTTTATTACATAATAACCCAAGCCCTAATGAAAGTACTTAATTTAACCAAAACCAAATTTTTATTATTTCTAATACTACTGTTAGGAGTAATTTCTGTTAGCAGTGCACAAGAAGTTCCCTTTTCTCCTAGATTAAATGATGGTAACGGTAACGATTACATTAATATTAAAGGAGATTATACTTTTATTTCTAATGGTATTTTAAATAGAAGAAATAGTACAGACTCAGCCAATGATGTATATGATAATACAAATGAATTCGATTGGTGGGCAAATAATAACCCTCATCATAGAGAGTATATAGATATAGATGGTGATGATACTACTTTTAGTTCTAGTAGTTCTACACTAGCTGTGCCAGATTGTTCACAAATTTATTATGCAGCACTATATTGGGGAGGAAATTACGATAGAGATGTTAGGGGCTCTTGGTTTCCGGATGACTTACCCGATGATGCCAATCAATACGATTTTACAGCGATTAAATTTAAAATGCCAGGAGGTAATTATATAGATTTAGTAGCAGATAATAATGCAGACCCTTCAGGAGAAGATGATGCCATAATCATTAATGGTCAGTCAAATGTAACTAATAGCCCTTATGTATGTTATAAAAATGTAACAAGCTTATTACAAGGGTTAGCAAATCCTGATGGAGAATATTTTGTAGCAAATGTTAGAGGTAGTAGAGGGCAAACGGGTCACGGAGCTGCAGGATGGACATTAGTTGTAGTTTATGAAAACCCAACTTTAACAGGAAAATATATTTCGATATATGATGGTTATGAAGGAGTTCGTGGGAGTCAAAGTGCAGATATCACAATTTCTGGTTTTAATACGATTCCTGTAGGTCCTGTAAGAGCAAAATTAGGAGCAGTTGTATTAGAAGGGGATAGAGCTTTAAGAGGAGATCAATTTAGAATTAGAGCGGCTAATGGTACTCCTAGCGGAGGTTATACAGATTTATTTAATGCAGCCAATTCATCAACAAACTTTTTTAATTCTAATATTACTATAGACGGAGCTAATGTAACCACTAGAAGTATTGATAGTGAAAATACATTAGGATATGATGCTGATATTTTTACTATCGATAACCCATTAAATAGTGTTATTAATAACGGAGATAATACCGCTGATTTACAATTAAGTACAGCAGGAGATTGGTTTGGAGCATTTTTGGTAACATTTGGGATAGAAATTATAGAACCAGATATTGTTTTAGAGAAAAAAGTAGAAGATATTGCGGGTAATGATATTACAGGGCAAGGAGTAAACTTAGGACAAACTTTAGATTATGTATTATCCTTCCAAAATATTGGCAACGATGATGGTACAAACTATACAATTAGAGATGTACTTCCTGTTAATGTTACTTTAGATGAACTTAATATTACAGTACCAATCGGTGTAACCTATACCTATGATGAACCTACAGGAACAGTAATTTTTACAATACCAGATAACTTAGTAGAAGAAGGAGACCCTATTTCATCTATACGAATGCGAGTAAAAGTAGCAGAAAACTGTTTCGATTTTGTAGATGCATGTACTAATGAAATATTAAATACAGCTTTTTCTACCTATGAAGGGGTTATAAACACCAACCAAATAAGTGATGACCCTAGTGTTACAGATTTTAATGATTGTGGATTTACAGTTCCTGGTGCTACTAACTTTTTATTAGATGATTTATCTGATTGTGATTTTAGAAGAACGGTTGAACTTTGCGGAACTACAACTATTTTAGATGCGGGTAATGGTTTCGATGATTATATCTGGTATAGAGATGAAAACGGAAATAATACTATAGATATAGGTGTTGATACAGTATTAGATGATCAGAATCCAGATGGCGATTTAAGTACGCTTATTGTAGAGGACCCAGGTGTTTATATTGTAGATAAAATAATTGCAGATCCTTGTAAGGGTTTTCAAGAAATAATAACGGTAGAGCGTTTTGGAACAAGACCAACAAACCCAATTATTACACTTTTTAATGAGAGTAATAGCGATGCAGACCCTTTAAATGATATACAAGGAGAAATATTAACATGTTCCATAGATGGTAGTGAGTTACCTAATATATTTCTTTGTGGTACTAATGATACACAGCTTTTACAGATAAATATAACAGATGCAGTAATTACATGGGAACAGTTAAATGAAGCAAATTGTACTGCCACAAATAATGGTTGTGCAAATAAAAGTAATTCTCCTTCTTGTTGGACACAAGTTGGTACTGGTAATAGTTATATAGCTAGTAATCCAGGAGAATATAGATTAAGTATTAATTATACAGATGGATGTATTAGCCGTTTTAACTTTAATGTATTTCAAAATAATTTAGATATACAGTTTACTAAGAGAGATGTTATTTGTACAACTCCAGGAAATATAACAATAACTAATATAGGTACAGGTTATGGGTATCAATTGGTAGATATTTCTAATAATACAATTGCCATTCCTTTTAGTGCAAACAATGGTCCTAGTTTCGATTTTACAACAAATGGAGCTTACCGTGTAGAGATGATACAATTAGATGCTTCAGGAGACCCAATTCCAAATTCTTGTTTATTTAGTACAGAAGAAATAGGAATATTAAATAGAGATTTTCAAGTAGATGTAGATAGCACCCCAGCAAATTGTAATGATTTAGGAATTATAAATATTCAAGTATTAAACGTAGAAGCAAATTATAGTTATGATTTACGTTTAGATGATGGAACAACACATGCATATGGAGAAGGTACACGTGTAACACAAGCTACAGCACAAATAGATAACAATTTCTTTTTTAATAACCTTAACCCCGATGATTATATAGTAGAGGTAACCACACAAGATGGTTGTACAGATCTACAAAGAATTACAGTTACTGAGATAGATGATATACAATTATCAGCAATTACAACAGCTAATATCGGTTGTTCAGCTGGTTCTATAACAGTTACACCAGAAGGAGGGTTACCAGACCCAGATTATATTTATGCCATATGGAGTAAAGATGGTACACCATTATATACATCCGTTGCAGATATCCCTGCAGATGCTTATCAAACAAATCCAGTTTTTGAGTTTGGTTATGAAACTACTGGTGGCCCAACAGAAATTGATCCTACGGCTCCTTTTATAACAACATATGTTCCTGGAGAAGATGGAGACTATGTGTTTATTGTTATAGATAGTAATAACTGTTCTACTTTTTCTAATAGTGTAACAATTACAGATAACGGTACATTGGTAATTACAAATGTTGTAGATGATACTCCGGTTAGATGTAATGGAGAAAGCACAGCGGCAATTACTATTAATATAACAGGAGGAGATGGTCCTTATAGATATAGTATCGATGGAGGTACAACTTACCAAGACGATGTTCCTAGCTTTGTAAACTTAAGTGCAGGAACATATAATATTAGTGTTTTAGATGCCTCTGGTTGTGATGAGGTTACAACAACACATACAATTACCGAAGAATTTCCTTTGAGTGCTTCTGCAGGTGTTTCTAGAGGTACCACATGTGATGTTATAAATGGTGCAGAAGTTGGTGTTTTTAATGTAAGAGGAGGAATGTCTCCTTATTCTTATAGCTTTGATGGAGGTACTACTTTTGGTTCAAATAGTACAGCAAATTTATTAGCCGGAAATTTTTATACTATTATAGTTAGAGATGCTTTAGGCTGTGAATTTCCAATGGAAGTAGTTGTAGAATCTTTACCAATAGATCCTACTATTACTCCAAGTGTTACTTATGATTGTGAAGGAGAAGGAATTGTTACAGTAAATACAGATATTACTACATATAATTATACTTATGAGTTAAATGGAGTTTTAAATACACCACCAACAAGTAATATTTTTAATAATATAACTTCTGGTAATTATACAATTACTACCAATTATATTTCGCAAACACCACCAACACCAAGTTTATTGTTAAATGAGAATTTCGGTTTTGGTGCAAATACTTCTAATCCAGAAATAGGACCCAATTATTGTTATGAACCCTTAGATGGAACCAATACGCCTTGTAATAGAGGAGGTGTTGGGTCTCTTAGTAATGGCGAATATGTTGTTACTTCAGCTGCTTCAACCAATTTTACAAGTTCTTATTTTAGATGGGTAACTCCTAATGATCATGGGTTAGTAGCCAATGGTCGTTATTTAGCTATAGATCTTGGTTCGGTAGCTGGTTTAAATGGTATTATTTATGCAAAAAGAGATATAGAAATAATACCTAATAGAGATATAAGAATATCATTAGAAACCTTTAATTTATTATCAGCATCACTTCCTTCAGGAGAAACTAACCCAAATCTTACAATACAATTAGTTGATAATTCGGGAATGGTAATTGCTAGCCATGTTACGGGAGAAATACCTCGAAATACAAGTTCAGATGATTGGTATAATCAAACAATAGATTTAGATCCAGGTTCTAATAGTAGAATTGATATTGTTATAAGAACGAATAATAATAATAATTCTGGTAATGATATGGCTATAGATGATATTTTGGCTTTTCAAAACCCAGAAGTTTGTGAGCTTTCTATAGATAGACCTGTAACAGTTTTAGATAATCAGGGATTTAGTGCTACTTATGTATCATCTGAGAATGTTAGTTGTAATAATGGTAATGATGGAACAATAATATTTGAGGTATCTAATTTTGATGCGGCAAGTGGTTTTGAGTACAGTATAGATGATGCTAGTTTTGCTAGCCCAACGTTATCTACTACTTCACCGGTAACGACGGTGGCAGCCACACATCCGTTAACAGCAGGTAGTCATACGATATATATAAGAAGGCAGAATGAGCCAAGTTGTACAGCACAAGTTATAAGAACCTTAACTGAGCCAGATGCTTTATCCGTATCGGGAATAGTGAGTAAGGAATTAACGTGTTTGGATCCAACGGCTACAATAGTAGCGAATACATTTAGTGGGGGGCAAGCGCCTTATAGTTATCAATTAGAGACTTCAGCAGGAGCAGTAGTAGTTGCATTTCAGTCTAGTCCAGAGTTTACTAATGCAGTAACAGTGGATGGAGATTATGTAATAAGGATGCGAGATGCTAA